>POSG01000012.1 GCA_003314535.1 Geobacter sp.
TCCTGAGCATCCTCTCTCCTTCGATTACCATGGTAGGTCACTATGGTAGCGAAGGAATGCCGAGGGTGGTCAATTTTCGGTAATCACAAGGCCCCTAAACTGGTCATATTTAGATTATCAAAACCAAGCAATTGAAAGGACCCCTCAAATGAGCATTCTCATCGATCCTGAAAGGATTACATTCGCGAGGGAGATGAAAGGACTTTCCAAGAAAGAGTTGGCCATAAAGGTGGATAAGACTCCAAGCGCCATCTCTCAGATTGAAAAAGGTGTAATCAGGCCCGACACGGAGACATTAACACGGATCTCCTTTGCACTTTCCGTCCCTCCCAATTTTTTCGCGAAAAGGGAAAGAACTAAGTATATCAATTTTGGTCACTGCCATTTCCGCTTAAAACGGGCTGTGAGCCAGATCAAACGAAAGCAGAGCGTTCGCATAGGTGATTTTTTCATCGAATTAATCGATCTCCTGCAATCGAAAGGAGTGGTGTTTCCGGAAGAGAGGATTTCTGGATTCCATTTTCAGCCAAAATCTTTGGACGATATTGAAATAGCAGCGATGGAACTGAGAAAGTTCTGGGGGATGGGTTTAGGGCCGATCCCTAATATTACGAGATTGCTTGAAAGTAAGGGAATTATCGTTACCCCTATTCTAAATAGTTGCGAGGAGGTGGATGCGTTCTCCGTTTGGGATGGGAGCCGCCCATGGATCATGCTCGCTTACGGGGGAACTGCCAGCAGGGCAAGGTTTGATGCCGCCCATGAACTCGGTCACTTAATACTACATGAGGAGCACACGCCTGGAAGCTCAATTACCGAAAATGAGGCAGACCGGTTTGCCGGGGCCTTTCTGGCACCAAGAGAAGGATTTATTCTGGAATGTCCCAGGCGATGGGATTATGATGCTTTTGCGAAATTAAAGTTCAGGTGGAAGATGTCAATTCAAGCCCTTGTTTATAGGGCTTACAATTTAGGGGTTTTATCTCAGCACTCAGTACGAAGAGCTTTTATAGACATAACTCAAAGGGGCCAGCGGAAAAATGAAGGAGAGGAGTGGGCAAAAGAGTATCCGACATTATTTAATCAAGCCTTAGAGCTTATTTGTGACAAGACTTCGTTGAACGAATTAGCGTCAGAGCTTTGCATATCCAAGGCAGATTTAATTAGTTACCTGGATGGTACGGTTTCAGATGAGCTGATTCGGAAGCTTGACAAAAAAAATGACGAGACAAATGGACAATTGGTTTTTTTGCGCGAGAGCTAGCAACTGTTAATCCACAGGAGGCCTGAGATGACAAAGTCAAAAGTAACTGGTACAAAAGCGGCTAAAAGTGCATCAAAAACGTTAACGAGTCCCAGTACATCTTCAAAATCGAAGACAGCGGCAGGAAGCGCCCTGGCGCAGACTAAGGCCCCCTCAAAAACTACTTCGTCAAAAGCAGCTGCTGCGGCTTCGAAAACTTTAAAAGATGGAAGGACTAGTAAAGACTCGAAAACTGCAGCGGGGAGTGCATTATCTCAAAGAGCAAGTCAGGTTAAATCACCAGCTAAAACTGGTAAGGTTTCTCTGATTGCAGCTCGTTCGGCAGTTTTGAACGTCAGCAAATCTAGGAGCAAAAAATAATGGCAGTCAAAGATTACGCAAGTAACGTCTTTATTAACTGCCCATTTGACAAAGAATATAAAGACACCTTTCTTGCCATTGTATTTTCAGTGTTTGACTGCAACTTTAGAGCTAGGTGTGCCTTAGAGGAAGAAGATGGAGCTGAAGTTAGAATAGAAAAAATTGCACGGATAATATCGCAATGCCGATATGGAATTCATGATATCAGTAGAACTGACTTGTGCGAAATCAACAATTTACCCAGATTCAATATGCCGCTTGAACTTGGAATTTTTTTGGGTGCAAAAAAATATGGTAAGCCAGATCAAAGGAAAAAAATTTGCTTAATTATGGACGTTGAAGAATACAGGTATCAGAAATTCATATCTGATATTGCAGGTCAAGACATAAAACATCATGAGAATAAACCAGAAGAATGCATCAAATTAGTTACGGATTGGCTTAGAAATGCGTCTAAACGAACGACTATCCCAGGCGGCAGACTGGTAGCCGAAAGGTATGAAGTTTTCAAAGATGAACTCCCCCAGTTATGCGATGCAGCAGGGATAACCGAAGACGAGCTTAGATTCAATGATTATGCAACCTTCGTTTCTGTATGGATTAAAAATAATTTAAGATAACAAGATTCATAAGCCGTCTGAGCGGAGAGCATGTCATTCCCTCAAGAAGGCAGTTTGCATTCTGTAGATAACGCCTCTACTGGCGTTCTGAGGAGTTTTATGCCTGTACTTACCTGGCTTACGAGAGATAACGATCTGAAACTGGCGCAGAACGCCCCATACCGGCTTCTGGAGGAAGTCCCAGAGCTTTCCGCCGGTGAAACGGCGACGGAGAACATACTGATCCAAGGGGACAACTTGGACGCCCTCAAGGCGCTGCTCCCCTATTATGCCGGGCAAGTGAAGTGCATCTATATCGACCCCCCCTACAACACCCGTTCCGCCTTCGAGCATTACGATGACAATCTGGAGCACAGCCAGTGGCTGGCGATGATCTTTCCGCGGCTGGAACTGCTGAGGGAACTTCTGGCTGAGGATGGAAGCATCTGGGTTTCAATTGACGACAACGAGGGGCATTACCTAAAGGTCATCATGGATGAGGTGTTTGGAAGAAGAAATTTTATTACTTCGATTTGTTGGGAAAAAGTTTATACCCTCAAGAATACGGCAAAGCATTTTTCGGAAATGCATGATTTTTTATTGATATACGGTAAAAACATTGACACGTTAAAGGTTAATCCGTTGCCCCGTGGTGAAAAGCAAAATGCCAGCTTTAAAAACCCTGATAACGACCCTCGTGGACCTTGGTTAGATAGCGCTGTTCATGCACGCAATTTTTACAGTAAGGGTACATATACAGTTGTCAGTCCATCTGGGAAAGAATTTAATCCACCTCCAGGGCGATATTGGTCTGTTTCTGAGGACAATTTCAAGGCTTTGGATGCTGACAACAGAATCTGGTGGGGGAAAAGCGGGAAAAATGCTCCACGTAAAAAGACATTTCTCACAGAAGTAAAAGCAGGTGTGGTGCCAGGAACGATCTGGTTTTATGCTGAAGCTGGTCAAAATGCCGAAGCTAAAAACGAGATTAAGGAACTGTTTGCAGATAACACAGATATTTTCATCACTCCAAAACCGGAAAGACTCCTGCAGCGCATTATCCAGATTGCCACAAAGCCCGGTGACCTTGTCCTCGATTCCTTCCTCGGCTCAGGCACCACTGCCGCCGTTGCCCACAAGATGGGCCGCCGTTTCATTGGTATCGAAATGGGTGAACACGCGGTGACCCATTGCGCGCCGCGCCTGAAGAAGGTGATCGAAGGGGAACAGGGTGGGATCTCCAAGTCGGTGAACTGGCAGAGTGGCGGCGGGTACCGATTCTACCGCCTTGGCGATGCTATCTTCGACGAGTACGGCCGGATCAATCGGGCGATTACGTTCCGCACCCTGGCGGCACATGTCTGGTTCTGCGAAACGCTGACGCCCCTCACTACCACCACTCTCCCTGAGGGCGGTGGGAAAACGCCCCTTCTTGGCATCCACAACGGCGTTGCCTACTACCTCCTTTTCAACGGCATCCTCGGCGACAAGCGGCCGGACGGCGGCAACGTACTGACCGGCAAGCTCCTGGAAATCCTTCCTTCCCACAACGGACCAAAGGTGATCTACGGCGAGACTTCTCGCCTGAGCAGCGAGCGGCTTCGCCGGGAAAACATCACCTTCCGACAAATTCCTTACGACATCAAGGCACGGTGACCTAATGCTCATACTGAAGCCCTATCAGCGCCGGACCCTCGATACCCTCAAACGCTACCTGGAAGCCGCGCGCCTTTCCGGTGATCCGAAAGCAGCCTACGACGAACTCATGCAGGCGGCCGAAACGCCCGCCCGTCCCTACCTCGCTATCGAAGGCCTGGAGACCGCGCCATACGTCTGCGTCCGCATCCCTACCGGCGGTGGTAAGACCTTCCTGGCGGCCCACACAGTCGCCACAGCGGCCACAAGTTACCTGGAGCAGGACTTTCCGGTGGTCCTCTGGCTCGTGCCGACCAATACCATCCGCACCCAGACCCTTGAGGCGCTGAAGAAGCCCCATCACCCATACCGCGAGGCGATAGACAACGCCTTCGACGGGCGGGTGTCGGTGTTCGACATCGCCGAGGTCGAGACGATCCGGCCCCAGGACCTGACCGAGCGGGCCTGCGTGATCGTCGGCACCCTAGCGACGCTCCGCGTGGACAAGACCGAGGGACGCCGCATCTACGCCCACAACGAGAACTACGAGCCTCACTTTGCCCGGGTTACACCGAATACTCCCGGCCTGGAGCGAATCGAGGAGGGACCGGACCGGGGAAAGGTCAAGTTCTCCTTCGCAAACCTGCTGCACCTGCACAAACCGCTGGTCATCATGGACGAGGCCCACAACGCCCGCACCTCCCTCACCTTCGAGGTTTTGCAGCGCATCCGCCCCGCATGCATCGTCGAGTTCACCGCCACACCGGACACGAGCCGCACCAGCGGCAGCAACGTGGTCCTTCGGGTCTCGGCCGCTGAGCTCAAGGCGGAAGAGATGATCAAGCTTCCCATCATCCTCAAGGAGCACAAAAACTGGCAGGAGGCGGTCCGGGATGCGGTGCTCACCAGGAAGAAGCTGGAGGAACTGGCCCAGGGGGATGGCGCCCATATCCGCCCCATCGTCCTTTTCCAGGCGGAGAGCAAGGAGCGTGAGGTGACGGTGGAGGTGGTGCTTAAGCATCTGACGGAGAACGAGTTGATCCCGAGGGAACGGATCGCCATCGCCACCGGCAGCCAACGGGAATTGGACGGGATCGACCTGTTCGACCGACGCTGCAAGGTGGAATACATCATTACCGTTGAAGCGCTCAAAGAGGGTTGGGACTGTTCTTTTGCCTACATCTTCTGCTCGGCGGCCAATATCCATTCCGGTAAGGACGTGGAGCAACTACTCGGCCGGGTCCTGAGGATGCCCTACGCCGAACGCCGAGACCAAGACGAGCTGAACAAGGCGTATGCCTTCGTCTCTTCCCCCAGCTTCGCCCAGGCGGCCAATGACTTGCACGACCGGCTGGTCTCCATGGGGTTTGAGGAGGAAGAGGCGTCCGAGTTCATCCAGGCGCCCCAGCAGCCGCTCTTCTCCGAGGACGATCTGCCGCTCTGGTCGCGTCGAGAACCAGATCCACTGGTGGTGATCTGTGGAGATGGATACAAGTCTGAATGGCTTGATCAAGAGACCCCGACCGGAATCATGCTTCATCGCGGCGATGACGGGGAGCTGCGTCTGACCGTGAAGGGAGATATCACGGACGAGCTTGAGGAGAAGATCGTCGCGGCGGCGCCGAAGAAGGCCCAGGCCGAGTTGCGCAAGGCCATCGTCTCACACCGGCGCTACATCCTGAAAACCCTGTCTCCGTCCGAGCGGGGGGAACCGTTCCGGGCGCCCCGCCTCTGCGTCATGGTGCAAGGAGAACTGGAACTGGCGGAGAGGGAGCTGTTCCTCGACGTGTGCGGATGGAACCTTCTCGATTTCCCCCATGCTCTGACGCCTGCCGAGATCGCCATAGACGAGGGGGCGCGGACCTTCGAGTTTGATATCAAGGGAAAGAAGGTAGTATACAGCCTGGTGGACCTGGAGGAGCAGCTCGACCTGAGTCATGTGAATACCGACTGGACCGAGGCCAATCTGGTCCGCTGGCTCGACAAGAACGTGCGCCAACCCGACGTGCGCCAGGAGGTCCTGCTCGAATTCCTGCGCCGGACGGTGGCCGATCTTCGGGAGAGGTTCCGTCTCGATATAGCGGCGCTGGTGCGCAGCCGCTTCATCCTCGCCAAGGTGCTGGTGGAAAAGATAAAGGGCTTTCGGCTGGAGGCCTGCAGCCGGGGTTATCAGGAAACCCTCTTCGGCCCTCGGGCCGCAGTGGAAACGACCTTCGACTACTCCTTCAGCTACGACCCGAACGTCTACCCCGCCGGCTGGTACTACCAGGGGCGCTTCGACCTTTCGAAGAAGCACTTCTACCCCGTAATCGGAGAAATGAAGAACAACGGTGAGGAGTTCGAGTGCGCCTGCGCCATCGCCGCGCTGAAGGAAGTCAACAAATGGGTCCGCAACCTCGCCAACCAGCCAAAGGCCTCTTTCTGGCTCCCGACGGCAACCGACCGCTTCTATCCCGATTTCGTGGCCGAGCTGCAAGACGGGAGGATACTTGTCGTCGAGTACAAGGGAGAAGCCTACAAGACCAACGACGATTCAAAGGAGAAGCGGCAGATAGGCATGCTCTGGGAGGAGAAGAGCGGCGGCAAGGGGCTCTTCCTCATGACGGAAAAACGGGACGCACAGGGGCGTGACGTGCATCGGCAGCTGGCGGAGAAGGTGAGGTTTAGGTGAGATTAAACGAGTGGTTAGCTAAGGAGGGACAGTAATGCCCCCTGTGTATTATCATGATGGAAAGTTTCCGCCCGAAATCATTGACTGGGGTTCACTGATTCCGTTGATCGGGCCGGCTGCCGCAGCGGTGGCGCGTTATGACGGCACTCTGTCCGCCATTCCCAATGCGGCTATCCTGCTCAGTCCCCTGACAACTCAGGAAGCGGTTCTTTCATCCCGCATCGAGGGGACTCAGGCAACCATAGGCGAGGTACTGGAGTTCGAAGCGGAAGGCGAACGAGGCGGTATTCCGGCTGAACGGCGGGCTGATATCCAGGAAGTCATCAATTACAGAAGAGCCATGCGCCAGGCAGAACAGATGCTTCATGAATTGCCCCTCTGCCAACGGGTCATCTGTGAAGCGCACCGTGTTTTGATGAACGGTGTAAGGGGTCACGGTAAGTCGCCCGGCGCATATCGCCGCATCCCCAACTGGATTGGCCCCCCTGGTTGTTCTATTGAAGAGGCCACGTTTGTGCCGATTTCAACCGATAAGCTGGATGGTGCGATGAGCGTCTGGGAGCGTTACGCCCACAGTGAGGCTCCAGACCGACTGGTGCAGCTTGCTATTCTCCACGCCGAATTTGAGGCCCTGCACCCGTTTCTGGACGGTAACGGCCGTCTGGGTCGGATGGTGGTGCCGCTTTTCATGTGGCAGGCGGGGTTGATTCATGCTCCGATGTTCTACATCAGTGCTTATTTCGAGCACAATCGCGACCAATATTATGATCGCCTGCTTGCGGTCTCACGCGATGGTGACTGGACGGGATGGTGCCGTTTTTTCCTGGAATCGGTGCGGAGCCAGGCTGAGGAAAACCAGAAAAAGGCCAGGACTATTCTCACCCTCTATGAGGAAATGAAACTCCGCGTTGCGGAGATGACTCGCTCCCAGTATGCGATTCTTGCTCTGGACTGGATCTTCGGGCGGCCAATTTTCAAGACTTCCGACTTCGTCGCTTCAGCCGGGATACCGGCTCCTACTGCCAAGCGGATTCTGTCAGTTTTGCGAACGGAAGATATCCTCAAGGTCATTGTCGAATCAAGCGGCCGCCGCGCTGCCGTGGTTACATTCCCTCGTCTTTTGAACATTGCAGAGGGTTACGAAGCATTTTGAGGCTCACCGATGCGCAACAAACTATTTTATGGCTCAATAAATCAATAAAGTGAGCCACAAAAGGATTTGTGATTCATCCATGAGCGAGAAACTGAAAAAACCGGACCTGAAAGGGGTACCCGTACGGTCAGGTTAGACTTTCAGACACCCGTTCACAGATTCAATCCAATTCCCGCCACCCGGGAACAACCTTGGCGAACTCCTCCTGAAAAGCCGGCCGGCGAAGGTTGTCGTGCTTTACCTTGCCGGCAAACGTCTTCCATCGACTCTCGTCCTTCAGGACGTCAACCAACATGTGCCGGACCTTGAGCATCACCTTGGCCCGCTCGGCATACCCCTTTCGAGTGGCATTGCTTTTCAGGTTGCCGAGCCCGGTTAGGTAGTAGGTGAGTATCTGCTCCGGGAAGCGGGTCTCCAGCTGCTTGGCTGTCCGCAGTTCATCAGCAGATTCCCACGCATAACTTGGATATTTCTCTTTGAGCAGCACCGATACCGCCTGTTCATACTCCTTTCGGTGCATAAGGATCTTCAGTTGTTCCGATGCCCAGGCGTGGTCCAACTGCGCCAGGATTTTGGGCTCATGGGTCTTCCACTCGTCGGCGGTACATATCTTTCTGAAGGCCTTGTACTTGGCCAGCGTCAGATGGTCGGTCGTCTGCTCGAACTGGAGGGCCAGGTACCGCTCCCGGTCGCCACCTTCTCGGGCGCGGTCCGCCAGGAACTTGCGCAGTTCATCCATTCGCCCCTGACCTTTCCTCATCCCCTCCGCGGCCACGGTAAGAGCATCCTTGCGGTTTCCCTCGTTCCATAAAAACATGGCCAGCTCATGGTAATCGCAGCCGTACACCAGCTTCTTGCGGCGCAGCTCCAGATATTTTTCACGGTCGCCGAGCTTCCGATAGATCCTGCGGGCATGATCCGTCGGCCAGTCCCGATTCATCGCCTCCAGCGCCTGGGCCAGGCGGCGCCAGTCCTCGTTGATGTAGCAGGTGGCATAGGCGAGATCGTAGAGGGGATCATCCAGTCCAGCATTGCAGCTCTTGATGAACGGCAGCACTTCATCCAGGAGTTGCCGGCGGACCTTTTCTTCGATCTGCTTGCCGGCAAGTTTCCGCTGGATATCGTGCATCAGTCCCGCGACATGATCCTCGGTAGCGTAGTCACCGCCGCCGTAGCTGTCCAACTCCTCCAGGTCGGGGTACAACTCCCACCAGAGGGCCATGACGATCTCCCCCTCCGACTTGGTCTTCTGGCCGGCGGTGAGCGAAACATGCTTCTTCAGAAAGTCGAAGCATTCGCGCCGCACATCGGGACGATCTTCCGCAAGCTCGGCAATGAGCCTGATTAGCGTTTCCGACTTGGCCGCAGTCAGCAGGTCGGTCAGGGGGGCAGCAGTTTTCTTCTTCCTGGCCACTTCGGCACCTCACAGATGAAACTGGACGATATGGTCCAGTAGCGGGAGTTTCCTCAGCCGATACTCCTTCATGAACCTTTTGTCGGGATCGAGATCGATCTCCGCCAAGCCGAGGAATTCGGCAAAACGTTCCAGAGAGCGGAGCGCAAAACAACGTCCAGCCGAATCTTCCGGGGTCCCGATGGGTGAGGGGTCAATTTCCGTCAGGACCATGGGGAACGCCCGCAGGAAACAGTCGGGGTAAAACGAGGAGGGCCGCCACTCGGGGCCGTATTTGTGCAGCAGATAGAGGGTGAAGGGAAAGGATTGCTGAATGATCCGGAAATCGGGATACCGGTCCTGATATCCCCAGTTGTACTCCCCTGCAAAGGCGCGGAATAACCGCGGGTAAACACCGGACGGACCATGTTCCGCCAAAAGCTTCCGACACTCCCTGCCGAGAATGAACTTCCCCTTGTACTTCCTGACCAGACCGGCGATTTCGGCGACCACCCTGGTGACGTGGAGTTTAGAAAAGTCCGTCTCTTTGTTGATGCCGAAGTGCCTGGTTTTTTCCCGGTAGCCCTCTTCGCCAAGAAAGGCCAGGGCCGCGTCCCGGCAGAACTGGCGGGGGAGGTTGCCGGTTGCGGTCGCCTTCAGTCCCCCATCGCCGGCCGCTTCCGCCAGGAGCATGAAGAGTTTCATGATCGGGGCATCCGGAGCGACATCGAGGCAGTCAGGGAAGGCGAGAAGCTGGGGCGATTCGAACGGGAAATAGAGAAAACGGGTCATCTGCTCCGGTGAGAGGCCGTGAAAGTCATCCACGGCCGCTCGGTTGCGCTCCTGCATATGGCCGCTGATAAAGGCATTGGCCTCTTCGATGGATTCGAAGCTCCGCTCCTTGATGAGCTCCCGCAGCTCTTCCATGACCTCTCCGGTGTCGACCGGCATCGGACGTGGTTCCTGTTTTCCGTAACAGCACTTCTTGTATTTCAGTCCGCTGCCGCAGGGGCAGGGATCATTTCGACCGATTTTCATATCCGCTCCGGTGGGCATTGAATCACGGGGTCGACAACTCTCACCCATTCCTTTGAACCACCTGCAAGGCTCAAACCAGTGCTTATTTGAAACGGTTGAAACATATCAAATTTCTTGTGATTTTTCCAGTTCATGACAGGACAAGTCCACAAATAATCCGAGGACAGCACCGCCACAGTCTCAATTCCATCCCTGGCGTGGTTTTAACCCGCCTCTACCGCGACCGGTTCGAGATAACGAATTTAACAAGTTGGGCATGGACGGAGCTCTTTGGGACCTGAAGCAATCAATTGATACAATCAATTGATCAAATCATGATGCAAAGAGGCCTGTTAGCATCATTGTTTGCTTCAGCGTAGCAAAGGCGCTACTATGGTTGCAATCTCCGGGACGACCCGTTAAGGTTGCCCATTAACTTGGCACATGATTTCGATAAGTTATATGTCCATACGGATAGTAGCCGGTTGCAATAAGTTGCAATCCCGAGTGACGCAGTTGCAAAGGACTGGGTGCCATTACCCACTTTACCTCCCTCCGATCCGAATGGCCTGGATGAATGGTGGGGGCCTTTTTCGGGGCCTTTAATAAAACACTATCGGTTATCACTATTAAATATCAGTTAGTTATATGAGCGGTTGGAACTCGTCCCTGGCACCACGTAAAACCAAGGCCTTCCGTCTCCGACCGGAAGGCCTTTTGTTTTTCCATCTTCCGCACCCCTATGCCGAAGCTGGCCCCTCAGGTCCGGCGGCCCGGGGAACGCAGGGCTCGTCCGCCGTGATGACGCGAACCTGCTGGGCACGGAAGAAATAGTAGTACCCCCAGTTGAGAAGAACCACGAGCCGGTTGCGAAATCCGACCAGATACATTAGATGGAGGGCCAGCCAGGCAATCCAGGCAGGGAACCCCGAAAGCCTGATGCCGAAGGCATTCGCAACTGCGGTGCTGCGTCCGATGGTGGCCATGGATCCCTTGTCCCGGTAGCGGAAGGGTGCGACCTCACGGCCCCGTTCCCGTCTGACAATGGTCCTGGCCGCATATTCTCCCTGTTGCATCGCCACGGGAGCGACCATTGGCAAAGGCCTTCCGTCCTGTTCCACCAGTGCCATGTCGCCGACGACAAACACGTGGTCGTCACCTGCCACGGTCAGGTCGGGGCCTACCGGGATACGGCCATTCGCGGCCCGGGGCAGTCCGAGAACGGCTGCCAGCGGGCAGGCCTGAACCCCTGCCGACCAGACGATGGTATGAGTGGGAATGTTGTCACCGCCGGCCAGAACGACCTTGTCCGCTTCCGCCCCATGCACCTGGGTGTCCAGTAGAACTTCGATCCCCATCCCGCGAAGCCGCTGCGCCGTATAGTGCTGAAGCGTCGCGGGAAGCGCCGGCAGCAGTGCTCCCTTGGCTTCCAGCAGCAGGATCCTGGTCTCCCCCATATCCAGCTCGGGGTAATCCCGTGAGAACTCATGGCGGATGAGCTCCTGCAGGGCGCCGGCGTACTCCACTCCCGTGGGGCCTCCGCCGACAATCACGAAGGTAAGCAGAGCACGCCTTTTGACGGGGTCATCCTCTCCGGATGCCCGTTCGAATGTTTCCACGATATGGTTTCGCAGGCGGACGGCATGGTCCAGACCCTTCAGCTGGAAGGCATGCCGTTCCATGCTTTTCATGCCGAAGAAGTTCGTTGCCCCTCCAGCCGCAAGGATCAGGTAATCGTAGCGGAGCTCGCCATCGGCGAGAAGCAGTCGCTTCCCCGCGAAGTCCACGCCGGTCACCGTGGCCATGCGGAAGCGGACTCTTTTCCAGTCCCGCACAATGCCCCTCGCCGGGTATGCTATGGACTCCGCTTCGAGGGAGGACGATGCGACCTGGTAGAGAAGGGGCTGGAACAAGTGATAGTTCCTCCGGTCGACGACGACCACCTCCATTCCCTTGCCCGCCAGGGCACGCGCCGCCCTCAGTCCGCCAAAACCCATCCCGACGATGACAGTACGCTTCATGTCCGGTTCTCCGTAATAGATAAGGTGAATCATCCTGTTCCGCTGGCTTATCGGATGATCACTCGATGAGAAGGTTTTTGCTGCTTTCAGCCGCTCGCTGAATGGTCAGCAAGTTGCCATGTGTTGGCATGGCTCTTTCCTGATACTGTACACATTTCGCAATGAATTCTTGTCGCCCCGATTATTTGGCACATTATTCCATCTGGTACAATTTGTCAACAAGAGAAGCCGCCTTACCTTACTCTACGGCTCGCCTCATTATCTCTGTATATCGCTCATGATAAGCCTGCACAGGTTGATAGCATTTATGGAATTTGGAATATTCGCCTCCGGTCAGCAAATCCAGGACCAATTCGGGGATATAGTAGTGCTTGAAATTGTTCAGCTCTACCGGACGCCAGGCATTCAATGCAGCTATTGCAGGATAATGGCTCAGGTCATCGCCCCCCCTCCCGAGATAGCCCAGAATACTGTAGGCTTTATATCCGACCGTTTTCAGGCCCACCGGTTCCAGGTTCGGCAGATGATCGCCAACGATAACAACAATCGCTTGCGGATCAACAGCCTTTAGTTTTTCCAGGAACAAGGCGACTGCTTCGCTCCTGTAATATAATTGGTTGGCGAGCATTTCGATCAGCTTTTTGTCAAAACCGGCCGGAACCTCGACATTTATCACTTTTGGCCGTTTAACGTAATCAATTTTGAACGGATAATGCCCATAAACACCCAGAATATAGTTGAATAACGGCACTTGCGGCGAGTTGTGCATGTATTGTTCGATAAAATCGAGATTTCTCGTCAACAAGTCGCCGTCAAAAATAAAGTTTTGCTCTTTTTTCGGGATTTCAATGTCGATGTAACTATTCTGGCCACCGGAATAAGCTTTCGGAAAGTATATGTTTTGAAACCCCAGCCCCCGATAGGCAAGGTCTTCATTGAAAAACTCCGGCTTAAAGGAATTCGTTGCGTAAGTTCTGTAACCGGCGCGTTGCAAAAGATCAGGGAGCGAGTAGGTATGGCCCCCGTTGAACAGGTTGAATTCCAGATCGCCGTAATCGGCAAAAGCAGGAACGCCCGTGAGAACCTCAAACTCCGCCTGTGCCGTATGCCCCCCGAAAACGGGTGAACGGGAAACCCCCAACCTGCCTCCGAAGAGCTTCATGAACCGCGGATGCATTGCAGGTCTTGAAAGCTTGACACCAGACAACCTGGACAGATCGAAAAAACCTTCCAGAACGATTATATGTACATTCCTTTTTCTTACCGCATCATCAAGGACATTCCGCAGGAAAATCGAATCGTCGAATACGCGGCCACTCCCTTTAGAAGACTTCAATTTTTGCAATGTCCCGCTTCTTTGCGCCTCCCAATACAGAAGCATCGACATCCGGCCATGGTCTGCGATGCTCTTCATGTCTGACCAGGTGCAAGCCTGGCCGGAGAATTCAGCAAAGAGGTCGAGGTATGCAGATGGCCATACTTCTACGGCAGAAAAAACTAAACCTCCTGCAACAAGACCTGATAAAAGTCTTCGCATGTTTTTAAAATCTATCGTCAAGAGAATCCATAATGGCAGAATGCCCAAAACCGTAATCAACATCAGAAATGTATTAAGGTTTGCAACTTGGATCAGCTCGGAAACCTGCCTTACGGCAATTATTTTAAAAGCGGAACCAAAGTATTTGAAATACAGCGCTGATACTCCATATACTGTTATTATTGGTACTGCAGCAGTAAAATATTTAGCCCTGCTTCCACGGGAAATATAAAAAAACACGTAGTACATATAAAGAACAATAGCTCCTTCGAATACTGAGGAACCTATCGTATTATTATTATTCAGACTAAAATGACGGAAAACCGTTTCGCATAAAACATATGATGCGAGAACCAGGGCGTGAGGCCATGATTTTAGAAAAATCGCGTCAAAGCACAACCTGATGTTTCCGGTCGCCGGGATTCCAATATTCACTGCAGACTCCTGAATCCGTGAGTGATGTGAAGCCCAATGGCTTTTTGCGTCGACCTGTTGGCTTGGATCGTCTCGCACATCAGGAAAATGAAAGAGTTGGCACGGCTGGGAATTTCATGACAACGTTGTTTAATACAAATATGATGATCTGACAAGACTGAATATCGGTCAAATGCTTTTCAAACAAAAGGCCTTCCGTCAACGACAGGAAGGCCTTTGTTTGAAACCCGGATTGATTCAGCAACTATTCTCATGCAGGATGTGTTTTACCCGCAAAAACGCCACTTGATGAAAAAACAGGGCATGATGGGATTTTATGGCAGCTTTTGAAGCACGGTCAGCATAGTCCCGCAAAGGAACCCATCATGTCCTGCGGCCATATTTATGAAAAGGAAAATGCCTCAACTGCCACCACCGCGTGAAGTCTTCTTTCTAAATGCGCTTGCGACTTGAAATCACTTCCAGCAAATCAAGAATCTCTATGCTGCCCTGCAATAGCGCAGGCTTAAACCGTCAATTTCGCGTTCCACAATAAAGAGTAAAACAAGGCAACAGAGGAAAAAATAATCAGGGCTTTTAATACGAGGAATAAAAACTGGACGAATGGGTTTTCCATGATAGAAACCTCCTGGATAGCATGAAATTTAAAGAAAGAAGACGTCACGGGCATCATCTGTTTCCCAAACAGCATATCCTACAGAAGCAAGAGATTCTTGATGAAAAAGAGGAAGGTGACAGTTCCCCCCCTTACCTGATGGAGTGGGATAAAAGAGGGTTTCCGAACAGGCAATAGCTGGCGCAGTAAATGTTGCGGGCGGGAGACCTATGTCATGGCTGCACGTTATATACCACACGGTATATCACTTGTAAAAGGAATATTTCAAACACCGTCTAGGCAGCTTATCGTTTTGTTCATATTGCCTTTGCGCAGGGTGCTCCTTTCCATTTCAGACAGCAGATCGCCGATTTCATCCATTTCGATTCCCGCCAATTATTCGCACCTTCCGAACAGAATCCACTTCACCACAGCTCCATATCCGGCTGTCAGAAAAAGTTCTAACCCCATCTCTTTTTCAATCGCGAAAATGCTTTTCATAGAAGCAGACACAGTTGTCGCATTTTAATTATACTATATCAATGTCATATTGACATCACACTGCAGCGCGATATTCTCTAATCATTGGTAAAGGCGGCATTTTTTCAACCAGACGACTCTTCGTAACCAAGGAGGCTTGGCCATGAAGGTTACACGTAGACAGTTCCTCAAAATTTCCGCCGCCGGCCTGGGCAGCTCCAGTATCGCGGCGCTGGGCTTCTCAGCTGCCGAGGCACAGTCGGATGTACGCGCGTTCAAGCTGGCCCGCAGCACCGAGACCATCAACACCTGCCCGTACTGCTCGGTGAGTTGCGGCCTGATTATGCACAGCATGGGGGACAAGGCGAAGAACAACCAGATGTCCATTTTCCACATCGAGGGAGACCCGGACCATCCGGTGAACCGCGGCACCCTGTGCCCGAAGGGCGCGGGCCTGGTGGACTTCGTCCACAGCCCTGACCGGCTGAAATATCCCGAGTACCGCGCTCCGGGATCCAGCGAATGGAAACGCATTTCCTGGGACGAGGCGCTTTCCCGCGTTGCATGGCTCATGAAGGACGACCGGGACAAAAACTTCATCGCCAGGAACGCCGCCGGCGCCACGGTCAACCGCTGGACGACCACCAGCTTTCTCGCCGCGTCCGCCTCCAGCAACGAGACCGGCTGGCTTACCCACAAGGTCGTGCGCAGCACCGGCATGCTGGGATTCGACAACCAGGCCCGGGTCTGACACGGCCCCACGGTGGCCAGTTTGGCCCCCACGTTCGGCCGCGGCGCGATGACCAACCACTGGGTGGACATCAAGAACGCCAACGTCATCATCGTCATGGGCGGCAATGCAGCCGAAGCGCACCCCTGCGGCTTCAAATGGGTTACCGAGGCCAAGGTCCACAACCATGCCACGTTCATCGTGGTGGACCCCCGCTTCACCCGTTCGGCGTCGGTCGCGGACCTCTACGCGCCGATCCGCACGGGCACTGACATTGCTTTCCTGGGCGGAGTGATCAACTACCTCCTTTCCCGCGACAGGATCCAGCACGAATACGTCAAGGCATACACCAACGCATCCCTCATCGTGAGCGAAGGGTACCGGTTCGATGACGGCCTGTTTTCCGGCTACGACGCGCCGAACCGCACGTACGACCGCAGCACCTGGGTCTACGAGATGGGGCCTGACGGCTTTGCCAGGATCGACGAGACCCTTCAGCATCCCCGCTGCGTGCTCAACCTCATGAAGCAGCACTATTCCCGCTATACCCCGGAGATGGTAAGCGACATTTGCGGCACGCCGAAGGAGCAGTTCCTCCGGATCTGCGAACTACTCGCCTCCACATCCGTCCCCAACCGCACCGCAACGTTCATGTATGCACTGGGGTGGACACAGCATTCGGTGGGCGCCCAGATGATCCGTACCGCGGCGATGGTTCAGCTTCTCCTCGGCAACGTCGGCATGCCGGGAGGGGGCGTCAACGCATTGCGCGGCCATTCCAATATCCAGGGGCTGACCGACCTGGGCCTTCTCTCCAACCTCCTCCCAGGGTACCTGACGCTGGCCAACGAAAAGGAGACCAGCTACCGCGCTTACCTGGACAAGCGCACCCCGAAGCCCTTGCGGCCCAACCAGTTCAACTACTGGTCCAACTATCCGAAGTTCCACGTCAGCCTGATGAAGTCCTGGTGGGGCGACAAGGCGACCAGCGACAACGACTGGTGCTTCGACTGGCTCCCCAAGCTGGACGTGGAGTACGATATCATGCGCCAGTTCGAACTGATGGGACAGGGGAAGATGAACGGCTACATCTGCCAGGGATTCAATCCCCTGGCTGCGATACCCGACAAGGCCAAGCTCATGAAGGCCCTGTCCAAACTCAAGTACCTGGTGGTGATCGATCCGCTGGCCACCGAAACCTCGTGCTTCTGGGAGAACCACGGCGAACTCAACGACGTGAAGAGTTCCGCTATCAGGACCGAGGTGATCCGCCTCCCCTCCACCTGTTTCGCCGAGGAAAACGGGTCGCTGACCAACAGCGGGCGGTGGCTGCAATGGCACTACCAGGGCGCTCCGCCGCCGGGGGACGCCTGGCCTGACGCTGACATCATGGCCGGCATCTTCCTCAGGCTGCGGGAGCTGTACCGGAAGGAAGGTGGCGCCTTCCCCGATCCGATCCTGAACCTCACCTGGGACTACAGGATCCCCCACGCACCCGCACCCGAAGAACTGGCCAGGGAGTACAACGGCAAGGCGCTGGCGGATCTCGCCGATCCCAAGGACCCGACCAGGGTGATGGTGAAGAAAGGCCAGCAGCTGGACGGCTACGGCCAGCTCAAGGACGACGGCTCCACCGCCTGCGGCTGCTGGCTCTTTTCGGGCTCCTGGACCGAGAAGGGGAACATGATGGCGCGGCGGGACAACTCCGACCCCTCGGGGCTGGGCAACACCCCCAACTGGGCCTTCTCCTGGCCGGCGAACCGCCGGATCATGTACAACCGGGCTTCCTGCGACCCCCAGGGCCGGCCCTGGGACCCGAACCGGGGGCTGGTCTGGTGGAACGGCGCCGCGTGGACCGGTGCGGACGTGCCCGACTTCAAGCCCGACTCGCCTCCGGGCGAGGGGATGAATCCCTTCATCATGCAGCCCGAGGGAGTGGGAAGGCTGTTCGCCCTGGACAAGATGGCGGAAGGCCCACTTCCCGAGCACTACGAGCCGTTCGAATCCCCCATCGGCGCCAATCCCCTGCACCCGAAGGTGATCAGCAACCCGGCGGCGCGCGTGTTCAAGGATGATTGGGAGTCATTCGGGACCGATAAGGACTACCCCTATGCGGCCACCACCTACCGGCTCACCGAGCACTTCCATTTCTGGACCAAGCACACCCGGCTCTCTTCCATCATGCAGCCCGAGCAGTTCGTGGAAATCAGCGAGGAACTGGCCAAAGAAAAGGGGATCAGGGCAGGCGACAGGGTCAAGGTGTGGTCCAAGCGCGGCCACATCATGGCGGTTGCGGTGGTGACCAGGCGCATAAAGCCCCTCAAGGTGGGCGGCAAAACGGTTCATCACGTGGGGATCCCGCTCCATTGGGGTTTCAAGGGCGTTGCCAGGGGCGGCTATCTGACCAACACCCTGACGCCGTTCGTGGGGGACGCCAATTCCCAGACGCCGGAATTCAAGTCCTTCATCGTCAACATCGAGAAGGCTTAGGAGGTGGATCATGGCTCTTCAATCGCTCGACATAACCCGCCGCTCCGCCACGACCACCCGCCCGCCGAGCCAGCGCCGGACCCCGGAGGTTGCCAAGCTGATCGACGTCAGCAAGTGCATCGGCTGCAAGGCCTGCCAGGTAGCGTGCATGGAATGGAACGACACCCGTGACGCCGTGGGCACCAACCAAGGCGTACTCGACAACCCCCCCGACCTGACGGAAAACTCGTGGACGGTGATGCGCTATGCCGAGGTGGAAACCGGTCGGGGACTTGAGTGGCTGATACGTAAGGACGGCTGCATGCACTGCACCGATCCGGGCTGCCTCAAGGCCTGCCCGGCCCCCGGCGCCATCGTGCAGTACTCGAACGGCATCGTGGATTTCCAGGAGGAACACTGCATCGGCTGCGGTTACTGCATCACCGGCTGCCCGTTCAACATCCCGCGCCTGTCGAAAAAGGACAGCAAGGTCTACAAGTGCACCCTCTGCTCGGACCGGGTGGCGGCGGGACTTGAGCCGGCCTGCGTCAAGACCTGCCCCACCGGCGCCATAGTTTTCGGGACCAAGGAGGACATGAAGCATCATGCGGCAGGTCGCATCGCCGATCTCAGGGAACGGGGATTCGCCGGTGCCGGCCTCTATGATCCGCCCGGAGTGGATGGCACCCACGTGATGTACGTGCTGCACCATGCGGACAGGCCGGAACTCTACAACGGCCTTCGCAAAGATCCCTCCATCGGCGCGATGGTCGGCCTCTGGAAGGGCGCGGCCAAACCCCTGGCCTCCCTGGCTCTCGCCCTGGCAGCCGTCGGCGCGTTTTTCCACTACGTGATCAAGGGCCCCAACGAGGTCCCGAAAGAGATCGAGAAGGAGTTCGAGGATGAAAAACGATCCTGACAGACTACCCCGTTACACTGCTTCCGAGCGCGCCAACCACTGGCTGGTCGCGCTCACCTTCTTCCTGGCGGCGCTTTCCGGGCTGGCGTTTTTTCATCCCGTCTTCTATCCTTTGGGCCAGCTGTTCGGCGGCGGCGTGTGGGCGCGCATCCTCCACCCCTTCTTCGGGGTGGCGATTCTCTTCTTTTTCAGCAGCATGTATCTCAGGTTCCGGAAACTCTGCGTCATGACTCCGGCCGACTGGGATTGGCTGCGTCATGTCCGGGAGATGATACGGGGCGACGACCGCGACATGCCCGAATCGGGCAAGCTGAACGGCGGCCAGAAACTGCTGTTCTGGCTGCTGGCGGCATGCATGGCGCTGCTCGTTCTGTCCGGCATCGTTATCTGGCGCGCTTATTTCTCGCCCCTGTTCCCCGAGGGCCTGATCCGTTTCGCTGCCATCGTGCACGCCGCTGCGGGAGTGTTTATGGTCGGCCTGATATTCGGCCACATCTACATCGCAATCTGGACCAGGGAGAGCATTGACGCGATGATATACGGCAAAGTCAGGAGAGCCTGGGCGAAACAGCACCACCCCGCATGGTTCAGGGAGATGACCGGAGAGAATAAATGAACAGCGAGCCCCCCATCGTCGAACCGGACAGGCCAGCCCCCCCGGCCGGGGAGATCCGTCTCCTCTTCCTTCCCGACCGGGACCTGTTCGCGGCCCGCGCCGAGCGCTTCCGCTTTCTGTCTAAAGACCATCCCCTGGGGAATTACCTGGCTTTCCTGGCAGATCTCGCAGAGGCTCAGCAGGAAGCCCTGGACCTGTTCCCGCAACTGCCCTTGTCCGCCCCCCGGGAACAGGCGCTCTGCCGCGAGCACGTCATGCCGCTTTTAGCCGCTCGCACCTTGCCCAGGAACCCTGTATGGCGAGAGGGATTGGCATCGATCCTGCGGCAGATGAAGGATGCCTCGCTGCCAACGGCTACACTGGAAACTGTCGCAGGCCTGATGCTTGAGGGGGAAGCCGGGATCGAGGAATTGGCGGACAGGGTCCTGGCAGGGGATCCGGCCGACATCCCACCCCAAAAGCTCCCTTTCATTTCCGCAGCCTTGCAGGTCTATTGGGTGCACATGGCGTCATCCCTGCGGGAGCAGTCGTTCAACAGACAGGAAAAATGGGGGCTATGCCCGGTTTGCGGATCACACCCCGTTGCCGGTATCGTGCAAAGTGGCGGGACGGGGCATGGATTACGCTACCTTTGCTGCTCACTGTGCGCTTCCCGATGGCACATGGTGCGGATAAAGTGCAGCAACTGCGGTTCCAGCGATGGAATCGACTATTACTCGCTGGATGGGTCGAACGGCTCGGTCAAGGCGGAGAGCTGCGAGAAATGCCGTGCCTACCTGAAACTTCTGTACCTGGACAAGGACGGCAGCATGGAACCGATGGCCGACGACCTGGCCACGATTCCACTCGACATCCTGATGGAGCAGGAAGGAATGGCCCGCGCGGGTCTGAACCCGTATTTTCATCCCGGCAGGTCGGGCGCTCATTCGGCGACTTCGGCGGAGTAACCGAGCAGGCGTCAAGGCCGGTCAACGCCAGGAAACAGGGCAATTTGGATCCTGGTGTTTACTGGGCCTGCTTCATGGCTCTCACGATGCCTTCCAGAACGGCCAGTTCCCGTTCAGTCAGTCTCCGGTCGCGGTAAAGCGCACCGTACCGGACATCGGCGAATCTGCGGATATCCGCATCGCCGGTCACATCCGCAAGCTCCAGCAGCCCCGTGGAGGGGGTAACGGCGATTCGGGGATGCCGTTTCACGACCGACCGCAGGAATTTACGGACCATCCTCTCCTCGCGCGAGTCCCATCTCCGGAATCTCCAGGCGAAAAACACAGCCAGGGCAACCCCCGGCACGAGCAGCGCCAAAACTGCCTCCCGTAATCCGTAGGGAAATGACAGCTTGCGAAGCGCCGACCCGGTAGCATTTACCAGGCGGAACTGCTTGTCCAGGTCATAGGCAATGACCGCCTGGTTCCAGTAATAGCTGAAGGTGTCGGCAATCAGCCTTGCTTTTCCCATAAGGCCCTGTCGGCCGGATTCTCCCCCACCGCTGAAACCGGCGGCAAACGTGCTCGGGTCCCTCCTGACCCATCCGGCGCCCTCCAGGAAAACCTCGACCCATACATGCGCCATGCTTTCGGTAACCAGGTAATACCCGCCGAGCTCGTTGAACTCACCGCCGTAGTAACCGCCGACAAGCCGCGAGGGAATGCCCGCCGTCCTGAGAAGCAGGGCAAAGGACGAGGCGAAGTATTCGCAGTTCCCGGCCTTTTTCTCGAACAGGAATTCATCGATGGGATCGACGGCCTTGGGAAGATCACGCTTTGCATATCGGAAGCCGGCAGAATGGAAATAACCTTCCAGCAGGGAAAGCCTCTCCCTGTCAGTTCCGCCCCGCTCAGCAATGGATCTCCCCAGGGCCAGGACGCGTGGTGACAGCCTTTCCGGCAGCTTAAGATAAAACTTCCGGTCGATTCCGCCTCCAGTCTCGATGGAGCTACGCACCGAGGACGCCGTATCATATTTCAGCCTGCCGCCGGAAGCGCCCCTTTTTCTGAAAACAAGATCAGAACTCTTTTCCAGCCGGGCGCCGCTCACGCTCCACGGGACATCGAGCGCCACAAGATACGGGCTTCCCGTCGTTTCGGGAAATACGGTCTGCCGTATCATCGCCACGGCTTTGGGCGGTCGGGGTTCCCCCTCCGCAACATCTGACCGCACCCAGGCGTTGCCGCGCGGCATGTTCAACACGACACCCCGCCAGTAGAGGTCGCCGCTGGAAAGCTTTCTGCTCTGCGCACGCAGGACCGGGGATGCGGCCTCTCCCACGTTTGAAGCGGAGCCGGGTTCCACCCGTTCGCTCAGACCGGCAGTTTTTTCACCGGAAGGGGCGAGAAAGTCCCACAGCGGAAGCTGGGGACGGGGAAGTATGATGAAGAACAGCAATATCAGGGGTACCGATGCCGCGGGCATGGCCACCGCCACCAGGGCCACCCGCCTCATGCCCCTGCGGGTCAGCGTCAACCGGCTGTCCACGGCAAAGAACGTCAGGAGTACGAGGGAGACGGCTATGGAAAGCAGCAGCAGGACCAGGTACAGGAGAAACACACCGCTCAGGCTGAAGGCTGACGAAGCGGCAAGGGCAAACAGGGAAAGGGCATAGATCTGCAGGTAGTTGCGGGGGATTTTCTCGCCCGCCAACCGGATCGAAAGGAGCGCTACCAGGAGGTTGGCGGCCGGTTCCACTACGTTGTCGCGGGAGAACTGGAGCGCATAGTAGACGAAAAAGATCCCCGTCAGGACAGTTGCCCGCCACCCTCTCAGGGGCGGGAGGCCTTTCCAGGTGCAAAAAGAGACGAAAACCAGCGCGGCCGGAAAGATGAACCGGGGGATCATGCCCAGGTAGGGAAACAGGGGCGCCGTGCCCAAAATGCCGGTCAGCACAGCCAGGATATCGAGAGCTGTCTTAACGGGCACCATAAACTGCCAGCTCCTTCAAAAGGCGCAGCCGGTGCGCACGTGTCAGGTCGGGCAGGACAACCCTGGCGCCGAACTTCAGCCCGACCGGCCGGTTTGCGCGGACAGCCCGGTTGACCAGGTAGGCCGCACAGGACAGGTTTTCCTCCAGGCCACCCCCGGGAAGGGAAAGGACGTCGATGACCAGGGGGTCTTCGGATGGCATGGCCATCTCCTTGACCTTCAGCTCCCCGTGGCGTGCGGAAAGCCGCCAGTGAATCAGCTTCAGCGGGTCACTCCCCGTGTAGTCGCGGATCGACGTCAACTCACCAGCAAACCCCTTTCGCCGTGAAAAGTCCTCTCCCCGCGCTTCCCTCTTCCCGTCGCCGCCCTGCGGCAAACACTCCCGGGGATAAGGGAACACGGTAAATGCTGCGAAGACCGCGACGCTCCTGCGCCTGACAAAGAAATTGATGGGAAATGGAGAGGAAACCGTAACCTCTTCCAGCAGCTTCGCGCCCCTGCCGTGAAATGTGAGCGTGACGGCATCCGAATCGGAGCTGCCCCGCTCCACGAGGGGGAACCGGGCTCCCTCGCCCGAGACCCGGACAGTGAGCAGAAAGGCCGGCAGGAAGCGTTTCCGGTTCACCAGCCGGACAGTTACGAGAGTATCCGTCCCGTCGTAGATCTCGTCGGGAAGGGCGACCGTCACCCCCACTTTGCGGAGGTTCAGCCAGCCGAGACAGCCGGAAACCGCCATGAACCCAAGGAGCGACGAAACGATGAGGAACAGCAGGTTGTTGCCGGTGTTTACCGCGGCAAACCCCAGGAGCAGCGTGATGGCGATATACCAGAACCCGGCCTTGGTAATCCTCAGACCATGGGAATCTCGATATTTTTGAGCACGGACTGGAATAGGTCCTCCTTGTCCAGGGCTTCGTGTTCCGGCCGCAGGATCAGCCGGTGCGCCCCGACGGGCAGGGCCACGGCCTTCACATCCTCGGGAATGACGAAATCCCGCCCTTCCAGGTAGGCATGGGCCTGTGCCGCTTCGGCCAGGTTTATCCCTCCCCGCGTGGAAATACCGGTCAGGATGAAGGGGTGGTTCCGGGTTGCGGCAACGATGGAGAAGATATACCCGACAATCTTTTCGGAAAGCAGGACCCGCTCCTTCACGGCCTTGCGGGCTTCGACGATATCATCGAGCCCCACAAGCGGGGTCAGGTCCCTGATCCGGTCGCGGATGCTCCCCCCCTTTATGATCGCCTTTTCGATGTCCACCGGCGGATACCCCACACCGGTCCGGATGAGGAAACGATCCATCTGGGACTCCGGCAGGGGGTAGGTCCCGACCTGCTCCGCCGGGTTCTGGGTGGCGATCACCAGGAACGGGGAGGGCAGCTGATAAGTGACCCCCTCTACAGTCACCCGCCGCTCTTCCATGGCCTCCAGCAGGGCGCTCTGGGTCTTGGGCATGGCGCGGTTGATCTCGTCCACCAGCACCAGGTTGTTGAAAACGGGGCCGCGCAGGAAAGTGAATTTCCCCTCTTCGCGGTTGAAGATGGAAAGCCCGGTGATATCAGACGGCAGCAGGTCGCTGGTGCACTGGAGGCGGCCGAACGTCATGCCCAGCACCCCTGATAGCGCCAGGGCGAGGGTCGTCTTGCCCAAGCCCGGGATGTCCTCCAGCAGGATGTGCCCTCCGGATAGCAAGGCGATCATGGACAGCTTGACGGCCCGTATCTTTCCGCGCAGGTAACGGCCCGTCAGGGTTTCAATGACATGCAGCATCTCGTCGCGCTTCGGCAGGCTCATGTTTCTTCCTTTGGACTGGGTTCCGGATGAGTATTCATGTAACAATTATCCCCTGCAGGTAATCTGCTCCTAAAATACAATAACATATCTTGCCTCTGTTTCTTACTAAGGATCGGATATGGGCTCAATATAATGGACAGCTTCCCAAAAAACAATTACCCCTGATCACGGCAACTTCGAGGTTCGCCTCTTCAGGCCCACAAAACCTGTGCACTCTTTTCAGGACATGATCCCCTAGAATACGGAAACCCGTTCTTCCATCACGACGATACCATGAGTATTGACATGGAAGCTTTCTCTTGGTATGTTTTGTTTATGGAGAGTGAAATTATATGCCAAGTTGTTTACTAACAATAAATGCAGTATCTGTAGCCGTCGTAGTCGTCACTCTGTGACGGCTCGTCGCAAAACCGGAACCGGAACTGAACGGTTCAATGGGAAGCGCGGGCCAAACCCGCGCTTTCTTTTCCATGAACAGGAAAAAGAAAGGCCGCGGGCATAACAACCGCGGCCTTTCTTTCATCTACAAACAGACGCCATTTCTTTCTGAAAGGGGAACAGACCATGCAAAGCGGTGCGCAGATCCTTCTTGAATGTCTTAAGCTGGAAGGGGTGGACAGGGTGTTCGGCTACCCGGGGGCCCGGAGCCTGCTGGTCCATGATGCCCTCATGGACGATCCGGACATCCGGCACATCCTGGTACGCCATGAGCAGGCAGCGGCCCATGCGGCGGACGGTTACGCGCGTACCACCGGGAAAGTGGGAGTGTGCCTCACCACTTCAGGTCCGGGCGCCACCAACCTGGTAACCGGAATCGCGACAGCTTTCATGGATTCCATCCCGATTGTTGCGCTGACTTGCCAGGTGACAACCGACACGATCGGCATCGATGCTTTCCAGGAAGCGGACATGATCGGAATTTCCCGTCCCATAACCAAGCACAACTACCTGGTGACCGATGCGAAGAACCTCGCCCGGACAATCCGTGAGGCATTCCTCATCGCCCGGACGCGCCGGCCCGGCCCTGTCCTGGTTGATCTGCCCAGCAATGTCCTGGGAAGCAAAATCAGGCCGAACATACCGGAAACCGTGACCCGTCGGGGTTACCGGGAAAAGATCGCCGCCAACATGAAACAGCTGAAAAAAGCTGCGGACATCATAAATAAATCGCAAATGCCGATCATTTACGCAGGAGGCGGGGTCGTGCTTGCAGATGGAGTTGCCGAGCTCCGAAATCTCGCCGAAACCGGCAATATCCCGGTTACCAACACCCTGATGGCCGTTGGAGCCATGGATCCCGCATCACCTCTCGCGCTGGGCATGCTGGGCATGTACGGAGCCTGGCACTGCAACAAGGCAGTCAACGAATGCGATTGCCTTGTCGCTATCGGCGCCCGGTTCGACGATCGCGTCACTGGCCGGGTCGACGGTTTCGCAAGGAATGCCCGGATCATCCACATAGACATTGATCCGGCAAGCATCCGCAAAGTTGTCAATGTTGAGCTCCCCATAGTCGGGGACGCAAAAGAGGCCATGAGTGCGCTCAGCAGCCTGCTTCAGCCGCGGGACCGGAGCGGATGGATGGCCCGGATCAGGGCATGGGAAAGGGAGAACCCGCTTCCCAGGCCGGTCAGGGATCGCCTTGCGCCCCACGAGATCATGGATGCCATAAGAGAAGCGGCCGGCCCCAACCCGATTGTCGCCTCGGATGTCGGCCTTTCCCAGATGTGGACTGCCAACTATCTGCCTTTTGCCGGGCCAAGGAACTATATCACCAGCGGCGGGCTCGGCACCATGGGGTATGCGCTCCCGGCTGCAATGGGAGCCGCAATCGGCAATCCCGGGCGAGCCGCCTTCGCCGTTTGCGGCGACGGCGCCTTCCAGATGAATGTCCAGGAGCTGGCAACCTGCTCCTATTATGACATCCCGGTGAAAACGGTTGTGATGAACAATGGCAAGCTGGGAATGGTCCGGCAATTCCAGAGGGTTTTCATGAAGGAGAAATATGCGTCCACGGATCTTGGCAAACACGTGGATTTCTGCACGGTAGCGCGCGGTTTCGGTGTTGCCGCGATACGCGTGGAAAGGAAAGAGGAGTTGGGGGATGCCCTGAAGAAGGCTGTATCGCTTCCCGGCCCGGTGGTCATCGATGTGGAAACAGATCCGGACACTTACTGTTTCCCAATGGTTCCCCCGGGGAGGAACTCTGTGGACGCCATCTTCTCACCTGAAGATTGGAAAGGGTAAAAAAAGCTGCAAAAAAGTGCAAAAAAAAATAGCCCCTGACCATCCCGTCAGGGGCTGTTTCGGTACGTACCATAAGGTGATAACCGGCTGTGCGGTACGTTTATGTCAAGACAACGGGTTGCCGCCGTCTTTCATTCGGTTTCATGCTTCGATTTACAGGAGAAAGCGCCTTTGCCGTCTTCTCACGGGATGAACCGATAGCAGCATATTGCTATGCCGAAAAAACTACCTGATAATGGTCAGTTTGGCTGCAGCAACGTTATCGGGATCAATTTCGATCCTGAACATTCCGGAGTTTCCGCCGTTGTCCTGGTCAACGATAAGAGCGTTGTCGAGAACGTTCATTACGTTTGCGCAGTACCCGGTTTCATACTTAACAACGTTGCCTTTTTTGAACGGAAGTGCCATTTTGAATCTTCTCCTTTCGAAGTGAGTCACCCCAAGTGGGTGCTTTATACAACCCGCATGAAAACCGACCGTCGGTCCGGCGGATCAAACAATATCCGAATTCCTCAATTCCTTGTATTTGCTCGTGAAAGATGCGGGACCACAGTTCACCGGAGCAAAACACGCTTCGCGTAGCCCGCAATGGGAAGGAAATTTAATATCACTAAAAAGATCCAGTGCCGACGCCCCCGACAACACTCGCCTGAACTCCGGCGGGATTTTGAGGCGTTGCCAGCAAACAACGGCTGATTTTAAATGCGTGCAAATAGAATGTCAATAACAAAATAACCCGGCTTCCCCCGATTTTTTTACAAATAGTATAAAAACGCAACTTACCCGAGTTGATTTCTTCAGCCCGACCAAGTTTATATCTTGCCTATCGGCGGAAAAATATTGAAACATTAGCCCATTGGAGGTATTATTCTCGCTCGTGCGGGTTCGGATTGAATTACATCCGCTTTTCAGGAAGATTTATTTTTTTATTAATCTTTATTCCGTATGTGCCGCGGAACTCCTGATTCCACCGGAGCCCGACCGCGTCTCCCCATAAATATTCACTTGCGGTTTCAATTCACATGATATTCAGGATAAACAATTGACAGGAGGCAGTAGCGATGCAATTTCATTTTTCCTTACCTAGTTCGGTGACGTTTGCTCCCGGCAACGCCCAAACAGTCGGACATCTGGTCCTTGGGCTTGAGTTGAAAAAAGTATTCTGCGTCTATGATGAAGGGGTCAAGTCGGCAGGCATAGCCGAGACCATTGTATCTTCCCTGAAGGCTGCCAAGCTCGATGTCGTGGAATGGGGTTCACTTGTCACGAATCCGAGCGATGTCGTGGTAGAAGAAGGGGCCCGGCTTGCCCGCGAGGCAACGGCTGAAGTAGTCGTTGCAGTCGGGGGAGGCAGTGTTATCGATGCAGGGAAAGCAATTGCCATTCTCATGACCAACGAATCCCCAATAAACCAGTACGAAGGCATCAACCTGGTTAAAAATCCCGGCATTCCGGTTATCGCCGTTCCGACGACTGCAGGGACGGCCAGCGAAGTGACCGCATTCACGGTAATTACCGATACCGCAAGGCAGACAAAAATGGTGATAGGCGGGCAGAACGTGGGGCCGCGCTTTGCTTTGCTCGATCCGCTTCTTACCATTGGAGCGTCACCCGCACTGACAGCCTCGACAGGCATGGGCGCATTTTCCCACGCCGTAGAGGCATATCTTTCGGCAGCGGCCTCGGTACCGACCGATATAAATGCCCTCAAGGCGATCGAACTGATTTCCCGCAGCCTGCCCAAAGCGGTGGAAAACGGCGCGGATGCCGACGCGCGGGGGGATATGCTTCTTGGAAGCATGCTGGCCGGTTTTGCCTACAACTCTGCAATTCTCGGCTTGGCACACTCCATTTCACACCCGCTCTGCGTCCACGCCGGGCTGCCCCACGGAATCGCCAATGCGGCCGTTCTCCCCCATGTCATGGAATACAACGGAGAGGTTGTTCCCGCAAAGCTCCGCGCGGTGGGATTTGCCATGGGGCTCGACCTTCAGGGCATGGAACAGCAGGAAGCCGCGCGCAGGACTGTCGATGCCGTAAAAGAGTTGTCAAGACGGATTGGCATACCCACCCTCAAGGAGGCAGGTGTTTCCAAGGATGACTTCGACCGTATCGCAGCGGATGCTCTCCAGGAGATCAGCACGATCTTCAACCCCCGGAAGCCCGGCAAGGATGACGTCCTGGCCATACTGGAAAAGGCGTTCTAGCCGAGCAGCTGGGGATCGTGACCGGAGCAGCCTGCCAAAATCGTCGAAAGCATTGAATACCGAATCGGGAAGCGGCGATGCTCTGTGGCGTGCTGTCTCCGGGAGACTGCTTAAGACACCTTCTACAAGCCTAACCACGCAAAGTGGTTAGGCTTTAAATTTTCCGTGCAATTCGTTCCATGCAAGGCATCAAAATGAAAAACGGCTCCCCCTTATGCCTGGAAACAGCTTCCTTTATTCTGGTACTGCTTGTTCATGTCCTTTGTCTTGTGTATCTTCAAGACTTCTTATTCTTTGGTGAAAATGGGCTCAGGCTCGCCCACGTGATCCTTTCGGCCATGCCGGTTATCTGTTCATATCTTGCCATCAGGTTCTTTTTGCCATCATTGGTCACAGCAGTGCTCATCTCCGGAACGGTCATTATCTTAAGTGTCATCCATTTTACCAAGTACTCACTTACAAAAGAAGCCTTGTCATGGTCGGACCTGACGGCAATCGACAATTTTTCAATCATCGCCGGATACTTGAAATGTTGGCACATTTTTATCATCGTCGCCATAATGCTATCCGCGGTATTATCCTTCCTGCTGGCCAAATCCATTGATAAGCACAAATTCAATCTTGCGACGCATGTCGGATTGCTTCTTATACCGATCCCTTTCACTTTTTACTCATATTTTGACGACAGCAATTACAGGATAGAGCAGCTTTTGGATACCGTGAAAGCCAAGTACGGCATAAATTACATAGCATGGGACTGGAACGAAAACGTAAAAGACAACGGGCTCATGATGCATCTTGTTCACACAAGCAAAAGGAAACTTCCTGATTCGTCGTCAGTCGAAAACAGGCTGGAATTCAACAAATTGCTGGCTTACGAGCGAGGTGAGAAAGCCAGGCCGAAACAGATTATCTTCATATCCGGGGAGGCTTTCTGGTTTGACGAAAATAATTTCAAAACACTTTTCCAACCGTTGAATAAATTGGGGTTCAAAAATTTCAGATCGATTTCCCCTGTCTATGGGGGCGGCACCGTAAATGCTTCCTTCGAGATACTGACAGGCTTGCCGTCCGTCACCGATACGCTGCAAGGCATCATTTACCAGGAATATGCCGAATTAATGGCGGACAAACCCCATACGCTCCCGCAGTATTTGAAATCGCATGGTTATTCAACGGTTTTCATCCATAACCATAACCGGAAATTCTGGAAAAGACATCTCATTGTGCCGAAATTCGGGTTTGACACTTTCATATCAATTGAAGATATGAAAGCGAAAGACAAGAGAGGCTTTGCAGACGATGCCATTCTCTATAATTCAGCCTTGAATCAGATCAAGTCGAAAAAGGGCGAAAAGTTATTTCTTTACTTGGTTACAGTTTACAGCCATGGCCCATACAAGGCAAAAAACGACTTTGGTGAAAGAGATTATAAGAAACGACTATCCCTATCCATTCAAAGATTCGCAAAATTCGTAAAAAAAGCCCGGAAAATAGCACCTGATGCGCTGATTGTGCTATACGGTGACCATAAACCATCCCTCAACAAATATTTTTATGAGAATAATGTCATACCAAAGGATCAATTTCACTCTCAAGGCGACAAGCGGGACAATCCCAGGCTGATAACAGACCACTCCCGTGAAGTGGTTGGTGATGTGCCGGTTTTCATCAAATATCGTGATGATGGCAGAATTGACGGAATCATCTCTGAAGCGAACGGCTTGCCTCTTTACTGCATGGTTCAACGGATCGATGAAGAATTGTTAAGCTCTGGTGTGCCGGCCTTTGCTTTCTCAAAGAAATATGTCTGCTCTCAGTACAAAGAAAAAGGGTATGGCGCCTCATCTGAATCATATCCTGACTGGTTATATTCCTTGTCTCTATTTGAACCGGATATGAAAAGATAGTGCCTATCCGGAAACTCCTGGGATTGGCGGACAAAAGCCGGGGCAGGGCTTTCGAGGGAATCATGAGTTGACAGATTATCACGAGCGAGGAGGAAGTTCCGCTCCGGCCCTGGAGAAACATTCCGGACCGACGGATGCATCAGGATTGATAACCTGTTGACAAATCTCCGGCAAAAGGCTATAAAGTCCATTCGCGGGATGTAGCGCAGCCTGGTAGCGCACTTGCTTCGGGAGCAAGGGGCCGCTGGTTCGAATCCAGTCATCCCGACCAGTTTTCAAGGGGTTAGCCGACAAGGCCAACCCCTTTTTTCGTGGCCGCCCCGCACTGTTCGGGGCATCAAGGGGCTGCGGGATCTTTCGCGGCGCCGACCCCGGCCTAAATGGCCGGCATCATGCGCCCGAATCCTCGCCGTCACCGTCCATCGCCCCGTTGACGGCATCATTACCCAGGAGTGCGGCTGCCTCGGGCGCGGCAATTTCCTGCACTCCCCTGAGCTTTCTTTCAATTGCCCTGGTCCGGACCGATGCCGTGTCGATAGTATTGCTCGCTTCGACCAGCTTTTTGCGAGTCTTTTCCAGGATGTTGCCGAAGCTCGCAAATTCGGTCTTTACCGCGCCCAGCAGAGTCCAGACCTCGCTGGACCTTTTTTCCACGACCAGCGTGCGGAACCCCATCTGCAGGCTGTTGAGAAGCGCGGCCAGAGTGGTCGGGCCGGTGATCACGACCTTGAACTCCCTCTGCAGCGTCTCGAAAAGCCCGGTCCTGCGCAGAACTTCCGCATAGAGCCCCTCGGTGGGAAGGAACATGATGCCGAAATCTGTGGTATGGGGCGGGTCGAGGTATTTGTCCCGAATGAGGCGGGCCATCTCCTTGATGGTCTTTTCCAGCTGCTTCGAAGTCTCGTCGATGAGGGCGATATTCCCTTCCTCCTGGGCTTCCACCAGCCGGAGATAATCTTCCTGGGGGAATTTCGCGTCAATGGGCAGCCATACCGTTTCCCTGCCGGTGTTGTCGCGGCCGGGCAGCTTGACGGCAAATTCCACCTGTGCGGAGCTTCCTTTCCTGGTCATCACGTTCGCCTCGAACTGCTCGGGGGTAAGGATCTGCTCCATCAGGCTTCCAAGCTGGATCTCGCCCAGCATCCCCCTGGTCTTCACATTGGTGAGAACTTTTTTCAGATCACCGACCCCGGACGCCAGGTTCTGCATTTCGCCCAGCCCCTTGTGAACAAGCTCCAGCCTGTCGCTCACCAGCTTGAAAGATTCCCCCAGACGCTTTTCAAGCGTGTCGTGAAGTTTTTCGTCCACCGTTGCCCTCATCTGTTCGAGCTTCGCGTTATTGTCCTCCTGGAGGCTGCGGATCCGTATTTCCAGCGTTTCCCTCAGCTTGTCAAGCCTCTGCTCGTTGCCTGCCGTCATGTTCTTCAATTGTGCCGCGAAAAGTTCCAGCTGGTTTTTCTGCAGAGTTGCGATCTCCATCATTCTGCCTGCGATGGTATCTCCCATTCCCTTGAGGGAATTCCCCAACTCCTCCCGGGCCAGCCTGCCGCTGGCAGCCGACTCTTCGCGATTCTGCGCCATTTCCGACTTGATGGCCTGTTCGATGCGTGCCTGGTTTGAATCCAGCTGACCCAGCCGGGCAACCATCTCGGCGAAAGACAATTTCGCCGTGCGGCTGACGAGAACCATGAGCAGAAACACGGCCAGCAGTGAAAGAAAAGCGATGATGAACAGCAGCATTTCAACAAACATGGAGACTCCCTGCCTTCCCATATTGACAACAAGAGAAAAATAGCAGATTCTGCATGTTTTTCCCAGTTGTTTGACGAAAGTCCGGGCCAAATCGCAGCGGCATGAGCTTATGGGATTCTCCGGTCAAAAAGAAGCCGGTCCACTGCGCATGGGAGAATCGATTTTTCTTTGCAATCTCCTTGTAATGATGAATAAGTCGGATTATGGTAAGAAAACGTCAAGATCCTTTATTCGGCAAAGAAAGACATGCGCGGAAATTCATTCTTATTGTTGCTTGCAGCTGTGCTGATCGGCTGCATAACCCATCTGGCCGCAGCAGGCACGCCCGTCAGGTTGCGGATCAACACTACCCACGGGATCGAGAATGCCAGGGGAGCGGTTGCCGATGCAGGCCTGAACCTTGTTTCAGAGGTATCGGTCACACCTTCGTCACAGGACAACGGCCGGTCATTCCTCCCGCCTGACCGTTTCTTGGCCGATGGGGAAGGTGCGGGTGCAACGATCCTGTCCTCCAGCTTCAGCGGCTGGAACTACCTGTTTGATTCGGCCTTATACACCAGGATGGCCGGCAAAGGCATGTTGCATGTCTATGCCTACGTGCCCCTGTCAGAGCCGCCTGCCAATGTCGCTCCTCCCGCGGCCTTCTCCACGGTCAACAAAGTCGGCGGGAAAACCGGCGACGGCATTGAATTCGGCGTGCCCGACGGCTATATGAACGGCAAGGGCGGCAGCGACACGCCATCAGGTGTCACCGCCCAACTGGCCGGTCTGATGGCGTGCCTCAAATATAGCCATCCTTCATGGAACTGGTTCGATGTAAAAGCAGCGCTTCGGGCAACCGCCTCCAATCATGAGACCGGTTACGATCCGCGGTATTACGGATACGGCATTATCGACTTCCCGGCAGCCAACGGCCTGAAAGACGCGCAAGCATTGCCGCTCTTCCCCCCGTCCGCCATCGCGTTGCCGCAGCGCGGCAATCTGCTGCGCTTTTTCGTCAATTCCTTCAGGCAGTCCCGGCGGGTGGAAGACGCTCTCTTCAAGTTCGCATCACCACCCGCCCGTCAGGTCAGGGAACTAAGCCTGTCCGAGTTAACAGCCCTGGGCGGCAGGCTGGTTTTTTCCGGGGATCCTCCACCAAACTCCAACGTTTTCAATTACCGGGTAACAACAGATGAAACCGCCTATTTCGTTTGGCTGGCAAAAGACGCTCGAGGCAGGTTTTCCCGGATCGAGCCCTACTCGGTCATCGGCCCGATAAAACTCAGATTCGTCGTGCCGCAGATCTACGGACCGAGGTTGAAAAAGACCGATTGAAAATCCGCTTTGCGTCACTTGCAATCCCGGGGCATGCCTCCGGCGGCACTATCCTGAATAAGCCATAATCGTCTCGATATTTTCCAGCAGATATTTCTTCCCTTCTTCATTGAAAAGCACCATCTCGTATTCGTTTCCGTTCTGGTTTCTCTTTTCCGACTCGATGCCGTAATGGGAAGATTCGGCCTTGACTATGGTTCTCGTCTTTCCATCAGCCAGGACCTGCTCACCCAGCACGCCCATCTTTTTCAGTTGCCTGTTGATTTCAATTCCGGTCAGTTTTCTGCTCTTGCCGGCATCGATCACCCCGTTCAAGCAACGGGCGAATTCATTGATGCCGATTTTCCCCTTGGGCAACTGCACCCGGTTTTTTTCTTCACCGGATATGGCAAAAACAGCCGGTTTCCGTTGGCCTGCCCTGGCCGGATCCTCCAACGCTTTTCTCAGGATTTCCTGCACGAAATGGAGGCACCTCACCATTCTCGGATCATGCAAGAAGCAGTCATCATCCAATGGCTGCCCGTCCAGCGGATTGATCCCGCCAGCCATTTTCTGCACCATTTCCCTCGCTTTGGCGATTTTTTCCCTTTCCTGGATCATCCTGCCACCTCCTGTGTTATGAACTGCTGCAAACGCAACTGTAAACAACAATACGCATTACGTATTAGCAACTATTAACGATAAATACCTTATAATTGTTTAATGGTCAAGGGGAAATTTGCTCTGGACATTCGGATGGAACCATCTGGTTTATGTCTCTTCTGTTCGTTGAATGTGATGATGTCCGGGGACGAAAAAGGCGACGTTTGCACGCCGCCTCCGGAGGGGTCGTATTGTCCCTTGACAGGCTGCCTTCAAGGAGCTGCCATGGCAGGGTCCGGCAGATACTGTTCGAAATGCCGCTTTTCCTGGGCGCAACGATAGGCTTCCTCCGGCTTTATCTTCTTCGTTTTCAGAAGTTCCAGGATATGTTGATCCATAAGTTGCATCCCGTCCTTTTTGCCTGTCTGGATTATGGATGGAATCTGGAATGTCTTCCCTTCGCGGATAAGGTTGGCAATGGCAGGGGTTCCGGACATGATCTCCATGGCTGCAACCCTTCCCTTGCCTTCGGCGGTCTTCAGGAGCTGCTGGCAAACAACGCCCCTCAGGGATTCGGACAGCATGGTCCGCACCTGTTCCTGCCCGTCCTTTGGAAAAGCGTCTATTATCCTGTCGACCGTCTTGGCAGCCGAGTTGGTATGCAGCGTGCCGAAGACCAGGTGGCCGGTTTCAGCTGCGGTCATGGCGAGGCTTATGGTCTCGAGGTCGCGCATTTCGCCCACGAGAATGACATCGGGGTCTTCCCTGAGGGCTGCTCTCAAGGCAGCGGAAAAGCTTTCGGAATGTTCGCCGATCTGCCGCTGGTTCAACAGAGATTCCTTGTTTTCATGAATGAATTCAAGGGGATCCTCCAGGGTAAGGATGTGGTCCCTGCGGGTGGAGTTGATCAGGTCGATCATGGCGGCAAGGGTGGTGGATTTGCCCGAGCCGGTCGGCCCGGTAACGAGTACCAGCCCTTTCTTGAGCATTGTCATTTTGCGCACCCCTTCAGGAAGCCCCAGGTCGTCGGCGGACAGGATTTTGGCCGGGATGATGCGAAAAACCGCCCCTATCCCCTTGTGCTGCATGAAAATGTTGCCGCGGAAGCGTGCAAAGCCTGGAATCGCATAGGCGAAATCCAGGTCACGCCGGGCATCGAATTCCTGCCGCTGCTTTTCCGACAATATTTCAAAAAGGATGGCCCTGAGCTCCTCATGGGACAGTGACTTGTAATTGAGGCGCACCATGTCGCCGTGAAGCCTGAATATGGGCGGCGAGCCGGTGGACAGGTGGAGGTCGGAAGCCCCCTGTTCCTTCATCATTTTGAAAAGCGTATCTATTCTGGCCATTTTTCGATCTCCTTTTATGTCAACGGAATCCGGGGAATGGGGAAGGGCGCAGAATGTGGCCCGCCGGATGCCCGGATTGAATATGTCGATTACTGCGCGTCACATGAACTCAAGGGTAACTTTCAACAAGGTGAGACGCCGGGAAATCAGGTGCTGCCAAGGCCCGCCCGAAGCGAATCGTATTCACTGCGCGTTATTTCCCCGCTGGCAAACAGTTCCTCGATATCCTGCCCGATGCCCCTGTAACCGCTCTTTGCAAGGTAGCGGAGCAGAACGGAGCTTTCCCTGGCGACGGAAAATTTGTGACGGAATCCTTCATTGAAGGAAACGACATCCAAGAGGTATTTTAATGGTCCGAAGCCGCTGAAGCTGCACTCAACGCAACCGGAAGCCGATCGGCAAACGTCGACGCCGGTTTTTTCTACCTCCTCCCTGCAATGAGGGCAGAGCGTTTTCACTTCGGTGATGGCTACAACTCCGCTTATCCCACCGGAAAGCGATGAGTTGGCAAATCGAGCCTGGAGCAGGTAGGCAAGGCAGGAATCCAGACCATTGCGGGATATCCCGACGACCACTTTCTTTCCGCGCATGGCCAATTCCCATGCCGCGTTTAAGGAACCGCCATCAGTAACATCCTCCATCACTACCACGTCAGGGTCATGATCCAGGATGGCGGAGATCAGCATCCCCATATTGGCGCGATCGGCATCAGCAAGGGGAATACGGGGATAGGGACGCTTCCCCCTTCCTATCCCTTCCCCCAGCAATATCACATTGCCGCTGTGCGCCGCTCCGTCATCAAGGAAAATGTCAATGAAACGATTCCGCAATGGCCGGTCGGTGGATGAGAAAATGACCATGCCCGAACCTGTCAACGAGAGGGCCCGGAGCCTTTCAGCCATGGAAGGCTTCAGTCCCGTTTCGCCCAGATCTGCAGGGAGTTCGCTGCACGGGTATTGCTTGAGAGTTATACATTCCCCCTCAGCAGCTTTTATCATTGAAACATGGAGCGACACATCACATCCATTATATGCAAAAACGAGTCGACCCTCGGTGACCGGTTCTTGTGATCCGTTGATTTTGCTGACTTTCCTCAGGTATGTGATAAGTTGGGGATAGGAAGCAACCGGGAACTCTCCAATTTGCCTGAAGGTCCCCCTGATTCTGCCGGACACGTGAACGACCCCCCCTGCCGGCTGCAGTGAAAGTGTGGAAAACCCATTCTGGAAGAAGAAAAGGACCAGGCAATCCAGGAGCTTGGAGCCGCTGGGGTCCGAATTGATTTCTTCCAGCAATTCATGGAAGAACGCAGAAGATGAAAATCCGAAGGAAAAATCTTCCGCCGCAGGCCCATAGAACAGGTCCAGCATCTCCCGCAGTTCTCTTATGATAGGTATGGAAACGGTTACCTTGCAGCCGGTAATGAGTTCCACCTCTTCAACGGCAGCCCTGTTCAGCGGATCCGCCAGGGCGATGTGGAGTTCTTCACCGGAACGTATGATCGGTATGAGGTTGAATTTGCGCGCCAATTCGGGCGAGATCAGCCTGGTTGCATCCCGGTCGATGACCTGCTCGCTCAGCCTCACATAGGGTATTCCCAACTGGTTGGAAAGCGCCCAGTCGATGTCTTCCTGCATCACGATGCCGAGCCTGACCAGTGCTTCCCCGAACCTGCAGCCTGAAGAAGTCTGTTCCTCCAATGCCGCCGCAATATCCTGTTCCTTGATGATTCCGGATGTGAACAGGATCGTACCAAGTGTCCCTTTTTTCACCAGATTGTCCATTCCTTTCTCCCTCAAGCCTACGACGTTCCCGCATTGCTCCGGATGCCCGGAAAACGGGACTGTTCTGTCCGTATCGGACGAACTCGTGTAAACTTTACATTCTTCGGGGCGATATGATAGCCTTCATGGAATACATTGCTCAACCAATCCAACGGGATCCATAATGAACTACAGGAGAAACCATGAGACGAAAAGCACTTGCCCTGTTCTCCGGAGGGCTCGATTCCATACTTGCGGTCAAGCTGATGCTGGAACAGGGCATCGATGTGGAAGCCATCAACTTCACCTCTCCATTCTTCATGTTCAAGGGCGGCAAGGGAAAAAGCGAAACAGAAGCGGTCAGAGCAGCACGGGAGCTTCACATACCCATCAAGGTGGTCGATCTCGGCATCGAGTTCCTTGAGATGATAAGCAGGCCGAAGCACGGTTACGGAAGCGGCATGAATCCCTGCATAGACTGCCGTATCTATTTTCTCCGCAGGGCAAAGGAATACATGCCGGAAAGCGGAGCTGACTTCATCATTACCGGTGAAGTCCTGGGACAACGCCCCATGAGCCAGAGGAGGGATGCACTCCGCCTTGTCGAACGGGAAAGCGGACTCGAGGGGCTGCTGCTCCGCCCCCTGTCTGCCAGGCATTTCAACCCTACCATACCGGAGCAGGAGGGATGGGTCGACCGGGAAAAACTCCCGGCAATATCCGGCCGCTCCCGCAGGGAGCAGATGCAGCTGGCTGATGAGCTGGAGGTCAGGAACTACCCATGCCCCACGGGTGGCTGCCTGCTCACGGAACCGTCGTTTCTTTCAAAGATTCGAGATGTTTTCGGGCATGCGGAAAAGCTTGACCCAAGGGACTTCCATTTGCTGCTGGTCGGTCGTCATTTTCGCCTGGGCCCGGTTACCAAGGTCATCATAGGACGCAACGAAGCGGAAAACCTGGCGATGGACAAAGCAGTCCATACCGGTGACACTGTTCTGCACTGGCTCGACGGCGGCAGCCCCCTCGGCATGGTCACCGGGACGGCCGAAACAGATATGCTCGAAACAGCCGCAAAGATTCTGTTGCGCTATACCAAGGCAAAGCCCGGTGTCGAGCACACCATTAAAATCACCGCCGACGGTAAAGAAAGCATGCTGAAAGTGCTGCATGAATTTGACGAAGCCGCAGTGGAGAAATTCCGGATATGATGGACGGAGGCTAATTTTCCCCTCCCTGACGTTCCTGGTCCGACGGTGATGGTTCCTGGTAAGCCGGCGCAGGTCCTTCGGATGCTCCCGGTTCCGGCGCGGCAAAGGGCTCGGAGCCTTCTCCCTCGGGCTGCGGGGGCATATCCTGCAGAGGTTCCCGCATGACCGCGCCGGTCAGGTTGGAAAACGCCTCTTCTTTCTTTATGCTTTCGTCGACCTTCTGCTGCAGCCTGTTCACGTTCGGCTGCTGGGAAAGGGCCAGCCTGTATTCCCCTTCAGTCAGTATGCCTTTCCTGCGCAACAACCTGAGGATTTCGTCTGACCGATGGACAACCTTGTCCAGGTTGAGGTATGGGTTGTAGGCTACGCGCGGTCCCGGAAGCATGGCCGCAAGGAAGGCGCATTCCCTCGGGGTCAGGGAAGAGGCCGGCTTGCCGAAATAATAACGGGCGCCGTGTCCGATCCCGTAAACCATGGGTCCCAGCTCGACCACGTTGAGATAGAGTTCCAGGATGCGGCCCTTGGTAAGCTGCTCATCCATCCGGCGCGCAAGGACGATCTCCTTGGCCTTTCGGCTCAGGGTCTTCTCTCGGGAAAGAAAGAGATTCTTCGCCACCTGCTGGGTTATGGTGGATGCTCCGCGTGCGAAGCTCTTCTTCTCTAGGTCATATTTGATGGCGTTCTTGATGGCCTTGACATCGATTCCCTCATGCTTGTAGAAGCGGGCATCCTCCGCCAGGATCACCGCCCATTTCATTTCCGGGGGGATGGCCGCCGACCTGGTCCAGTAGGGGTTCTTCGGCCCGACCACAAAGGGATGGTAGTTGCCGTTCCAGTCCTTTACGCGGATGGTCATGCTCATCCGGCGATCCTTGAGAGAATCCACCGAGGGAAGGAAAAGTAGAGAAACTCCTATGTAGGCGGCATAGAGCAAAACGGCGCCGATGGTGAAGAACAGGATCTTTTTCAGTTTCAACGTGCTACCTCTGAGTGTTTACCCTTTACAGGCAATGGGCTGCATGGGTATTTTAAGTTTTTTTTCGCCGTGAACTGCCCGCCGGCTTGCTTTCCTGCACTTTCAATTCCTTGGAGGCGCTGGTCTTTTTCCGTTGCGACGTACTTTTGGTCTTGCATCCGCGAGTCTTGCAACCGGAGCATTCCAGACGCCCATCGGTTTTTCTTTCCCGCAGGTTGCTCTTTGCGACCCGTGAACGTTTTTCAGCCATTCCGACCGCCATCCTTATGGCTGCAATCATGCTCAGTTCGGAAGCCTTGCCGGTCCCTGCAAGATCATATGCGGTTCCGTGGTCCACGGAGGTGCGAATGATGGGCAGTCCAAGGGTAACATTCACCCCGTCATCGAAATGGAGCAGTTTCAGCGGGATAAGCCCCTGGTCGTGATACATGCAGACCACCCCGTCATAGTCTCCCCTTGCCGCGAAATGGAAAAGCATGTCCGCCGAAAGCGGGCCGTGTGCGTCAATTCCCTCTTTCCTGGCCAATTCGACCGCGGGGCCGATGACCCGCCGCTCTTCGTCGCCGAAAAGCCCCCGCTCCCCGCAGTGCGGGTTCAGCGCCAGAACGGCAAGACGCGGATTCTCCCGGAAATAGGTGTGAAGGCCCCGATGGGTGGACCTGATGGTGGCCAACACCCGCTCGATGGTGACCAGCCCCGGCACATCAGACAGGGGTTCGTGGATGGTGACGAGGGTGACCCGCAGCCGGTCGCCTGCCAGCATCATAACGTAGTCTTTGCATCCGGTCAGATCAGCCACGAGTTCCGTGTGGCCGGGATAGCGATGGCCGCCCCTGTTCAATGAAGCCTTGCTTATCGGCGCCGTAACCATGGCGGCTGCTTCTCCGGAAAGGCAGAGGCGAACTGCTTCCGCAACATAGCGGAACATTGCGTCGCCGGCTTCGGAGGAAGGCCCTCCGTATTCCATGTCTGTCGGGGCCAGGCTGGACAGAGAGCGGAGGAAGATCTTGCCGGTGGTATCCTGAGTTGGCAAACCGTCGGTCAGCTCAAGGGTGAGAGCTGACCCGGTTACTGCCAGCGCCCGCTCCATGGCCGAGGTATCGCCGATTACCAGAGGCCTGCACGCCGACGTTACCGCCGGATCGGCAAGCGCCTTGGCAATCACCTCGGGCCCAACTCCGGAGGGATCTCCCATGGTTATGGCAACTATCGGTTTCTTCATCATACTTTCCTCGCATGGAATCAGTAGTCCGCAGCCGGCTGAATCATTATTGCAGCCCGGTTGACTCTCCGGACCGCGGCGTGTATATATGAACGGGCGGTGTCAATCTCCGCCCCGAAAAACTGTCATTCAGGGTTGAAAAACCATGAAAATTACGATCTGCCTTGTGGCGCTCGCCACCTTCCTTGCCTGCGATGTGTCGGCAAACCGTTCCCTGCCCGTGGACAACGGCAGGGTGACATCGGTTGTCGGCTGGCGCATGGACCCTTTCGGAAGCGGGCGCATGCTTTATCACCGGGGCATTGACATCGCGGTTCCCACAGGGTCGCGGGTGTATTCAGTGCGAAACGGAACCGTGCTTTTTGCCGGGAGCAGCAAAGGATACGGGAACCTGGTGGTTGTGGACCACGGTGACGGTTACGTCTCGTTTTACGGGCACAACTCCGCTCTCATGGTTTCACCGGGCCAGCGGGTCGACAGCCGCACGGTCATCGCGCTTTCCGGAAATTCCGGCCGTTCCACCGGGCCCCATGTCCATTACGAGCTTGGCAGAACAAAGGATTACCAGGGACGATGGCCCTCCCATCCGAGGAGAGCCCCTGAAATGGCGCTGGACAATGAGTTCATCGAAATAATCGACGGCCTTTCAATCAAAGGAGAAGCCGTTTTTTCCCAGCCCTCCGAGTCGGCTGACACGTCGGATCTCATAGCCCTCCAGCCCAATTAGTTTTCATCCGGAAAGTCTCTATGGGGCCAGAGCGGAAAAAGACCGTTTCCGGATGAAAACCGACTAACGAGCCGCCAGCCCCAGTATCAGGTTCACATAGCAGGCAAAATCCCCGATCTCTTTCCTGTCGTAACCCAGATCGGCCCTCCAGGCCACATCCTCGCCTTCCTCCCGCATAACCTGCTCCAACATGTCGCAGGCCCTGATGAAAGCGTCATGGGCCTCGGTTCTGGCGGAATTCATCCCGGCCCTCCCGTCCTGGGACGCAAGCTGCCATTCGGCCCTCATGCAGGCATAAGCTGCTGCCGCGCGAAAGAACACCATCCTCTGTTCAGCCAGTTTCGACCTGCCGATCGCATAGGCGAGACGGGTAGCCTTTTCCCAATCCATTCGGTCCACCTTACGGATTTTTTTGGCCCCACTGCCATGTCAGGCAATGGCTGCCACACATGAAAACGTTCCGATCATATATACCCCACACTGAAGCAAAGAAAAAGGGCTGATTTCACCATGGCGCAAAAAAACCCCCGGTTTGAGCGACCGGGGGCCATGGAAAGACTCTTTTTTTGCCGGAGTTCAGTCCTGCCAGTAGATGCAGTTGACCGGACAGCCGTCGATCGCCTCCTGAATCTTCTGCTCTGAAGCGCCGGCGGGGTCGTACACCTCTGCCAGATTGTCATCGGTCAGGCGAAAGACCTCCGGAGCGGTATCCACGCAGAGGCCGCAACTGATGCAGGCATCCTGGTCAACATAGGGGATTCTTGCCATTGGAATCGACCTCCTTCTTGTCAAACCTTCTCGAAAAAGCTCTTCTCAGCTCCGCAGACCGGGCAGACCCAGTTGTCCGGAAGATTTTCGAATGCCGTTCCCGGGCTGACGCCGTTAGGGGGGTCACCCGCTGACGGGTCGTAGATATAGTCGCATATCGTGCATCGGTAGCTATCCATTTTTTCCTCCTCTTGCTCAAGTTGAACGAAACGATTCCAGTGTACCCCGTTTTTCCAGCGTGGCAAGCAGCGCGGATTTTCAGCCCGGTATTTGCCGAGTCGAATCCGACTACCTGGTGTTCATCCTGAAACTCAAGACAAACACAATGCAGTTTCCAGATCGGAAAGAGGGGATTTTTTGTCCTGGCAAAGAGATCAAAGGTTTGCGCAGAGGCATACTTCAGTATGTCGCACAAGCAATCCCGCAGATTGACACCGCCAGGGCTAAAAAGCACCCTTTCCGGATGGAAACTACCTCACGATAACCTCGACCCTTCTGTTGCGGGGCTCGGGAGTCTCGTCCGGCGTGCGGACCAGCGGGTTGTCTTCGCCGTGGGATGCCAGCTCCAGGCTGCCGGGTGCAATGCCGCTTGAAACGAGGAGATCCCTTACCGTTCCAGCGCGATCCAGGGCAAGGGCGAAATTGGCCTCCCGTGAACCGACGCTGTCCGTATGCCCCACGACGCTGACATCCGAGGAGTTGCGGGCCACCGCCGCTGGAAGTATCTCGTCGAAAAGTTTCCTCGATTCCGGGGTCAGCGTCGTGGAGCCCTGGATGAAGTAAAGGGTGAAATGGATGGGTGGGAGGGGGAGCGCATCAAGCGATTCGGAGAAAATGCCCCTTACCTGCTCTTCGGTGAGGTGAAACGGTGCGGAAGGGGCTGACTCGAACGACTGCAGCGAGGTTGCCTGTCCCGGTTCGCCGAGGGACTGGCTGCCTCCCTTGTTGGACACCACGATCCGGCCGGTTTTTCCGTCGGTATCCGGGAGCAGGACGATCATGTTTCCGGTCTGTGCGCATGAGAAACAGGAAACAACTGGTAGAACGACGATAAAAAGCCATCTTATGCTCATTCAAGCACCTCGTACACATCCGGTAAAACGTCCCCAGGAGAAGCTGCGCTTCCGCCCATTCTACTCCCCGCCGCCTTCTTCGATTCGGACAGCAAACCGCGTTCCCCGAAGGCCTATGGTAGCCACCGGGGTTTCAAAGCGAACGGATTCCGGAGCCAGCTTTCCGATTATCCCTGAGACATAAGCTGCCGTTCCCTTGAGCATCCTGGTGACCAGGGACAGCTTCCCCTCCGCAGGCGAGTAGAGAAATTCATTAACGACAATTTCGCTGCCCGGCCCGATGGACAGCAGGGTGTCGTCCCTGAAGACCATGGCCAGGGATCCATGAGCGCCGGTTTTCAGGGTGTCGTTCCGGTACACCCTGGCGCCGATCGCCGCGGCAACGGGCTTGGAGCCCCTGACGATCGAAGCGTCGCCTTTGACCGTCTTGATGCTGCCGACATGGGTTTCCATGGCGCTGATCGCGCATGGACAAAGCCATAGCAGCAAGGTCAATACGAGCAGTATCTTTTTCTTTTCGCTCATTTATGGTCCGCCTTTCAGCAGGCAACATGATTGATGCATTTTCATCAATTGTATCCAACTTTGCGGATTTCGCAAAAAGTCATTCGTCCGTCGGAACTGGCAAAGCCTTGGCAGGTTCCGGAACGATTTTAACGAAGCCGGTCCGGCAGCGCGAAATGACCCCCTCCAGCCAGTCGGCCTCGTCATCCTGGTGGGAGTGGAGCAGCTCGCGGTGATACTGAAGAAGAAGCGATTCGACCTGTGTGATGTCTTCCTCCTCCAGGTCCAGTATCTCCACGTGCGCCCCCATCGCGATTCGCGTTCGAAGCGCTTCCCTGGTCATCCCCATCCCCGGGTCGAGGCGGCAGAAAACTATTCCTCCCGTCATGCCGGAGCAGATCCATGGCCCAGGGTCGCCAAGCACCACCACGCGGCCGTCGGTCATGTACTCGAAAGCGAAGCCCTTGAGATTCGCCCGGTCCGCCAGGCAGCCGAGGGAATCCTCAAGGGGACTGCGGATGCGGCCCCCCAGCACCACGTCAGCACCGGAAAGCCTGATGCATGCCCTGCTGTCGGCGTCACCCTGGATTATGAATGTCCCGCCCAGCGCGCCGTATGCCAGGCCTTTCCCCACCGAGCCGCCGACTCGCAGCCCGTTGCGGTTCTCCCCCTTGAGCACGACGATCCTGCCGCCGCTGGCCGATTTCCCCACCCCGTCCTGCGCGCCTCCTTCCACGTAGACGGTGATGCCTTTCGTGGAAAACGCCCCCAGCCCGTTGCCGGGTATGGAGTCGCGGCGGAAATGGAGGATCGCCTCGCGGTCTCCCGCCAACCGGCCTTCTCGCCTGGCGCGGATGACAGCCCCGGCCAGGTAGGTGCCGATGGCCCGGTCAGAACTGGATGCGCTGTCGTCGTCATAGTGCACCCGGTCGTCACCTCCGGCGAAGGCCTCGGTAACCAGCCCTGAAATCAGTGAAGTAAGATAATTGAGCGGCTTGCGGATTATGCGCACCGCATCAGGGCTCCGCGCCACATCTCCTTTCTCCTGCGGCGCCAGGAGGCCTCCGAGGTCAAGGCAGTCGAAGCCCCTGTTCTGCTGGAGCAGGTGGGCTTTCCCCACCAGGTCCTGGGTTCGGTGGAATCCGAGCTTGGCAGTCAGGGTGCGGATTTCCCGCCCGAGAGCCCGGAAAAAAGTGGTCTGGTAGATGACCCCGTTCTCCAGGACACGGGGCACGAAGCGCTTCATTCCCCGTTCCCTGGCCTCTTCCAGCGTCTCGATCTGGGTGGCGATTCCCACGTGGCAGGTTCCCAGGTGGCAGCCGCGGCACACCGTGCAGCCGATGACCACCATGGCCATGGTGCCGAAGCCGACCCGGTTTGCGCCCAAGAGCATCAGCTTCACCACATCCCGGCCAGTCTTGGCGCCGCCGTCCGCCCAGATTTCCACCCGGGTACGCATACCCGCCTCCACCAGGGCGCAGTGGGCCTCCCTGACCCCGATCTCCACCGGAAAGCCGACGAACTTGACGGCATGCCTGCGCGCGGCGCCCGTGCCGCCATCGTAACCGCTGATGGTGATGATGTCGGCGCCTGCCTTCGCGATACCCAGGGCAATGGTGCCGATTCCGGCGACCGCCGGAACCTTGACGGAAATCCTGGCGCGGGGGTTGGCAGTGCGCAGCTCTTCCACGATCTGCGCCAGGTCCTCTATGGAATATATGTCATGATTGTTCGAGGGGGATATCAGGGTTACCCCCGGTGTCGAATGGCGGGCGGCGGCGATCTTTTCCGTCACCTTGAACCCGGGCAGGTGCCCGCCTTCCCCGGGCTTGGCTCCCTGGCCGACCTTGATCTCGAGGAAGTCCACAGAGTTCAGGTAGTCCATGGTTACCCCGAACCTGCCTGAAGCGATCTGCTGTCCCCGGTTGGCGCGGTATGCCCCGAGCATGTCCGCGATCTCCCCCCCTTCACCGTTCATGCACACGATGTTCAGCCTGCGCGCGGATTCGGCGTAGATCCTGAACGGGGTCTCCCCCTGGGAACCGAAGCTCATGGCCGAGATCAGGATGGGCATGTCATGGGAGCCGACGCGCATGTCCACCTCCTCCGGGTCCACCGAGACTTCCTCGCCGAAGCGGAAATCCGCAAGGTGCCGTATGGCTAGGGGGTGTTCCTCTTCGAGACGCCTCACGAGACGTGAAAACTCTGCGTAATTCTCTTCCATCTTGGCCACTTCCCCGGCGGTCTTCCAGATGCGCGGGTAGAGGCGGAACTGGGTTTCGACCGGCCGGGGCCTGCGACTCTGGGCAACAGCGCAACGGTCCCTCGCATCTGCCTCCAGCCGGGGAAAACCCAGGCCGGCCGTGCCGGAGCCGCAGAAATTCGGCGATGCGAAGATTTCCGCCAACTCGTCCGTCAGTCCGACCGAGGCGAAATACCTTCCATACCCCTTGATTTCATGGGTTCCCATGGTCGACATGACCTTTTCCAGGCCGCTTTTCAGGGCCGAGAGAAGATTGGCGAGGCCGTTGCCGACCATGTCGGCCAGCTCCCACATCAGGTAGGGGCATAGCGCATCAGCGCCCATCCCCAGCAGGAAGGCGATATCGTGCAGGTTGCGGACCGCGCCGGAGCGGACCACGAGTGAAGCCCGGCGGCGCAGGCTCACTCCGTCGTCATCGGCCGTTTCCCTCAGGATCCGGTCCACTGTCGCCGTGGCCAGGGCGGGGTCGAGGAAGCCCGTGGAGCCGCGCAAGGCTGCGCTGTCATCCAGCAGGATGATCCTGCTTCCGCCGGAAACCGCGGCCACCGATTCGTCTGCGATCCTGCCGAGGCACTCGCGGATCGACTCTCCCGGAGGAAGTGCGCAGGAAACGGTCCGACAGCGGCGCCTGCCGGTCCCGAAAAATTCCAGCAACGACTCAAGGGAGCAGGTCCCCATCTCCCGGGCAAGTCTGCCGTCATCTTCGGAATGGCCACCCCGCCTTCCCCCGGTAAGGAGCGGGAAAGCAAGGGATACCGCGGCCCGTCCACCCTTGCGCAGCATGGGACGGGGCCCCAGATACACCCTGGTGGAAAAATGCGCCGTTTCACGTTCGCGGTCGATTGCCGGGTTGGTCACCACTGCAACCTGCTCCTTGAAGTAGTCGGAAACGTTCTGCCTGGAAGTCGACAGCGCCGCCAGGGGACCGTCATAACCGAGCGAGGAAACCGGTTCCCTGCCGTTTTGCGCCATGAGGCGGAGCGATGCCAGGTCACTGGTCTTCCAGGCATTTGCAGCCAGCAGGTTTTCCTGCCTCAGCCCGGACGTCTTCCTGAAAGCCGGAACGCGCGCCCCGTCCGTGGGGAGAGCCGCTCCGTCCGCAAGCTCCAGTTCGTGTTTTTTCAGCCCGGTCCTGCGGGACATGGCAGAAACCACTTCGCACATGTATTCATGATGCTCCAGGACCTGTACCGGTTTTCCCGGCTGCATCCGGATTCCCACCTTTTCACCCGGCGCCAGCGGCCTTGGATCGGAAAGGATTTCCCCGTGCGGCACCACACCCAGTTCGGATGAGGCGAAATACTCTTTCTCAGTCTCGCCGAACCAGAGAGGACGCAGGCCAAGGGCGTCGACGCTGAAAACGCATTGCCCGCCACAGCGGGCTATGATCGCGGCAGGCCCCTGGGCGCTGGTCATGAAGAAACGGCGGAAAAACGTATAGGCGGACCCAAGCTCCGGCGACATGGCATCCAGTTCGCTGAAGATCGGGGGAAAAACCATCTCCATGGCCTCGAACAGGGAAAATCCGTAGAGGTGGATCAGTCCTTCCAGCGTGCGGTTCAAGTCCTGGGAATCGCTTCCTCCTGCCGGGATGCGGATGCCCATCATGCCGGACTCTTCACGAAACCGCTCGATGGTGTTGATTTCTCCGTTGTGACCGAGAAGGCCGAAGGGTTGGGCACGCAGCACCGTGGGCAGCGTATTGGTCGAATAGCGGCTGTGCCCGATGGTCAGCGCCGACAAGAAGTCGCGCCGCTTGAGGTCGGGGTAGTAGCGTGGAAGAATTTCCGGGGCGCCGTGAACCTTGTACACTACGCTGTCAGTTGACAGGGAGGCCACGTGTACCGGGAATTCCTCTTCAAGAGACGCTGAGAGCCGGGACAGCAATCCCTGAGCCTGGCCGGACTCCGGGCAGCTGAGGGCAACCTGCCAGAAAAGCGGCTCGTCCCTTCGGGCGTTGGAGCCGAGGATATCGCTTCTGACCGGACCTGGACGCTCCAGGAGGACTTCCGTGTTGCTGCCCGCAAAGCGGCGGTGGACCCTGTCCAGGAGTGCGGGGTCGGAAGCAAGGGCATCACGGGGCACGAGAAGGTGCCCCACGGCGAAATTCGGCGCATCAGCCTGGGTGGAGTCCCTGCCGGCCTCTTCCAGGGCCTCTTTCCAGACGACCCGGGGAATATCGGTCAGGACACCGCAGCCGTCCCCCTCCCCGTTTATCTCCCCGGATCGGTGTCCCATCTTGACCAGCGCTTCGATGGTCCGCTGGAGATTGCCGTGAGTCGGCTTTCCCGCCTTGTTGCAGTAACAGATGATGGCGCAGGAATCGCGCTCATCCCGTAACGTAGGGCCGGTTCCGTTCCGTAAAAATTTCATTTCCGCTCCCTTCTTCCTTCCCGCGCGAATCCATCCCACATGGCTTTGAATCTGGCGAAGGAAAGCTCTCCCCGCCGAATGAATTCATCCTGGCATTCAGGTTATTGTGCGCTGATCCCAATAGCTGTACAATTCAAAACAATGTCCGCCAACAGGCAATCGTTATTGACGGTGACATTACGATTCAATTTTGGCAGGAACAGTGTCCCGTTTCCCAAGGAGGTGTCCATGAAAGGTTTTCTTCTCCGTTGGCTTATCAACTCGGTATCGCTTCTCGCAGTAGTCCACATCGTTGCCGGTGTCAGCGTCGACCGCTTGCTCACCACTGTCATCGCCGCACTGGTGATCGGACTGCTCAACGCCTTCATCCGCCCCATGCTCCTGATATTGACCCTGCCAGTGAACGTGCTTACCCTGGGGCTTTTCACCCTGGTCATAAACGGCTGCCTCTTCTACCTTGCCGCATGGCTTGTCAGGGGTTTCCATGTCACGGGATTCTGGACGGCATTTATCGGCGCACTGGTGTTCAGCATCATCAGCTGGTGTCTGAATCTGCTGATCAAGCCGACCCTCTGAGCAATGGACAAACGGCGGCTGATGGAACTAAGTGTACCAGATTATTCCCGCCTTCACTGTTATGTTGACGCCAGAGCCATTTTTATGGTCTACTTGACAAAATGAAAAGTACCGCGTATCTGGCTCTCGGATCGAACATGGGCGACCGCGAGCTGAACCTTCTCAGAGCCGTGGCCGAGATAGGCAGGATTCCCGATGTGCGGATAACCGCCCTGTCCGGGTTCTACGACACCGAGCCGGTGAGCCCGGTGCCACAGGATCCGTTCATAAACGCCGTGCTCCGCTGTGAAGTCTCAATGAGGCCTTATCAGCTCCTCGACGAGCTGCAGCGGATCGAAACAGAGGTGTTCAGGCGGAAAAGGGACGTTCCCCAAGGCCCCCGCACCATGGACCTGGACATATTGTTCTTCGACGATCTGGTGATCAGTGACATCAGGCTGACCATCCCCCATCCCCGACTCCACCAGCGCCGTTTCGTTCTGGTTCCCCTGTGTGAAATCGCTCCTGACCTGGTGCACCCCCTGATCTGCAGCAGTGTAAAGGAAATCCTCGAATCGCTGCCCGGGGAAGAACGGGTGGTCAGGGTTTAGAAGCGCGGAGCAAAACATGCTGAGATTGTTGGTACTGGCAGCATTCGGTTACCTGGCGTTCCGCCTTGTCAGAAGCCTGCTGCGCAGGCATGAGATTCCCCGTCCCGCACAGGGCAGGGGGGTGGAAACCTTTCGCGATCCGGTGTGCGGCACGTATGTGACCATGGATGACGCGATCGTCGGAAGACTTGAAAACGGGGAGAAATTGTATTTCTGCTCCATGGAATGCCTGGACAGGTATCGTGAAAGCCTGGGGGATAAAAACACTTAAAAGCGAATCAGGAGGAAGGAAATGAAGTTTTTCATCGACACGGCAGATGTCCGGGAAATCAGGGAAGCCAATGCTCTCGGAGTGCTCGACGGGGTCACGACCAACCCGTCCCTGGTTGCCAAGTCAGGCCGCAAGTTCATCGAAGTGATAAAAGAGATAACGGAGATCGTGGACGGTCCCATCTCCGCGGAAGTGGTGGCGCTGGACCATGAAGGAATGATCCGGGAGGCGGAGGAGCTCGCGGCAATCCATCCCAATATCGTCGTGAAGATACCCATGACGCCGGAAGGGCTGAAAGCCGTAAAAACCCTTCACGGAAAAGGGATCAGGACCAATGTCACCCTGATTTTCTCCCCGCTGCAGGCCCTTCTTGCCGCCAAAGCCGGGGCGTCGTATGTCTCCCCCTTCGTGGGCAGGCTGGACGACATATCCCAGGACGGCATGGGGATCATCGAAGATATAAGAACCATCTTCGACAACTACGGCTACGAGGCGGAAATCATAGTGGCAAGCGTCCGCAACCCGATCCACGTGCTCAACGCCGCCTTGATCGGCGCGGATATAGCCACCATTCCATTCTCAGTCATCGCCCAGCTTTCCAAGCACCCGTTGACCGACATCGGCATAGACAAGTTCCTGAAGGACTGGGAAAAGGTGCCGAAGTAGGGACCGGTGAATCGCCGTATCAGCTGATTGCGTGATACACTGTAGGGGCGGGTTTCCAACCCGCCCTTTTTTCATTTTCGCATGCCGGCACAACCCTGTACCTCTCGCGAGTCCAGACAGACGAAAACATCATCACCCTCTCCATCAAGGGAGAGGGTGACTGCGCGCTGAAGCGCTTCGGCGCTCAAGCGTGGGCTAAGCCCGGCTGAGGGGTGAACTGCCAACCGGCAGCAGATCGGATTTTGCGCGGCAACATTTTTCACACAGCGAGGGAACATCATGACCGACACACCCCATGCCACAATTTACCGAAAGGACTATACTCCGCCCGACTTTCTGGTCGACACCATCGACCTCCTCTTCGAACTGGGCGAGGAAACCACACGGGTCCATTCCAAGCTCGCAGTCAGGGCGAACCCTGCTGCCGGGCCGGGAACGAAGCCGCTCCGCCTGGACGGTCAGCGGTGCGTTCTCATAAAGCTGACCCTTGATGGGGCGGACCTGCCCGGCGACAAATATACGATCGACGGAGAAGGGCTGACCATCCCGGAAGTCCCGTCCGCCTTCAGCCTGGAAGTTACCACCGAACTCCGGCCCCAGGACAACACCTTCCTGGAAGGGCTGTACCGGTCGGGCGGCATGTTCTGCACCCAGTGCGAAGCGGAGGGGTTCCGTTCCATCACCTACTTCCCCGACCGGCCCGACGTGCTGGCGGTCTACACGGTGACCATCGCCGCCGACCGGCAAGGCTATCCGGTTCTGCTTTCCAACGGAAACCTGAAGGAGAGCGGTGAATTGCCCGGCGGCCGCCATTACGCGGTCTGGAACGACCCGTTCCCCAAGCCCTGCTACCTGTTCGCCCTGGTGGCCGGTGACCTGGTATGCACCGAAGGAAACTTCACCACCTGTTCCGGCAGGGAAGTGACCCTTCGCATCTTCGTCGAGGAAAGAAACCGGGACAAGTGCGGCCATGCCCTCCGCTCCCTGCAGAAGGCCATGCGCTGGGATGAAGAGACCTTCGGCCGCGAGTACGACCTGGACCTGTTCATGATCGTGGCAGTGGACGATTTCAACATGGGCGCAATGGAAAACAAGGGACTGAACATCTTCAACTCCCGCTACGTGCTGGCCAGCCCGGAAACCGCCACCGACGACGACTACCGGGCCATCGAAGAGGTGGTCGGCCACGAATACTTCCACAACTGGACCGGCAACCGCATCACCTGCCGGGACTGGTTCCAGCTGTCCCTCAAGGAAGGGCTGACCATCTACAGGGACCAGGAGTTCTCCGCAGACATGGAGTCCCGAGGGGTGAAACGGATCAGCGACGTGCGCCTTTTGCGCACCCACCAGTTCCCCGAGGACGGTGGTCCCATGGCTCACCCGGTCCGTCCAGACTCCTACATGGAAATCAACAATTTCTATACCATGACTGTCTACAACAAGGGCTCCGAGTTGATACGCATGATGCGAACCATTCTGGGAGCTGACGGTTTCCGCAGGGGCATGGATCTCTACTTCCAGCGGCATGACGGCCAGGCGGTCACTGTCGAAGATTTCGTCCGCGCCATGGAAGACGGAGGAAAAAAGGAGTTGGGGCAGTTCCGCCTCTGGTACGAGCAGGCAGGCACCCCGATCCTTTCAGTCGACGGCAGTTTTGACAAGACAACGGGAATCTTTACCCTGAAGGTCCGCCAGTCATGCCCGCCTACGCCGGGCCAACAGGAAAAGAAACCCTTCCACATCCCCCTTGCCATGGGACTCCTGGGCCGGGATGGACGCGAGCTCCCCTGCAAGCTGGCCGGGGAAACAGCCCCGGGACCGGCTACCCGCATTCTCGAAATCCGGAATGCCGAAGAAACCTTCGTCTTCACCGGCCTGCCGTCCGAGCCGGTTCCGGCTCTCTTGAGAGGCTTCTCGGGCCCGGTCCGCCTCTCCTATCCGTGGAGCCGCGAAGACCTCGTGCTGCTGATGGCACATGAAAAGGATCCGTTCTGCCGCTGGGAAGCCGGGCAGCAACTGGCGATCCAGCTCATGCTCGGACTGGTGGCGGACCTCCAGGCAGGCCGGGAATTACGCCTCGATCCAGGTTTCGTTGCTGCTTTCAGGGAAACACTTGCCAGTGGAGAACATGACAAGGACTTCCTGGCAGAGGCGCTCACCCTGCCGTCCGAGGCCTACCTTTCGGATTTGATGAGTGTGGCCGATCCGGACGCTGTCCACCAGGCCCGCCAGTTTGTCCGCAAAAGCCTTGCAGAGCAGCTTCGCGCCGAATTCCTCGACGTCCGCGAGCAATGCCGCGGAACCGCGCCGTATGCCGTGGATGACGGCCGGGCAGGCAGGCGGCGGCTGGCGAACCTGTGCCTCTCCTACCTCATGACCCTGGAAAAGCAGGAGATCATCGACCTGTGCCTCGGGCAGTTCCGGAGCGCGGACAACATGACCGACGTCATGGGCGCCCTGGTCCCGCTCGCTTCCTGCGACTGCCCGGAGCGGCCAGTTGCCCTGGACGAATTCTACGGGAAATGGCGGGACGACCGCCAGGTGGTGGACAAGTGGTTCTCCGTGCAGGCCTCCTCGACGCTTCCCGGAACCCTGGACGAAGTGACGCGGCTCCTGGAGCATCCTGCATTCGAGCTCACCAACCCCAACCGGTTCCGATCGCTGGTGGGGGTCTTTTCCCAGGCCAACCTGGTCCGCTTCCACGCCGCGGACGGCTCCGGATACAGATTTTTCGGCGGGCAGATGGTACGCCTCATCCCGGTCAACCCCCAGGTATCGGCCAGGCTCCTCACCCCGCTGACCCGCTGGCGGCGCTTCGACCCTGCGCGCCAGGCGATGATGCTCGATCAGCTGCGGCGCATCAAGGCGCTGCCCGATCTGCCGCGGGATGTGTTCGAAGTCGTGGAGAAGAGTTTGGCGGGAAGCGGGGATATCTCCTGATAAAGAATGGCTTCCAGTGCTTCGGTGCGGTACGGAAAAGAGCTTTATTAGAAATATTGACACATATCGTTACAATACGGTAATAAATCCAGACCCATGGTAGTTCATGAAAAGGTGTTCCGGGAGTCGCCACGTGTTTTGCATCGCCGTGAAGAACGGATCTGGAAAAGGCCGCTTTCATCAGCCCGGAGCTGACGGAGGCGGCTTTTGTTTTACAGAGATGCGGAACCCGAACATCAAGAATCTGTGACCATATGCCGATATGAATTCCAGCCCGCAGGGAAGGGTTTCCTAACCACTCCTTATTCGGAGCATAGTTTTTTCAAGGCCGGAATCCGGGTCCTTATATTCCAGGAATGCCATCTTTAACACGGGAGAAACCAATGACCTTTTCAGGAAAGATCAGTTTCATTTTGTGGCTGCTCATCGTATCCTTCGCCGGCACTGCCCCGGCCATGACCGTGTACCTGAATGACGAATCCGAGATCGAGGCGCAATCGGCATGGAAAGATGGAGAAAAAGTCTATGTGCGCATAAACCCGGAACTCTGCCTCGATTTCCCGGCTTCCGAGGTGAATACCCTAAAATCCGGGATCTCGGACAGACGGCAGCAGGGGACGACAAAAGTCGAACAGGGAGCACGGGCACCCGAGCCGGTCCGGTCCCGTGATACCATGGACGAACTGATCGTGGCTTCCGGCCACCGGAGAGAATTCGAAGACCTCTTCGGACGAAGCGGTCGTGGCGAGATCGAGCAGCTTCTTGCAGACACCTTCAGCCCCTCCCTCGCGGAGAAGACATTCAAGAGATGCCTGGAACGAAGGCTCGGCAACCGGGAAGCGGCCACGGCACTGGCATGGTACAGGTCTCCGGCCGGACGAAAGGTTGTAGAGGCAGAGTCGGTCTGGGATTTCAACCTGCAGGAAAACGCGTACAATTACGTCAAGGTGGACTCTGCGCCCGGCTTCAAGGAGAGGATGAACCTGACATCCCAGATAGTGAAGGTCACAGGCGCTTCGGAAATTGCGACGAGACTCACCCAGAACATGCTGAAAAAAATGATGAGCTCGATTCCGCCTGATTATCCGCATGCACAGGAAATCAAGGCGCGGATCCAGGAAGAAATCCCTTCCCTGGAGATAAACCGCAAGATAAATGTTCAAATCACGGCATATACCTACCGCGGCCTTTCGACGCAAGAACTCCGCAATTATCTCAATTTCCTCCATTCCGCGGCGGGAAGTAAGTACATGGCCGCCGTCCGGGCGGCTACCGAAGAAATCTTCAGGAAAGTTGCGCTGAATATCGAGAAAGATTTCCGCCGGTATGTGCGCTCGTGACAAGGGAGCAATAACCATGGAAATCCCGGATATTTACGGAAAATTCGACCGGATCGGCTGTCTCACCTTCGCCACCGTTGACAACGGCATCCCCCAGACCCGCATCGCCCACCTGTTTGCCTTTGACCATGAGGGATTGTATTTTCGCACCATGATCACCAAGCCCTTCTACGAACAACTCAAAAAGACGGGGAAGGTATCAGTCTGCGGCATGTTTCCCGAAACATCCGTCAGCCACGACGAACAGGGGATGCCCCGTTTCAAGCCCGGCTACACCATCCGCGCGACCGGGGATGTCAGGGAAATATCTTTCGGGGTACTCAAGGAAAAGGCTGCTTCCAATGAAATGTTCATGCTGGGCGTAAAGGACACCGAGAAGTATCCTGCCATGACAACATTCTGCCTGTTTCGCGCCTGGGGGGAAGTGTATGACTTCGATTACGAGATGGAGCAGCGCCCCCATAAATTGCAGCGCACCGGCTTCTGCTTCGGCGACATGCGCATTCCGTTCAGGGGCGTCCGCATCACGGATGCATGCACTGGCTGCGGGAAATGCCTGGAGCGGTGCTCTTTCAAGGCAATTTACAAGGACGGTCAACGATACGTGATCGACCACGGCAGATGCGATGTCTGCGGCGACTGCTACAAGATCTGTCCGGTTGGAGCCGTGGAAATCGTTATCGAAGAAATACAGTCATAGACTCGTGTTCATCCGGAAACTCCAGATAAACAATTTGCAGGGGCGGAATACCATTCGCCCCCTTCACGGCCCTACTCCGCCGATGTAGCCTGGCTACGAAGGCCGAGGCTCGGGCTGTAGTGCCTCTTGAGCCAGCGGCTCAGGCCGTCCAGCCCCGGGAACAGCACCCGCTCGTTCACATTGGCCTGATCGAGCTTGTCGCGTATTTCCCATTTCAAGGGGGCGGGGATGACGATTTTCCTGGCCAGCTCGGGATGGTTCTTCAGCCAGTCGTCCAGGACCAGGCTTGAATCGGAAATTACCGAACAAAAAGCGAACTGGTTGACGATCCGGTCATCTATGGACGGAGGTTCGAAAAAAATGACCACCTTCTCACCCGACTGGGTATCCAGCGAATCGAGATCTTTCAAAGAATTTATCGCCTCGTTCATGAGATTAAGGGTCATGACGTTCGCGCCTTCTTCCTCGAGCCTGTCCCTCAGGAATTGTGGCAGCAACTCGTGCGCCTTCACGTAGTTGACCGCCCAGATCACGCCGTCCCGATCGAACTTCTCGATGTTCGCCGTCGCAAAATGCATTGCGATAAAAGGGGAATAGGTCCAGTCAAGGATGCGGGTGGGCAAACCGAAATGCTGGGCCACGGAAAGCCAGTGCCATACCGAGTCGCGCTCCACGACGGCGCGATGGGCGTATTTTCGGAAATTTCGCAGAAGATGGCGTTCCAGTTTGACAAAGTCGCCTCCGAGTCGGATCAGGCTTGTCTCGAGACGATATGAGGCATCCGAAAGTCCGCGGAAGGCAAAGCGGGATCGGAAACGCCCGATCTTCTCGTTCCATGAATCGGCGAACAGTTCGTGCTGCAGTTCGTCCCACGAATTTACCGTTATGATTTCCACTTTATGCACCCCTTTTCCCCGGGCAGCGAAATGGAGCCTCGGTTTGCGTGTCATGCATGCAATTTAAAACCATTACCGTCCAATTTGCAAGATACCCGTGGAATGGGGATATCCATCCGCCAGAAGAGAGCGTCACCCTTCACTTCCTTGCCCCGCCGCAACCAGCCGGCAGCTTTAAAGCCTGCGTCATCGACACAGCAGCAACCTTGCAGCGCAGCACCAGGGATGCCACACGCAAATTGAAAAGCAGCATTCCTTATGGTAAGATAATAAACTTATATTTTCATATCTGCGGAAATCCACCAACTGTTTGACGGAGCAACCACAGTGTCCTTCAGAACAATAGAATGGCGAGACAACAAGGTCATCATGATCGACCAGACCCGGCTCCCCGGGGAAGAGGTCTACAACGAATACCGCGACTTCAAGAGCGTGGCCGAAGCAATCCGTGGGATGGTGATCCGCGGCGCCCCCGCCATCGGCGTCGCTGCTGCCATGGGCATCGCCCTGGGCGCAGGCGAGATCATAGCCGACACCTACGAATCCTTCTTCCAGCAGCTTTCCAATATCTGCGACATCATGGCCGGCACACGCCCCACGGCGGTGAACCTCTTCTGGGCCATCGACCGCATGAAGCGGGTGGCTGAAGCAAACCGTGACAAGGACCTGAACTCGATCCGCGAAATCCTGCGCTGCGAGGCCGTGGCCATCGAGGAAGAAGACCTGCGCATCTGTCGCGCCATCGGCGCAAACGGCGCATCCCTGATCCGGGAGGGAAGCACGGTCCTCACCCACTGCAATGCAGGAGGACTGGCGACCGCTGGTTACGGAACCGCCCTCGGGGTCATCAGGGCCGCCCACGAGCAGGGCAAGAACATAAGGGTTTTCGCCGATGAAACCCGTCCCTGGCTGCAGGGGGCGCGGCTGACGGTGTGGGAACTCATGAAGGACCGGATCCCGGTGACCCTGATCTCCGATTCCATGGCCGGTTATTTCATGAGGAAGGGAGAGATCAACTGCTGCGTGGTCGGCGCCGACCGCATCGCCGCCAACGGCGACACCGCAAACAAGATCGGCACCTACACCGTGGCCGTGCTGGCGCGTGAAAACAAGATCCCCTTTTACGTGGCGGCCCCCCTTTCCACATTCGACCTCTCCCTGGAAACCGGTGACAGCATCCCCATCGAGGAGCGGCACCCCAGGGAAGTGACTCACCTCTCCGGCCAGCAGCTTGCCCCGGAGGGGGTGAAAGTCCGCAACCCTGCCTTCGATGTCACGCCGGCCCGCTACATTACGGGCATAGTTACGGAAAAGGGCGTTCTGTCCGGCGACTTCAGGCGGCGGATAAAGGAGATGGTGGGGAAATGACCGACCGCCCCGGTTTCGAGGCCGAGCTTCAGGAGTGCCTCACTCAGGGAGACACCGGGGAAAGCTGCAACCGATTGTCAGCCCTGCTGGAATCACTGGGCTTCCTCAACTGTTCCAGTTCTGTCGCCAACCTGCGGCTGCTTGCCGAGTGCATCCCCGTCGAGTTCCTGGCGCCGATCGTCTTGGATTCCCTCCTTGCCCCTTCGCCGGGCCAGGCATTGAACGGGTTGGAGCGGATCAGCTCCTCGGTTCCCCGCGAGGAGCTTGCCAGCGTCTGCGCTCAACCGCTGCAACGGGCCCATCTCCTCACCATATGCGGCTCGTCCCCCTTTCTCGCCTCCATCATCTGCCGCTACCCCGAATACTTCCGGAGCCTCTTCCTGGGAAACCGGATAAACACCGCCGGGTCTTTTCACGAAAACCTCGCTGTCCTGCGTTCCGCGTGCGCCGGTGCAACCGACTTCACAGCCCTCCTTCCCATCCTGCGACGCTTCAAATACGGAGAGATACTCCGGATAGCGGCACGGGACCTGGCAGGCCTTGCCTCGCTTGAAGACACCACCGGCGAACTCTCGGACCTGGCGTCCGCCTCCCTGGAAGCGGCCCGCGAGTCCTGCCTGCGCCTCCTGGTCAGGGAACACGGCAGGCCGCTCGTGCGGACCCCGTCGGGTGAGACGGAAGCTGATTTCCTGGTCCTGGGCATGGGCAAGCTGGGCGGGAGGGAACTGAATTTCTCTTCCGACATCGATCTCGTTTTCTTTTACTCATCAGACGAAGGGGAAACAGAAGGCGTAACCCTTCCGGACGGCATGATCCGCGGCAGGATGTCTCTGCACTCTTTTTTCGCCAAGCTGGCGGAAATGGTCACCAAGGCCCTTTCCCAGGTAACGGAGGACGGTTTCGTCTTCAGGGTGGACCTGGGGCTGCGGCCCGAGGGGAAAAGCGGCGACCTGGCACTGTCGCTCAGGTCGGCGGAAGTCTACTACGAAGCCTGGGGCCAGTCCTGGGAACGCTCGGCCATGCTGAAGGCCTGGCCCGTGGCCGGCTCCCCGGAACTGGGGGAACGCTTCCTGCGCATGATCGAGCCGTTTGTCTACCGCAAATACCTGGACTATACCCTGGTGGAAGACATGATGGCCATGAAGAAGAAGATCGACCTCTCCCTGGCCAGGGAGAAGGGGGGCGAAACCAACATCAAGCTGGGCCGCGGCGGCATCCGGGAAATCGAATTCTTCATCCAGGCGCTGCAGCTGGTATTTGCCGGGAAAAACCCCGCCCTCAGGGTGAGGAACTCGCTCCAGGCTCTGGAGGCGCTTTGCGACTCCCACATCATCAGCAGCGAAGACTGCGACACCCTCAGTTATGCATACCGCTTTCTACGCATGGTGGAGCACCGCATACAGGTGGTCCAGGAACGCCAGACCCACAGCCTCCCGACAAGCGAAGAGGAAATCCTCGTCCTGGCACGCCGCTGCGGATACCTTGAAGCCGACGGGCCGCGGAAATTCCTCGAAACTCTCGAGTTCCACCGGTCGAAAGTGTCCGCAATCTACGGCGGACTGTTCCTCTCCCGGGACAAGAGGCTGAAGGAGGATGTCAGCCCCGAAACCTACTTCTTCTTCGATTCGGGCGTGGACCCGGACCTGGTCAAGGACATGCTGGCGGAACGCCGCTTCGAAGATGTGGATGCTGCCTATGAGAATCTCGGCATCCTCAGGGACGGCACGCCCCGCATCAGGCTTTCCCAGAAGGGTCAGCGCCTGCGCGAAGCAATAGTCCCCCTCATGTTCCAGGAAATCATCTCCTCACCCGACCCGGACATGGCACTGGCAAACAGCGAGAGCTTTCTCCATTCCGTGGGCCAACGGGCCAGCTTCTACGCCCTGCTTGCAGAAAACCACGAAATCCTGAAGCTTTTGGTGTCACTGTTCGGCATGAGCAGGTTTCTCTCCAAGATATTCATCCACACTCCGGAACTGCTGGACAACATGGTGTCCCGTTCTTTGCCCGCCCTGAAGGAACTTTCCGATGCCAAAGGCGAGCTGGAATCGCTTCTTGCGAACGCGGAAGACTTCGAAGAAAGCCTTGACATCCTGCGCAGGTACCGGAACGAAGAATTCGTACGTATCGGGATGCAGGACATCTTCGGAGAGATCAACCAGGCAGAGATAGCCGGGCAGCTGTCCAACCTGGCCGAGACCTGCCTTGATGCCGCCTGCGGGCTGGCGGCGAGGGAGCTCTCCCGGTTCGGCACACCGACCTGGATCGATGCCGGGGGGATCGAACGGCCGGCGAGCCTGGCCGTTCTGGGCATGGGCAAGCTGGGCGGAAGGGAACTGAACTACCATTCCGACCTGGACATAATCTATGTCTACGATTTCCAGGGAATGACCAATGGCGAGAAAAAAATATCAAATCACGAATACTTCGCCAAGCTGGGGCAGAAGATCATCTCGATCCTCTCCACCCCCACCCGCGAAGGTTATGTCTACAAGATCGACACCCGGCTGCGCCCCTCGGGCAACGCAGGCCCGCTGGTCACCTCGCTGGAGTCCTTCCGCAGTTATCACAGGAACGAGGCCCTGATATGGGAACGGCAGGCCCTGACCAAGGCAAGGGTGGTCCTGGGGGAAAGCCCCTTGAAGGATGACATCGAAGGGATCATAAGGGAAACGGTTTATGGACGCAGTGCCGGCGAAGATGTGCGCAGCGAGATTCATCGCCTGCGGATGCGGATGGAGACCGAGCTGGCCCGTGAGACCCTGGGAAGCTACAATATCAAGACCGGCCGCGGCGGCATGGTGGACGTGGAGTTCGTTGTCCAATACCTGCAGCTGAAGCACGGGATGGACTGTCCGGACATACGTGGTTTCTCCACCCTCGAAGCCCTGGAGGCCATACACTGCCACTCGCTGGTCACCGACGGCGATTTCGCTTCCCTCCATGACGGTTACGTCTTCCTGCGCCACCTGGAAAACCGGCTGCGGATCATCCATGACTATTCAATGAACGACCTGGGCGGCTCCAGGGCATACCTGAACAAACTTGCCCGCCGGCTGGGCTACGACGAACGGCTGCGCAACCCCGGCGAAGCGCTGATATCGGATTACGAGCGGATCACATCGTCCATCCGGGAGGTGTATGACCGGATTCTGGGAACGGAAAAACCTGTCTGAATCCTGCTCGACGCCTTCCCAGTTTTTGATAACAAGGAGTTCATACAATGGAAAACCGAATCGACCAACTGTGCATCAATACCATCCGCACCCTGGCAATGGATGCCGTGCAAAAAGCAAACTCGGGCCATCCGGGCGCTCCGATGGGACTTGCTTCCATCGGCTACATCCTGTGGACCCGTTTCCTGCGCCACAACCCGGCCAATCCCCGTTGGTTCGACCGGGACCGGTTCATCCTCTCCAACGGTCACGCCTCCATGCTCCAGTATGCACTGCTCCATCTCACGGGCTATGACCTGTCACTGGACGATCTGAAAAATTTCCGCCAGTGGGGAAGCAAGACCCCAGGCCATCCCGAATACGGCCACACCCCTGGCGTGGAAACCACCACCGGCCCGCTGGGACAGGGATTCATGAACGGCGTGGGCATGGCCATGGCGGAAGCCCACCTGGCGGCAGTCTTCAATCGCAAAGGCCACGAAATCGTCGACCACCATACCTACGTCTTCTGCGGAGACGGCGACCTGATGGAAGGAGCGTCCCACGAGGCGGCCTCCCTGGCCGGACACCTGGGTCTGGGCAAGCTCATTTGCATTTTCGACGACAACCGCATCACCATCGAAGGAAGCACCTCCCTGTCCTGCTCCGATGACGCGGCCCGGCGTTTCCAGGCCTACGGCTGGCACGTGCAGGACCTGGGGGACGCGGCGGAAGACCTGGAAGCCCTTTCAAGGGCCTTGGATGCTGCCAGCGAGGAGCGGGAACGCCCTTCCCTCATCATCGTCCGCTCACATATCGGCTTCGGCTCCCCCCACCGCCAGGACACCTCCTCTGCCCACGGCGAGCCCCTCGGGGAAGAGGAGATCCGCCTGACCAAACGGTTTTACGGCTGGCCCGAGGAAGAGGAGTTCCTCGTACCGCCCGAAGTGTCGGCGCACATGGGCCACACCATGGAAAAGGGTAAAGAGCTGGAGATGGATTGGGACCGGCGCTTCCAGGCATACCGCCTGGCCAATCCCGATCTGGCGGACCGCTTGCTGGCCGCGCTCGATGGCAAGCTTCCCGACGGCTGGGATGGCGATGTCCCCGAGTTCTCCCCGGAGAAGGCCGTCGCGACCCGCGCCGCGGCAGGCACGGTGCTCAACGCCCTGGCCGGGAAGATCACCTGGCTGGCTGGAGGAAGCGCCGATCTCTCCCCTTCCACCAAGACCCTCATATCCGGCAGCGGCTATTTCTCCGGGGATGATCGCAGCGGGAGAAACTTTGCCTGGGGCATACGGGAACACGCCATGTGCGCCTGCGCCTCGGGCATGGCCCTCCATGGCGGAATTCGTCCTTTTGCCGCCACGTTTTTCGTTTTCACCGACTATGCCCGGCCGTCGATCCGCCTTGCCGCCCTCATGGGGTTGCCAGTGATCTACATCATGACCCACGACTCCATCGGCGTGGGAGAGGACGGCCCCACCCACCAGCCCGTCGAGCACCTTGCGTCCCTGCGCGCCATGCCCAACCTGTGCGTCATCCGCCCGGCGGACGCCAACGAGACGGCCTTTGCCTGGCGCGCCGCTCTGGAGCGCACTACAGGCCCCACCATGCTGGTCCTCACCCGCCAGAACCTGCCGGTCTTCGACCGTTCCTTGGCCGCCCATGCCGATGGAGTGCTTAAAGGCGGCTACATCCTCTCGCGGGAAAAGGGCCCCAAAACCGACGTGATCCTCATGGCCACCGGCTCCGAGGTGCAGCTTGCCATGTCGGCGCAGAACGCGCTCGCGGCCGGTAATATCGCCGCGCGGGTGGTGAGCATGCCCAGCTGGGAGCTGTTCCGGGATCAGCCGCCTGAGTACCGTGACCAGGTTCTCCCCCCGGACGTCACGGCGCGGCTCGCAATAGAAGCGGGCGCATCAATGGGCTGGCGCGAATGGGTGGGCGACCGGGGTGCGGTCATCGCCCTCGACCGGTTCGGCGCCAGCGCCCCGGCAGGGGAGCTGTTCAGGCAGTTCGGCTTTACGGTGGAGAACGTGGTGACCACGGCGCGGGAGCTGGTGAGAACAGCGGGGTAACGTGCTTTCGGTCGTAGGGGCGATCCTTGCTCTTGCGCGCCGAAGCGCTTCAGCGCACAGGTGTGTGAGTGCCCCATTCCGAAGGGCAAACACAAGGTTTGCCCCTCCAGGAAAAAACCATGACCCTCCAAAAATACCACGAAAAGCGCGACTTCTCCCGCACGCCGGAACCGGCGGGAAAGCGAGAACCGGCTTCGGAATGCTCTGAGGGAGCAAGCCGGTTCTTGATCCAGAAGCACCATGCCCGCACCCTCCACTACGACCTCCGCCTGGAAGATGATGGTGTCCTGAAGAGCTGGGCGGTTCCCAAGGGGCCGAGCCTTGACCCGGCCGAGAAGCGGCTCGCCGTCGAGGTGGAGGACCATCCGCTGGAGTACGGCGATTTCGAGGGGAGCATCCCGGAAGGTGAGTATGGCGCAGGGAAAGTCATCGTCTGGGACCGGGGCACCTTCGAGCCGGCCGGCGAAGGGGAAACCTTCGGAGAAATGCTCGGCAGTGGGGCAGCCAAGATCAGGCTTAGCGGACAAAAGCTCCGGGGAGGATATGCCCTGGTCCGGACCCGCTGGGGCGGCAAGGCGACCAACTGGCTGCTCATCAAGGAAAAGGACGGGCATGCCCGGCCCGGGTACGATGTGACTGCCGAAGAGCCCTTGTCCGTGCTCTCGGGGCGGGATGTGGACGAAGTAGAGTAGGAGTGTTACGTTTTACCCTGGCAGGGAAACTATGAACAGCTTCCATTCCAATATCGCCAAACTCTACGCCTTCGCTTTCCTGCAGCGGACACTGTTCCCCATGGCGATCATTACCCTGTTCTGGAAGGACCATATCGGCCTGAGCCTGTCCCAGATCATGCTTCTCCAGAGCATATTTTCCGCCGCCTCGGTCCTCCTGGAATACCCGTCAGGTTACATAAGCGACCGCCTCGGTTACCGGACCGCCCTCACCATCGCCACCGTTCTCGGCACTGTCGGTTGGGGATTCTATACCATGGCCGACTCCTTCGCCGACGTGCTGGTTGCCGAGATACTCCTGGGAATTTCCCTCTCCTTCATCAGCGGCTCTGACAGCGCCCTCCTCTTTGAGACACTGAAGGAGGAAAAGGCGGAAGGTATCTATGCCCGCCTCGAAGGGCGCATGAACGGCTTCTCCCAGACCGGCGAAGCCTTGGGCGCCCTGTTCGCCGGCCTCATGTACGCAGCCGCGCCCCTCTTGCCTTTTTTCCTCCAGGTAGGCGTGTGGGCACTGGCGTTTTCCGTGGTCCGCACCATGAAGGAGCCTCCCCGGGATACCTCCATCCAGGCCCGTTCCCACCTGGCGGAAGCCCTCAAGGTCACCCGCTACGCCTTCCTGGAAAACCGCCGTCTCCGGGCCATCATTCTGCTCAACACCGTCCTGGGCATCGCCTCATTCTATCCGGTCTGGCTGATCCAGCCCTACATGCAGCAGCATGCCGTGCCGCTGGGCTGGTTCGGCCCTGCCTGGACCGGGGCCAACCTGACCGTGGCGCTCTTCGCCCTGGCCAGCCACCGGGCCCACGTGACCATGGGAGACCGGAACAGCATCCTCCTCTTCTGCGCCATGATCCTGGCCGGCTATTTCGGCCTCGGGCTCATAGGCGGGACCTTCGGCTTCCTGTTCTACTACATCCTCACCGCCATGCGCGGGCTGCGCGGCCCCATATTCCTCTATTACACCCAGGTCGAAACCCCCTCCGCCAACCGGGCCAGCATACTCTCCCTCCAGTCGCTCGCGTTCCGCCTCATGTTCATCGCAACCGGCCCCCTGGTGGGCAAACTGGCCGACAAGGTGGGCGTGCAGGAAGCGTTTCACTACCTGCTCTACGCGTTTATGATCACCCTGCCGCCGCTTGTCTGGCTTTTCTTCAGGAATAACCAGCGCGGCATTGAAGCTGACGCCTGAGCATCCGCTTTCCGTCTCATCACGGGAACAGAAACGTGCGACAGCATAACTTTCCCGGGATCAGAAGGAATCACATTAGAAACATTGACAGGCATCTTTACAATACGGTAATAAAACCTGACTCATGGTGATTCATGAACAGGTATTCCGGAGGGATGCGGTGATGTGCGCCACGGTAGTATTCGGTTTCAAATAGGGCCGCTTTGTCAGCAATTGGCTGATTGAGCGGCCCTTCTTTGTGGGCACGGGACCGCCTTGCAAGAGGTTTCCATGTTCAAGGATATGAAGGCATATGCCCACCTGAAACCCGGGCAGAAAGGGACTCTCAGGTTGGTCGAAAAGTACGGCGATTCGCTTCTTTGCGTACGATACCGTTACGATGCCAGGCGCAGGATGCGGCTGAAAACGGTGGAAATTATCGTTGAGGAAAAGGCGGGCAGCCATCGTTTCCCCTTCCGGAATGACGATATTGTTTCCGTGATGGTCCCTTATGCCGAAAAAAACCTGCGTGATCAGCTCAAAGTTGCGGGAGGCAGGTGGGACCCTGGCGCAAAGATATGGAGGGTGCGTTACGGCTCGATTCGCACTATGGCGGAAGTGGTTGAAAGAATCGTACGGGAATGAGAGTGATGAGGCAGGAAGAGTTACTTATATAGGTGACTTGGGAAGCGAGAGGAAGTTACCTATATGTGAAACGTTGAAGTTCCTTATATAGGTAATAACTTACCTATATAAGTAGCAAATTACTTATATACGGAAACCTACTAACAATTTGTTATGCGAGGAAATGAGTATGGAGAACGAAACAGTCAACGTGACAATCAATCTAGATGCCCTTCGGAATGAGCTACGAGTAGCACTCCAGCGAGTGATATATCTTGTTTCCGCCGGATTAAAAGCTGCCGAAGGAATCGACTCAGAAAATCTTCAGCTCCCCACTGTTAGCATGGCAGTAACTTACGCCTCGAATTTGAAATTTACCCCTGAAGAAATCAAGCAGCAATATACATCCTGGATACTGACGAATGGATTTAGAGATTCTATTGAATGCGTGAGCGCTTTCCTTGAGTCTGTCCACAAAGTCCTATCAATATGGAAGCTAACAGGAAAGCAAAACGAGACTGTACAAATTAAGGCAGCAGATTGGAATGCAACCTTTGTGGATGGAGTAAAGAAATTTCACCGGCTTGGCTTCCCTGACAAACTTGATCATATAAAAGACGAACATGACATTGAAATGGATGAGAAGTTTGTTGATTTATTGTTATCAATTAATACAGCTCGAAATTGTTTGGTTCACCGGCATGGCATAGTCTCAGACAGAGACATCACTGCCGATTGCAAACTAGAAGTCAAATGGACAACACTTATGTTCGTTCTGAAAAATGAGGATGGTGAAAAGGAGTTGGTCATTGGCGAGCTAGTCGAAAAAGAAAGCTGGGTTGGCGTACGCCTAGTTGGACAGGTAAAGACGTTCGACCTGGGAGCCAAAATAGAATTTTCGACCAAAGAATTTTCAGACATCACGTGGACATCCTTTTTATTCGGTGAGGACCTTGTCACGAAAATACACTCTTACGCTGTCAAAAGTGGCATCATTGAAGGAGCAACAGACAATGCATAACAAGCGCCAAGACCGGCCAAAAACCAAGCCGGTCAGGCTTTGGGCGTTGGCAGGAAAGGAATTGAGAAAATTGATGGAAATAAATTTTCAATGCAGGTCGTGCAAAAGAGTCTTCAACTGTGATGTCGGATCAGTTGACATCGATGAGGAGACGCTTCGCCCCATTTTCCTCAACAAGATCATTTGTCCTAGCTGTGGCGAGCGGTCTTTGGACGATGTATTTCTCACTGAACTCGGCCAAAGCCAATTAACTGAGGCTACATTTGATTTTGACGGAGACAATAACGGGGATTTTTGGGGAGATACCGATGGCGATTGCAATGGTTGCGACAGTTTCCTTCCGCTGAATGATCTCGGTCTCTGTAACGAATGCGCAGAAAAACTTGATCGAGATTTAATCAGGCAACGCGATTGGAGTTATTCTACTGCCGTTTGTCACTGGTAATGCAATAATGATCCAAAAACGGTAATAAAAAGTGTACCACCCTGGGACCCTGTGGTATCCCTCTCTCAAGAAGGGAGGGATGCCGATGATTTCCACGGAGGTGTACATGGACATTCGTGCTTATAAGCGCCAAGGTCACAGTCTTCGTTGGATCGCCAGGAAACTCGGCATCCATCGCAAAACCGTCAAGAAGCACCTGGAAAGCAACTCATTTCCAGCTTACACCCGCACTACAGCCAAACCGTCGATCCTTGATCCCTATCACCAGGTCATCCGGGATTTCCTCGACGAAGACGATTACCAGGCCACCTGGATCTTCGAGCGCCTCAAGCGCATAGGGTACGCCGGCTGTTACGACACCGTCAAGGTGTTTGTCCGCTCCATCAAGGAGCAAAAATGCCGGATCGCCTATACCCGCTTTGAGACCGAACCGGGGCTTCAGGCCCAGGTCGATTGGGGTGATTTCAAGATCACCGACAACTCAGGCAAGACCACGACGATCTATGCCTTCGTCATGGTCCTCGGTTTCTCGCGGGCTATGTATGTCGAATTCGTCGAGCTCTGCACGATGGAGGTCTTCATGGACTGTCACCTCCGGGCATTCAGACAGCTTCGCGGCGTGCCCGCCGAGATCCTCTACGACAATATGAAGCACGTAGTCATCGGCAGAGAAGACGGTAAGCCGGCCTTCAACATGGAGTTCCTCCACTTCTCCAAGCACTACGGCTTCACGCCCCGTCTCTGCCCGCCCTACAGCCCCTGGGTCAAGGGGAAGGTGGAGCGCCCTATGGACTATCTGCGGGAAAGCTTCTGGCGAGGGTACGTATACTGCTCGCTCTCCCAGGCCAATAAGGATGTCACCACCTGGCTGGTCGAAACTGCTCACCAGCGGATTCACGGAACCTACCGGCAGCAGGTGAAGCTGCGCTGGGAGCAGGAAATCCCTCATCTGGGGCCGCTTCCGGCGAACGATTACGACACCTCCCTCAAGTTCTTCCGCAAAGTGTACAAGGATTGCCTGATCTCCTTTGGCGGCAACCGCTTCCATGTCGCTTCCCACGTGGTCGGCAAGAAGGTGCTCCTCAAGGTCAAGAACGATGTTATCCGCATCTACCACGACGCCGAATTGCTCCGGACTTACACTATTCCGGAGGGTAAAGGGCTGGCGCTCGGAATCCCGTCACGACCATCCCGGACACCACAGGAAACCCCTCGCTACGGACGAAACAAGGGAAAGGCAACCAGGGGGCTCGTCACTCACACCCTCTATCCCGAAGTCTACCGCCGCCCCCTTGCCGAGTATGACCGTTACGTCGCCGGAGGTGTCTCATGGAACAACTGACCTTTGACCGTCTCCAGGACAATCTCAAGCGGCTGAAGCTGTTCAAGGCAGTGGAGATTCTCGACGACGTCGCAACCCTTTCACAAGCGAACGGCGGCTCCTACCTCTCCTTTCTCGACCAACTCCTGGAGGAAGAGGTGGCGGCCAAGGACAAACGCCGCGTCGATACCGCCATGAAGATTGCGGGCCTTCCCATGGCAAAGACCATCGAAGAGTATGATTTCACTTTCCATCCCCATCTGGACAAGAAGTCGGTCATGGAACTCTTTGACCTGACGTTTCTTTCCAGACACGAAAACGTCATCTTCCTGGGGCCGCCGGGAGTCGGCAAAACCCATCTCGCCATCGCCCTGGCCATCAAGGCTTGCTACCACGGTTTCAGGGTCTATTTCACCACCATGAACACCTTGATCGCCAAGCTCAAAGAGAGCCAGGCCAAGGGCAAAGCCTATCTCAACTCCAGCCTCGTCATCGTCGATGAGGTCGGCTATCTCCCGGTCACCAGCCAGGAGGCGTATCTCTTCTTTCAGTTCGTCACCTACCGCTATGAGAAGAGCTCGACCATCATCACTTCGAACAAGAGCTTCTCCGACTGGCAGGAGCTCTTCGGTGATCCGGTCATCGCATCGGCCATCCTGGATCGACTTCTGCACCATTGCCAGGTGATCAACATCAAGGGGCATAGCTACCGCTTGCAAGGTCATGCCTTCGCCAAACAACTCTCCCAGAAAGGAGGTGACTCTACGATCTCAGATTCCCCAGATTGAGAGATGCTCTCCCAGGAAGTGGTACACTTTTCAATTCCCGTAACTGGTACACTTTTACGTTCCCATTGACACCGTTTACGGACTCAATTCACTCCAAAGGGAAGAACTTCGAAAGAAAGTTATGGAGTACTCAACCGGTCAACGCAACATGTCGTGAAATTCTTCTGCTGGAGATCGATACCCCAGCGTTTTCCGTGGTCTCTGGTTTAACTGTGCTGCAATTAAATCCAATTCTGGCTGGGAAAAGCCATACAACACAGTGCCTTTCGGGAAATACTGCCGAAGAAGCCGGTTCGTGTTTTCGTTTGTACCACGCTGCCAAGGGCTCTGCGGGTCGCAGAAGTAAACCTGGACATCAGTTGCAACAGTAAACTCTTTGTGTTGCGCCATCTCCATGCCACGGTCCCAAGTCAATGATCGACGCAACTCCGCTGGGAGGTTTTGGACCTGGGTAATCAGAGCAGACACAACACTTGCTGTATCTTTGCCATCCACTTTCACCAAGACGGTATATCGCGTCTTTCGTTCAACGAGTGTCGCGATATGTGAATTCTTTGCCCCTGAGATAAGATCACCTTCCCAATGTCCTGGAATGGCACGATCTTCAATTTCAGATGGTCGTTCACTGATAGAGACTGCATCGACTATTTGTCCACGTGGCTGACCGCCAGAGCGGGCTTTTTGGGAACGGCGCATAACTCTGCCAGTTCGTAGATGCTTTATCAGTTCCTTTTTGAGGACGCCGCGAGCCTGTATAAAAAGGCTGCGGTAAATAGTCTCGTGAGAGATACGCATACTTTCATCGTCCGGAAACTGGACTCTTAACCATCCCGATATTTGCTCTGGAGACCAGTCCTTGCTTAGCTTTTCTGCCACTGTTCTTTGAAGCTCCTTGTGGACGGCAAGGCGACATAGCTTCGGACGAAGAGAACGCTCCCAAGCTGCAGAATCGGCAACTGTTGCTCGATATTTTCTTGGCCCGCCATGTCTTGCTATCTCTCTGCTGATGCTCGAAGGAGCTCTAGCAAGCCGAGCAGCAATCTGGCGAATCGACTCACCCGAGGATATGCCTCTGGAGATTTCTTCGCGCTCAGCGAGAGTAAGTGATAGCCGTGATCGGCGTCTAATGACAGGCACGATACCACCGTTAGCCGACAAAACGCCATGAATTGATCCAGCATTTTTGCCAAGAGCATAGGCAATCTCACTGAGAGACTGTCCATCTTTCCATCGTTGCCAAAGATCAGCTTTCTGCGAGGCAGAAAGTCCAGGACGACCCATTGCAGACATACGCAACACCTTTCAAAATGAGAAGGATTATACAGTGTTGCGTTGACGGGTTGAATATACCATCGCCAACTATGGAACATCAAATGAGCTTATCAGTTCGGCCACCTCGAAGAAGAAAACATCAAAAGGACCTAAAAAATCAGGAATTAAACGGAAGAAGAAAGGGCGTCGCTGAAGGCCGGCTTAAAGCAGAGGAGATGCCAACCAGGCCCTTGGACACCGACCGGGGCTGAGAAGCGCCCCGGTGCGGGTCAAGGGCGCGAGCCGTTGACGGCTATCATGAATGAAAGGAGCTAAAATGGAGAATATACTCATAGGCCTAATACTTGGGGTTGCTGGGTCGTTAATCGCTACTTTATTATGGGTTTACCTATTCGATCCCATTAAGTACAGTCTTGCATACTCGTTTACCCCGATATCTGGTACATACGAGTCTTCATATCCAGATAATGAGGAATGGCCCTCTGAATCCATTGAGATTAAACAACTTGGCTTCCACATTAGGGGAGAGTTAGTGGACTCTGAAACTAAAGAAAAGTATCTTGTGACTGGAAAGATTGCGTCAAGGATAGTCATATACCTTGTCAGGCCAAAAAACAGACGTCTTAATGAGTTTAGCGCTGGATTAGTCAAGTTAAGTCAGGATGGTAAAAGTGCAGCAGGATATGTTGTGTATCTAACAGAAGACAAAGAACTCCCTGCCCCAGTGAAAGTTCAACTTAAGTACGTTGATGAAAAGGTGAAAGTATCCGCTTGTAAACAAGAAACTCAAGAAGGTGTAACATAAAGTGTAGTCACGTTAATGAGAGAAAGCAATGCATGATTTGAAACCACCATTCAAGTTTGATTTCCGCGCTCTGCTAACTCGGGCAAGAGAAAGATTAAACGACCGGGTTTCCGGTGTATCGATAAAGTTGCCATTTTTAACTTTTTCGGTACAGCCCGAAGCAACAGAAACCAAAGTTGCCAAAGAAATCGTTATTAGGCTTGCGGACCGAAGAGTTTTGAATGCTTTTGAGTGCTGCGATGACTGCATAGACAAGACATTAGCATCACTACAGCAAATCCGCACCTTTTTAGTTGACAAACAGGTCGAATTGTCAGGAGTAACGAGCGGACCTCTATATTTAATTACCGAACTCATGCTCGAAGCCATAAGGCAATTTTTCACATTCGAAGAACGGCTGCGGAATAGGAAAGCTCCCATGCTGGAATTGCCACGACATTTCCGGCGAGGTGATAACCGAGAGGTGTATTTTGCCGCGTTAGAAATGTTAAGGGCACACCTTCATAGATGCCTGCTACAGATCTCAACAATAGCAGGCACGTCCATACCCAAAATTGCAGACCATATGCGATATGACTCAACGTGGCAACTTGAGGCATATGAAGATCCAGCTATAGAAGATGGAACATGACAACGAGCGCCAACCAGCGGCACGACCGGCCTAAATACCGGCCGGTCAGCCGCGGCCCCGTTATGACACATATGAAAACATATAAGGTACATAAGGTATGCATCGTAGTTCTTGGGATTGTATTGTTTGTTCTAGGTTACAATTCAATTAGAGAATTTCTTGACCCAAGGTATCATGTCATCAGTAGATGGTATTTCCCACGCGCGCTATTCTGGTACATTGTAGCCTATTGTTGGTATAAGTTCTTAACTATTGCATACAAAGTAGAATTGGCTGAAGATGGGACCATAACTGCAATCAGCATAACAAAAAAAAGATGCATCAATGTACTCGATATAATTAGTATCAAAGACAGCACTTTATTTGTCGACATCATCTCAACCAAGGAGATCATCAGCGTAAGTACTTTGATGGACGGGGTATCAAATATCAGTCAAGTTTTGCAATCCCTAGTTCCAAAAGAATCGGTGGAAACGAGATTTGGTACTAATTATTCACCGGAACCGGTGCCCTCAAAGCCCACGCACAAGTTATTCAGGATCATCATTGTTATTATATTGATTGTATATGCGATTTATGTTGAATGGCAGCAGATAATACTATTTTCTAAATAGGATGTTAGTGATTAAAGTCCGATATCGGAAATTGAAATGAAATAAAGTCATAACCATCCGCTTGCACCCGATTAACGGGTAAAGCGGGACGTTGGCCTCATGAACCAGACATGGAAAAATGACGAATACTGAGCAGCAAACCAGTCAAAATACTGAACGTTTGCATGGTCGTTTCAGGTGGCTATGCCCATTAATATTAGTGGGTGGGATATCTGTGTCGCTTGTCGCTGCTACGATCTATGATGCCCTCTCTGGATTAGATCCAAAGAAGGTTATGAGGACGGGTGTTGTCGAGAGCTTATACACTTCTGGAGCAATTGGCGGAGCTAACTACATCTATCTTATAGTACGTCTTGATGATGGAGAGAGGACTTATCTGGAGGTGCCAGAAGAAACGCTGCCCCGAATCGGTGGAAGGATTCTTGTTTCAGAGAGATCGAGCATCGTTTTTCGTACAAAGCACCGTACTTTTGTAAAATACTTAGATTAGCGGCAAAAATGACAATAGTGGAATAAAATCTCCAAATATCTAAAAAGAAGATGAAGGCCCCAACATGCCCCATGGACGCCGACCGCCCGAAAAACCTGGGGGGGCTGGTCATGGGGGCGCCCCGTTGACACACCAGAATGAAAGGAAAGTCAAAATAGCAATAATTCGTTTGGAGGATGCATGGACGTCTCAGTCCCGATGAAAGTGATAAAGGGGAAGATTTACCTGGTCCGTGGACAGAAAGTTCTGCTTGATAGCGACCTCGCAGGCATGTACGGGATAGAGACAAAGAACCTGAACAAGGCTGTGAAACGAAATCTAAGCAGATTCCCGCAGGATTACATGTTTCAGCTGACGGACGAGGAATCAAAAGGTTTGAGGTTCCAGGTTGGAACCGCAAACGAAGCCGGGCATGGTGGGTCTTACCATAATGCTCTACGTTTTTTCGGAGCGATCAGCTTTTCTTTCCGGATTTCTCCTGGTAGAATGTCTTCAAAACCGAATATGAAGGTTGGTGCCGCGGACGTTAAGTCCCCGGATAATAGGGAAAAGGGTGCAAATCCCTTGCTGTCCCGCAACTGTAACAGGCGATGAAAGCCGCAGCATGCCACTGGTCTGACCGGGAAGGCGCGGTGAGTAAGATGACCCTGGAGCCAGGAGACCTGCCATCCCGATGCTTTCTGGAACCTCCGTGGAAAGAGGGGCCGAAGCCCGCTATCGTTTCCATGGCATTCGCGCCCCTGCCCGTTCCTCGACAGGGGTTTCGTTTTTTTCCAAACCCAGCCAAAGGAGACGCGAATGCCTACACAGATCGAAGCAGCACGACAAGGAATCCTGACCGAGCAGATGTCCCGTATTGCAGTTGAGGAAAACCTTTCCCCGGATCATGTCCGCCAGATGGTGGCCGAAGGAAAGATAGTAATCCCCTGGAACCACAATCGCAGACCGGCCAGGGTCGCCGGCATCGGCAAAGGGTTGCGCACCAAGGTCAACGCTTCCATCGGCACTTCCTCGGACATAATCGACTACGGGGCCGAAGTGAAAAAGGCCCTGGCAGCGCAGGAAGCGGGAGCAGACACCCTGATGGAACTTTCCGTGGGAGGCGATCTTGACCGGGTGCGGCGCGAGGTGATTTCCGCCGTCGACCTGCCTGTAGGAAATGTTCCCCTGTATCAGGCTTTCTGCGAAGCGGCCCGCAGGTACGGGGATCCCAACAAGCTGGACGAAGAGATGCTCTTCGACCTGATCGAGCAGCAGTGCGCTGACGGAATCGCTTTCATGGCAGTGCATTGCGGCATAAACCTCTGCACCATCGAACGGCTGCGCAAGCAGGGTTACCGCTACGGCGGCCTGGTGAGCAAGGGGGGGGTCTCCATGGTGGCCTGGATGTTGGCCAACAACCGTGAGAACCCTTTGTACGAGAAATTCGACCGGGTGGTATCCATCCTCAGGAAATACGACACGGTACTGTCACTCGGCAACGGCCTGCGGGCCGGGGCGATCCACGACTCCTCCGACCGGGCGCAGATCCAGGAGCTGATCTTCAACTGCGAACTGGCCGAGATCGGCCGCGACATGGGCTGCCAGATGCTGGTGGAGGGACCGGGACACGTGCCCCTGGACGAGGTGGAGGGGAATATCCAGCTACAGAAACGAATGAGCGGCGGCGCGCCTTACTACATGCTCGGCCCCATTTCGACCGACGTGGCGCCCGGGTTCGACCACATCACCGCCGCCATAGGTGCGGCGCAGTCGAGCCGCTTCGGTGCTGACCTGATCTGTTACATAACTCCAGCCGAGCACCTTGCACTGCCCAACGTTGAAGATGTGATCCAGGGAGTCAAGGCGGCAAGGATTGCAGCTTATATCGGCGACATGAACAAGTATCCGGAGAAAGGCCGGCAGAGGGACAAGGAGATGTCAAAAGCGCGCCGTGATCTGGATTGGGAGCGCCAGTTCGAACTGGCCCTCTATCCTGAAGATGCCCGGGCCATCCGCGCCAGCCGTACCCCGGAGGATGACGCCACTTGCACCATGTGTGGTGATTTCTGCGCATCCCGCGGAGCAGGCAAACTCTTTGCCGGTGATTTGCGGGGGGACAAGGCTTGTCAGCGGCATTCAATATGAAGCGGGTGCGAACGACGCCGAAATCTCTGGATAGTCAAAGCGAAGGCCGGGAAACCGGCCTTCCTTTTTAATTTCCTCACACTTGGCGCTGCGAGTCCGGCACCTCCATCAACCACATCACGCCCCGTCGAGAATTTCGCGGATTCTTCCCAACAGCTCCAGTGGCTGCACCGGTTTTGCAATAAGCTCCATTCCTTCCTTGAATTCTCCCCTGTTCCGGATGATTTCCGTCGTATAACCGCTCGTGAAAAGAACCTTCATGCCCGGTTCCATTTCCCTGATCTCTTCGAAAGCCTCCCTGCCGCTCTTTCGCGGCATTATCAAGTCCATTAGCACGAGCCGGACGGTCTCCCTGTTTGCCGAGAAAACCTCCACGGCCTGCTGGCCGTCACTGGCCAGCAGGACCTTGTAGCCGAATTCATTCAGAATCGACTCGACCAGTGTTCCCACCGAGTTGTCATCCTCGGCAACCAGAATCGTTTCCGTTCCCGTTTTCGGAAGCCCCAACGCCGGAAGGTCAGCTTCTTCATCACATGTCCTCGAGATCAAGGGCAGATAAATCTTGAAAACGGAACCCTCCCCAATTTCGCTATAAACATTAATGAACCCGCTGTGCTGTTTGACGATGCCATATATTATCGATAACCCGAGGCCTGTGCCCTTGCCAATCTCCTTGGTGGTGAAAAACGGCTCGAAGATCCTCTTCCGTGTCGTTTCATCCATTCCTTTGCCGGAGTCCGATACCGTGAGCAGGGCATACATGCCTGGAGCGCCGTAGCCGTGAGCATGGACGAATTCTTTGGTAATCTCGTAGAGCGACGTTTGGAAAACCAGTGTTCCGCCTTTTTCCATCGCGTCCCTGGCGTTGGCGCTCAGGTTCATGAGGATCTGCTCGACCTGCCCGGTATCGACACAGACGTCCAGGGGAGCTTCGCACAGATCGGTCTTGAGGCTGATGTCCTCGCCGATAATCCTGCAGATGAACTTGCCGGCATTCGTGATGATATCGTTGAGGTCGGTTTTTCGCGGATTGTTTGCTTCCTTCCTGCTCAGAAGAAGGAGGCTGCGGTTCAGGCTCGCTGCCCTGTCTGCTGCCGCGAGGACCTGGTTGATATTCATTTGCTGCGGATCTTCTTCTTTCAGCTGCATCTGCATCACGCTGCAGTAGCCGATGATCACAGTTATGATATTGTTGAAATCATGGGCCACCCCGCCTGCAAGCTGCCCGATCGCCTCCATCTTCTGGGCATGTCGGAGCTGGGCTTCCAGATTCCTGCGTTCCGTTATGTCCTCACCGGAACTCAGTATGCCGCAAAATCTGCCCGACGAATCGGTCAACTGGATGTGCTGCCATTCCACCAGCCGCTCTTCACCTCCACTGGTGAGGACCGAACTTTCCCGGCGGATGTGGTGGCCGGGGTTCAGCCCCGACAGGTGCCCGAAAAGGCCCCTTGCGTCATCCCTGGATTTTTCAGGCACGAAGGCATCGAACCAGTTGTTGTGAAGGATCTCGTGTTCCGGATAACCCAGCACCTCGCACCCCTTGCGGTTGATCATCGTTACCCGCTGTCCCGCATCGACCGCAACGAGCATGACCCCGGCTATGTCAAGATAGCGCTGGGCAGCATCCCGCTCCTTCTTGAGAGCATTTTCCACTCTCGTCCGAATGAGATGAATGGGGATTATCCTGAGAACCAGGAAAACTCCAACGCCCAGGGGCATCAATACCAGGCCGAGCACCAGGGTCCTGGTCAGTATGGGCCGCAGGGAACGTGACACCTCCAGCCTGCCGACTACGGCGCCCGAATCAAAAAGGGGAGCAGAGCGGGACAGCACGGGAGCAGGCAGGGTATCGGAGCTCTCCCCGATCAGTTCGTTGTTTCCGTCCAGGACACGGCGGCTTTCGGCATGGCCCTTCCGGGGGCGCCGGGCAAGGTATTCTTCGATTCTCACCTTCTCGAACCGCCACATGTCGGGGTTTGAGCTGATGATCTGTGATACAATCCACGAGTTGATTTCGGCCTCGGTTTCAAGGTTCCCTGCAGTATAGTTGTATGAAACGAGGAAATATCCGCATGGAATAATGATCACCAGAATGCCGAGAACGATGCCGGCAAGCCAGGTGATGATGTGGGTCGGGCTCTTGTACGTGGGGGGACTCATGGTTTTCCCCTGAATCTGCCGGGCATGCTTCCCGATTTTTCCAGTATCTTGCGTCCTTCTCTGGAACATGCAAATTCGATGAAGCTTTTGCCTGCCGCGGAGAGATCCTGCCTGGTGGCGAAGGAGAATTTCAGGGCCAGTGGATAGGTGCCGTTTGAAAGGCTGGTCAAGCTTGGCTTGACGCCTTCATAGGAGAGAATCCTCAATGAGCGGTTCTCCGATATGATTTGCGCCAGCGTGCAGAAGCCCAGGGATCCGGGCGTTTTTTCCATGATTTCGACGGCCTCCTGGTTAGTCAGAGCCATTATCATGCCTTCGCGGGTCAACGCCGCATCCATGGCAGCGTTCATCTCGGGCGATATGCCTCTGGCGATAATGGTGTCGGCATCCGCAGCCGGCCGAAGCACGACCCTTATGCGCTCACCGTTCGGCCATGTTCGTTTCTCCCCCCTGATGATCCTTACGAGCTCTTTGTGGCTCAGGCCCCCTACGTCGACCTTGTTCCCCGCCACCAGAACGAAAGGCGTCGTCGCGCATTCCACAACTCTCAGACCGAGCCTGAGTTCTTCAGATTTAAGCCCCCTGCTTATGAAACCGATGTCCAGCGTGCCTTGTGAAACCGCCTTGATGGCGCCGCTGCTGCCTATGCTCGACAGAACCTTGACGTAGGTGCCGGGATGTTTCTTCACAAATGCATCGGACAGGAGACGAATCATACCGAGTCCTGACCCGGTGCCCCCTATCCGGATGACCTCCGCGCCTGCAACGGAAAGGTTTTGCACAATACCAGAGACCGCGAACAACATGACCCAGAAAAAAAAATGCCGAAAACCAGGTATGAGCATGAGCAATCCCTTTCTGTGCGGCAACGTGTGGACAACGGAACAATTATGGCTGGTTATAGTATTTTTGCCCGCAAAATGCAATTATTTCTATTGCAATGTATTTAATTAAATCAATATTGTAACAATATGTTATACAATTTATAATAGTTGTTAAATATGAACGCCAACCGACACCCTTTTATGCCAGCAGGAAAGGCATCAGCTGCGCGGGATTTGCATCTGAAAGCGCTAGAATTAATGTGAATTTTGCCTTTCCCTGAGAAAAACTCATAAAAGAA
>POSG01000013.1 GCA_003314535.1 Geobacter sp.
GCACAAGTGGCAGGTAGCGCCGAACGACGGCTGGAGCGGCTGGGCCTCGATGGGCGGCTGGGTGGATTCGCCGGTTGTGGCACGGAACGCGGACGGCAGGCTCGAACTCTTTGTCATAGGCTCGGATCATGCCCTGTGGCACAAGTGGCAGGTGGCGCCGAACGACGGCTGGAGCGGCTGGGCCTCGCTTGGCGGCTGGATAGACCGCCTGGCGGCGGGGCAGAATGCGGACGGCCGCCTGGAATTGTTCGCCAGGGGGGCTGATGGCGGGTTGTGGCATATCTGGCAGGTGGCGCCGAACGACGGCTGGAGCGGCTGGGCATCGCTTGGCGGCTGGATCGACCTGCTTTCGGTTGGCCAGAATGTTCTCGGCTGAGAAGTAATTCCGCGCGGGGGTGATATCCCGTCAACCGGCGCCCCCGCGATTCCTTCCATCGAAAGGCCACTTGGCCTGCTTCCCTGCTCCTCCCGAAAAACCTTTCAGAAAGCCCGCCAGTACTTGACATGTTGCCTTATCTGCGGATACTGTTGACCGCGGGTTCAATGCATTTTCTTTCCGGACTGATTGCCGGAAACCCGGGCATGCCCTGATTTCCAGGTTCTTCACATCTGCGGAGGGGTGGAGTTTTTATGATTTTCAAGGGAATAACGGGGAATATCCTGATATTCGGCCTGGTGAGCTTTCTGACCGATTTTTCCAGCGAGATGATCTATCCGCTCCTCCCGGTCTTCCTGACAACAGTGCTCGGCGCCGGACCTGCTTTCCTGGGCGTCATCGAGGGAGTGGCTGAATCCACTGCCTCGCTTCTGAAGCTCGTGTCAGGGATAATTTCCGACCGCGTGGGGGACAGGAAGAACCTCGTCCTTTCCGGCTACGGTATCTCTTCCTTTTCCCGCCCCCTCATAGCTGCGGCGACCGCACCGCTGGCGGTCCTTTTCATCCGTTTCGCCGACCGGGTCGGGAAGGGTATACGGACATCTCCCCGGGACGCGCTTATTGCCGACTCGGTCGATCCTGCACACCGTGGCAAGGCATACGGCTTTCACCGTTCGATGGACCATGCAGGGGCGATCGTGGGGCCGCTGACGGCGACTCTCCTGCTTGCCTACGTTGCACGTGGCAACCTTCGAACGGTATTCTGGCTCTCAGCCATCCCGGGCGTGCTGGCGGTGCTCCTGATCGTCTTCAAGGTCAGGGAGGTGGAGAGGAAAAAGGTGTCTTCGGACGGGAGCTTTCTGCGGGTATTGCCCAAGGGCAGGCTCAGGACTTACATAATAATCCTCTTCACCTTCACCCTGGGGAATTCCTCCGATGCATTCCTGCTGCTGAAGGCTGGCCAGCTCGGAGTCAGGCCGGCAGTTATTCCGTTACTGTGGGCCTTCTTCCACGTAGTCAAGATGTTGGCTTCTATGCCCTTCGGCGCGCTATCGGACAGGTTGGGGCGGCGGAGCATGATAGTTTCCGGGTGGGCGGTCTATGCCCTGACGTATATCGGCTTTGCCTTCGCGGCCAGTGAACTGCATGTCTGGCTGCTCTTTGCCTTCTACGGCCTGTTCTACGGCCTGACAGAGGGGGTGGAAAAGGCGCTGCTGGTCGACATTGCCGGCCCTGGGGAACGCGGAGTCGCTTTTGGCTGGTACAATTTTGCCATAGGTATCGGCGCTTTGCCGGCCAGTCTGCTGTTCGGCCTGATCTGGCAGGCGGTGAGCCCGGTGGCAGCCTTCGCCTTCGGGGCATCCCTGGCAATGGTGGCGGCAATCCTTTTGCTGCTGTTGCTGAAGCCGGTTCGGCCTGCAGGGGTCAATGCCTGAACGCGGATACGCAATGGGCGGGTCTTTTCGACCCGCCCATTCGCCGCAACACGGCTATTGAAGGCTATTGCCTCCAGCCTGTTCCTTCCCTCATCTGCCGTCCCGGGTTCGCTGCCGGCGGCACTCCCTGGTCCGGGTTGTCTTTTTTCACCGCATTGCCAGGGGTTCTCACCTGCTCTTCAATCCTGGGCTTTGCGGGCTGTTGAGGCTGCTGGCGTTCGATCCGTGCCGGCTGGGCCGGGGCAGCCGGGGCGGCCGGCGCTGCCGGGCGGCCGCGGAACTGTTGTGGCGGAGTCGCGGGCTGCCTCACCACAGGGGCGGGGGTTGGCTGTGGCGCCTGCATTCGAACCGGTTCCTGCGGCGTCTGAACACGAGCCGGAGTCTGTGGAATTCTCTCGCGTTTCATCTCAGGGCCGCGGGATTGCGGAAGTGTCGCCTGCTGTTTCACCGTTTCGGGTTTGGGCATCTGACGTTCGGTGCGTGCTGGCCGGGCCTGGGGCTGTGCCGGCGCGCCCGGGGTCAACGGGCGATTGCGCACTGGGGCTGAGGGCTGCCGGACCTCAGGCGCTGCTGCCGGCTGTGGTGTCTTTGCCTGCGGCTGCGATGGGGTATTGGGGACTGGTCGTGTCGGCTGCGGAGCCTGTACTCGAACCGGCGCCTGAGGGGCCTGGACCCGAGCCGGCGTCCGTGGTGTCGCCTCGCGCTTCATCTCGATGCTGCGGGGCTGCTGCTGGCGCTGGGGCTGCGCCGGGATGGCCGGCTTGGCCGGTTGGCTGCGGAACTGCTGGCTTGGCACAGCGGGCTGAGCCGGAGTGGCCGGGACAGCCGGCGTTGCCGGGCGGCCGCGGAACTGCTGGCCCATAGCCGCAGGCTGCTTCATCATCTTCTTTCTGGCTTCTTCTTCCTGCCGGAACTTTTTCTGGGTTTCCGGGAAGTATTCGGGTTTCTGCTCCCGTTGCAGACGCTTCGGTTGTTCGCCTTTCGTGGCCGGCATTTCCCGTAACGTTTGCCCGGGGGCGAATACGGACCCCCGCTGATCGGGGACCACTCCGCGCTGCTTTTTGAGGCTCTCCACGGTGGTCATACGTACCCGTTCGGGAGGGAGCTTGCTTTTTGGAATGGTCCTGATCGCCGGGGACAATGTTGCCCGCTGCGGCTTGAAGGTCGGCGGGCCGACCACTGCGTCCTTTCTGGCAAACGGATTTTCGTTTACCCGGTACGCGGTTTTCCTGCCGGTCAGGAACGTATCCCGATGCTGCACGGTAACCGCGTTTTTCACGTTCATGTTGCGGAAGCTGAAGCTTGCGCCTGCCAATCCGACAGTAAGGTTGGCAGAGGTGACCGTGTCCGGGCTGTAACGACGCCTGGCGTAATACCTGTCTCCCGGCCCCAGGGGTACCCATGAGACTTCGGTCGGCGTATGCACCCAGCCCACATACCCCGGCGCCCAGTAGACCTGCCCGCGACGCGGAGGGACCCAGCACCAGCCGGCTTTCCTGAGGTAGATCCACCTGCCGTAATGGTAGGGCGCCCATCCCCACGGTTCTCCGGAAATCCAGACATAATCTCCGCCGACCCAGACCCACCGGCCGATGCGGTATGGCGCCCAGCCCACGGAAAGGGATACCCTCGGCGCCCAGACGTAACCGTAATCCGATGCATAGAGCCACGTGCCGTTGCTGTCGAAGTCGTAAACGTAATCATCCAGCTCTTCCGGCAGATAGCGGAGGCTCTGACCTCCATCGGCCAGCAGCCTGTCGCGGTCCCTGTTCCATTGTTCCCATTCGTCCGGAGAGCTTAGGGGGAGGAATTCCGCGGCCAGATCCTCGCTGATTCTCAGGGTGTTGCCGGCGGTAACGCGGATTTTGCCGTTTCTGGTTTCTACGTAAGCTTCGCCGCTCAGAACGGAGATTTCCGTGGCTCCGCTTTCAGACACATCGATCATGACCAGTGAATTATCGTAACAGCTGATGGAGCTCAGGGGGGTATCTACCTGGATGTGTTCAATGCCGTATCGGCGGTTGTTGATGTAAGAGCGGCCACCATTGAGGTAGAACTGGAAGGACTCCTCTCCCAGAGAGAGAATGTCAAAAGATGTCGCAGCATCCAGCCGTATCACCACACCCCCAAGGATCTGGACTTCACTTCTCCCCCCGGAAGGAACCCATATGCGGTCTCCTTCCTGCAGCGGGGTGTTCACCGCGGCCGGGAACCAGTCATCAGGGCTGTCTTTCGTGCTGATCTGGACATCGCCTTTCATATAGCCGATCCGGGCTTTTTCCAGGTCCTGGGAGAAAGCTGCGGTCGGAACCAGGATCAGCAGCATCAGGATCAGACCTATCCATTTCTTGCCCATTTTGTTTCTCCTTTTTCAAGCATCCCGTGCCGCATAGGCGATCATTTCTGGTTTTTCCGCCGCAGCCGGGGCGTTGCTTCTCTTTTGAATCCTCTGTCTCAAATATATACTTTGTTCAATCAATCGTACAATGGTCTTTGCGGTTGACAGTACCGCAATATGTCTCAGGCGCGCGCTGCAAACGGTTTTACCTTGCGGCCTGCGTTGACTCGCCACCGTTTCCTGTTATCCTGTTGATCATGCCGACCACCATTCTGGAGACATTTTCAGTTTCACGGCTGGACATTCTCAACCCGGAAGGGGATTGTGATGAAGAACTCCTGCCCCCCCTTTCAAAGGAAGAGATAGTGCGCCTGTACGAGCTGCTCGTCCTGTCGCGCGCCTTTGACGAAAGAGCTCTGAGCCTGCAGCGCGAAGGGCGTATCGGGACCTATCCGTCGATCCGCGGCCAGGAGGCGGCGCAGGTGGGAAGCGCTTATGCCCTGCAGCCGGCAGACTGGATATTCCCTTCATTCCGGGAGACAGGGGTTCACCTCACCATGGGCTATCCCCTTGCCAGCCTGTTCCAGTACTGGGCGGGCGACGAGCGGGGGCTTGTCTGCCCCGAAGGGCTCAATATCCTTCCGGTCAGCGTTTCCGTGGGGACCCATCTGCTCCATGCCGTCGGCGCCGCCATGGGCGCGCGTTATCGCAATGAAAGCATCGTGATGGCCGCCTATTTCGGGGACGGAGCGACCTCGAAGGGGGATTTCCACGAAGCCTTCAACTTTGCCGGCGTCTACCGGCTGCCGGTGGTTTTCATCTGCCAGAACAACCAGTGGGCCATTTCCGTGCCCCGGGGAAGGCAGACCGCTGCGCAGACTCTCGCCCAAAAAGCCCTTGCGTACGGATTCGACGGCATCCAGGTGGACGGCAACGACGTGTTCGCGGTCTACCGTGCGACAAGGGATGCGGTGGATCGCGCCAGGGGGGGAGGCGGGCCTACGTTCATCGAATGTTTTACCTACCGCATGTCCCATCATACGACATCTGATGACGCTGACAGGTACCGCAGTCGGGAAGAGGTCGAGGAGTGGAAAAGCAAAGACCCGATCCTGAGGCTGGAGCGGTTCATGGAAAAGAGGGGCCTGGCGGGGGAGGCTGCCCGGCGCGAAATTGGCCAGCGCACCCGCACGGCAATCGACGAGGCGGTGCGGGCTGCCGAACGCATGCCGCCTCCGGAACGACGGGACCTGTACCGGTCGGTTTACGCCGAGTGCACCCCGAGGCTGGCACAGGCGATGGAGGGCGGGGGCAATGGCGACGCTTAACATGGTCCAGGCCGTCAACCTGGCTCTCCGCGAGGAAATGGAGCGTGACGACCGTGTCCTGATCCTGGGTGAGGACGTGGGGCAGGACGGCGGCGTTTTCAGGGTCACCGAGGGACTCCTGGACCGGTTCGGCAAGGGTCGGGTCGTGGATACCCCCCTGGCCGAATCAGCCATTGTCGGTACGGCCATCGGCCTGTCCCTCTATGGCCTCAGGCCGGTGGTGGAAATCCAGTTCCTGGGCTTCATCTACGCCGCTTTCGACCAGATCTTCGCCCACGCCGCGCGCTACCGGAACCGTTCCCGTGGGCGGTATACCTGCCCACTGGTCATAAGGGCGCCATACGGTTCAGGGATCAAGGCCCCGGAACTTCATGAGGAAAGCAGCGAAGCGTTCTTCTGCCACATGCCCGGGATCAAGGTTGTCGTGCCCTCAGGGCCCCATGCCGCCAAGGGGCTCCTCCTGTCGGCCATCCGGGACCCGGACCCGGTGCTGTTCCTGGAGCCGACCCGCCTGTACCGCCTGATCCGCGAAGAGGTTCCGGAAGGGGAATACACCATCCCCATCGGCAAGGCCCGGGTCGCCAGGCAGGGGGATGACGTCACGGTCATCGCCTGGGGCAGCATGCTGGAGCGGGTGATGAAGGCGCTGGAGCCCTTCAATGCCGAGATTATCGACCTTCTCACCCTTTCGCCCTTCGACAGCGAGACGGTCCTGGGCTCGGTGGAAAAAACCGGCCGTGTCCTCATCGTTCACGAAGCGCCCAGGACCTGCGGTTTCGGAGCGGAACTGGCTGCCACGATTGCGGAGGAAGCCATGCTGTCGCTCCGCGCCCCGGTGTTGCGGGTGGCCGGGCCGGATGTGCCGGTGCCGCTTGCCAGGCTCGTTGATTACTATCTGCCCGATGCGGCGAGAATAACCGCTGCCGTCGAGGAACTGCTGAGGTACTGAGGCATGCCCTACGAATTCATTCTGCCCGACCTGGGCGAGGGGATAACGGAAGCCGAGATCAGGAAATGGCTGGTCAGGGAAGGGGATTCCGTTGCCGAGCACCAGCCGGTGGTCGAGGTGGAGACGGACAAGGCGGTGGTGGAGGTGCCCACGCCCCGCACCGGCAGGGTCCTGGCCCTGTTGAAGGGCGAGGGCGAGGTGGTGCGCACCGGGGAGGTCCTCCTGGCACTTGCCCTGGAAGGCGAGGAGGAACGTCCCCGCTCCGTGTCGGTGGTGGGGGAACTTCCCGAAGCGGAAGAGCCTTCCCGTGAACGGGTCCTGGCCACGCCGGCGGTTCGGGTGCTGGCGCGGGAAAAAGGGGTCGCCCTGGAGGGGATTCCCGGCACCGGCCCGCGCGGAAGCGTGACCCGGGAGGACGTGCTGGCTGTCGTTGGCAGGGGCGGCGCAGCGGCTGACGAGTTCGGCCCGGTGGAGCGGGTTCCTTTCCGGGGTCTCAGGCGGACCATTGCCAGGAACCTCCTCAGGGCACACCAGATGTCCGTGTGCGTCACCGGCATGGAGGAGGTGGATGTCACCGAGCTCTGGCAGTTGCGCATGCGGGAAAACGAGGAGGTGGGGAAGGCCGGGTTGCATCTGACTTTCTTCCCGTTCATCATCAAGGCTGTTCAGCATGCGCTGGCGGAGCATCCTCTGCTGAATGCATCCGTTGACGACGAAACGGATGAGATCATCCTCAAGAAATACTGCAACATGGGCTTTGCCGTCGATACTCCGGACGGCCTGATCGTGCCGGTTATCCGGGAAGTTGAAAAAAAGAGCGTCATCATGCTGGCCAAAGAGCTGCAGGACCTTTCGGAGCGGGCCCGGAACCGCACCATCGCCCTGCCGGAGATGAAGGGGAGCAGTTTCACCATAACCAACTTCGGCCAGTTCGGCGGCGGGTTCGCCACCCCGATCATAAACTATCCCGACGTGGCCATCCTGGGGTGCGGCAGGATCGCCGACCGGCCCTGGGTGGTCAAAGGCGAGATCGCGATCCGGAAGATACTGCCGCTGTCCCTGACTTTCGACCACCGGGTGACCGACGGCGGCGACGCAACCCGCTTCCTGAGCCGGGTTGCCCGTTTCCTGGAAGACCCGGCGCTGCTGTTCATCGAGAGCGTATGAAAGAACTGGAACGTCTTTTTTTCCCGAAAACCGTAGCACTGGTGGGGGCCTCCCCCGACGGGGCCAAGCTGGGCGGCATAGTTCTGCGCAACCTTCTGTCATTGAAGGGGAGAGTCTTCCCGGTCAATCCCCGTTATGATGAAATACTGGGGCTCCATTCTTTTCCGTCGGCCGGTTCTTTGCCTGAGCCGGTGGACCTTTCCATCATCATGCGCCCGGCCGCCGAGGTGCCTGGAATCCTGGCGGAGCTCCGCGGCAAGACCCATTTCGCCCTTATCGTCAGCGCCGGTTTTGCCGAGACCGGCGCCGCCGGCCTCCAGTCAGAGATCGTCCGCATCGCTTCGGAGGCAGGGGTTCGTCTCGTGGGGCCCAATTGCCTCGGTGTTTACAACCCTTTCCACCGGCTGGACACCATGTTCCTGCCCCATGAAAGCATGAAGCGGCCCAAGCGGGGCAACGTGGCGGTGGTTTCCCAGAGCGGCGCCATGATGATCTGCCTGCTTGACGCGATCCGGGTCGCCAACACCGGAGTTTCAAGAGCCGTCAATTACGGCAACGCAGCGGACCTCGACGCACCGGAGGTATACGAATACCTGGCGGACGACGATGGCACCGCGGTCGTGGTCTCCTACCTGGAATCGGTCAGCGACGGGAGGAGGTTCCTGGAGGCGGCGCGGTTCCTGTCGCGGCGCAAGCCGCTCCTGGTGCTGAAGGCGGGAAAGGGGGAGGGCGGCAGTGCGGCGGCCTTTTCCCACACCGGCAGGCTGGCCGGCAACTACGGGGTTTTCCGGTCGCTGCTGGCCCATTACGGAATCCGCGAGGTGGCGGGCTTCGACGAACTGCTGGATGCTGCCAAGGCCGTGTCCTACCAGCGTCCCGCTCCCGGAACGCGGGTCTGCATCATAACCAACGGCGGCGGGTCCGGCGTCCTTGCGGCGGACGAGTGCGCGCGGCACGGCCTGCAGCTCGCCGGTCTCCCCGAAGATGTCCGCCAAGCCTTGAAAAACACCTTTCCTTCATTCTACACCGTGGCCAATCCCGTCGACCTGACCGGCCAGGTGCGCGACGACGATTACCGGGAGGCCCTTTTTGCGTTGCGGGACCATTTCGACGGGTTCGTGGTGATCGCCCTGACCGGTGTGGCCGGGGTCACGCTCAGGCTCGGAGACCACCTCCGGGAATTCCGTGAAACGGTCCGCAAGCCGCTGGTGGTGCACATCGCACAGGGCGGAGTGGCGCCCCGTCTCATTCCACTTGTGGAAAAGGCCGGCATACCCGTATATCCGTCTCCCGAACGGGCGGTTCGCGGCCTTGCCGCGCTGCTTGAAAGCGAGGGGAACCATGGATAGGCGCGGCATGCTTAAGGATTTTCTCGCTTCATGCCAAGGGACGAAGGTGCTGCCCGAGCACGCCGTCAAGGAGTTTCTCCGGAGTTGCGGGATCTCCGCTCCCAGAATGGTTTTCGCGCCCCGCGGAGCCCCGCTTCCGGACCTGTCCAAGCTGGCATTTCCCCTCATTGCCAAGGTTTCCTCGTCGCAAATCCGATCCAAGAGCGACGTGGGCGGGCTGCGACCCGGTTTGGCCGACAGGAAGGCGGCCGAGACGGCTGTCGCTGAACTGATGGCGATCCGGCAGGCTGAAGGAGTCTTGGTGGAGGAACAGGCGGCTCCCGGCGTAGAGGTGATTGTCGGCGGCATAACCGACCCCCAGTTCGGGCCGGTGGTCATGTTCGGATTGGGCGGCGTCTTCGTGGAGCTTTTCCACGACGTTGCCTTCGCCCTGGCCCCGATGACCCACGACGATGCGTTCCGCCTCGTTCGGCGCGTCACCGCTTACCGCCTCCTCACGGGCTACCGGGGCAAACCGCCCTGCGACCTGGAGGCCCTTGCCGATATTCTCGTCACTGTCTCCGAACTCATGGCCACCGGGTTCCTGGATGAGATCGACCTCAACCCGGTGGCCGTCTATCCCCGCGGCGCCATGGTCCTCGACGCCAAGATGCTGGTTGTGTCCTGACTTTTTCCGTCGATTTCGGAAACGAACCGGCCTTCATCGTGAATATTCGTGATCTGCGTGGGCACACTGCCTTTGTTCGATTTGCTCCGCTAAGGAGGAGAAAACAAAACGCTATGGCCTGATTTCGACAATCGTGCCATTTGGAGCTATTTTGTTTATATCCTCTATTTCCTCGTCAGTTACGGCAATGCAACCCTTCGTCCAGTCAACCTCCGTGTGGGCATCGCCGACCCACGAGAATCCATTCTTGATGCCGTGGATCATGATGTTACCGCCCGGAGAAACCCCCAGTTCCCTTGCCCGCTTTCTGTCTTTCTCGTTCGGGTATGAAATATGAAGAGATTGGTGAAAGCGGCTGCCATTGTTCCTTGAATCGATGACGTATGTTCCCTCCGGAGTCTTGTTGTCGCCCTCCCTTTCTTTCGGACCGATGGGGTTTCCCCCCAGGGCTATCTTGTAGGTTTTTATCACGACGCCATTAGAGATCAGCATCAACCGCCGTTCTTTCTTCTCGATCAGGATCCTGTCGATCGATCCCTTTTTGGTTGCGAAATCGATTGCCTTTTGTTCGAGCGATTTGATCCTTTGCAACAGCGCCGCGTTTTCATCCTCCCTGCCTTTGATTTCTTGCAGAAGAGCTTTGACTTGTGTTTGCTGCGCGGCAATCGTCTTGTCCTTGAGTGCGACATTGCTGATATTGAATATCATCGTCTCGCTGTTCTGCCGGTACTCGCTTCCGGGGTAATCCTTTATGAGCCTCTGAAAGCATTCCAGGGATTTCCCGTAATCTTTCTGCTCATTCTTCGGATGCGCATAAATGACACCCATCTCGAAAAGCACCCTGTCTCCCGCCGCTGGATTTGTTTTGAGAATTTGCTCATATTTGTCCAGAGAGGCCTTGTAGCTTCCCCGGTTGAACAGATCATTCGCTTCTTCGAAGGTCGCGCCATTAAGGGGAGCGCATCCGGATATCAGAATCAGAGTTAGCATGGTACCGGTAAAGTGGAAGATTTTCGTTTCCCTCATCCGTTCACCCCTTGGCAAATAACCTGGAAAGACATGTGTCGTAACATGATATCCCCGTTTGACATCTGGCGGTTTGGCCTGACCCCATCAGGACTAACTGTTCAAAAGGTCCACATCACGGATAATGAAGCGGCAGGGTCTTGAAACCCTGCCGCTTCATTATCTGGAGCATTTAGGGCAATGTTGCCAGCTCCTTTGAAAAATTTCCTACTTCTTCATCGATTTCTTGAAAGTTGCGTCGGCTCTTTTCGCCTTTTCATCTGCGGCCCGTTCTCTTTCCAGAGCCGCCTGTTCAGCTTTTTCGGCGCGAGCAGTGGCATCGTCAGCCTTCAGCTTGGCCGCATCGGCTTCAGCCTTGGCGGCTTGCGCATCCCGCAATGCCTGCTCAGCTTTCGCGTCAATCAGTTTCTGCTCTGCCTGCACTTTCTCCAGTTCACTGGTTGTTGCACATCCGATCAGTGTTACTGGAAGCACAAGCATCATAGAGATCAGCAAAAGAGTTTTCTTCATCCCTGATCACCTCCTTTCTGTTCAGGTTGCCTCACCTGGAAGAAGGAAAGGCTATCCCTTGTCGACGGGTTCGATAAGTATGCCGTCAATGTCCAAATCGATTTTCAAGCGCTTGGCCGCTTCCCTGGCCTCGCTGATGTTTCTGAAGGGGCCGGCGATGACGCGAAAGCCATTGTCCCTTGACAGCACCCTTGCCGGGATCTGCGGCCCCTGGTGGTTTATGATTGCAGCCATCCTTCGGGCGTCGATCTCGTCACGAAGATCGCCAGCCAGTACGTACCATGCGTTCAGTTTCAGTTCCGGGGTCTCCGGTTTTCCGTACAATGTGTCCGGATGCTCTACTACTATCGGTTTTTCGGTTTCAATTTCACTGCCTTGTCCCATCTTGAGGATGGGGACGGGGATTCCCCGTGCCTCGGCCTGCACTGCCTTGATTTTATTCCAGTCGAGTTTTCGCGGTGATTTCTTTTCGAGATTCCTCAGTTTTGCGTAGATCCTCTCAAGCTCGCTTGAGCCCAGGCCTTCCAGGGGCCTGTGAGCTTCCATGTAGAGCACGCCATCACGCTGACCGATAAGATACGGCTGATTTACAATCAGTACTGGCGTATTGACCGGAGTGTCCCTGTAGAGTTTCTCGATGTTTTCCGGATAAAGTCTCATGCAGCCATTGGTTGCCTGGAGGCCGATGCTGGCCGGTTTGTTGGTCCCGTGGATCAGGTAGCCCGTTTTGCCCAAATAGAGCGCGTATTCTCCCAAGGGGTTTTCAGGCCCCGGTGGAATTTGCGCCGGTAAAATATCCCCTTGCTTTCGGTGGCGTTCAGCAATAGAAGCAGGCACATGCCAGGTGGGCCGGGTTGTTTTGCGCACTACGCGCGTTTGACCCGTGGGTGTGGGCCGGTCTTCGGCTCCTATCCCCACCGGGTAGGTCGACACCATCGGTGACCTGGCATCCACCTTGTACCGAAACAGCCTCATGGTGGCCAGGTTGATCACGATGCCTCTCCTGGGCGCGTCCGGCAGGATGAAACTCAGGGGCAGCACGATATGCTGTCCGGCTTCGGGCACCCAGATATCCACCCCCGGATTGGCATCGCTGATCGCGTTGATGCCCAGGCTGAAGTGTCGCGCGATATCCGGCAGCGTGTCCCCCTTTTCGAGCGAGATGAGCGCCAACCGGCCAATTACGTCGTTTCCTGCTGCAACCGAAAAATCGTTGCGCGCTATCTCCCTGTCGGGAAGTCCCGGCAAGCGACTCGGTTTTTCCTGGAAACTGCGCAAAAAGGCACACCCCTGCAGGGACAGGATGAACATGCAGAAAGCCGCAAGACGAAGCCAATTGCAAAAGAAGGAATGCTTGGGGATTTGACGCATTGGTTTTATGAATCACCTTTCTTGATAATAAAAAGTCGGAACTTCCGCGCCCCTGACACAAAAACGCCGGGTTCGAAAATTCCGCGATATTTCGGCAACCCGGCTGTCTCTGGTCGAGACCCTTAGGCTTTCCGCCCCATTCTCGCGAATGGTTTAGCATTTTCGTTTACCACGAGCCGAATGAAGCCGTTTCTCGCGACTGATGCGAACCGGCATGGTACGGCGTGAACAAAGCGAGCCTTTTTCCGAATCGATTTCCTTTCCAGGGATTTGAAAACAAAAAAGCCGGGTCCGAATATCGCGTGATATTTCGGCAACCCGGCTGTCTCTGGTCGAGACCCTTAGGCTTTCCGCCCCATTCTTGCGAATGGTTGAGTATTGTCGTCTATCTCTCAATTATTTTTTTTGCATCATTATCATTTCCATAAGGATTTGTCAAAATTTTTCTGACATCCTGGCAATGGAACTGCGAATTAGCTCTGGCAGGCTGTTTAAAAATCTTCCATCCACCATTGCCAGGAGTTTCCCGACGGACACTATTGTTATCTGCGACATCTTGGACCCCGCACGTTTTTGCGATATTCTTCCAGTATGCATCAGGACCATGTTCGAAGTGTATACTTTAGTCATCAATGCCGGCCCCAGGAGACACCAATGTCCCATGGCGATTACGACGTCGTTATCATCGGCACCGGCCCGGCTGGACTCGGCGCCTCTTTTCACCTCACCGAAGAATCTCCTTCCCTTTCCATTCTCATGGTTGACCGTGAGAAAATATGCTCAGGCGGCCTGCTGAACGACTGCAAGCAGAATTACACGTACCCGATCGGATTTGTCGTCGAAAACTGGAGCAGGGATGAGGCGGAACGACTCCTTTCCCAGGTTGAAAAGCATCTGCAGCCGGTCTTCAAGGAAAAAATGAACCTGGAGGTCTATCGCAGGCGCGCGGAGCGGATTGGCGTCACTCTGCTAGATGTCCGCCAGGCCCATGTCGGTACCGATCGGAGCAGGGCCCTCATCCGCCGTCTCATGGACGAGCTCGACAGCCGGGGCGTACACTTTGCCCTGGAGAGGGAGGTGACCGATGTCTTTGACGACTCTTTGGGTACACGAGTAGTCATCAACGGCGTGGAGACGGTGTGCGCCCGCAAAGTGGTCGTTGCTCCCGGGCGCAAGGGGTTCAGGTTTCTCCAGCAGGTGATGGAAAGGATGGGTATCGACTACGTTGACAACGTTGTTGACGTAGGGGTCCGTCTTGAGACAACGGCAGACAATTATTCAATCGTCAATGATTACTACGACCCGAAGTTCATCTTTCCGGACGGGGTGCGCACTTTCTGTACCAACTCCGGTTGTGCCAGGGTGGTCCTGGAGCGGTACCAGGGGTTCAATCTCGTCAACGGCCATGCCTTCTCAGAGGAGCGCGCCGGCAATAATCTGGTCAATTTCGCCCTGTTGAAGACCATAGGCCTGAAAGATCCAGTCAGGAGCGGCCAGCAGATGGCTGTATTTCTCGCCAGGCTGGCCAACGAGATCGGCGGAGGCAAGCCGCTCATGCAACGGGTAGGGGATTTCCGCATGGGGAAGCGTTCTTCCGCGGAGACGTTTAACGAGGACCTTTACTCGTTTTTCCCGAGTTGCCCGGTTACCGCCGGCGATCTGGGCCTTGCCGTGCCGGCCAAGATCATGCGGCACATTTGGGCTGCCATGAAGAAGCTTGACACCATAGTCCCCGGCATCCTTCATCCGAGCACAATCATGTATTATCCTGAGATCAAGATGTATGCGAACAAACCCGCGTTTCTGGACCGCCATTTCCGCGTGAGCGGGAACGTCTACATGGTAGGAGACGGCGCCGGGACATCTCGCGGCATAACCGCCGCCTGGGCCAGCGGGATCAGGGCTGCGGAAGGGATCTTGCGATCGTTGGGACGGACGGTTTCTTGAGTTGTAAAACGTAATCCATTACCGGAAGGATTCTTTCACCCGGTCGTCCGGAAGTGAAGGAGCGGGGAGGCCGGGGAGTCCCCCTCCACAGGGTGGAGGGGGGTGTCATGGCATGACACTGTCTGCCTTGCGGCCCTGTATGCGATGAAGGCCGCAGACACTTTCAGCTTTGCACGTGATGCCTCAGCCCTGCACAACTCTCCGCGCAGCCCGCTTGATGCTGACCAGGTTGCGGAAGCTTACGTTGTCGGTGGTGATGTTGTTTCCCTGGGAACCGCAGCCGAGAGTCAGGGAGGGAATCATGACGTTGAACAGTCCGCCGATAGCGCCGTGGCTGGTCGGGGAGTTGAAGGTCACCCGGTTTGCGTCGACCTTCTGCGCGAATTCGACGCACAGAGCGTCGTTTGCGGAGTGAATGCCGGCTGTGTGGCCCGCGCCGCCTTTTTTCAAAAGCGCAGCACACAGGTCAATTGCCGCATCCTTGCCGTCGACTATGAAGTAACCGAGGGTCGGGGAAAGCTTTTCACGGCACATGGGCTCCACTTCCTGGGTTCCCTTCAGGGGGCCGACCAGGAGCGCGCGTGTTCCTTCCGGGACCGAGAAGCCGGCCATTTCCGCGATAACCGGTGCGGCCTGGCCGACAACTTTACCGGACACGACGTAGCAGTCGCCGTAGTAGAGTTTTTCCAGCTTAGCCTTCTCGTCAGCGTTGACCAGGTATACTCCCAGTTCCTTCAGCTTGGCGACGGCTTTTTCCGCAACGGCCGCATTGTCGAAAATCAGGTTCTGTTCTGAAGCGCACACGACACCGTTGTCAAAGGTCTTGGAAAGGACGACGTCGTTCATTGCCTGCTCAATGTCTGCGTCGGAAGCCACGTAAACCGGACAGCCGCCGGCGCCTACGCCGAACGCGGGATTTCCCGAGCTGTATGCGGCCTTGACCATGGCGCCGCCGCCGGTGGCGAGGATTACATCGACACCGGGATTCGTCATCAGAGCGTTGGTTGCTGCCACGGAAGGCTCCTCGATCCATTGTATGCAATCCTTGGGGGCGCCAGCGGCTATTGCGGCGTCAAGGCACAGCTGGGCGGTTTTTGTGCAGCATTTCTGTGCACGGGGGTGGAAGCCGAAAATAACCACGTTGCGTCCCTTCAGGGCGGACAAGATTTTGAAGCATACCGTTGAAGTGGGATTGGTCGTGGGAGTGACGGCAGCAACCACGCCAACCGGCTCAGCTATTTCTATAATGTCGTTTTCATCCTTGACCACGCCGACCGTTTTGACGCCCTTCATGTCATTCCAGACAACTGTGGAGCCAAAATGGTTCTTGATGATCTTGTCGGGAACATTGCCGAGGCGCGTTTCTTCAACGGCCATTTTAGCAAGTGTTTCCTTGTTGTCTTCAATGACCTTTGCAATCGCTTCACAGATCGCGTCGGTCTTCGTCTGGTCGAGCTTTTTGTACTCGGCAAGGGCTGCTTTGGCTTTCTGAACCATCTGATTGATCTTTTCTTCTATCATATGGATCCTCCTGGAATTCCGGGCATGAACACCCGGTTGAATACCATGCTCATTTTGTCGACACAGGGTGCGAAAGCACTGAATCCCCGGTCGGCAGACCCCCTACGGCGGTTCGAATTGAAAATACCGCCTGACATTTTTAGGGAAGCTAAAGCAGGCTGTCAATTGAAATAAATGAAACGACGCTTTACAAAGTGAAAATAAGCTGCATTCAGAACATGTCTAACTAAATGAAATGATAAAATAAAACAATGGTATGAAAGTGCGTAGAAAATATTTTCGTTCCCTGGACGGGCGAGCCTTTAATGTTTAATATCAATAAACAGTGCTGGGACTTTCCCGCAAGAACAAATTCCTGCTGGGGTTACCATGGGGGAACATGAAGATCAAGGTGAAAAAAGTGAAAGAATGACAGGGCGCTCCGCTGAGCGCCCTGCATATTTATATGTTTTCGCCTCCATCATGAATATCTGGTGCATACACTGAACAAGCCTTTCATGCGAAAAGCCACGAATATTTCCGCAATGCTTCTGTCTATTTCAGGGAATTTCGCATTGATAGCCTCAACGCACCTGTTTCCCAACCGGATTGCTTCCTGCTTGTAACCGTAAAGCGGGCTGCTGTTTGCAGTTTCGCAGATGATGCGGTCAAAATGTTCCTCCAGCGACCTGAAGAGGCTCTTTCCCCCATCAATGTCATCCAGAGAAAGATCGAAATACGGGACCGGTGACAACAGGTCAATAGTTTCATGCCGGAAAAAAGTGGCCGATTTCCCTTCCGTATCACCCTTGTTGGGCGCCTCCAGGTACATGTTCCTCGGCTTTGAAGAAGAAACGAACTGGCGGCCGATCCTGCCCATTCTGCTGTAGAGTTCCTCGTCGGGAAGTCCTGAAAGTTCGAGCATCCTGCAGTATGTTTCGTTTGCCGTCATGTCGCAGAACGATTTCCTGCCGATGTTGCGTGTTGTTTCCATTTTGTGCCTCCTCCAAGTGTTCAAGGTCAAGAGCAGTTCTCAGGCGGGCGCTTATTCTCCCCTTTGCTATTCAATATAGCATAAAAGAAAATGAATATCATTATCCGTATGTCGCGGTTGGAGTTCATTGTCGCTTCAGGCGCGTATGTGGCCAGCGCGGTTGGAGTGTCCTGTTGCCAAGGCAGAAGGCCTTGACAACCAGCATGACATCGAACCGACAAGAGTTGGTGTGGCGCCAATATTGACAATCAGATTACTCAATTTATGCTTATGAATATGTTCGACAATTCATGGGATGGTTGAACGATGCAAAAAGGAGAAAACAAATGGCAAAGGCGGCATGGGTTAACCAGGACGAATGCATAAGTTGCGGACTTTGTGTCGAGAATGTCCCGGGCGCTTTCCGTTTCGCCGACAACGGCAAAGCTGAGTGTTTCGATCCTGCGGGCGCGTCTGAGGATGAAATCCAGTCGGGGGCTATTGACGTGTGCCCTGTGCAGTGCATTCACTGGAAGGAATGACGGCGGAGAGGAGGCAGATAATGGAAAAGTACCAATGCAGGTGCCAGTATGTTTATGACCCCGCGTTGGGAGACCCTTCCCAAGGTATCCCGCCGGGCACACCCTTCGAGGATCTCCCTGACAGTTGGATATGCCCCATGTGCGGCGCCAAAAAAGCATTTTTCATGAAAATGGAAGGCATGCCTACGTCGGAGGAAGGGCACCCCCCGATAAAGGTCAAAGTGAAGTGTTTCTCAACGATGGTCAAGGCCGATGCCTGTGACTACAAGGGAAGCACGGACTACGAAATGCCGGAGGGATCCACTGTTCACGATTTGATAGAGAAGCTTTCCCTGCCTCTGGAAGCAGTAAAGATCATTTTTGTGAACCACAGGGAGGCGGAAACTGACACGGTTCTGAAGGACGGGGACCAGGTGGCCTTCTCTCCGGTTACCGGCGCCATGTAGGGATCGGGCTCATGAGAGAAGCCGGATTTCGTTGTGACCTTGCCTGAGAAGAGCGAATGACGGCTCGCCGGTAGTGAAGGCAGAATGTTGTAGTCTCAAACATGCTTGTTCCCCGCCTTATGTGAATATTCGCTGCCTGCGGTTTCATTTTTCGCTGCATCCGGTTCTGCCTTCCGCCGGGTTCCCCTGCCTTGATGGGCATATGTGCTTACCAGCCAGGCAATAAGGCCTGCCATATAGAACTGCCCGATTACAGCCTCGAGGATTGCGAGAGCCTGGCTTCCGGGCAGTTTCGGCACGATGTCGCCGTAGCCTACAGTGGCGATGGTGATAAAGCTGAAATAGTTTAGCTTCGATTTTAAGGAGACATCCTGGTCAACGGACGAAGATTCCGGGATGGAAAAGCTGGCCGGCTCTATAACGGCGATCGCCTGGTAGAGGCAGGCAAAGATGAGTGCGATCAGGAAGTATGCGATCAACGCTCCGAAAATCGTATCGAGGGTCACTTCATGACTTTTGAGAACGTAGCGCAGAATCAATACAACGAAGATGACCAGAAGCACGGCCCTTAGAATGTCGGAGGAGAGGTAAAGAATTGTTGCGGTGAGTTTTCCGGCCCGTGTGGCGGCCCAGTCGAGGAGCGGTCCCATCAGCCATAGGAAGATGAGCGGCCAGCGGTATCGAACTTCAAACCCGGCAAAGGAGAGGCAGACGACCAGGATATTGAGGAACAGGATCGCCAGCAGTGCAGTCAGGAGTGGGGCATTGCGCAGAAGGGGGGCCAGGAGGATTGCCAGGATGAGGAAAATGAAAAGTTCCACAAACCCGATCGGTTTCCAGTTGATATGTCGGAATATTCCGGCTTTCCTGGTGTCTTGGATGGCCATGGCGTATTCACGCGGCGCATAATGGCCCGTGCTCCGGTTCTTTCCGGGCTGAGTCTTTATGTTGAAAAACTTCCGTACTGTTTATATTTTACCGGAGAGGATTCTTTTTACCAGCTCGCTTGCCTCCTTTCCGTCGTACCTCCCGGCATGATGCATTCCCAATGCTTTCATAACCTTGCCCATGCAGGCAGGGCTGGGATCGATGGATTCAATTTCAATCACCCTGTTGATTGCTTCCGCAAGGGAGTCGCCGGTCAGTTGGGAAGGAAGATATTCCATCAGGACTTCTATCTCCTTTTGAGCGTCTTCCCTGTTTGTTGCAGATCCGCCTGTTTTTTCGAGCATCTGCAGGTTTTCTCTGGCATTGTCGATGAATTTTTTCACGAACCTTATCACCGTTGCGTCGTCCGGCTGTTTCGCATCCTTGCTTGCGTCAGCTATAAGCACTCCAAGGAGGTTCCTCCTTTTCTCGTCCCTGGCCTTCATGGCTTTAAGCCTGTCTTCCCGAATTTTCTCGATGAGCATGTCAGTTCCTTTCCCTGAAAATTGTTACGGGAGGCAGGAAAATTCCCCTGCGTCCAGGATTTTCATTCGAATCATCCGTTGCCTTTCTTTCTGGCGAATGGTATGCGGGATTCGCACGGCACCTTTGTCTGGCAGAGGCCACAGCCGGTTTCCATGACCCCGTAGAGTTCTCCGACTGCATTTCTTACTTCTCCGTAAGCATAATCCTTGCACTTCTCCTTATCGTGTCCTCGAGTGGAAATGGCGCCGGCCGGACAGCGCTGAATGCACATGCCGCAGCTTCCGTCCCGGAAAAACAGGCAGTTGCTCCATGGGTCGGCGAAGCTTCTCCTTGTCGGATTGATCGCTGCATTGGTAATGACACTGCCGCAGCGATGTGCAATGCCTTTTTCGGTTATGAAACCGTCGCTGAGGCTGAATGTCCCCAGACCCGCTGCATAGGCTGCGTGACGTTCCGACCATGTTGAGGCCATCCCCACCCTGGGATCCATGACCGGCCGCCACATGCCGGAAAGAAGCGGGGCAACAGCCTGGGCGCCGGCAAATCTCAGCATTTCCACGAGGCGCATGCGTAGGAGGGTGTTGAAGTGTTCTCCATGCGCGCGGGTCAGCGCCCATTCGCGTGAAGGCATGCTGTCTTCGCTGCGGTTGCTTTTGCGGGTCTTTTCGCTTATTGGCAGGGTCCAGCAGATTACTGTTGTCGCTTCCCCAACCTGCTCTCCATAGCAATTTTTCATTATCTCCGTCGGGGTCAGGTGAAACTCGCCGATGACTTTCTTGTATTCGCCGAAGAGCGGGTCGTCCCCTGCGGCGAACCCGATGAGCGGTTCCTCGAAATACGGCTGGTCGCTGTCGGGGAAGCGATTGTCGGGGCTTTCCAGCACGAAGCTGACAATTTGATCACGAATCACGCTTTCCATAATCACTCCCGCATAAACTGCCTGGACAGGCCGGTTGAAAAACATACCGAATCATTATGGGCTTTCATGGCCCATTTTACAAGTTGAAGTCGATATTGAAGGATGAGTTAACAAACAGAGGATTTTGCCGCGGCGGAACCGAGATTGTGAAGTCCCCCCGGCATTTGCATTGCCGGGGGGACTTCACATGCACGAAATAGACCGGCTGGAATTGTCTGTTTGCCCGTTTTGCCGGTATCGGCTTCCTGCTATCTGACGAGCAGCACGGAGCACTTGGCTCCCAGGAGCACATGCCTGGCAACGCTGCCGATCAAGTATTTTGCCATGCCAGTGGTGCCGAGAGATGAAATGACGATCAGATCGGCCGACCTTTCTTCGGCTTCCTTCAATATCATGTCATAGGGCACGCCGTCCTTGACATCCAGAGTCGCTTTTGCCGCTTCTTCTCCCACGAGTCTCTCGACCTGTTTTTTTATGCCTTCCTTAGCGCCTTCCATTACCTGTTTCTGCAGCTCATCGGCCAGTTTCACATCGATACAGTAATCGACCGTGCATTGCGTAACGTGCTCCCCAACCACGTGGAGCACAAAGACTTCCGAGCCGAACTGCTTCGCAATCTCGAATCCCTGGCGAATGGCCTTGTCAGCGTGATCGGACATGTCTGTGGGAATGAGAATTCTGGACGGTTTGAACATGACGGGTTTCCTCCTTTTGATTTGGATAGCGCCGAAAGTCGGCGATCTTAGCGACCGGCTCGCGGCGACCTGGAAGTGAACGGATTTTCCAGGATGATTATTCCGGCAGCAAGTTTGCAATGCATGGTCAGCGTCAAATCAATTCCTAGAAGTAATTATACCTGATAATTTGCATGTATGAATGTATGCCGGTCATAATTTATTTGCGCGCGAGACTGGTATTGCCGGAAAAGTTAGTGCAAAGTCCGGACTGAAATTTGCGGAAAATATGGTATCCTCTCTCTCCAGGGGGGTATGCCCTGGAATCCTGGTCGAAGTTGATCAATTCAAGGAGGTCGTATGCGCAGGTTGATGATGGTACTGCTGGCCGGACTGTTGTGTTGCGCTCCGCTGGGTTGCCAGAAAAAGGAAGGGACTGCCGAAAAGGCGGGTAAAGAAGTCGACAAGGCAGTGGAAAAGGTTGATTCGGCTGCCAAGGAAACGGCCGAAAAGGCGGGCAAGAAGCTTGAGGAAGCTGCTGACAAGTTGAAGGGAGCGGCAGAAAAGACCGGTGAAAAATTCAAGGGTGCATCGGAGAAAGCCGGAAAGGAAATGGAAGAGGCCGGGAAAAAGGTGCAGGAAAAGGCGGCCAAGTAGTAGCGATGGACTGAAGCGTTTTATACGGATTGCAGCGAAGGGCGCGGGAGCTGGAAGTTCCCGCGCCCTTTTCGCAGGTGCAGTGCGGGAAGTGGCAGGTCACCATGGCAGACGTGCAGACGGCATCAAGCCATGCATGTTCATGGAGACGGCTGTTTGCCGGGCGGTTTCATGATCGCCCGGATGTAACTTCAAGGACAACGGATTCAGGGCTCTTCCGGGCGCAAAACCTGTGATCTACGGAGGTGTCGAAATACATGCAGTCACCTTCATCCAGGAGTATCTCCTCATTGTCGAGGAGAACGGACATCGTTCCTTGAATAACGAAAATAAAAGATTCTCCTTCATGGCTGTAAGTGGTGGAGTCCTCGGTTTCTTCAGCGAGGTTAATGAGGAACGGAGTCATCTTCTTGATCCTCATCCGCGATGAAAAGGGTTCGTATGAGTAGGTGTGGCGGCTTCCCGACCTGGAAACGACATGCGAAACTATCTTCCTGTCTTTTTTCCGGATGATCTCGTACTTGCGTTCCTCGTCTTTTTCGGCGAAAAGCGTACTCATTTTGACGTTGAAGAATTTCGCTATTTTGGAAAGAGTCGGTATGGGCGGGGAAATGTTGTTTTTCTCGATCTGTGAAAGAAGCGCAATGGAAAATCCTATTTCACTGGCAACGGAACGCAGTGTCAGGTTCCTTGCCAGACGCAATTCCCTCAATTTTGAACCGATGTCGTACTCGATCATGTCTTGTCCCGTTGCCTTGATGTGGATTTTTCCGGGTGCATCAAATGCTGGAAGGTGCTGGGAGGGGTTGGAGAAAGAGGCCCTTCCGAAAGTCTCCGATTCCGTTTACGATTAGTCCTGCGATCATCGGTTTGCCCTGCCTTACCGCCACGATTTGACTAGACGATTTTGATGTCCCATGAGTTTACCGGGGCACCGCTCGGGGTGTCGATGATGATGTTCCATTCCCCGGTATGCGGCGCGGTTATCGTTGCAGGAAACGATTCGAAATGACCTCCGTAATAGCTGAAGATCTCCCCGTTCTTATAGGCGGTGAAATTGATTTCGTCGGTGAGCATGAAGTTGCAGGTGGATTCGCAGGTGAGTTCGACGACATCGCCCTTGTTCAGCTGTTTTCTGGTGTGGATGAAATGCATGGCTGTCTCCTTGTGCTGGTATTTTTTCCTGAAGGGATAAATCCGTTTTCCGGGAGGCTGTCGGATGCTGTTGATAGCCCGTCTGCTTCCGATTTGCGCAGATGATAAGGACCCTGAATATCCCGCAGAAAATGACGGGACAAACGCATGCATTGTATAAAAATTTATATAACGAATCAATAGAATTTTCATTCGGGCAAATCGTTTGTTTGGCGGCTGCCTCGATACAGAGACACTAATCCGCTTTCTGTCAGGATGGCAAAAGACAGGGATTGTTTTTGTATTCTTTTTAAGTGCGTCCGCGTTTTATGAATTGAAAATGGAAGGCGAGGTGAAGACACAATGATCGAATGCGGAGACTGGCTCGGAAGAATAATGAGACGATTGCCGGTGATGCAACCCGGTACACTGGTGGCGACTTCGGAAGGGATCGGGGTCTTTCTCGGCAACCTGGGCGGCAACGATCGGATTTACGGGGTGATGAAAGGCGGCAGGACGTTAATCGAGATGTATCCCGCATGAGAGCGGTGGCAATATCGGAACTTCTCTGCTCCCAAGATATTTCATGAGACAGGCCGGAAGTCGTGAAGGCCTTCCGGCCGGCCAGCGCGGGGCGAAGCGCCGGGGGGCTTGCAGTTCCCTTCGCGTCGTCAAATTGGTCGCTTAACCCGATTCATCCCGGTACCACCCTGAAAGGCTGGGCTTGAAATTATATCTGCCATACTTGCCTGCTCCTTTTTCTTTTGTCTGAATTTCGGTAAGTTTGCATGTCAGATCACTTTTTTCAAGCTGTTAGAGGCCTGCTGCCATTCCCGTGCCCCGGGGAGACTTTCCCGATGGAAACTATCCCGTGATCTTGTTCCTCCAAGGCTCCTTTGACAGTTCGGCTTGATTCTATCCGGTAGAGATTTTCCTTCTTGGCTGCCGGCTTGCCTGTACGATATAATCATCAAAGTCGATGAACATAGATCGTTTCCGATCCGAATAGACGGCGAATACACGTGAGGAGGTATTTCAATGCTGTTTTTCAGGGAAACATCCATAGGCAGAATCGGAATAGAAGATACTGATGACAGTATCGTTTCCGTATATTTTGAAACCGATGACGTCCCGAAAGACGTTGAATTGGGCGAGACGCCGCTCATACGCGAGGCTTTCGATCAGTTAGAGAGCTACCTGGCAGGCAGCCTGACCGAATTTTCCCTGCCGCTCAGGCCAGAGGGCACTCCTTTCATGAAAGATGTCTGGCGGAAATTATGCGAAGTGCCCTACGGGCTGACGGCGAGCTACCAGGACATCGCCATAGCCGTAGGAAATCCACGGGCCGTTCGCGCGGTGGGGCAGGCCAACAACAGGAATCCCATTCCCATCTTCATTCCCTGCCACCGTATCATCGGCAAAAGCGGCAAACTTGTGGGCTACGGCGGCGGGCTGGCGCTGAAAAAGAAACTGCTGGAACTGGAGAAGCGCAATGAAGGTGTTTGAATACGGCTGGCAGGAAATCGAGCACCTGAAAAAGAAGGACAAGAAGCTCGGCCTGGCCATCGATCGTATCGGCATGATCGAGCGCAGTGTCATTCCCGACCTCTTCGCGGCACTGGTCAAAAGCATTGTCGCACAGCAAATTTCTGCGAAGGCGGCCGACACGGTCTGGAGAAGGCTGGTTGACCAGTGCGGAGAAATCACTCCCCTGGCTGTATCTACTGTTGATGCGGAAATTATCCGGCAGTGCGGGCTCTCCCTGCGCAAGGCAGGCTACATCAAGGGGATCGCGGAAGAGGTGATCCTTGGAAGGTTGAGCCTCTCCGAATTGCCCGAGTTGACCGATAGCGATTTGATCCGGCGCTTGTCCTCTCTGCCCGGCATCGGTGCCTGGACCGCAGAAATGCTGCTGATCTTTTCCCTGCAGCGACCGGACGTGGTCAGCTGGGGCGACCTGGGGATCCAGCGCGGCATGATGCGCCTTTACGGGCTCGACAGGCTGGACAGGGCGGCCTTTGAGAAATACCGCAAACGTTATTCCCCCCATGGCTCGGTTGCTTCGCTCTATCTTTGGAAGATCGCCGCCGAACGTTGACCGGCAAAGGCTCCGGTGCTGTCGTGCGCCGCGGATTTTGTTCCAGTCCTCAAACCCTTACAGCAGCCTGAATGTCATAGCTGCTTCCCCACTCATCGACAACCATATGCCGCAACGCGGCAACCTGTAAATCGCTCAACAGTCGCGGGTCGACCGTGGTTCGGAAGCAGTGGCTGACACCGCTTGCCCGCACCAGTCCTGCGCTGCGTGCGGCAGCATGGCTGCTGCCGGGCACCCCCGTGATCAGCTCGTAATCAGGGAACGGCGCCTTTAAGTCCATGCCGACCCAGTCCAGGCGGGGAAGCAGTTCGGCCAGTCTTTCCGGAAATGCCCCACCGGTGTGAAGTCCCGCCAGGAAGCCCATGCTCTTCACCATGTCGATCGCCGGAAGCAGGCCCGGCTGCATGGTCGGCTCGCCGCCGCTGAACACCACGGCATCCAGCAGACCACGCCGCCGTTCGATAAAGCCAAGTACTTCATCAAAGGAAAATCTTGCCGGCGCCGATTCATCCAACAGCTCCCGGTTGTGGCAGTAACCGCAGCGCCAGGGGCACCCCTGGCAGAAGACCACAGCGGCCAGATGATCGGGGTAGTCGATGGTGGTGAAGGGGGTTAAGCCCCCAATTTTCAGCATTGCTTTTCCGCTGACGACGCTTCGCGGAAAAAGCGCCGCTGGCGGTGCTCGGCCTTCTTGCCGATGTTGAAGGACTCAACCGGCCTGTGGTAGCCCATGACCCGGGTCCATACCTCGCAGGGCTGGGTGCCAGGGTCGCACAGCGGGCAGAACCGCTGCTCCCCCGGCAGGTAACCGTGTTTCGGGCAGATCGAGAAGGTCGGCGTAATGGTCAGGTAAGGGATTCGGTAGTTTTCCAGCACTCGGCGCACAAGATTGCGGCAGGCCGCTGCACTGGAGACAGGCTCGCCGAGATAGAGGTGGAATACGGTCCCGCCCGTGTATTTTCCTTGCAGCTTTTCCTGCAGGTCCAGCGCTTCGAAGGGGTCTTCCGTGTGGCCCACTGGCAGCTGGGACGAGTTGGTGTAGTAGGGCGCCTCCGGGGTACCGGCCTGGAGGATATCCGGATACCGTTTCCGGTCCTCGCGGGCGAAGCGGTAGGTGGTTCCCTCCGCCGGGGTTGCCTCCAGGTTGAACATGTGCCCGGTCTCTTCCTGGAAAAGCAGCAGCTTCTCGCGGATATGGTCCAGGAGTCGCGCCGCCAGCGCCTGGCCTTCAGAATCGGCGATATCATGAGTGTCGCCGGAAAAATTGCGGATCATCTCGTTGATGCCGTTCACGCCGATTGTGGAAAAATGGTTGCGCAGGGTGCCCAAATAGCGCCGCGTATAGGGAAACAGGCCGCCGTCCATGTGACGCTGGATCTCCTTGCGCTTGATCTCAAGGCTGGTCCTGGCCAGTTCCAGCAGCTGGTCCATGCGGCGGAACAGGGCAGCTTCCTCTCCCCGGTGCAGATGGCCGAGGCGGGCGCAGTTGATGGTCACCACGCCGATGGAACCGGTCTGCTCCGCTGAGCCGAACAGCCCGTTGCCCCGCTTCAGCAGCTCCCGGAGATCCAGCTGCAGACGGCAGCACATGGAGCGCACCATGTTGGGGGAGAGTTCTGAGTTGTGGAAATTCTGGAAGTAGGGGAGGCCGTAGCGGGCGGTCATGGCGAACAGAAGTTCGGCATTTTCGCTCTCCCAGGGGAAGTCCGCGGTGATGTTGTAAGTGGGGATGGGGAAGGTGAACACGCGCCCCTTTTCGTCTCCCGCGGTCATGACCTCGATGTAGGCCCGGTTGATCAGGTCCATCTCGGCCTGGAGCTCGCCGTAGGTGAAGGGCATCTCCTCGCCGCCGATCACCGGGACCTGGTCGCGCAGATCCTGGGGACAGACCCAGTCGAAGGTCAGGTTGGTGAACGGGGTCTGGGTGCCCCAGCGGGACGGCACGTTCAGGTTGAACACCAATTCCTGGATGTGCTGCTTCACCTTCGCGTAAGCGAGGCGGTCAATTCTCGCGAACGGCGCCATGTAGGTGTCGAAGGAGCTGAAGGCCTGGGCCCCGGCCCACTCGTTCTGCAGGGTGCCGAGGAAGTTCACGATCTGCCCCACGGCGCTGGACATGTGGCGCGGCGGCCCCGCCTCCACCTTGCCGGGCACGCCGTTGAACCCTTCCGACAGCAGGGTGCGCAGGGACCAGCCGGCGCAGTACCCGGACAACATGTCAAGGTCGTGGATGTGGATGCTGCCCTCCCGGTGCGCTTCGCCCACTTCGGGCGGGTAGACGTGGTTGAGCCAGTAGTTGGCGACCACCTTGCCCGAGACATTGAGGATCAGGCCGCCCAGGGAATAGCCCTGGTTGGCGTTGGCGTTCACCCGCCAGTCGGACTGCTCAAGGTACTCGTTCACCGACGCGGCCACGTCCACCAGGGTCATTTTGTCCCGGCGCAGCTTGTGGCGCTGCTCACGGTAGACGATGTAGGCGCGGGCCGTCTTCAGGTGGTTGGCGGAGATAAGGACCTGTTCCACTACGTCCTGTATCTGCTCGATCTGCGGGATCGTCGCGCCGAACTTGTGGCGCAGCACTTTCAGCACCTGCGTGGTCAACAGACCCGCTTCGTCTCCATCAAACTCGCCGGTAGCTTCACCTGCCCGCCTGATGGCGGAACGGATCTTATCAGCCTCGAACTGGACAGTGGCGCCGTCGCGCTTGACTACGCTTTTGAATGGAAACAGGCTGACTTCCTCCACACGCGCCGCACTATTCATGATCGTATTTCCTCCCTTTCAATGTATGTTCAATGAAAATTCCGGAGACCCGCCAGGTTTGCAAAACCGGGCGGGTCTGGAGTGCCAATACGCTGGATGTCAGAATGACACCTTCACCCCGCCGTAGCCGCTGATGCCGGGCGTGCCGTACCCATACGCCTCTTCGTACTCCCGGTCCAGCATATTGTCGACGCGGGCGAAAAGCTGCAGCCATTTGGTTACATCATAGGATGCGGCCAGGTTGACCAGCAGGTAGCCGCCAAGCTTGACCCGTGTGCTGGCATAGGAGATGGGGTCGAAGTAGACGTCCTGACGTTTTCCCACGTAGGCGGTTTCCAGGTTGATGTTTCCTTTCTTGACGAAACGGTAGTTCGCGGCAATGGAGAACTTGTTTTTCGGCCTCCGCAGCAGCTCGAGGCCGGTTTCTTTGTCCTTGGTCTTCGTCCAGGTATACCCGGCCCGCAGGGTGATAGCGTCAGTGGGCGTCACCGTGGCCGTCAGTTCAACGCCAAATGACTCGGCCCGTTTGGTGTTTATGTATCGCGACGTGGCGCTGTCGAAATCGATCAGATCATCGAAATCATTGGCGAACCAGGTTGCGCTCAGTTCCACGCGTCCGCGGAGCAGGGCCTGCTCCACGCCCAGATCCCAGCCTGTGCTCTTTTCCGGCTGCAGGGCCTGGTTGCCGTAGGTGGGCACATAGAGCTGGTAAAGCGAAGGGGCCTTGAAGCCGGTGCCGTAGCTTCCCTTGAACCTGGTGCCGGTCTGTTTTACGGCATATGACGAGGTGAAACGGTAGGTCGTTTCCGTGCCGAAACGGCTGTGGTCGTCCAGCCGGACTCCCAGGGTCGTGAACCACGAATCCCAGAGGCTGATGCGGTCCTGGAGGTAGTAGCCGGTGATCCGGTCCGACTCTCCCGGAAAGACGCTGCTGTAAGGGCCGTAACTGCTTTCGGAATAGTAGTCGGAACGGGCCTTGTCCTCCCGCGTCTCGACTCCCATGATGAGGGTATTGGTCTTGTGGAGACGCAGCGTGTTCTGCCAGTCAAATGCAAGGGACTCACCGTGAAAGGAGCTGCGTTCAAGGTCTGACGGATGCAAGGCGTCCGTGTTGTTGCGGGATTTCCGGTCCAGGTTGCTGAAGGATATCCCCAGCTTCTGCTCCCACCGGTCGTCGAAAAGGGAGAGACGCCCCTGGCTCCGAACCACTGCCTGTTCCGAACGGACGATGAAGTTGGGATCGTCCTGGCCTGCGCCGCCGCCGTTGTCCAGGTCCGCCTTGGCGCTCAGGTACCTGACGATGCACTCGAAATCTAAGTTCCGTGCCGGAGCGATTCCCAGTTGTGTTGCAACGGAGGTGGCGTGGTAGCCGTCAGTCTCGTGATTGCCGTACTGTTCCGCCGCTGATGAGATTCCTCCCATGTCCTGGCGGGACGCTCCAAGCGAATAGTTCAGCAGGCCGGTGCCTCCGCTCAGGGCAAACTTCTCCAGGGCCGTGCCGAAGGAGCCCCCCTCGGTTGAAACGAAACCGGAAGGTTTTCCCGAGCCCCGACGGGTGATGATGTTGATCACCCCGCCGATGGCGTCGGACCCGTAGATCGTGCTCTGGGGGCCGCGCAGGATCTCGATGCGCTCGATATCGTCGGTGGTCAGCGTGGCGAAGTCGAAGCTGACTCCCGTTGATGCCGGGTCGTTCATGCGGACGCCATCCATCAGGACCAGCGTGTGTTCCGGCTTGTCGCCCCGGATTCCCACGTAGGTCAACCCGCCGGGCCCCCCGTTCCGGACCACGTCCAGGGATGGAACCGTTCTCAGAAGATCGATGAAAAAGGGCTGTTGCCGCTGCTCAATCTCTTCCCTGGTGATTACGGTTATGGAACTCCCCACCTCGTGCAGCGCGGTCTCGCTCCGGTTCGCCGTGACCACGATCACGTCCATCTCCTGCGCTTCCTCCCCAAAGGCGTAGCCCGGGCACAAGACAACCGGCAGATACAGGGCGATTACCGACCATTTCATCATACCTGACATGCAAATACCTCCCTCGAAGAAATCGGATGGAGCGGTATTCCGGCTGAGGGCATATTGCATTGGCCTACTTGCCCGCCTTCCCGGGCGATTTTCGTCCGGAAACGGTCTTTTTACGCCCTGGCTGTGTCGATCAGCGGGATTCCTCGTGCGACGTACTTAGCGTGTACGCCTCCGCGCAATCCCTTGATCTCCTTGCCAGAAAGAAAAAATTCTCGCTTCCGACCTGAAAATCGAAAAATCCCAGTGGCTTTTTTTTCACCTGACGGCAAAAACGGGCTTTCGTTCCCATCACGGCTGCGGGGCAGCGGGGGTGTTTCACCCCTCTTCCTCGCTTCCATCCAGTTGAGAAAATTATGGGATAAGGGCTCCCGTACCGTTATGGTTGCAAACCTTTGCCGCACAGGAACAGGAGTGTGCTTTTAGAACATTGAAGGGATAATGTGCATGACTGAACGAAGTTGTGTGAATGGTTTCTGGCATGGAAGCCTCCCGCGAAGCGTGCGAATGGAAACGGTATTCCGGCTGAGGGCGACCTACTTGCCCGCCTTCCCAGAAAAAATCCCAGTGGCTTTCTCGCCTTGCGGCGAGCGGGCTTTCGTTCCCATCACGGCTGCGGGGCAGCGGGGGTGTTTCACCCCTCTTCCTCGCTTCCATCCGTTTGGATTTTCGGTATTTCTATCACCACCGACTGGCAGTGTCAAGGTCAAATTTGAAAAAAATACTATATATTGTGTTGGCGGAAGCGTGTGATCGCTATATATGTGGTAGAAATGGTGTTTTGACAACTCTTCGATTGCTGCGAGCTTACCTGGTTTCCATCCGGAAGCTCTTGGTAATGGCTGATAAGGGCCGGAGAGACTTTCCGGATGAAACCACCTAACAGGGGGAATCGTTCTTTACCGCGCCGAACCGCGCAATTTTGGAGCCGAAACAAGTATCGATAAAAACGATAATAAGTACATAGCATAGCGATATTTTTAATTTGACTTTGTTTTTCATTAAGGTACCATCAATCGACGTTCCGCATCGTCACTCAACCATTTTCATGTATCAACGGAAATACAGACATGCCCTCACTGCATACCATCAACCGATGGACATACCGCCTGCTGAGGCTCTGCATGGCTGGCGTCTTCATGTATTCCGGCGTCATCAAGCTGCTTGACGTCAAGGGATTTGCCAACATGGTCTCACAGTACGGACTTGTTCCGGATCCATTGCTGGCATCGGTTGCGATCGGGCTGCCGGTGATCGAGCTGCTGGCCGGTGTCGGCCTCCTGTTCGAGATTCCCGGAGCTTTGACCGCCATATCCGGCATGCTCATGATGTTCATCTTTGTGCTCTGGTATGGTGTGCTGAAGAATTTGGACATCGATTGCGGCTGCTTTTCCACCGAGGAACTGAAGGGACAGGACAGCCTGCGCAAGGCCCTGTACCGGGATTTCGTCATGGTAGCGGTCTGCTGCTATCTCTACTTATTCCGTTTTTTTCAGCACAGGCGCGGACAGCGTCTTGATGCTGGGAGTATGTTCATTAAAATTGTTTAGGAGGATATTGAAATGGAAGCAAGGAAGAAGTCGATGGTATTCGCGGCATTGGCTGCCATGGTTCTCTGCACGATGGCGTCAAACTCTTTTGCATGGGGTGTGAAGGAGCTGGAAACCGAGAAGAGCGCTGTCACCTTCAGCAGGGAAGTGGATCGGGGCAAGTATGGTGTGGTTTCTACGGAAGAATTGAAAAAGTGGATCGATGAAAAGAAACCCATGCTGATCGTCGACACCATGCCCTATGAAGCCAGTTACAAAAAAAACCACATACCGGGCGCGAAGCCGTTCGAGTTCCCCATTCCCGAGATGAAATCCCTCGACGACAAGACGAAGGCTGAGCTGGTGAAACTTCTGGGCCCGGACAAGAACCGGCTGATCGTCTTCTACTGCGGGTTCACCAAGTGCACCAGAAGCCACAACGGGGCCATGTGGGCCGAAAAGCTCGGTTACAAGAATGTCTATCGTCATCCGGGAGGCATCAAGGCCTGGATGGAGGCGGACTATCCGGTACAGACCGTGAAATAACGTTGTAGTTCTTAAAAACGACAGAGCGAAAAGGGACCGGCATCACTGAAAAGATGCCGGTCCCTTTTTTAATGCTGCTGTTTTGGTGATGCGTCACTCTCTGCCTGAGGGCTTCTTCCGGTTCGCCTTGCCCGCGAACCAGCCATCCGAAGCTTCCGGGTGGCAATCGAAGCGTGGAACATACGGCTTGATGTCCAGCAGCGGGGTGCCGTCCAGAACGTCTATGCCTTGCACCGTCAGCCTGTTTCCGCTGCGTTCCGTGAGCCTGACCACGGTGATGCCGATGCCGTTCGGCCGGCAGGGGTGGCGGGTGGCGAAAATGCCGTGGGGCGTGTCGTCCAGGAAAGGATGGCGGACCAGCTCCCCGGGTTCCGCCCGGTCGAAGTGGTAGAACAGGTAGATGTGGCTGAAAAGCTCGACGTCCTTCAACCCTTCAGCGAACTCGGAAAAGATCTCGACGGTTCCCACGGTATCTGGATTGAAAGCTCCCTGGATCGGGGCTTCTTCCTTGGTCTTGTGATCAGTGTGGATGATGCCTATTGCCGTGAGTTTGATCTCCATGAGAGCGATTCCTCCAGGGATTTTGAAATAAGGTGGCACGCGGAAATTCAGTTTTCTTTGCATGCGCCGGCTTCCACGGAAATAGCTTTCCCCTTCACCAGAGCTTCGATGACCTTTTTCCGTGCTGCGGCAAGCAACCGCTGCACCGTGCCCCGTGAGACACCCATCCGAGTCCCTGCTTCTTCCTGCGTCAGGTCTTCGTAATCACAGAGGTACATGGCCTCCATTTCGTCGTGATCCAGCTTGGCCTTTTCAAGGTCGCGCAGCGGTATTCCCGCCGGCTTGAAAACCACGTCATTGTCACCCCTGAAGGGGCAGGTGCAGATCCTGGCTTTTTTGCAGCGTGGCGACATTTCAGCTCTTTCTTCCACCTCATTCTTTTACAGACGTCAGGGTAGCATCAGGCTGGCCTTCAGTCAATGGCAGCAGCCTCCGCCATGTCCGTGGCCGGAGCAGCCCTGGGAAGGTGAGTATTCAGCGAGTGCATTCTTTTTCAGCTTTTCCACGTTCTCCCTGACGGTTTCTTCTGCAGCGTGGTAGACGCGCAGGCCGCAACGGGAAAGATGGACGATCGCGCCTGCGCCGATGCCCCGGACGGCGACCCCTTCGATGCCGCTGCCCTGCAGAGCCTGCAGCGGGTTGCACGCGCCATGGGAATGGTGCTGGTTGGAATTGGAGAGCACTGTGGCTTCATCACTTTCAGTGTCCGCGACCAGGAAAAACGGCGCTGAACCGAAATGATCCGATAACTTGCTGTCCAGTCCTTCATTGCGTTCAATGGGAAAACAGATGCGCATGGAATGGCTCCTCCTTGGTTTGTAATGTGCATATGCACAATATAATAAGGGAAACTCATATTGTCAAGTGATGATCCCGGCCATTATGATTCTTTTGCGGGAAATCCCCACCCTTCATACAATCTTAAGATATGTCGTCCATATTACCTGTTCAAAAGAAGAAGGATGTTTCCCTTTTCTTCATGCTGCGGAAAATGCGGATAGGAGATGAACGGTGCGGTATTGCCCTGTTTCGTGAAGAACGGCGATCTTACTGAATAGTTTCTATTATGGCTGTAAGAATGATAAGCATAGGGAAGGCGCCTGCGCTGATTTCCCAACCTGATCCGTCCCGTGAAACCATCGATGTAGACATTACAATCCATGTTTTCACGGTATCTGCAACCTTGGTCGGTGTTTGTCTCACCGTCATCGGCATCTTTTTGATGAGCCGCCGTCTTTCCCACGTCAGGAGCTTCGGTGAGTTGCTGCTCGCTTTTGACGCCTTGACATTCCTCGCTTCCTGCATGCTTTCCTACGCGGCGCTGAAGATCCGTCGTATTAAACGCCGTCACCGCCTTGAACGTTTGGGAGAAGAAGTTTTCTTTTTTGCCCTTACCCTGATGGTTTTCATTTGCGGCCTGATTATCTACGAGTTCGCATGATTTTACGGTCAACAAATGGATTCAACTCAGGCATCCATCATTAGAAGGTGATTTATGTTCAAAACAGTATTTTCCCGGATGTTTCTGCACGGCAGGGTGCGGTTGCTTGGCTTGCTGTTCCTGGTATTTCTCGCCATTTCCTTCATCACGAGAACCGTTTTGCTCTTCCATGCGATTCCGAACATGGACATCACGCCGTTGCTGGTCGGCAGGATCTACGGAATCGGAATTTTCTTCGATAGCGTCACCTTTACCTATCTGTTCATACCGTTTTTCCTCTATGCCCTTTTCGTTCCCGACCGGTTGTTCAACTGCCGTCCCCTAACCTGGCTCTGTTTTTTCGTCATCACCTATATCCTGCTGTTTGATCTCGCAGCGGAATATTTCTTTTTTGCCGAATTCGGGGCGCGTTTCAATTTTATTGCCATCGACTACCTCATCTACACGACGGAGGTCATCCGCAACATCCGGGAATCATATCCGGTCAACTGGATTTTTGCGGGAATCTTCATCATCAACATCCTGGTGTTTCTTTTCCTCAGAAAACATATCGACCGTTGCCTGACCGATAAGACGATTCTTTGGAAAAGACTCAGGTCCGGCGTGGTCTTCGCGATTCTGCCTATCCTTTCCTATGTGTCTGTCGACCTGACTGTTTTCGCCATAACAGCAGACAACTATGCCAACGAGCTTGCTGAAAACGGGCTCTACAACCTGGTTGCAGCTTTCAACAACAGCGAGCTGGATTACGACCGCTTTTACGCCGGAAAAGACGACAAGCTGGTACTCACCCGCCTGCATGAACTGGTAAGGGAGCCGAACAACCGCTATGTCAATCGGGACCCCCGCAACATGGCCCGTAAGATACACCACGATGGTGCCGAGAAAAGGCTCAATGTCATCGTCCTGGTGGAAGAGAGCATGAGCGGTGAATATCTCAAGGCATTCGGCGGCAAAGAAGGATTGACGCCGAATCTCGACCGGCTTGCCGGGGAGTCGCTCTTTTTCAGCAACCTGTATGCAGCCGGAACCAGGACAGTGCGCGGGCTGGAGGCCGTAACCCTTGCCATGCCGCCGCTGCCCGGCACTTCCCTCATCAAGCGTCCGCACAATGAAAACTTTTTCTCCTGGGGCTCGCTCATGCGGAGCCGGGGCTATGACACCAAGTTCATCTATGCCGGGCACGGATTCTTCGACAACATGAACTATTTCTTTTCCCACAATGGCTTCGCGATCGTTGACAAAACGGATTTCTCACGCGATGAAGTGACCTTTGACAATGCCTGGGGCGCCTGCGATGAGGACCTTTTCCGGAAGGTCATAAAGGAGGCGAACAAGTCATATGGGAGTAAAAAGCCGTTTTTCAGCATAGTCATGACAACCTCCAATCACCGGCCGTTCACCTATCCGGACGGAAAGATCGATATTCCATCCCATGCGGGGAGAAACGGGGGAGTGAAATATGCAGATTACGCCATCGGCAAACTCCTGGAAAACGCACGTAAGCAGCCCTGGTTCAATGACACTTTGTTCGTTATCGTCGCCGACCACTGCGCCGGCAGTGCCCGCAAGGTGGCCCTTCCCATAAAGAATTATCAGATCCCATTGCTGGTCTATGCCCCCGGCCGGATACGTCCGCAAAAGATCGACACACTCGCCAGCCAGATCGACATTGCTCCGACCGTTCTCGGCTTGTTGAATTTCAGCTACGAGACTAAGTTCCTCGGCAAAGATATCCTGCTCATGAAAAGCGGCGAGGGACGAGCTTTCATATCCACGTACGAGAGGCTCGGCTTCCTGAGAGACGACAAGATGGTTATCCTCGGCCCCAAGAAGGAAATCGAGTACTACCGTTTCGACCGGGTGACCGGGAAGACTGACGCAACAATCCTGCCGGAAGTCTATCTGCTTGATGCGCTTGGCTATTACCAGGGGACTAACTACCTCTACAAGTACAAGCTTGACCGGAACCCGTCCTGATTGTCGGTTCCAGGCAATCAGGACGGGTATTCCCCGCTCGCAGGGCATCCTCTTTTTATTCACTGAAGTAACAAGAATCGTTACCATCAATCTGTCCTGTCCCGGTACCTTTTGCTTTGCGCTATGCTCCGTGATAGTATTGTCCCTGTTCCGTCCGCTAAATCACCGGGAAGAGAATATGGGGAGCACAACGTATCATGCGCATCCTGCTGGTAGAAGACGATCAGATGCTGGGCGACGCCCTGCGAACATCCCTCAAGCAGGAAGGATTCACCACCGATTGGGTGCGGGATGCCGAAGAGGCTGAACTGGCGCTTGCAACGGGGGATTACTCCCTCCTTCTTCTCGACCTCGGCCTTCCCGGAAAAGGCGGTCTCGATCTCCTTGCAGAGTTGCGAAGCACGGCCGATCCGGTCCCGGTGATCATCCTCACTGCCCGTGACGCTGTCCCGGACCGGATACGCGGGCTCGACGCCGGTGCGGACGATTACCTGGTGAAACCGTTCGATCCCGAAGAGCTGGCGGCCCGGATACGGGCACTTCATCGTCGTCGGGCCGGGCGGGCCGTTCCGCTCATCGAGCATGGTTCGCTGGTTCTCAACCCCGCAACCCGTCAGGTTCATCGTGACGGCAGGCGAGTGCATCTTTCGGCGCGGGAATACGTGATTCTGGCCGCTCTCATGGAGCGCCCGGGAACCCTTCTTTCCCGGGCTGCACTGGAAGAAAGGATCTACGGTTGGGGGGAGGAGATAGAGAGCAATGCGGTGGAGGTCCACATCCACAACCTGCGGAAGAAGATCGGGGCAGAGACCATCCGGACCGTTCGCGGTGTCGGCTACATGCTGGCGGACGTACCGTGAAATCCATCAGCCGCAGACTGCTTGCTCTCCTGCTGGGGGGGCTTCTGGTGGTCGGGCTTGCCGCAGGTATCGCCACCTATCTGAAGGCACGGGAGGAGCTGGATGAGCTTTTCGATGACCAGCTTACCCAGATGGCCTACGCATTTTCCCGACAGGAGAGTATTGCCCAACTGCCTTCGCCGGGCATCCGCTACGAGGAGGAAGACGACTTTGCGATTCAGGTCTGGAAAAACGGCTCACTCGTCTTCGCCAACTTTCCGACAAGGACTCTCCCGCTCCAGTCGGAGGGGATAAGCACGGCATACTCCGAGGGCAGGTTCTGGCGGTTTTTTGTCCTGAGGACCGGTAGCCGGGTTATCCAGGTTTCCCAGCCGATCGAAGCCCGGCGCGAAATCAGCCTCGATTTTACCTTGCGGACAATCGCTCCCCTGCTGCTGGCTTTCCCCGCCTTCGGGCTGATCATCTGGCTTGCCGTGCGCAGCGGGTTGCGGCCCCTTTCCCGGCTGGCAGGCGATATTTCCCGCCGCTCTCCGGCCGCCCTTGGTCCGGTTCCCCGGAACGGTCTTCCCGTTGAAGTCGTTCCATTGGCCGACCATCTCAATCTCCTCCTGGAAAAACTGGCCCATTCCATTGAAACGCAGAAACGGTTTGTCGCCGACGCGGCCCATGAACTCCGCACACCGCTCGCCGCGGTGCGACTCCAGGCGCGGGTCCTGGAAAAAAGCGCCAGCGAAGCCGAGCGTGCCGAGGCACTTGACCGGTTGAAGGAAGGCGTGGGGCGGGCCGCCCGGATGGTCGGACAGCTCCTGGCGCTGGCCCGCCTGGAACCCGAGGCGCCTCGGCTTCTTTCCCGTGTGATGCTGACCGGCCTGGCCAGGGAGATGGTGGGTGAACGGGCGCGGATCGCGTTGAAAAGGGGTGTGGACCTGGGGATGGCCGACAGCGAAACAATAGTCGTCACCGGAGAAGAGGAAGCGCTCCGGGCGATTATCGCCAACCTGATTGACAACGCGATCCGCCATGCTCCCTGGGGTGGGGCGGTGGATGTGACGGTGCGCAGTGACGCGCACGGGGTAATAATTGGAGTCGTCGATACCGGCCCCGGCATCCCTCCGGAGGACAGGGACCGGGTTTTCGACCGCTTTTTCAGAAAGGGGACCTCCTCCGGGAGCGGCCTCGGCCTCGCCATCGTGAAATCCGCTGTCGAGCGGCACGGCGGGACCATTTCACTGAGTGAGGGCAGGGACGGGAAAGGTTTGAAAGTGACCGTTTTCCTCCCGCTTGTCCCTTTCAAGGAGGACACATGAAGAATGCCAGGTTTCCCGCGCCGTACCGTCACGAGCACCCGCCGGTACAGAACGTCAACCAGATCGCCGACACCCGGCTGACCCGGGGGCAGAAGGCTGCCGACCGCGTTGCCGGTACGGTCGGCTCCTGGTGGTTCATCATCACCCAGTCAATCATTCTCGTGGTATGGGGTGTCCTGAACTTGACTGCCTGGGTCCGGCACTGGGATCCCTATCCCTTTATCCTCATGAACCTTGTCCTATCCCTCCAGGCGGCCTATACTGCGCCGGTCATCATGATGAGCCAGAACCGGCAGGCGGAACGGGACCGGCTGGAAGCCCACAACGACTACCAGATAAACCAGCAGGCGGAAGAAGAGGTCCGGGCCATCCTCGAACACCTGGCAGCGCAGAACGAGGTCCTCGAAGAGCTCCACAGGACTTTGAACGAATTGAAGGAAAACAAAGTGGGTGCCCTCCCGACCAATGTCTAGACAAGCAGGCCGGCGAATCATGCGGTCCCCCTGTCCGCAAGGCAGATGGACAGGGGGATTGACCGAGATAAATGCGCGTGCCCAAGGGAGTTATTTCTCCCGCCGGTACGGCCAGGCCATGACGCCGCCCTCCAGAACCTTCACGTTTCTCCAGCCGTTTGCTTCCAGTACCACAGCCGCTTCATACCCGCGCAGGGAAATTTTGCAGTAGCAGACGATTTCCCGCTCCTTGTCATCAGGAAGGTCACCCAGCCGGTGCCGCAGATCACCGATGGGAATCAGCGTCTCGCCGATGCCGAGGCGCATCATGTCGAACTCGCCCGGGGTGCGCACGTCCAGCAGGAAGGGCTTTTCCCCCTTGTCCAGCTTCTCCCTGAGTTCCGCCGCGCCAATGCCCTTCAGCCTGCCCTTGAGCTTGTTCTCCATCAGGTGGGCGGTTGCGATGAAGTGGTCGATGGGCAGGGAATAGGGCGGCGCGTAGGGGAGGTCGGCATTCACAAGGTCTGCGACCCTGAGCTTGCCGAGGATGGCTATTGCCGCCATGGCGACCTGCTTGCCCACGTCTCCGGGCCCTACGCACTGGAGCCCGAGAATCCTGCCTGTGGTCCCGTCAACCACCATCTTTGATATGAGCAGCTTGGCGCCCATGAATTCGGGCTTGTCCAGGCTTGCGTTGATGACGGTGACCACGTCCTTGTACCCTTCCTGCCGCGCCCGGCTCTCGGAAAGCCCCGTGGAGCCGGCGCTGAAGTCGAACACCTTGCAGATGCCGGTGTGGAAGGTGCCCGGGAAGGTGACGCTGTTGCCCAGGGCGGCGTTTTCGCCGGCCACGCGCCCTTCCAGGTTGGCAAGGTCGCCGAAAGGGGCGCGGGTCTTCTTGCCGGTAATGCGCTGCACCACTTCGACGCAGTCGCCGACCGCATAGATGTCCGGGTCAGACGTCTGCAGGTACTCGTCCACCAGGATGCCGCCGGTTGCCCCGATCTCAAGTCCGGCAGCCCGGGCCAGGTCCGTGTTGGGCTCTACGCCGATTGCCAGCACCGCCAGTTCGCAAGGGAGTTCGGTTCCGTTCTCAAGCCGGACTGCCTTGAGCTTGCCGTTTTCACCGATGAACCCGGCCAGCCTGACATCGGTGATGACGTTGGCCGCCTTGCTCCGCACGTGGTTTTCCAGCACCTTGGCCATCTCCCAGTCAAGGAACATGAGAATCTGGGGAAGCATCTCGATTACGGTGATTTCGATGCCGGACAGCTGGAGAGCTTCGCAGGTTTCGATGCCGATCAGTCCACCGCCGATTACCACTGCCTTCTTGATCGTTCCCTCGTCGCGGATGCGGCGCAGAAAATCCGCGTCGCGCATGGATTGCAGGGTCGTCACGCCTTCCAGGTCGATGCCTGGGACCGGCGGCTTGCGCGCCCTGGCCCCGGTGGCGATGATCAGCTTGTCGTAGGGCAGTTCGTCAAACTTGCCCGTTTTCAGGTCGCGGCACGTCACTGTCCTGCGTTCCCGGTCGATGGAGGTCACCTCGGTTTCGGTGCGCGCCGTTACTCCCTTGGTGTTCACGAAGAAATTGGGGTCTCGCACCTCACCGTAGGGCGTGCTGAGCAGGGCATTGCGGTTGTTGAACACGCCGCCCACGAAATATGGATAGCCGCAGGACGCCATGGACAGCTCCGGCGCCCTCTGGATAATGGCCACCTCCGCATTCGGATCAAGGCGCTTGGCACGCGCCGCGGCCTTGGGCCCGGCCGCCGAGCCTCCGATAACGATGATTTTCTTGCTCATGGTTCGCCTCCTCCTTTGTCTCTTTCCACTATATTGAGCGTTGCGCGTGCAGGTCGTTCTACCTTTGCCGTTGAGGCGACACTGCTCTTGCCGCTTAAACATACAAAAAGTAATATATATTGATAACGGCAATTGTCAACTGTATTTTGCCGTTATTCTTTTTTCAAGCAGGGACATATCGGCATGGCGGCAAACAGGGGGGTCTGAAAAAACAGTCACGCGGAATATTGAGGTGGGGGAAAGGGGAAGCGCCGCTGCGGGAGCCTCCCCTCAGCCTTGGGCAGGTCAGGGGTGCTCGATGAGCTGGATGAACTCCTCTTTCTTGACCTCGTCCACGATCCAGGAGCAGGCCTGGAAGCAGCGGTCGCGGGTCTTGCCGGAAACGATGGCCAGCAGGACCGAGTCGCATGCGCCGATGGTTCCGAGGCGGTGAACGATCAGAGCCTGGTTGAGGCTGAACTTTTCCTCAGCCGATCGGGCGATTGCGGCGAGCCTTTCATCGACATCAGGGGTAAGGGCTTTGAGTTCCACCTTTGAGAAACCGGCGACTTGTTTTCCCGGACGTTTCACGCGGCCGTGATGCAGAACCACAGTGCCGGTGCAGTCGGTTTCCCGCTCCAGAAAAGCGCGGTACAGTTCCAGGTGGTCGAACGGTTGCTCAGTTGCGTATGCGGTGATCATGTTTCCTCCATGAGAAATTGTTTTCCGCAACACTATCACCGGTGCAGTGCAGAGTGCAACGCCTGTTTTGCCTGATGAAATCATGATCGCTTGGCGAACAGTGGGGTGAACCGGTATTTTGCGAAAACCACGCCTGCCTCGGGAGATTTGAGGAATTCCATGAACTTCCTGGTTGCGTCCCTGTGCTTGCTGGCTTTGAGAGCGGCCATGCTGAAGTGGATGGGGGCGTGTGATCCTTTGGGCGCCACCGCAACCAGCGTTCCGCTCTTCATTGCCGCTGTATCCGATCGATAGACCAGACCCGCGTCCACGTTTCCCGAATCCACGTAGGCGAGCACGGTGCGCACATCCTTGGCGTACAGGATGCGCTTTTTGACTTTGTTCCATAACCCGAGACTGGTCAGTGTTTCCCGAGCGTATTTCCCGGCCGGCACCGTTTCCGGCAGGCCGATGCTGATGGACTGCGCCTTGTCAAGATCGCCGAAGGACTTGATCACGGCCTTCTTTTCCTGCGCCGTGACCAGCACTATTTCGTTGCCGAGAAGATCAGTTCTCGTTTCCGGGATGATCAGCCCTTGCCGCTGGAGCTCGTCCATCTCCTTTTTCCCTGGGGTGAAAAAGAGGTCGGCGGGGACCCCTTCTTCGACCTGCTTCCTCAGGATGCCCGACGCCGCGAAACTGAAACGTATCTCCACTGCCGGGGTCTTTTTGCCATAGATCGTTTTCAGTTCGTTCAGGGCATCCTTCAGACCGGCGCCTGCCAGGACCTGCAGGGCGACCTTGTCCGCTGCACGACTCGTGGCCGGCGCAGCGGCGCAGAACAGCAGCATCAGTGCCGCGAGAAAAGCCCTATGAGATATACGTCTCTGCTTCATAGTTTGTTCTCCTTTGGAATGAGTATTTCCCAAGACCACATCCCCTGTGTCCCATTTTCGCGAAACCAGCTGCATCGGGACGCACCCCGGCGAAGATCACGGGAAGCACGTCGTTTTCTCCTGGCACGGCCTTTGCCGCACCCTGGCCCAGGGCCATGCTGACGGCCTCTTCGATCCTGACTTTTCTAATCATGTTAAGCAGTCCTTTCATGGATCATTTTTCGGTTTCAGCGTTGCCGCATAACCGGCGGTTGAAAGATGAAATGTATTTTCAGAAGAACGATTCGTACTCCCTGTCGGACAGACCGTAGGCATAAAACCGCTTGTAGAAGGACACGGTTTCCTTCTTCAGATCCAGCCCTTTCATCCGTTCGGGATACAGGGTCTTTGCCAGCCACATGATGCCCAGAATCGCCTCTGGGGATGGGCGGTCCCACCAGAAGGCCCCAACCGGACACGGGTGGACGCGATTAACCCTCACGGCTTTTACATTTTTCATCCTCTGATTGGCTTTGAACGATCTGTCCGGCGATATTGAGCCTTTGTCGTTGTGAACGACGATAACGTCCGGGTTCCATACCAAAAGTTGCTCAAGGGTCACCTGCCTTGCCGGGCCAATATCCGCGGCCACATTGACGCCTCCTGCCGCCGCGATGAAGTGCTGCCCCCACCACAGGCGGCCGTCCGTGGAAAGTGAAGACTCCGAGCCCAGGTAAAAGACCCTTTTCCGCTTCGACAGGGGAATGCCGGATACCCGTCTGCGGATATACGACAGACGTTCCCTCCAGAAGGAGACCAGGGCGGCGGCCCTTTTTTCCGTTCCGAAGACCCTCCCCATCATCCTGAATTCCGCCAGCAGAGCGTCAATATCAGCGCGGCCTATCGCAGCCGTCACCACCGGAATGCCCAGGCTTTCAATCTTCCTGTTGGCGCGGGGAGAGGTTATACCGGCTATGACCAGATCGGGCTTCAGCGCCATGATCCTCTCGATGCTCACGTTTTCAAAAGAGCCCGCATCCTCTGTGGCTGCGAAGCAGGGGTACATCTTCAACAGGTTCGGAAAACGCTGCATGGAAGGCTGGGCCACGATCCTGTCGGCAGCGCCCATGACCGATACCTCATGGGTCGCGCCGCCGTAGCAGGTGATGATAACCCTGCGGACAGCTTCGGGAAGCACGACCGTACGCCCGGCTGCATCCACTATGGTCTTCGGCGAGGCGCCTGTCGCGCTCATTCCGCGCGCATGGGCCATGGGCGGAAAAAGCCCGCAAAAAAACAGGGGCAGCATGGCCATTGCGACGCACGCACAGCGGGCGAAACGCTTCGCCGGATATGCGCTGCCCGAAACCCCCGAGCGGCTTTCAGTTTCAGGGTTTTTCATGGCGCGAGGATCTCCCGGGCGGCCTGTTCGGACAGGGATACATTGAGAAAAAGCCTGTAGAAATCCTGCGTCTCCCTGATCCGGTTGAACGGAAAACGCGCCGGATAGAGTTTGTTCGCCAGCCATCTCGCCCCGAGCAGCCGCATGAAGGTGGGAGGTCGGTCGAACCAGTCGAGGGGAACCAGAGGAGCGCGGAAGATGCGCCGGTTTTGCACGGCCCGGACATGGGCCCAGCGCCTGTCCTGGAGGACACGGTCCATAGAGGTCCGATCCCTGGCCAGGATGACATCGGGGTTGCGGTTGAGGACCTCTTTCAGTGATATCTTCTCCATGCCGTAGATGGTCTTCGTTTCACAGCGGAACACGTTTTGCCCGCCGCTCAGGGGAATCAGTTCGGCGTGCACGGAATCGCTGCATTCGGTATTCAGCCCGTCGCCCCCTTCCGCATAGTAGACCGTCACCTTCTCCGGATCGGGAACGGCGGCACGCATCCGTTTCAGGTCGTCAAGGGTCTTTTGTGCATACCTGCTCAGTTTCCCGGCCCTTGTCTGCCTGTTCAGCAACCGGCCGAGGAAGCGGAACGCCTCGGGATAGTCGTTCACGCTGTCGATGGTGATATAGACGAGCGGGAGTCCCAGTTGTTCCAGCGTCTGCTGGAGCTTGCTGTCCGATGCCGCGCCCTTCCAGCGCCAGGCAACAACGATATCGGGCCTGGTTTTCAGCAACGTCTCCAGGTTGGGGGTTTTGCCCTGTCCCATCCATCCACCGACCACCGGGAGCCTTTGCACGCGCCGGTCCAGATACTTCTTTCCTTGTTGCGGGATGGGAGAGTTGAGGCCTGCGAGCAGTCCCGGGTCAACGGCATAGATCATGAATGTAGCAGGCGGCACGGTGCAGTAAATCCTGCGGATCGTGTCCGGCACGACCACCTTTCTGCCCGCCATGTCGACGATTTCCCTCTTTGCTTGCGCTGCTGCGCACATGCCTAGCAACAGAACCAGAGCCGGGAACAGGGCTCTCCTGAACATGTGAACCATTGTTCCTCCTTTTCCATTACGGTTGACAATTGAAAGGTCAGCTTGTCCCGCCTTCGATCCAGTGCCAGCCCGCCACCGGCTTGCTGAAGGAGCGGTTCACGTCCGACGGGGAAAAGCCGATGCCGTAGAATTGCCGGTAGAAGGCTTCCGCTTCAGTCATCACGTCCAGGGGGCACAGGTCGCCGTGGAGCGTGGTTGCCAGGTACATCAGGCCCAGGATCCACTGGGGGCTGCCGAAATCCCAACCAGGCGCGGGATGGGTGTAGATCCTGCACTGCTGCACCGCCTTGGCGGTCACCCCCAGGCGGAGGCATTCGGCGTGGAAGTCTTCAACCGGATTGGAAATGAAGGCGGAGATGAAGATAACCTCGGGGTCCAGTTCGTTGAGCCGGGCCACGGAAAGGCTCCGGCCGGGGCGGCCGCTCGCCTCCAGCAGGCGGTTGACGCTTGTGCCCCCGGCCGTTTCCGCCAGCTGATTTTCCATGCGGCCTCGACGAATATAGAAAAGGGGCTTGCCCATGGCGTAGTAGACACGGGGCCGGGACTCCACCTGCGCCAGGGCGGTCTCTATCCGCGCCAGCTGCTGTTCCAGGTAGGCGGCGAGCGCCTCGCCGCGATCGGCGACGCCCGCGACGCGCCCGAAGTGGCGAACCATCCCGATGTACGTTTTCGGGTTCTGGATCGACTTGTGGAAACCCTTCAGGTCACCGGACGAAAGGAAATTCTCCCACGCCCGCACCACCGTCGATTTCCCGGTGACGCCCATGGCGATGAGCATCGCTTCGATGATCTCCAGTGCCCGTGTGAAGGGATAGCCGCCCTCGAAGTCACCTTCCTGGTAGAACGTCCGGGCAGGCCGGCCGACGATGTCCAGTGAACGGCCGCAGGAGGTGCAGGCGTTTCCCTTGGGTTCATTGTCGTCCGAAACAACCAGCTTGGCGCCCATCGGCCCGTAGAAATCCCGTCTGAAGGCGGATTCCCCGCATTCCGGGCAAGAGGTATGCAGGTATTCCGTGCCGGGTGAGTTGAACAGGTAGACGTAATCCAGCAATTCCCCGAGCTCCGCGCACAACCCTTCCGTCTGGCGTATGGACGGCTCCAGGGAGATGTCCGCCGTTGCCAGCGGGATGAAACGCATCACCTGCAAGGGGATCCGTCGTGATATCCCGGCGATATGGCGCGCCAGGGAACGAGCTTCATTAAAGTTGTCCCTGGTCACGACGCAGGAGACCTCTACGTGGACGCCGCATTCGCAGAGGGTCTCCAGGTTTCGCAGTACCGGCGCCATGCCGGGCGCCCCGCACTCCCCATAGGCCCGGTCGGAAAACCCCTTTACTCCGAGGTTGATGAAATCGAGATGGGGAAGGAGCCTCGACAGCGCCGATTCGGTAAAGTAGGCGTTGGAAGAGCAGCCGACGTGCAGCCCCTTGGCATGGGCCAGTTCAGCCACCTTGGTAAAGCTGGGAAGCCCGGCCAGGGGGTCGTTCATTAAAAAAGTGATTCCGCGGCAGTCGTTGTCCAGCGCCTTGCGCACCACCTCCTCCGGTGTCAGCCTCAGCAGGGCGGAACTGTCCGGGGCCATCTCCTTGACGATGACGGTGGAGACGCATCCCCGACAGTCGAAGTTGCAGCCGGTGGTGCTGATCTGCAGGAACTTGGCGCCGGGATGGAAGTGGAGGATCGGCATTGTCTCGATGGAGATGGGACAGGCCACTATGTACCTGTCAGGGAAAAGCTCCACCACGGTGCCGTCCCGTTCCCCGTATCTCCCGCATGCGCCGGTCCCGCCAACCGGGATGGCGCAGGTACGCTCACAGATGTCGCAATTCACGCAGTTCATTTTCATTTCCTTATGATTATCCAGAGACCCTTGTCATCGCTGCGGTCAATTGCAAAATCTTCGATCCCCGCGCTCCGCAACTCTTTTTCGAACTCCGCGGGAGCGTCGGGACCAAGCCTTTTCGCGACCCATTCCCGCCACGGAGAACCGTCATGGGACCGGCCCTCCATCTTGCGGTCTATTTCCGCCTTCACCTCCGCGGAACCGAACCCACCGCCGATGTAGCTCATGCCGCCCGGGGCCAGGACGCGGTTGATTTCCCTGAATGCCGGCACCCGGTCCCAGAAAAACACCGAACCCCGGCTTATGGCCAGGTTCACCGAACCGTCAGGCAGCGGTATTGATTCGGCGTTCCCCGAAAGAGTATCGGTACGGTTTTCCAATCCGCGCGACGCGATATTGCCCCGCACGATGTCGAGCATCTCGCCGGACTGGTCGAAGAACCTGACGAACAGGCCGGTGGCCTGCGCCAGGGCCAGGCCCAGGTAGCCGCCGCCGCAGCCGATATCCAGGCAGACGCCCTCGCGGATGCCGGTCCTTTCAACGGCCTGGGCAGCGATAAGGGGATACGCGGGCGCGAAAATTTCCCGGGCCATGGTGTCGAATTTCTTTGCGTCAATTTGCATTGTTTTCTTCCTTTCCGTATCGTTTGTCAGAACTGGAACGTCACGTTCCCCACCACGGTAAAGGGGGCGCCGGCGTAATAGGAGGCGCTGCCCAGGCGGGTATCGTCCGAGGCGTTGATAATTCCGATATAGTGGGTATCGAAAAGATTGAGGAAGCTTACTCCCGCGCTGAATACCTTGCACCACAGGATATTTTTTTTCGTGTACTGGATATGCAGGTCGACAACCGCGTAATCGGAGATTCTTTCCGTATTCTCCACGTCGCCGTACCGCCTCCCCGTGTAGCGCAGCAGGGGAGAAACGGAAAAATCGTAAAACCGGTAGGTAGCGCCCACCCTGGCCTCGAACTCCGGCGCATCGGGAACCTGGTTTCCTTTTGCCTTCGTCACCGAACCGGGCGCGGCCACGATGTCGTCCGTGAACTCGAAGCGGTTGTAAGACGCGGACAGAAAGACATCCAGGTTATCCATGGGATGGACGGAAGCTTCAAGTTCGACGCCATAGCCGATTGCCTCTGCGATGTTGCGCATATACTTGATGCCGAGAAGCGGGTCGGTGACATTCACACCCTTGTCCCTGTCGATAATGCCGAACAGTGTCCCGGCCACATGGCCCTTGCTTCCCTGGTAACGAAGCCCTAAATCGAAATTGTCGGTGATCTCGGGTTTGACCTGGTCCCAGACGTATTGCGCGGTGAGACCGCTGCTGGTGAATGCTGCCCTGTTGTTCGCGTAGACAGTCCACACATCGAAAGAGGGGCGGCCGAAATTTCTTCCATAACTGAAGTAGGCGTTCATCTGTTTCGATATGGCGTAGTCGATTCCGAAATTCGGCAGCCATTCCCGCATGGTGTGGCCTTTCACGCATCCTCTGGAGTCGATGGTCGCGTAATTCAGCGCCTGCGGGTATGAAACGTCGGGTAAACCGGCCGTGGAGTAGAGGTCGATTGACGGCATCATTTCGGAGACATACCTGACTCCTGCCTTCAGGTGGACATCTCCCAGTTGTTTGCCGATCGAGATATAGGGACTGTGCCACTCATGGTTTTCAGTCGGATTGGCGAGAACCGCCCATCCTGCGTAGGTCAAGCCGCCACTGGTCGTCCGGTACACTTTCTGCGCCGTGGGCGGCCCCGGCGGGGTCTGAACGGCATACCAGTAGCCGAGGGTCAGATCGGTACCCAGAAGCGGGGTGTCGTACTGGGCGACCACACCATAGTTGTCGTGCTCGATTTCCCACTTCCTCACGCCGGGGCTCCCCAGGATTCTGGCGACGCCGGCCAGCGTATAGCCGTTTTCATTCGCGTAATAAGGCTTTATTGAAAGCTTGCCGTTGCCCGGGACATTGATTTCAAGGTTGCCGAAAAAAGCATAGTTGCTGAAACTGTCCCTGTTGTAATCGTAATAATTGATGTCCTGGCCGGGAATCCCCGTGAGCGACTTGTTGAAGTCATAGCGGTAGTATTTCCCGAGATCCTGTGTCTGGGCATAGGTGAGCGCCTGGTAGCTGTTCGTTTCCGAGTTGCTGTACGTTCCGAACAGCTCAAGTTTCGAGCCTGCGGGAAGATTCTGGGTTACTCCGAAGGATGCAATGTCGGCGCGGCTTCCACCGGCGCCTTTCCACTTGTCGGCTTCCGTATGGGAATAGGACAGGAACAGCTTCGTCCCGGTCGGCAGCAGGCCGGTGTCGATGCGGGTGAATATCTTGTTCAGGCCGAACGTGCCGAAATTGTCGCGCACGGTTACCCCGAAGCGGTCATCCGGTCTGAGCAGGGTCCGGTTCATGGTTCCGGCGGTGTTGTAGGGAACGAGACTTTTTTCCGCTGACACAGCGCCTTTGTACAGCGTGATCTCTTCCAGGTTTTCCAGATCGAAGAGCCACGTGTCGCTGATGCCCGGATCCAGCCCGTAATTGAGAAGGCTCAATCCTTCCACCACTGAACCTACCCGCGTCTGGCCCCGAACCCGGATGCTGCGGTTGTTGCTGAGGCCGAACGCATCCGCGCTCTGGAAATTCACGGAGGGCAGGATGTCCGTGGCCTGGAAGGCGTTGATCTGTCCGGCGCCGCCGAACCTGTCGAGACCTTCCTTGGTGACCGTGTTCTCCGTATCGGGCTGCCTCTCTTTTGCCTCGAACACACCAGTGGTTTTTTTGTCCGTAACGACTGCCTCATCCAGGCTCACCTTGTTGCCGACCTCTTCTCCCCGGCCTGGCGCCGCCAGGCAGCAGGAAAGAAGAAACATGCAGAAGAATGTTGTTCGTTTCTTCATCTCATTCCTCCCCTCAGCGCTTCGGGGGCAGCTTCGATCGCGGTCCTCTCCGCGACTTTCCCGAAGAAGTGATAGCCCGATCCCCCTTCGGAGATGACATCCAGCACCCTGTCCGGGTCCGTTACCGTGATGCAGCCCAGCAGGCTACGGAGCTGATCGGTTGTTTCCCGCGGAATCGCATATTGTCCTGTATCGTTCTTCTCCATCTGGTTTCCTCTCTTTCACGTAAGATCGACATGTGCCGCATTGGCAGCCGCAGGGCCTGCGGCTGCGCCCGGACATGAACAAGGCCGACGGGGTCGGACACCCGTCGGCCTTGTTAAACCGCAGTGTTCACTCCTTTCCAAACATGGGAGGCGATGCAGTTTCCGGCATCACCCATAGCCCGACTCCCGTAGTAAGTACCGTAGGGAAGGCGGGTCGGAGAAAAAATCGATTTACACGGCTTTTATATCATTTCATATGCACCATCCCTTTTTATCACTCAGGAAATATCCCGGATGATTCGAATCCCCACTTTCATGGATGCAACTGGTTGCTGCGCCAATCGAGGGGCAAAACCGCGATACGCTCTCCTTCCTTGATGGTGGAGCCTTCAGGAATAATCGTGAGCGAATTGGCCGTTGCCATGGAAGAGAGCATGCCGTCCTTTTCCGCGCGATTGAGCGTCACGAGGTATTCCCCTTCTACCTGGGTCAAGTGAGTCCACTTCGCGACAGACATGGACAATTTCCGGGAAAATTCATTAAGTGAGACTGCATCCACCGACGGATGTTCCGTCGAGACAAGTCCTCTCATCTTCAGCAGGGCCGGTCTCACCAAGGTCTCCAGGTTAACCAGGCACCCGGTGGGCGGACCGCTCAATGCGAAAACGGGTACCGAACGATTGCCGCCGTCTCCCCGGGATGTTTCGATGAGGCCGAACGCAACTGCGGCACCCGGAGCCATCTTTACCCTGGAGAAAATGACCTGTCCCATTTCTCCCACAACAAGGCGGACCAAATCGTAGTCCCCCTTGGATACACCTCCGCTGGTAATTATCGCGTCCGCAGTCAATCCCTTTTGTATCTTCGCCGACAACGAAGACTCATTATCGCGAGCCACTCCCAGGACAACCGGTTCACCGCCGTAATGCACGACAAGGGCCGCTATGGCAGCGCTGTTGCAGTTATAGACCTTTGCGGGCGGCAGAGGTCTGCCCGGGTTGACCAGTTCGTCACCAGTGGCTATCACCGCGATGACCGGGCGCCGGATGACCCTGATCTGCGTTTTTCCAATGGAAGCAAGGGCGGAAACCTGCATCGGACCGATAACCGTCCCTTTCGGCACGACGAGCGCGCCTTTTCGAACTGTGCCCCCAGCCGGACGGATGTTGGCTCCGGCCGCCGCCGCCACATAAACCCTGACTTCCTTGGGGTTTGCCCTGTTCGGCCCGTTTTTGTCTCCCGGCTCGTCCGTGTCCTCGAACCGGACCACGCAATCGGCGCCTTTCGGAATAACCGAGCCGGTCATTATGCGTACGGCACAGCCGGCCCTGACCGAGGTCCTCGGCACATGGCCCGCCCTGACGGTTCCGATCACCCGAAGGACCGCCGGGTTATCCCTGTCCGCCCCCTTCAGGTCGGCGGATCGCAGCGCATAACCGTCGGGCCCCGAGATATCCGCGGCTGGCAGGTCAATCCCCGCGTGAATGTCTTCGCTTGTCGCTTGGCCTATGCACTTCAGGAGGAGTTTTTCCTCGGCTTCCATTGGGCCGACATGTTCCAATATCGTTTTCACCGCATCATCATAGCTTTTCATTGCACAGCTCCTTTGTTTTTTGTAGGCACATGAGAATTTCAGAACACTTCAGGCGGCATTGACCGGCCTGGTGGCAACGTGGTTATCTGGAGACCCATGCATTGGGCGTATCGCTCCTGAAGCTCCATGTGGTCGGTAATAGTGAGGTCCTCGGTAACAGGCGTGACTCTTGCCCCCGAATGAATGCGTGCCTTCATCCTCCCGACGCTTCCGCCGAGAAGCTGATTGCCGCCTCCGGCCATGAACCAGAGGGGGATGTCATCGTGACTGTTTCCGTTTGCCAGCCCGATCTGAATATCCGGCATGATCAGCCGGGCAACGGCGATTGTCCGGGCGACTTCCCATGGTGAGCAGCGTGGATGATCCTGGAGCAGTGTCGACGGCACCGGGGAGAATCGCGAAAACCGCAGGGTTTGAAAGCTCTTGAAACTTTTCAGGTAAAATAGTTGGCGGATGCGGTCGGAATTGCTTTCCCCAAGCCCAACGAGCATCATGCTTCGCGTAGGCATGCCCTCAGCTTCGCAGATCTCCAGAAGTTCCTTCCGTTTCTCCAGGCTGTCTCCCGGTTTCGTCGCCCGGAACAGCTCTTCGTTGACGGTCTCCAGCGAACTCGTGATGCTGGATACTTTGAGGCCTTTCAACTTTCGCACCGTCTCGCGGCTGAGGGACGGTCCGAGGTTCACCTCTATATCGATATCCGAGACTGCCCGCATTGCATCCACCATGGATACTATCTCCTCGTCATAACCTTCCAGGTTCGCCCCGCCGCTCAAGTGGAGGTGTCTGAACCCGAGCTCATCCAATGCTCTGATAGCCTTGATCAGAGCATCCTCTCTCATGGTCCCGTGATCGGCATACAGACAGTAGGAACAGCGCGGCTCTATCCTGCACGGGGTTATCCCGTTAATGGCCGCTGACCACCACAGTTCGCGGCCTATGTGCCTGTCCCTCATTTCCGAAGCTACGCTGAAAAGTTTGAGAGCGTTTTCCGGATGTAGCGAATCTTCAAGAATATTCAGGGCCAGTTCCGGGGTCACTTCACCTGTGCAGGCCTCTTTCAGCAGCTGGTCAAACATGACTTGTTTCCTCCCCAAGTTATTTCAATATGTTCTGCTCAGAATCCGTTGCGTTTCCTGATCTGACATCCTGTAATGGAAGAACCTGCCGTAGAAATCCCCCGTCTCTTTTACAAGGTTCACGTCCTTGAACGGCCCGGGGTGAAATATCTTTGCCGCCCAAAGCAAGGTGAGAGGCTGCTCGACTGTCCTGTTAGCCCAAAGGTGCGCTACCAGTGGCACGACATAGACCCTGCGTGACCGTACTGCCTTAATGCTGTGGAAACGGCGGTCTCCATACACTTCTTTCAAGTCTTCGGGGCTCGAGACAAGCAGGATATCCGGGTCCCAGCTGAGCAATTGCTCCATGGAGAAGGGGAAAGCTTCCATCTTTCTTCCATTGTTCGTCACACTTCTCCCGCCGGCTGTCTCAATCCACCATTCAGCGATCAGGTGCGGCTGGGTCAGGCTTCTCACATTGCAGTAAAGGACTTTCGGCCTCTGTCTTTGTGGAATCCGTGAAACGGTTTCCCTGATCCGCTTCACTGTCCCGTCAAAGTACCTTATATATTCATTTGCTGCCTTCTGGCGGTTGAGCACCTGCCCCACCAGCCTCATAAGCCGCTTTATGTCGTCAGACTGACGCCAGGCGAGAAAGACCACAGAGAAACCTCTTTTCTCGAGCAGGTTAGCCGTTGACAGGTCCATGGTGAAAACGACATCAGGGGAGGCTTTGAGCAGAGCTTCGATATCGACGGACAATCCGCTGCTATTCTGCAATGAAGGCAAATGAGCCAGAGCAGGGGCGAAGACGGTCTGGTACTTGTAGCGGCGGGATGCTGCAAAATATGACAGCCCGTTGATAATTTTGTCTCCTTCTCCCAACGCGAAAACAAAGCTGTTCAGGACCGGGACGGAGCCGATAGTCGCAATGCGGCTGATTTTACGCGGCACCGCTACTTTCCGTTCCGCCATATCGCTAACGAATCTGGTCTGTGAAATATTGCCGGTGTTGTTATCGCAGAGTTCCGCGGCCCATGCTTCTCCATGACACAGGCCGTATAAAAGCAGCGCCGGCAGCAATTGCCAGAAAACAGTTTTCACACCTTTTTTCATGATTGGAATTCCTCGGAGGTAGTTCACTTTTTCTATGCAATCCCCTCCCGTGAATCCGGCCCGAAAATAATTCAGGCGAGGGGGAGCCGGAAGTCCTTCAGAATCTTGCCGCAACGCTGCCTACGATCGTTCTCGGGGCTCCGACCATGTATGAACCTTTCGCGGTGTCGTCAAAGGAGCTGATCGCCCCGATATAGCTTCTGTCGAACAGGTTCTGGACATTTATTCCGAGCGTGACATCCTTGAGTCCGAGGAAAGGCGGCAGCGAATACTTCAGATCAAGATCGAAGACCCAGTAAGAAGGAATTCTTTCGCTGTTCAGGACATCTCCGAAACGCGAGTCGACAAATTTGGCGATGGGTGATATCTCCACGCCGAAGAGGTTGTAGGTGACCGCAAGTTTGGCCAGAATCTCCGGCGTGTCCGGCGTCTGTTTCCCTTTTGCGGCGATAACCGTATTGGTCGCTGTTTTGAAGTCTTCGGTAATTTCCGACTTGTTGTAAGAAAAAGAGCCGTAGATGGACAGGTTATCAATTGGAGTAACGCCGACCTCAAGCTCCGTCCCGTAGACCCTTGATTTTCCGATACTCTGACGAATCGTCTGGGCGACTGTCGGGTCATAGACACTGAACAGTTTGTTGCGGTAATCGGCGTAAAAGAGGGCCGGGGTCACATAGAACCGCTTGCCGTTGAAGCGCAAACCCAATTCATAGTTGTCCGATGTCACCAGTTTTACATTGTCCACAAGGTACTGCATGTTCACCCCTGCCGCCGTATAAGCCGCTTTGGCGGCGATGTAATTGGAAAATACGTTCGGCCAGCCATGGGGATATGCATAGTTGCGGCCGTAGCTGGTATAGATGCTTGCATTGGGTGTCAATGAATAGCTCACCCCCGCGTACGGAAGCCATTCTCTGTTGGTTATACCGTGGTAGTTATTGTCGGGATCGGTGGCGGATGAAGTCGATAGACGGCCGGTGACTCCGGGCGCCTGGAGACAGAGATAACGCAATCCCAGGTCAACGTGCAGGTCCTTGCCGAAATCTCTTGTCACCCTCAGGTAGGGACTGTTGATCAATCCCCTTCCATCGGGTTCCGCGAACAGCGTTCGATTGTAAACAAGTGATCCGTTCTGCAATCCATAGTATGTTTCCGTTATGGGAAAGTTGAAGCTTTCGAACCAGTATCCGATCTTGACGTTCGTGCCGGCCAGCAGGGTCTTGTATTCAAGGACGCCGCCGACGCGGTCAAAGTTGTTTTCCCACTTGGAAATCCCCGGTGTCGCAGTCCCGGGTATGGGATTTTTTCCAGACCACGCGGGTTTGTTTTCACTCCAATAGTAAGGCCTGAAAGTAATGAGCGTCGTTGCCGTGGGCTCAATGGAAATGGCTCCGATCAAGTTGTAGTTTTCCGCTTTGTTCCAGTTGAAACCGTAGTAGTTACCGTCAGCAGCGGCTCTGCCGGTTATGACCGGATTGTAGTCGAGATTTCGATACTGCGAGAGGTCCTTGGTCTGGGCATAGGTAAGTCCCCTGTAGGAGTACATTTTTTCGACATTGTAGTCGAAATACAGTTCCGTCTTGACCCTGGAAGAAACCGGTTGCTCAATGCCGAAAGAGACGTGGTCGCGGTAAGCGGGCGCGCCTCCATCACCCTTCCATTTGTTGGCGGTGGTGTGAGAACCGGAGATGAAAAATTTCGTGTCGGTGGGCAACTTCCCGGAATCGAGGCGGACAAAGGAGCGCAGGAAACCGTAAGAACCCGCGCCCTGATGAACCCGCATGCCGAAGGTATCCGTCGGCTTGAGGATTTCGATGTCCAAGGCGCCGGCCGTGTCCATTCCGCCAAGTCCCTTGTCGGGCGGCACGCCGCCGCGATAGAGCGTTATCGACTGAAAGTTTTCCAGGTCGAACATGTCCTGGCGCGGTCCCGGCGACTGGATTCCCCAGACAGGCACTCCACCGACCATGGTGCTCATGCCGATGGCCTGCTGTCCTCGTACCCGTATCGAGGTGGGCGAGGCGCTGAAACCATAAGGATCCGCGCTTTCGACGTTTATGGAAGGCAGCAGATCCAATGCTTTGAAATATGATGACTGTCCGGGTCCGCCGGACAGGGATATCGCTTCCTTGGTTACCGTGCTCTGCGTCGCCGTCTCGTTATGTTTACGCTCAACAAACCCGTTCTCTCTGGTCGATTTGACAACTATATTTTCAAATTCCAACTTCCTTCCACTCTCAACATTTTTTTGATCATTCCCCGGAACGTCTTTTTCTGCCGAATATGAACCTGTCACCGGTGTTATTAACGACACTGCCAATATGAGCATCAAACCGATTGCCAGCCTCTTCAATTTAGTATTCCTCCTTATGAAGTTTCATATGATGGAAACAGAAATAGCTTGTTCGTATATTATTTGCGGACAAGCTCTGGAAATGACGCCTTCTTCAATATCATTTGTTACCCACATGCAAAGCTTCGGTGTTGACTTCGATCGCGGTCCTCTCAGCTCCCTTGCCGAAGAAGTGGTAGCCCGATCCCCCTTCGGAGATGACATCCAGCACCCTGTCCGGGTCCGTTACCCTGATGCCGCCCAGCACGCTGACGCCTCTCTCGAAAAATGCGTCCGGCAGCATGCTTGCCGTGGGGCCGACGACGATGACACGCGCGCCCGGTTTGCGCAACTGGAGCAGTCCGGCTAGGGTGTCGTTGATCAGGGTGGTTCCGGTAATGACCAGCAGGTCCGCGAGGGGAAGCTTTTCCGCCGCCTTTTCAGGAGGGACAAAGTAGGGCATCTCGTCCTGTTTGAGGGTTCTCGGGTCCAGCTCCAGGATGCTGAACGGCCTGCCCCGTTTTTTCAGCACCTTGACGAACGGGATGAGGGCGCCCACCACCGCAACGTTCGCGTCTTCCGGCACGTCAATATTTTCCAGCACATCGACACCGGTACGTATTTCGTATCCCACCTGCGGTTGCGTGGCCCAGTATGTGGATGACAAGGCGTTCAGCACCGCTATGCCGATGGTTTTCCGCAGGGGATTCCCCGCCAGCATGTTGTCGAGGAAAGAGGTTGCCTTCTCTCCCTTCATCCTGCCCGAGTCGGGCATGGCCTTGGCAGAGCTGGGACAGCAGACAGCCTCGGGAATGCTCTTGATGGGGGTGAAACAGATGCCGCCGTGACCGTTGGACAGCTTGACGCCGGTAAAGAAGAGACCCAGCACGATCCTATCCACCGTGATCGCTTCCATTTCCGCTCCCAGAAGACCGCGGAGGCGATCGGTGGTTTCACGCAACATTGCATCTGGACCGATGACATTTTTTTCCATAGTGCCCTCGCTTTCACAATTCAGGTTTCGGCATGTTTTCTGAGATAATGCACAGCCCGCCCGGTTCCACCTCTCCTTGCCGTTCCGGGACCGGCACCAAAAAAGGCCGGCAGAGTTGGACACTCGCCGGCCTGCAAAAGACCTTCGTGTTCACTCCTTTCCAAATACGGGAGGCGACACTGTTTCCGGCGGCGCCCACAGCCCGATGCCCATAGCTGGATGCCTTAGGGAGGTCGGGTCGGAGAGACGAATCATGTGTGTGAGAAATGAAAAAAATACTTCGTGCATTCCTGCTCGATGCCTGCAGGAACAGTTTTTCAGGTTGCTGACGGGAAAACCCGCACCGATGCCGTTTTCTTCAGCATCACGATGCGGGTTTCGTTGGGCCTGCCAGGGGGCAGGGGGCGAAGTGGGCGCATGATGATAAGAACTTTAATCAGTGGCCATCCGGAAAGTTCCGCTCCGGACCCGGAGAAATTTTCCGGATGAAAACTAATTAGTTCATCGACAAAAAACGGCCGACAGGAATAAACACCTGTCGGCCGTGTCGGTCGCTGTGTTTACTCCTTTCCAAGCAGGGAGGCGGCGCTGTTTCCGGCGACACCCACGCCCGACTCCCGTAGCAAAGGCCGTAGGGAAGGCGGGTCGGAGTATAGTATGAAAGTTGCGTTTTGAATTATCCCAGGCACTCTCAATGGTGCAAGCCGCACTTATATACTAAATCAAATTATAGGAAGTCAAGTAAAATTTTCATTGGCAGGATCGGTAATGTTTTGTTTGCACTGATAGTGCCTTTTTGCGTTCTCGAAAATAAGCCGGGAATTTATCGTTACAAGTTTCGGGGTATGCAACCTTCTGTTGAGGGCATTCGCGGCATCTCTGCCGGTGCTGCTTTACCGCTGTGGTGCCTGGAGGTTGTCATAGAACTGTCCCGATGACGTGTTCATCGCGCAAAAGGGCAGATGCGCCTGAGGTTCAAGAGGGCCGCCACCCCGGAGATGGTGTTGCCGAAGAAGACCACCGGTTTGCCCGCGGCTTCGAACCGCTCCAGTATCTCGTTGATGGTGCCGTTGACCACGCTGGAACCGGTAGCGAGCCCGACCTCACACCAGTCCACCAGGGCTCCGAGTTCCTTTTCCCCATCCATGACCAGCAGGTCTTCCCTGACCTTGCCGATGTTATCGGGATTGAGATCAGCCACGCGCATGCCCACCTTGCCGTAGGCGTCCACCATTTCCTTCAGGATGGCAGGCTGCAGGCCGAGCATGCCGATACGCCGTGTGCCGAACAGTTTGTGGACCTCTGCCGGCATTTCAGCACCGCATTTCGTCGGCTCATCGTCCTTGCAGTGCACGGTGCCGGAGGCCAGCCCGAGACTGCGCAGCATGGCGTTCAACCCCGCGGTGAAAACCGCGCGGCAGCCGGTTTTCCCCAGGTCCAGTGCGAGGAGTTCGTCCAGGGTCCCTTCCCAGTTTCCCGGAGCATCGGTAAACGCCTGGCCGCGCGCATCATGGAAAGACGCTTCGATGACGCGCTCCTTTCCTTTCTTGATGACGAATTCTTCGTCAGCCTTGGCGCCGATTGCCTCGTCCGGAGAAAGCGACCTGACCGTGATTTTCTCGTTGCGGTCCAGGTTGCGCTCGCTGCATATCGCAGCCAGTTTTTGCCGTGCCTTTTCCAGGATATCCATGGCAAATGTTTCCTTTCGGTATTATTTTGATTTGTCCGGCGGAAATCACTTCCCGGCAAAGCGACGTATAGTAAAAAAATAACGATGGGCGCACCAAAAGATGCAAAGGAACCTGATGCACAGTTGCTTTCAGTTTCCTGTCCCGTCAAAATGGCGTTGCCATCAACTTGGGCATGGAAGAATATTATGGAGCTGTCTGTCTTGAGTGATGCGTGCATATGCACAGTTAAACTATAAGCTCTCTGCTGTCAAGTGGGAAAAGTTACCGCAGTTCGGACTCTGACCTGAAGCGCTGTCCGACGGTAGCTTTTTGAATCTGCGGCGTGTCAATCCGGGGACACTTGCGGGAGAGCGGGCTCTTCATCAGATCTCCCGGGCTCGGCTGCGCTGCGTCTCAAGCAAGCCTTGCTCAGGATCACGAAGGCTGCGCTGCCCGCGAGGACATGCCAGGGGTAGGCGGAAACACTGGTCTCAGGAAGAATCGTCGGCAACAGGGCGATGGCCACGGCCGGCGGGAACGGCATGCTCAGTGCGTGATAGAGAAAAAACACGGTTGCCGTTGCTATGCATGCGGATATCCATACCGGCCAGTTAAGGACGTTCTGTGTCAGCTGCAGCCAGAACACTCCTGAAAAAGCCGCTGATACGAGCAGGATAAGCGCTTTTCCGGCTTTGTCGCGCAAGGCGCCGTCCGGCTTCGACAATTCGATGAAAGCGACTATCAGCGGCGGGGCTACCATGAACATCAGGCTTCCACCGATGGCCGCCGCCGAAACGAGTGTGACGCCGGCCAGCAGTTTGCCCCAATGTGTCAGGTCCTGGAGGGACCATTCGCTTCCATGCTTGCACTGGCCGGGTGTGCCGGTCTCGAGTCCCGGATCTTTCCCGGCGCCGGAACGGTGCAGCAATTTCCGTCCAATGGCAATGGCTCCGGTCAGCACGCACACGGACAGAGGGTAATGCCAACTGTCCGAATGGGTGATAATGGGCAGAATCGCGGCGGAGACGGACGGCAGTACCGCGGAGCGAAACAGTTTGAGTTGCAGCACGACGAGGCAGAAGGCGCCGATGATCATGAAAAAGGGCATGTACGAGAAGAATCGCACGATGAGTATGCCGGTCAGCGCCGCGAGGGTCGGAGAGAGCCAGAAATGGAAATCTGCGCTCTGCCACGGCGATTTTTTCATTACCCACGCGCCAAGTGCAAGCGCCGCGATTTCGGGAAAGACGACTTCCTTCTGTCCGGTGAACTCCGCTGCCGCGAACATCGCCAGGACGAGCAGGATTGCGGGGAGCTCGTGCATTGTTTTCATGGATCGTTCCCGTGGCGTTCTTTTGCGCCCTGCCGGTGCGGGCCCTTTTGCCGGGATTTGCCGCACCAAGCCACGACCATTTTGCCGGATAAAGTTGTCCGCAACGGAGCGTTTCCGATAAGGCCGTAAATTGTGAAAAGTGGAATGGTTGCCATGTTATCAGTTTCAGATAGTATTTATCAAGGGTATGTTACGGGAATGTGCCTTCCCGAATTCACTGCCAGGAGGTACGGCAAATGCAACCAAAAGAGAACGGCGGCTGGAGCCCTTACCTGGCCGGGGCGCTGAGCGGCCTGGTTTCCATCGGTTCGGTCTGGATCGCCGGGAAATACTTCGGCGCGTCCACAACGTTCGTCCGTTCTGCGGGGATGGTGGAGAAAGCGGTGAACCCGGAGCGCGTGGCGCAGATGCCCTATTTCGCCAAGGAGATGCCCATCATCGACTGGCAGTGGATGTTTGTGGTGGGTATCTTCATCGGCGCCCTCATCGCGTCCACGACATCCGGCAGCTTCCGCTGGCAGGCGGTGCCCGACATGTGGCAGGAGCGTTACGGCCCGGTGCGCTGGAAGCGCTGGCTGACCGCGTTCGTGGGAGGAACCATCGGCATGTTCGGCGCGCGGCTGGCGGACGGCTGCCCCAGCGGCCACGGGCTGAGCGGCAGCATGCAGCTGGCGGTGAGCGGCTTCGTCGCCCTGGTCTGCTTCTTCCTGGGCGGTGTGATCGTTGCCCGGCTGCTCTACGGGGGAGGTGAACGCCAATGACGACCCTGATCTACGGACTGGTTACGGGAATACTGTTCGGCTTTCTGCTGCAGAAGGGAAGGGTGCTGCGATACGACAAGCAACTGGGGGCGCTGCGCCTCATTGACATGACCATCGTCAAGTTCATGCTGTCTGCTGTTCTGGTCGGCATGGTCGGTGTCTACCTGCTCAACGACCTGGGGCTGGCGAAACTTTCCATCAAGCCCATGATCGTCGGCGGTGTGGTGATCGGCGGCCTGACGTTCGGTGTGGGCTGGGGGCTGTTGGGCTATTGTCCCGGCACTTCTCTGGGCGCTTTTGGGGAGGGTCGATGGGACTCACTCCTCGGCATCGTCGGGATGCTGTGTGGCGCAGCCCTCTATGCCGAGGCGTATCCGACCATGAAGGCAACGGTCCTGACCTGGGGTGATTTCGGCAAGATCACTTTGCCCCAGGTTCTCGGGCTCAATCACTGGTTCATCATTACCCTGTTCATAATAGGCGGATTGTACCTGTTCCGCTGGTTCGAGAAGAAGGGGTTGTAGCCCATCGCCCTTTAAATTTCCAAATACATAATATTGAATGGAAAAACAGCCCGCCGGGACTTTCTCTCAGGCGGGCTGTTTTTTTGCTTGACAGGCTGGGATACAGTTTTTATTCTATAGGTGCAAACTGCACCTATGATGAACATACATGTTCATGGCTGGTAAACCAAAGACCTGACAAGAGAGAAGGAGATGCGTCATGCCAAGAGGTAGTGGAAGGGGTGGCTCGGGTGGAGGTAGGGGAGGTTCCGGTGGTGGGATGGGTCAAGGAGCGGGCGGCGGTAAAGGCGGCCGGATGGGAGGCCCTGCGGCAGCCGGCCCTGGTGGTGAGTGTGTCTGCTCTGCTTGCGGACATCGTGAGCCCCATGTGAGGGGTGTGCCGTGTGTTTCGCGGAAATGCCCGCAGTGTAACGCACCAATGACGCGGGCATAAAAAGTATGAAGTGATGCGGAAAAGGAAAGGAGGTTGTGCCATGCCAAGAGGAGACGGGACAGGACCAAGGGGAATGGGTCGGATGACCGGTCGCGGAGCCGGATTCTGCGCGGGCTACGATATGCCTGGATTTGCGAACCAGTTTGCCGGGAGAGGGTTCGGAATGGGGAGTGGGCGCGGCGCCGGGATTTTCGCCGGTGTTGGTGGCCGCGGCTGGCGGAACTGCTTCTATGCCACCGGATTGCCGGGTTGGGCGCGTTGTGGCGGGTACGGGTACGGCGGTTTCCTGGCGCAGACCGTGACGCCGAATCCCGAGATGGAAAAACAGACACTGAAGGTGCGGGCCGATGCGCTTGAAGCAGAGCTGGAAATGATCAAACAGCGACTCTGTGCCATGGAAAACGTGAAAAGTGAAGAGTGAATCAGTAGGGGCGAACCTCGTGTTCGCCCAAACATGAATTATCAACAAGGAGAACTATCGTGAAAGTAGCCTTCACCACATCAGGAAACACGCTGGATGCTCCCATGGACCCCCGCTTCGGCCGGGCGGAGGGGTTTATCGTCTATGACACTGACAGTGAGACATTCGAAGCGGTCGACAACAAACAGGTGCTGAATTCAGCCCATGGGGCGGGCATTCAGGCAACGGAAGCGATCTTGCGCAAGGGCGCCAACTGTGTCGTGACCGGCCATTGCGGCCCAAATGCGTTCAAGGCGCTTTCCGGCGCGGGCATCCGCATATACACGACAGAGGCGGCAACGGTATCTGAAGCACTTGAGGCATACCGGGCCGGAGCTCTTCCGACCATGAAATCCGCTGACGTGGAAGGGCACTGGTCATGATCATCGCGGTCGCTTCCGGCAAGGGGGGTACCGGGAAGACCACGGTTTCCGTCAACCTGGCGCGAACCGTGGGTTCCCATGTGCAGCTGCTCGACTGCGACGTTGAGGAACCCAATGCCCATCTGTTTCTGCGCTGCGCGGAAACAGCGGGCGATATCGTCACCATCCCCATTCCGGAAGTCGACGAATCGCTGTGCAATGGCTGCGGCGAGTGCGGCAGGTTCTGCCGTTACCACGCCATAGTCTCGTTCGGCTCGACACCCCTGGTATTTCCCGAGTTGTGCCACGGGTGCGGGGGGTGTGCCCTGGTGTGTCCCCGGGGCGCCATCCGCGAAGCGGGCAGGCGCATCGGCGTTGTCGAAACGATGGAAACGGACGGCATCACCTTGATTCAGGGCAGGCTGGACATCTGCGTCGCGATGGCGCCTCCCCTGATCAGGGCGGTCAAGGCGCGGGTGAGCAACGCTACTACGACGATTCTCGACGCTCCTCCGGGGACGTCGTGCCCGGTAATCACAACATTGCGCGGTTCGGATTTCGTCGTGCTGGTTACGGAACCGACACCATTCGGTCTGCACGATCTGCGGCTGGCTGTGGATATGGTCAGGGAGCTGGCCATACCCTTCGGTGTGGTGGTGAACCGCATGGGTGTCGGTGACGATCGGGTACACCGGTTCTGCCGCGAGCAGGGAATTCCGATCCTCCTGGAAATACCGGATGACCGACGGATTGCCGAGGCGTATTCGCGGGGAGAACTGCTGGTAGACGCGCTGCCGGAATACGGTTCCCATTTTGCCACGCTGCTGTGGAATATCAGGGAGTTCAGGAATGGCGGAGGGAAATGAATCATGCCGGAATCGAAGGTCAAGGAACTCGTGGTCATAAGCGGCAAGGGGGGGACGGGCAAGACCAGCCTGACGGCATCATTCGCGGTGCTGGCCGATTCTCCGGTGCTGGCCGACTGCGATGTGGATGCGGCTGATCTGCATCTGATTCTTGCACCGCGTGTTCGTGAGCGGAATGAATTCCGCTGCGGCAACGAGGCGGTCATACGTTCCTCCGATTGCACACGGTGCGGGAAATGCCTTGAATTGTGCCGCTTTGGCGCGATTGTTCGTGGCGGTGACGAAGAGCCCTATGCTGTTGATCCGGTCGCCTGTGAAGGGTGCGGGGTCTGCGTCCGGTTCTGTCCCGTCCAGGCTATCGATTTCCCTGAATCTCTCAGCGGCGAATGGATGGTGTCGGAGACCCGCTGCGGCCCCATGGTCCATGCACGCCTTGGCGTGGCAGCCGAGAATTCGGGCAAGCTGGTGTCAACGGTGCGCCGCGAGGCGCGGCGTCTGGCAGAAGAGAACGGCAGCTGCCTGGTGATCGTGGACGGCCCGCCCGGCATCGGTTGCCCGGTTATCGCTTCGATGACCGGAACTTCGCAGGCACTGGTGGTCACAGAACCCACGGTTTCAGGCGAGCACGACCTGGAGCGGGTGCTGAAACTGGCGCGCCACTTCGACATCCCGGCCTGGGTGTGCGTCAACAAATGGGATCTGAACCCGGCAATTGCGGAGCGGATCGAAGCTCTGGCGCTCAGGGCAGGGGCGAAAATTGCCGGGCGCATCCGCTATGATCGGGGCGTGACATTGGCACAGATGCAGGAAAAAGCGGTCGTCGAGACCGATGCGCCGTCTGCGGACGACATTCGGTGTGTCTGGGAATCGCTTGGCTTGTAGAAAAGTGAAATGGAGAAGCGGGAATACAACCATGAACATCGATCCAGTGACAATCACGATTCTTGTAGATAATTACGCCGGTGACGGCCTTTCTGCCGAGCATGGACTCTCGCTCTGGATAGACGCGGGGAGCAGGCGCATCCTGCTCGACACGGGGCAGGGCGGCGCCCTGGCGCCGAACGCCGAGAAGTTGGGGATCGACCTGTCTATGGCTGATTCGCTGGTGCTGAGCCACGGACACTATGACCACACAGGGGGGGTGTCCTGGGCAATCCGGAATGCTCCGGAAATGGAGGTCTTCTGCCATCCCGCGGCTGTTGTGCCAAGGTACGGTATGCGAGAAGGCGAGTCCAAGCCGCTCGGGATGACGGGCGAGTCGCTGTGGGCTCTGGAAAGTTTGTCATCACGGAGAAATCACTGGGTACAGGCCGTGAGAGTTCTTTTCCCAGGCATCGGGCTGACAGGGTATATCCCTCGTCAAACCGATTATGAGAACACGGGCGGGGCATTTTTCCTCGATCCGGAGCTGAGACGGCCTGATCCCATCGATGATGACATGGCCCTCTGGATACACACGCCCGAAGGGTTGATCATGTGTGTCGGCTGCTGCCACGCAGGTCTTGTCAACACTCTGAACCAGGCGCTTTTCCAAAGCGGAGCGTCACGGCTCAGGGCAGTCATCGGCGGTTTTCATCTCCTGAATGCCGACGACAGTCGTATTGAAAACACGGTCAAGGCACTGCGGTACCTTTCACCTGAACTGATCGTGCCCTGCCACTGTACCGGCTCCAAAGCCGTGGACGTCATGGCTGATGCTTTTGGATCGGGCGTGAGGCCAGGATGTTCCGGAGCGTCATTCACATTTTGATTTTGTTTCAATCACGAATTCCATGCCCGGATTAAGCCGGGACTTAACAAAGCAGACAAAGGAGCAGAAAAATGGCACAGCATCAAAGTTGCCAGGGCGATTCCGCCCACGGCGGCCAGGGTCAGATGAATGGAGATGCAGGGATCGAAGAGGCGCTGAAGCGGATCGGGCACAAGATCGTCGTTCTGTCGGGAAAGGGAGGGGTCGGCAAGAGCACTGTCGCGGTGAACCTGGCGGTGTCTCTGAGCATGTCCGGGTACAAGACGGGCCTCCTGGATATCGACATCCACGGACCGAGCGTTCCCAAGATGCTCCGTCTCGACGGTTCCATCATGCAGCCGTCCGAGAGGGGCAAGCTGGTTCCCGTCGATTTCGGCGGTCTCAAGGTCATGTCAATCGGCTTTCTCCTTCCCGGCGAGGAGGAGGCGGTCATCTGGAGGGGACCTGCCAAGGCGTCCGCCATCAAGCAGTTCATCGGTGAAGTGGAGTGGGGAGACCTGGACTACCTGGTCGTTGACTGTCCCCCCGGCACCGGCGATGAGCCTTTGACGGTGATCCAGACCCTGGAGAAGATCGACGGCGCGGTGGTGGTCACCACTCCCCAGGACGTGGCGCTGGCCGACGTGCGGAAATCCATCAGTTTCTGCGGCCAGCTGAACCTCCCCATCCTCGGCGTGATCGAGAACATGAGCGGGTTGGTCTGCCCACATTGCGGCGAAACGATCGATGTGTTCAAGGCCGGCGGCGGCGAAACCATGGCTGCTGAAATGAGGGTGCCGTTCCTCGGACGCGTTCCCATGGACCCGAAGGTCGTGGTTGCCGGGGACGACGGCAAGCCCTATTCGTACCATCATGAGAGTACGGAAGCCGGAAAGGCTTTTGGGGATATAGTCTCGCAGATTCTGGAAAAAACAGTGACAGGGAACGAAAGGAAGGGGACAAAACAATGATGCGCGTAGCCATACCGGTCTGTGAAGGGGTGTTGTCAATGCATTTCGGGCATTGTGAGAAATTCGCGCTGGTGGATGTGGACCCGGAGTTGAAGGCGATTATCGGGACAACGGCGGTTGATTCGCCTCCCCATCAGCCGGGCCTGCTCCCGGGTTGGCTGGCAGAAAAGGGCGTCAACCTGGTGATTGCCGGCGGGATGGGCGGTCGCGCCCAGCAGCTTTTCAATGAGGCGGGGGTGAAAGTCGTCGTCGGCGCCCCTTCGGCCGAACCGGAGTCGGTGGTCATGGACTATCTGTCCGGCAACCTCGTCACCGGGGCCAATGTCTGTGACCATTGATGGATAGAGGGTCGAGCTCTTATTATATAAGATGTTGATGCAATTTAATCCCCCCTCTCCCTGGAAGGGAGAGGGGAAAGAGCTGCGCTGGGCGGCTGGTGAAATGAGAAAAAAGAGCGGAGGAGTCAGATGACCTCGGAAGGGATGATATCCGACAAAACCATCAACTATTATTATTAAAAGCGCGGAGAAGATTATTCATGGCATGAGCGTCCATGATTATCTGATGATCATCGGTTCCGGTCCACGGTACTTGGCCGTCGAACTGAAGAGATTCATATTGCCGAAAAACGATTATCGAACAACCTTTCTCTGACAATGGGCCAAGCTGAAGATCGTCTTGTTCAACGGAGGAGGGTAAAAGGAGAAGATACATGACCTCACAGAATGACACCTGGAAAATCGCCGGTCGCGAGTTCCGTTCTCGTCTTATGGTCGGGACAGGCAAATATGCCGATTTTCAGCAGATGGCCCGATCCATCGAGGCTTCGGGAGCGGAAATAGTGACCGTTGCCGTGAGAAGGGTGAACATATCCGATCGGAGCAAGGAATCGCTGCTCGACCACATCGACCTGAAAAAATACACTCTTCTGCCCAACACGGCCGGATGCTATTCGGCGGATGAAGCGGTGCGAACCTGCCGCCTGGCACGCGAAGCCGGCCTATCCGACTTTGTCAAGCTGGAGGTGATCGGGGACGATAAGACCCTGTTTCCGGACAACGAGGGCTTGCTGAAAGCAGCCTCAATCCTGGTTAATGAAGGTTTTACCGTGCTTCCGTACACGACTGACGATCCGATCATGTGCATGAAGCTGCAAGACCTGGGATGCGCCGCGGTCATGCCGCTCGGAGCGCCCATCGGCAGCGGACTCGGCATCAGGAACCCGTACAATATACGCATCATCCTGGAAACGGTGAAGATTCCTGTGATAGTTGACGCAGGTGTGGGCACAGCGTCGGATGCCGCGATCGCCATGGAACTCGGATGTGACGGAGTGCTTATGAACACCGCTATTTCCGGGGCGAAGGACCCGGTCGCGATGGCCGAGGCCATGAATCTGGCGGTGCGTGCCGGGCGGCTAGCGTACATGTCGGGGCGCATCCCGCGAAAGTTGTATGCAACTGCATCGAGTCCTCTGGAAGGCCTGGTAGACTGATTCCAGAAGGTAACTTGAGATACTTGCACGGTTTTCTCGATTGATTCGAGGGAAATGTTTGCCCCTCCGATGAGGGATAGGCAACGCAATGAACATTACCGCGCGGCATTGACATAGCCGGTGCCGCGCCTGTGTGGAGGTCATCATGCCCGGAGGTTTCGGTAGGGGCGGCGGCCCGTGGTGGAGACGCTTCCTGGGAAGGGGAGGCATGACCGTGACCGGAAAAGGACGGCCGGATTTCTGCATTTGTCCCGAATGCGGTTTCGTGGTGTCGAAGCAACCTGGAAACCCGTGCTTCCTTACACCCTGTCCGAGGTGCGGCGCGCGCATGGCACGCAAGTTCGTCAGCGGAGAATGAAGGGTCCGCCGACATGAATACCGAGACAGAGAAAAAGCAGCTGCTGAAGCGGGGGCAAAGGATTGCGCTCGTTTCGTCCCTGATCACCCTGGCTGTAGCTCTGGTGAAGGGTGTTACCGGATATGCTTTCGAATCGCATCTTCTCATCGCCGACGCCTTTCACAGCGCCGGGGACGTGGTCACCGTTGCAGCCTCCGGATTCGGTCTCTGGCTTGCCGCGCGCAAGAAAAGCGAAAAGTTTCCTTACGGTCTCTATCGTGCGGAAACGGTGGCAACGCTCTTCATCGGTCTTTTGATCCTGTGGGCCGGCGTGGCAATGGCACGGGAAGGTTATGAAAAGCTTTTCCGGCATGCAACGTCGGCGCTTTTCCCCTTGCTTCCAGTTTGCGCAGCGATTCTGTCTGTCGTTGTGAGTTTCTTTCTGGCCAAAATACAGGAAGCGACGGCGCGGGCGATAAACTCCCAATCCCTTCTCGCAACGTCCCGGGAGACCCGGCTTGACGTTTTTGTCTCGGTTGCCGTGCTGGCCGGCATCCTCATGGCATCCCGGGGCATGCCCTACGTGGAAGGGGGGCTCATACTCGTCATTGCTCTCCTGACCCTGAAACTGGCAGGAGAAACCGTATGGCTGTCGGTCATGTCGCTTTTGGACGCCGACCTGGATGCGGACCTGCGGGACGGCGTAAGCTCCATGATCACTGAAATTCCGGGTGTCCGCGCCGTGACCGGGATCAGGATACGACGTGCAGGTCCTTTCAGGATGGTGGACTGCACCATCGAAACCGCGCCGCACCTGCCCCTCTACCAGGCCCACGAGCTGGCGGACCGGGTGGAGGAAAACATCGCCGGGACATATCGCGACATCGACACGGTTTTCGTTCATGTGGAACCTTTCCGTGGAAAGGTTCTCATGGCGCTGGTTCCGGTTGACGGGGTGAATGGTCCCGATTCCGTCATCCACGAACATTTCGGCAGGGCACCCTACTTGGCGCTGGTGAGGATTGGAGAAAGCAATTGGGAACTGGTGGATTTCTATTTCAATGAATTCCTCGGTGAGAAGCTTCATATCGGGGTCAAGATCATCAAGGCGCTGTCAGCCACCGGGATCGACATCCTCTTTACGAAACAGATCGGGGAGCTGTCCTTCTCCCTGTTGAAGGAGCGGTTCGTCGACATCTACAAGATCGAGGGAACGCCGACCATCAGGGGAATCGTGACGGCGTATGGGAACGGGGAGCTCCTCAGGCTGCACGAGCCGACACACACACTGGAGGATTCGGAGACCGGACGCCTTGCGGAGCTATCTCGCGCAGAGAACAAATCATGACAGTTCATTACACAGTGAGTGAATCCTGATGGCGCTGACACTGGATTACAAAGGAGATAACCAAATGTATCCCGCAATCGTCATGGAACATTTCCTCAATCCGCGAAATGTCGGAATTATCGAGGATGCGGAAATAATCATCCAGGTGGGAGACCCGACCTGTGGCGACAGCCTCCTGCTTTTTCTCAAAATCGACAACGACGTCATCTCCGATGCGAAGTTCAGGATCAAGGGCTGCGGCGCGGCGATCGCCACTTCTTCCATGACCACGGAAATGGTAAAGGGGAAAACATTGGAAGAGGCGCTTGCGCTGACCGATGTCCAGGTTGCCGAAGCTCTGGGCGGTCTGCCGGACGAAAAGATGCACTGCTCGTCCCTTGCCGTCGGCGCTATACATGCGGGAATTTTGCGATATATTTCGCCTCAGGAGGAGGGGGCTGCCGAGCAGAATATGCCCTGAAGAAAGGTGCGGACGAGGATTGCTCCAAAGTGCCGAAACAGAGGAAGCAAGATGTTAACTGATCGAGGAGGAACGGTGTGACCTATGCGGAACTGCGTGAATCCCTGGTGGTGTTCGGGATCGGCGAGCGTGCGACGCTTCGCGAAATCAGGACGCGCCATCGGGAACTGGTACGACGGTATCATCCCGATGCCGGCAATCAAGGAGAGCCGGAACAGATTCGAAGAGTCAACGCGGCCTACCGTGTGCTGCGTGAATACGTTGAATCCTACAAGTTTTCGTTCTCTGAGGAAGAGTTTTACGAGCAGAACACCGAGGAGCGGATCAGGATGCAGTTCATGACCGATCCGCTCTGGGGCAAATCATAATACCTGAAAAGGAGAACCATCCAGATGAAAGTATGCTTTCCGGTTATTAAAGACGCAGGGTTACAGAGTTCCATGTATGGCCACTTTACATCCGCGCCGTTTTTTCTCGAAGTTGATACCGATACCGGCGAATCAACTGCCATCGCGAACTGCGATACCTCAGCACCGGCTGCGGGATGCAATCCATTCAAGGCTCTTGCCGGTCGGCGATTGGACGGCGTGATAGTGGATGGAGTGGGCGACGGCGGACTGGAGATGCTGAACATGCTGGGATACCGGGTTTTCGAGGCGCAGACGGCGAGCATACAGGAAAATATCGATCTCTTCCTCAAACAGGAATTGCTGGCGGTTCTGAAAATGAACAGCGCTGAAGCCGGGAGATGCGGCGATGCAAGCGGGGAAAGCGGTTGCGACCATTCCCATGACGATGAGGATCATGATCACTAGCGCGTGTTTCCTGGGATAGCGAAGAGGGGATAGCTCATGAACGTTTACGGGCCGGTCCCGTCGAGAAGGCTGGGTCGCAGTCTCGGTATAAACAACATACCGTCGAAGGTATGCTCATATTCCTGCGTCTACTGCCAGGCCGGGAGAACCACCCATCTTCAGGCAGCACGCAGCGCCTTCTTAAGTCCTGAAGTGCTGGTCGCGGAAGTTGCTGAAAGGGTCGAAAAACTGCGGGGGAGGGGGGAGAACGTCGATTATCTCTCCTTCGTCCCCAACGGCGAGCCGACCCTTGATGTGAATCTGGGGCGAACCATCGAACTTCTGAAACCTTTGGGGATCAGGATTGCGGTTATTACCAACGCATCGCTCTTGTGGCGCACGGAGGTACGGGAAGATCTTTCAAAGGCTGATTGGGTGTCCGTGAAGGTGGACACGGTCCGTGAGGATCTGTGGCGGAAGCTGAACAGGCCGCACCCATCGCTGCGGCTTGCTGAACTTCTTGATGGCATACGCGCTTTCGCGGAAGTGTTTCAGGGTGAACTGGAAACGGAAACTATGCTGGTCCGGGATGTAAATGACTCCGGAGACGATCTGAAACGGACGGGAACATTCATCGTGCGCCTGAACCCGGCGCGGGCCTGCCTATCCGCGCCGGTACGTCCTCCCGCAGAGCCTTGGGTTGAACCGCCGACCGAAGATATGCTGAACACGGCATTCCAGATTTACCGTGAATGCGGTCTACCCGTGGAAATGCTCGTGGAATTCGAGGGGACATACTTTTCCTCAACCGGGGATATCGGGGAAGACCTGCTGGCCATTACCGCGGTTCATCCCATGAGAGAAGACGCGGTCCGCGAATTTCTCGCACGCAGGAATGGTGACTGGCATACGGTGCGGGAGCTGATTGAGGAGGGACATCTCGTTGAAACTGAATATGGCGGCAGCAGGTTCTTCGTGAGGAAATATCAGCAAAAGAGATTGAACCGGTTCTGAAAAGGAGTTGCTCGTAATGCCGAGAGGAATATGCCGCCGTCATGGCCCGGACATCTCCTGTTCATGCGGGATGGGGAACCTGTATCGCTTCGTCGAGCCGGTGACCCTCTACCTGCTGAAGGTGCGGGGGAGGATTCACGGATACGATCTCACGGGAGCATTGAACGATACCGCAATTACCGACTCACGCATTGAAACGAGTGCCCTGTACAGGGCTCTTCGCCGTCTCGAAGAAAGTGGCCTGGTGGTTTCGACATGGGACGTGAGCGGCGGAGGCCCTGCGAGAAGATTGTACGACCTGACTCCACGCGGAGAGGAGCACCTCGCTGAATGGCTGCTGGTTCTGGAGCGGATGTCGAGGTCGCTGGCAAGGTTCGTTGCCGATGTGAAAGACGTCATGGTCAAGCAGGGGTGACCTCTCTTACGTTACGGGGGCCTGAAGTCCGGGTACCGGGGTTCAACATTTTTCGAGTGCGAAAAGCTTCCAGTGAGGATATTCGTATGAAAATTCAAGCGGAACTCAGTCTCTACCCTTTGCGGGAATTACACCTCGGATCCTATATTGATGATTTCCTTGGCACGATCCGGCGAGACGGAATTACCATCAGCACCGGAGGAATGAGTACGATAATCGCCGGGGAAAGGGAAATCGTGTTTGCGGCGGTTGCCGACGGCTTCGCACGAGTTGCTGATCAGTGCGATGTGGTTTTGCACGTCAAGTATTCCAATGCGTGCCCGTCATGCCCGGGAATCTCATGCGTGACGGCAGGTGAAGCACCCTGACGAATGGCCGCGGCTGAATATAATGAAACGCTCACTGGCAGGAGGACACGGATCCATGGCTAAAACATCGGCCTTCGACAAACAAGCAGCCGAATACGATGCGTGGTTCGACAGGCATTGCCTCTTCTTCCAGGCGGAACTGGCCGCCTTGCGGAGCATCGTGCCCGCAACTGGCCATGGTGTGGAAATCGGCGTGGGTACCGCTCGATTTGCTCTTCCCCTCGGCATCTCGATCGGGGTTGAGCCCTCGCCGGGAATGGCTGAACTGGCTCGTCAACGTGGATTGGATGTGCGAGAAGGGGTTGCCGAAGCGCTGCCGTTTGATGACGAAAGTTTTGATTTTGCGATAATGGTAACGGTTGTCTGTTTTCTCGATGATGTCAACGGGGCATTCCGCGAAGCGTGGCGTATCCTCAAGCCTGGCGGAGCTTTTGTAGTCGGGTTCATTGACCGGGAGAGTAAATTGGGCCGTATTTATGAGCAGAAGAGAGAACAGAGCGTCTTCTATCGTGACGCCACTTTTTATTCGGTGAATGACCTGGTGATGCTGTTGCATGAAACCGGCTTCTCGGATTTCTCATACCGGCAGACCCTGTTCCCGGGGGAACGAACCGACGTAACGGTACGTGAAGGTTTTGGCGACGGGAGTTTCGTTGTTATAAAGGGACACAAAAAGTGAACGGAAGAACTTATGGAGGTAGAAATCATCCGTTGTCGCCAAACGGAGATATGTGTCCCGACACCACCGATTTCAAGATAGCCCTGGAAGGGGCTCTGGCATTTGAAAAAGCCGATCGGGTAGATAACATCGGATTTCTGCCCTGCTCGGTGTTTCGCTCCGCGGCAGAGCCAGGGAATACGTACTCCCCGATCTTGGTGTAAACGGCCGCTGAAGCCGTGCGGTGTCACTCCCCGCGGTTACTGCGGCTGTCCTGTTCAGACCTTGTCTGTCGGCATGTTGTTATTCGCTGGCTCTGGTTTCGAGCTCCTCAAGCCACCCGGATCCGTGACTCTTCATGGATCCGGGTTGTCGTTAATGAGGCATAATCCACACCTTTCGCGTCGAGTTGTCCCATTTCATGCCGCTGGAGAACAGGTGCAGGAACAATTCCGGCTTTTCCACGCGGGAGTACCCGACGGCATGGATGCCGAGGTGGAAGAGCGCATCGGGCAGAAAACCAGCCGTGGGTCCCATGACGGTGACGAACTCAGCGGTTCTACAATAGCCCATCAGTTCAGGCAGGGAATCGTTCAGCACGGTCGTCCCCGTGATGAGTACCGTAATGTGTGCATGTGCGGATATTTTAACTGATAGTTTATAGTCAAGGATGGAAGGACGATACGTACCGGATTTCCGTGCTGCCAGCCGGACCCGGCCGGCAGGAGAATGTCCTGTTCTTGACCGGAAGTGTATTCATGGTGGGCTTTTTTTTCTTGACAGACAAAGGAATGGCTCTTATCTTATAAGTGTTATATACACATAATGCTATTGTGTTTTTGCTTGAAACGACACGTCGTGGCGCAGGACAGAACACTGAAGGCATGGCGGAGCCATGTTTTTGCCGCAACGAAATACATCTTGCCGTCGGTTGTGGAGACGGATATATAACGTACTGGCCAGGAAGAAAGGGCGTTTTTGACCAGTTTCGAAAAGGATGGCAAAGAGGATACATGGAATACGGAACCGGTTGCCTTGTTTGCGGTGACGAAATAATCTATTCGGCAGCTGCCGCGACTTTCACGTGCTTTTACTGCGGTGTAACGAAAGAGACAAACGCCTCCTGCCGCATGGGCCATTTCGTCTGCGACGCCTGCCATAACGCCGGCGCCTGCGACCTGATCGAGCGGTGTTGCTCCAACACCGATTGCGTATCACCGGTTGCCCTGGCGATGACGCTTATGAAGAATCCCGCTGTGAAAATGCACGGGCCGGAACATCATTTTCTCGTTCCCGCGGTGCTCCTTACGGCGTTCCATGCCGCGACGAACGCGGGAAAAGGCACTTTGGCTGAGCGGGTCCGGGAGGCCAGGAAAAGGGCGGATGACGTGAAAGGAGGCTTTTGCGGCTTCCAGGGCGCCTGCGGCGCTGCAATCGGCGCCGGGATATTTATGAGCATCGTTTCTGGCGCTACCCCGTTGTCGGATCGGGAACGGAAGCTGTCCAACCTGATTACCGCCGAATGCCTGCTGGCGATCGCTGAGAACGGCGGCGCCCGCTGCTGCAAGCGTGAGACGCTCCGTGCCATCATCACGGGAGCGGCTTTCGTGCAACGTGAATTCGGGGTGGATATCCTCGTTGATCCAGTGCCTCCGTGTTGTTTCACCAACATGAACCGCGAATGTCTCCGGGAACGATGCGGATTTTACCCTGATGCACGGGAAGTGGAAATGATTACGCCGATACAAGGAGCAGAGATTCAATGCCCGTAAAAGCAGCCATCCATGCCTATACCAGGGAAAAGCTCAACTGCGCCCAGAGCATCCTGAAAGCTTTCCACCGCAGGAAAGAAATTACCCAGAACGAAATTGACGCCGCACGGGCTCTCGGCGGGGGCAAGGCTGACGGAGGCGTGTGCGGTGCCCTCCATGCTGCGCTTCTGCTTCATGATGGCGAGGAGGAAAAGAGGTGCATGCGAGAAAACTTTTCTGCACGTGCCGGTTCGGAACACTGCCGCGAGATCCGGGCAAAGAAGATGCTTACCTGTGTGCAGTGCGTTGAACTCGCAGCCGAACTGATTGAAACAGGATGTACTCGTATTCACGATGGAGAAAGTGAAAATTTAATTATTGCTGGAAGGAGGGCGAACATGTCGCTGATCGTTCAGAAACGCTTGCTGGATCATCTGAAACCGCTGGCCGGGGGAGCTGTCATAGCCGATGTCCGCATCGGGTTGGGTTATACAGCTGTGCGGCTGGAAAGCGGCCATGCCGGAGTGGCATGGACACCCAAATCGGACGCTCCCTGCTGCACCCATTTCCAGGCCGCCGGCACCCTGACCGGACGACCTGCCGAAGAACTGCTGGAGTACCTGGCCGATGAGAAATCCGGGTTGGCGCGCGCGGTCGGCCTGGCAACTGCCAACGCGCTTCTGTCGCTGCTGCCCCATCCGCCCACATCGCGGGACGAGATCATTTCAACCCTGCGCGTAACTCCTGAAGACAGGGTAGCCATGGTCGGGTATTTCGGGCCGATTGTCGCCGAACTGCGCAAGATCGGTTGCAGGCTTGACATTATCGAGCTGAACCCGCATCATGGCGCGGGAGAAACGCTTACTCCTGAACTGGGCGTGGCCTCCCTGGCAAACTGCACTGTCGCCATACTAACCGGCACTTCCCTGATCAACGGCACCTGCGACGAACTTCTCGCCGGGCTTGGGGATCCCCGTGCCGCGGTGCTCTTGGGCCCGTCAACTCCCCTTTGCGGCGAAGCTTTTTCCGGAACGAAGATCACCCACCTTGCCGGTTCGAGAGTGCGGAAAGCGGATGCCGTGCTGCGCGTCGTTTCTGAGGGGGGAGGCACGATGCTGATGAAAAAGTACGTGGATTTTGAACACCTGGTGCTGTAACTTAAGACTAGTCACTCCCCAGTCGGATACCTGTTTGCGGCACTGACTGGGACGGTGCCGAAAAGGTACGGTGCGCATGTCCGATACAAGGGATAAATTCGACAGGGCTTCCGCCACCTGGGATGAAGAGCCGCGCAGGGTAAAGCTGGCCGAGGAGCTTGCCGCGGTCATTGCCGCGGAGGTCAGGCTTGGCCCCGACATGGACGTTCTGGACTATGGCTGCGGCACCGGGCTCGTCACGCTGCTCCTGAAGCCCTCAGTCCGGAGCATTACGGGCGCAGACACTTCCGGCGGCATGCTGGAGGTCCTGCGTGAAAAATGCCGGAAGCAGGGTCTGACGAATGTGCGGACGGCCTTGCTGCAACCGGGTTCCGGCGTGGCGAGTCAGGGACGCTTTCATCTTGTCGTCAGCTGCATGACCCTGCATCATGTTGCCGATGTGGCAACACTGCTGCGGGATTTCCGGACAGTTCTTCTCCCGGGGGGCATCGTGGCGGTCGCCGACCTGGACAAGGAGGACGGGGGCTTCCATGGCGACGCGATTCCTGCCGCCCATGCCGGATTTGGCCGGGAAGAAATGGCCGGAATGCTCGAGGATGCAGGTTTCGGTGATGTCCGTGCCATCACGGCGGCGGTGATCGAAAAGGTTTCCGCCGGAGGCTGCGCGCGTGAATATTCTGTTTTTCTGATTACTGCTCGAACCCGGTAAAGGAGTTAGGTTAATATGCCCAGAGGAATATGCCATCGTCACGGCAATGAAAGGCCTTGCTCGTGCGGGATGGGCAACCTGTACCGGTTCGTCGAGCCGGTCACCCTGTACCTGCTGAAAACCCGCGGCAAAACCCACGGCTACGACCTGGTGGGTGCTCTGAACGACAACGCTCTCACCGATTCCCGCATCGAACCGGGCGCACTGTACCGGACGCTGCGCAGACTGGAAGATAACTCCTTTGTGGTTTCCACATGGGATGTCAGTGGTAGCGGAGCAGCGCGCAGGGTTTACGAACTGACGCCGGAAGGGGAGGAGCACCTGCGGGAATGGCTGGTGGTGCTCGAACGGATGTCGCGGTCGTTGACCAGGTTTGTCAAGGATGTTCAAAGCGTCGTGGAATGAACTACTCCATAAACTCCGGTCAGCAATTCCTTCTCCAATCTTCCAGCAATCCGATGATAGCCAGGTTCCAGCCGGCCGGCCCCACACCCTCTGCTTTTTTCAGGCGTGGAATGTCGATCCGCGGGTCGTGCCTGCCATCGGGCTTTTTCACGATTGCGGGATAGTCGACACATTTCAGCATGGGCAGGTCGTTCGGACTGTCACCAATGGCACAGGTCGTGATTTCGCCGTACTTCACCCGATAGAGATCAGCGAGAATGGCCACCGCTTTGCCCTTGTCGCTCCCTCCCAGAATGTGGAAAAACCTTCCCTGGGTAAGGTTGAAACCCTTCAGCCGGATGGCCTCCTGAAGTTTTACCGTAACGGTATCGTCCCCGTTGAACAGGAACGGCTCGTCGAAGTCCCGTTCCCTGGCCATGGCTGCCTGCTCCCCGGGCAGGCCGGTAACGGCGGCGACCTCCGCCGTGGCCATGTCGCCGAAGCCGGTTATTCCGAATCCTTCATTCCTCAATTCCCGTAAGGCCCTGCGCAATTCCCGGTAAGGTGCGCCCAGCCTGATCATGACGCAACCATCCTCCAAGGTTTCCGCAAGCCCGAGAAATTGGCCCAGTGTATCGAAATAGCCGGAGGGGATGAATATTCCGCCGCCGTTTTCTGATATGAAGGGGTGGCTGTTGCCGAGATTTTCCCTGTACCACTCGATTTCCCGGCGGGTTTTGCTTGAGCATATGACCAGGGGAATGCATTTTTCTT
>POSG01000014.1 GCA_003314535.1 Geobacter sp.
ATTAACAACGATTAGTCAATCTAATATACGTCACCGAAATGCTTCCATCCCGAATAATCAAATACCTTACTTCCCGCGGTATCCAGGGCCCCTGGCGCATAGCCGGCGAACCGGGCATTGGTTTTTCCGGTGCGGTTGTGATACCAGCGCTGGCGGAGAGCGCGCGCCTGTTCCACACCCTCCGCTCCCTGGCGGAAAATCCGCCCGAACTCCTCTCCCGTTTCCTGGTGCTCGTGGTGGTGAACCATCGGGACGACGCTCCTGACGAGGACAAGGCCGACAATCTGAAAACCCTGGAACTGCTGTCCTCGGCCGGCCAGGAATTCCCCGGCCTCAACCTGGCCTGGGTGGACGCGGCATCGCCCGGCCTGGAGCTGCCGCGGAAAAAGGGTGGCGTAGGTTTGGCGCGCAAGATCGGCTTCGACCTGGCGCTTCCGCGGTTGTACCCTGCTGCCGACAATGCGCTCCTGGTCGCGCTGGATGCCGATACCCTGGTGCAACCGGATTATCTGTCCGCCATAATCGATCATTTCAGCTCCGTTCCCGAGGGAGGGGCCGTCATTCCTTTCCGCCACCAGGAAGGCAAGCCCGGAATGGAGCGTGACGCCATTACGCGCTATGAACTTTTCCTCAGGAGCTATGTGCTCGGGCTTTCCCTAGCCGGCTCTCCCTATGCCTTTCACTCAGTGGGCAGTGCAATGGCCTGCACTGCCGGAGCCTATATCCGAATGGGAGGGATGAACAGCAAACTCGCTGCCGAGGATTTCTATTTCCTGCAGCACCTGAAGAAATCCGCCGGCATCTCGCAGATCAGCAGGACCTGCGTGCACCCCTCGGCACGCCCATCCCACCGGGTGCCTTTCGGCACCGGCCGGAGCGTCTCCCGGATCCTGGCAGGTGAACACGAGGCAGTGCTCTTTTACCAGGTCGACTGCTTCAGGATCCTGTCGGCCTGGATCTCGCTCGTGGAAAACCGCATCGACGCCACTGGCGAACAGATCTGCAATGACGCCCGGGAACTATCCTCGAGCCTTGGAAACTTTCTCGACAACGCCCGCTTTTCCGAAACCTGGGAAAAACTGAAAACGAACACCTCCGGCCATCAAGCGCTCCGGGCCGCCTTTCATGAATGGTTCGACGGCCTCCGGACCATGAAACTGGTTCACTGCATGTCCGATGGTCCGTACCCGCGCGGAAATCCTGAAGATCTTCTGCCGCCCTACCTCGAATGGGCCGGGCTCGCTCCGGTCACTTCGCCGCAAGAACAGCTTGCCCTCCTCCGCTCCATCCAGCGGTAAGAGGATTGACATCATGAGAGCCTGCTACTTGTAGTTGGATTTTTTCTCTCCATACGCTATTATCTGCACAACGAACTCCGGAAGGGGATCAATGCAACCGTGGAGCTCACAACCAGAAGGGAAAGGAGTACCATACCATGAAGATACGTTCAGCGCTGCTTCTGTCCGCCGCAATCACTGTCTTGTCAGTCGCTTCCCTTGCCCAGGCCCAGAAAACCGATACCATCCAGCCCGCTCCCGGCGAATCGGGAGAAATTCTGTCGACACCTTCGGGCAGGCAGACAGTGACCATACCCGCGAACCGGGAGCCCGAAACCACGCAATTGCAACAATCCACAGTAATCGAGGAGATACTCCCCCCGGACAAGGAACTCGGCCAGAAGTCATACAGCAGCGAAACATTGTCGAAAGTCGACACCGCACCGCCGGCGCCGGCGCCCGACAAGACTGCCCCCTATACGACAGCCATTGACGAAACCGCCAAAATCAACGCTTCAACCGAAGTCCTGCAGGAGATTACCGGCATTCCGGAAGGAATCTCGCCGACACTCCTCAGCAATTCTTACGGGATAGTAATTATTCCCGGCACCATAAAGCTCGGCTTCTTTTTCGGCGGCCAATACGGCAGCGGGATCGCCATGGTCCGCAATGAGGACGGCAGTTGGAGCAATCCGTCTTTCGTCTATCTTGCCGGCGGCAGCTTCGGCCTCCAGTTCGGCGCCGTGTCCAGCGACATCATCCTGGTTTTCAAGACAAAGAAAAGCGTAGTCGGCATGGCAAAGGGCAACTTTACCCTCGGCGCTGACGCAGCCGTGGCAGCCGGCCCGGTCGGACGCCGCGCAGTCGCCTCCACGGATTGGCAGCTGAAAGCGGAAATCTATTCCTATGCCCGCAGCCGCGGGCTGTTCGCCGGCATTTCCCTCGACGGCTCGGTCCTGGCAATCGACACGGGCGCCAATGCCGCTTTCTACGGAACGCCCGGCGTAAGTGCAAGCGATGTCTTTGCTTCCGCCCCCTCGTCGTCACCGGCAGTGATCAGGATGAAGAGCTTCCTTTCCAAGATTTCCTCGATTCCTGCAAAGGAATAAACATGCCGCATAAAGACACAGCAAATGAACCCGCGCCGGCACTTGCGCCGGAGCATGCGGCTACTGTCCGCAGTCTCGCAGGGGACCTTTACCCGGAACTGTTCCAGCTCTACGCCCGTCTCCATTCAGAGCCGGAGTTATCCGGCCAGGAAAAGGAGACGGCAGGGCGTATCGCCTCCCAACTGCGCACTGCCGGTTACCAGGTAACCGAGGGAGTGGGCGGTTACGGGATCGTAGGAGTTTTGGAAAACGGAGCGGGGCCGGTTGTGCTGGTACGAGCGGACCTGGATGCTCTGCCAATTGAGGAAAAGACCGGGCTCGCATATGCCAGCAAGGCAAGGGGAAGCCTGGCAGGCAAGGAAGAAGTGGGGATAATGCACGCCTGTGGACACGATGTCCATATGACAGTGCTTGTCGGAACAGCCCGCATCCTGTCACTTCTCAAGGACCAGTGGCAAGGCACCCTGCTCATGGTTGCCCAGCCGTCGGAAGAGGTAGGCGCCGGTGCGCGGTCCATGATCGATGATGGACTGTTCACCAGGTTTCCCCACCCCGACTGCGCCCTGGCTCTCCATGTCACCCCCTCCCTGCCCGCCGGCAGAGTGGGATTTCGCGAAGGCTTGTTCTGGGCGGGGTGCGCTTCGCTGGAACTGGTCATTCACGGCATGGGAGGGCACGGCTCGCGCCCTCACGAGACAAAGGACCCGGTGGTGATGGCTGCCGAGACCATCCTTCTCCTCCAGACCGTGGTCAGCCGTGAAACTGACCCTTCCGAACCCGCAGTGCTCACGATAGGCTCCATTCACGGAGGAACCAAAGGCAACATCATACCGGAACAAGTGGTCCTCCAGGTCAACTACCGCTTCTTTTCCGAGGATACGGGAAAACAGATACGTGCGGCAATCGAACGGACGGCACGCGGAATCGCATGCGCGGCAGGAATGCCTGAGGACCGCATGCCCGTCGTAAAAGATCTCTACACCGGCCCTCCCATCCACAACGACCATGAGTTGACCCGACGGTCGGCATCCTCCTTCCGCAGCGTTCTGGGCAAGGAAAACGTCATCCGCATGAACCGTTTCACCTTGAGCGATGATTTTTCCCTTTTCGGGTCGGTCAAACCGAAAATACCCCTCTGCTACTTCCTGCTCGGCACGGCAAGGGAGGAAAGCCCTGCAGACTCCGGGAAACCCTGTGAAGTGCCGGGGCTTCACAACCCCGAGTTCTCTCCCGACCCTGAACCGGCGATCAAGACCGGGGTCAAGGCCATGGTCGCCGCGGTCCTGGAAGCGCTGCGGGCTTGATGGAATATCGATGCCGGCCACTGCGCCCCCTTTTTTGTTGACATTTCGCCCTATAATCTTTAAAAGAGTTCCCTGTCATCCTTTTCCAGAACAATTCAACAACCAGTCCGGGTACTCAACTCCTTTTCCACAGAACGAACGGTATCAAGCCCGAAGGGGTAAAAAAAAGTAGCATCCACCTTCAATACCATATTGAAACGGCAATGGAACTGCAGGTTCAACATTCCGTGAAGCTCCATGCGCTCAGTGGCATTCTGCCGTCAAGGCTTTTTATTATTTCTGGGGTTCACCATGCAGTAAAATCTTTTTTGAAAGGGAGGCAGCTACAATGTCGAATGATGTCGGACAGAAGGGCGCGGAATTGAGCAAGTTTGTGAAAGAAACCAGGGAACGTTTCGAGAAAGCGGGATCGGGAGCAGTTGGAGACCTCAACGGCGAGCATGAAGTTTTCAGCGAACTGGGCGACCTGGGCACAGCAGTATCGAAATCCGAAGTCGCGCTCTGCGACACGAGCGCCAACCCCGCGCCGCTGGGCCTGTGCGCCTTCGGTTTGACCACGGTTCTTCTGAACCTTCACAATGCCGGGTTCTTCCCGATGGATGCCATGATCCTCGCCATGGGCATATTCTATGGTGGCCTGGCCCAGGTGATCGTCGGCATCATGGAGTGGAAAAAGAAAAACACTTTCGGCACCACTGCATTCACTTCATACGGCCTGTTCTGGCTGACCCTGGTAGGCTTGATCGTGATGCCGAAACTTGGTCTGGCAGACAAGCCGACCGAGATTTCCATGGCTGCATACCTGGGAATGTGGGGCCTGTTCACCGCTGTTCTCTTCATCGGCACCTTCCGCCTTAATCGCGCGCTCCAGGTGGTATTCGGCCTGCTCGCCCTGCTGTTCTTCCTCCTGGCATACAAAGACGCGACCGGAGCACCCATCGGCGCATTCATCGGCTATGAAGGCATCCTTACAGGCCTTTCCGCCATCTACACCGGGCTCGCCCAGGTGCTGAACGAGGTTTACGGCAAAACCGTTCTTCCGCTCGGCGCCGTGAAAAAATAGCCTGAACGGCAAATAAATCCGAATCGAAATCCTCGCAAACGGTATGGCAGCAAAGCCGTTTGCGGGGATTCGCTTTTTCTGGCCCGGCAATCGGCTGAATATCCGTCGCTCCTTCAGCGGTAACTACACCATGTACTGGGAGCATTCTCCCGAATTCTTCATTTTCACTGTGGCGACATCACATTGGTTGTGCTAGAGTCCTTCTAAGCGGTTTTTCAACCATGCATCCAAGACCTTGGTTTCTTAATGCCTGGCAACCAGGACAAGCGAGTTGAATCGGCGCGGCACAAACCTGCAGGCGCGGTTCATAATCCCCGTGAAAGGAGATTCACCATGGCTGACACGAAAATTACCGTACTGGCGCGATTCAAGGCAAAAGATGGAATGGAAGAGAAAATCAAGAAGGAGATTCTGGACTGTGTGGCACCTACGAGAGCTGAAGCCGGGTGCATCAATTACGACTTGCATCAGCTGAAAGATGACAAGCGTGTCTTCATTCTATATGAAAACTGGACCAGCAAACAGGCGCTGGACGAGCATCTGGCAATGCCCTACCTCAAGGCGTTGGCGGCAGCCGCAGATGAGCTGTGTTCCGAGCCGCTGGACATTACCATCTGGGAAATGATCACCGAGCCGGCAAAGTAGCGTTTGTTCAGGGCGGGGCCGATGCATGGCCCCGCCGCTTGCCTGGCTTCCAGCCGGCCGAAATCCCTTCCTTCTCCTCTTGTCCTCTGCCGCTTCACTGAGTTATAATTCGACCCGGCCGCATTCAACATTCCAGAAACGGGACGGTATCCGCAATGAGACTCAACGCTAAGCTGGTGATGATCATGATTTCACTGCTCATCATCGCGGTTTGCACACTTTTCGTACTCAACCAGTACAGCCAGAACGACCTTGTCAAGGAGATCCAGGAAAGCTCGACTGAGGTCTCCAAGGCAATCCAGATAAGCGTTGCCGACCTCACTTCGGAAGCCGAGTTTTCTTCCCGGCTCAAGGATTACCTGAAGGACGCCAAGAGGAGCGGAATCAACGAAGTCAGCATAATCAACAACGAAGGGGAGATCATCGATTCTTCCGATCCCAGCAAAGTGGGTAAACGGAGGGACATAAGAAAGCTGGGCAAGGGACTGAAAGCCTCGCGCACGGTTCACGGGAAGAAAAAACCCGAACTCGATTCTTCCCGCCCCTATGACCTGGTAGTGCCGGTAATTGTGGGAGATGAGCAGCTGGGATATGTGCACATAAATCTCCTCCTCGACAACATACGCACCATCCAGCACGATAATTTCCTCAACCGCCTGGCGGCGACCTTCCTCGTATTCATGCTCGGAATAGCTTTGACCATCTTCCTTGCGCGCAAATACACAAGGCCGATCCGCCGTATCGTTGACAGTGTAAAGAAAGTCTCCGCCGGAGATCTCTCGGTTACTTTCCCGGTCAAAAGCGGGGATGAAATCGGCGAACTGGCAGCCAATTTCAATGAAATGGTCAACAAGCTGCGTGAAAGGGAACAGCTTGAAAAAAGGCTTTATGAAGCTGAACACCTTTCCCGCGTCGGCCAGCTGGCTTCCGGAATCGCCCATGAAATCCGCAACCCGCTGAATTACATTAGCCTCGCGGTCGACCACCTGAAGAGCGACATAGTGCAAACCTGCCCGGAAAAGAAATCCGAGTTCGAAGAGCTGCTCGGCAAGATCAAGGAAGAGGTTCGCAGGGTCAATTACATGGTGCTCAATTTCATGAGCTACGGACGGCCACTGAAGTTGCGGCTTACCTCCATCTCCTATCAGGAACTGGTAGGGAAAGCGCTCCCTCTACTGGAAGAAAAACTGGCCGAGCAGCACATCGAGATCAAATGGGACGAATCGTCCGACATCCCCCTCTTGGAAGCTGATCCCGAACTTCTCCGCAATTGTCTGGTAAACTTGATAACCAACGCTGCCCAGTCCATGCCGGACGGCGGGGTGATAACCCTGGCAGCGCGCTTCGAGGCCGAAACCAGTCGGGCACTGCTCTCGGTTGCAGACCAGGGGGTCGGCATTCGGCCTGAAGATATCCCCAAGATCTCCCAGCCCTATTTCACCACCAAGGAAGCAGGGATCGGGCTGGGCCTGGCGATCACGGAGAGGATTGTCAAGGAACACGGAGGAGAGCTTTCGGTGGAAAGCGCGGTCGGCAAAGGCACGGTCTTTACCATAGCTTTGCCGCAGCCGGACAAGGAGAACGAGATATGAAGGGATCTATCCTCGTAGTTGATGATGAGAAGGGACAGAGGGAGATCCTCGTAACCATCCTGAAAAAGGAAGGATACGCCATTTCCGCGGTTCCCGGAGCTCGCGAGGCGATCGGGCTGCTGGACAGGGGAGAATTCGACATCATCCTCACCGACCTGAAAATGCAGGGGATGTCGGGGATGGAACTTCTCGAAAGAATTGTGGAGGACAATCCCCATCAATGCATAATAATCATGACAGCCCACGGCACTATAGACTCCGCAGTTGAAGCGATGAAAAAAGGCGCTTTTGATTACCTGGAAAAGCCACTGGAGCGGGATGACCTGCTGATGACCCTCCAGAGGGCCTTCGACCACCTGGCGCTCATTCGCGAAAACAGGATGCTGCAGAAAAAGCTCGACGAGACTGCCGGAATTCCCTCAATCATCGGCTCACACCCCAAGATGAAAGAAGTCTTCAGGGTCGTGAACAAAATCGCCGCGACAGCATCGACAGTCCTGATATACGGTGAGTCAGGAACCGGCAAGGAGCTGGTAGCCCGGGCGATACACGAGGGAAGCCCGCGCAAGGACAATCCCTTTTTCGCCATAAACTGCGCCGCGATCCCGGAAACTCTGATAGAAAGTGAGTTGTTCGGTCACGAGAAAGGCTCCTTCACCGGCGCAAACAACAGGGAGATGGGAATTTTCGAAGCGGCTGACAGCGGAACGGTATTCCTCGACGAGATCGGTGAAATGAACATAGCGATGCAGGCGAAACTGCTCCGGGCTCTGCAGGAAAAGGAAATTCGCAGAGTCGGCGGGAAAACCTCAATTCCGGTCGATGTGCGCATCATTTCGGCAACCAACAAGGACTTGGAACAGGAAATCCGTAAAGGCAATTTCCGCGAAGACCTTTTCTACCGCCTCAATGTCATCAGGATCAACCTCCCTTCCCTGCGGGAAAGGGGAAGCGACATCATACCTCTGGCAGCGTTTTTCGTTGCCAAATACAGCGCCTCCGCCGCCATTTCCCTCAAGGGCATTTCCAAGCCGGCCATGAAACTCCTTATGGATTATTCGTGGCCCGGCAACGTGCGGCAGCTCGAATCGGTAATTGAAAGGTGCGTGCTGATGACGGAAAGCGACTATATCCTGCCGGAGGACCTGCCAGCGGAAATTCTGCGGGAAGGCTCGCCGGGTGTAGGGATGGCCTTCGAACTGCCGCCTGATGGCATTTCGATCGAAGACCTGGAACGCGACCTGATAGTCAAGGCAATGGAAAGGGCTGGCTGGGTCATCGGCAAGGCAGCTCCCCTCCTGGGCATGACCTACAAAACGCTGCAATACCGGCTGGAAAAATTCGGCATCGAAAAGCCGGGAAGAAAGTCTGCCACACGGAGTTGACCTGCGTCTGCGTATGCTGCCCGAGCAAACCAATGGGTTGAAGGCAGCCACTCCCGCAAAGGCCCGAAATCAAGAGAAGAGCGAGGAAACGGTCACATGGATCTTTCCAGAAAGTTGCACCGGTTCACTGTTGTCCCTTCACTGCCGAAGGAACTCGAAGGCCTTCAGACCATAGCCCATAACCTGTGGTGGACATGGGAGCCCGAAGCCATAGAACTCTTCAGGAGAATGAACCCAGATCTCTGGCGCGAGACACACCATAACCCGGTCAAAATGCTCGGCACACTCCAGCAGTCCCGGCTGGAGGAGCTCCTGGCAGACGACGGATTCCTGGCCCACCTGAGGCGCACCGAAGAAAAACTGCAGGATTACATGGACGGCAAGACCTGGTACGAAAAAGCCCGGGATGGCGGCAGCAACACCCGTATTGCCTACTTTTCCATGGAATTCGGTCTCCATGAATCTCTTCCCCTCTATTCCGGAGGGCTGGGGGTTCTGTCGGGAGACCACCTGAAATCCTCCAGCGACCTGGGCATCCCGCTCATTGGCATCGGAATCCTGTACAGCCAGGGCTATTTCCGCCAGTATCTCAACATCGAAGGGTGGCAGCAGGAAATCTTCCCGCAAAACGATTTCTACAACATGCCACTCCACCTGGAAAGAAACCAGAACGGCGCGCCGCTCCTCGTGCCACTAGAGCTGGCCGGTCGGCCCGTGCATGCCCACATCTGGCATGTCCAGGTGGGCCGGGTGCCGCTCTACCTCCTTGACACCAACCTGGAAGACAACACCTGGGAGGATCGCAAGATAACAGCCCAGCTCTACGGCGGTGACCAGGAAATGCGGATCAAGCAGGAATTGCTGCTTGGCATCGGAGGGCTCAGGACGCTTCGCCTGATGGAAATAGAGCCGACCGTCTGCCACATAAACGAAGGCCATTCTGCGTTTCTCACTCTGGAAAGAATCCGCATCCTGATGGAGGAAAAGGGCCTCCAATTCTCCGAGGCCAGAGAACTGGTTTCTGCAGGCACCGTATTCACGACCCATACCCCCGTTCAGGCAGGGATCGACCATTTCGCACCTGAATTGATCGAAAAATACCTTGGCGCGTACCACCACCACCTGGGCCTCACCAGGGAAGACTTCCTTGGCCTGGGGAGACAGAATCCGAAGAATCCCAGCGAAACGTTCTGCATGGCAGTCCTGGCGCTGAAGCTTTCGGGCCGCAGCAACGGCGTCAGCAGGATGCATGGCGAGGTTTCCCGCAAAATGTGGAAGAATCTCTGGCCCGAACTCCCCGAGGAACACCAGCCGCTCACGTCGATAACGAACGGAGTTCACACCAAGACCTGGCTCTCCGACGAAATGGCCGGGCTCCTGATCCGCTACCTCGGGACTCGCTGGCTGGATGATCCGACCGACTTCGGCGTCTGGCGTAAAATAGGCATGGTTCCCGATGCCGAACTATGGAGAAGCCGTGAACGTTGCAGGGCGCGACTTGTCGCGTTCGCGAGAAGACGCCTCAAGGAGCATCTCAGGCAGGTCGGCGCCACACCGAAAGAGATTGCCAAGGCTGACGAAGTGCTAGATCCTGAAATCCTCACCATCGGGTTCGCCCGCCGTTTTGCAACCTACAAGCGCAGCACCCTGCTCCTCAGGGACCTTGAGCGACTCGACTCCATACTCAACAATCCGTCAAGGCCTCTGCAGATCATCTTTTCCGGCAAGGCGCACCCGGCGGATTTCGAGGGCAAGGAACTGATCCGACAGATCCAGCAGATATCCCATGATGAACGCTTCCGAAATAGAATCATCTTCATCGAAGACTATGACATGGCAGTGGCTCGCCGAATGGTACAGGGTGTCGATGTCTGGATCAACACCCCCCGGCGTCCGCTGGAAGCGAGCGGCACCAGCGGGATGAAGGTTGCGTTCAACGGCGGGCTGAACATGAGCGTGCTCGACGGATGGTGGCCCGAAGGGTACCGTGGCGACAACGGCTGGGCCATCGGGAGCGGGGAAGTATACGAAGACCTGGATTACCAGAACGACGTGGAAAGCCGGGCCATCTATGACCTGCTGGAAAAGGAGGTAGTGCCGCTTTTCTATGACCGGGGCGCCGATGACATCCCCCGCGGCTGGCTGGCCCGCATCAAGGCCTCGATGGAAAGCCTGTGCCCGGTTTTCAGCAACGAACGCATGGTCCAGGAATACACCGACCGGTTCTACCTTCCATCCAGCAAGCAGTGGACAGCCCTGCATGACAAAGACCAATCCCTGGCGCGCGATCTCGCCCAGTGGAAAGACAGGATCGCATGCCAGTGGCACAAGGTTCGCATTGAAGGGATCGAGGCCGCGACTTCTGGTGAGATCACGGTGGGAACCCGTGTTAAAATCCAGGTCAGGCTCGGAGCAGGAGAAATACCCCTCGAGGAATTGTCCGTTGAAGCCTATTTCGGTGCTCTGGACACCAGGGACTCAATTGTGAACGGAACCATGTCCCGTCTTGACCATGCAGAACAGTTGGGAACAGACCTTCATCGATTCAGCGGTGAAATGGAATGCAAAGAGTGCGGCCGCCAGGGTTTCATAGTACGGATAATGCCAAGGCACCCCATTTTGGGCACGATATACGAACCGGGTCTGATTCTCTGGGCGTGATGGTCGGAACCATCAGAACTTGACCAGCCGGAACTGGAGGGTATCCTGCCGCCACTGGTCTGCCGCTATCCTTGATTCCTGGTTTCCAGGTAATGACGAAACATCTTCCGGCACATCTCCCTCGAATGAATTCCGCCTGTCGACAAGAACCGATCCGTATCAGGCCTTCGGACCAGGGATTTCGGTTTCGTCTTGAATTTTTTCAACAAAACGGGTAGAGTCCGCCTCTGAACAATTTTTTCAGCAACAGGAAGCGCTATGAAACAATCTCTTATCCTGGCGATACTGGCTCTCTTTATCGCCTCATGCACCAACATGGTCCCCAGAGAAAAACTTCCCTATCCTCTAACCAATGAAACATACGGAGACCCGGTCAAGACGGTAACCATTCCATTGCCGGTAATCGCAACGAGCCCGAACGAGGGGATAACCTCCGGCGCGCTTACGGCTTTTCTCCTGCATAACCAAAAAGATGAAGTGAGCACCCTGCTTGCCCCGCAAATAAACTACAACAAGAATTTCGGCACGACCTTCAGCCTTTACGGTGCCTTCTATCCCATTCCCCAAAGAAGCTGGGAAATGAATATTTCGGCTTCAACAAAGGTGAATTATGACTACGAAGCGAAGTTTCGCGACAAGACTTTTCAGGACGGGAAGCTCGAACTGTTTGCATTTCCTTACGTGTTCAGCGACGGTTCGGCGCGCTTTTTCGGTTTCCAGTCGGACAGCAGCAAGGACAACGAAACCAATTATGCCGACGAGGAATACGGCTTTTCAGCTCATGTAGGCTATGACATAACGAAAAACCTGCAGGTAGTGTTCGGTGAGCGAATAAGGAAGGTCAGCATCGGAAAGGGAGCGGTCAATTCTCTCCCGTCAACAAAAAGCAGGTATGACTCGAGCACCGTCCCGGGCTTAGACGGTTTCACCGCCCATCTCCAAAAACTGGCCATCATTTACAGCACGCTCGATTCCAGGGACATGCCGACGCAGGGGATCTATGCAAAGACTTCGATCGAATGCAGCTGGAAGGCGTTTGGCAGCAGCGAGGACTACCGTCATTACGAAGCGGAGCTGAAGGGTTATCTCCCCCTTGACAATGCCCGCTACATAAGCGTAGGCCGAATAGTCTACAACCAGACACTTGGAAGCAACGTGCCTTTTCTTGAGCGGAGTATACTCGGGGGGGAAAACACCCTTCGCGGTTATGGCCGAAACCGCTTCATCGACAGCAGTTTCCTGCTGCTCAATCTTGAAGAGCGTATTCGCCTCTTCCGCTGGAGCATTTTCAATGTCAATACCGATTGGGAACTGGCGCCCTTTATCGACCTGGGAGCGGTGATGGAATCCCTGGACAAGGTGAAATCGCAAAACTTCGAGTTCAACCCCGGCATAGGCTTCCGGGCGGTGGTGCGGCCCAACATCGTCGGCCGCGTGGATGTGGGTTTCGGTAACGAAGGGCCGGCTGTGTTCGTCGGATTGGGTTATCCGTTCTAGCAGACGAAAAAAGCCCCACACCGTTTCCGGCAAGGGGCTTTTTCTGTGCGCGAAGCGAGAAGAATCAGAAAAGGGACAGAGGCCCTCCGGTGCGGTTTCTGCCCCCGGCCTTGGCCCTGTACAGCGCTCCGTCAGCTTCTCGCACCAGGTCTTCAATTGTTTCCACTTCCTTGCCGGGATAAGCGGCAATGCCCAAGCTTACGGTGATCCGCTCGCCTTTCAACCTGCCGCCGAACGTGTTATCACCCACCGATTTCCTGATCCGCTCCGCAACAGCAGTCGCATCGTTCAGCGAAGTATCCGGAAGAACTGCAACATATTCATCTCCCCCGAAACGGACCGCAGTATCATAGCCACGCAGCTCGTTGCTGAAGATGGAGGCGGTCCTGGCAAGTACGGCATCTCCTTCCTGATGGCCAAACCTGTCGTTGACTTCCTTGAAATGGTCTATGTCGAGAATGAGCAGCGAAAGCACTCCGCCGGTCCTTTGCGCACGTGAATACTCCCTTTCAAGGACCTCCATCAGATAGCGGCGGTTATAGAGACCGGTAAGATGATCGGTATAGGACATCTCCAGCAGGAGTTCGTTCGCCTTGATCAGTTCGTCCTGGAGTTTCTTGATCTGCAGATGCACTTTCACCCTTGCCACGAGTTCGCCCGGGCCGAACGGCTTGGTTATGTAATCGGCGACACCCAGCTCGAATCCACGCATCTTGGATTCCTGGTCTTCCTTGGCCGTAAGCATTATAAAGGGGATGCATTTCAGTTCGTCACGGGCGCGAACCATGGAAAGGAACCTGAAACCGTCAAGGCGTGGCATCTCAACATCGCACAGGACCAAGTTTATCTTGATATCAAGAAGTACCTTCAATCCCTCGATTCCATCGGAAGCCTCGTGAAAATAGGTAGCTACCGAATGGGACTTCAGTGTCTGGATAATTTCCTTGCGAACCGATTCGGAATCATCTATGACCAGAATGTTGGTTTCCATGCCCTTGTTATCACTCATGGCTTTTTCCCTGGCTGTATTTGCATACCAATGAACGCTTCCCGTCTCAGCTGCAAACAGCCGGCAAGCATTTTCGCATGAATCGGCAGGTTAGGTCCGCGACCCTCCAGTAGCTTTACAAAAGCGGCTCCCTGGCCTCCCGCTTCAATTCAAAGATGGTCGAGGCATAATCAGGGCTGCCGAAGACTGCGCTTCCCGCAACAAAGACATCGGCGCCCGCATTGGCTATGCGCCTGATGTTCTCAGTCTTGACGCCTCCATCAACCTCCAGTTCCGTTTCCAGCCCCCGTTTGTCCAGCATTCCGCGCAGGGAATGGATCTTGCCCAGGCATGCCTCAATGAAGGACTGCCCTCCAAAACCGGGGTTCACGGTCATGAGGAGGACCAGATCCAAGTCCTCGAGGACATAATCCAAATGGTTCAAGGGAGTGGCCGGATTCAATGCGACACCTGCCTTTTTACCCAGTGACCGGATCAGTTGCACCGTCCGGTGAAGATGGACAGCCGCTTCAGCATGGACGACAATGATATCGGCTCCGGCCCTTGCAAATGCCGGCACATAGCAATCCGGGTTCTCAATCATCAGGTGAACGTCCAAGGGCAGGCTGGTAACCTTCCTGGCAGCCTCTACCACCAGGGGGCCGATGGTGATGTTCGGAACGAAATGGCCGTCCATGACGTCAACATGTATGTAATCGGCGCCCCCGGCCTCTACGGCACGTATCTCGTCACCCAGGCGTGAAAAATCCGCCGAGAGGATCGATGGAGCAATTTTCTTCATGGAACCTCCGCTACAGGAATCGCTGCTGCCTTGGTCAGCTTTTTATCAGCCTGGCAGCGAAAAAACCGTCCATGCCGTGCCGATGCGGCCAACTGCGGAACATACCCTGTTCCGTGAAAACATCCGGATGGGCAGGCAAAACAGTCCTTAGGTCTTCTACCACAAAATTCCTCTTTTCTGAAAGGAAATCGTTGACAACCTCTTCATTTTCTTCCATTGAAACGGAGCAGGTGGAATAGAGGAGCACCCCGCCGTCGACAAGATGCTCCGAGGCGTTGCGGATTATTGAGGATTGAAGCCGCGCCATCCGCTCAAGGTCATGAGCTGCAAGCCGCCACTTGGCTTCCGGATTTCTCCTCAACACACCGAGGCCGCTGCAAGGCGCATCCACAAGGATACGATCAAACCGCCGTCCGCCAAGATCGTCCAGCGGGAGGGAAGCATCGAGGGCAAGGGGCCGGATGATCGAAATGCCGAGTCTCAGGGCAGTCTCCTCGATACGCGGGAATTTGCGCGGATCGCGGTCGCAGGCAACCAGAAGGCCCCTGTTCCCCATCAACTGCGCCAGGTGGGTCGTCTTGCCGCCCGGCGCAGCACACAGGTCCAGCACCGTTTCACCCGGCATTGGCGCAAGGAATATTGAAGCCAACTGGGATGATTCGTCCTGCACCGTCAGGAAGCCTTCCTTGAACCCGAACAGCGCTGCAGGATTAAGAGGGGAAAGTATCCTGATCCCGACAGGTGAATAGTCGGTCGGCAACGCCTCGACACCTTCATCCCGAAACCTTCCAAGAAGGTCCCCGCGCGATATTTTCAGGGTATTGACCCTGACTGTGAGTTGGGGCGTCTCATTTATTGCGTCCGCAAGGGCCTCGGTCTCGTCGGGGCCAAGCTGAAGAATCCATTTTTCCGCAAGCCACCGGGGAAGGGAGTGACGCGCCGAAATCAATGCGGCCGGGTCCCCCTCCGGCCAGGCCAGTGATCCCTTTTCACGATCTGCGCGGCGCAGTACCGCGTTGATGAAACCGGCCGCCCTCGGTGCTGCTGTCTTGGCGAGCTCGACCGTCTCGTTCACCGCTGCGGACACCGGAATACGGTCGAGAAAAAGAATCTGGTAAAGGCCGATCCGCAAAAGATTCAGCACACGCCTTTCAATCTTGCCGACCGCCATGCTGGAACAGCACCCGATGATATGGTCCAGGGTTCCGCGCCGGCGCAGGACTCCGAAGACCAGTTCATTGAGCAAACCCCGATCAGGCCCTTTCAGCCCGCCGCCCGCAAGCGCCCTGTCTACCAGGATATCAGCGTAGGATCTTTCCCGTTCGATCCGTTCGAGGATATCGAAAGCGACACGTCGGGGGCTATTGCTTTTCAAGGGGACTCGATTCATGATCAGGATAGCTTTTCAGCCTTAACCCCTTGTACCGTAGATCATGGCTTCCAGACGACGGACCCGCTCCTCGATGGGAGGATGGGTGGAAAAGAGCGACATGAGGCCGCCGCCGGTGAGGGGATTGACGATGAACATGTGGGCAGTAGCCGGTGTCGCCTCTTCCATGGGGATTCTCTGGTTTGCCATCTCCAGCTTCCTGAGGGCGCCTGCCAGGTAGAGGGGGTTGCCCGATATCTCTGCGCCGCCAGCGTCAGCGCCATACTCCCGGGAGCGCGAAATGGCCATCTGAATCAGAAGCGCGGCCAGCGGAGCAACTATCGCCATAACCAGCAGTCCCAACACACCGCCACCCTCATCGTCCCGGTCCCTGCCGCCGCCGAAGATCGCGGCCCACTGGGCCATGTGGGCAAGGTACGTGATGGCACCGGCAACTGTAGCAGCGATGGTGGAAATGAGAATATCGCGATGCTTTACATGAGCCAGTTCGTGGGCCATGACTCCCATCAGCTCCTCGCGGGAGAGAATTCGCATGATTCCACTGGTGGCGGCCACAGCTGCATGCTCGGGATTCCTCCCCGTGGCAAATGCATTCGGCGTGTCAGACGGAATCACGTAGACGCGCGGCATGGGCAAGCCTGCACGTGAGGCCAGTTGCCTGACAATCCCGTAGAACTCGGGACTTTCAGCCTCGGTGACTTCCTTGGCGCCATACATGGCAAGCACGATCTTGTCCGAGAACCAGTAGGAAACGAAATTCATCACCCCGGCCATGACCAGGGCGATCAGCATTCCGCTTCGGCCGCCGATGGCGCCACCTGCAAGGACAAGCAGGACAGTGAGGAGGGCAAGCAATATTGTCGTCTTGAATGTGTTCATTGAGATAACCTCTTCGGGATCTTTGCATTTTTTGCAAGCAGCTGCAATATCTAGCGTCATTATAAGCATTGCAGATCCAAACTACAAGGGGAAGTGGCACAGATCTCAGGCCGGATCCGGATCGGCCAGCCGGCAGTGGATAGCGAGCGGAAGCTAGCCTGATATAATTAATAGGTACGGAATAGCGCCAATCTGTGAACCGGGATATGGAACCCCAACCATTGTACAGGCGATGCTTCTGTCCGACGCCCTAGTTTCTGTAACATGTCATTGACAGACTAAAGGAGGAATGAACATGAAGATCGGAAGAATTTGCTCAAAGGCCCTGTCAGCCGTTTTCGTGATCCTGCTTTTGTGGAATGTCCCCGTCAACAAGGCTGCTGCTGCCTGTGACTGCAGCGCCAACCTGAGCAAGTTCGATGCAAGGGACTGCGGCGTCGTCCCGCCGGCACGCAACCAGGAGGGCTGCGGCAGCTGCTTCGCCTTTGCTGCAGCCGCAGCCTACGAGATCAGCTACCTGATAATGAACCCGGGCGTCCGCCCCCAGGACATCGACATCTCCGAGCAGCATATCATCAGCTGCAGCATTGGAACCTGCGGCGGCTCGCTCCCTGATGTCCCCCTGCGCTGGATGAAAAACCACCGGATTGCAACCGAAGCCATGCTCAGGTATCAGGTGGTGGATTTTTCCTGTCCGTACCAGGATGCCGCAACGCAGTACTACACCTATGATTGGGGTTACGTGGACAAGCTGAACCCCCTCTATCCGTCAAACCGCGAAATCAAGGAAGCCATTTGCCGGCACGGTTCGGTCATCAGCGCCATGAAATCGACCCCCCCCTTCAAGCACAAGGGATACAGCGACGCAACGAGAAGCAATGTCTACAATGAAAAGACCTATCTTCCGACAAACCATATCGTCACCATCGTCGGCTGGGACGACAGCAAGAAGGCGTGGCTCATCAGGAACTCCTGGGGAACCAACTGGGGCATGAACGGCTATGGCTGGCTGGGATACGACAGCAGCAACATCGGCTACGACGCCTGCTGGATCGATGCCCGACCGCTCTGCTCGAAACGGATCAAGGTGGAAAACCTCCTCGGCAAGGGAAGCTTCAACACCGACCTGGTCCTGGCCTACGATATCGGCGGGTTCCGCCACGTGGAAGACCACAATTTCCCCGTCGGACAGAGCCGCACGCCCCTGGTTCCCTGTGATGCGCGCAATATCAAGATCACCGCCAAGGCCGTAGGCGGAAAACAGATCTTCGAGAAAACCTACACGACCCCCCAGGACCTCTGCTTCCAGGTATGGGGTACAACATTGAGCCCAAAGTCCACTGCTTGCTATGACAAACCGGGCTGTACCAGGATCGTTGAGGTGAACAACCTCCTCGGGCGGGGAAGTTTCAACACAGACCTGGACGTCTATTTCACCTGGAAAGGCGAGGAATTCCATGTTGAAAAGAACTTCCCGGTAGGCCAGACCGCGAAAGTCGAGGTCCCGTGCGACGCCTCCAATGTCCGCGTGAAAGCCAAGGCGGTAGCAGGCAGGGAAATCTTTTCGGAAACATACCCCGCACCAAAGAACGTCTGTTTCGATGTCTGGGGAACGACCCTGAGCCCCCAGCATGCGCTCTGCGTCTCAGTTGGTGACTGCTTCAAACATATAACCATCAAGAACGCTGTCGGAAGCGGTTACGTGGCAACGGCAACGGCCAGCTACTCCCTGGACGGCAAGAAACAGCCGACCATCAACAGCGGCAGTTTCCCGGTCGGACAGATCAAGCGGCTGCCCATACCATGCAAGGCCACCGACATCGAAGTTACCGCCAAGGCAGTGGCAGGCAAGACGATCTTCACAAAGAAATATGCCACTGCTGCCGATTACTGCTACGAAATCAGGGGAACTACACTGTCTCCCAGATACGAGTCCTGCACCGACACCAGCGATTGCAAGAAGAGAATCGAGATAAAAAACAATGGCGCCTTTGCCGCCGAATTCACCGTCAAGTATGATTACCAGGGAGAACGCCAGTCGAAGGACAGTGGATCGTTCCCGGTCGGCAAATCACGGGAAATCAATATCCCCTGCGCTGCAACCAACATCGAGGTAAAGGCAAAAGCAATTGCGGGCAGGACCATATTCACCAAGTCGTACCCGAACGCCACTGACCTGTGCTTCAAGGTTCGGGGGACGACTTTGTCACCCAAATATGACACTTGTCAATAAGAGGGTTGGCGTAACAGGGAAGGGTTTTCGGAACGGCAGGAATGGGTAAAAGGGGAAACGGCGCCCTGTCCGGGGCGCCGACAAGATCGGGGGAGGCCTGTCCGGGCCTCCCCCCTTTATTCAGCAATTGGTGCAGCCGGAATGTTCCGCCTTGCCCATGCGGCTCACGGTGGAAAACGAGCTCCTGAGCTCGGCGCCGCAGGCGAATTGAACCACTTCCATCCTGAAGCTTGGCTTTATCTCATCCACAAGAGTCTGAACCGCATCACTGCCGCAATCGATGCATTGTTTACGAAGGTGCTTCATTTCTTTTCTCCTTAGTCTGCATTATTCCCGATACCGGGGTAGATAATATCCCTGTCGGCGCATTGCAGGACAATACGCCACACACAAGCTCACAAGCCCCGGCGTCGGAAAAAGCCAGATAGCCGCTGAAGCTCTCCTTCATTCATCCACGTACGTAAAGCCCAACAATCAGTTGATCGACCTGCAAGGTGAGGAGGACAAACAGATGCTGCGGGGTAATACGGATGGGTGCAAAAAACGGGAAAGCAATGCTTCCCCGGTGATTTTTTAGTATAGTTTGAACAAAAATTTAAATCAAGTCCTAAATATGATGCATCCGCAAAAAGTCGTCATACCCGCGAACGCGGGTATCCAGGCTTTGTGTAATGCACTAAAGTTCCCGGATTGCCGTTTCCACGGAAATGACGAGCAGATGCTTCCCGGGACTTTTTGCGTGAGCATCAAATAGGGGTGCCTGGTCTCGAAGGAAATTTGCCATCTGAAATACGGCCGATCTTACCGACGCGCCGAGAACCCTGCGGGTCCGTATCGGCACGCTTTATTTTCCCGAATATCTTTCAGAGTGATTGCGATGCTCCGCGAAATTCAGGATATACCTGTCTGCCAAAGGCCTGTTGTTCTTCATCACCAGGAGGTTTTCCGCGTTCTTCTCCTCGGCAGCCTTTGTAAAGTTGAACGAACCCGTGATCAGGGTAATCCGGTCGATTATCATGATCTTGTTATGGGAAATGGCATGGCGGGAATCGATATAGGTGTCTATGCCTCCATGGAGGAGAAAATCGGCCGAGGTGTATTTTTCTTTGCGTTGGCTCCTGTCGAGGACTACTTCGACCCTGACGCCACGCTTGCGGGCATCCAGCAGAGCTTTGGCAATCGGGGCGCTGGTAAATGAATAAGCCTGCACCAATATTTCGCTCCTGGCCGAGGCGATCTCCCGAACGATTGCTTCGGTGGCGCCGCCACGGGGGGAAAAGTAGACATCGATAGTACCGGCAGCTTTGTATCTTTCGCCATACGCAGGAAAACAGAGGACCAGTAACAGGAAACCAGTAACAAGCTTTTTCATGAAATTCATTTTTGGGGTGGGAACTGGGACAAATGATACGTTCCAGCACTTCCTTCCTGGGATTTTGCATGAATCAACAGAAGGATTCCCAGGGAAGAACGATTTTACTGGAAATGGCTACGGCTGTCTTGCCGACTTCGGGAGGGTTTCATCAACCGGATATTCTGTTTGATCATTTCAATATTAATGAAATTAACAGCGAGCAGAATTGTATGTCAATGAAAAAAGTGCAGACACACATAACAAACCGGATTCGGCACACGTATTAAGCACGGGAGTAGCCGGAACGCACCGTTAGAGCCGCATGCACGCGATAAAGGCTGACCCCGGTTGACCAAGCCATTCAGTATTCCGTTTTTCCCAGGTTTTGGCTGACAAGACGCCGGATTGCCCCGCATGGCTCGTAGCGCTTCAGCAGGCAAGCTCCGCAAAGAAGGGGGAAATAACTTTTTGCGAAAACATCACTACGAAGGTTCATGATCGACCGGCAAACTTGACTTGAAGCCAATCTCGTTTATGTTTATGAGTACAGTGACAATACATTGAACCAAGAGGGAAAAAGCATGTTTTCCTCGTATTGCCAGAACGGCAGAAGGCCGCTTTGTCAACATGTCGTTGATCAAGCGGTTTTTTACGTAATGGACCAACACGACCGATGCGGTAAAACACTTGGACCGGACGAAAGCAAACCGCTGCTCTAATAATGTGAAACCGGAAAATTGACTGGAGTATCTTCAATAGACGGGAGGATAAAAGATGAAAAACGTGAAACTGCCGTTCTTGTTGCTGGGAATGATGCTTTGCGTCGCGCTGTCCGCCCATACAGCCATGTGCAAGAACGAAGAAGAGACCCCGCTCCAGAAAATGCTCCTGCGCCTTAAGCCGGCTGTTGTGCTGGTTTTCAGCCACATACAGGCGCAGGTGACCATCCAGGTCAATGGAAGCCGCAAGACATTCAACGCCGACCCCATGGGGGGCGCGGGCACCGGTTTCCTCATCAGCTCCGACGGCTACCTGGTGACCAACGGCCATGTGGTGGCAGACTACCACGAGTCCAACGAAAAGAGGCTGGAGGAACAATTCTTCATCAGCGTGCTCCTGAAGAATCTGGTGCCGCAGTCGGACAAGTCCGGCAGGCAGCTTACTGACCAGGAGAAGCAGCAGATTCTCATTCAGCTCTACAAGCAGCTCCGTCCCGTCTCGACCATCGTCATAAAGAAGGATCTGCAGGTCATTCTTTCAAATGGCGATGCTTACCCGGCCGAGATCAAGCAGTACAGCCCGCCCATCAGCCCAATGACCGGGAAAGTCTCCATCCCCGGAGCCGAGCAGAAAGTGGAAACCGGCAAGGATGTGGCGATCCTGAAGATAGAAGGAAGAGACCTGCCGACGGTCGCGTTCGGCGACTCGGGGAGCGTGCAGCTCGGAGAACCGGTTTACGTGATCGGATATCCCGCCGTCGTCCTGTCCCATGACTATCTCAGCAAGAAGACCCAGCTGGATTCGACGGTAACGAGAGGCAATGTCTCGGGATCCAAACTGGACGTCAAAGGCACGCCCGTCATCCAGACCGATGCCTCGCTCACCTGGGGCAACAGCGGCGGACCGGCATTCAACTCCAAGGGTGAAGTCATCGGCATCGCCACCTTCATCAGCTTATCCCAGACCCTCGGCTCCACCCAGGCTATACAGGGCTTCAATTTCCTGGTGCCTGGAAACACGGCTAAGGAATTCGTCCGCGCCTCCGGAGTCGACATGAACACCCCGAGCCTGTTCAACAAGTTGTGGAACGAGGCCATCGAACTTTACTCCATTCCCGATTACCAGAAGGCCCTGAGCAAAATCGACGAGGTCAACCGCCTCATGCCGAACCAGCCCGACGTGCGCAAGCTCCAGTTGGCGGCACAGGAAAAGCTCTCCACCCAGAAAGGCGGCTGGCCAATCCTGCCCATAATCATTGCTCTGGCCGGCGCCCTTATCGTCGGTGGAATAGTGTTCATTGTCCTGCACTCCAGAACCAAAAAGCCGGAAATCCCCTCTGCGCCACAACCGCAGGCTAAGACCTCAGTGCCGTCAGGGTCGCTGAGATGTGACGAAGGGCCTCTTGCGGGGCGCTCATTCACGATCGGCGCTTCCGGAGTCAAAATCGGCAGGGACCCGGCCAAGAACCAGGTCATCATAGAGAATGACGGCGTCTCCCGCGAGCATGCATGGGTCGGCATGGAAAACGGCCTGCTGGTGGTCAAGGACCTGAATTCGCTGAACGGGACCTATCTGAATTCCACCGATTCCGACCGTATCAAGACGGAACCGGTTAAAGACGGCGATGTGATCATCATCGGCAAAGGCAGGTTCTCGGCCTTTACGTACCGGGCAAGCTGAAGGCAAACCATATGATCGGCAGAGAAGTAGGTCCATATCGGATAACCGAAAAGATCGGCCAGGGCGGGATGGGAATCGTTTACAAGGGGTTCCATGTCAAGCTCGAGCAGGAGGTAGCCATCAAGGTCCTTGCCCCCGAATTCTCCCATGACCCTGCCATGCGGGACAGGTTTATCCATGAGGCGAAAACCCAGGCCAGGATCTCCCATCCCAATGTGGTCAATGTCTTCAATTATGTCGAGGATGACGGCAATCTGTTCCTGGTAATGGAATATATACGGGGAGAGACACTGGAAAACCGGCTAAAAAAGACCGGAAAGCAGCACAATGCAGGGCCCGTCTGCCTAAGTGTCCTGTCGGCACTCGAATTCATGCATGCCCGCGGCATCATTCACCGCGATATAAAACCGGGAAATATCATGTTCCTCGAAGACGGCTCGGTAAAGGTCATGGATTTCGGCATCGCCAAAGTGGCAGGTGAAAAAGGGCAGACCAAGACCGGCATGAGGCTGGGAACTCTCTGGTACATGTCCCCGGAACAGATCAGGGGGGAGGAAGCATCGGTATCCTCCGACCTTTATTCGGTCGGCGTTACCCTGTACCAGATGGCCACCGGAAGAGTCCCTTTCGGCGGCGATTCGGAATACAAGGTAATGAAGGCCCACCTGGAGGAAAAGCCTGTTCCGCCATGGGAAATCGACGGGACCATTTCCCGGGACATGGGAAAGATCATCCTCAAGGCAATCGCCAAGGACAGGAAGGACCGTTACCAGAACGCCAGAGAATTCGCGGATGAACTCAAGTCTCTTGAATCTCGAAGTTCAGTAACGCCGCAGTTAACAGCAGCGGTACCGATGCGAAGGAGGTTCGATTGGTCCGGCATACTGACGCCAATAACCCGTCCCAACAGAAAATACCTGCTCATCGCCCTGCTCTGCCTGGGAGTGATCCTCATTTTCGCCGGCCTGTTCATGGCGGCACGCCACAAGAAGGAAAGCGTCTTCCCCGTGACGAAAAGCGCACCGTCGGCCCCCTCACCTCCGGTGGCCCCGCCCGCTGCGACGCCGGTGGAGCCGGTCACACCGCCTGAGCCGGTTGGGCAATCCGAAGTGACACCGGAAAAGCTGAAACCCGAGACTCCGAAAAAACATGCTAAGAAAAAAAAAATCGGCCGTACCCGGAGCAGGGGAACCTCCGGAAACTCTCATGACCGCTCAGACCGTGACCAGCCTGCAGGTATGGGCGAATGGAAGATAGACAAATGAGATACCTGACGATCAATGCTCTTGTTGCAGCTATCATCGCCTTGGCCATCCCTGCAGGGGGATGTTCAAAAATCAGACCCACATGGGACGAGAGCACCGCCAAGCTGAAAGGCGCTTTCTCGTCATCCGGGGAGAAGGACAAGGAGACAGACCTTCCCAAGGAGGAGAAGCGTGAGGAGGTGAAACGTGGCAAGTATGCCTGCCAGCAAAGTGACGCGTATCAGCTCTTCATTGAAAAGTCCGAGATAAGGCCCAGCCAGGTATCCCCTGACGACGAGATAAAACACACTCTCGATTACTCCCTTTGCGCCCCTTCCGATGATTTCACCATCCAGGGAACGCTGACCAGGAGGATCGTATTCAAGGGAAAAGTACTTTTCAAGGACTCGGGCATCGAGACCTTCAAGGCCGGAAAAGACTCGATCAAGGCGGAGATAACCATACCAGAGAGGGCGCCGACCGGCACGTATACCCTGGAAACCATAATCCAGTTTGAAAACACTACAATCAGACGCAGTGCGAATTTTTTCGTCAAACCAAAATAGGGAGGTACTGCAATGGCCTGCAGATCATGTGGAGCGGAAATCCCCGAAGGAAGCAAATTCTGCGGAAGATGCGGAGCCTCTGTTGAGACGGTGTCAGGGGACACCAGGGCGTGCGGGACCGGTGTTGCGGGGGCAACCGTAATTTCCGAAGGTTCGAATCCGCCTGACAGCCTGGGGGCAACCAGGATTTTCGCAGCCAAAGACCTGGGCAAAACCGTCGTGTTCAAACCCTTGGAAAAGAAAAAGCCCATCTATGGGTGGCTGGTGGTGGTCGACGGTCCGGAGGCATGGGAAGAATTCAGGATCTGTGATGAAGAGAGCCAGCTGTTCATGGGCAGGGGGGAAGACTGCCAGCTAATGCTCCGGGACGAAAAACTGGACACGAGACATGCCAGCATTCGCCTCAAAGACGGTAAATTGAGTATCACCGACCTGGACACCTCATCCGGCACCTTTGTCAATGACAATCCTGTCACCAGGAGCGACCTGAAGGACGGCGATACCGTCAGGGTTGGAGACAGCACCCTGAGATTCCGCAAATGCTGACTCTCTCCACATGCCTGGCCGATTCCTTCGGGGAAACGGACACGGGGCTCGTCCGTCAGGAGAACGAGGACTCCCTCCTCCTCCACGTTCCAAGCGAAAAAGAACAGCTCGAACAGAAAGGAGCCCTGGCAATTGTCGCCGATGGAGTAGGCGGCGGCAACAGCGGAAAGATCGCCAGCAGCCTGGCTGTAACCGAAATTCGGGAACGCTACTACGCTTTTCCGGCCGGCCAGCCGCTCATTGCCCTCAAGCAGTCCATGATGGCGGCAAATCACGAAATCCTGGCCAGGTCACGTCAAGATCCCTCCCTGGAAGGAATGGCTACGACATGCACTGTTTTTCTGATGATCGGCAACGACGGTTTTGTCTGCCATGCAGGTGACAGCCGCGCGTATCTGCTGCGGAATGGAAACCTGCGCCAGCTCACGGAAGACCATACGCTCGTCAACAAACTTCTGCAGGACGGCCTGCTGACCATTGACGCCGCGAAGAGCCACCCGCAGAGAAACATCATCGTCAAGGCGCTCGGCAGCGACGAAGAGCTTGAACCAGAGACACTCCAACTTGAACTTGAAGGAAACGATACAGTCCTGCTCTGCAGTGATGGCTTGCACGGCCTGGTCCCTGATGGGACCATCGCCTCCACGCTCGGGAACCTCCCGTTGCAGCAAGCGGGAAAAACTCTCATCTACCTGGCAAAGCAGGCTGGCGGCACAGACAACATTTCCGTCATACTCCTTCGGAAAGCGCAGGGGAAGGGCCTGGATTGGAACGCCACCCGTCCTTACCGGGCAGTGGGCCGGAAGAAGATCAGCATTATGCTCATTTCCTTGATTGTTGCTCTGCTTGCCGGCGGCCTCCTCTATTTCTGGGCATCTTACGGACTAAACAAAATCGTGCCTCCCCGTCTGATTGATTTACTGAAGATTAACAAGTGATGCACTGACCATGGACGAAACAGCACGTAAAATCGAATCTGCCATTCAGACCATGGGAGGAATGTACTCCCATGAGCTTGGAATCGACCTGTCCTCGGGCAACCGGCCAGAACTCTGCAAATGGTTCCTGGCAGCCAAGCTCTTCGGTGCCAGAATATCTTCCGTAATCGCTGCCCGGACTTACAAGGAATTTGAGCGACGTGGAATCATCCTGCCCGGACAGATCCTTGACACGGGCTGGGACGGGTTGGTGGAGATCCTGGATTCCGGGGGGTATGTCCGTTACGATTTTTCCACCGCAACCAAATTGCTGTCAACCATGGCTGACCTGCAGGATTACTATGCCGGGGACCTCAATGAACTTCACCAGCAGTCTGAAAATGAAACAGACCTGGAAAATCGCCTGAAACGGCTCGGCAAGGGGATCGGCGATGTCACGGTCAATATTTTTCTGCGGGAACTGCGAAGCGTTTGGTCAAAAGCGCGTCCTGCGCTGTCCATGCCGGCCCTGCAGGCATCCCGCAACCTCGGTTTGATAAGGAAGGAAAGAGATCCCTTAAAGGCGCTAGAAAAAGTTTGGTTCGAAAACATGGTGGCCGGCTATGATTTCCGTGATTTCGAAGCTGCCATGGTAAGGCTCGGCAAGGGGTACTGCAGGAAAGAGAGACATGACGCGTGCCCGTTCAGGGACATATGCGCAAATCCGAGAAAAATGCTGCGCTATTAGCGATTTCGGGCTTGTCCCTGCCATCGTGTATTGATTTTCAAGCAGTTCTCACTATACTGTGTGCCATGCGGATAAGTTGCGTTGCCCTAATGATGTCCTGCCTGCTGCTTGCCTCCTGCGGCACAACCGGCCACAATGTGAGGGTTGAGCCGGGGCCCTCCTGGATGCGGCCCTGGGAGCGTCCGTACTGGGTGGACGGCATACGTTACGTTCCACTCCTCAAAGCCGACGGCTTCCGGGAGGAAGGTTTTGCTTCATGGTATGGCAATGAAGAACATGGGAACCCGACGAGCAACGGCGAGTTGTTCGACAAGAACAAGTCGTCCGCAGCCCACAAGACCCTGCCGCTCGGCAGCATCATCAGGGTCACCAGCAAAACCAGTGGGAAATCCACGGTCCTGAGGGTCAATGACCGCGGGCCGTTCGTTCCGGGACGGATCGTCGACCTTTCCTACCGGGCGGCCCTTGACCTTGACATAGTGGGCACTGGAGTCACGCCGGTCCTGCTGGAAGTTTTGACCAGCGCTTCCGGGAGCACGCCCCCTGCCCGAAGAGACGAGGGAGGGGCCTCCTATACCCTCCAGGTGGCAGCCTTCAGCGACCGGGAAACGGCACGGCTTCTATCCGAAAAGCTCGAAAAGGAACTGGCATATTCCTTTATCCGTGAAGTGGAGACAGAGCGTGGGCGCGTATACCGTGTCCATGCAGGAAAGTACCGCTCCCGGCCCGACGCTGAAGCAGCCCGCGCAGCCCTGGCGCGGGCAGGCTATCCCGATGCATTCATAAGCAGGTTGCCATAGCACCTTTTATTCTCCGCCTGTCCATGATTGAGCACAACACCATGCAGAGAACCGCGCCCGAAGCCGCTTTTACCTGCTTCTTTAATTCCTTGTAAACCATTTCTCCCAACCTTCGTTCTACAAGACAAACAAAATGGAATCGCGGATGAGCTGATCATCCGATTACCGGCAACGGGAATCCAACGAGGACTGGAGGAACAGGAAATGTTAAAGCGCTTGTTTTTTTACTCAGCAATAATAGTATTGGTTTCGTGGTCTGCGGCAACTTCTTCCCACGCAGAGTTTTCCATTAATCTGCCGGGATTCGGGCTCAGCCTGCCCCTTCCCGGGGCCGCGGTCAATATCGGGCTCCCGTTTGTGAGCTCCCATGTCTACCCTTCATACCACGAGGCCCCGCGGTACGCCCCCCACGATTATGGCCGCCATGATCGGCACGACAGTTATTACGGGGACAGGGATTCATACCGTAGGGGTTACGGCAATGATGGACACTACCGCGGCCAAGGCGGATTTAGTGAAGGCGGACACACTGGATTCTATGGCGGCAGATATTAGGCACGGCACTCCCTCCCACAGACGCAGTGAAAATGAAGCCCAGCAAGGCAAAGGCCATACCAGCCGAGGTATGGCCTTTGTTATTGCGTCGCCCAAATCACTACAGAACAGATTGACTTCGCCAATATTGGACTATAGCCAAAGACTTCAGCAATCCTCCAGGACATAAGCGAACCCCAAAAAGATTAATACTATGCCAATTAATCTGATTTGGTGTTAAACTTCTCCTGAAAGTCAACCGCTTTCAAAAACATGGCTGGCCTCCGTTGCAATCAGCGAATAGCACGTAATTTCCCCCACGGTTGAGACATGGATAATGCAAACTAGAGCCGAAATCACACTCATCCCATGCCACGATCAGCAAGACTCAGGAGCAAATCTGTCCGGAAGCGACGCGATTGCGCTTCTCGAAGTTATCAACGCCTGTCTTTCATGTCGATGTCCGGACGATTTCTCCGGCCTCTTCCCAAAGATCCAGGGCATTCTCCCATTTGACAATTGCATTGCAGTGCTGGGGCACCTGGATAATGGTCAAGTAATCACGGTGCACGATGTGAATGTCAGCTTCCCCAAAGACTGGTTTCGGGAATACATGTCGCGGCATTACCTGCAGATGAGTGCAGTCATCAAAAGGAATTTCACCGAATACGGACTTCAGAACTGGACCGAAGCCTGGGAAAGGCTTCGCCAACCGGAAGAAATCATCTCCCTGTGCAGGGATTTCGGCATGAATAACGGCTACACACTGGGATCAAGGCCTCTGGCAACGGAGAAATACGGCAGCATGTTCTGTTTTTCAGGCTCCTCGATAAGATGCGACCAGCGCGCAGAGGCAATCCTGGGACATGTAGTTCCCCACCTGCATCTTGCCCTTTCACGGATCTTCAGCAGCATGGCACGGGACAGCGCCGCCTCCATCCTCTCCAGCCGGGAAAAGGAAGTCCTCGGCTGGCTCAAACAGGGAAAAAGCTCCTGGGACATATCCGTCATCCTCGACATCAGCGAGAGAACGGTAAACTTCCATGTCTACAACATCATGAGAAAACTCGGCACGTCGAACAGGCCACAGACAGTGGCAGTCGCCGCCGGCCTGGGCCTGATTGATGCCTCCTGAGCCGACGCTCTCCTCCCTTGCCAGGGAAAATCCTTCCGCTGTAATTTCTGACAGGTGCAAAACAGCTGCATGTGTGGAAAGATCTCAACAGGAACTCAGCTCATCCTCATATGCACACAAAACATTTACGGGAGGCAAGGCACATGGTCGCGAAATACCTCATCCAGGCAGGGGGAGCATATCATCTCGGCATGGTCGTTCTTCACATCATGTTTCCCAAGATTCTCAACTGGAAGACCGAACTGGAACTGTTCTCGCCCATCAACAAGTCGGTCTACCTGATCTTGAGCAAACTCCTCATGTATACCTATGCCGTGGTTTGCCTTGCCTCCTTCCGTTACTGGTCCGAGCTGCTGAATAGCGGGCCGGGCAATTTCACGCTGGCGGCAATCGGCATATTCTGGGGCATCCGGGCCTATTTCCAGGTAAAATATTTCGCGGTGTTCGACCACGCATTGGGCGGCAGGGCCAAGAATGTGGCCATGCTCCTGCTGTGGGTTTTCGCGGCAGTGCTTTACCTCGTGCCGCTCCTGGCAAAATAGAATGGGTTTCAGACACCCCCTGGATTCATTGACGAACAATGGGCCAGGCAACGGCTGCGCCTGATTTCCGGATCTTCGATAAAGGTTTCCAAGTAAATAGAGGCCGTATCCTCCATGGATATGGCCTTTTGTTTTGCACGAGTTTCACGAGCAGCGGGGAAATTCCGCGCCGGCCCCGGAGAGGCTTCCCGGATGAAAACCTCCTGCAAGGTTGACATGTGGAAGTTATTGGATGAAGATAAAAATGTAATGACTGTCGAAATCGGAGCAACGATGGAAATCAGGGAGAGCAAGAAAACACCGAACAAGCCTCATCAAAGCAAGCACAACAAAACGCGGGCAGACATGCCGGCGGCACATGCAAACGCCAGAGAAAAACCGCGAATCCGGGAAATGACCATCGACGACCTTCCGGAAGTTTTTCATATCGGAGAAGAGGTTTTCACCGCAGAGTATTCCCAAAGCCTCTACCGAACCTGGGACGAATACGAAATCACCACCCTGTTCAACTCGGACAGCGAGCTGTGCCTCGTCGCGGAAGCCGAAGACGGGATACTCGGCTTTGCCCTTGGAACCACGGTGAGCAAGCACAACTCACCATGGAAATACGGCTACCTGGTCTGGCTGGGTGTCCACAAGAATATCCAGAAAGGGAGCGTCGGAAGCAGCTTGTTCAAGGAAATCAAGCACCGCATGAAGGAACAGGGAGTGCGGATGATCCTGATTGACACCTCTGCCGACAACGAAGCCGCTATTCGATTCTTTGAAAAGCAGGGGTTCGGAAATGTCCGGCAACACGTCTACATGACCCTCAACCTCACACGCAAACATAAGAAGACCAGAAAGAAGCCATGAACGATCACCTGGATAAAGTCTGGGAGGCCGTCAACCCCGAAAGGCTGGGGAAAAGGCTTCTGGACCTTGTGGATATCTACTCTCCGGCCGGCAAGGAAGAGGACATACAGCTTTACCTGGAAGGGGTCCTCAACCGGGCTGGATTCACCGCGGAACGCCAGGAAGTGGAGGAGGATCGGTTCAACCTCCGCATTACGATGGGACGGGAAGAACCGAAAATGTACCTCGTGGGACACGTGGATACCGTGCCGGCATGGGACCTGGAAGCATTCGGGCCGCGGGAAGAAGACGGCATCGTCCATGGCCTTGGCAGCGCCGACATGAAGGGGGGATGCGCCGCCATGGTCGAGGCCTGGCTGGCGCTCGCGGAAGCCCTGCCTCCATCTGAACTCCCCCCTGTCGGGCTCTTGCTGGCCATAGGTGAGGAAGAAAACGGCGACGGCAGCGCAACCTTCCTTGAAAGCTGCAGGCCTCCCTGGGTGGTCATCGGGGAACCGACCGGGCTGATGGCCTGTTTCTCCCATTATGGCTACCTTGAGGCGGATTTCCTGACACTGGGTCGCCGGATTCACTCCTCTCTTCCCGAATTGGGGCACAATGCCGTGGAATCGATGCTGAGAGTGCTCCTGCACCTGGGGAAAAACTCCCTTTTCGACCGGGAAACATCGGAAATCGTCTATTCGATCCGGGAGATGAACTCGTCGCGGGCCGGGTTCGTAGTCCCGGACCGCTGCGAAGCCTGGATAGACCTGCATCTTCCCCCGGGCAGGGACCCCGCGTCCCTCCAGGATTCGATCCGTCGAATAGCAGCGGACGCTGACCGGTACATACCCGACCTGGACCTGAGAGTCAATTTCAGTTACGCGTCCAGCGGCTATAACCTGGGAACCGATAACTATCCGGCCAGGATACTACGTGATATATTCCCAAAACTGGGGCTGCCGCTGCGTTTCGAAACCTTCCGCTCCCATTCCGACGGCAATCTCTTTTTCGCCGCGGGGGCAAAGCCCCTCATCCTGGGGCCCGGCAACCTTGAAACCGCACATACCCCCGACGAACAGGTCATTCTGGACGAAGTTACGACAGCCGCCCGCATTTATGCTGCCCTCTGCCTGGGTATTGGCTGAGGCCCCATCCGGTTCCGTCCATGCACACAGATATGGTCCTTCGGGTTTGCCCACCGCTTCTGCCAGCCGATTCAGGAATTTTTCACGGTCAGGGAAGATTTTGCAGCCTGCTCCCCCGCTCCCCATGACGTGATGTACCAATCCCGGCACATGCAATTTCGGTTGCCTCGGCATTCCTTTTTATCCGTTGCTTTCCGCTTGGTTTTCTAAAACCCTACATTTACTTTTCTTTTGCCTCCTGTATGCCTGCGGAACCCATGTGGAGCTTTATGTCCAGTTTCTTCGGGTTGTTGAAGAAGGACGTGGGAACCTGGTAGACGCGGACGGTATTGGCCTTGTGCAGCGAATAGTAACCCGCGACAAGGGCCACGTAGCGAGTCCCTTCAGTGCGGTCCAGAGTTTCCCTGGTATCCATGCCCGGCTGGACGATGAGCCGCTTGGCATAGGTGACGCCGGGGTCGAAACGGTTGCATTCCAGAAGCGCGGGCAGGCCTCCCTTGCTGTCTGACAGTGTGTTGAACCCGTTCAGCTCCTTGAGGTTGTAGACACAAACCACCAGGGTGTGGGCCTTGCCCTGGTAAAGGTTCAGCAGTGGATCTCCCTTGAAGTGAATCCTGACAGCCTCCTTTTCATATCCCCATCCGGCTGCATCGACACTGCGGGACCGGGACGAGCAGGACTGTGAAGCAATGCCCAAAATCACGACAGCTATGGTTGCCACGACACTTTTCATCTTGGTATCTCCCCGATCAATTTCGTTGAATGGTATAGCGGAGAAATGAATCTTTCCCGTGTTTTCCCGGCAACATCGGCATACGGCAGGAAATGCAGCGGGAGCATCGCCAGAACATATAATAGGAATTTTTTATTAACACGTATTATTATACGATGTCAAATGCTAAATATGGACTAATTTTTTGATTTGCAGGGCGGAAAGATAGACAACCGGGAACTCTCTGAAAGCGCTATAACTTTCCCTAAACGGTAAGACAAGGGATCTTGCAGGACGTGATTGAACGAAGCCCAGGAAAGCACGGCTCCCTCCGGATGCGGCACGGAGCACGGTGGGAGCCTTACAGGCCGGGCAACATCGACGCCGGTTGAAGGGGGGTTGCAGGGGGAAGGGCTCCGCCTGTCACCCCTTGGGAACGTAAGGATTGGAGATCCGCTCGATGGCAATTGTGGTGGATGGCCCGTGTCCCGGGTAGACCCGCGTCGTTTCCGGAAGGATGAATAGACGCTGCTTAATGGAGCGGATGAGAATTTCCATCGAGCCGCCCGGCAGGTCGGTCCTGCCGACAGAGCCGTTGAACAGGGTGTCGCCGGTGAAGACAACTCCCTCACTTGTGCAGTAGAGGCTGCACCCTCCCGGCGAGTGGCCGGGCGTGAAGATGACCTGCAGCTGCTGTTTTCCGAATTCTATGGTCATGCCATCAGTGAGGAACTCGTCCGGCTCCGGCGAATTCTCCACCTCGACCCCGAAGCTCCTGCCGGAAGCGGAAGCCATGGAGAGGAGGAAGGCATCCTTTTCGTGGATCAAGTATCTGGCGCCGGTTGCCTCAAGAAACGCCCGGTTGCCGCCCACATGGTCGAAATGACCGTGGGTGCTGAGCAGATACCTGACCTGCAGGCCGTTGGCTTTTACCTTGCCGAGAATGCGGTCCACACTGCCGCCTGCATCCAGGACAACTCCCTCGCCGCTTTCTTCGCAGCCGAGTATGTAGCAGTTGACCTGAAGCGGCCCTACCGGGACAGTTTCGATGATCATGAACTCCTCCGTAATGTATTACTGTTTGATGCCGACCCTGACCCTTGTGGCGGACAGGATGCGCTCAACATCCTTCGGTGACATTCCCACCAGAAACCCGCGTTTGCCGCCGTTGATGTAGATCTCTGGCAGATCCAGGATGGTCTCTTCAATGAAGACCGGCATGGGCCGCCGGACGCCGAAGGGTGACGTCCCTCCCACCAGGTAGCCGGTCAGCCGGTTGGCCTTGTCGGGGGTGCAGGGCGTTATGCTCTTCACACCCAGAAACCTGGCCAGTTCCCTGGTGGAAACCTGGCGGTCGCCGTGCATGAGAACGATCAGGGCATTTCCCCCGTCATCCTCCATTATTAGTGTCTTTACTACAGAATGTTCGGGAACGTCAAGCTCCCTGGCGCTAACGGCCGTACCGCCCTTTTCCTCGTAATCGTACAGATAGGGAGTGAATTTCGCCTTTTCGGCGCGCAGAACCCGCATGGCGGGGGTTACCGGGAATTTGTCCCTTGACATGGAAGTCCTCACGAATGAATTCGACCCTGAAACCGTGACACCTTCACTCCTTCAAAGGCGCCGGTTCAGGTCAACGAAAAAGTCCCGGATTTCTCCGGGGCCCTGTGTGTTCACACTCGACTGAAATTACAGCTTGACCACGTTTGCCGCCTGGGGTCCCTTGGCACCCTGGACCACGTCGAAGCTGACTTCCTGCCCTTCCGCCAGGGACTTGAAGCCGTCCCCCTGGATCGAGGAAAAGTGCACGAAAACATCCTCTCCGCCTTCCTGCTCGATGAACCCGAAACCCTTGCTGTCATTGAACCACTTTACAACGCCTCTCGCCATCCCCGCTTCCTCCTGTCGATTGTTCCGCTTACCAATTTAAGGGCGCTTCCTGGCGCCCGCTTCAAACGGGAATGCCCGACCATCTTTTTGGCCGGGCATTCCCGTTTTTTCTTAGACCGTGCGGCTTGACTGATCCGCCCCAAGCTGTTCCTGCAGAGCTGCATGAGCCGCTGCCAGACGCGCGATAGGCACGCGGAACGGCGAGCAGGAAACATAGTCGAGACCGGCCTTGTGGCAGAAGATGACCGAGGCGGGATCGCCCCCATGTTCGCCGCAGATGCCGATCTTGAGTTTCTTCCGGCTTGCCCGTCCCTTCTCGCAGCCGATCTTCACCAGTTGACCCACGCCCGACTGGTCGATGGATACGAAGGGGTCTTCCTGGAGGATGCCCTTTTCCACGTAGAAGGGGAGGAACTTACCGGCGTCGTCCCGGGACAGGCCGAACGTGGTCTGGGTGAGGTCGTTGGTGCCGAAGGAGAAGAATTCCGCTTCACGGGCTATTTCGTCGGCGCACAGGGCGGCCCGAGGCAGTTCGATCATCGTGCCGATCATGTATTTCACCTTCACGTTGTAACGCTCCATGACCTCGTTGCATATCTGCACCGCATTGGCCTTGATGCTGGTCAGCTCCTCAAGAGTCGCCACCAGCGGGATCATGATCTCAGGAACGATGCTGAAGCCTTCATTTTTGTTCAGCTCGCAGGCCGCTTCCATGATTGCCTGGACCTGCATGTCGTAGATCTCGGGGAAGGTCACGCCGAGACGGCAGCCGCGATGGCCCAGCATGGGGTTGAATTCATGGAGGTACTCGACCTTGTGCTTGAGCTTCTCAACGCTGACCCCCATGGTCTTGGAAAGCGCTTCGATATCCCTGTCCTCCTGGGGGAGGAACTCGTGCAGCGGCGGGTCGAGCAGCCTTATCGTCACCGGCAGGCCCTTCATTTCGCGGAAGATGCCGATGAAATCACCCTTCTGCATGGGCAGGATCTTGGCCAGGGCCTTTTTCCTTCCCTCCACCTCTTCGGACAGGATCATCTCCCTGACGGCGGCGATGCGGTCCGCCTCGAAGAACATGTGCTCGGTGCGGGTAAGGCCGATCCCTTCGGCGCCGAAGTCGCGGGCGGTCCTGGCGTCCTTGGGCGTGTCCGCATTGGCCCGGACTCCCAGCCTGCGGTACTTGTCCACCCAGTCCATGATGGTCTTGAAGTCGCCGGTGAGCTGGGGCGGCACGGTGGGCACCTGGCCGAGGATGACCTCGCCGGTCCCGCCGTCCAGGGTAATTGTGTCGCCCTTCTTCACGGTGACGCCGTTGACTGAAAATTCGTTGGCCGCATAATCTACCTTGATAGCTCCGCAGCCGGCGACACAGCATTTGCCCATGCCACGCGCGACAACCGCGGCGTGTGAGGTCATGCCGCCCCTTGCGGTGAGGATGCCCTGGGCTGCGTTCATGCCGTGGATGTCTTCCGGGCTTGTCTCTATCCTGACCAGGATCACCTTGAGGCCAAGCTTGGCAGCGGCCTCGGCCTCGTCGGCGCTGAACACCACGCTTCCGGCCGCAGCGCCCGGCGATGCGGGAAGTCCCTTGGCAATGACTTTGCGAGGCGCCTTGGGATCGAGAGAAGGATGGAGGAGCTGGTCCAGCTGGTCCGGCGAAACCCTGAGGACCGCTGTTTTCTCGTCGATCAGCCCTTCCTTGACCATGTCCACAGCGATCTTGATCGAGGCCCGGGAGGTGCGCTTACCGTTCCTGGTCTGCAGCATGAACAGCTTGCCCTTCTCGATGGTGAACTCGATGTCCTGCATGTCCTTGTAATGCTTCTCCAGGATATCGCGGATCTTTGCCAGCTGCTGGTAGCACTCGGGCAGGACGTCTTCCATCGCCGGCAGGTCGCCATCCTTGTGCTTGGCGCGGTTGATGGGCTGGGGAGTGCGGATGCCGGCCACCACGTCTTCACCCTGGGCATTGACCAGGTATTCGCCGTAGAAATAGTTCTCGCCGGTGGAGGGGTCACGGGTGAAGGCGACGCCGGTGGCGCAATCGTCCCCCATGTTGCCGAACACCATTGCCTGTACGTTGACCGCGGTACCCCAGTCGGCCGGGATGTTGTGCAGCCTGCGGTAAGTTATGGCCCGCTGGTTCATCCAGGAGCCGAACACGGCGCCGATCGCCCCCCACAGCTGTTCCTGCGGGTCGTCCGGAAATTCCTGGTCCAGGGTTTCCTGGATCTTTGCCTTGTACTTGCCCACCAGGTCCTTCCAATCCTCTGCCGTCAGCTCCGTGTCGAGGTGAACATTCATCTCCTCTTTCTTCTGCTCCAGGAGTTCCTCCAGGAGCGAGCCGTCCATGCCCATGACCACGTTGGCGTACATCTGTATGAAGCGGCGGTAGGCGTCATAGGCGAAACGTTCATCGCCGCTCTGCTTGATGATGCCCTGGATGGTGGTTTCGTTCAGGCCCAGGTTCAGGACCGTGTCCATCATACCCGGCATGGAGGCGCGGGCGCCGGAACGGACCGAGAACAGGAGCGGCATGTCGGGATCGCCGAACTTCTTGCCCAGGAGCTGCTCCACCTTGGCAAGGTTCGCATTGACCTCGTCTTTCAGGGAGGAAGGATAGTTGCGGTCGTTCTTGTAAAATTCTGTGCATACTTCCGTCGTAATGGTGAAGCCGGGCGGTACGGGAAGCCCGATACTGGTCATCTCAGCCAGGTTGGCCCCCTTGCCGCCAAGCAGGTTCTTCATTTCCGCCGTCCCTTCCGCTGCGCCGTTGCCGAAGAAGTAGACAAATTTTGCCGACATACCAATCCTCCTAGTATTGTTCTGTTTTTCCACCTAACAGAATTATATTATTGGTCCGGAGCCCACCGCCGGCGAACGCGCGTCGTTCGGCGGAACCGTCCCGTTACGCGCTGTTAAGCCGAAAGCCTTGCAAAGTCCGCTATGGCGCCGAACAGCCGCGAGATCCCGGACAGGAGCGCCAGCCGGTTGTTCCGCACCCGCTCGTCTTCCGCCATGACCATGACCCGATCGAAGAATGCATCGACCGGACCGCGCAGGCTGGCTATCTCGACCAGTGCCGCGAGGTAATCCTTTTCGGCGATCAGCCTGCGGGCGATCGTGCCTACGCCTTCATAAGCGCTGAACAGTTCCCGTTCAGCGTCTTCCTCGAAGAGAGCTTCCTCGACCGGGAAATCGTTGCCCTCTTTGACGATATTGCAGACCCGTTTGAATGCGACCGCAAGCGGTTCGTAGTCCGCCCGTCCCTTCAACTCGGCCAGCGCGGCAATCCGCGCGGAAGCGTCGTTGAGATAATCGAAGGTTACGGCAACCGCTGCTTCAACTGCATCGGAAGGGAACCGGCCCGCCATCAGGTTGACATAGCGGCCGCGGAAGAATTCGAGCACGTCGCTCCTCACCTCAGCCTGGTCGCGTGACAGCTTGTCCCGCAGCAGCTCGAGGGAAGAATCTATGAGGTCCGAAAGGGAAACATCATATCCACTTTCCAGGATTATCGCGATGATGCCCAGGGCAGAGCGTCGCAACGCATAGGGATCAGCGGTGCCGGTGGGGATCAGCCCCACGCCGAAGCAGCCGCAGATGGTGTCCAGCTTGTCGGCAATGGAAACCATGGCGCCGACCGGGGATGAAGGAAGCTCGCCGCCCGCCTGGCTCGGCAGGTAATGTTCATGGACCGCCTTGGCCACTTCCGCGTCTTCGCCCGCAAACAGGGCATATTCACGGCCCATCACCCCCTGCAGTTCGGGAAATTCGCCCACCATGCCGGTAACCAGGTCGGCCTTGCACAGGTAGGCCGCCCGCAGCACCTTTTCCTTCAAATCGGGGCAAAGCCGTTCCGCCAGCCTGCCGGCCAGTTCCCGGAAGCGCTCCATCTTTTCGTAGGAAGTGCCCAGCCTGGCCTGGTAGACGACCCGTTTCAGGTCCTCGACGCGGTCTTCCAGCGACGTCTTCCGGTCTTCGTCGAAGAAGAACCTGGCATCGGAAAGGCGCGCCCGCAGGACCCTCTCGTTTCCTTTCACGACTACGGCAGGGTCCTCCGCCAATGTATTGTTGACGGTTATGAAATGGGGCAGCAGCTTGCCTTCCCCGTCCACGACCGAAAAATAGCGCTGGTGTTCGCGCATGGAGGTTATCAGGACCTCCCGGGGAACCTGGAGAAAATCCGTGGGAAAGCTTCCGCAGACCACGCTCGGGTATTCGACCAGGAACGTCACCTGTTCCAGGAGCTCCTCATCCTCGAGGACCCGGCCACCCTTGGCGCGCGCCGCCTGCTCCACCTCGCGCTTTATGATCTCTTTCCTTTTTTCCGGATCGGGGATGACGAAATGGCGTTCGCATTCATCCAGGTAATGGCTGAAGTCCCTGACCGGGAAAGCCGCATTGGCCATGAAGCGGTGACCGCGGGACATGCTGCCGCTGTTTATGGAACCAAAGGTAAAAGGGACCACCACTCCGTCGAACAGGGCAACGATCCAGTGGATCGGGCGGGCAAAGCGAACATCCAGGTCGCCCCAGCGCATGGATTTGCGGAACGGAATGGCGCCCACAACCCGTGGAAGGATTTCGGCCAGGATCTCCGCAGTAGGCCGGCCCACCAGTCGCTTGGTCACGGCAACATACTCGCCCTTCTCCGTTTCGACCACGGTCAGCTCATTCACGTCAACGCCCTGGCCCCTGGCAAAACCCTCCGCTGCCCTGGTCGGTTTGCCCTCGGCATCAAAGGCGACCTTTCTTGCCGGGCCCGTGGCGGTCACATCGGCATCCGGCTGCCTGCCGGCCATGTCGTTCACGTGCAGTGCCAGCCTGCGCGGAGTGGCGAGCGTGCGGACCTGGCCGTGGGCAATCCTTGCCGACTCCAGCTCCCTTTTCACGAGATTTTCAAGGTCAGCCATCGCCTTGGGCAGGAAAGCGGCTGGAATTTCTTCGGTACCGATTTCGAGGAAAAATTCCTGGGCCATTTCAGCACCCCCCTTTCAGCAGCGGGAAGCCCAATCGCTCCCGGAGGGCCAGATAGCCCTCGGCGCACAGCCTGGCGACATTTCTCACCCGGCCGATGTACGACGCTCGCTCCGTCACCGAGATGGCGCCCCTGGCATCCAGGAGGTTGAAGGTATGGGAGCACTTCATCACGTAATCATAGGCGGGAAGGACCAGGCCGCCTTCAGCGAGGCGGATGCATTCCTGTTCGTACATGGAAAACAGCCGGAGCAGCATATCGACATCAGCTTCTTCGAAGTTGTAGCGGGAAAACTCCACCTCGCTCTGGTGGTGGATGTCGCCGTACTTGACCCCCTTGACCCATTCCAGGTCATAGACGTTGTCCACTCCCTGGAGGTACATGGCGATCCGTTCGCAGCCGTAGGTGATCTCCGAGGAAACCGGCTTCAGGTCGATGCCGCCTGCCTGCTGGAAATAGGTGAACTGGGTTATCTCCATCCCGTCAAGCCAGACCTCCCAGCCCAGGCCCCATGCACCGAGGGTCGGCGATTCCCAGTCGTCCTCGACAAAACGGATGTCGTGCTGGTTGGGATTGATGCCGAATGCCTTGAGGGAGTCTATGTAGAGGTCCAGGATATTCAGCGGCGAAGGCTTCATGATCACCTGGAACTGGTAGTAGTGCTGGAGCCGGTTGGGGTTTTCACCGTAACGGCCGTCGGTCGGCCGGCGGGAAGGTTCCACGTAGGCTACCCTCCAGGGTTCGGGTCCGAGAACGCGCAGGAACGTTGCGGGGTTGAAGGTGCCGGCGCCTTTTTCCACATCATAGGGCTGCTGGATGACGCACCCTTGGCGCGCCCAGTATCCCTGCAGGGAAAGAATCATGTCTTGAAAGGTCAAATCGTTTCCTCCGGTGCTCAGAAACAGTGACAGACAAAGGACAGCCGGACATGTCGATGCCCGGCCGAAGTTCAGTCAGACTAAAACTTTGGAGTGGTTAGATTACCTGTAACTCCCTTTCCTGTCAAGGATTATTGGATTTTTTTACTCTTATTGAACATCCAGAACGTTGTCAATGAAAGCCAGAGAACGCAGGGGCCTGTTCAGGTGTGAAGCTATTGCCGTATTGAGCAACACGCCTGCCTCAACGAGGGAAGCGCCCGGAAACCGAATCACTCCGAAACGTCCGGTCGCGAGCGCCCGGCCCAGGATGGCCAGCGTTTCGCCCCCTATGCCTTTTCCGCACCCCCTGCATGCAGCGCAGAGAAGTTCCCCGGAAGTCGAGAAAAAAGCATCCCCTTCCAATGCCGTCCCGCAATGGGAACAGCTCCTCAATGAGGGCCGGTATCCGAGGATGTTGAGCAGGTTGACCTGGAAGAAGCGGAGATCGTCTGAAATTGCAGGAGAGCTGTCCAGGTGTTCCAGGTAGGACAGTAAGAGGCGGTAGAGCCTGGGGTTTGCCAGGGCATCCGGAAGCAGTCGGTCGACCACTTCGCATGCATAGCCGGCCTGGGCTATTTTCGCGAGTTCGCGCCGTATCCCCGGGAAGACGGTCATTATATCGACGCCGCGGAGGCTCGACAGCCCTTCCTTGAGCGCCAGGCGCACCTGCAGGCGCGCGAACACTTCCAGGGCGCCGCTGAACCGCTTCCTGCTGGTCTTCCCGTGCCGGGCGATCACACGGACCTTGCCGCACTCGCGGCCCATGAGGGTCACGATCCGGTCGCTTTCACCGTAATCCATGGCGGAAAGAACGATGGCTTCAGAGTCTGTGGCCTGCATTCGGGAATTCTAGCATGGCGCCTGCGGCACGGTCAACGAGGAACGGCCGGGACACCGACGGGAAGGAGCGGCGTATGGTCAGCGCAATCCCAGGCGGCCAAGGATAATGCCCAGGTATCTGTTGAGGGGATGTCCCCTGTCCAGCTTCGGGAGCACCGGCTTCTTGCGGTCGCCTATCATGGCAAGCTCATGGAGGATCATTTCCCTGTTTTCGCAGCGCAGGCCGCGGCGCAGGACCATAAGCGCCCTCTTTTTCTGTTCAGCCATTACGTAGACTCTGCCCAGGTGGAGATAGTGCACGGCATTTCCGGGATCTTTTTTCACCGCTTCCCGGCAGAGGGCTACGGCTTCGGCAAACTGGGAACGGACCTTTGCCAGGCAGAAAGCCAGGTAGGAGCAATGGAGGGGTGACCTGTCAAGAGAAGCCGCCTCCTCGAAACAGGCAAGGGCCAGGTATATGTGGCCGTTTTCGAGGGCAAGAACTCCCTTCTCGAAGATTTCTTCCACGTGCACGTGCTCCATCTTCGCTCCTCTCATGAAAATATTGGTAATAGTAGCACAATACCCGCATCAATGCAAAATCCGTGTTGCCTGAGTCGCAATTATACATGAGAATTCCGTCCAGGCTTGGCAGGAAATCGGACCGGGCGTATAATGAGATTCCATGAAACCCGAAAGCACTGACACTCTTCCCCAGACCCCGGGCGTCTACATCATGCGGAACTCCTCGGGCGCCGTCCTCTACGTGGGCAAGGCGAAAAACCTGCGCAGCCGCGTCCGATCCTATTTCACCGGGGCCCGCGACAGCAGGTACCAGATCCGGTTCCTCATGGCCCGGGTAGCGGATATCGATTACATCGTCACGGATACGGAAAAAGAGGCCCTGATACTCGAAAACACCCTGATCAAACAGCACAGGCCCCGATACAACATCAACCTGCGCGACGACAAGACCTATTTTTCACTGCGCATGGACCCGGCTGAAGAGTTCCCGCGCCTGTCTATCATCCGCAAGGTACGCAGAGACGGCGCCCGCTATTTCGGACCGTACAGCTCTGCCGCAGCGGCACGGGAAGTGCTCAAGCAGCTCTACAGGATCTTCCCCTTGCGCCACTACCCCCTGGAAACCTGCAAGCGCCGTGGCAGGCCGTGCCTCTATCATCAGCTCCGCCAATGCTCGGCGCCGTGCCACGGGATGATTTCGCAGCAGGATTATGCCGCCCTGGCGGAAGGCGCTGCCCTCTTTCTCGAAGGGAAGAACCGCGACCTCCTGAAAATATTCAGGAAAAGGATGGCCGATGCGGCTGTGGCGCAAAACTACGAGGAAGCTGCCAGATTCCGTGACCTCACGCACGCGGTCGAGGTAACCGTGGAAAAGCAGAAAATGGTCACCCAGGGCGGTGACATGGACGCACTGGGAATCTTCAGGCATGCCGGTCATCTTGAGGCAGCCCTGCTGTTCATCAGGGGTGGAAGCCTGATCGGGAGCAGAAATTACTCCTTTTCCTGGGAAATGGAAGACGAAGAGGGAATATCTTCCTTTCTCAGCGAGTATTACGACAAGGACGTGTATATTCCCGGAGAAGTGCTGCTTCCTGCCAGGATTCAGGGGATGGACTCCCTCGGCGAATTCCTTTCCGAAAAGAAGGGACGGCGCGTCGCCGTGACCTTTCCGCGCAGGGGGACCAAGGCCGAACTGGTCAGGCTTGCGTGCAAAAACGCCGAAACTGCGGCAGAAGAAAAGCGGAGGTCAAGGCAGACAGCGGAAACGGCCCTCGCCGAACTCAGGGAGCGTCTTCACCTGCCCTCGAACCCAGGGCGAATCGAATGCTTCGACATATCCAATATCCAGGGAAGGCAGGCGGTGGGAAGCAGGGTGGTTTTCCAGGACGGCAAGCCGGACAGGAAAAGCTACCGACGCTACCGGATCAGGACCGTGGACCAGGCAGACGATTACGGCATGATGAAGGAAGTGCTCTCCCGCCGCTTCAGCGGCAGCGGAAGCAGCGACCCGGCGCCGGATCTCGTTATTGTCGACGGAGGCCCGGGGCAGCTGAACATACTCAGGCAGGTCCTGTCAGACCTTAAAGTGGAAGGAATCGCCCTTGCGGCGCTGGCCAAGAGCCGCGTGAAAAGCGGGGCCGAAGAAGACGCCCTGAAGAGGAGCGATGAACGCGTTTTCCTCCCGGGCAGAAAGAACCCGGTGGTGCTGCGGCAGAATTCAGCGCCGCTGCTGCTCCTTGCCAGGGTAAGGGACGAGGCCCACCGCTTCGCTGTCTTGTACCATACGGACATACGTTCTCGCGAGGCACTGCAACCCTCCGCCAGGATTCCAGGAGTGGGCGAAAAACGGCGGAAAGCCCTGCTGAGGCACTTCGGCAGCCTGCAAGCACTGAGTGCGGCAACCCTGGAAGAGCTGATCGCTATCCCGGGCATCAGCAGAAACCTGGCAAGCGCCATCCTGGATCATTTTCGCAGTGAATGAAAAAAGGGCTGCGCCAGCGGCGCAGCCCTTTCACTGTTTCCTTTGCCCCAGCAACCCATTATTGGGCCAGCAAAGTCCTGATGGTTGTTTCCATCGCAGTCTGGATCTGTGAATTGTAGCCGATGAATTTCTGGACCAGGATTCCCTTCCTGTCGATGATGAAGATGGCCGGAATGGGCTGGACTCCATAGTCGATGAGCAGTTCATCATCGACTAGGGCCACGGGGAAATTTATCCTGTTTTCCCTGATGAAGCCCCTGACCACTTTGAGAGAGTCTCCGCGAACGCCCGGGTTGAGCCCCAGGACCCGAAGCCCCTGTTTGCCGTACTTAGCGTTCAGCGAGATGAGGTGCGGAAGGGACAACTTGCACCCCTCGCACCAGGTGGCGAAAAACTCCAGCACCACGACCTGCCCCTGGTAGCCGGCCAGGGACACATTCTGCCCGTTTGTCGTGACGACGCGGACGGCCGGCGCCGGCTTGCCCTTCTGGGGCACGGCAAAAGCCTGCACTGGGATCAGAATGCCCAAAACCAGAACAACCGAGACCATACTTTTGGCAATTCTTGGCAAATCAACCTCCCATCAGTTGCTGCCGGCTCAAAGAGCCTTGTTGATCAACGCTTCAAGCTGGGTTTTCGGCACGGCGCCCACAACCTGGTCGATCAGCTTGCCTTCCTTGAAGAGCATAATTGTCGGGATTCCCCTGATGCCGTATCTGGCCGGGATTGCGGGATTCTCGTCCACATTCACCTTTCCCACCTTTATCTTCCCCTCATAGGCCTCGGCCAGGGCATCCACGATCGGCGCAACAGACCTGCAGGGAGCACACCAGGAAGCCCAGAAATCCACGAGCACGGGAATGGGGGACTGCAGAACCTCGGTATCGAAATTGCTGTCTCCGAAATCAAGTATCTTTTCACTGGCCATGCGTAGTCTCCTCTTGTCAAATGTTCAATGCGATGTGCAATTGCTTCCCTAGACTATAAACAACAGCATGAAAAAATCAAGAATTTCCTTGCCGGCCGGTCCTGCCGTAAACCCATTGAAAGCCCGCCGAGCAATAGCCCGGGGGGCCCTCGCCACTCAGGATCCGAGGGGATAGGACGCCTCCCGCCTATGGATGGCGCCTTTGGCGGAAAGTATGCTCGAATAGAGGTGAAACTCGTTCACGGGAATGGGCGGCGCCTGGAACAGCCCATGCTGTTCCAGGTAGGAGGCAACTCTGGCAGCGGGCATGTCCCGCAGGCGCGCAAGGGTAATGTGGGGGGAAAACGCTCTTCCTTCCGGTTCCAGGCCTGTCCTTACGAGCGCCCGCTCGACCTGGTCGTGAAGCTGAACGATCGATTCGCTCCTTTCCACCCCTACCCAGAGCACATGGGGTTCCCTTTTCGGCGGAAACCTTCCCACCCCGCGAAGGAGCATCCGGAAGGCAGGCGCCGAAACCGTGGCCAGTTCCTTCTTGATGCGCAGAAAAAGGGTTTCGTCCGCATCCCCGATGAACCTGAGCGTGAGATGCATCTGGGCCGGCTCGACCCATTTCACTCCGGGCAAGCCGCTGCATATTTTCGTGACGGATTCCTTGGCTGACTCTGTCAGATCTAGTGCGACAAACAAGCGATACATGGCTTCTGTCCTCCGTTTGCAGCTCTGTTTTCACCTAACTCCAGCGGTCCGCGGGAGCCTGTCGGCTGCCGGCCTCAAACGTTGGTGGTGACCATTCTGAGCTTCCGGCGGCTCACTGCAGAAGAAAATTCGGGACTATTCCAGGAAAAAGTTTGACTAACGCTCCGGTAAATGCTAAAAAATATAGCTTTCTTTGAATAAATGTAAAGGCCTTTCTCATGCTTGACGCCAGATATCTCAGGGAAAATCTCGATACCGTCGAGGCCCGCCTCGCCACACGCTGCGGCGCTGTAAATCTCGCCGGTTTCAAGGAGTGCGATGCAAGGCGTCGCAAGCTGCTGCAGGAAAGCGAGTCTCTGAAAGCTGTCCGGAACAAGGTTTCCGAGGAAATCAGCCGCATCAAGGACAAGAGCCAGGCCCAGGACCGGATAACAGAGATGCGCGAGGTCTCCCAGCGGGTGAAGAGCCTCGACGACCAGCTTCGCAGCCTCGAAGAGGAACTGCAGGGCTACTTGCTGACTATTCCCAACGTTCCGCATGCGACCACGCCGGTGGGCGCTTCTGAAGCAGACAACGTGGAAATCAGGAAGTGGGGGGTCGTTCCGGCTTTCACGTTCGATCCAAAACCCCACTGGGAAATCGGAGAGGCGCTCGACATCCTCGATTTCGAGCGCGGCGCGAAGCTGACCGGAGCCCGGTTCACGCTGTGCAAGAAAGCCGGCGCCAGGCTGGAAAGGGCGCTTGTCAACTTCATGCTCGACCTCCACACCGGCAGCCACAATTATGTTGAAATGCTTCCGCCCTTTATGGTAAACAGGGACAGCATGACCGGAACCGGCCAGTTGCCGAAGTTCGAAGAAGATCTTTTCCGGCTTGACGGGCTCGATTATTTCCTCATCCCCACGGCCGAGGTACCGGTAACCAACATCCACCGCGGCGAGATACTCCGGGGAGCTGACCTTCCGCTGCGATATACGGCGTACACGCCCTGTTTCAGGAAAGAAGCCGGGTCTTACGGGAAAGATACCAGGGGCTATATCCGGCAGCACCAGTTCAACAAGGTCGAGCTGGTCAAATTCTGCCGGCCCGACGATTCCTATGGGGAGCTGGAAAAGCTTCTGAATGACGCGGAAAAGGTTCTCCAACTGCTGGGATTGCCTTACCGTGTCGTGGAACTCTGCACTGCCGACCTGGGTTTTTCAGCAGCAAAGACCTTTGACATCGAAGTTTGGCTGCCGTCGCAGAATACATACCGGGAGATTTCCTCTTGCAGCAATTTCGAGGATTTCCAGGCACGCAGGGCTTCAATCCGGTTCCGGGACAGCGACAAGGCAAAACCTGAGTTCGTTCATACACTGAACGGCTCGGGGCTCGCGGTCGGAAGGACCCTGGTGGCGATCCTGGAAAACTACCAGCAGGCAGACGGTTCGGTGCTGATACCGGAAGCGTTGCGGCCCTACATGGGCGGGATGGAAAAGATAGGTTAGGATTCCGGAGGGATGGCCGAGTGGTTTAAGGCGGCGGTCTTGAAAACCGTTGAACGAAAGTTCCGTGGGTTCAAATCCTACTCCCTCCGCCAGAAAAGCCGTTTTAGGTTTTAAGTGTTACGTTTTGAGAAGAACCCATACTCTTTTCACTTGAAATTTAACGCCTGCAAACGTAAAACCTAAAACTTAACACCTAACAGCTGATTTTAATGGAGAGATGGCCGAGTAGGTCGAAGGCGCTCGCCTGCTAAGCGAGTATACTGGGAAACCGGTATCGAGGGTTCGAATCCCTCTCTCTCCGCCACCAAAACGTGCACCAGGAATTTATCCCGCCCATCGAAGGCAGGGGTAAAAAAAGCTTGAATATTTTGGCTGTTTTTCAGATAATCATTCTTCCCTTACCGGGTGCGGGAAAGCAGTGAAACATTCCCGGCAGGTTAAACCTGAGGGAAAAACAAGGAACACGCGCTTGTAGCTCAGCTGGATAGAGCAACGGACTACGAATCCGTAGGTCGGGAGTTCGAATCTCTCCAAGCGCGCCAATAAAAAAGGGGGGTTAGGTCATATGGCCTGGCCCCTTTGTCGTTGCAGATTGCCTGCGGGGTCAATGAATACAAGAAATGCTCCGTTTTAATTCAAATATCTGCAAGCCTCATCGCCTGATGCTTGTGGTCCATTAAATATATTTTCCCTGCAGGTTTGGGTTTCCACAATTACCGATTCACACCAGCAATCAGGTTCCATCCTCAAAAGTGACGACCACTCCGACGTGTATCCACTATCTTTCATGATCTCTCACCACTTAGCGTTTGCCGCAAGTATGTGATATCCCGCAATGCCACTGCGCTCCCTGTGGTTGAATCCAGTTAAAGTAAATAATTGTTTAGCTAAACTTGAAATTCAACTAATTCTCTGGTTTATTAAATGATATGCAAGAGCATCGAATTGGTTAATCGAGCGGGACCCCATCAATAGGCACGGAGGTTACGGAAAATGAATGCTCTGACTCTGGCGTTTGTATCATTATGCGTATTTGCGATCGCCTACCGGTTCTACGGCCTATTCATCGCGAATAAGGTGCTGGCCCTGCGGGCAGACCGTCCGACCCCGGCGGATACCTGTGCCGACGGCATCGACTACGTAAAAACCAACAAGTATGTTCTGTTCGGCCACCACTTTGCCGCCATCGCCGCAGCAGGGCCGCTGCTCGGCCCGGTTCTGGCTGCGCAGTTCGGTTTCCTCCCCGGCGCCATCTGGATCATTATCGGCTGTGTCCTGGGCGGCGGCGTCCATGACATGGTCGTACTTTTCGCCTCCGCGCGCCACAAGGGCCAGAGTTTGGCCCGAATCGCCGAGAGCGAGGTCGGCAAGACCGTCGGCATTGTCGCATCGTTTGCCTTCCTCTTCATCCTCATCCTCACTTTGGCCGGTCTCTCGATCGCTGTACTGAATGCGCTCTTCGAGAGCTTCTGGGGCGTCTTCGTCGTCGGCTCCACCATCCCCATAGCGATTTTCATGGGCATATGGATGCACAAGATCAGGCCCGGCGACATCAAGACAGCTAGTATTGTCGGCGTTGTGCTGCTGGCAGCCGCCGTTTATGTCGGCGGGGCCATAGAGCCGGGTTCAGCGCTTGCCCAGGCACTGAAACTCAGCAAACACCAGATCGCGTTGGCAATCCCCCTGTACGCATTTGCCGCTTCTGTCCTGCCGGTATGGTTCCTCCTGGCGCCGCGGGACTATCTTTCGACATACCTGAAGATTACGACCATCGTCGCGCTGGCTGTTGGCATCGCATTTGTTCATCCCGAGCTTAAAATGGTGGCCGTGACGCAATTTGCCGGTGGAGGCGGCCCGGTTATCCCCGGCAAGGTATTTCCTTACGTTTTCATCACCATTGCCTGTGGAGCCATCTCCGGCTTCCACGCCATCATCGCTACAGGAACCACACCGAAAATGCTCGGCACCGAAAAGGACATCCTGTTTGTTGGCTACGGGGCAATGCTGGTGGAGGGCTTTGTTGCCATTATGGCTCTTATTGCCGCATGCGTTTTGATTCCTGCCGACTATTTCGCCATAAATTCCGCACCAGCCGCTTTTGCCAAGCTCGGAATGCCAACGGTCGAACTCAACCGGTTGGCCGCCGAGGTCCAGGAAAAGATACAGGGACGTCCGGGAGGCGCCGTCTCCCTGGCCGTAGGCATGGCCTACATTTTCGACTCGATCCCCCACATGAAACAGCTGATGAAGTACTGGTACCACTTTGCGATCATGTTCGAGGCGGTCTTCATTCTTACTGCCGTGGATGCGGGTACGCGGGTTGGCAGATTCCTGTTGCAGGAGATGTTCGGCAAGGTGATTCCCCAGTTCAAACAGACGAACTGGGTGCCGGGCATCGTCATCACCGGCGGGCTGTTCAGTTTCGTCTGGGGTTATCTGGTTTATACCGGTGACATATCAACCATTTGGCCCCTCTTCGGCATGAGCAATCAGCTTCTGGCATCAAGCGCCCTGATCATCGTCACGACGATGCTGATCCGTATTGGAAAAGCGAGATACGCGTGGGTTACGGCAGCCCCCGGCATTTTTATGGCCTTCGTCACGATGTATGCGGGCTATCTGAACATCGTGACCATATACTTGCCCGGAAAGAAATATCTACTGGCGGGCCTTGCCACCATTGTCATGGCGATGATGATCATTGTTATAGCCGGTGCCTTCAAACGATGGAGCGAACTGCTTAAGGTCAGGGAGCGTGTCCGGGACATCTGGGGTGATAACGTAATTGCCCCGATGGAGGGCGAGGCCTGCGTGTTGCCCGCAAATCCCGAATTGAGCGCACAAGAGAGACGGGCCTCGGAAAAATGGGGATAACAGTGATGAAGATTATCAGATACCTGCATGAAGGCCACGTTAGCTACGGCATCGTCGATGAAAAGGGTGTCATTCCCTGTCACGGCACCCCTTTCACCAGGCTTGTCCGCCAGCCTGATCTCATCAGCCTCGCCTCCGTGAAGCTTTTGCCGCCGGTCGATCCTCCGAACATTATCTGCCTCGGGCTCAACTACCGGGAGCATGCCATGGAGACCGGCCATACTCTGCCGGTCGAGCCCCTGGTCTTCATAAAGGCGACGACCGCACTGTGCGGCCCGGGAGACCCGATCATCCTGCCTGAGCAGTATCCCGATAACATCGACTACGAGGCTGAATTGGCCATCGTAATCGGCAAGATGGCCAGGAATGTTCCGGAAGATAAGGCTGACGAAGTTATCCTCGGCTATACAGCCGCAAACGACGTATCAAACCGAGCTGTGCAGTTTACAGACGGCCAATGGGCGCGGGCGAAGAGCCATGACACCTTCTGCCCGGTCGGCCCCGCCATCGTCACCGGTCTGGACGCCGGCAATCTTGGCATTGTTTGCCGCTTGGATGGGGAGGTAATGCAGGCTTCCAACACCTCCGACTTGATTTTCCCGGTGCGACGGATTGTCTCGCACCTCTCCCGCTGCTTTACCCTTCTCCCCGGCACGCTTATTCTGACCGGCACACCTGGCGGCGTCGGCTTCATGCGAAAGCCTCCCGTCTACCTTCGCCCCGGGCAGGTCGTGGAAGTAGAAATCGAGGGTATCGGCACCCTGGCCAACCCGGTGGTTGGATGAAAACCCCGCCAGTTGTGCCAGGGTGGATGGTTTCGAATACTACCGACCCTGGTCTCGTCTGAAATACCGTCAAAGTCCGAAGAGTGATGAGCAAGTTGGAAACGATCCTATCAACTCCTGTCTGTGGCGAATTGCGGAATATCCTCGCCAACACGCTTTTTCTGGTATAAGTATCTGGTAATCATGAATGTCAGAAGCAATAAGGACCAAACGTGGACAGCGTGCTCTTGATCGCGGCGACCGGGGCCGCAGCAGTCATCTCTCTGCTGGCAGCGGGGCATGCCCTGCTGTGGAAAAGGGATCCGCGTTCCGCCCTCGGCTGGATCGTGGTAAGCCTCTACTTCCCGTTCATCGGCCCGTTCCTCTACTGGATGCTGGGAATAAACCGCATCATCCGCAAGGCGCGCCGCTGGCAGGAAACGGGCCGCCGCCTGCCGGGCAGGGAAGCCTTTCAAGCACTGAGACAATCGGAAGTTGTCCCGCTCCTCCCTGCCGAGGCCTCGCACCTTAACGAATTGACCAGGCTGGTCGACAAGGTGGTGGCATCGCCCCTGACCGCGGGCAATCTGATAACCCCGCTCCCCAACGGCGACACGGCTTACCCGTCCATGCTGGACGCAATTGATCGAGCCACCACTTCCATACACCTGAGCACCTACATTTTCGACTCGGACCGGACCGGTCGGCGCTTTATTGACTCCTTGAAGGCTTCCGCAGAGAGGGGAGTGGAAGTGCGCGTCATGGTGGACGGCCTCGGCGAAAAATACTCCCTTCCCACAGCCCGCAGCTTGCTGAAAGGTTCCGGGGTGATGATCCGACGTTTTCTCCCACTCCATCAGGGGGCAAACCTGAACCTGCGGAATCACAGGAAAATCCTGGTGATAGACGGAGCAGTAGGTTTCACGGGAGGCATGAACATCGGCGGAAGGCATATGGTCGGGCACCCGGAAACGCGTTCCCCCGTGATGGATATGCATTTTCGGATCCAGGGACCGGCAGTGGAGGATCTGCAGAGGATTTTCCTGGAAGACTGGTACTTCGTATCCGGGCAGCACCTGGACGACTCGCGGTATTTCCCACTCCAGGCAGCTGCAGGAAACTCCATCGTCAGGGCAATCGGGGACGGCCCCGACAAGGACTTCCGCAAACTTCACTGGATCATAATGGGGGCGCTCTCCTGCGCTTCCCGTCATGTCCGCATCATGACACCCTACTTCATTCCCGATCGGGCGATGATTTCGGCACTGGCGACCACGGCAATGCGTGGCATCGAAGTGACCCTGATTCTGCCCGGACGCAACAACCTCCCCCTGCTCCACTGGGCAGCCAGGGCCTACCTGTGGGAGCTTCTACAGTGCGGCATCCGGGTCTTCTACCAGCCGCCCCCCTTTGTCCATACCAAGCTTTTTCTGGTGGACGATCTCTGGTGCCTGATCGGGTCCGCGAACCTTGACGCCAGGAGCCTCAGGCTCAATTTCGAGCTGAACCTGGGAGTATACGACGAGCAATTCAGCAGCATGTTGCGGAAGCACTTCCGGGAATCGCTCGAACGCTCTCGTGAGGTGACGCTGGAGGAGATGGACGGGCGGCCGCTGGCGCAAAAACTCCGGGACGGAGCGGCGAAATTGCTGTCACCTTATCTGTAGAGACCTCTCCCGGAATTGCCCCTGGAAGAGATGCAAAAGCGGGAGTCAGGGAATTCTCCTGATCTTCAGGGCTTTTGCCGTCATCCATGCCGCGAATGCCGCCGCGATGCTGAGCATTGCCCCCATCTTGGCCGCCCCCTGGACAACTTGATCCGTGAAAGCCTCGCCGGCAACGAAAAGGGCCACCGTAAAACCGATACCCGCGATTATTCCCGCCACCAGCAGCTCCCTGGTTCCCATGCCGTCCGGAAGGGGGAAACCCAGCATCCTGCCGATTGATCCGAATGCAAAAATGCCCAGTGTCTTGCCAAGGACCAGCGACACCAGCACAAGCCAGGTGGCCGTGCCGACCCCTGAAAAGGCAACACCCGCGTTTGCCAGTCCGAACATGAACAGTCCGAAATCCACGGTGACCTTCCAGTCGTGCTCGAAGCGAGCCAGTGTCGAGCGGTCCCGGGGATCGGCTTCGAACAGGTGCCGGTTCTCGCGCCACGGGTGGGGCAGGAAGGGGACAATGAACACCAGGGCCAGGGCCGGATGCAGATGTGCCTCGTGGAGGCCGAACCAGCTTGCCGATCCCCCCAGGGCCAGATAGGGCCAGTAGCTTTTGACCCCCGATTTTCTCATAAGGAAAGCTGCCAGCATCCCCACGAGGGTCAAAAACAGCCACAGCGGAGCAACGGGCACGGTCGGGTCGGGGTAAAAAATCGCTATGATTGCCAGCCCGATGCCGTCGTCAGCTATTGCCAGGAGGAGAAGGAATGAGATTACCGGGTGATTGTTGCCGAAGACGATCCTGGCCACCAGCCAGGCAAGCGCGATGTCGGTCGCCGTGGGGATTCCCCAACCATTGGCAAATGCAGGAGAACCGATGAAGTGGTTCAGCAGGAAGTATACCGCAACCGGGCCGAGAACTCCGCCGCAGGTCGACAGAAGGGGGTTGACAGCCTTGCGGACAGGGTTCAGGTCGCCGCCGGGAAGGAAACTCTGGGTGATCTCCACCGCGGCTATACCGAAGAAGAACACCATGAACAGCTCATTGGTGACAAAATGGAAACTGAAGGGCCCCAAAAAGTGGCCGTAGTCAAAGGCTTCATAGCCGGCGGGGGCCAGGTTGGCCCAGACGACAGCGAAAAGTACGCCCGCCATGAGCGGGATGGAAAACTCCCGCAGGAGATTGATTTTTTTCTTCATGCGAGATTCACTCGACCTTGACTGTTATCGGACGAGGGATCTCATCGCTTTTCTTCGGCAGAACAATCGTCAACACCCCCTTGTCACAGGCAGCGGAGGCTTTCTCCGGCTCAATTGTGTGGGGAAGTGAGAAGCTGCGCTGGAACGGGCCATAGCACCGTTCGATGCGGTGATAGCTTTCATTGCCAACATCCGTGTCCTGCCTGCGCTCTCCCCGGATTGTCAGGGTGGTGTCCTCGATCTTCACCTCGATATCCTGCTGTTCCACCCCCGGGAGTTCCGCCCGGATCACCACCGATTCGCCTCTTTCGAATATATCAACCAGTGGCTGCCAGACCCCATCCCTGAGATCTTCGCCGGTCTCCCGGCTCCATGCCAGATCAAGCAGCCTGCCCATCTGTTCCTGCATGCTGCGCAGTTCGCGCAGAGGACTGTACTTCACGATCGCCATCCGGTACCGCTCCCCTTCATCTCAGATCCCCGTTATTCAGGAAATTTACTTCAGATGTTTTCCCTTCGGGATGCTGTGCTTGAGTTTTTTCGAACCGTCGTAGAGGGAATTTTTCGTCACGCCCCTTTTTTCCTTCAGATCTCTTTTGCCGTAATTATCCTCCACCAACACTTCAACTTCGTCAGCAAGCTTCTCAATCGATTCCTGTTCTTTGTTCGTCATATAGCATACTCCTTTGTTGAGAGCATCCGATCCAATGACAACCCATTGAAAAGAAAAAGCCGCCTTTTCTCACCCCCTTCACCTTTTACAAATGGAATGTTAGCAGACTTTGGAAGAGGGCGCAACCCGGCCGGATCAGTCGAGCACGGGAGATGCCGCCAAAGCAACCCCCTTGTATGTACTGCAGTTCTGGATTACTATGCGCCAAAGAACGCTTTTTCCGGAAACAGGAAACGCGGAGGAGATCGTCATGCTTGAATACAAGGTCGTAGAAGTGAGCACTGTGTCTGAGGATATCCTGGAGGAAGTGCTGAACGAATGGACCGCCAAGGGTTGGCGATACGACGGCATGCAGTTCGCCATGCGGGAATCCAGCAGGCGGCCGAGCATGGCCTTTGTGCTTTTTACCAGGGAAGCGGATAATGGGGGGGATGAATAGATGGCCAACAGACCGAGCCTCTACCTGATAGACGGCTCCTCCTACATCTACCGCGCCTATTATGCGATACGCCACCTTTCCTCGCCGAAAGGCTTTCCCACCAATGCGCTCTACGGTTTCACCCAGATGCTGCTCAAGGTGCTCAAAGACAGGAACCCAGATCACGTGGCGGTGGCTTTCGATGCGGGCCGGCGGACTTTCCGCACCGAGCTCTACCCGGAGTACAAGGCCAACAGATCTGCCATGCCAGATGACCTGGTCCCCCAGATAGGTCCGATCAAGGAAATCGTGCGGGCTTTCAACATTCCGGTGCTGGAGCTGGCGAACTTCGAGGCAGACGACATCATCGGCGCCATGGCGCATAAGTGCGAGGCGCAGGGCATGGACGTGGTAGTGGTGACGGGCGACAAGGACCTGATGCAGGTCGTCACTGAATCGGTGACCCTTCTGGACACCATGAAGGACAAGTCTTCCGGCGTCGCCGACGTGATTGAACGATTCGGCGTGGGGCCCGATCTCGTCGTGGATGTTCTCGGACTTGCGGGCGACAGCTCGGACAACATTCCCGGAGTGCCGGGCATCGGAGAAAAGACCGCGACCAAGCTCATCCTGGAATACGGGTCTCTCGACGCGCTTATCGAAAGATCGGGAGAAATCAAGGGAAAAACCGGCGAGCGGATCCGCGAATTCGCCGACCAGGCCCGGCTTTCCCGCCGCCTTGCCACAATTGACCGGAGCACCCCCATAGAGTTTCGCTATGAAGACCTTGCGCTCACCCCTCCTGACAATCGCCGCCTCGCCGAACTCTTCAGGGAATACGGATTCACAACTCTGATGAAGGAACTGACCAGTGAAGCCAGCCTTCCGACAGCAAACTATCGTACCATTCTTACAGAGCTGGACTTCGACGCCCTGCTCACGGAACTCGGCAAGGCCCCGGCCTTTGCCATAGACCTGGAGACAACCAGCCTCAATCCCCTGGAAGCTGAAATCGTCGGAATATCCTTTTCTTTCCAGGAACACGAGGCCTGCTATCTGCCGGTAGGCCACCGGTACGACGACGCTCCTTGCCAGCTACCCCGGGATCAGGTCCTGGAAAAACTCGCACCGCTATTGGCCGATCCGTCCCGGCATAAAATCGGCCAGAACATCAAATACGACTACCAGGTACTGCGCCGCTCGGGTATTGAAATGGATGGGACCTGGTTCGACACGATGGTTGCCTCCTACCTGCTGAACCCGGTTCGTTCAGGCCACGGACTTGACTCACTGGCGGTGGAGTACCTCGATCACAAGATGATTTCCTATGAAGAGGTGGCAGGCAAGGGAAAGGAACAGGTATGTTTCTCAGTGGTTCCGGTGGAGCGGGCCTCGCTCTACTCCTGCGAGGACTCCGACGCCACATTCCTGCTCCACGGGATGTTCCTCCCCAGGCTGGGTGAGTCGGGACTGGAAAGGCTTTTCTTTGAACTGGAAATGCCGCTGGTGAAAATACTGGCTGAAATGGAGCTGGAGGGAGTGAAACTTGACCTGGCAAGGCTCGCGGAACTTTCGGAAGGCTTTGCCGCACAACTGGCCGAACTGGAAAAGCGGATCTTCGATCTTGCCGGGCTCAGGTTCAACATAAATTCGCCGAAACAGCTCGGCGAAGTGCTGTTCGAGCGGCTGCAGCTCCCTGCGGCGAAAAAGACCAAGACCGGCTGGTCCACCGACATGGACGTCCTGAACCGTCTGGCCCAGGACCATGAGCTTCCGGCCCTGGTGCTGCAATACCGCAGCATTTCGAAGCTGAAATCCACCTATACCGATTCGCTTCCAAGGCTCGTCGATCCGGCCACCGGGAGGATTCACACTTCCTATAACCAGGCGGTGACCAATACGGGAAGACTCTCTTCTTCGGAGCCGAACCTGCAGAACATCCCGGTCCGTACCGAGGAGGGCAGAAAGATCCGCCATGCTTTCATTGCAGAGGAAGGCTCCCTGCTGCTCTCCGCGGACTACTCGCAGATAGAGCTGCGCGTCCTGGCCCATCTTTCAGGAGACCGCGTCTTCTGCGATGCGTTTGCCAGGGACGAAGACATCCATACCCGCACCGCCAGCGAAGTCTTCGACATCATGCCGGGGCTGGTGACGCCGGAAATGCGGCGCCAGGCGAAGACCATAAACTTCGGGGTCATTTACGGGCAGGGAGCTTTCAGCCTTGCGCGTGAGCTGGGAGTTTCCACCAGGATCGCAAAAGAATTCATCGACAATTATTTCGCCCGCCACAGCGGAGCCCGGGAATTCCTCGACGCATGCGTCCGGAACGCCGAGCGGGACGGATACGTCACCACGCTCATGGGTCGACGTTTGCCCATTCCCGATATCAGGAGCAGCAACGCAAACATCCGGGCGTTTGCGCAACGCAACGCCATAAACTACCCTATCCAGGGCTCGGCCGCGGATATCATCAAGCAGGCCATGGTTCGCATCTGGAACCGCCTGCGGCGCGCAGGAATGAAAAGCCGGCTCATCATGCAGGTTCACGACGAACTTGTATTCGAGGTCCCGGAAGAAGAGCGGCTGGAGATGGAAATGCTGGTAAGCCACGAGATGGAGCAGGCCGTGCCGCTGCAAGTGCCGCTCAAGGTGGACGTGAATTGCGGGAAAAACTGGAGCGAAGCGCACTAAGTTTCTGTCCAAATCAAGAAACTACTGTCAAGGGCCGGGACGGGGCTTTCGAGAAGACCGGGATACGGCTTCACTGCAGGATCTTGAATCAAGGGAAAGCGCTTGAAACCAGGCAAAGCTTTGACCGGTGAAACGCAGCCAGACAGATTATGCCGGGCTTCAAGAAAGTTCCGGTCCGGCCCTGGCGGACATTCCCGCAACTCATAACTGAGTGAAAAAGCGCCCTTTCCGGACAGAAACCAAAAAAAAAGACCCGGTTTCCGGGTCCTTATCAGTCTCTCCACTCTGCCGTGGGTTTAGGGCCTCACAGCGAGTTCCCTATAAGGGGGCATTCTTGTATCGCTTCAGGCAAAACCCGCTAGGGGCAGCACACCACGACCTGAAGAACACCCGTTCTGTGAATGTTCCGCAGGGGCTTGATAACCTCACGAACATGGCAGAGAGACTACGTTTAGAGAGTACCCCAGAGCGGGGGAAAAATCAAGCGGATTTCCGCTCCCGCGCATCATTTCCACCACTGCCGAGAAAGGCGATGAGCCTGCCGATCTCCTCCATCAGCCGTGCAAATCCCTGGGGCGTCAAAGATTGGGGACCGTCCGACAGGGCCTTTTCCGGATTGGGGTGCACCTCCAGGAGAATTCCGTCGGCCCCCGCCACCAGAGCGGCCTTTGCCATGGGAGGAACCAGCATTCTCCTCCCGGTGGCGTGGGACGGATCCACGACAATGGGCAGATGGGTCAGCTCCCGGATCAAAGGCACGACAGCCAGGTCCAACGTGTTGCGGGTAGCGGTCTCAAATGTGCGGATACCCCGTTCGCAGAGAATTACCGAGGGATTTCCTTCCGCCAGGATATATTCGGCCGCCGCCAGGAACTCCTCGATTGTCGCGCTCATGCCGCGCTTCAAGAGCACCGGTTTCCTGATCTTGCCCAACTCCCGGAGCAGTTCGAAATTCTGCATGTTGCGCGCCCCCACCTGGAGCATGTCCGCGTATTCCGCCACCAGGTCCACGGTTTCGGGACTCATCACCTCGGTCACAAAGGGAAGTCCTGACTGGCGGGAGGCAAGGGCCAGCAGCTTCAGCCCCTCCTCTTTCAAGCCCTGGAACGTGTGGGGTCCGGTCCGGGGCTTGAAGGCCCCGCCGCGCAGCATGTCCGCCCCGGCCGCCTTGACGGCCCTGGCAGTTTCGCATATCTGCTCTTCGCTCTCGACAGCGCACGGTCCGGCTATGATTACGGGCCGCTTTCCCGCGCCGATTTCCAGACCGGCCACCTTCACGATCGTGTTCCGGGGGTGAAAGTCGCGCGATACGAGTTTGTACGGCTTGGACACATGGATGACTTCCTGCACGCCGGGGAGATCCCGAACTGTCGAATCGTCAACGTAGCCCTTGTTTCCGAGCACCCCGATTGCCGTTCTCTCGCTTCCGGGAATTGGCGCCGCCCTGAACCCGAGCCTGTCGATAGCCTTTATGACGGCATCGATCTGTTTCTTCCCTGCTTTGTGATTCATTACGATGAGCACGAAAGCCTCCCGTTGGCCAACCTCACCATGCCGGAGGATGGCATAGATTCTATGTTCTTCCCAGCACACTACCGCAGGGGAATGCCCAATGGAATTTTGTATCATGAAACACCATCCGGTGGTAGTACTGTTTCTGTTTTTTTAAAATAATTACTTGATTTTTCCCCACGGCCTGTTTATATTTTACGTCGTGATTAGCACTCAGATGGTTTGAGTGCTAATATTTTTCCGAAAAATTACTTATCCAAGCATGAAAGGAGAATGAAGGTATGAATCTTAGACCCCTGCAGGACCGTATCATCGTGAAAAGACTCGAGGAAGAGAACAAGACCTCCGGTGGCATCTATATCCCCGATACCGCGAAGGAAAAACCGCAGAAAGGTGAAATCATCGCTGTTGGCAAGGGAAAGCTGACCGAAGACGGCAAGCTCCTCCCGGTGGACCTCAAGGTGGGCGACAAGGTTCTTTTCGGGAAATATGCCGGCACTGAAATCAAGATCGACGGCGTCGACTATCTCATCATGCGTGAAGACGACATCCTCGGCGTCATCGAATAAACGCTGATCCCAGTATTTTCCATAAACGCGATTATCACTATCGAAGGAGGAGATAAACATTATGGCAGCAAAGACAATCAAGTTCGACCAGGAAGGCAGAAACTCCATCCTGAAGGGTGTCAACACCCTTTCGGATGCCGTCAAGGTTACCCTCGGCCCCAAGGGCCGCAACGTTGTTATCGAAAAATCCTTTGGTTCCCCCGTCATCACCAAGGACGGTGTTTCCGTTGCCAAGGAAGTGGAACTGGAAGACAAGTTTGAAAACATGGGCGCACAGCTGGTGAAGGAAGTCGCTTCCAAGACCTCCGATGTCGCCGGTGACGGCACAACGACGGCTACGGTTCTTGCCCAGGCCATTTTCGGCCAGGGCGCCAAGCTGGTTGCAGCCGGCAACAACCCCATGGATATCAAGCGCGGCATCGACCAGGCAGTCGAAACGGTCGTGGCGGAACTCAAGAAAATTTCCAAGCCCATCAAGGACCACAAGGAAATCGCCCAGGTAGGAACCATCTCCGCCAACAATGACAAGACCATCGGCGACATAATCGCCCAGGCAATGGAAAAAGTCGGCAAGGAAGGCGTTATCACCGTGGAGGAAGCCAAATCCATGGAAACCACCCTGGAAACAGTGGAAGGCATGCAGTTCGACCGCGGCTACCTCTCCCCCTACTTCGTAACCGATCCCGAGCGCATGGAAGCATCCATCGAGAATGTCAGCATTCTCATCCATGACAAGAAGATCAGCAACATGAAGGACCTCCTCCCGATCCTCGAGCAGACCGCCAAGTCCGGCAGGCCACTCCTGATCATTGCCGAAGACATCGAAGGCGAAGCTCTCGCCACTCTCGTGGTCAACAAGCTGCGCGGCGTGCTGAACGTCTGCGCGGTCAAGGCGCCCGGCTTCGGCGACCGCCGCAAGGCCATGCTGGAAGACATCGCCATCCTCACCGGCGGCAAGGTCATTTCCGAAGAACTCGGTTTCAAGCTCGAGAACGCCACCATGGACATGCTCGGCAGCGCCAAGAAGATCACAGTAGACAAGGACAACACCACCATCATTGACGGCGCCGGCGCCGAAGCGGACATCCAGGGCCGCGTCAAGCAGATCCGCGCCCAGATCGAGGAAACCACCAGCGATTATGACCGCGAGAAGCTCCAGGAGCGTCTTGCCAAGCTGGTCGGCGGCGTGGCGGTAATCAGGGTCGGCGCAGCCACCGAAACCGAAATGAAGGAAAAGAAAGCCCGCGTCGAAGACGCCCTCCACGCAACCCGCGCGGCAGTGGAAGAAGGCATCGTCCCCGGAGGCGGCGTCGCCTACCTGAGAACGATCGCATCTCTCGACAAACTCAAGCTTTCCCATGACCAGCAGTTCGGCGTCAATGTCATCAAGCGCGCACTGGAGGAGCCGATCCGCCAGATCTCCGCCAATGCAGGCGTAGAAGGCTCCATCGTGGTTGACAAAGTGAAAAGCGGCGAAGGCGCATTCGGCTACGACGCTTCCGAAGACCAGTACGGCGACATGGTTCAGTTCGGCATCATCGACCCGACCAAAGTCTCCCGCACTGCGCTGCAGAATGCAGCATCTGTCGCAGGCCTGATGTTGACCACCGAAGCGATGATCGCTGAAAAACCGAAGAAAGACAGCGGCCCCATGATGCCTCCCGGCGGCATGGGCGGCATGGGCGGCATGGGCGGCATGGATTACTGATATCCGACCCGCACTACCGGCAACAACGCAAAAAGGGAGCGGTTTCCGCTCCCTTTTTTTATGTCTTGAGGCCGATGGGCAGAAACCCCCATTACCTGCACAGCATTGCTATTTTTCTATCCCGATTCTCGCCTTGACCCCCGTCTTGAAATAATGCTTGACTTCCCTCATCTCCGTGACCAGGTCCGCGGCCTCGATCACCTCTGGAGCTGCGTTCCTGCCGGTCAGCACCAGTTCGACGCAGGTTTCCTTTTCTCTCATCAAATCAAGCAGTTCCTCCACTGAGACAAGGCCATAGGATACCGCTGTGTTGATTTCATCCAGAATGACCAGGTCATAGTCAGAACCCCTGGCCGCCTCCCTGGCCATTCTGAACGCCTTTTGCGCCATGTTAATCGCCTCGGCATCAGGCTCACCGTCGACCAGCCACCCCTTATGCCCCATCTGCACCAGCGTGAAGCAGGGCGCCAGTCTTTTTGCGGCGATATGCTCTCCACACGGCTCGCATCCCTTCACAAACTGGATCATGCAGACGCGCAGTTCGAGACCGACCGCCCTGAGCGCAAGACCGAGCGCAGCGGTAGTCTTGCCCTTGCCGTTTCCCGTGTATACCTGTATGTAGCCCTTTGCGAGTTTGTGTCCATCCATATGCCCACCCCTCCAATAAGCTTAAACAGTGCCCGCAACAATCAAAATAAACCTTGCCAATCACTTATATGGTAAATATAATATATATAGAAAAGATAGTTGCGAGAGTCGTATGACTCTCATTATGCCCTAGCCGACTGACCCTCCTAGTCGCTAGGGTGTTTTTTTGAACGAAATTGGTACGTGGAAAATGCTTTTTTTGCATTTTTGCACATACCCGTGCCAGAGATGGTACAGAGTGACGCTTCCACTAAAAAGAAACCTGCTGCATATGCCTTTGAATTGCATACATGTTGCGTTTCCCATGAGGCGATTCACCACCCTCCGGATATTGGCATGGATATGGCATCAAACATTTCGCAGCACGCATCCAGCCAGTACGGAGCCGGACCCGGAGGAGGATAGAGAGATGGGTAGAATGAGGGAACATCCTCGATATAATGTCATTTCCATGAGGATAAGCGATGAAGAGCGGGAAACTCTTCAGGAAATCATGCAGACAACCCAGAAAAGCATGTCGGACATAATGAGAGAGGCAATGGAGCTCTTCAAGAACAAGTGGGCCAAACCCCAGCTGGAGAACAAGGCCGCCTGAAGAGAACCATGAACGGTATAACCACGGGGACGGAACCAACGCGCCCCCGTGCTTTCTGCCAGGTGAACCGGAACTTGAGACGGTTCACGATCAGAGTTGCCTGATTTTCCAATCCGTCCCCTGCGGGGAATCCAGAAGGACGATGTTCCGGGCAAGGAGCGCATCCCGGATTTCGTCGCTTTTCGCGAAATCGCGCGCCTTCCGCGCCGCAGACCTTTCTTCTATCAGTTTCTCGATCTCCTCCCGCGTTATTCCAAGATCTTTGAGCTTTCTCTCCCGTGCCCCGTCCAGGTATGCCCTTGGCTCGGTCCGGAAGATCCCCATGACCATTCCCGCCTCTTCCAGCACCTTGCGCGAACGGGACAGCAATCTCCGCACCACGTCAAGTGGCTTCGGCGCTTCCGTCACCACCCGGTTGACACAGCGCACCAGGTCGAAAATGGTCCCCAGGGCCTGGGCGGTGTTGAAATCGTCATCCATCGATTCCCTGAACCGTGCCGGGAATGATTCCACCTTTTCCAGCAACTCTGCATGGGCTTCGTTCGGTTTTTTCGGAATGCCGGAGAGCCCCTCATCGGGCATGCCCTCGGCCAGTTCGTCCATTTTTGCCAGCGCAGTGTAGATGCGGTCGAGACCCGCTTCAGCCTCGTTCATGTTCTGGTCGGAGAAATCCAGCGGCGAGCGGTAGTGGGCGGTCAGGAGGAAAAACCGGAGCACCTCGGCTTCATACCGCTCCAGAACCTCCTTAATGGTGAAAAAGTTGCCCAGGGATTTGCTCATTTTCTCCGAGTTGATGTTGACGAACCCGTTGTGTAGCCAATACCTGACGAACGGCTTGCCGGTAGCGGCCTCCGACTGTGCGATCTCGTTCTCGTGGTGGGGAAAAACCAGGTCCTTGCCGCCGCCGTGGATGTCTATCGTTTCACCGAGAAACCGCATGCTCATGGCCGAGCACTCGATATGCCATCCGGGCCGCCCCTTGCCCCAGGGCGAATCCCAGGATGGCTCGCCCGGCTTGGCCTCCTTCCAGAGGACGAAATCCATGGGGTGCTCCTTGCGCTCGTCCACCTCGATCCTGGCGCCGGCCTTCATGTCATCCAGATTGCGCTTGGAAAGCTTCAGGTACTCGTCGTACTTTTCCACGTTGAAATAGACATCCCCGCCTGCCTGGTAGGCAAAGCCCTTTTGGACAAGAGATGTTACGATGCCGATTATGTCGCCTATATGTTCAGTTGCCCTCGGCTGAAAGGTGGGAACCTCGATACCCAGCGCCTGCATGTCGCAGTCGAACTCCCGTATGAAACGCTCCGTTATCTCCCGGAAGTCGACGCCTTCCCTGTTGGCCCGGTTTATGATCTTGTCATCCACATCGGTATAATTGCGCACGTAGGTCACGTCATATCCGATATGGCGCAGGTACCGGTAGACCACATCGAATACCACGTTGGCGCGGGCATGGCCGATATGGCAATGGTCGTAAACGGTAACTCCACATACATACATTGAAACCTTCCCGGGTATCTGGGGAACGAATTCCTCTTTCTTTCCGGTCAAGGTGTTGTAGATGCGTAATGGCATGGTCGAATCCTCGAAAAAGGCAGATATTATGAACCGTTGGGACTAGGCGCCGGCTTTCGCCCAGGAATCCCGCAGCGTGACGACCCGGTTGAAAACCGGCGAACCGGGCAGGGAGTCCTTGATATCGACGGAGAAGTACCCCTGGCGTTCCAGCTGGAAGCAGCTGCCCGGGGAGGCGAGGGCCAGCCCGGGTTCCATGCGGCAATGGTCAAGCGCCTTCAGGGACTCCGGGTTGAGGCAGGACTTCCAGTCGGCGCCGTTCTTGTCGCTTCCCGGTTGTGGTACGGAAAACAGGCGGTCGTAAAGCCTTACCCGGGCATTGATCCCGTGGGCAGCGGAAACCCAGTGGATGGTTCCCTTGATTTTCCGTCCGTCCGCCGCAGACCCTCCCCTTGACTCGGGATCATAGGTACAGCGGATCTCCACGATCTCACCGGTTTTTTCATCCTTTACCACCCCGGTACACTTGACTATATATGCATAGCGGAGACGCACTTCCCTCCCCGGTGCGAGACGGAAGAATCCCTTTGGCGGCTCTTCGAGAAAATCTTCCGCCTCGATGTAGATCTCCCGCGCAAAGGGGACCTTCCTCGTGCCCATGGAAGGGTCGTTGGGGTGGTTGAGCGCATCGAACTCCTCGACCAGATCTTCCGGGTAATTCTCGATGACCATGCGCAGGGGATTGAGAACCGCCATGGCCCGGGGGGCGCATTCGTTCAGGTCTTCGCGAACGCAGTCCTCCAGGACTCCCATTTCGATCCAGCTGTCGTTCTTCCCGACGCCGATCCGTTCGCAGAAGGTCCGGATCGCGCGGGCAGTGTATCCGCGACGCCGCATACCGACAATGGTGGGCATTCGGGGATCGTCCCAGCCGTTCACGTAACCCTCACGCACCAGTTCCAGGAGCTTGCGCTTGCTCATGACCGTATAGGTCAGATTGAGACGGGCGAATTCGATCTGGCGGGGGGCATAGATGCCGAGGGCATCCAGGAACCACTCATACAGGGGACGGTGATCCTCGAACTCCAGCGTGCAGATGGAATGGGTTATCCCCTCGATGGAATCCGACTGGCCGTGGGCGTAGTCGTACATGGGATAGAGGCACCAGTCATCTCCGGTGTGGGGATGGCTTGCGTGGAGGATGCGGTACATCACCGGGTCACGCAGATTCATGTTTGGTGACGACATGTCGATCTTGGCCCTGAGGACGCGGGAGCCGTCGGGAAATTCACCGGCCCGCATGCGCCTGAACAGGTCCAGGTTTTCCTCGGGCGGCCTGTTGCGGAACGGGCTCTCCTTGCCCGGCTCGGTAAGGGTCCCCCGGTATTCGCGAATCTGTTCCGCTGCAAGGTCGTCCACATAAGCCTTGCCTTTTATGATCAGCTCCTCCGCCCATTCATACAATTGTCCGAAATAGTCCGAGGCATTGTGGAGGTGGTCCCCCCAATCGAAGCCGAGCCAGCGGACACTGTCCTTGATGGAATCGATGTACTCCATGTCCTCTTTTGCCGGGTTGGTGTCGTCGAAACGGAGATGGCAGCGTCCGCCGTAATCCCTGGCCAGCCCGAAATTGAGGCAGATCGACTTGGCGTGGCCGATGTGAAGATAGCCGTTCGGCTCGGGCGGGAAACGGGTGACTATGGTCTGGCGACTGCCGGTTTTCAGGTCCTCGTCGATTATGTTGCGGATGAAATTGGTCGGCTGGGACGGCTCGGTTGCAGCACGCGCCTGCCCGTTGTCTTTATTGTCGTTCTGGTTAGCCATTCCCTCTCCCTTTGAATATGATCAGCACCCGGAAGATTCACGCCGATGCTCAAATCTCCATGTCTTCCATGAGCGCAACTGCATAGGTCGCAATTCCCTCTCCGCGGCCGGCAAAACCGAGCTCCTCGGTTGTGGTGGCCTTGATGTTGACCCTGCCGGGGTCGCAGTCCAGGGTATCGGCGATCAAAGATCTCATGGCAGGTATGTGGGAAGCCAGCTTGGGTCGCTGGGCAACTATCGTGGCGTCGATGTTGCCGATCGCATATCCCCGGGATTCCGCCAGCGTCATCACCTGCCTGAGCAGTTTCAGGCTGGAGATTCCCTTGTAGGACGGGTCCGAATCGGGAAAGTGCTTGCCGATATCACCCTCGCCGATTGCCCCGAGAATGGCGTCGCAGATGGCGTGGAGCAGGACATCCGCATCCGAATGGCCGAGCAGCCCCTTCGCATACGGTATCTCCACCCCCCCCAGTATGAGTCTTCTTCCGGTTACCAGCTGGTGAACATCATAGCCATGTCCGATACGCATGTCAGCGCTTCCTCCATTCCTTGCTCAAGCCTTTACTCTACCTTCCGGCGGTGCCCTTTTTCATCAGAAACGCCTCAGCCAGGATGAGATCCTCAGGGGTCGTTATCTTGAAATTGCCATATTCACCTGCCACTATTCGGACAGACTTCCCCAGGCGCTCCACCAGGGAGGAGTCGTCGGTGCCCAGCCATCCATCCATGGCCGCCCTCTCATGCGCGTCCCGGATGATGCCGTAGCGGAAAGCCTGTGGTGTCTGGGCAAGCCACAGGCTGTTGCGGGGCGGGGTTTCCAGGACCACGCCGTCCCTGACGACCTTTACCGTGTCTTTTACCGGAACAGCGACGAGAGCCCCGTCATGGAGACGAGCCGCCTCGATGGAGTCCCTGAGAACCGAACTGGAGAGAAAAGGCCGCACCCCGTCATGAATGACAACCACCGAATCATGCGCACCGGGAGACCGGATTGCCCTCAACCCGTTCAGAACCGAATGCTGCCTCTCACTGCCTCCGGAAACGATTTTGGAAACTTTGGAAAACCCGAACCGCTCCACGACGTTTTCACGGCAATAGGAAATCTCGTCTTCCGGAACGATCAGATAGACTTCATCTACAAAGGGAGCCTTTTCGAAGACTTCCAGAGTATGTGCCAGGATGGGTTTGCCGCACAGGAGCAGGTACTGCTTGTTCATGCCCGCCCCCATTCTTTTGCCCATGCCGGCTGCAGGAATCAGTGCCGTCACCGCCATCCGCTCGTTACCCTCCCTTTGCCCGGCCGACAACCCGATAGGCGCCCTGATCGATCAACAGGCGCATGTTTCATCCACAGCGAATCCTATACTATAAATGCACGTTCTTTAGCCGGTCAATGAAAATTTTGCGCGAGTTGATGCCAAAAGGAATGTTCCTGCCGGACGGCCGCCGAATGAGCTTGCATTTTCCACTTCGCGCGGATAATCTTTCCGCCAAAGGAGTTTCAGATGGATCCTGTCCGACATCTCAAGGTTTCCATTATCGTTCTTGCCCTCCTTGTGACCCTCGGCAGCCTCGGCTTCATGGGAATCGAGGGATGGGGCTTCCTCGATTCCCTCTACATGACGGTAATCACCCTGGCAACCGTAGGCTTCCAGGAAGTCCATCCGCTGAGCCATACCGGAAAGGTCTTCACCATGCTGCTCATCGTATTCGGTGTCAGCGTGCTCGGCTATATCGTGGGAAGTCTGGCCCAGATTATGTTCGAAGGGCAGTTCCAGCGCATTATGGGGAGGAAAAAGGTGGAAAAACAGATCGATGCCCTGAGTGGCCATTACATTGTCTGCGGATTCGGCCGAATGGGCGCCCTCATCTGCCGGGAGTTCGCGGCCAAGCCGCTCGCCTTCGTAGTTGTTGAGAAAATACCCGAGGTAATAGAAAAGCTGGAATCGGAAGGCTACCTCTTCCTCCGCGGCGACGCTACAGACGACGATACGCTGCTCAGAGCAGGCATCAAGAGGGCGAAAGGACTGATCTCGGTCGTTGCCTCGGACACGGAAAACGTCTACATCACGCTCACCGCCCGCGAACTCAACCCGGATCTGTTCATCCTGGCACGCTCCGGCGACGAGGGGTCGGACATCAAGCTGAAACGCGCAGGGGCCAGCAAAGTAATTTCCCCATACCTGATCGGGGGAAGCCGCATGGCCCAGGCCATTCTGCGGCCCAACGTGGTCGACTTCATCGAGATAGCCACCGGCAGGGAGCACATGGACCTGCAGATGGAAGAAATCCTGATTCCCCATGACTCGGGGTTCATCGGCGAAAACCTGGTGAGCTCGGGTTTCAGGAAGGAAACCGGGGTAATGATCGTCGGAATCAAGAAAGCCAGCGGCAAGATGGTCTTCAACCCCGAATCCCAAACCAGGCTGGAAGCGCACGACACTCTGATCGTCCTGGGCGAATCCAGCGCCATCATGAAACTTGAAGAACTGATAAAATGCAAAAGTTGCGCCCATGACATGGTCCGGCGCCACGGGAAAAAGAGCGAACATGATAACTGACCGGATCCATGTCCATGTCCCATTCGCCCTTCTCCCGGAGCATCTCGGTTTCATCCTCGAGCGAAAGATCAACCCGGAGATCGCCTTCTCCGCTGATTCCCTCGACGTGCTGGACAAGGGAAAGCTCAGGGAGATATCGTCCCTCTTCAGCGAAAACGGCATCACGACCACCATTCACGCGCCATTCATGGATCTGAACCCCGGGGCGCTGGATCGCCTGGTGCTGGAAGCTACTCGGCTCCGCTTTCGTCAGATCATGGAACTGGCGGAAATTTTCAGGCCGTCCGTGGTGGTGTTCCACCCCGGATATGACCGTTGGCGGTTCGGCGGAAACAGGGCCCGATGGCTGCGTCACGCATCAGACACCTTCAGGCCGATCGTCGAATGGGCCCACCAGATAGGTTGCATTGCCACGGTCGAAAACATCTTCGAGGAAGATCCCTCGACTCTGAGGGATCTGCTTGACAGCATCCCTTCTCCGTTTTTCCGTCATTGCTTTGATGTGGGACACTGGAACCTGTTCTCCCGCATAGGCATGGAAGAATGGTTCTGCGAACTTGGTTCACATATTGCGGAAACCCACATTCATGACAACAGCGGCACTGCGGACGACCACCTTCCCATCGGGGAAGCAGGAATCGATTTCCCGCTTTTTTTCCGCCTCATGGAGCGCTACGCTCCCGAAGCAGCCTGGACAATCGAAGCCCACAGTCGCGACGCCGTCGAACGCGCGCTCCGCAACCTGCAACCGTACGCCATGAAACGTCGAGGCGAAAGCAGTCTCTAGGAGCGCTGCCACCGCAATCGTCTGCCGGTGTTCCGAACCGTCGAAGCCTGCCGACCACTTTTCTCTTGACATCGGGGTATCCCATCGGCAAAAATGTCTGACATGACAACCTGCGCATATATCACCTTCAACACCTTTTCCTTTTGGTGCGGTTTCTTTTTTCGACCGTCCACCCGGGTAAAGGTCTGAGCATGGTGTAGCAGGAAACAATCAAGACCGGAAGCCGAGGGTGGACATGAAACCATCCCTCGGCTTTTTTGTACCATTTCCATGATGATGCAGCAAAAAGGGCCGGGGGAATTCCTCCGGCCCTTTGCCGTTTCCGGAGACAAGGAGCAGCGGGCATGATCATCGTTATGAAATCGGGGGCAGCCAAGAAAGACAGGGATGAAGTGCTGAAGAGAATCCGGGAGCTGGGCTACAAGCCGCACGTGATACACGGCACCACCCGGGTCGTCATCGGAGCGGTGGGCGACGAACGGGGCAAGCTTGTTCTGCAGTCTCTCGAGTCCATGCACGGGGTGGAGAACGTGGTGCCCATACTTCAACCCTTCAAGCTGGCCTCGAAGGAGGTGAAAAGGGAAGCCAGCACGGTCCGGATCAGCGACACCGTGACCATAGGAGGCAGGGAAATCATCGTGATGGCGGGTCCGTGTTCCGTTGAAAGCGAAGAACAGATAATCGAAACCGCGCTGGCGGTGCGCGACGCCGGCGCCCGGATGTTGCGGGGCGGGGCGTACAAGCCGCGGACCTCGCCCTACTCTTTCCAGGGCCTGGAGGAAGAGGGGCTGCAACTCCTGTCCAAGGCGCGGGAAGTCAGCGGCCTGCCATTCGTCACGGAGGTCGTGAACCCCGAAACCGTGGACCTGGTTGCCGAATATGCGGACATGCTGCAGATCGGCGCGCGGAACGCCCAGAATTTCGCCCTTCTGAAAAAGGTGGGACAGACCGGCAAGCCGGTGCTGCTGAAGCGCGGCATGTCCATGACCATCCAGGAGTTCCTCATGAGCGCCGAGTATATCATGAGCGAGGGCAACCAGGCGGTCGTCCTCTGCGAACGGGGCATCAGGACCTTCGAAACCGCCACCCGCAATACCCTGGACCTCTCGGCCATACCCGTGCTCAAGGGGAAAACCCATCTGCCGGTGATCGCCGACCCGTCGCATGGCACCGGAAACTACCATTATGTCGCCGCCATGGCCTTTGCTGCAGTTGCGGCGGGCGCCGACGGGCTCATGATCGAGGTGCATTCCGACCCGGAACATGCTTCTTCCGACGGCCCCCAATCCCTGAAACCGGCGAAATTCGCCCTGATGATGCAGAAGCTGCAACTGTTCGCCGAAGCCGCCGACAGGTATCTCTGACCATCACCCCGCGCCTCGGGGGCCTGTTTTGATTACCCTTGCAACCCGATGATGAATGATTTATCATTTGAAAAAATTACTCATCGAGGAGGGGGTATGCGATCATTTCAACAGCCGTTGCTTCTTACGATCCTTGCGCTGGCACTCGTGTGCGGGGCCATGGAAATACACGCCACCAGCCCGTCCGCGGACACCGCCCGAATTTCGGAAGATTTCGAAACGGCGTTGGATCTGTGGCGCAACGGACGCTACGTCGAGCTATACGACCGGACATATGCCGTCGGGACTGGATCAAGGGAAGCGTTCATCAGCAGGATGGCCGGAAGCAGCCGCAAACCGGCCTGCTGCTGGCAGAAGCTCCAGGACCTGAAAATCGGCGCAGTACACGGCAACAGCGCAAACGTCTCTGCCCGGGTCGGCCTTGAATGTTTGTCCGGGGAGACGGATTACTGCACGCGAGCTTTCCGGTTGAAAAAGGAAGATGGGACCTGGAAGATCTCCATGGCCGACATCCTGTCCCTCGCGGGAAGAAGCGGGCGCAAGAGAATCCGCGGCCGCTGACATGCCCTGCGAGGAAGGGATTGACTTGCGGATCGTCATTGGATACTCTCCTCCGGCAAAGAAAAGGCCGCTCGGTTCCTTTGAACTTATGGCGGAGACATGGAGGGGAGAAAGCAATGGCAGGAAAAATCACTCAGCAGGAAGCATCCGACAAGGCCTGGGAAATTCTCAAGGCGCTCAAGGGCGGTAATGACGGCAAGGAGAACGTGGATGCCAGCTTCACCCTTTATCTTACCGAGATCATCTCCACCCGGGGGAACATTGAAGAGCCGGCGCTGTCGCGGGACATGGTGAACGACATCGTTGCCGCAATGATGAAGCACGGTATCGGCATGCACGACTGGCCGCTCATCATCGCCCAGTTGGTGAAAGCGCTCCACACCGTGATTCTTTATAACATACCGGATATTTACCAGGAACGGGCCGTGTCGCTGGCAGCCGATGACCTGAAAAACGGATTTGAAAAAACACGCAAGGAATATTTTGACCTGCTGGGAGTGGTTTAGCGGCAAGTCCGCAGGCGATTCGGGGTTGCAGCCGGCTTGCGGCGCAACCCGATCCCTGTCAGGTCAGCGGCCCATCAGATCCCTCAACTTGTCAGTGATGCTCTTCTCGAAATAATGGGAAATCTTTTCGTGGAGGGCATCGAGCGATGCCGCCAATTCGCCCCTCTGCTGGATCTTTGCGATATAGCCGTCGAAATCCAGGGTAAAGGTCTTCTGGCGGATCGGAGCCGGGTAGTCGAAATTGTACATCCCATAGAGAAACGTCAGATATATGTCGCCGTAATTCAACTCAAGGTTGTGAAAAGCCCTGGAGATGGCGGACCTTTCGTCTGCCACCGTAAAGATGGACAAAAGAGACGGATCCAGGTACCCGGTCCAGTCGGTGAATGCCGGATCGGTAAATTCGATGCTGTTGAAATACCTGAGCCCGAATCGGTTGACCGCCAGTTCGGGGATATCGGGGAACGCTTCGAACAGCGCATCAATCAACGGGACAACCGTGTCCCGGAGATCCTGGTAACCCGTGTAGGTCTTGCAGTCCAGCCACATGAAATTGGGGGCCATGCACAGGGTCTTGTCACCTTTGCCGCTGGTGAAAAACCAGTGGTTCTCCTTCACATGCCTCCGCTGCACCTCCCCTTCACACTTCACCATCATTTCCTCTGCAAGCGCACCCTTGCGCTGCATGTGGGGCAAAAGCTCCCGGGCCTTTGCCTCCAGCGAAGCGGGCAAAGCCGATGAAACCTGATAAAGGTTCTTGTTGAAGTCGAGGCGAACCGTCACGTTTTTCAAAAAATCGGTGCGATATTTTCCGGACATCTACGCTCCCTCAAAGTTGTATTTTCTTTTAAGTACTACCGCATTTTACGGGCTTAGTCACGAAATTTGTAACGCTCTCCATGGAAACAGCGTATCCAGGCCAACAGAAGTGTTTTAAGCAAAGTATTGTTTGGAAACGACCATTATATTTCCCGGCAAAGAAACCAAGGATTTACCCGGTGTCCATCCGGAAAGTCCGGATGGACGCTTATGCAGTTTTCAGATCGGAAAGAGGGGATTTTGCGTCCTGGCAAGAAACTTTTGCCCGCGAAAGTTGACCGCGAAGGCTGACAAAATCAAGGGATTGCGCGGAGGCATACTCTTGTATGTCGCACAAGCAAACCCGCAGATTGACACAGCCAGGGCGGGAAAAGCACCCTTTCCGAATGAAAACTGATTGATTGTAGGGTGCGTGCTGTTTATAATATCATCAAAAATTTTCTCCGGTGGTACTTATTGGACGTTAAGAGCACGGAATTCCTAAAAAGCGCGGTTACACCCGACCAGTATCCCGCGAGCGACTTGCCGGAAGTGGCGTTTGCGGGCCGCTCCAATGTGGGCAAATCCTCACTTATAAACACCCTGGTGAACAGAAAGAGCCTGGTGCGCACCAGCAGGACTCCCGGGAGGACGCGTCTCATCAACTTCTTCGCGGTCAACGGCCAATTCGTGCTGGCGGACCTCCCCGGCTACGGTTTTGCCAGTGTTCCGCTTGCGGTTCGACGGGAATGGGGCCCGATGATCGAAACCTACCTCGGCCGCCGGGAAAACCTGCGGGGCGTCGTGCTGATCCTGGACGTGCGCCGGATACCGAGCCAGGAAGACCGGCTGATGCTCCAGTGGTTGAGAACCTATGAAGTCCCGACACTTGTAGTGATCAACAAGTGCGACAAGGTGTCAAGAAATGAGCGGGCCCGCCAGGCGTCCACAATTTCCCGAACCCTTGAAATTCCGGCGGAAGAGTTCGTATACTTCTCGGCCCTCACCAGGGATGGAAAGGATCAGCTCTGGGAAAGGCTGGAGATGCTGCTGTTCGATTGATCTGCACCCGGCAGATTGAAACTATTGTGATGAGGTCATGATGCATACCATATTGAAGAAAGCGATTGTAACGGAGCGGACGTGGCACATGCGGGTGTCGGCGCCATTGGTGGCGGGGAAGTGCCGTGCGGGGCAGTTCCTGATGCTGCGGATTCACGAGAACGGGG
>POSG01000015.1 GCA_003314535.1 Geobacter sp.
TTCATCCGGGAAGTTACGTCGCAACTCCTCAACATTCATGACCTTTCCTCCTTGTTATGGACGAAAGGCTAACCCTGTCTAGCGACAGAATATGTCACAACCTTTTTTTGGGTTATAGGACCGTTTCCTTTTGCCGATACGAACAGCGGTTCCAACGTGGTTTTCCCTTTCAGTTCAACGAATTCCGATGGCAGCAGAACTAGAAGGTCGACATTTTTCGACTGTATGCTCTTTTCAGGTTCGGGAACTGACCTGAAAACAACAGTGCTTGCGGTTCCGCCCCATTTTCTGGCGACGAGGCTGCTCCAGAGGGAAGTTATCGACAGGGCCCTTTCCTTGTCCAGTTCGAGGAATGTGCTGACCGAGAACCCGACAGCCGTACGAAACCTCTCTGCTGCCATTGGGGAAGGGGGGGCCGCCAGAAGAAGGATTTGCATCCCCAGCAGCAGATATATCAAGCGACGGCATGGGGCGGCTGTTTTCCCGGTATGTATCGGGGCCTTTATTTCCCCTGACCTTTCTTTCATCTTTTTTTCCCATGCTTTGCCATCAGTGCGTCGTGCTCGCGGACCAGATCTTCCAGGCCGGCCATATATGAGGCTTTATAAGGAATGACCCGGTTGATATGGAACAGGGTCATGATCTGTTTGCCGACCGCGTTTTCATGCAGGGTAATGGCAGCTGCATCTATGGACTGCCTGAGCCTGGCGCTGATGTTTTCAGGGATGCATGAAACATCACCCGGCAGGCTTTTCGATTCGGCAATCACGGCAAGGTCTTTTCCCAATTGCGGATTTATTGCGGTACATGTTTCAAATGAGCCGCGGGTGACAATCGCAGCATGATACTGGTGGAAAAATACCCCCATGATTGACTTCGAAGGCTTGCCTGTCTCTGAAAACCTGCCGAAATAGGCTTGGCTGTCGTGTATGCCTTGCCGCAAGAGCAGGACCTTGAGCCAGAGGGAGCTTGTCTGCAGCTTGGCCGACGTGGGGATGGCAATGGTTTTGCCCTTCAGCTGAGCCACCTTGGAGATGCCGCTGGTCCGCCGGACGACGAGGATGTGCTCCATGTCCTTGCCGCATTTGTTTGCTGCCAGATAGGAAGGGACCATGTTGAGCTCTTTCCGCCATGCAAGGTATTCAATGGACGGCAGTGTCACGAGGTGGATGTCGCCTCTGCGGACCAGGTTCCTGATCTCGTCAGGGTTGTTGAAAAGGGTTACCTTTGCTTCAGGAACACCTGCTTTGCGCGACAGCTCCCTTGCCCACAGTTCCATGGCTATCCGGGCGTCGCGTTGATCCACGTCAGGGAAAACGCGGGAAGAAAATGCCACGTGCAGCACTTTGGGCAGGTCGTCACGCGGGTTTGCCGATCCGGATGCCGGTTGTGAAAGAAAAACAGCGCCCGCAAACAGGCAGGCGAGCGTATGCAGCAATCGAATGTGCCATCTTCGCCCGATAGCGACGTTTCCGTTTGGCTTTGTTGACCTTCTCCTCATCGTTTCCTGGCCCGCATTGCCAGCAGTCTGTCCCTCTCCCTGAGCAGCTCTTCCAACCCCGAGAGATAGGAAGCTTGGAATGGAACGACCCGGTCCATCTGGAACAGGGTGCACATCTGTTTGCCGATGCTGTTTTCATGGAGATGCATGGCTGCGTTTTCAATGGAACGCCTTAAGTTGCTGCTCACGTTGTCCGTTATGCAGGTTATTACGCCGACCAGATTTCCCGACTCGGACATTATTGCCATCTGGTTGCCCAACTGGGGATTGAGTGCGATGCTGGTTTCAAATGCGCCGCGACTGAGCAGGGCAACGTCGCTTTTCCTGAAAAACACTTTCATGAGCGCCTTCGACGGCGATAGGGATTCTTTTACCTCACGGAAAAATCTCGTCTGATCTCTGTTCCCCTCCTTGAGCAGAAACACTGAAAGCCATAGTGATGCGGGTGATTGAACATTTGAGCTGGCCATTACCAATGACTTACCCCGCAGGTCATGAAAGGTCCTGATGCCGCTGTCACGGCGTGTGACGAGAAGATAGCGGCTTTTGTATCCGCTGGCGCCTATTGAGACCAATGCGGGAGACATGTGGACTTTTCGGCGGATTTTGAGGTAATCCAGCGCCGGGAGGCTGACAATGGTCAATTCGCCTTTGTTTACCGCGGCCACCAGATCCTCGTTTCTGGAGTAGATGATCGTTTTGGTCTCCGACTTTATCCCCATCCCGCGGGCAAGCTCCCTGCTCCAAAGCTGCATGGCCGCCAGGGCCTCGCGCTGGTCCACATTGGGAAACGATCTGTTGGTCAGGCCCACCCTCACGCTCCTGCATTCGGAAGTGTCAAGGAGATCCGCGCTTGCAGGGGGCATGATGAGGAACGTGCCAAGCAGTGCCAGTGCCGCAAGAGATAAAATGGCTCGAAATGGCGGATGTGCGCATTCCATGCGGTAAACCGGTTTCATATGGTTCCTTTGCTCTGATTGAGGGCAAGCCGCGCCCTGGGTGTGCGGTGCTCTGCGTGCATTGTTTCCATGGCTTTTATCTATTCTCGGGCCGGAAGGGAACCAGTTTCTTCGGCTGGAAGATGACGACCGGAATCTGTATGAGTGCAGATCCGGTGTTTCCGGTTAGGCACGACTAGTGGATAGCCTTCATGAACGACTCGGCCTCTTTGCCCACTACGAAGTCCAGGTTGGCCCGTGCATCCAGATTGTCATAGAGCGCCTTGCGGTACTGGGCCTTCATCAGGGACTCCACCAGCTGGGCTTCGATGACGTCCTTGGTTTCGACCAGCTCTTCCTGGTAGGCCCGCTCGTTCAGCGCCCGGTTTTCTTCGGACGAGAGGGCTGCGGCTTCTGCCGATTTTTTCTGCTGCTGGGCGCTCGTGAGCTTGAGGAATATGTGTTTCACCTGCAGGGCGATACCTTCCTTGAGGAGCAGCTGCTGCTCTTTGAGTTTTTTCAGCCTGACCTTGGCCTCGCGCACTTCGTTCGTGGTGCGGAAACCGTTGAACAGGGGCAATTCCATGCCGATCCCGATTGTCCAGGAGTTCCTGTTCTCGGGGGTCACGATCCCGCTGTTGTATGAATTCTCGATGCGCGTCACGCTTCCGAACAGGCCGATCTTCGGCAGGTGACCGCTCCTGGCTTCGTCGATTTTCGCGGCTGCAGCCTCGAGCCCCGCCTCCATTCGGGCCCAGTCGGGATTGAAGCGGTAGGCCCCGCCCACCAGTTCCTTGAGCTCGGCCTTGACCGGAGTGAAGGGCAATTCGCTGAGGGACGGCTCAACCGGGCATTCCCACCCAAGGCCCATGGAATTGGTCAGGGCGGCTTTCGCCAGCTGTTCATTTGCTTCGAGCGCACTGACCGTGGTGCGCAGGCCCTCGACCACGGTCTTGTTGCGCAGGTAGTCCGTTTTCTTTACCCTCCCCGAGCCCTTGGTGTAGAGGTTTTCGGTGAGTTCGAGGGTCACTTCCATGCGGGCGAGGGCATCCTTGCCGATCTGCACCAGTTCTCTCGCAAGCACCGCGCCGTAGTAATAACGGGTAATGTCGTACACGACCTCCAGGTCCGTGCGGCGCGCTTCTTCCCTGGCCGCCTTCATCCCCTGTTCTGCCTGACGGACTATGGCGCTGACTTTTCCGCCGGTATAGACGGGCAGCGTCGCGTTCAAGCTGAAGACAAAGTTCTTCTTGTCCATCAGTTTTACGTTCTGTTCGGATACCGGGAGGGTTGTCAGAGGCATTGTGCCATAGGGAGTTTGCACCAGCAGGGCGGTTCCCTGCGGCATGTTGATGGTTCTGGCGGGGAAGATGAAATTGGGGTCCTCGTCCATCATGCTGTAGGTCCCCTTGGCGTCGAGCTGGGGCCAGTAGGCGGACAGGGCCTGACGGTGCTGCGTTTCGGCGATTTCGACACTGTAACGGGATGCTGCCCGGAAATGGTTTTTTCCCAGGGCGATGTCGATGCACTGCTGGAGGGTGAGTGGTGCGGATGCTGCGCTAGAACCGGTGCTGGTGTCCTGCTCTGGTGAGCCGGCGGCATTCCCTGCGCCAAAAGTCAAAGTTGCGCATGACACAATCATCAAGTAGACGAAAAAAAACCCTGCACTGCTAAGCGGTATTTTCGGTTTCCAGTCCATAACGCTCCTGTACTCGATCGAAAACAAGAGGTATCTTCGACCATGAGTTCTTTCCTGGGGTGATGGTAATGACAAGCAGCAAGACTGGCTCTTTCATGACGCCGGACTGCGGAGCTTTTTCAGCAGGCAATCGAAATCGTCGACCACCAGCATGAACTCATTGTCAGCACGTGTCAGAATATCCGCGGCTTCCCGCAGGTCTTTCTCCCTTCCCAGTCTTTCCAGTTGCGCACAGAGGGAACCGAGAGCTTTCGCCCCCATGTTCAGGCTGCTGGACTTGAGAGAATGAGCGGCTTTGGCGATGGCCGTGGCGTCCGACCCTGCAACCGCTGCCCTCAATTCTTTCATCAGGGGAGGTGAGGCGGACAGAAAGGTTTCAAGAAGCCGTATCCTCAAATCCGGTGCTCCCGGTTTGCCTAGGGCTGCCATCCCGTCGAGCATGCTCCAGTCGATGCAGGGGCGCTTCGGAACTTCAGGGGAGTCTTCATTGGCGTATGTCATGATTGGATTACCCTCCATGCATTTATTAATGTTCGACGGCAGCTGTAAAAACTTTAATTGTTCCCGTGCGGTCCATGAAGCGCGACTGCAGGGTCGCGAAGCGCCACGATTTTCTTGACAGCAGAATTCAAAAGCGATAATTTTCCATAGTTAACTGAAAAATGTCAAGTTAAACATACGCAAATGAAAAGTCGTGTCGCGATTTGTCAAAGTCATCCGTTCTCCCGCGACGGTCAGGGAATTCCCGAATGCTAACAGCCAAGGAAACGGCATACAACGTCTTCACGCTTTCCTATCTGGACAGGGAGCTCGAGGCCGCATTCAGGGACGACTACTGCGACAGGAGACTTCCCCACCTTCGTCTCGACCTGCTGGTCGGATTATTTTTCTACGTTTTGTTCGGCATACATGATTTATGGGTGATCCCGGACATCAAGGAGTATGCCTGGCTGATCCGGTACGTATTCGTATGCCCCCTGATAATCGCGGTTTACGTATTTTCCTATACCCACCACATTCGCAGGCTGATGCAGGTCTCGCAGTCCGTGGCCGCTTTTTCCGCGAGCGCCGGGGTCGTCCTCATGATCGTAGAGGCCGGGCCGCCGGGCAATTACATGTCGTATGCCGGCCTGCTGCTCTGCATGCTGTTCTATTTTCGTCTTCGCTTCGTGAGCGCCGCAGTGCTTACGACCGGGACTCTGCTGCTTTATGAAGTCATCGCTCTCTGGGACGCCAGAATCCCGACCACCGTGCTGTTCAGCAACACGTTCATCCTTTCGTCATTCTCCATCTTCGAAATGTACATGTGCTATACAGTGGAGAAGAGCTTCCGGTCCGGTTTCCTGCTGCGTCGCATCGTGGAAGTGCGCAACCTGCAGATCTGGGAGGCCAACAACGAACTTGAAAAGGAGATTCTTGACCGGAAGCAGGCAGAAACGGCATTGCTGGCCCAGATGAAGTTTCTCAGTGCATTGCTGGATACCATCCCGAACCCGATCTTCTATACCGATGTCAATGGACGTTATGTCGGCTGCAACAAGGCATACGAGACTTTTTCAGGCAGGCGCAAGGGAGATATCGTCGGCAAGGCCCTGCCGGATGTTTGCCTTGCTTTGCTGGTTGAGCTCAAGGGAGAGGGCAAATCGGCTCGATGGAGGGAACCTGGATCGGATTCTTTCGACATGCAGCTCCGCCATGCAGACGGCACTCTCCGGTCGGTCATATTTTCGAGGGCCACCTATGGAGACATAGAGGGAAATGTTGCCGGTGCGTTGTGCGTCATCCTGGACATTACGCCGCTGAAACTGGCCGAGGATGAAAAGCTGCGCCTGGAGTCCCAGCTTTTCCAGTCCCAGAAGATGGAGGCAGTCGGTCAGCTTGCCGGGGGGATTGCCCACGAATTCAACAACATACTTACCGCAATCCTCGGCTATGCCAATCTCATCAGAAAATTCATGACTGATGGCGATCCGCTGAGTTTCTATGTCAGCAACATCGTGGTGTCCGGAGAGAGGGCGGCGCGCCTGATCAAGGATCTTCTCGCCTTCAGCAGGAAGCAGAAGATCGAGCCCAGCCTTCTTGATCTCAATGAGGTTCTTGAAAAAGCCGAATCGCTTCTGTCAATGATGATCGGGGAGGATATAGATCTGCGGGTTTCGGTTTGCGATCGCCGTTTGAGTGTTATGGCTGACGGCGTCCTTATCCGCCAGGTGCTGGTAAACCTTGCCGCCAACGCACGGGATGCCATGCCCAATGGGGGAGTGCTTTCCATGGCGACAAATCTCCTGGAGACCGAACGCGAGTTCGTCCATGCCCACGGCACCGCACGGCCCGGCAAGTACGGGGTCATAACCGTTGCCGATGGCGGCATCGGCATGGACCGCAAGACCAGGGAGCGCATATTCGAACCGTTTTTCACCACCAAAGAAGTAGGCAAGGGCACGGGACTCGGGCTGTCGATGGTGTACGGCATCATAAACCAGCACGACGGCTGCATAGCAGTGGATTCGGAATTCGGCAGCGGGACGACATTCAGGATATACCTGCCGATCAGTCCTGAGCATGAAGAAGTTTTCGCCGGAGGTTCACCCTTCCATAATACGGCGCCCTGGATTCAGGGTTTGCAGGCCAATGGGCCCGGGGCATCGCTGGCAGTGGACGGGGATCCATATCCGGGCGGTTCGGAGATGCTCCTGGTTGCGGAAGACAATTATACCGTGAGGCTCCTGACCAAGAATCTGCTCCAGGAAAACGGCTACAGGGTAATAGAAGCGGTCAATGGGGAAGATGCTTTGCAGAAATTCATGGGTCTGGCGGACGACATCAGGCTCCTTCTGCTGGATGTCATAATGCCCAAGCGCAATGGCTGGGAAGTATTCGACGCCATCAGGAAGATACGTCCGGAAATAAGGGTGATATTCATGAGTGGGTATGCCGCAGAGGTTTTCCAGCAGAGGGCGATTCCGGGAGAAGGGATGAATGTTCTGGCCAAGCCCATTCCCCCGGGTACCCTCCTGAGAACGGTGAGGAAAGAACTGGACCGGTGACGCCACAGACTCAGCCCCTTCGGATCTGTCCGCCGGAGCTTCCATGAAGGCCGAGCCCTTCTGCCGCCCTTTCCCTGACTGAGAGGGCAGGATCGGGGAAACCTCTGCTGGGAGGAAAGGCGGCACGAAGAGACGGTCAATGGGGCCGGGGATCGGCGAGGATCAGTACAGTTTCTCGATGAACTGGGCGATGTTTTCGCCGATGCACTTTGCCTGGTCGGGGAACAGGTCAAGATAGCTTTCCATGCTCACGGCGCCGCGATAGCCGGCTTCACGTTCGGTGAATACGGCCAGCTCCTGCCCGGTCCGCGCGTCGATGAGCCTGCCTTTTACCTTCAGGTAGGCCTTGCCGGCGCCGTAGCCGACAAAAAACTTCAGTGCGCGGCTGCCGGCGTTGAATTCGGTAAATGACCCTTCCAGGATCACGGCGTTTTGCCTTGGCTTTGCATTCACCAGGATTTTGCTGAAAAGTTTCTTCATCTTCAACTGGGTTTTGACGTTGTCCGTAATGTTTTTAGATAGAACCGGCTTCATGGCATCGATCTTTGGTCTTTCTTCACTGTCCACCCGTGAATATTCTGCTTCGTTAGTGTTGAAATCACGTATTACCAGGGTGTCATAAGAGGAGAGTTTCCTGGTTGTGTAGACGGTTTCATCGGTAAGAACGTCAGGTTTGGGAAGGGCCTGTTCCTGGGCAAAGGCCGGCGTGACTGCAACGATTGCCAGAGTGATGGTCAACAGCGTGTTCAACATTGGTTTCTTCATGACTTCTCCTGTGTTTTCAGATTCGGGTAGATTAATAAAGGCGCAGCCTTACCCGTGGGACGGGATTATACCTCTCGAATATCATGAATAAAACAGAAAATCTCGGTTTGCTGTCATATGCCGGCTGTGGTCATGTCTGTGCTGTCCGGGACAATCGCTCTTCAAGTTGAAACAAAGAACCGTGGAATGGGACAGAACTGGCGGAATGATCATTTCCCAACAACCTGCTCCGGTGGTAGAATAGTTCCACATGCAGGACCGGTTCGGGGATGCCACCGCCCGTACCTGCCGGCTGCCTGCAGTGTCTATGCGGCATCGCAGCGGAGGAGGCGCAAATGCTCAAGATCCATGCCGGATGGTTGATGCTCTTGGTCGTGACTCTTGCCCCGGCGGCATTGCATGCGGCCAGTTTTGACTGCATGAAGGCGGTTTCCAGGACAGACAAGATGATCTGCGCCAATGAAGAGCTGTCATTGGCGGACGAGAAACTGGCACACGCCTACAGAGCGGCTTACCGCAAGACGAGGGACAAGAAAGCCCTGAACGCGGCGCAACGCTCCTGGGCCAGGAAACGCAATTCCGCCACCGATCCCGAGGAGTTGAAGTTCATGTACAAAACGAGAATCGACGAGCTGAAGAAAAGCGCGGCTGATTCGAATCAACCTTCCTGGAAAGAAGATGGCAGGAGTCCCCGTAAAGCCTATTTAAGCACCGATGGTGAGCTGGAGATCAATGACCTCGGATATGGTAAGGCCGCGTTCAGGCTGCTGGTGATAAATCACCAGGGGCATATCGGTGAACTGCAGGGGATAATGACCGTAGCCAACGGCACGGCCAAATATGTTGCCGAGGAATGCGAACTGGATTTCACGTTCGGCAGCGACCGCATAACCGTCAAGCAGAATTTCGACAAGGGGACATGCGGCGCCGGCACTAATGTTGCGCTCGAAGGCGTCTACAAGCGGTCCGGCAGGAGAGGCCCGAAGAGATAGCAGCCTTCATGACGGGCGGCATTCAGGTGCGTCGGGAACTTCAATCATTCGAAGATGGGCCCGAAAAATTCTTCCATCTTTTTCCTGGCGTTGAGGGAAACTCCATGGGTGCCCCTGAGAGCGCCCGTTATCAGATCATTGACTATGCGGTGATCCAGCTCGTTGTTTTTCGACCATTCCTTGATTGTCATTCCCAAAGGGGTAAGCTTTTCCTCGACAATATGAATTCTTTGCTCGCTTTCCATCAATAGATGCTCCATTTCCTTAATATCAGGCAGATTCACGATCTTGATCAGACCTTCAAACTTCTTATCATACACGCAAGGACGAGTTTGTTCAATGTTTCCCGGTGAAAGGGGGCGCGGAACGGCTGCCTCGGGCCGGGGCAATCCGCTTCAGGTCATCTCCCTGGGCTGCCCGGTGGAGCCGAGAACTCCGCTCCAGAGGCGACCATCCGGGTCGAGCTGTTTCCTCCCGGAAACCGCGTAACAGATCGGGAGGTGGGTGAATTCATTTTTCCAGGTGCCGACAACCATGTCGGTGCGGCCTGCCATGCCGGCATGAACGGCGTAATGGCCGAGAAGAAGGCAGAAGGCTGAATCACGGGCGTTGGCCGGCGTGCTGCGGATCGTGTAACTGGGGTCGATATACTTCAGGTTGACCTTTATGCCGTTCGAGGAAAAATAATCGCAGATCCTGTCACGCAGGAATAATCCGATGTCTCCGAGGCGCACGTTTCCTGACGCGTCGCTGGAAGATACCTTGTCCATCAGGTCCTGTCCTGCTCCTTCGCCGACGACTATGACGGCATGGCCGCGTTCAGCCAGCCGTTTTCGAAGGATTTCCAGGAAGCCTTCACAGGTGAACGGCACCTCGGGGACCAGGCAATAGTTTACGTCACTGTTGGCCAGTGTTGCATATGCTGCGATAAAGCCTGACTGGCGGCCCATGAGCTTTACAAGCCCGATGCCGTTGCGCGCGCCGCTTGCTTCGCAGTGGGCAGCGGATATCACCCTGCGCGCTTCGGAGATCGCGGTCTGGAATCCGAACGACTCTTCCACGAAACGAATGTCGTTGTCGATGGTTTTCGGAATGCCGATGACGCACGTCCTGAGCCCCCGCCGTCCGATCTCCCGGGCTATCTCGTGCACACCCTTGAGGGTGCCGTCCCCGCCTATGGCGAACAGTATGCCCACTTCCATCGACTGCAGGGTGTCCACCATTTCCCCCACATCCTGGGGGCCCCGGGAACTGCCGAGTATTGTACCGCCCTTCTGGTGAATCCCCTCCACGGTTTCCGGAGTGAGCAGCATCGGGAAATGGTTGTGGCGGCTGGTAATGCCTTCGAAACCGTAGCGGAACCCGAATACTGTCCTGACGCCGTAGTGATGGAACAGGCTCAGCACGATCGCCCTGATGACATCGTTCAGCCCCGGGCAGATGCCGCCGCAGGTAACAATGCCGCAGACGAGATGCTGGGGGTCGAAGAATATCCGTTCCCTGGGCCCGGCCGCTTCGAAGGACAAGGGTGTGCCCCCGCCGGCGCAGAAGCTTTGCAGATCATCCACCCGTCCGTGGTAGAGGATCCGGTCGCTGTCGCTTACGAACCTGCCGAAAGGCATGGGGGAGGGGATGTGACATTCGCCGAGCCGCTCCACCGTGAAGTCCAGATCAGAGTCTTCCATGAAACCTCCTTGTGCTGCGCGCAGGGGAATGTGTCATGGCGGTTTCCCCGTTTCCAGCCTGCGCCGGATCAGCGCTCCTGCTCCCAGGACTCCGGCGTTCCTTTCCCCGAGCCCGCTGGGAAGCAGTTTCACCCGTCCCCGGAACATTCCCGGCAGGTGCCTTTCCAGTGAACGCCGTGCAGGTTCGAAGATGAGTTCACCGGCGGCCGACAGCCCTCCCTGAAGAAATATGGCTTCCGGACTGAGAAGAACCGCTGCATCGGCAAGCTTCATTCCGAGGATGCGGCCGGTTTCTTCAAATGCGGAACCTGCTATGCAGTCTCCCTGAAGAGCCGCTTCGCATACCATCTTAGCAGAAAGGGCGGAGAAGGGAACGGAATGCAGGATGCTTTCACCGCCCTGTTTTGCCGAAAGCGAGAAAAACGTCCTGCACAAGCCGCCGGCAGAGGCGTAGGCCTCGAGGCATCCCCTGTTGCCGCATCCGCAGATGCGGCCCTCGGGGTCCACGACGGTATGCCCGATTTCACCGGCGAATCCGTCCGTACCATGGAGTATCTTGCCGTTCACCACTATCCCGCTGCCTACTCCCGTGCCGAGTGTTATCACTATGAAATGCTCCATGCCGCGGGCTGCGCCATATTCCATTTCTCCCAATGCCGCGGCATTCGCGTCGTTGTCCAGTGCCACCGGAAGGGCGAAAACCCGTTGGAAGAGTCCTGCCAGGTCCACGCTCGTACCCCATTTCAGGTTGGGCGGATTGTTCAGCATGCCGGTGCGGTGGTCGGCATTGGGGGCTCCGATGCCGATGCCGATGAGGGAACGGTTGGCGGCAAAGGGGAAGAATGCCTGGCGAACCTGTTGTGCAAGGCGATCCATGAACCGGCTCAGCGGCTCCCTGGCCATGGTCGGGATTTCCGTTTCCGCGAGGCAGTTTCCGTCAGCCTCGACGAAACCGAAAGTGGTTGTCGTACCGCCAATGTCTATGCCGAGCACCAAGTCTGCATTCTTCATTCGCTGGCTCCGTGGATCATGGATCAGAATTCCTTCCACGAGGTCAATAGTAGCGTATTATCTCCCGGTTCACAACTTGGCCGCTTTGAATTCCGAAAAACCGGCAGCGGTCTTTTTGACCTAGGTCATGTGCGGCAGACGCGTGGTATGGTATAGATTCCTCAAACAACAGAATATTTCCCCTCATGTCACCGAAAGGAGATGAATCCATGTCGACTCGGGAAGATATCATCGGACGGGCCCTGGAGCTGAAGGAACTCATTTCGTACCAGGATGGAGCGGTCGTCAGCAAGACGCTCATCGACAGGGGCAGGGGCACAATCACCCTTTTTTCGTTCGACAAGGGGCAGGGCCTCAGCGAACATACGGCGCCTTTTGACGCTTTCGTCCAGATCGTGGACGGAACGGCGGAAGTTACCATTTCCGGAACTTCCCACGCGGTAAGGGCGGGCGAGATCATTATCATGCCCGCGGACCGGCCCCATTCCCTGCGGGCGACCGAGAGGTTCAAGATGCTGCTGGTCATGATCAGGGCATGAATAGGAAGGAAAAAACTGGTATTCTTGGAATGGCCGGGGTTGATATTTAATCTGTTTCAGTGAATGAAATCCATAGTGGTATAATGGTGCGGATATTTTATTCCATGGGGCGTCACTTCAGGCCAGTCGCAAAGGGAGTCGTTTATGGAGACTTGTGTAACCGTCAAACCGTCGCTTGCAATAGCTATTCTCAAGAGCGGGCTCAGTGTCAACCTGCCCATGTTCCTCTGGGGACCGCCCGGGATCGGCAAATCCCAGATCGTGGCCCAGGTGGCTGCTGATCTCAAGCTGCCTCTGATCGATATCCGCGCGGTGCTGCTGGATCCCGTTGATTTGCGCGGCGTCCCATCCGTCGAAAACGGAGTCACCCGCTGGAATCCTCCCATCTTCCTGCCGACGGAAGGGGAAGGCCTGCTGTTCCTCGACGAACTTTCCCAGGCGCCTGATTCGGTGCAGAGTTCGCTTCTCCAGCTCGTTCTCGACCGCAAGCTGGGCGAATACCGCATGCCGGCAGGCTGGCGGATCCTGGCAGCGGGAAACAGGGTGACTGACGGCACGTTCAGCAGAAAGATAAGCAAGGCTTTGGGCTCCCGTTTCGCAACCCACCTGGAACTGGCCGTCGACCTGGATGAATGGTGCGCATGGGCGATAGATCACGACGTGCCGGCGGAAATCATCAGCTTCCTGCGCCTGCGGCCGGACCTCCTCCACCATTTCGATCCCAAGGCCCAGGGAAATTCGTTCCCGTGCCCACGGGTCTGGGCGAATGTCGGCCAGTTCATGGGCAAGCTGCCCCGCGAAGCGGAACTGCCGTTTTTCGCCGGAGCGCTCGGTTTCGGGCCGGCCGCCGAATTCACTTCCTACCTGCAGATCTATCGCGATTTGCCGGACATAGAGGACATCATGGTCAACCCCGATGATTCGGAAGTCCCCAAGGAGCCGTCCGTGCTCTATGCCCTGTGCGGGGCAATGAGCCGCAAGGTTACGTCGGGCAATGTTTCACAGGCGTTCCGCTACATGAAGCGGTTGCCGCCAGAATTCCAGGTCGTCTGGCTGCGCGATGCGCTGCAGGCCGATCCGGGGCTTGCCACGACCAGCGAGTTCAACGGCTGGGCCAGAGATAACGCTGACATGCTGCTGTGACTGCGAACGGCGTGTACGGCGCTGCGCCGGGCAGCCGTTTGCATGGCGCCGGTCAACAACCTGTCCGTGAAGGGAAGGCGATGGACAAATCATCGAAGATGGCGAAAGCAATAGCGCGAACGGTGCTCGACCACCCGTTTTTCGCCAGCCTGCTCCTCGGCATGCGGCTGCGCGAGGACAGCGACACGAGAACCGCCTGCACCGACGGCAGGGAACTCCGCTACAATCCGGAATTCATCGATTCCCTGCGCGTCGATCAGGTCGTGTTCGTTCTCGCGCACCTGGTGATGCATGTGGCCAATCTCCATCCGCTGCGGCGCAGCAACCGCAAGCTCGACAGGTTCAACAAGGCCGGCGATTTCGCGATCAACGGCATTCTCCTGGATGCCGGTCTCAGCATGCTGCCCGGCGCATTGTACAAGGCGGAGTTCCGCAACCTTGCCGCTGAGCAGATCTACGAGCGGTTGCCCGGGGCGCCCGGACGCGGCTCCGGAACGAGCGAGGAGCAGGACGACGAACCGAATGAAGACCCGGGCGGCTGCGGCGGCTTCGAAGATGCCAGGGGCGAGAACGGCGAGCCCCTGACGAAAGCCGAAAGGCAGCAGGAAGAGGCCAGGGTGGTGATTGCGGTGCAGCAGGCGGCCCGGGCCGCGAAAGCGCAGGGGAAGCTGCCCGGCTCCCTCGAGCGCCTGGTTGACGAGCTGGTCCACCCCATACTTGACTGGCGCGAAATACTGAGAACCTTCATCGACCGCACGGCGCGCAATGACTATTCCTGGATCCACCCCAACCGGCGGCACATAGCCGGCGGGCTCTACCTGCCCAGTTTCCGCTCCAACGGGCTGAAGCCCCTTGTCCTTGCCGTAGACACTTCCGGTTCAATCGGGCAAGGTGAACTGAACCAGTTCCAGGCAGAGCTCAACGACATCCTGCAGAGCTATCCATCCTCGGTACACGTGGTTTACTGCGACAGCGGGATATCCGGGACACAAACCTTCACGCCTGACGAATACCCGGTGGAACTGAAAGCTGCAGGACATGGCGGAACCGACCTGCGCCCGCCCTTTGACTGGGCGATGAAAAACGCGCCCGATGCCGGCTGCATGATCTACCTGACCGACCTGCAGGGCGACAGCCCTGCAACCGACCCCGGCATCCCCACCTTGTGGGTCTGCACGACCAGGGACCGGGATCTGCCTGAACGTTATCGTCCGAAATTCGGGCAAATAGCAACGCTGGAATACGATTGAAACACGAACAGCTCCGTATCCGGGAGTTCGTGCCTGGCCGTCGGTGATAACGTGCCGCGTGGAAAAAATGAAAAAAATCGTCCTTCTTACATTCATCCAGAGAGACAGGCTCCGGAGCATGCCTTCCGAAATATGGAAGAATTGCGTTTGCCTGGGCAGCGGCAAGGTGACGCACAACCAGTACACGTGGCGTTATTCCACAACGCTTGAAATCGCGCTGGCCTTGCGCTTGATGGGATTGTGCTCCTTCGAGGACCGCGACGGGGAAGACGAGTCCGGCCGGTGAAGGATACGACGGAAAAGAAGAAGGCGGAACCGAAGCCGTCGAGGCCACGGACACTTCTGCTGGTTCGGGAAAGAGCCGAAAAAAATCCCCTTGACCCGGATGGTCAAGGGGATTTTTACAATCAGTCCATTTAGTTGCACGCAACGGAAAACCTGCTTGCTGAAAGGCGGTTCCCGGTTTTGGGCCGGTGATTGATGATTCGGTTACTTCATCAGGGTTACCTTGCCGTCATCAAGGTCGTATTTGGCGTTAACGATCTTTACCTTGCCTTCCTTCACCAGGTGCCTGATAACCGGCGAGTCCTTGATGATGCCGGCGGAAACCATCCTGATGTTGATGTCGGCGGCTTTTTCCACAAGCTGGGACTTGTCGTTACCCTTGTACTCCTTTTTCGCCTGCTTGACCGCGGGTGAAATCGTTTTCACTATGGCGCCGATATTGCCTTCCGGTTTTCCCTTCGACTCGACGGTTGCCGTAACAGCGCCGCACCGTTCGTGGCCGAGGACCATGATGAGCGGTGAGCCCAAGTGTTCTGCTGCGTATTCGATGCTGCCGAGTACGAGGGGATCGGGAATGTTGCCTGCAACCCTGATCACGAAGATTTCACCAAGCCCTTTGTCGAAAATTATTTCAGGCGGAACCCGGGAATCGGAGCAGCTCAATACGATAGCATAAGGCTTCTGGCTCCTGGTGAGGGATTGGCGTCTCGCCGGGTCGCTGAGTTTCTGCGCTTGCATCTGGTTTTCAACATACCTTTTGTTCCCATCCATCATCAGCTTCAGCGCTTCGTCCGCAGTCATGCCGGGTCCGCCCGAAGCAAAGGCGACTGCGCCGACAAGGGCGATTGAGGCAGCGATGATCAGGCTTTTCCAGGCTTTTCCCATGAATACTTCCATTTCACTCCTCCTGCTGTTGATATGAAACCGACCTGTATGTTTAGCATTTGATTTGAATAAAGTCAATTTTATTGCAGATAAAAACATGGCCGGGATTTCCCGGGCAGTGATTAAAGCCGGAGGTTTTGATTGCCTTACGTTGCCAGTGTTCTTTTTCCCATGGCAAGCCTGCCTGCCAGGTCATCGATGAACTGGCGGGCGGAGCGGCCTGAGCGCTGGCCCTTGAACAGCGCCCAGCGCAGCGCCTCGGTGCGGAGCTCGTCCACGTCGATGGGCAGCGCCATGCTCTCGGCATAGTGCTCCACGATTGCCAGGTAGGTGTCCTGGGAGAAGGGATAAAAGCTCAGGGTGAGCCCGAACCGGTCCGCCAGTGACAGCTTTTCCGAAATCGCCTCCTCGGGGTGGATCTCCCTGCCGAGGTTGTCGTTCATCGGCTCGGCCATCAGGTGACGGCGGTTGGAGGTGGCATAGAGAAGCACGTTGTCCGGCCTTGCCTCGATCCCGCCTTCCAGGATCGCCTTAAGTTCCCGGTAGGACACTTCCCCTTCGTCGAAGGCAAGGTCGTCGCAGAAAAGGATGAAACGCCACGGCTTCTCCCGCAGGAAACGGAGTATGCAGGTGATGTGAATGAGGTCGCCCTTCTGCACTTCCACCATCCGCAACCCCTTTGGGGCGAATGGCTTGAGAAGACCCTTGATGCAGGACGACTTGCCGGTGCCGCGCTCTCCCCACAACAGCACGTTGTTGGCCGGATACCCGGCAACGAACTGGGCGGTGTTTCTCAGCAGCTCCTCCTTGGCGTCGTCGACGCCTACCAGGTCATCCAGGTCCATCATGTGCGGGTGCTCCACCGGCGTCAGGGTGCCGGACCCGTGCCCATTTTCCCAGCGGAAAGCCAAGAATTCCTCGAACAGGCGTTCATCGAACTTCATTTCATGCGTGGCGGCGTTCAGGATGCCGTCCAGCTTGTCCAGCAGGCTTTCAGCCTTGTCGATTATGCCCTGCCATTCACTGTCCATATTCGTTTTCATAAATTGTCCGTTTCGGATTAATCTTTGGATTTTACGGAATCTAACGAACCCGCTTCAGCGTGCATTCGGCTTCCCAGGCAACATATCCGTCATCATTGATGTCCCAGAATGATTCGATGCGCTTGCCGTAAAAGTCGAGGTCCGAGCACTCCTGTTCCGCCCTGGAAAGGCAGGAGGAGGAGACCAGTCCCCTTTCGTGCAGAAACGAGAATAGCGCCCGGGCTCCCTCAAGGAAGCCGGCGAGCTCGTCCAGGGAGGGCTCCAGCGTTGAGATTATGTACCAGGTGGCGGCGAAGCGCCTGATCAGCCCCGGCGTTTCGTCCAGTATGTTCTCCCGGCGCGCGGATACCACGTAGTCGCGCAGGAAGTAGTCAGCACCGTGGGCAAGGCTGCCGGCTTCGAGCGGAGGTGTCCCCCTCTCCAGCAGGCTGCCGTGGAAATCCTTGAGGATTTCGCGGCAGAGTCCGTCGACCCTTATCTCGTCCCGGTCGGAAATGATCTCGAGATCTTTTCTGGTGATTTTCGTCATTTGGAAACCTTTTATCGCTTGAGCCTCGGGTCGAGCGCGTCCCTGATCCCTTCCCCCACCAGGTAGTAGGCCAGAACGGTGACGGTGATTGCCAGGCCGGGGTAAAGGGTGAGCCACCAGGCGAACTCGATATATTCCTTGCCCGCGGTCAGGATGTTCCCCCAGCTGGGCGTGGGGGGCGGCACCCCTATGCCGAGAAACGAGAGGGCCGATTCGGTCAGTATGGCCCCGGCAACCCCCAGGGTGGCGGAAACGAGCACCGGCGAAAGTGAATTGGGGAGGATGTGGCGGAAAATGATGCGCGTGTCGCTTGCCCCGAGAGCCCTGACCGCCATGACGTAATCACGTTCTCGAATGGAGAGCACTTCGGCGCGCACCAGCCTTGCCACACCCATCCAGCCCGTCAGGCCGATGATGATCATTATGTACCAGATCGACTGCTCGAGAAAGGCAATTACCGCGAGGATCAGGAAAAAAGTGGGGAAACACAGCATGATGTCGACGAAACGCATCAGGATGTTGTCCAGCCGGCCTGAATAGTATCCCGAAACCAGCCCGATCACGGTTCCTATCGCCACGGCGATTCCGACCGCGACGAAACCGACCTTCAGCGAAATGCGCGCTCCATAGATGATGCGCGTCAGGACGTCGCGCCCCAGGTCGTCGGTGCCGAACCAGTGCGTACCCGACGGCGGCATGAGCACGTGGTAGAGATCCAGGTCGTCAGGCCCGTAGGGGGTTATCAATGGCGCCAGCAGCGACACGAGAAACAGGAATACGATCAGCAGCGCGCCGGCCATCGCGAAACGGTTGGTGCGGAACCTGCTCCAGAAGACCTGGCGGAAAAAGCTGTCTTTCACGATTCGACCTCTATATCTAGCTTCCCTGTCCGTGCCTGATGCGCGGGTCGGCGAAGGCATAACCCAGGTCGGCGAGCAGGTTGCCGATGAGGGTGAGCCCTGCGCCGATCACGAGAATTCCCATGACAAGCGGGTAATCCCGGGCCATTACGCCGCCATAGAACAGCTGGCCCATTCCGGGGATTGCGAAGATGGTCTCGAAGATAACACTGCCGCCGATCAGGCCGGGCACTGACAGCCCGAGAAGGGTTATCACCGGCAGCAGCGCGTTTCTGAGCGCATGACGGAATATGACGGTCCTTTCCGGGAGGCCTTTGGCCCTTGCGGTGGTTATGTAATCCTGGCGGATAACGTCCAGCATTGTGGAACGCATGTATCGTGAAAGACCGGCGAGGCTGCCGAAGGCCGCGACCGAAACCGGGATCAGCAGGTGCTTCGCCATGTCCAGGAGCCAGCGGAGGGAGCCATAGGCTTCACTGCCCAGCGAGTGGAGGCCCGACACGGGCAGCCAGCCCAGTTTTACCCCGAACAGGTACATGAGCAGCAGCGCGAGCCAGAAGGTTGGAACGGCGAAGCCGATGAATACGAAAACGGTCATTCCCTTGTCGAAGAGTGTATCCCGGCGTATCGCGGCGAGGATGCCTATGGGAATGGCCAGGCCGAATTCGATCACCAGCGAAATGATGTTCAGGGAAAGGGTTATGGGAATCCGTTCCCTGATCTTGTCGATTACCGGCCGGTTGTCGGGGGCGAAGGAACGGCCGAAATCAAGCATGGCCAGCTTCTTCACCCAGACGGCGTACTGGACGTGGAGAGGCTTGTCCAGGCCATAGAATTTTTTCAGCCTTTCCCGCGCTTCGGCAGTCACCTTGGGGTTCATGGAGATCTGCATTTCCACCGGCTCGCCGGGCGCCAGGTGTACCACCGCGAACGTGATCAGGGTGATGCCGAGCATCAGCGGTATGAGCAGCAGAATGCGTTTTGCAAGGTATGCGATCATCTTTCAATACACCTGCTCTTCCTTGGGCACATACCACTTGATGAAATTGTAGCCTATCCCCGCGGGCGCCGGCTTGATGCCGCGGAAACGGGCGCTTACCACGGGAAGGGCGTCGGGTACGTAGAGGAAGGTGTACGGCTGGTCTTCGGCCAGGATTTCCTGGAGCCTGTAGTAGCAGCGCCTGCGCTCGCTCATGTCGAAGGTGCTCCTGCCCTGCACAAGGAGACGGTCGACTTCAGGGTTCTTGTAATGGATGAAGTTGAATTCCTTCGGCCCGGTCTTGCTGGAATGCCAGATGTCGAAAATGTCCGGATCAGGGGTGATGGTCCAGCCCAGCAGAACCGCGTCGAAATTGCCCTTGTCGATGAACTGTGACAGAAACGATGCCCATTCGATGACCCGTATCTTGACCTCTATGCCGATGGCCTTCAGCCGGTACTGGATGATGACGGCGCTCTTCAGCCGCTGGTCGTTCCCCTGGTTGGTCAGGATGGTGAATTGGAACGGCTTGCCGTCTTTCACCAGGATACCGTCACTGTTCTTTTCCCTCCATCCCGCCTCGGCAAGGAGAGCCCTGGCCCTCTCCGGATTGTAATCGAAGTCCCTGATGCGGGGATTGTAGGCCCATGTGCCCGGCTTGTAGGGACCGTGGGCGATTTGGCCCATGCCCAGCAGCACGCCGTGAATGATCTCGTCCTTGTTGATGGCAGAGGTAAGGGCCTGCCGCACCCTTTTGTCGGAAAACAGCGGATTGCGGAGGTTGTATGCCAGGTAGGTGTATTGTGAGGCAGGATAGCGGTATTTGTTGAATTTCGAAGTGAAATCCGCTGTTCCGGTCTGGCGCTGGTACTGGATGGGAGATATGCCCATCTGGTCTATGCCGCCTGCTTTGAGTTCCATGTACATGGTGGAACTGTCCGGGACGATCTTGTATATGAATCGGCCCACATAGGGCCGTCCCTCGTAGTACTTCGGGTTTGATTCCAGTATGACCCTCTGCCCGGCAACCCATTCCCGGAATATGTACGGGCCCGTTCCGACCGGTTTGCGGGCGAGCGGGCTCTTGGTGATGTCCTTTCCTTCCAGCAGATGGGCGGGCAGGACGGACATGCCCCACGATTCGAGCGCCGGAGCGAACGGCTTGGCATAGGAGACACGGAAGGTGTAATCGTCGGGTGCTTCCGCCTTAATGACCTGTTTGAATGCATCGGCATACGCCGTGGGAGTTTTCGGGTCTATGGTCACGCGGTAGGTGTACAACACGTCCCGGGAGGTGAAATCCACGCCGTCGTGCCATTTTACGCCGCGTCGCAGGTGAAAGGTGATGGTCAGTCCATCCGGGGAGATGTCCCATTGCTCCGCCAAATCCCCTTCGAGTTTCAAATCCTTGTCGTACCTTACCAGGCCGTTATAAACGAGATTCGATATGTCGCCCGAGGCGCTGTCTGTTGCCAGGACCGGGAGCAGCGTCGAAGGCTCGCCGATGGATCCCACGACGATGGCATCTCCGTAGGCAGGCGTTCCCGCACCCCTTTTGGGCACGCGGGTGGCGCCCTTTCCACCGTCGCAGGACTGAAGGACCATGAACGCCATCGCCATGGCCAGGAAAGCGATTACCCCCCTGGTCATCTCCCACCCATCTCCGCCTTGAGTTTTCTGACCTTTTCGGAAACGGCCCTGTTGCCGGGGTCGATCTTCAGAACACGCTGATAGGTGGCCAGTGCGCGGCGGTGGTCCCGTTTCGCCGCATAGGCATCGCCCAGATGCTCCATGATCGTGGCGTCTTCATCCGTAAGCTTGACTGCTTCCTCAAGCTTGGCTATGGCTTCGTCATAGCGTTTCATCTTGAAGTAGACCCATCCAAGGCTGTCGAGGATGAAGCCGTCGTCGGGCCGCAGGCTGACTGCTTTCTTGAGATAGCCCAGGGCTTCGTCGAGGTGTATGCCCATTTCGGCGTACGTGTAGCCGAGATAGTTGAGTGCCTGGGCGTCTTCGGGCGCCAGGGCCAGGACCTGTTTCAAGTGGGCGATGCTGGAGTTCCTGTTGCCTATCTTGTCGTAAAGAACCGCTATGCGGAACTTTAAGGCCGGGTCTTTGGGAAATCTGTCCTCTATGTCGGTCAGGACCTTGAGCGCTTCCCCGGGCTTTTCCATTGATTCGTGAATCCCCGACAGGTAGAGATACAGTTCGGGCTTGTCCGGTTTCTCGGCGATGGCCTGCTTCAGCAAGGCAATGCCGCGCTCGGGATTTCCCTGCTCTTTGTAGAGGAACGCCGTCTGGCCCACCGCGTCAAAGTAGACCGGGGACGTCTTGGGAATCTTGCCGAACTCTTCGATCGCTTTCCCGTAATTCTTCTTTTCCGAATAAGCGGTCCCCAGGTACAGGCGGACGGTATCTGCTTCAGGCTCCAGCGCGAGTATCTTCTCGAATTCCCGGATCGCCTCGTCGTACTGTTCCAGTTCGAGGTAGATCAGACCCATCTTGCGGTGGATCTCCTTGCCTTCGAGCCCCTGGTCCGGCAGGGTCTTCAGCAGGGCGAGAGCCTCTTCGAAGTTCTGCTGCTGTATGTAGAGCTGTATGAGGTGCTGAGTGACCGGGATGTTGGCCGGGTTCACGGAGATTACTTCCCGGTAGATCCCGGATGCTTCATCGAAGAGCCCCTCGCCTTCCAGGGATAGCCCGAGATCGATCATGGCCTGCTCGAAATCCGGTTTGAGCTCGATGGCTTTCCGGTAGTAGCCGGCGGCTTCCCGGTGAAGCTTCATCCTGTCGTATGTCTTGCCGAGGTAATAGTAGGCCAGCGGCGAATCCGGCGAATTCTTCAGCAGCTCCTTGAGCGTCTTGACCGCCCCTTCGTATTCGTATACCTTCAGGTCGGAGACCGCCAGGTTGACATAGGCGTCTTCCTTGTCCGGGTCCAGCTTTATGGCTTTTTCGAAGTGGGGGATCGCTTCCCTGTCCTTGCCGGTAGCGGCCAGGATCATGCCGAGAAGCAGGTGCGCCGGCCGGTAGCCCTGGTCGAAGCGGAGCGCCGTTTCGCAGGCGTCGATCGCCTCCTGGGGCCGGTTCAGCTTCAGATATGCTTCAGCTACCTTCTTGTGCAGGAAAGGAGATTTCGGGTCTTCGGCAAGGGCATCCTTCAGGTAGAGCAGGGCGCCTTCCGCGTCACCCTCCAGGAACCGTATGCGGGCGAGCGAATAGGTATAGAGGCCCCTGGAAGCCTTTTTCGTCGAGATCATTTCCGCCGTGGGTGCGGTGAGGGCCGGAGTCATTGCCGTATCGCTGAAGGTGCAGGCGGGCAGCAGTAATAGGCCGAGTGTCGCGATACCTGTTTTGATGTTCATCTGGTGATCCGGCAAAAAAACCAGGCAGGCGGTACGGTGTCATGCAGGGTGGGGTATCTCACTGTATCGCTGTCTGGCTCGTTGAGGGTTATTGTTCGGAGCAAAGGAAAAAATCCGCAATCCGTTCCGTACTGCAACCGGTTTCGGGCAAACTCACCCAAAAGAACCTGCACCGGAAAAAATGCTGTACAATTGAAGGTGTGGCACGGACTCCGGATTTGTTAACTATGAGGAAAATCTATCATAAATAGCCATGAGCGTCAAATGAATATCTGGCTTTCCGGAGTGTCGGCCAATTGCCTTGCAGCGGATTGCGATCCGGAGTACCGGAGAAAGGGCGGCCGTGGACAGAGAACAGCTCGAATCACTGCTTGATCCTGCCGCGTATGGGGAGAGAACCTCGACCGTGCAGATGCGGCAGACGCATGTCTCGTTCCTTTTCTTTACGGACAGCCATGTCTACAAGATCAAGAAGGAAGTGGATTTCGGCTTCCTCAACTTCATGTCCCTGGACCGCCGCCGGTTTTATTGCGGGGAGGAGGTGCGCCTCAACCGGCGTCTTTGCCCCGACCTGTACCTCGGCGTAGTGGAAGTGCGGGAATCGGACGGCAGGCTTTCCTTCATCGGCAGCGGGAAAATAGTCGATTATGCAGTGAGGATGAGGAGGCTGCCCGAGGAACGGATGCTGCACAGGCTGCTGGAGCATGGCGTTGTGACCGAAGCGGATGTCCGGGGCGTAGCGAGGGTGATCGCTGATTTCCATCTGACAGCGGAACGGGGCAGGGAGATCGATGCCTATGGCGACCTGGGCGTCATCCGCCGCAACTGGGAGGAAAATTTCCGGCAGGTGGAGGAATTCATCCCGAAGTGCCTGGAAGCTGGAGACCGCGAGGTTATGCGGCAATGGGTCGGGAGTTTCATGGAGGAGAACGCTGCCCTGTTCGCACGGCGGGTCGAGGATGGACGGGTCCGCGATTGCGACGGCGATATCCACAGCGAAAACATTTGCCTTGCAGAAAAGGTGTACATTTTCGACTGCATAGAATTCAACCCGCGGTTCCGTTATTCCGATACTGCAGCCGATATCGCCTTCCTGCTGATGGACATGGAGTTCCACGGCAGGCGGGACCTTGCCGACTTCGTCCTTGACGAGTATTGCCGTTGCACCGGCGACACGGGATTGGCCGGCGTCCTGGGCTTCTACCTTGCTTACCGCGCCTTCGTCAGGGGCAAGGTCACGGCCTTCCGGCTCCTTGACCCGCGGATTCCCGAGAAGGAGCGGGAAGCTGCCGCGACCACCGCAAAGCGCTATTTCCGACTGGCCAGGGGATACGTTCTCCGCGGGCGTCTTGCTCCCACCATTATCGTTTTCTGCGGCCTGATGGGAACGGGCAAGAGCACGCTTGCCCGCCAGCTTTCATTCGAGGCGGGCGCCGACGTGCTTGTTTCGGACATGATCAGGAAGGAGCTGGCAGGGCTGCCGCCAACCGAACGCTGCCGCGAGGAATACAACCGGGGGATATATTCTTCGGGTTTCACCAGGGATACCTACGAAGAGATGTTCCGCAGGATGGAAAATATATCGTGCGCAGGCCATTCCGTGGTGGCCGATGCGTCGTTTTCCCGCCGGGGGGAGCGTGACCGGGTGAGGGAGATTGCCCGCAAAAGCGGGGCCCAATGCGTTTTCGTCCATGTGGCATGCGACGAGGAAACCATGCGCCGCAGGCTGACGGCCAGGCGGGAAGATCCGTCCGCGATTTCGGACGGCAACTGGGAGCTGATGCTCAGGCAGCGCGCGGATTTCGAGCCCCTTTCACCGGGGGAAGAAACATGGATCGAAGTGGATACGACCACGTTGCCGCCGTCGGAATCGGTTGACGGCATTCTTCGGCATCTGGGGTTGCTGTGACGAACCCCATGCGTTCGTTACTGGAGGGGATATGCCCCGGGAAAGACTGCTTCTCACCTATGAGGATCTGAGCAGGGAGATGGAAACGGCGCGGAGGATCCAGCTTTCCCTCCTGCCCCAGGCTCCTCCCGACCTTTTGGGGGTTCGGATCGGCTGCAGGTCCGTTCCGGCCCATTTCGTGGGCGGAGATTATTACGACTTCTTCCGTCGGAACGAATATACGATCGACCTGGTGATAGCCGATGTTTCCGGGCACGACCTGGGGGCTTCGCTGATCATGGTCGCGACCAGGAGCATGCTGCGCGCAAACATCTACAAGTCCGGCACTGCCCGCGATGCCCTGGCGGTGTTGAATGAACTGCTGTTTGACGACCTTACCCGTACCGAACTCATCCTGACGATGTTCTACGCCAAGTACAGCATTGATACGCGCCTTTTGACCTATGCCAACGGCGGGCACGAACCGCCGCTCCTGTACCGCTGCGGTGCGGAGAAGTGCAGCATCCTCGACAGTGACGGCATGGTGCTGGGCGTGATGAAGGGCGCATCCTTCGAGGAAAAGACCATCAGGCTCGAGGAAGGGGACCTGGTTGCTTTCTACACGGACGGCATTACCGAGGCGATCGGCCCTGCTGGCGAGCTTTTCGGCAGGGAACGGCTTTGCCGGTCGGTCTACCGTTACCGCGGGGAGCCGCCGGAAGGAATCATCGACGGCGTGCTGGCGGACCTGGCGGAGTTTTGCGGCGGAGCGTCCTTTGCTGACGATGTTTCGATGGTGGTGATGAAGGTGGATTGATGTGGCCTGCCCCTTTCGGCGTGTCCGGTTCACCTTGGCGAGCGGTTTGGGAGGAGGGTTGCAAGATGAAGATCGAAACCGGGGAGGCAAATGGCGTCATTCTCATCACGCTGATCGGCGAGAGGCTGGACGCCCACAATTCGGACGAGGTGAAAGGGAAGGTAAGGGACATATTCGAGTCCGGAGCAAAGTCCGTGGTGGTAGACTTGAGTGAAGTCCGCTTCATCGACAGTTCCGGCCTGGGGGCGATGGTGTCGGGTTTCAAGAACGCCATTTCCCATCATGGCCGACTGGTTCTGTCCGGGCTCCAGGCCCAGCCCCGCTCCATGTTCGATCTTACCCGCCTGACCCGGGTGTTCGAGATTTTCGAAAATGCCGAGGCCGCGCTGGGCTCATTTGCCGAGAAGTGAACAGTTTGATGCGGGAGCTGTCATGAGCAAGAATACCATAGAGCTTGATATCAATGTCCCAAATCAGACGCGCTACCTCAGCCTGATCGGCAGGATCGGGGAGGACCTTGCGCGGGAACTGGAAAAGGAGGGGGGCAGGAGGGAAACCCTGGCCTACCATCTTAACACGGTGCTGACCGAGGCAATGACCAACGCCATAGTGCATGCCCATGACGGCGACCCCGAAAAGACCGTCCATATTTCAATCTGTATAACCGAAGACGAGTTGTGCATCAGGGTTTTCGACCAGGGTCAGGGGTTTGACCTGAACTCCATCCCCATGCCGGACTTCGATCGGCTGGAGGAGCATGGTCACGGGATCTACATAATCCGCTGCCTGATGGATACGGTCGTCTACCGGCGGCTGCGAGACCACAATGTGCTGGAGATGTGGAAAAAATTGAGATAGTTTACAGCCGGAAAGTGCCCCTATTTGGCCGGACGCTTTTTCCGGAAGAAGATCACCATGGCCGTGCCCAGAAGGAACAGCGGGATGCTCAGAAGCTGCCCCATGGAAAGCCCGCCGATGAGGAATCCCAGCTGCTCGTCCGGCTCGCGGAACAGCTCGACAAAGGTGCGGAACAGCCCGTACAGCGCGATGAAGCTCCAGAAGACCGTGCCTGCCGTCGCCTTGGACCTGCTGATTAACCAGAGAATCACGAACATCACCGGGCCTTCGAGAAAGGCCTCGTAGAGCTGGGACGGGTGGCGCGGCAGGGGGCCGCCGCCGGGGAAGACCATACCCCAGGGCACGTCCGTCACCCGGCCGTAGAGTTCGCCGTTGATGAAGTTGCCGATGCGGCCCAGGCCCAGGCCGACAGGCGCCGCGGGCGTGCAGATGTCCGCGATCTGCATGATCCCGACCTTTTTCTTCCGGGCATAGTAGATGACGGCGATGGTGGTGCCGATGAGCCCCCCGTGGAACGACATTCCCCCTTCCCACACCGCCAGGATCTTCAATGGGTTTGCAAGATAGAAGGAAAAGTTGTAAAACAGGGCGTAGCCCAAGCGGGCGCCCAGGATCAGGCCGACTGCCGCGGTGAAGACCAGGTCGCCGATATCGTCCTTCGTGAGGGGGAGGTTCTTCCTCCTGGCGCCCGAGAGGGCCATGAAATAGACTGCCAGGAAGCCGAGGATGTACATGAGGCCGTACCAGCGGACTTCCAGGGAGCCGATCCTGAAAATGTATGGTTTGATGTCGGGGAATTGCATGGAAGTGGTCCTTCTGTGAAATTTTCCTATAAATAGCAGTAATCATGCAAGCAGTCAATCACCACTGCCCCGAACCGCACGCGGTGGCGGGTAACAACCAATCGAGGAGCTGAGAACGGAATGAGTACGGAAGAGAAAAAAGTAATCTACACCATGATGGGTGTGAGCAAGTTCTATGACAAGCGGCAGGTGCTGAAGGACATTTCGCTGTCCTATTTCTACGGGGCCAAGATCGGCGTTCTCGGCCTCAACGGTTCGGGCAAGAGCTCCCTCTTGCGGATCCTGGCCGGCGTGGACCAGGACTTCGTGGGCAAGACCATCCTGTCGGCCGGGCTGACGGTGGGCTTCCTGGAGCAGGAGCCGGTCCTGGACCCGGAGAAGACGGTGCGTGAGGTGGTCGAGGAGGGCGCCCAGGCCACTGTGGACCTCTTGAACGAGTTCAACCGCATCAACGAGCGCTTCACCGAGCCCATGTCCGACGAGGAGATGGCCGAGCTGTGCGAGCGCCAGGCAGCGGTGCAGGAGAAGCTGGACGCGGCGGACGCCTGGGACCTGGACTCGCGTCTGGAGATGGCCATGGATGCCTTGCGCTGCCCGCCGCCGGAGACGAAAACCGCAACCCTGTCCGGCGGCGAAAAGCGCCGCGTCGCCCTGTGCCGCCTGCTCCTTCAGCAGCCCGACATACTGCTCCTGGACGAGCCCACCAACCACCTGGACGCCGAGTCGGTGGCCTGGCTGGAGCACCACCTGCAGCGCTATCCCGGCACTGTCATCGCCGTGACCCACGACCGCTACTTCCTGGACAACGTTGCCGGCTGGATCCTGGAGCTGGATCGGGGCGAGGGCATTCCCTGGAAGGGGAACTACTCCTCCTGGCTGGAGCAGAAGGAGGAACGGCTGCGGCGCGAGGAGAAGAGCGAGAGCGAGCGGCGCAAGACCCTGCAGCGCGAGCTGGAATGGATCAGGATGTCCCCCAAGGGGCGGCACGCCAAGGGCAAGGCGCGCATCACCTCCTACGAGGAGCTCTTGGGGCAGGAGGCCGAAAAGCGGGCGAAGGACCTGGAGATCTACATCCCGCCCGGACAGCGCCTGGGCAAGGCGGTGGTGGAGGCGGACAAGGTGTCAAAGGCCTACGGCGAGCGGCTGCTGGTGGAGGACATGAGCTTCACACTGCCGCCGGGCGGCATCGTGGGCGTCATCGGACCCAACGGCGCCGGCAAGACCACCCTGTTCCGCATGATCACCGGGCAGGAGCAGCCGGACAGCGGCTCCATCAGGATCGGCGACAGCGTGAAGATGGCCTACGTGGACCAGGCGCGGGACGCGCTCGACCCGGAGAAGTCCATCTGGGAAGTGATATCCGACGGCCAGGACACCATCCAGCTGGGCAAACAGCAGGTGAACTCCCGCGCCTACGTAGCCCGCTTCAACTTCTCCGGCGCCGACCAGCAGAAGAAGGTGGGCATGCTCTCCGGAGGAGAGAGGAACCGCGTGCACCTGGCGCGGATGCTGAAGGACGGGGCCAACGTCCTGCTCCTGGACGAGCCGACCAACGATCTGGACGTGAACACCCTGCGAGCCCTTGAGGAGGCGCTGGAAAACTTCGGCGGCTGCGCCGTGGTCATCAGCCACGACCGCTGGTTCCTGGACCGCATCGCCACCCACATCCTGGCCTTCGAGGGGGACAGCAACGTGGTCTGGTTCGAGGGGAACTACTCGGAATACGAAGAGGACCGCCACGCCCGGCTGGGCGCCGCGGCAGACCAGCCGCACCGGATCAAGTATAGGCAGCTGACCAGGTAGGATATGCCGTTTGACGGATGTGAAAAAGGCGACACGTAAGTGCCGCCTTTTTGTTTGGATGCCCGTATACCACACTTTTAATTCACTCCTCTCATGTAACTGATTCCCAAGCGCCAATCCTGACACTCAGCATTTTCGAAAACATGGCACCCGGGCGGAAGACATCATCGCTCCTTTGACAATGGCAGGTTGAGAAATATAATTTAACTGATTATAGAATTGCAATAATCCATTGTGTTAAATGCGCTTTGCACTGGGTATGAGCGTTCCGGATGCATGAAGTGACATGTTGGGCAGAATCTTTCCAAATTACGAGATGGGATGTTGGTGAATAACTTGCCGGTGTTAAGGAAGCCGTGGGGAGGATGACAAGATGTTTCTTGTGGATGATCTCTTCAGGAAGGTCATGGATTACTTTTTTGAGCGGGTAAGCAAGTCACGTGACAGACACGACGATGGAATAAAGAATATTAGAACCTCCATGCGCGAACTGGACGCCTCTTTGTCGGAAATTGTCGAGATCTTCGATGCCACTCTGCATAAACTGAAAAGGACGACAGACTTGGGGCAGTTTCAAGCGTTGTTATCAAATGTCGTAGACGAGAGTTTCCTAAGGGATACATGCAACGAGGCTGGTATATGCAAAGGACTGAGGATCGCAAGGGATGAACTGTATAGTCTTCCGGTTACTCAGGCAAGCGTTGAGAAGGCATATGTAGACCAGCTTGCGGATCAGCTTGAAGCCTATGAGGTCGCTTTTGTTGCAGCAGTGCGAGAATTTCTTGGGGATGCGAGGGGTATTGATCTATGCACGATCATTTTAGCCGATCGTATTGACCGCCAACAAATTCTCTCAGCGTTTGAAGAAAGAATTGACGGCCTTCGCAGTATCAGAGGGAAGATAGGGGACCTGTTGAAGAAGATAAGGGAAAGATAATATCCCTTGCGGCTGATTCATTCCTTCAATTTGTGGTCCTTTTGGTCCCCGGCTGTGTTGCGGTTCCTCAGCCTGGCCCGTGCCATGCTTGCGTCACCGCGCCCTGCCAGGAACCAAAATCCCTCGCAATTTGTGCGGTGAACTAACCGCACGGGACACTAGGGACATGACGGGGGCGACTATGCTGGTGTCTTTTAAGGACTTGGTCGAAGGGTTGGACAAGCTCTATGACTTCGCAAGAAAACTTCAGGGAGATCTTTCCCTTTATGTGGAAAGCCGCGAGGAGAAGAAACTGCTTCGCTCGTTGAGGGAATACATCAATGCTTACGACGCAGAGGTCGTAAAGCTCAAAGCCAAGATTGATTACGCACAACAAAAAGGAGACAAAGAATGGTTTGAAAGAAATCGGGATAATATTGAAAAAATGTTTTACAAGTTGAGCGGAAATTACTGGGACGCGATAGTAGATAATTTCTTGAACCGCGCCGGTGAACTGCTTCATGAGGACCCTGACTTGCGAGAAGCTCTTATAATAAAATTCCAGTTTGAAGGGATAGATGATTACGATGCAGACCCTTTTCCTGAAGAGATAAGAACGTTACCTGATCTTTCGTGTTGGATTAACGCCGTAGGAAATAAGACAAGGACCGCATTGACGTTGCTGAATAACCGTATTAAATAAGGACCTTCAGGATACGAAGATCGGATGTGAAAAAGGCGACACGCGAGTGCCGCCTTTTTCTTTTGGCGCGCCCATCTCCGAAAAACATCACTTCCGGGATTGATGGCGCGATTGCTCATTTGACAATGGTGGGCGGCGGAAATATAATGCGCATTGATTTGTAATGTATAATTCATATTATTTACTGTACTTTGTTTCGTGCATGAGGTGAATGGTTGTGGAAGCATGAAGCGGTGTGGATTGGCGTTCGTTCTGTGGAAGATTTTACAGATCAAAAAGAAAGCCAGTCATTCCATAGGCATCAGAGCCAAGAATTTCTGATGGCTTGAGCTGTTCCCTGCCGCGTGCTTATTCGGAAGACCGCTTTACGCGCCCGGATGACAAATCCTGTTTGAAAGGAATCTGCTATGACAAAGCCTGTGAACTGCGATATTCCAGAGGAAGAACACAGGGTAGTCATTCTGCATCTCTCCGACCTGCACAGTGGCGGCAGGGGCGCACCCTGGGAGCGCGAAAAGATACTCGGCAATTCATGGAGCGAATGCGTGGCACGAATAGGCTCGGAAACCCGTGTCGACCTGGTATGCTTCACAGGGGACGCTGCGTACTCGGGGAATGCCGCGGAGTACGGTTTTGCCGGCGAGTTCCTGAGAAAGAGGGTTCTTGACCCTTTGGGACTGGAAGCAAGCCGTTTCTTCGTTGTTCCCGGCAACCATGACATCTGCCGTGATGTCGAATGGGACTCCTGGTCTCGTATGAGAGATGTCGCAAGGAAGACCGATGCCCGAAGTTTTTCGCGGCTGATCGAGTCGTACACAGGCGGAAACGCTCTGCCTGAGGCGGAACATCTGAAGCGCTTGCTTAAACGGCGCGACGGATACCGCGGCTGGGTTGCCGAAATGTGCCCTCAATGCGACCCGAAAGATCGCTTGGCATATCATTTGACCGTCATGGTCCGCGGTATCACGGTGCATATCATGGGGCTCGATACAGCGTGGCTGTCGGGAGATGAGAACGATCACGAACAATTGTGGCTCACTGAAGACCAGCTCATGTATGCTTCGACAACCGGTGATGGGAAACCGCTGTCCGGCTTGCGGATTGCCCTGATGCACCATCCTCTTGCTGAGCTTCATGCGGGGGATCGAAAGCGTTGCAGCTCCAAGATGGCCGATCAGATAGACCTCACTCTTCGAGGGCATCTCCACGAGTCCATGGCTGCCGTGACCCGTGAGCCGGGGCGCGAGTCGGTTGAACTTGCCGCAGGCTGTCTCTTCGAGACCAAGGATGGAGAGGACTACCGCAACGGGGCACAAGTGCTCACGGTCACCGTGAATGACGAAGGGCGTCCCTCCCGCGTAGACATCTGGTCGCTGGCCTGGTCGTATGAAAGTGGAGAGTGGGTAGACGACAATGGGCGTTACCGCGGCAGCAGGCACGGCAGGGTATCTCTGCCTGTAAGCGGCGAGAGCGCTTCCTGGAAGTCAAGTCGCGGGCTCAAATCGAAGACTGTTCGAGACTCGATACGTGACGACCGATCGTTCATTGAAGAATGGACGCGGGATTTCGTGGGACGGGAGTTCGTCTTCGAACGACTCCGAAGCTTCATGGCCGCCCATCGGAGCGGTTACTTCATTGTTCAAAGCGATCCCGGAATCGGCAAGACGGCTTTCGCAGCCCAGTGCGTCAAGAAAAACGATTTCATTCACCACTTCAACTGCAGGGCGGAGATGATAAACAGTGCCGAGCTGTTTCTTAAGAATGTCTGTGCCCAGATAATCAGCCGATACAATTTGGACTGTGCGGAGTTTCCTGATGATATCGGAAGAAGCGGCGAGACATTGAAATCGTTGCTCAACCATGTCGCGCCGATGCTGGCCGCCGAGGGAAAGGTGCTGGTCCTGGTCGTGGACGGCCTGGACGAGGTGGATCTGGCCGGGCTCAATGTCGGGGAAAACGTTTTGTACCTGCCCAAACTGCTGCCGGAGCGGACATACATTGTTGCCACCATGCGTGCGCGTGCGCAGGTACCGCTCAACATAGCGAGCGATCTTGAAATATACGAGATAGAGCACAATTCGCGGGAGAACGAGCAAGATATCCGCATGTACCTCGAACAGCGTCTGAAGAGCCCCAAGATCCAGACTTACCTTCGTTCGCATGGTCTTACAGAGAAGGATTTCGTTTCCGAACTCACTGTAAAGAGTGCAGGCAACTTCATTTATCTAAGATATATTCTCCCTCAGATTGAAGCCGGCGTCTATTCGAACTCGGATGCGTCCAGTCTGCCCCAGGGGCTCGAGAGTTACTACCGCGACCACTGGCGGTTGATGCAGGGGCGAGACGAAGCGCTCTGGTGGAAATACCGCCTGCCCGTCATTGTGGCCCTCGCTTCAGCTGAAAAGCCCATCTCGGTGGACCTTATCTCCAGGTTTACGGGAATCGCGGAACGGGCCCGGATCCAGGCGGTGATCGAGGAGTGGAAACAGTTCTTGCGGCAGATCAAGGTTTCATATGAAGGAGGTACCCAGAACCGCTATGCAGTGTATCATTGGAGCTTTCACGAGTTCCTGAGAGGGTTGGAAGTGATGAAAGAGGCCAGGGTTGACCTGCAAGCCGCGGACAGGTCCAACATTGCCTCGCTAGCTGAGGGTTTGTTCGATGCCGACGGGTCGAGCGACCAATGAAAACGGTTCGCAACTTTGCCCGGTTTCTGGACTCATTGCCGGTCGAGACGCAGGAATATTTCCTGGAGTTTGAAGCACGCGGTTTAGGACGGCTGAAGCAGTGGGAATCTCTTGAGGCGTTGCTGACGTGCTTTGAATATTTACAGAGGAAGCTTGATCGATTCGGGATCGAAGCTTTGATAGCGGACTTTGATCCACTGGTGGATTCTGACCTGTCCGTTGTCCAGGACGCGCTGAAACTGTCCGGTCCTGCCCTCAGGCGTGATCCGTCACAGCTGTACACGCAACTTTTCGGCCGCATGCGGTATGGGGTTCGCCCTAAAGTTGATCGGCTTCTTCGTAACCCCCCGGCATCTCCATGGATTCGCGATGAAAACGGGGTGTTGCTGCCGGCGCTCGGAGCCGTGGTCCAAAACATCTCAAACGACGCCCAGAGTTCGATTGCACTGTCGCACGACGGGAAATTCGCCATATCCATTACAAATATTGAGAACATACAACACGTTGTGCGGATGTGGGATCTGGACACCGGGGAAGCGCAACCGTTTGCATTTACTTCCAGCGAGGCGATACGGGATATCTTCACAACAATCGATGACAGGAAGATGGTCCTCCTTTCGGAGCACGGCGCTCTGACGGTCATTAACGTGAGCTTCGGCGTGGTTGAGATGTCGCGAGATTTTCGACAGGCCACGATCATCCGAATCATGGACAACGGCCAGCGTATCTTGGCGGCATGTGGAAACGGCGATATTGAGATATGGGACCTCGTTTCCGGCAAGCTTGTTGTCAGACCGGGCAGACACCGCAAGGTAGTGTCTCTGGTCGCAAGCCCGTCGGGGGAAACCATCGTCTCGGGCTCTGAGGATGGTACCCTTGCCATTTGGAAAGGACGGGGCTGGAGTTCAAATGCGACCTTCCTGGCGCATGAAGGAGCGATAGTAGCTTTGGCGATCAGTGAGAGCGGCCGTTGGCTCGTCTCTGCATCGAGGGATGGCGCCGTTCGAGGCTGGGATGCTGCGGACGGAACCCCACGGTTCGCCGCGCATGGCTTTGAATGCTCCGGTGACTCATGTCGTTCGGAGACACTATTATTGAAGGAGCGTCCAGGCAGCTTGTTTGTCTTCTCAACCGGGCCTGACTACACGGTCAAGGCGTGGAAATGGTCTGCAGGGAACGAAGGAAGTGCTGGTTTGGTCACGATCCCCGCCTTCAGCATCTTCTCCGGCCATCAGGACAGGATAACCGCAATTGCCATGAATCCGGATGGGGAACGGCTCATTTCCTCCTCCGATGATGGTACTCTCAAGGAATGGAGCCTGACGACCGGGAAGCTCATTCACACCTTTCGTGGGCACACCGATAAAGTGTATGCGGTGAGAATAACCCCAAGTGGCGATCGCGCAGTTTCCGCAGCGAGGGACAATACCGTAAAGGTCTGGACATTGACCAGAGGAGGAGGAACCGTCGTCGACCAGGGAGCCCCCATCACCGATCTCGCGATCGCGAATGCCGGGCACAGGGTCATCAGCATCTCACTTGATGAAAGTGTCTGCGTATGGAGCCTTTTCAGCCACAGGCGGATGTTTTTTCTCGCTGAGCAACCGTCTGGCAAAACGTATCGGCTGAACCGCTATGATTATGTTCAAGGCGTCGCAATTACCCCGGATGGCGCCAAGGGTGTGTCGTTGTCCGGCAACGGAGACCTGTTCACATGGAGGATTATCGGGTCTGGGTCGGTCTTCCCGTCTACAGACAGAGGAATGCTGCATCATTTCAGGAAGCGTTTCCCTTTCAGGTGGAGGAGAAAATGGAAATGGAACGTTGATTTTGACCTGATGCCCGATGGCAAGGCAGTTTTGTCGTCAACCGTGAACGGCGCCGTCCACCTTTGGGATTTCGAGACCGGAACCATCCTGCAGAGTTTCTATCAGGGCGAATCCCGTCTGTGTACGCTAAGCGCTTTCCTGGGGAAATGCCTCGACCCCCTGCACTGGTTGTTCGGACTGCATCTCGTCGGTTGTTTGAGCAACATGGCAATGCTCATAGGTGCGATCGCGGTTGTCTTCAAGTACAAGTGGAAAGGTTTCATGTGGCTGATCGCGGGAGGGGGAATCCTGTATTGTGTGGAGGCGTTCATAAAGTCATATGACCCGGCAGCCAGGAGAAAGTCTGTAACCCTGGCAGGCAGTGAAAGCCGGGTGGCAGTTTCATCTCGCGGAATTGTCGAAATGTGGGATTCGGCTACGGGCAGGCTGATCAGCAGGGTTACCGAGCCCTCTATTCGTGGCGCCGGGAAACTTGCCGGATTCTGCATGTCGCCTTGGGGCCGATGGTTGGTAGGGATATCAAACTCAAGGACGGAAGATGCCAAGGAGTGGCCATTGAGCAAGCTCAAAAGGGAGCATGATCCCAGTTGCAAGATCCATGTGCGGGATGCCCGAAGTAGCAGCTTGTGCAGCGAATTGCCTCTTTCGGGCAGAGTCCGCCTGATTCGATTCAACAAGAATGAGACCCACCTGGTAGTGCTGACCTTTCACGAGCTCACTGTGTGGCGGCTGGCTGACTCCCTCATGGTCGGGCAGCTTGAAGGAGAGTATTCAGGCAACCTGGACATCAGCTTGGATGGGACATGCCTTGCCGCACTTTCGGAGCCTATCCCTCATGAACTGGTTGTGCTGGACATGTCCACAGGAGCGATAGCCCGGTTCATGCCTGATGTCCAATTCACCTGCGTAAAAATAACCGAAGACGGGAAGACCGTGGTTGCCGGGGATGAGAGCGGACGTGTATGCTTTCTGGCTGTGGAAGGAAGGGGAGACTGAGGATTTCTTCTCCTTGACAAATCGTTCCGCTCCGCACAAAATGAACCGCTTTTCCGGATTGGAAGAAGTGTATCTTTCATGAATTTTGAATTTAATGAAAAGGAGGGTTTGCAATGAGATTCCGCATCATGCTGCTGTCCGCTGTCCTGCTTCTTGCGGCGGGCTTCGCCCATGGGGCCGCCATCACCCTTACCTACGCCAATTTCCCGCCTGCCCCCACGTTCCCCTGCGTCCAGATGGAGCGCTGGGCCAAGGAGGTGGAGAAGCGGACCGGCGGCAAGGTCAAGGTCAAGACGTTCCCCGGGGGGACGCTCCTCAATGCGAAGAACATGTTCGAAGGGGTGACGTCGGGCGTGGCCGACATCGGCAACTTCGCCATGAGCTACCAGCCCGGTCGCTTCCCGGTTTCCGAGTCCATGGATCTCTACCATGGCTTCACCAGCTCCACAGTAGCCAGCCAGGTCCTGTTCGACCTGGTGAGCAAATACCGCCCCAAAGAATTCGCGAAAGTCAAGATAGTGACTCTCTTTACCTGCCCTCCCACCAATTTCATGACCGCAAAGCCTCTCAGGACGCTGAGCGAGCTGAAAGGGGTCGAGATGAGGGTGGCCGGAACGAGCGCCGAGGTCCTGAAACGCCTGGGGGGGGTGCCGGTGGCAATGCCCCAGTCGGAAACGCCCGAGGCCATACAGAAGGGTGTGGTCAAGGGCATGGTGTCGTCCCTGGAGATCCTGCAGGACTTCAAATTCGCCGCATACACGCCCTATGCCACCATTGCCAACCTGCCGGTCGTGTCCTTTGCGGTGGTGATGAACAAGGCCAAGTGGAACAGCCTGCCGCCGGACGTGAAGAAGGTGATCGACGACCTGGCCCGGGAACAGGCAGTCTGGACCGGACAGTACGTGGACAACCACGTCAAGGAAGCCCTGGAATGGTCGAAGAAGAATTACCGCCACCAGGTCATCACCCTGCCGGCCGGGGACAGGAAGCGGATCCAGGCGCTGCTCGCTCCCATGACCGATGAATACGTGCGGAAAGTTTCCGCCCAGGGCCTGAACGGGAAGCAGATAATCGCGGACGTGCAGTCGCTGAAGGCGAAATACGAAAAAAACGCCGCCGGGAAAAAACCGGCGAAACGGAAATAGGGAAGGTTTGGCGGACCGGGTGTTTACCGGTCATCCGACCCGGTTACCTGCCCCGATACTATGGACCGACTGATCAGTTACCTATCGCGCTTCTTCATGATCCTGGCCGGGGTCGCGCTGTTGCTCCTGGTGCTCCTTGCCACGGGCAACGTCGCGCTGCGCCTGTTCCACGTGCCGTTCGCCGGGACCTATGAGCTGGTGTCCTTTCTCGGGGCGCTGGTGACTGCCGGGGCCCTGGGCCACACCCAGCGGCGCAAGGACCACATCATGGTGGATCTCGTCACCGAGAAGTATTCACCCAGGGCAAAGCGCCTGACCGATGCGGTCAGCCACGGCCTGACGTCGGTCCTGTTCGCAATCGTGGCCTGGCAGGTGTTCAGGTGGGGCGAGAACATCCGCCTTTCCGGGGAGCTGTCCGAAACCCTGCAGCTCAAGTACCACCCCTTCATCTACGGGGTGGCCGCCGGCTTCGCCCTGCTGGCGGTGGTTTTGTTTCTCGATACCATAGGGGCGATCCTGCACAAGAGGGAGGACGAGGAATGACCGGCCCGGGAGCTGGATTGACCGGCATCGCCGTGATGCTGCTCATGCTTTTCTTCCTGCGCATACCGGCGGCATTCACCATGCTCCTGGTGGGGTTCTTCGGTTTCGCGGCGGTTACCTCGTTGGACGCCGCGTGCGCCATGATCGGCTCAGAGCTCTGGGCAACCTTCTCCAACTACGGGCTGACGGTGATACCGCTGTTCATCCTCGTGGGTGAGATCGTCCATTACGCCGGGTACAACAACGGTCTCTATTTCGCCACCTACCGCTGGTTCGGGCATCACCGCGGCGGCCTGGCCATGACCACCATCATGGCCTCCGCCGCCTTCTCCGCCATCAGCGGCTCCAACACCGCCACCGCGGCCACCATGAGCGCCGTCGCCATTCCGGCCATGAAGGAATACAAGTACCACCCGCTCCTCAATGCCGGCTCGGTGGCGGCGGGAGCGACCCTGGGCGTGCTCATCCCTCCGAGCATCGTCCTGGTCGTCTATGGCCTGTATACCGGTCAATCCATCGGCAAGCTGTTTTTCGGCAACATAATCCCCAGCGCAATCCTTACCCTGCTCATACTGGGAACGGTGGTCGTGATCTGCCGGCTCCACCCCGACTGGGGGCCCGCCGGGCCGAAGAGCGGCTGGAAAGAGCGTTTCAGCGCCCTGCCCGAGGCGATCGACATCCTGGTGCTGTTCGGCGTGATCATGTACGCCCTCTTCACCGGCGTGGTTACCGCCACCGAAGCCGCCGCGGTGAGCTGCTTCCTCGCCCTGGTCATCTGCGGGCTGCGCCGGAAGCTCGGCTGGAAGCGGCTGGGCGGCGCCTTCATCGACACCCTGCGCATCTCGTGCATGGTGTTCATGATCGTGGCCGGGGCCATGGTCTTCGCCAAGTTCCTCACCGTGACCCGCCTCCCTGCCGAAACGGCGGAATGGATAGGCGCCATGGACCTGCCGAGATGGATGGTGCTGTGGATGATCCTCCTGTGCTACATCATCGGCGGCTGCATCATGGACGCCCTGGCCTTCCTGCTCGTCTCGCTGCCCATCTTCTATCCCCTGGTGGTCGGCCTGGGATACGATCCCATCTGGTTCGGCCAGGTGATAACCATTGTCACCACCATGGGTTCCATCATGCCCCCCATAGGCATCTGCTGCTACGTGGTTTCCGGCATGTCCGGCATCCCGCTCAGGACTGTCTTCCAGAGCGGCCTCTATTATATGCCTTCCTATATCGTCTCCATATTGGCGCTGATGGCTTCGCCTTACTGGACCGTCCTGGTCTTCGCCGACCTCGTGAAATAGCGGGTTGTTGAAAAACTTCCGCTAATGCCGCAAAAACCTCGTCAGGCAAGGAGCCAGGCATTGCCTGGCCTGACGCATCTCTCCCTTTATGACTCGTATTATCCTCGGGACTGAATTCTGGGGATACAATACCAATTAAAGTCGGACTACTTGTAGAATCGGTATTATTTCGCGGAAATTCCCCGGAAATTCATTTTTCGCAACGGAAAGTTCGACGTTGACGCTCGACCCGGGTCAGCACCGGGGTCACCCAAATTGACAAGATTGATGACTGCGGTATCTTTCCCGGAGGATGACCTTCTTTACACTTCGCCAACAAAGGAGGAATGAATGCTCTTTAATGACGCCGGCAGACAGAACCCGCTGGAAATGGTGCTCACCCAGATCGACAAGGCTGCCAGATACCTGAAGGCCGACCCGAATCTGATTGAAAAGCTGAAGCATGCCGAGCGCTCGCTGCTGGTTTCGGTGCCGGTAGTCATGGATGACGGCCAGCTCAAGGTTTTCCGGGGGTTCCGCGTGCAGCACAACACCGTCAGGGGCCCCGCCAAGGGAGGCATCCGCTTCCATCCCAACGTGGGGCTCGATGAAGTTACGGCCCTGGCAGCCTGGATGACCTGGAAATGCGCTGTCATGAACATCCCTTTCGGTGGGGCGAAGGGTGGGGTGGAATGCAACCCCAAAGAGATGAGTGCCGGCGAGATCGAGCGGCTGACTCGCCGGTTCACTGCCGAAATCATCAGCTTCATCGGACCGGATCGGGACATACCGGCCCCGGACGTCAACACCAACTCCCAGATCATGGCCTGGATGATGGATACCTACTCCATGCAGGTCGGGCACTCGGTGCCGGGAGTGGTGACCGGCAAGCCGATTGAAATCGGCGGGTCCGAAGGGAGAAGCGAAGCAACCGGACGGGGAGTCGTCTTCACCGTAATCGAGGCCTCGCGAAAGCTGGGCCTCGACCTCAACGGAGCGAGCGCCGCCATACAGGGTTTCGGCAACGTCGGCGCATCCGCGGCCAAGTATCTCCAGCGCGAGGGGGTCAGGATCACGGCCGTCAGCACCTCGAAGGGTGGAGTCTACTGCGACCGGGGCATCGACCTCCAGGCGCTTCAGGACTACTACCGGGAGAACGCATCCCTGGCGGGATTCCAGGGGCTGGACGTCATAACCAACGAAGAGCTCCTCTCCCTGGATTGCGACATCCTGATCCCCGCAGCCATGGAAAACGCCATCCACAAGGGAAATGCCGCCGGGGTGCGGGCCAGGATTCTGGCGGAAGGCGCGAACGGCCCGGTCACGCCTGTCGCCGATGAGATCCTGTTTGACAAGGGAGTGTTCGTAATTCCCGATATCCTGGCCAATGCCGGAGGGGTGACGGTTTCCTATTTCGAGTGGGTTCAGGACCTGCAGAATTACTTCTGGAACGAACAAGAGATCAACGAAAAGCTGCGGATGCTCATGGTGAATGCTTTCAACAAGGTAGTAGCCATCGCGGAAGATGCCGGCGTCGACAACAGGACCGCTGCACAGATGCTGGGTATCGGCCGGGTGCTGGAGGCTACCAGGCTGAGGGGACTGTATCCGTAAGCATCACTTCCGGTAATAGATCCGGTAAACGGCTCCCGCCTTGTCGTCCGACACCAATAGTTCCTGTTATGTCCCCGGAAATTTCCTGAACGCACTGAGAGGAGAGCGCGATGAGCAACGAACAGGTGGCGCCTGAGACGAAAGGTATTACGGTGAAGTTACTCGCAGCGGTTGACCTTGGCCCTGAGATCGAGGGCATGGCGGGTCGCCAACTTCGAATGCGTATGGTGACCATCGAGCCTGGAGGCGTCTTCGGCCCGATTCAGGGCCATAAAGACAGACCAGGTGTCGTCTACATACTGCAGGGAACGATCACTGACCATCGAAATGGAGTCGCTACGGACTATGGGCCGGGAGTGGGCTGGCAAGAGGACAGGAACACCACGCACTGGCTTGAGAACAGGGGGACGATTCCGGCGGTGGAGATCTCGGTCGATATAGTTAGGCAAGAATAACTTGGAGGTTCCCTCTTCAAGTGTTCTTACTTAGGCGAGGAGGGGACGAGGCGAGGAGGGGACGTAGGTGGGTTTTGTAGGTTATTAACAAAAAATATGGTCGGCAGGAACCGTGTTTTGGTTGCATTGGCGACCGAACAGGCGAGAGCGAATTAGAATGGGGGGACGTAACTTGGTGTGAGTAAGAGAGAAGGAATCAGCAATGAACGCACCTTATCATCCTGGTGAAATCCGGATGCAGGAGCGGGCCGGTTCAAGAGAAACGGCGAACGCCATGGCCCGCACCATATATCCGGTCATCGCCCATCAATTCATCAATTTTATCGAGAGTCAACCGTTGGTCTTTTGCGGTGCTGCAGAGAGCAACGGCTTGGTTTGGGCCTCTCAATTCTGCGGCCAGCCAGGCTTCATGAGAGTCCTCGACGAACAGACAATGCGTATCATGGCATTGCCAAATGATGAAGATCCATTGATGGCAAATGCAGGAGGCAGCAGTGAACTGGGCCTTATAATTATCGATTTCGCGACTCGGCGGCGCCTGAGGATGAATGGCAGGGCCGAAACCGATAAGGAAGGGCTTACCATGCGGCCGCGCCAGGTATATTCAAACTGCCCGCGTTATATCCAGTCGCGGGAATATGCGATGGCAGGCGATGATTTTAACCCAACCCGCACGATCAGGCATGGGACAATGCTGAGCGCAGCGAATCAGCAGCTGATCGGGCAGGCAGATACGTTTTTCCTTGCTACTTTTCATCCCCTGGAAGGCGCCGACTGCTCGCACCGCGGTGGCTTCCCCGGATTCGTTCAGATACTTGACGAAAACAATATCGTGTGGCCTGATTACAACGGAAACGGCATGTTCAATTCGCTGGGAAACATTACCGAGTATCCGAACGCCGGCTTGCTCTTCATGGACTTTGAAAAAGGAAGCACGCTGCAGCTGTCCGGAAGGGCAACCGTTTTGTGGGAAGACGAGCGAATGTCCCGTTTCCCCGGAGCGGAACGCATAATCGAATTCTCGATCAGGAAGGTTCTGGAAACGGAGAATGCGACAAGGCTTCACTGGAATTTTGTGGAGTATGCAGCGGACAACCCCTGGTGGGATTGATCAGATAAGGAATCCACCAGATGATGAAAGCTATAGCGTGCCCGTTATTCCCTATGATATCTTGCAGAAATTGAATTTCCCGAAGGGAGAAGAGCATGACAAGATTGCACAAGGTATTGCGAAATCCGACAAAATCAATTCAGAGACTAAGGAATTGTCCGATGCGTTAAAGGATTTACAGAGGCTGATGCCGTAATTCGCCACTGAGATCTGCGGAACATGAGCTCTCCAGGCTGAGGACGATAGATGGAATTCAAGGATTTCAAGGAACGCACGCCTATGGACAAAAATACGACCGACTCCGAGTTATCGCCCCGCCCCGGCCGCTATCGTCACTACAAGGGAAACGAATATGAGGTGATCGGCATTGCCCGTCATAGCGAAACTGAAGAAGAGCTGGTCGTCTACCGCACGTTGTACGGTGACCATTCGCTTTGGGTGAGGCCACGTGGCATGTTCCTGGAGAGCGTGACGGTGGACGGTCAAGTCAAACTGCGGTTTGAGTGGCTGGGGGAGATGAGGACGAAGGGAACTTCCGGGTGACGCTGGTCCGCGGTTTCGCCCCCTCCATCAATCAGATACCCATGGTTCTCCGCAAGGAAAATCACGGGTATATTTTCAACGCCATGTACAGCCCCCTGAACGCTGCCGCGATTGCCCTGGTTGCCAATGGTGTCGCGTTGGTGCACGATGTCGGCCTTGTTACCGCATTGCACATTGCGGAATCATCGAATGTGACCGGCGACGACCTGCAGAACCGTAAAAACGCTGAATTCCTGAAAAGGGAGTATGCTGACAAAGGATGGCTGGGCGTAAAAACCGGTCGTGGTTTTTATACCTACCCCAACCCGGCATACCGGGATCCGGATTTTCTGATGGGCAAGGGGAAATAAGGGTTGGCCCCCGTATGCGGAATTTGCTTGACAAATGAACGCGGATTCGGCACACAGCGCATATGATTGTGCAGGAGAGAAAAGTGACTTTCAACTTGACACAAAGACAGTTTCCGACCAGAAACTGTCTTTCGGGGCCCTGACCAATGCACAGCCGCACCATTCTGAACGTCATTGAAAACCTGGAACCCGGCGTCGTGATCCTCAACAATGACCTGACCGTATCCCACATCAACCGGGCGTTTTTGCTCATGTTCAGTCATTTCGAGCAGAAGCGGCTCTTCCGGGGGAGCGTGCTGGAATTCCACGGCGAGGGGGAACGGCGACGAATGGCCGAGCTCCTGCGGCTCACCCGGGAGGCGGACCGCCAGGTCCCCCTGTCCCTCAAGATCATCCGCCATGATGGGGTGGACTGTTTTTTCCTCATCAAGCTGGTGCCGCTGGTGGACCGCTCGGCCGCCGACGAGAAGGTCTGCGTCCTCTTCTACGACATCACGCCCTTTGTCTCCAACGAACGGAAGCTGACCCGGGTCCCGGTCACCGCCGGGGACGAAATCCATCTTCTGCGGCCGGAGGAGATCGTCTACCTGAAGGCTGACAACATCTACTGCCGCATATTCACCGATGACCGGGAATACCACTGCGACCTCTCCCTGGGCGCAATCGAGAAGCGTCTGGACCGGGAGGTGTTTCACCGCATCCACCGGAGCTTCCTGGTGAACATGGGCCGGGTCCGCAAGGTCCAGAAGGACCGCCCCGAGTGTTCGGTTGAGCTGGGGGGCGCCGAGGCGCGCCTTCCCGTCAGCCGGGGCAAGCTCCAGGAGTTCCTGGTGGAACTCGGCCTCAAGTAACCTCTCCACGTCCCCCCCCCTTTTTCTTCACTCCACCACGCAACCGTTCGCAAGCCCCTGGCGCAGCTGGCAAGTTTGCCCTGGGTGACGGGCCGGTTTTTATCCTATTCTGGCAGCTGTGTTTTTATCAGTCACCAGGCTCTCAAGGGGAGGTAGGGATATGGATGAAGGACGGTGCAGGGAACTGAAGACGCGGAGCGCGGACCCCGCGGCGGTGGAGATGCTGGGGGTGGCCGACCGCGAGGGCTTCGCCACCATCTGGGACCGGTATGAAAAACAGCAGCCCCAGTGCAGCTACGGGCAGCTGGGCACCTGCTGCCGCATCTGCTCCATGGGGCCGTGCCGGATCGACCCCTTCGGCGAAGGCCCTGACCGGGGCGTCTGCGGGGCGACGGCGGACACCATGGTGGCGCGCAACCTGGCGCGCATGGCAGCCGTGGGCTCCTCCTCCCATTCGGATCATGGCCGCAAGGTGGCGCTGCTCCTGAAGGCGGTGGCTTCGGGCAGGAACCGGGACTACCGCATCACCGACGAGGACAAGCTCCGCGCGGTGGCCGGCCGGCTCGCCATCCCCACCGAGGGGAGAACGGCCGACGAGATCGCCGTGGACGTGGCCGATGCCGCCATCGGGTGTTTCGGCAAGCAGGACGAGGAGCCGCTGGTCTTTGCCGAGAAATATATGCCGAAAAAGCGCTTCGAGCTCCTCAAGGGGCTGGAGGAGAAGCTCTTCGAGGCCACCGGGGCGAAGATGGGTTTCCTCCCCCGGGGCATCGACCGGGAAGCGGTGGACATCCTGCACCGCACCCACTTCGGCTGCGACCACGACCCCCTCTCCCTGGTGGCCCAGTCGGTTCGCTGTTCCCTGTCCGACGGCTGGGGGGGCTCCCTCATCGCCACCGAGATCCAGGACATCCTCCTGGGCACCCCAAAGATCAGGGAGGTGAAGGCCAACCTGGGGGTCCTGGAGGAGGAGAGCGTCAATGTGGTGGTCCACGGCCATGAGCCGGTGCTCTCGGCCAAGGTCGTGGAGATGGCCAGGCTGCCCGAAATGCAGCGGGCGGCGGAAGCGGCGGGCGCCAGGCGGGTCAACGTGGTGGGGATGTGCTGCACCGGCAACGAGGTGCTGCTGCGCCAGGGCGTGGGCATGGCCGGAAACGAGGCGCACAGCGAGCTGGCCGTCATGACCGGCGCCGTGGACGCCATGGTGGTGGACGTCCAGTGCATCTACCCTGCGCTAGCCGACCTCTGCTCCTGCTACCACACCCGGTTCATCACCACCAGCGAGCAGGCCAAGATCCCGGGCGCCCTCCATATCCAGTTCGACGAGCACAATGCGGACGCCATCGCCATGCGGATCGTCCGGACCGCCATCGAGGCCTTCCCCAACCGGAACAAGGCCCGGGTCTTCATCCCCCGCCATACGGCTACGGCCATGGTGGGGTTCACGGTGGAGGAGATCCTCAAGGCCCTGGGCGGCACACCCCAGCCCCTCATCGACCTGATCGTGAACGGCACCATCAAGGGGGTGGCCGGGATCGTGGGCTGCAACAACGTCAAGGTGCAGCAGGACCGGTTCCACCGCGGCCTGACCGAGGAGCTGATCCGGCGCGACATCCTGGTGATCGGCACCGGCTGCTGGGCGGTGGCCGCGGCCAAGGCCGGGCTCATGGACCAGTCGGCCCGGGAGAAGGCCGGCCCGGGGCTGCAGGCGGTCTGCGGCCAGCTGGGCATCCCGCCGGTGCTGCACATGGGCTCCTGCGTCGACTGCTCCCGCATGCTCAACCTGGCGGGCGGCATCGCAGACCACCTGGGCGTTGACATCTCCGCCCTGCCGCTGGTGGGCTCGGCGCCGGAATGGACTACGGAAAAGGCGGTGGCCATCGGCACTTATTTCGTGGGTTCTGGCATCCCGGTCCACCTCTGGCCCCTGCCGCCGATCCTGGGCGGCCCGGAAGTGACGAAGATCCTGACCCAAGACGCCAGGGATGTGCTGGGTGGGTGGTTCTTCGTGGAAGAGGACCCGGCGGCTACGGCCGACCAGATGGAAAAGATCATCATGGAGCGTCGGGCCGCCCTGGGCATCTGACCGGCCAAATATCCGAAAGTGATAACTTGTAGGGGCAGGTCCTTGTGATCGCCCCCAGCCGGGCAAACACAAGATTTGCCCCTACATGGACAAAAATTAAACGATCTTGTTCTCAAATGATAGGAGACCGCATGTGCAGCGGTAACAACAGCTTTCGCGCCGTGATCACCGGCAAGGGGGGGGTGGGCAAGACCACGCTCACCGCGTGCCTGGCCGCGGCCCTGGCCGGCAACGGCATAACAACCCTGGCGGTGGACGAAGACCCCCAGATGAACCTCCCCTATGCCATGGGCCTCCCGGTGGAGCGTGCCCGGGCCATCGTCCCCCTGAACCTGAACCGCGACTATGTCGAGGAAAAGACCGGTGCCCGTCCCGGCGCATCGGGCTGGGGGGCCCTCTTCAAGCTCAATCCCGACGTGGACGACGTGGTGGCCCGCTATGGGGTGACGGTCGCGGACCGGATGAACCTCCTGGTGATGGGCACGGTAAAGCAGGCCGGCGGGGGCTGCCTGTGCGCCGAGAACGTGCTCCTGGACTCGGTGGTCCGGCACCTGGCCCTCAGGGAAAACGAGGGGATCCTCCTGGACACCCAGGCCGGGGTCGAGCATTTCGGCCGGGCCCTCTCCCGGGGCTTCAGCCACTGCCTGGTGGTCACGGACGCCACCTTCAACGCCTTGACCGTTGCCTGCAGCTCGGCCGACCTGGCGCGCCAGATCGGCATCCCGAAGGTCTGCCTGGTGCTGAACCGGGCGGCGGACGGGGCGGAAGCGCGCCTGGACCGGTTCCGGCAGGAAACGGGAACGGACGTGAAAGACCGGTTCGACGGCGTGGTGGCGATGCCCTTCGAACCACGGCTTGCCGAACTGGAACCGGATGTCACCCGCATCATGTCCCGGCCGGACAGCGGTTATGCCGCGGCGGTGAGGTCGCTGGCCGCGGCGCTCACCGCACGCACGTGCAGCTGTTCGACGCCCGTTTTGGAGATACGATCATGAAAAGAATTTTCGTGGACTACAAGAAATGCCTGGCCTGCAAGGCGTGCGAGACGGCCTGCGCCGTCCGCCACCACCCTTCGGGCAGCCTGGTGGGGGCACTGGGGGACAGGCGGACCGAAATCGACGTGCGGGTGCTCGGCATCGAGCACGAGTCCTTTCCCCTGGCGTGCCGCCATTGCGATCCGGCCGACTGCCTCTCCGCCTGTCCGTCCGGAGCCCTTGCCCGCGATCCGGAGACGGGCGCGGTGGTGGTGAACCCGGACCTGTGCAAGGCCTGCGCCATGTGCGCCTCGGTCTGCACCTTCGACGCCATCTCCTTCAAGGAGACCCACCGGGCCCGCCACGGCCGGGAGGTGGCCCACAAGTGCGACCTGTGCACGGAACGCCTGAAGCAGGGGGAGCGGCCGGCGTGCGTTGCCGCCTGCCCGTCCGGGGCCCTGGTATTCGGGGAACTGGAGCAGAACCGGACGCAGCGGGCGGCCAGGAGCCTGCGCACGTACCTCCTGGGCGAAGAGGGTTTGCCGCCGCTCCTGGAGGCCTACCGGGAGCTGAGGCGGAAGGAATTTGCGGCGCGACGGGGTGAAAAGGGATGAGAGTGGTCACGGTGGGCACCGGTATGGCGGCCGCGGAATTCGTGGAGCGCCTGCGGCTGGAAGGGTTCGACGGGGAGATCGCCATGGTGGGGGACGAGGATTTCCCTCCCTATTCACCCTGTGTGATCCCGTTTTACCTGGCCGGGGAACCCCTGGAAACGGTCTTCTGGAAGGGGCGGGACTTCTACGAGCGGTACCGGGTGACGCCGCTCCTGGGTGACCCGGTGACCGAAGTGGACCGGGAGCGCCGCCTGGTCAGGACCCGTGACGGGCGGTCGGAACGGTACGACCGACTGTTCCTGGCGCCAGGGGCGCGGAACCGCTTTCCCGAGCCCCAATGGACTACCGTCGCGGGCGTGTTCGGCTTCAAGACCCTGAGCGACATGATGGCCATCGGTGAGTACGTCTCCCGGGAGAAGTGTTCCGAAGCGGTGGTGTACGGCGGCGGCTTCATCGGGGTCGATGCGGCCCTGGCGCTCATGAAGCTGGGGCTGTCGGTCACCATTGTTCACAGAAACACCCGGCTCCTCTCCCAGATGACCGACGAGGAGGGGGGGGCGTTCGCCACCCGGAAACTGGTGGAGAAAACCGGCATGGTGGTCCGCCTCCGGACCAGGGTGGAGGGGATTACCGCCGGGGCGGGCAGGCTCACCGGAGTCAACCTGACTGACGGTACCCGTCTGGAAACCACGCTCCTGATCGTCGCCGTGGGCGTGGACCCCAATTCCGAACTGCTCGACGGCCTGGAGTCCGGCATCCCCTGTGACGACGGGATGCTGGCCGACCCCGACATCTTCACCGCCGGTGACGTGGCCCGGACCCGGCACGCCGTCGACGGCGCGCCCGGGATCTACGCCAATGCCCCCAACGCCGTGGCCCAGGCCTACGTAGCCGCCCGGCAACTCGTCCGCGGCGAGGGGAGTTATGCCGGTTCCCTGAACAGCACGGTGCTCAGGAAGCACATCGACTTTCCCGTCATCTCCATGGGGAGGTTCGATGGCGAGGCGCTGACCTGGCAGCGTGGGGACGTGTGGCGCCGGGTATACCTCCGGGACGGCAGGATCAACGGCTACATCATCATCGGCGACACCCGCATGTCGGGGTACCTCCACCAGCTCTACGTCTCGCGGCAGCTGGCAGAAAGGGAGATCAGGGACCTGCTTTCCTCCCCCCGCCATGACGGCTACTACCGGCGGGCACTGGGACTCGCGCCTGCCTGAACCGCAGTAATGTCCTTTCCTCCGCCGCCGGGTATTCTATTCCCGGCGGTTTTCTTTTTTTCGGACCTTTATGGTTCACAATGGTTCGCTGAAAGGGATCAGCGGGCTCAATGAAGAGGAAGTGAAAATGGCGCAAGGCGACACGATGCTCGTGCCACGGGACGCTGTCCACTGGTTTTACAATCCGTTTGACGGGCCTGTGGAGATTGGCCCCTCGGGATGTCCCCCTGGCACTCCCTGCACTCTTATCGTGAAAATTCAGTGCTCCAGGGGATCTGGCATGAACTGGCATGGTTGTCGGGCTGGGATTAAGCATATTTTGGCAAAAAGAATGTTTGGTGCGGACAAATGAATTGTCTGTTATATCCAATTTCATCGCCGGGATCAACGGCGAAACCTGCATCGGCTGCGGCAAATGCGCCGCCGCCTGCCCGATAAAAGCGATCTCGATGATTGATCAGGACAGCCCCGACGCGAAGCGGAACAAGACACCCCGCATCAACAGGGAGATCTGCCTCGGCTGCGGCGTATGTGCCCTCAAGTGTCCTCAAGGGGCGTGTCTGTTGGAAAAGCGCGGGGAGAGGGTCCTCCATCCCGAGACCACCTTCGAGAGGATCATCCTCCAGTCGCTGGAAAAGGGGACCCTGCAGAATCAGATTTTCAACGACCCGCGCAGGGTCGATCAGAAGTTCATGCGCGCCTTTGTCGGGGCGTTTCTGCGGCTCCCCCCGGTGAAGAAGGCCCTCCTCAGCGATAAGCTCAGATCCGGGTTCCTCAATGCGATGAAGGACGGGGTCAAAAAACAGGGCAAGGAGTGGATACTCGACATGTAGGACGTCCAAGCCGGCGAGCAATTTCTCGCAGACTGAACAAATACTGCAAATGACTGATGACGTAGCGCTCTTTTTCGCTAAGATGTAAATAGGACATGGCCGGCTCCCTTCTGGCTCGGAGTTGGCCGTACTTCCCAGAATACCAGAAACCCTGTCATGTCCTGCTCTTTGCTTGTGTGGTGCACTTCTACCTCCCTTTGTTTCCATTCCGAAACGGTTTGGCTTCTTTTTTCTGAGGACTTGCTTGTTTTTTTCCAAATTAGTATCATAGGAACAGAACGTGAGTAATCCGTTCTTCCGGCTGTTCCTGATAGAAACCGGCAATTTCCCATTCCGGAAGGGAGGTCAAAACAATGGAAGGAACAAGAAAAATATGTGAGATCAATGACTCTGACGAACTGAGATCGGAGATTCTGAGAGATAAAGGCGGCGAATTCACGTGCGTTACCTGTTGTGCCGTTTCTCACCGTGAAGCGGATCTCTGCAAACCGGTCAAGACTGAGGATTCAAAACTATTCTGTGAAATTGAGGTTTAAGTTGATGGTTATTGAAAGAGAGCCTTCAAGATCGAGACTGAAATGGCAACCGCTTAATCTGTGGATGACATGAACAATGCACGGCAATGACCGGCTCAGAAATGGGCCGGTTTTTTTGTGAACAAACGTTGACTCTGCAGAATAAGGGATCGGTCCCGTTCTTGCCCGCAGTCGAGAATGCGATCTGCTTCCGAGAGATCGAACATGCCGAGATACTTGGCGCAGGAGCGCCCCCACGGCACGATTTCGTCGAGAGCAACCCCATGCCTAACCTGTCGCCAGATGGCCAGGAAGGAGGCAGAACAGCTGTATTCCTTCGTAGAGGAGGGTTTTCAACCTGCCCTTTCTTTGTTTCATTCCCATCGACAGCGCGCTCTGTCGTCTGTATGCCGGTCATTCAATGTCATGAGTTCCCGAATTCACGCGGACACCCTGCCGATCAGGGCACGCTTCGAATTCCCGCAGGATGGGCAGACGTCGCCGCCGCAATGGGTGCAGTATTTCGTTCCGCAGCTGCCGCACTTGTAGACCGAATAGGATTTGTCGGCGGGGTTGGCGGAACCGCTGTCGGCTGCGCGGTTGCAGGCGGGGCAACTCTTGTAGATGTGCATGTCAGCTCCTTTCTTTATCCCCTTGAAATTCAATGGAAACTGTCATCGCCGGTACCGTAGCCTTAATACTTTAAGGCCGTGGAGTAACGCATGTGAATAAGTATCGCGCAATTTCCCCGCACTATATACCCGCTATTCATCAAAGTCAAAAAGCTGTTGGCAGCTTTGCAAGATGACATTATAACGCCATCCGCCGGCATCCAAGCGGTGAGCCAAGTCAGAAGCCGGGCATTGCCCAGCCTCGTGCGGTTCCTCCTTGAGGCTGCGTTTCCCCCTACGATATGACCCCTACCAGTTACGCTTTAATGCTAATGAAATTATTACACGAAGTATTGACGATGAATTGGCGTGGGTATAATTAAGGTTTTATTCGACGTTTTTCCCGGTGTCTTACGATAATAGAAAGCTAGCACGCAACGTCCCCAGGAGTTGAATAGAATCTACCCTAGAAGATGCAAAGAGGAGAACACGATGAGCAATGGGTAGGTGGCGCCTGAGACGAAAGGTGTTACGGTGAAGTTACTTGCAGCGGTTGACCTTGGCCCTGAAATCGAGGGCATGGCAGGTAGCCAACTTCGAATGCGCATGGTGACCATAGAGCCTGGAGGCGTCTTTGGCCCGATTCACGACCATAAAGACAGACCAGGCATCGTCTACATCCTGCAAGGAGCCATAACTGACCATAGAAATGGGGTCGCTACGGACTATGGGCCGGGAGTGGGCTGGCCCGAGGACAGGAACACCACACACTGGCTAGAGAACAGGGGGACTATTCCGGCGGTGGAGATCTCGGTCGATATCGTTAGGCAAGAGTAAGCTCAGGTCCGCCCAGGATTAAACACACCATAGGGCACCATGGAGACGTTGTCACTTTGTCAACTTAAGAGGCCTGACTTGTTGTCACATTTTCCATTTTACCGTGGAGGACTGCGGAGGCGCCAATGGACAAACTTGATGAAATATCACTAAAACGGAAGAAGGCCCATCAGAAGCTTGTTTCGCTGAAATCGAAGGTATACGAGGCTTTTCTCCAGATGGAGCAAGCCGCTTTTTCGGACGGTGCTCTCCCCAGGAAGACCAAGGAGTTGATTGCCATCGGTATCTCTGTGCAGATGGACTGCGAGTCATGCATGCAGTGGCATATTGACCAGGCAGTTGCCTGCGGCGCTACGCACGATGAAATTCTTGAGGCCATCGAAGTCGGGATTGAAATGGGTGCCGGACGGGTAACGGTTTCTGCCAGGTTCGCACTTGATGTCATGGAGCGGGCATTTCCAAATGAGAAGCCTTGATCCAATGAACAATTCAATGAAATGCGGAGGAACAATGTCGAATATTCGAACAGTGTCAATTCCGTTCAGGCAAAAGAGTCGACGATCTCGAACCAGATCAAGGATTTCGAGGCCGGGGAAGCGAATTTGAAGAAACAGCTGAGAAAGGCGGGGATTCCTGGGACACTACACAAATAAAAAGTTGATTTCTTCACATAATCGGTATTAAATCTCCTGAAATTCATGTAAAAGCATCCTGCCTTGGGACTGTGATGGTTTCGTAAGGCTGCCCTTGCATAATACAAATTTATGCCGGGCAATAAAGGGGAAATAAAGGGACAGTCGCCTGATTGCGGCTTGTTCCCTGGTCCTGGGCACAGTCACCGAAAATTCGGTTTGAAAAACAGGCAGGAAAAATTCCAGGAAAAGCGAGGCAAAAAAACAATGAATATACAAAACGTAATCGATGAAGTGTACCGTCTTTCCGTCAACATCGAGGATAAAAACTATCTCTTCGAAGGTATATGGCCGATTCCCCATGGCATCTCAATAAACGGATACCTCATCAAATCCGAAAAGAATGTCCTGATCGATCTGACCCAGGATATCATGGACTTTCCCAGGGCGGTCACCGGGCAGATGGGCGAGGTGTCTTTGGGAATCGAAGATATCGACATTATTGTTCTCAACCACATGGAGCCCGATCATGCCGGCTGGCTCAGGGAATTCTGCAGGCAGAACAAGAAAGCTGCAATCTACTGCACGCAGAAAGCCGTCCCCCTTCTGGAAGCCTTCGCTTCGGTGCCGCCTGAGAGGGCCGTTGCCATCACCGACGGCATGATCCTGGAGATCGGTGACTATGAGTTGCAGTTTTTCGATACGCCTAACATCCACTGGCCGGAAACGATGATGACCTTCGAGCGCAAACGGGGTCTGCTGTTTTCCTGCGATGCGTTCGGCTCCTACGGCAAGGTCGAGGAAAGCGCGATCTTCGATGATCAGCTGTCGGTCGAGAAGCACGAATTTATTGAAAAAGAAGCCCTCCGATACTATGCGAACATCGTCGCTACCTTCTCGACATTTGCATTGAAAGGGCTTGAGAAACTGCAGGGGCTCGACGTCAGGATCATCTGCCCTTCCCACGGCATCATCTGGCGGGAGAATCCCGCCGTTATCGTCGACCACTACAAACGCTATGCTCATTACAGCAAGGGACCGGGCGAGAGAGAGGTCACGCTCGTCTGGAGCAGCATGTACGGCAACACCAAGGCAGTGCTGGATAAGGTCGTGGAAACCCTGAGGAAAAAGAACATTCCGGTTAAAGTTTTCCAGGCCCCGATTGACGATATCGGCCACATCCTGGCAAGTGCCTGGAAATCAGCCGGTCTTATTTTCGGAATGCCGACCTACGAATACAAGGTGTTTCCTCCCATGGCCCATGTCATAGAAGAATTGCTGGTAAAACGGGTCACCAACAAGAAGGTGTTCCGCTATGGCTCCTATGGGTGGGTCGGCGGCGCTCAAAAGGATTTCGAATCCAGGATCGGGAAATCCGGCTGGGATCTCGTCGGTCATTATGAATGGCAGGGTGCCCCGACCGAAAAGGACCTGGGAAATATTGAAGATGCGTTGGAAGATTATTGCGATTCCCTCACTGCCTTTGCCAAGGGGAGCCAATGAGCCAATTGAGTCAGGCCTTGAAAGTCTGTGAACATAGGGAATACAGGGGCCGTCCTTTAGAAATTTGTCTTTGAAGTGCCTGCCTGAGAATATGATTGGCATGTAAATATATGAAGGGCGTCCCGCTCGCTTCCCAAGTATGAGCTATAACTTAATTGGCTTTGGGGGCGCCCATGTAATTATGCGGTTCTCATCTGTTTGTATTAGAAATGCATGAAACATGGTCGTCCCCTCTATCCACGCTGTTCTCTGCGTAGGGTAAAAAATGAAAAAAATCTGTGTGAGCGTGTTGAATGTACTGTGTTTGACATTAATATTTACAGTGTCAGATTGCTCATTGTTGTTTGCTGAAATATACCAATGGACTGACGCAAATGGTACCATTCATTTTAGTGACAGTCCTGCTAACTTACCCAAAGGTAAAAAGCCTTTGGTTCGAATGGATGACACAAGCAATATTCCGCCTTCGACCCCACTTCGTTCTAGATCCCGGATTGCCCCACAAAAGAATGTCCAGGAAAGGCATGCCAGGGAAAGGGCAGAAAAGGCAATTGAAGACCATAAACCCGACCCTGAGACAGTCGTCACGCTACAACGAATTTGGAGGACTATGGCAAATGCAATAGTACGTGGAGATATTGAAACTGCAGTACAACAATTTGTCCCGGGCATGCAGGATCGTTACAGGGCATGGATGAATGATTCTCCTCAAGAGGCTGTTGCGCGGATCAAGGAAATAATCCGACTCGAAGTCTATACCGTAACTGATGATATGGCACAGGCAGGCGCTCTAAGAAAGGAGCCTGATGGTATATTTGCATATCCTGTTAATTTTGCGAAGGGTTCAAATGGTTGGAAAATCTATGGATTTTAAATTCCGAAGAGTTTCGGGGGGAACCCAAAGGGACAACTGCTTGGCAAGGGGGATGCCCATAAAAATATAAGTTACTCAAGCAGTATTTTATGAATTTATGCGTGAATTTTTGGGTGTCCCCCTCACCGGGAATGCCGGGAAAATATTGCAAATTTAAGTTAATTTCATAAACCCGGGGAGATAATGAGCTTACCTCTTCGCAGAACACGACTGAATGCGGAAACACCCTTTGCCTTTACATGCGAGCGCTGCAGCCGGTGTTGCCGGCACAAGAAGATTCAGGTGAATCCATACGAAATAGCGCGCCTTGCCGATAACCTGGCAATGTCTACCGGCGAATTTGTCAGGAGATTCACCACGAACGGAGGGACCCAGCTGGCATGCAATGATGATGACACCTGCGTTTTCCTTTCCTCCGGGGGGTGTGGCGTGCATCCTGACCGGCCGCTTGTCTGCCGCCTCTATCCCCTGGGTCGGCATGTGGCGGCATCCGGAGAGGAAAGCTTTTCCGAAATCGAACCCGAGCCCGGTTGCACGGGCGTTTACGGCGAGGAGCGGACAATCGGCGATTACCTTGATTCACAGGGCGCCCGTTCCTATATGCAGGCTGCCGACAAGTATTTGAGCCTCTTCTGCACGTTGTACGGGATCATGCGGGAAAATGCCGGAATACCGGTTAAGCGGAAGGCGGTAAAGCAGGTAACTGCCAGCATTAACGCCAGTGCCCATGATCAGGTCAATGACATGATGGATATCGATACCGTCGTGAGCACCTATTGCAGGGAAAACGGCCTTCCGTTTCCGAAATCTCCGGACGAAAAGATGGCGCTTCACATACAGGCAGTGGAAGCCTGGGCAACAAACTATCGGAGGTAACACCATGAAGACGAAGACTCGTAACAATGGGCAGCAGCGAAAGATTTCCACGCGGAAATCACCTGTCAGGCGTGCCGTGACGATTGCTTCAGTTGCCGCATCGCTTGCCGCTTCCCTCGGCATAAACGTGGGTGACCTGATCGCCGCCGATCAGTGCAAGGATGCAGCCACTCTGCAGAGAATCCCTTCAGAGCAGCAAAAAATATCGGTGCAGTTCAAGCAGATCAAAGACAGGCAGGATAGCCTCTCGCGCCAGCTCGACATCGTGTCGCACCAGGGCAAAATGTCTCCGTCGCAGATCAGGGACCTCCAGGTAATGGAAGGCGAGTTGTCTTCCCAGATCAAGAACATAAGGGATAACGACAGGAATTTGTCTTCCCGGATCAATGAGATCAGGAGGAACAATATCGAATATTCGAACAGTGTCAATTCCGTTCAGGCAAAAGAGTCGACGATATCGAATCAAATCAAGGATTTCGAGACTAAGGAAGTGAATTTGAAGAATCAGCTGAAAAAGTTGAGTACAGGTCAGAAATGATGGAAAATAGGGAAAATGCGGGACACATTCCTGTATTCCGGGAATAATGTGCAAATGTCCCTGTATTTGCCTGTACTTGCATGAAACCGGGGCCTCGAAAAAGCATAGGCATGCTGCCAGGAAAAGAGTATATACAGAGCTGCCAAGGGGGATTTGCCATATGAAACGAGCACATCTGTTCTTCCATGTGAGCCTGGGCCTGCTGTGCTGTGCGCTCTTTCCCGCGTCGAGCGGCGGCTTCGGCGCTCCGCACATACAGTGGAGCTATGGCGGTTGTTACCCTTCCTGGTGCGAAGCCGGCTGGTACTCGTCGCCTGCGGTGGCCGATCTCGACGGCAACGGGACAAAGGAAGTGATTGCCTCGACCTATTCCATCGTCAGCCTGGACGGCGCGAGCGGCGAGCTTGCCTGGCGTGTCGCGTCTGGCCATGACCGCTCGGAGCCGGCCGCATCGAATGTGGGCCGCACCTGGTCGAACGTTGTTGTCAGGGACGTGGACCGCGACGGTGAGCTGGAAATCGTCGCGGCCCACAGCGGAGGCTATGTTTCAGTGTACACCCATGACGGGTATTTCAAATCCGGCTGGCCGAAACGTCCCGTGACCGAAGAGCTGAGGGGGGTGGCAGTGGCTGACCTGGATGGGGACGGCGACATGGAGATCCTGGTAACTGCCGCTCGTGGCAGCGGCACCAATGCCTGGGTCTACGAGCATACCGGCGCGGTGAGAACCGGCTGGCCGCAACTGAGTGACGAAAACGGCTACGCATGGGGAGTTTACAACAACAATGCCTCGACAGGCGACATTGACGGTGACGGGGTTTCGGAAATCATAATCCCTTCCGACGTGCACTATATTTGCGCTTACAAACCGGACGGGACAAAGATCCGCGCCAATTCCATGTACGGCGACAAAGTCTGGGGCCAAGTAGGCGTCTGGGAGGACCTGGGCATTGAACTGCGGGGCTGGGGAGGCTGTGACGGGACGCGTCCGGAGAGCTACCGCGCCAATTTCGCCGATGGCGCCAGCGTGGTTGCGGATGTGAACCGGGACGGGACGCCGGAGATCGTTGTCACCGGCAACATGTACGATTGCCATGCCGGGTATCCTCCCTCACGATACAATGCGGTCTACATTTTCAACGCCGACCGCAGCCGTTTCAAGGACACGGCCCACGGTTTCAACTGGGAGACCATTCCCATCGATACCGGCGCACCGTTGAGCGAAGATTATAACGTCATCGAAAGCAATCAACCAAATCCGGTAGTGGTTGACCTCGATAACGACGGCTTCAAGGAAATCCTCTATTCCTCTTATGATGGCAGGATGCATGCGTTCTGGCTGGACAAAACCGAACACCACGACTGGCCTTATTCCGTAAATAAACCTTCGGAAGGCTTTTTTCGTTTTGCCTCTGAGCCGGTGGTGGCGGATCTCGACAATGACGGTTCCGCGGAAGTGATCTTCACTTCCTGGCCGGCCGCTACCGACAGCTCGCCGATGCGGCTCGGGAAGCTCCATGTTCTCAGTGCCAAGGGAACGCCGCTCTATGAAGTGGACCTGCCGGCCCCAAGGTCCCCGTCTTTATTCTGGAACGGCGCGCTGGCCGCTCCGACCCTGGCGAACATCGACAGCGATCCGAACCTGGAGATCGTCGTGAACACCGTATATGCCGGGGTCGTTGCCTTTGAGGTGCCTGATTCGGCCAAGGCCCGGATACTCTGGAATACCGGCCGCAGTGGCCAGAGCTACGAGATCGATCCCAATCCCAGGCTGACGGTGAACATCGCCGGGAGCGGCGGCGGCCGGGTGATCAGCGCACCTTCGGGGATCGACTGCACGGCCGGCTCCTGCTCGGCTGAATTCGCCAACGGTGGGACCGTCATCCTGGGCGCCCTCCCGAACCAGGATTCCCTCTTTGCCGGCTGGGGCGCTCTGTGCAGCGGATCGGGAAGCTGCGACCTTGCATTGCGCTCGGACACGAGCGTATGGGCGACCTTTACGTATGTCCAGCCTGCCAGGACGTCCGGCACGACCTCCTTCGGCACCATTTCGGCGGCCTATGCTTCCCTGCCGGCTCCCGCGGGAGGGGCGATCCAGGCGCGCCAGTTCACTTTCGTGGAAGACCTGATACTGGACCGCTCGATCCCGGTCAGTCTCACGGGAGGCTTCGATTCCGCTTATGGGAACAACTCCGGATACACCACGATCCTGGGCGATGTGGCTATCTCTCGAGGCTCTCTTGCGGTGGACAGGGTCGTCATCAGGTAACGGCGGGAAAAGCAGGATCAGGAGCTGCCACGACGCATAATTAAAAAGTTGATTTATTCACATAATCGCTATCCTGTCCCAGGAAATCCCGCTCAGGGGGAGCGGAATGCTCCACCGTTAGAGTCACAGGCAGGGCAAAAGGCCGTTTTTGGTCAGTTACGACTGATCAGGCGGCCTTTTAAAGTCTTGGAAGTAAGCTATTATTAAGGTGTCCAACGGATTATCGCCAGTATCATCTGCCCAACTGACAAGCGATTCCAGCTTGAAGGAGATGACCATGAACATTCAATGGCGTCCTCTCATTCGGTTCTGGTGCATCTTTGCGAGTTTGGCCGTGATGTGTGCTGCGCCTGACGCGCAGGTTGAGGAGCTCAAGGCCCCTGCTTCCGTGCCTGCGCAGACCCAGCTTCCGGGCAGAGTCCAAAGAGGAACGACTTCACCCCGGGCTCAGCCCCCAGCGACGGCCCAGCCGGCTGCAACGAAACCCGTGTCGCGCGTACCGCTTCTCCTGAGACCGGACCTCGTCGTGTCCGGATTCAGCGTGAGCCGGAACGCCTGGAAGACGGAAGGCATGTATGCCACCGCGCCCTTCTGGGTGACCATACGCAACGCGGGCAATGTGCAGGTCCCCAATCCGTTCTACGTCACAATTCAGTACGCGACCGCCGGCAACCCGACATGGAGGGGGGAGAACGACGGGAACAACTGCTTCAGGGTTACGGCTCTCCTCAAGCCAAACCAGACTTACCGGTTCCAGGGCAGGCTTAAGGTCGTGAGCTCGCTCGTGTCCGAACGGATGCTCAAGCTTCGGGCGCTGGCGGACTTCACCTGCCTGAGCGAGTTCCCGAAGCCGAACGGTGACGTCGCCGAGTCAAACGAGTCCAACAACTTCAGCAGCGAGGTGATCCTCACCGGCGGCTACCTGCCCAACCTGACCAGCTTGAAGCCGGAGATGTGCGTCAAGGGCAGCGGTGATTGCTGCATCAACGGCATGAGCCTCGGCGCGCAGCAGGGGAGCCACACGGTTGTCGTCGAGCGTGGTGCGCAGAAGACGGCCGTGAAAATAAAGAGCTGGGCCGACGGCCAGGTGCACTTCACTGTGCCGGACGGAGTCGAGGTGGGTGAGAGCCAGGTCTACATTGCGGAGAGCGGAACCCTTAACAAGGTTTCGAACGCGCTCAAGCTCAAGGTGGCCGAGACGAAAACGCTGGAATGGAACAAGCTGGTGACCAACTGGGATCTGTTCAAGTGGGCGTTTTCTCTTAGGTTTCACACCTGGTCGGGTGGATCGGAGTACAACAACCAATCGGAGCTCGTCATCTTCGATACCATGAAGATCGACGTCCCCAAGGTCGAGCTCAAAAACTGGGCGGGCCATTACCGTTTCCTGTTCAACGATATGAAGAGCAAGCCCAGCGGCATTGCCCTTTCCAAGAGCAACTGCACTCCCAGCCAGCTCCGACTGAACGTGGTGTTCGAAAGCACCGGCAGGGAACTGATTGGGTACTACAAGGTCCTTGGGCCCGCTGGGCAGTGGCGCAGGGCGGGCGCGCCGGATATCCAGATCAACAACGGACGACTTAGCGTACTGTTCTCTTTCTACTTCTACGCCGGAGTGCTCAATTACAACGCGAACGCGACGTTCGACGCCTCGGTCCGCGCAAACAACAGCTCAGCGGACGCCCTCATGGACTATTTCCTCAGCAACTGGAACGACGACGTCAAGACGAGGATAGCGAGCGGCGTTCGCGACGGCCTGATGAAGCCGGAGATCAAGACCAAGATCATCGACCACCTCACCGGCGTGATCCGCCAGCTGTTGCCGCTGCCGAAAGACCGGACCATCGCCGGGATGGAGTTCACCGCCAACGCCATCAAGGTCACTTCGTACTGACTTTGTCGACTGCGCGACTTCGTTGACGGCGGGTATTGACGCTTTTTCCGGACGTCAGCCCGCGGCCCGGCCGTATTTCAAGAAGGCTTCCAGGCAACCGGCTGAAAACCATGCATTATTTTCAGGTCTCTGGGGGAGATGAGTATTTTACTCGCAGCGTAATTATTTGACGGCACTTAAATTTAGCTTGACAATCGCTATGTGCATGTGTATATAACGCGACTACAACAAGATAATTAAATAATAATTATGGGTTCACTCCGACTCTTGTCTCCCTAAGGCGGAAGCTATGGGAACAGGGCTATGGGCTACGCCGGAAACAGCGACGCCTCCCGTGCTTGGAAAGGAGTAAACACTTTGGTCGTGTACGGCCGGCGGGTGTTTATCTCCGCCGGCCGTGTCGTTTTTTTTATTCTGATCGTGACGAAATCGGCAAAGCGCAATGGTAAAAACGCCGTTCGGAACATGAGGGTGTGAATGTCATGAGGGTGAATTATTCTCGAGGTTCAACGTGAGGGAAGGGAACCATAAAAAACGTCGCCTGAATGCAATGGACAAAGCGGAAAAAATCATGGACTTGCTGATGGAATTGATAAAAAGCCAATTCAGCGGCACCATAAGCATCGGATTCAACCGTGGAGGAATCACGAGGATAGAAAAAAACGAGGACATACTGAAAAATACGATGAAACCGGTGAACTGATAGCGGATCCTTTGCTGTCCGTAGTGTAGGGGGCTGAAAGACCCCGATTGCGATCACAGGAAGCCCGAGCTCAAGCCGTCAGGCATCATGTACATGCAGGAAAGCGGAACCTTTGCCGTCCGTAATGCAGGGATTTGAAAGACCCCGATTACGATCACGGGAAGTCCGAGCCCAAGCCGTCAGGCGTCATGTGCATGAAAGCCTGCGTGGCTTTGCTCGGGCTTTTTTGTTGCCCGGAGGGCGGGCAGTCTATCCGGGCTGCCGGTTGTAGCAGTATGCAAGTCATAACCTGGAACCAGAGAAGATAGTGCCGGAAAGGAGAACATGAATCGTATGAAATCCAGTCACAGATTCGATTGCAGGAAGGCGTTCAAAGGGACAATAACTTCCTCGGCGATCCTGGCACTTTGGGGATGCAGCCTGTTTGTAGCGGGCCCGGCGCTGGCGGCGCCGCAGGGTGGAGTGGTTACCAGCGGAGCGGCGAGCATCAGCCATTCCGGCGTTGTCACCAACATCAATCAATCAACGAACAAGGCGTCCATCAACTGGCAGAGCTTCAGCACGAAGCCTGCTGAAACGGTAAATTTCAGGCAGCCGGGCGTCTCCTCCATCACCCTCAACCGGGTAATCGGCAACGAGAAGAGCGTGCTGGAGGGCGCGCTGAACGCCAACGGCAAGGTCTTCCTCATCAACTCCAACGGCGTGCTGTTCGCCAAGGGCTCGACCGTCAATACCGCCGGCCTGGTGGCCAGCACCCTCAACCTCTCGGACGAGGACTTCAACGCCGGGAACTACGTCTTCAGTGCCAACGGAAGCGCGGGCTCGGTGATCAACCTGGGAACGATCAGCGTCAGGGACGGCGGTTCGGTTGCCCTGCTGGGCAATACGGTATCCAATCAAGGAGTCATCACCGCCACGAAAGGTACGGTCGCATTGAGCAGCGGTGACAGGATCACGCTCAACTTCAACGGCGATTCCCTGGTGAGCGTGACCATCGACGAGGGCGCCCTGAACGCCCTGGTGGAAAACAAGAAAGCCATCTACGCCGACGGCGGCAGCGTGATCATGACAGCCAGGGCGGCCGACGACCTGCTGTCGGCCCAGGTGAACAACAGCGGCATAATTCAAGCGCTGACGATCGACGATCTGAAGGGGAACATCAACCTCCACGCTTATGGCGGCACCGCCAATGTTGACGGGACCCTGGACGCCTCGGCTCCCACCTCCGGCGACGGCGGCACGATCGAGACCAGCGGCAACCGGGTGAAGATCGCCGACAACGCCGTCATAACCACGAAATCGGCTCACGGCAAGACAGGGGCCTGGCTGATCGACCCGGACGGCTTTACCATCGGCGCCGGCGGCGACATAACCGGCGCCCTGCTCGGCACTCTTCTCGGCAACAACAACATCACGCTCTCCTCGACCGACGGCAGCGGCTCGGACGGCAACATCAACGTCAACCAGGCGGTGTCCTGGTCGGCCGACACCGTCCTTACGCTGAATGCCACGAACGACATCAACATCAACAAATCCATCACCGCCACGGGAACCAATGCCGGATTGGCGCTCAATTACGGGGGCGATTACCACATCCTGACCCCGGCCACATACAGTGGCGCGATCCTGGACGCAAACGGCAATCCGGTGGCCAACACGGCGCCGGCGGGAACCGAATACGCCAGCGTCGCCCTGAGCGGCTCCAATGCAAGCCTGGCGATGAACGGCAACAACTACACGCTGATCCACGACATGAGCCAACTGGACCTGCTCGACGGCTATGACTCCGTTTCGGGCACGGGGACAGCCGGCACTCTTTCGGGATACTACGCCCTGGCACGGGATTTGGACGCTTCGGGAACAACCTATACGAGCGCTCCAATCGGAACGTTCTCCGGCACGCTTGCCGGGATGGGGCATAAAATCAGCAACCTGACCATATCGGCAACGTCGAATCAAGTTGGACTGATAGGCACAACCACCGGCACAACCGCCGTCCGCGATATAGGGTTAACGAATGCCACTATTACGGGCCAGTACTCGGTCGGGGCATTGTTGGGTAGCTCCAATGCTGTTCTGATCATCAGAAATGCATATTCCACGGGGGGTGTGTCAGGAACTGGAAGCGTAGGCGGTCTGGTCGGCGCAGCCGCAGCATCCAATGGAACTACAACCATCTCAGACTCATATTCCGGTGCGTATGTGACTTCCAGCGAGAACTCCGCAGGCGGCCTGATCGGCTATGTCAATGCCAACCGCGTGACGATTGGCAACTGTCATGCCACTGGGAACGTGACGGGAATGTCCATGGAAGTGGGAGGATTGGCAGGATATGTCAGCGGTAAGTATGTCACGGTAAGTAATTCTTACGCTACTGGTGACGTGACATCTGCTTCTGAAAAGGCAGGCGGCTTGATCGGGCACCTTTATGCAAAGTCAGGATCAAGCTCCCTCTTGGTGACCAACTCCTTTGCGACCGGTGATGTAACCGGAAAGAATCTGGTCGGTGGACTGATAGGTGCCGCGCAAACCCCTTCCTGGGGCGTTAAGGCCGTGGTGACCAATGTCAACAACAGCTACGCTACCGGCAACGTGACCTCAACTGGCGGCGATAGTGTCGGCGGACTAATCGGCTATGCCAAGTGGACAAATATCGGCAGCTCCCATGCCACTGGCAATGTTACTACTACGTATGCCGACTGGGTAAGATACATGGGGGGGCTGGTCGGGTGGCTGGACAATGGATCTGTCACCAACTCCTATGCCACGGGAAATGTGAGCGGCATTTCGGGTTGTTACGACTTGTACCTGGGCGGGCTTGCCGGATATGTACGCAACGGCGCCATCGCGAACTCCTATGCCACAGGGAATGTGAGCGGGTACGATACAGTTGGCGGGCTTGTTGGCCAGGGTGGCGCCATCACCAATTCCTGGGCCAGCGGAAATGTTTCAGGAACCAATGTAGTAGGCGGATTGGCGGGCAGTGCCGGCAACATTACCGATTCCTATGCAACAGGAAACGTCACGGGAACAAACGTTGTTACCAGTGATGGAAATAACCATATATCCTGGGCGGTGGGGGGGCTGGTAGGGGTCCACGACCAGGCCATTACAAACTCTTATTCGACGGGTAATGTCACTGGTGTGGAGCAAGTTGGCGGCCTGGTCGGAAGGATGTTTGATGGTGGCGCCGTCATTGATTCCTACTCCAGCGGCCAGGTGGCAGGCAGCGCCAGCGTCGGTGGGCTTGTCGGCTGGACAGGGGATGGAACCGTCACTTTGACCAACAGCTACTGGAACATGAACAACTCTGGCCAAAACGATGCCGTTGGCACAACATCGAACGGCGGCACCGTCACGCTTGACAACGTCAAGGGCCTGACCAGCGCGCAGTTCAGGGACTTACGATATTACCGTGACGGCACCATCGAGCAGGTGCTCGCTGAACGAGCGACTGTGGCCGTTTTCCGGGCTTCAGCCAGCGTCCAGGCAGGGCGTACCATGGGTCAGGCTCAGCAGGATCAGGCCGTTCAAACAACACCCTCCGCCAGCGATATCGAGCGACAGCAACCAACCATCGAGGGCCATATCGTGTTTGCTGATTCGGCCGACTACGCCGCAGATATCAAAGCAATCAACGCAGACGGAGTCCAATTCAATCTTGAGGACGATGAGTTGCACAAGAAAAAACAGTAGCCGGAATACTGAAGTCAGAAACACGCTTCGGGTTTGCGGCGGTCCTTTCTGCAGGCCGCCGCCACAAAACAACAAACACCTACCGAGGACCAATGAAATGCACATTGAAAAGAAACACATTGCGTTGACCGCGCGACTGATACTCTTCGGTTTTTCGGCGTTTTTTATCACAACATCGATCACATTCGCCGCCGAGGTCCCCAATTACAATATCGGCGACGCGATAAAGGGCGCGACTCCGCCTCCCAGCGAGCCGAAGAAACCTGCGCCCCCGCCGGAGGTACCGGTCATTGTCCAGGAAGAAAAACCGCTCTCCCTGGCCGATGGCGAAAAGCTGTTCGTAAAGGATTTCAAGCTCGAAGGCGCGGAGCAGGCCGACGCGGCCGAATTGTCGGCGCTGCTGGCCCCGTACAGAAACCGGGAACTCACCATGGCCGAAATCACGGAGGTTGCCAACAAGCTGACCCTCTTCTGTCGGAACAGGGGATACCTTGTGGCCAAGGCCTACGTACCCAAGCAGGACGCCAGGGACGGCATCCTGCTGATCAAGATAGTCTTGGGCAGATACGGAAAATTCAGCCTGAAGAACACATCCCTGGTTACGGATTCCCAAATTCAAGGGGTCTTCGACGGAACAAGGGACGATTCGCCAATCGTCACTCAGCCAGGTCTCGAACGCGCCATACTGCTGGTCGGAGGCATGCCGGGCTGCAGGATCCCCACGGTGACCATCGCTCCGGGCGCAACCCCGGGGACCTCCGACTTCGAGGTGAAGGCGGAGGCGGGGCAGCGGATCAACGGCTATCTCATGGGGGACAACCAGGGGTCGCATTACACGGGGAGAAACAGGCTCTACGGCGGCATCGACGTCAATTCGCCCTTGGGCATGGCCGACAGGTTCTCCATCAGCGGCATGACTACCGATGAGACCGACCTGTGGAACCTTCGCCTGGCTTATAGCGTGCCCCTAGCCGTCAATGGATTGCGCGGCGAATTGGCCGCTTCGCACACCTCCTATCAGCTCGGCGGGATATATACCGGCCTGGACGCCATAGGAACCGCCAATGTCGTGGAAGGCACGGTCTCCTATCCGATCAAGAGAAGCCGCAATGAAAATTACGACCTCTTCGTCAACATGGCGTACAAGAATCTGAAGGATGACCTGCGGGCGGTGGACTCGAGGAACCCCAGGGAGGCCGTGGCGGGGACGCTTACCCTGCAGCGGGAGGGGTATGGCAGCCTTTTCGGCCGCAACCTTTACACCCTCGTATCAGGCGGTTTCAGCTTGGGTTCCCTGAAGCTGAACGACGATGACCAGAGGGCGCTCAACAAAGCCGGCGCGGACACGGAGGGCTTCTATTCCAAGGCCAATCTGGGGTTCTCTGCGAATCTCGAGTTGACCAAAGAGCTGTCCGCCCGGTTTTCGTTCAAGCTGCAGCAGGTCCTTTCGGGAAACAACCTGGATTCGAACGAACAGTTCTTCATCTCCGGCATCTCAGGCGTGAAGGCGTATTCCGAAAGCATCGGCTTTGACAACGGCACCCTGGTGGATGCCGAATTGAGATACGCCTTGCCGGTTCTGTTCGGCATCAGGCATGCGGTGGGCCTCTTCTTCGACAGCGGCTGGGCATATGCCCAAGAGGGCGCCTACGCCGTGAATGACAGCTTCGTGCTGAATGACGTGGGCGCGGGCTATTATATCAATTTCAAACAGCTATTCCTCAACCTGCAGGTGGCTCAACCGTTAGGAAAGACCAGCGGCGTGGACGATCCCGGGACACGTTTTCTCATGCAACTCGGCGCGGTTTTCTGACCAAAGGTGATGAAGGATCGCCAGCGATTCAGGTTGCCGTTTAGGCTTAGCATTGCAAAAGACAAACGTACTTTCTGAACTTATAGACCATAGTAAACGGTTTTTGCATAATGGCCGGCAATCCCTGCCAGATGGACCAATCTTTGATTGGGTGAGGTTGAAATGTTTTTGCCTTGTCGTGGTGAATCCAGTTTTTTCTACAGCCTCTCGGCTTCCCTGTTTTTGCACTCATGCATCATTGTCTTTTTTGTGTTGATCGGCCGGCATGCACAGGTTCCCCTGAAGCGCTCCACGCTTCAGATAGAGCTTTGCGGCGTTGTCACGGACAGGCAGAGGGAAGAAAAAATGCAGAGGCATGCACCTTCGCGCCCCCATCAACCCCGGCAGACGAGGAGAGCCCGGCGGATTCCCGAAATGTACAAAACCGCGATGTCAGAGAGTACGGTACATGTCAGTAATACCGAGGGAAAGGCGAAGACAGACGAACAGGCAATTCAGCCGACACCGCCGATGCAGGCATCCGCACCCTTGCCGGGAGCTTCCGGGGCCGGGAATGCGGACCGGCAGCAAAGGCAACAGACCATCGGAGGCAGTGCGGAGCAGGAGTCGGAGAGGATCAGGAAATACCTGGCAAGGCTGGCAAAGCTGCTGAGGAACAACCTCGCATATCCCGAAGACGTGAGGAAACACGGGGTCGAGGGCGTTTCCACGATAGCGTTCACAGTCACGAAATCGGGCGACATCAAGGGTGATTCGTTGCGGGTGAAAAAGAGCAGCGGCTATGCCGCCCTGGATTCTAGCGCCTTGAGATCGGCGCGTGCCAGCGCGCCGTTCGAGAAACCTCCGAAGGAACTCAATGTCTCCATTGCCGTGTCCTTTACGGTCGAGATGGCGAGGCCCCGGGCAAAACAGGCTGCGGCGCTCTAGGACATCAACTGATCCGCGCAATTTCGGATGAGGAGCCGAATTCCCGGCGGCTGAGATGCGATCCGGTCCGTTATTGCTGTACTACACCGGTTGCCTGCGGCTCGCTTCCCGCCAGCAGGCGCAGGAGCTCTCCCCTGCAGTGCCTCCTGTCGGATATCCTGCCGTTTTTCGAGTTGACGATGAAGGCGAAGGAGAATTCCCTGCCTGCCGCGTTGACTCCGTATCCGGCCAGCGCGAATACATCGTCCAGGCGGCCGGTTTTCACCCGGAAGCGCTGGTCGGTGTAGCCGATCCTCCTGACGGTTCCTTCCAGGCCGGGACGGGGAAGGGTCTTGCGGAAACTGTCGAACCACGGTTTTTTCGACACCTGGTAGAGATAGTGAGCGATGAATCCCGCGGTGATCCTGTTGCCCCTGGCCAGGCCGCAGCCGTCGGCGATTGTCGCTTCTCCGGAGGGAAGGTCCAGGCTTCTGAGGAAACTGAGCACCGCCCGGTTGCCCTTGTCCCGGGTCCCGGGAGACCCGAAGCGCTCTTCTCCCAGTGAATACGCCAGGTTTTGCGCCATTACGTTCCTGCTGTGCACGTTCATGTCATGCAGAATGTCGAAAAGTTCCCGTTTGTCCCTTATTTCGACGGAATGCCTGGCAAGCATGCAGGTTTTCTTGCCTCTCTTGCGTCCCTTTTTGCCCTTGGCAATAACGGACTTGCGAACGGTTACCACTTTGCTCACCGTTCCGCCCTGCTGCGCATGATCGAGGACGGCGCCCGTGACGAGGAGCTTCATCAGCGAAGCGGGTATGAGCCGTTCCCGCAACGAATTGCCGGATTCCGCCACCTGCCTGCCCGTTTCCAGGTCGACCACGGTCAGTGCCCACTCGGTGTTTGCGGGCATGAACGGCCCAAGGAGCTTTCCCATGTCACGGTCGGGTTCGTCTCCATGGGCCTGGCAAGCGGCGGATGAAATAATGAACAGGAATACGACCATGGCGCTCTTCAGCAGAGACTTGCGCAAAAATCCCATTTATCTGATCTCCCAATGCGGTATCGTCAGAATTCGATGCCCTGGTCCCGGAGCTGGTCCAGTACAATAGCCCCCCAGTTCTTGTTCGCGGCGGGGTTGGCGGGGCTCGGATGAAGAATTTTACCCACCTGCACGCCGCTCCCCTTCAGTATCTCCCGCGCACGTTCCTCGGCGAAATTGCCGACTCCTATGACCCTTGACGGTCCGATATGTTCGACGCACCTGAGCAGCGCGCTGTCGCAGGCTTCCAGGAGGGGCGCTCTTTCTCCGCTTTTCAGCTTGTCGGGGGTGAGGTTCCTGCCGTCGGCGTCGAGAAAAAGGAGCGGACAGTAATTGACGACGAAGAAGCGCTCGAAAAACCTGTCCGGCGTTCCGCACCGTTCCCGGAACAGCTCCCAGAGGCGGCGGCCGCTCACTTCGCTTCGATGGCAGCGGAAGCCCTCGATCCGTTTCTTCGGATGTTCCGGCTGCGGCGTGCCCACTTTCCCGTCGATGCCCAGCCAGTTCTTCACCATGCCGATTTCTCCGAATGGGACGCCGGTCTGGGCCATTCCCCACGGACCGGGGTTCATGCCGACAAAAACAGCCTCCCTGCCGCCTCTGCCGTAACGGAAGAGGTATTGAGCATGGGGTTCGCGGGCATAGATGAGCGGGTTGTACACGAAGGCCACCGGCGCGGAAAACCGGAGAAGGAGCAGGTCCTCGACCAGGCGGTCGGCAATTTCCAGCAGTTCCATGGCAGGGCTACTCAACGGCAAAAGTTTGGCCTGTCGTCTCCACCAGGTCGCCGCGGTAAAGTTTCCGACCCCTTCTGGTGTCCACCTGGCCATTTACCTTTACCATTCCTTCGCTGATCATGATCTTTGCTTCGCCGCCCGAGGATGCGGCGTTGACTGCCTTGAGAAAACTGTCGAGCTTGATGTATTCGGTATCGATCTTCACTCTCCGCGCCTTTTCTCCCGCCTCATCAGTTTGTTTGTCTGATTCTGCGGGGTGAATTCGATGTTTTCCTTGGAAACGTTTCGTTACAGGGCAGGATATTCTGTACCACGGAGGGGTTTTCACTATCAACCATTTTTATCTCGGGTGGAAAGGGGGGAATGCTGCATTTCCGGACAATGGAGCGGACTCTTTTCGTACCGCGTATTCCCGCTTGGGTCTGGCCGGAGTCGGAGTGTTATGGTAGAATCCAGTGCAGTCAGGATTCAAAAGGAGGATTCAGATGAAACAGAACATACCCGAAAAAGGAGCTATCGTGCAGCGGGACGGCGAAACCTTCGCCATCAAGGTCCACATGCCTGGTGGGTACACGAAACCGGAGGAGTTGCGCAGGATCG
>POSG01000016.1 GCA_003314535.1 Geobacter sp.
TTTTTTGTAAAATAATACGCTGCTGCTAATCCAACAAGGTATGCAGTTGTAGCAGCCAAATAAATAACGAGTATAATTAGAATACTGGTCAATACCATCTTGTCACGCCTTTAAGTTATAAGTTATTCAATACTTCAACAGTGCAATTTCAGGAGTCGCAAGTAGTTCCTGTCAAAAAACAACTCAGCAGGCCATCAAATCGAGATACAAGCTGTAGGTCCTTTCCGACATCAAAGTTGACGAAAACCTCTTTTGGATCGTATCTCGGGCATTCTTGCCCAACATTTCCATAAAATCTCTTTTCGCGAGAAGATCCTTCAGTGCATTGCACAGCCCAATCGGGTCTTTAGGCGAGACAAGAATGCCGTCCAGGTTATGCGTCACTACCTCCGGCACGCCACCAACGCAGGTACAAACAACAGGCTTCCCGGCAGCCATCGCCTCCAACAATACATATGGTATTCCTTCATGTAGAGAAGGCAATACAAATATATCGAATTTATCAATTAGTTTTCTTGCATCAGGCCTAAAGCCAAGAAAACGTATTTTATTGCTTAAACCTAGATTATACACGGTTTTCTTCAAACTTTCTTCCAAAGGCCCATCCCCGATAATGTCAAAGACAATATCATCTCTTTCACTGAGAATCATTTGTGCTGCAGATATAAGATCGTTATGTCCTTTGACCTTTTCTAGCCTCCCTACAGTACCGATAGTGAAGGTAGCTTTCGTGGTAGAGCTTTCGGAAGATGCCTTCAAGGGTGCAATGTCAATTCCGTTGTGAATCACAACAGTGCATTTGGTTCCAATAATATGCGTTATCCTTGTCCGCAAATCATTCGAAACGCAGATTTTGGCATCAAAAATATATCGCAACAGTCCATAGTATATAACAAGTGAAATTGAGTATACTATTTGCCTAAATATCTTGGGATAAAATTCTGGCAAACCGTGCACAGTTGTAATAGTTTTGATTCCCCTCAAAAATAATGAAGCAATTCCTCCAACCAAACTTGATTTTATATCAACGCAATGGATTATATCGATCTTGGCTTTTTTTACAAATACGATTACTGATATTATCGATTTCAGATTATTTTTCCCATGAAGAAGAAATGTTTCAACGTTTTTCCGTACAAGATAATTCACTAGAGGCCCGCTGTAGCAAGTTGCGGCAAAACACTTCACATCCTTGTATTTAGACAATTCTCCTATGAGGCTTAAGGCATAACTTTCTGCACCTGCAAATCCTGCCCCTTGCAAGAGGTACAATACCTTAATTTGTTTTTGATTTGTCATTGCCATGTCTGATTATTCTCTCAACAAATTTGTAACGCTATTTATTTGAAAATTTTTCACAATCCTTGCACGCGAAAAGAAATTTTGTCTAACATGCCGATTTTTTTATAGATGTTATATAATTTAAAGCTTTCCTAATTTTCATGACCGAGCGCCAAAGACGAGGGAGGATTTCAAATTCGCAGAAATAGAATATTTTATATATTATAGGTTTAAGTGGAAGGTCATAATACCCGATCAAACCAATATTTTGTGGGTTGAACTTTCTTTTAAAACTTTCTTGTGTTGGTGTTGTCCCAGTTCCACGAAAGCTATACCATACGCAACCCATCTCCTTAGCCCATTTCATACTTTCCCAAAGATATGCATAGCTAGTTTGTAGGTTATGATATTTATAGGGAGTTCCCATATGCATTGCCAAACACTTATCAGCAAACAAAAGACAAATCAAACCCCCAATAATCTCGTTATTGTATATTGCCAAGAAAAGTTTACCATTTCCATTCGCAATGAATTCATTCCAAAGGACTTCTTGGTATTGAATTGATCGGCTCATGAATCCTTTATCTACAGAAAACTGGCTGAATATTTTGTAAAAAGCCCTCAATTCCTTAAGACTTTCAGCAGGGCGAATTGTTACCCCTTCATTGATCGCCTTGCGGACACACCTACGGGCATCCTTCTCCAATGAATTGAATAATTCTTCCGAGTCATTTGCTTTTGTAAGATCAATGCGGTAAACATCCCTTGGAGAATTCCAGAATGTCCACCGATGCTCCAAATGCGTAAACCCTTCCATAATAAATGGATCGTCTTTAAACATATAGACGTTGTCTGGCAAATTGGGATCAATACGTAGGAATATGGCTCTGCTCTTTTTTGCATCCTCCCGAATTCTCGAAAACAGAGTTTTTAAAAAATCATAGCCTTGTGATTGGTTCCAGACAGGCCCTTTTGGTGCGTACAATATGGAATAACCTAGAAATGGCAATTTTTTTTCAAGAACCATCATCATACAGAACGTTTTTCCTTTTTCCTTAACCAGATAATAATGCGGCGTCCATAAGTCCACACCCCTAACTGAACCCCAACCAAATGCATTCAAGGGATGCGCCATAGGAAATTTTATAATTTCGCTATCCCAATAATCGCGCTCAAGAGAGCTAATTTCGTAGACGTCCAAAGGATTTAACCCTCCGCGGCAACATACCTTTTTGATATTTGAACTCCAAGAACTTTGCGTAATTTCAAAGATCCAACACACACAAATCCTGCTTTTTCGATGCCTCTTATAGAGGGTTTGTTTTCTTTATGTACACACATATATACGCGAAGCAACCCTTTCTCGCTCAGATACGCTTTAATTGCGTTTATTACTACCGGATATAATCCCTGGCCTCGCGCCTCAGGGAGTGTAAGGCAGAACTTAATCTCGGCATCGTTCGGCCCCAGCTTAAGAATGCGGTTATGATCACTAGAATAGTAAATCCAACATATACATTTTACACCGGTGCTATCCTTTGCAACAAAATAATCACAAACATTGTCAAAGAGATCACATTGGAATTCCCATGGCACTGGTTTAAGTTGATTTCTTGCATGTTCAAGATCTGTAAAAGTGCCTTTTGCAATCTTATATTCTAATATATCAGGAGCAGGCATTGTAATTAACCCTGGAAGGTGAATTGCATAGACAAGCAATGGATCTGATTGAAAAATATTTCTTAATACAAGGGAACCAAATTCGTGAAAGGATAATTGCTTAAACTGCGTGATGATAATTTTTATGATTCTAAACATTATTAATTCCTCACAGTACCAGCAAAACCGAGCTTTTCTTTACAAAGTCCAGCCGAACTAGACTGGCTTGCAGTATCTTCTTGATCCAAACAACTCTTAAGCACCGCAGACAATGCTATATAAAAAGCCCAATAGACAGAATAAGCTTGGCTTAAAAACATTATATTAATCATATGGCCAATAAAACCAACTTTCGCTATCTCCCCAAGTTTAGCAAGATCCTCTGACTTGGCTTTTTTTGCAACTCCCCAGAAAATGGTGCATGCATTAATGCTGAGTGCCGAAAAAAGGATAAAGCCAACCACCCCGGTTTCCGCACCGACCTGAATTAAACTGTTATGAGCGGTATGCCACTTTGCGGACGCTAGTCCACGCGCCTCTCGATCATGGCCAACGCCTTCAGGAAACCTGTTATAGCCAATCCCAAAAAATGGGTGAGTTGACATCAACCTAAGCCCAATTTTCCATATAGAAACTCTTCCTTCCTCGCCAGTAATGTTGTAATCACTTTTCAAATCCAATATCGTTTTATAGCGATCTGAATCTATTGATATAAATTGTAAAGAAAATAAAGCGACCATAGTGACAACTATTTTCAAAATAAATGAAAAATTTATTGTTCTTAAATTCGCAAACAACAAATAAGCAACTACGCTCATGAGTGCCAACAAACCGCCCCTGGAACCAGTTTTAAGCACTACTATTACACCAATTGCCATATTAATGCATGCCAACAGCCTGATATAATTTTTATTGTTTTTTGTGACGAACAATATATTCAAAAACAATAAACTTATTACATAATAAGCAATATCATTAGAGTCAAACATCTCTCCAAAGGATACTCGATCATTCATAAAACTACCAAATTTCAGAATGTAAACAGCATATATCGCCGCCCCAACACAATAGGCAAATAAAAGTTTATATAAATATTGAAGCGTGTTTACAATTCGATAAAATAAAAACAAAAACAATATTACGCTTGAATAGGTCAAAAAATCCATTAACGAAGCACGGCGATAATAGGAAAAGGGAATACTTAATATCATAGCAATAATTAAGTATGTATATAAATTTAATTGAAGACTGGAGCTATAATTATTACCTGTTTTATGTGACGCAGAATATACGATAAATGTGAGTATACCTAGCGATAAAGCAGGCCTTATATAGGCTATAAAAGGCACATAATCTTGCGGGCGGCATATTAACAAAAAAGACCAAACGCCAAACAATATCAACAGCAAACTATTCTTACTAGGCTGTACCAGCATATTTTCTGAGCTCATCATATTTATATATGTCAATTAACCTTAATCACAAATGTTAAGTTTCAAATCAACCAAAAATAAATCGATTAGTCTTTAACCAATTCCACTACAACCACAGCACAGTAAATGCCAATTTTTGGAAATCTTTTAATTAAACACTCATCGCATTTTTCTAACCATTTATTAATCGATCGCATTAAATGGATATTGGGAAACATTGTCATTAAACCAATACTCAAAATCGAAAAAAACACAAAATAGTTGAGCCGAGCAAGAGGAAATTTCTTTTTTATCATGTTTATTTCTTCCATAGTCAGCGCGCGCTCGGCGGGACTTCGTCTCCAAGGAGTCATCGCCCTCCAAGTTTTCAAGAAAATATTCTGATTCATAGGTTCTATGAATAAGCCTATCCCTCCTGGTTTTAAAACCCTGTAGATACTGTTAAGTGCCATTTCAAAATCCGTATGGTGAAGGACTGCGCTTCCAACAACCGCATCAAAGAAATCATCCTGGAAGAGAAGATGCTCACCTGCCATTTCCTCAAAATGCACATTTCCAGAAACACCAATATCTTTAGCCCATTTTCGTGCTTTATTAATAAGTTCGATGGATATGTCGATGCCAAAAACATCATAACCCAGCTTTGCGAGATTGATACTTACCCAGCCATCCCCACAACCAAAATCTAAAATTCTCCCACAAGGTAACTGGTCTATAGTTCTTTGATAAAAAATATATGCAGCATTAACAAACCCAGGAGAGCTTGAAATGTTATCATCCTTATATTTTCTGTTATGATAATCCCTCTCAATCTGCTGCCTATTTCCCAGGTCCCCTACCATACCGTCCTCCGAAATCATGTGTCATGCTATCAAGTCATTAACAAGTTACATTTTATTTCTCAACAGGCCAAAACCTCGGCAGCAAGTTGAGCACCTGCAAAGAGAATGACTCAGCCACGGTCCTTGCCGCCCCCACATCTTCCCTATTGGACACTATGGTTACCCGCACAAAAGCCCCGTCATTCCTGTTGTGCAGTATCATCCCGAAAAAACGCTGCACATTGTGCCTGATGCCGTTCGAAATGACCTTGGTCCCGGCCGACTGGTACCAGTGAATCGTGGTTATCACCGTGTCCCCTTTGGAAGAAAGGAGATAGTTTACCGGCACTCCTTCAGGGTGGTATTTAGGCTTGAGAACAATCTCTTTCGATTCGAGCAGCCCCCAACCCTGACCGGGCAGGCACCCGATTGGGTTGTGAGCGGTCCGCCCCCCCTTGGCAGTGCCGTAATAGCCGATGTACAGGTCGACCTGCTCGCCGTTCTGCCCGCGATAATGGCGGAAAATATGCTTATCGGCATTCAATGCCTGGTACACAGATTCTGGAAAAGAATCTTCACTTCCCTGTAACCCGTTGATTTCCATGGGCAGTTTATCCAGGTTCATCTCGACGACAACCGGCGTCCCACGTGTGGAGATTGCGAAAACCAGGATCAGGGTCAATACCAACACTGCCATGGAAATGGCAAAGGAGCGATTAAATATCTTAGAGTTTATTATCACTAAATGTCTTTCCTACTTTCGGTTCACACTGAATCGCGAAGGATGTGGAGAAACCGAAAATATATTATCTCATTTTACCGTAACCCTTAATCAATTTTTCTCACACGGAGACACAAAGCCACAAAGGATTTAATCAACTTGTCCATTCAAAATACGGGATATTCCATCTTTCATCAGAGCTTCACCGAAATTCAGCAAGTCATATCTTCGTGTCTTTGTGTCTTCGTGCGAGTATGTTTTTCGGTTTCGTTTAAGGAACAAGGCTTGTTCTGGTTAATGCCCGCGCAGCTCACTTTTTTGGGGACTACAATCTTCTCAGCAGCTTGTATTCAGCGAAAAGCATGCCCAACCCGACCGCAAAAACCAGCATGCCCGAAAATTCATGAAGGAATCCAAGTGCCACGCCGGCCCCGAAATAGTGCGCGAGGACTCCTGTGCCGCTCACGCGCACGATATTGGCCAGAAACGCGACTATTACCGAAGACAGGACGATCACGAACTTCATCACCCTGTTATCCTTGATCAGATGCACGAATATCACTGAAAGCATCAACATTGCCGAAATGGAGCGAATGCCGCTGCAGGCCTCGGCAACCTCCAGCTGCGTTTCCATGAAATAGAGCATGTGCCCCTCCCTGTATACCGGGATGCCCATAAGCTGGATTATCTTTGAAGATATTATCGTCGCGTAGGTCTGGAGAGGAAATGATACCGTATTCACGATCGATTCGGGCACCGGAACCATGAAAAACAGGAAAAGGAGTGGAAATCTCATTATCCTGAATGCTTCGGAGCCGTAAAGATACAATACGAGGCCGATTAGCGAAAGAACCATCATCAGTCGCTGAATGACGAGGACGCCGCCGGCATAACTTACCAGGTAAACCAGCAAACTTGTAATCAGCAAGACAAGGCCCAATGATGAGTTTGACTGCCGGACAATCTTCAGGTCCTCTTTCTTTTGCCACAGAAAATACAGGGAGATGAACGGCACCAGCAGGCAATAGGAATTATCGGCATTGGCCATGCCGAACCACGCACCGTACAGGCCTGAAAATACCGGATAGAAGATCAATGCCCAGAGAAGTAAAAGCACGGGAATTTTTACTGAACCTGGTTTCATGGAATTGGCCATTCCTCGCTCCGCAGGAGTTCTGCTATCCTGTCGATGTCATCGCCGGTCAGATACTTGTGCAGCGGCAGAGTCAGGAGCATCTCAGCGTTTTTTCTCGCAGTGGGGTAATGAAATGATGAAAAATGAGCTTTCAGCTGCGGGATCCGGTCAACGGAATCGGGATAAGCCGCGGCTAGTCCAAGCCCCAAAGTTTCACTCGCTCGCAATATGTTCGCTCTTCTGTTCGCGGAATCGGTTCTAAACGGCAGCCTTATGAGAGTTGGAGGCCTCTCAGCGTCAAGCCAGGGAAGTCGTGTGGCAAAACTTCCCAGAAAATCGTGCATTTTTTCCGACCGGATCCTTTTAAATTCATGCAATTTCCTCTCCCATCCATGGGCCAGCCCCGCCTGAAAGGCGGACATTTTCCGCATGGGGAAGTCCGGGGCATAAATGGTTTCTCCAAGCCTCAGGAAGGGCAGCGCTTTGGGAAGCCAGAACAGGGAGGGTCGTAGCATCAGCACCAGAGCCACTGCGTATAAAAGCAATCTCGCTTTTTCGAGAGCACCGTATTCACCCAGCGCGCCGACGACCCCTGCCAGGTTAACTGCGATGTCGTCGCGTCCGGTAATTATTATCCCGCCCTCAACGGTCGACAAAGCCTTGCCGCGCCCGAGGCTGAAGAACCCCACATCTCCCAGGGTCCCCAGCTTCTTCCCGCCGGACTCCCCCCCCATCGCCTGGGCGGCGTCTTCAACGATCACGATCTCCCTGCCTTCGACAAGGTTTCTTATGCGGTCGACATCGGCGGGAATCCCGAACAGATGCACGGGGAGAATACAGAGCAGCCTCGCTCCATGTTCCGAGATTATTTTTTCAAGCCCTTTGAAATCGAAGTCGAAAGTTTCGGCATCGACATCGCACAATCTTATCCTGAGGCCGGCGCGTATTATCGCGGAAGGCACCGAGTAGCAGGTAAAGGCCGGGATCAGCACTTCGTCCCGGTCCGGATGCATCGCTTTGAGAGATTGGAGTATGACCGCCAGCGCAGCTTTGCCTGATGAAACCGTGAAGCAGTGCTTGACGCCGAAGTACTCCTTGAGCTCGTCCTCGAATCTCGTAACGGCTTTCAAGCCGCGAAACAACCCGGCTATGCCAGAGACAATATCCCTGAGGTAGATCGGCGAAGCAGCCGGGGGGAGTGTCCTTCCTATACGAAACGCCATGTAAATCCTTTGAGAATCTTTAACGGGACGCGGATCAAATCTGACACACGCGGATTAAAAAACGAAATTGTTTTCAGATGATCTTTTTGGATAAAGCTGCGTTTATACCCATTTATCTGTGCCCAATCGGGCTCGATATTTTTCTATTTTCTTGTATTGTCGAAAGCCTTTCTCCTGAACTCAGGCTTTGGCCCGAAATTCAGAAGGAGTCCCACTTCAAGGTCCGTCGCCTTCAGATAATTAAGCAGTTGTGCCTCATGCTCAGGGAGGATATTCCTTGCGGCTTTAATCTCCACGATAATAGCGTTGTCCACAATTACATCCGCAAAATACTCGCCGACAATTTTCTTGTCGTAGAAAACGTGTATGGGGTACTGGGGCAAGGCTGGAATTCCTCTCTTCATCAGTTCATAGACAAGTGAATTCACATATACTTTCTCAAGGAAGCCATATCCCAAGGCATTGTATACGCTGTAGAAACAGCAGATTACCGCGTCAGTAATCTCTTTGTGTTTAATTTCCATGTTCATGGAATTAATCCGCGTGCATCCGCGTTTATCAGCGTCCAATTGTCTGCCATTCGGGTCACGGAATATTCTTCACTATCCTGGGCCCTAGTATCTTTGTCAGAGGCACTGGCAGTTTTTTCCATAAGTTGATGGCCATTTCGTATTTCGGATTTTTCGTATTGAGTTCCGGAATTTGTTCCCCGACCCTGAGCAGGTACTGCCAGTAGAGCTGGACCGGCTGCGCCCCCCACTGCTTTTTGAAACGGAACGTTCCCTCCCCCGGAGTGGAGCGGCCGAAATCGAATTTGCCGTTACCATTATTGATGGCGAATCGTATGGCCTCCCAATAGAGCAAATTATTCGGGCACTTGTCCCGAAAGTCGCTGATCGATGATGCCCAGGGCACCTCCAGCGTGTCCCGGTACCAGGTAAGAATGCCTGAGGCAATCGTCCTGCTGCCCATCATCACCGAAATGATCCGAGTGGTCTCCGGAAATGTTTCAAGCACGTTCCGGAAGAATTTTTTCCCGTAGACTGGAGTGCCGAGGTCCCGCATGTTTCTGCAGAAGACCTCGTAGAAACCGTCCAGGAGGTCCAGATGACCTGAAAAGGCTGTCAGGCCGCTCTTTTCGGCCTTGCGGACCTGGTTCCTCACCTTTGCGTCGAGGGCCTTCCACTGGGTCTCCCCGTCTTTCCGGAGTTCAAGAATCATGGTGACCTTGTGCTCTTTTGTCGGCAGGCCCTGCTGAGCATGTCCAACGTGGCGAAGTTCCACATGTCCTGCCCCCATTTCCTCCAGAATGACTTCCGCTGCACGAAGCAGGGCTTTGCCGGTTTCTTCATCTCGGCAAAGGATGCCGCCGTAATTGAAGAAAGGAAGTGATACCAGGAAATTCCCGAATATTCTGCTCTTCATGTGCACAAGCGGCAATATGCCACTGATCTGTCCGTCCCCATTATACGCGGCCAGGTAACAGGTCCCGTGACCAAAGCTCTTCTCTATGACTTCCTTCCACCCGTACCGGTGATAGTTGGTTGCGTTTGGATGTGAAACTACATATTCATCCCATTGCGAGCCATTTTCGCTGTAAAGTTCAATTCGCAAATTAAATTCCTTATGGCAAACAAACCATTTTTCTCACACAAAGACACAAAGAGAAGCTAATGCTAATCTTGTTTTCACCAACACCGCAATTTCATTTAAAATTACGATTCCGGAATGAGCAAACTGGTTTTCCATGGTAATTCTTAGTGCCTTTGCGTCTTTGTGTGATGTCAGCTGTTTGAAGCCAACCATAGCTTTCATCGCAAGAGCCCGGCCGGCAAAAACGCAGTTATCGTCTCTTTGCAATGCCTGCGCTCCTCCTTTGAGACGGCGAAAAACCATGCCGAAACCATGTATATAGGGAGAAGCAGCAAGATGACGACAAAAAAAGCCGCAAGCGACTGGGGCGCCATGAAGGATTCGATCAGAAAGCATGAAACGGCAAAGGGAATTACCGAAATAATCGGGCCGGCATAGGAAAGCCGGAAATAATCAAGTACCCTCACATGGATAATTTTTGTCGCCAGTACGGGTAGAACTAAAACCACCATGACCAGGTGGGGTATTGCGAGCCCGAAAGCCGCCCCCAGCACGCCAATGCGCTGCACCAGAATGACGCTCAGGCAAATATTGGCAGCAGCTTCGACAAGGCGGCAGTATGCAGTCAGTCTGTGCCTGTTGAGCCCCAGAAATATTCCGCTGATGGTATAATGAGGCAGCGAGAAAATTGTCATGACCGTCAACACGGCAAGCACGTCTCCCGTAAGGGCAGAGTATTCGTGGCCCATCCATAATCCTATGAACCGCTTCCCCATCACGAGATAGACTGTTGCAACGGGAAGCCCCAGCAGCAGGGAAAACTTCGAGCCTTTGACCAGCAGCGTGGCAATCCTGGCAGGGTCGTCCTTGGCATCGAGCTGGCTGGTCAGGGGGCTGAAAGCCTGGGTCCCCGCCAGTATGACCTTTTTCATGTATTCCACCAGTGTGGCAGCGATTGCGAAAAAGGTCACCGATGACACGGGAAGGAAAATCGCTATGATGAAATTGGAACTGAAGGAAAATATCTGCATTGCGATGCAGTTGAGAAATGCAAAAAAGCTGTAATTCACGATCATCCTGTAAACGGCTTTGCCCTTGCCGTATTTCCGGAAAGCCAGCTTGAAGCTCAAAAGCCTCCTGGAAACCACATAGACCATCATGTTCATGCAGGTGTTGGCGCAAAACTGGATCAGGCAGACCGACACCACCCCATACCCTCTGCTCAGAAAGTACACGGTGGAAAACGCCTTGGCGATATTGAGCGCAATTGAGATCTTGCTGAAAACGTCATAGCGCTGCAGGCCCATCAGAATGCCGATAAAGACATTGAAGAAGAAAGTCAGGGCAATATCGATACCGGTAATGATCACCAGTAAGCGGGCGATGGAGGTCGCATCCCGGGCGCCGGTGAATATAACTGGAAAGAGTGCGGCAAAAAGAAATGTCAGCGCAATGCATCCCAGGCAGATGGATGAATAGAGCTTGAGCGATGCATTGATGACATCGTTCAGCATCCCTCCGTCATGCTTTTCATGGTATTCCGCTACATACTTGATGACGGAATCCCTGACCCCGAAATCAAGCAGCCAGAGATATCCAGTCACCTGGGATACCAGCGCCCAGACTCCATAATACGTATTTCCAACCTTGTGCAGTATGAAGGGCGCGAGAAAAAAGGAAATGACCAGGGAGATGGCCATGTTCGCCCAGTTGGAAACCGCGTTCCTCATGACTACTTTAAGGTAACTCATGATGCAGGCCCGTGCTGCGTTCTCATCCAGGCAAGCATGGCCCGGGCGACATCCGCCTGCATCTCGGGGATGTTCAGCATATGATTGGCCCGATGGGCCACATAAAGGTCGAATGGCGGCTCTTTCGCCCCATCGTAATGTCTTTTGAGAAATAGCTTCTGAAACTCCCACCAGAAGCCGTCGCTGTCCCCAAAAATAAAGAAGACCTTTTTATGTTGTTTGGATATCTTCCGTGCTGCCTTGAAAAACTTCGGGTTCTCGGCAAACTTCGATTTGTCTTCATCCTTGGCCAGATATGAATCCTTGCCGCGGAAAAAAGCCTTGATCGTCGACAAGATCGTGGCCACATCACTTCTTCCGGAAAAGAAACGAAGCCATGATTTCGGCGACAGAATCTTGTCAAGGTACATCTTCAGCACATAATGCTTGTCCAGCGCCAAAAGCCTTTTGCTGTAATCCTGGCTTTCGTCGTCAAGAATGACCGGAATGCCAATCGGCATGACATAACCTACCTCGTCTATTTCGGCAGCTGCGAGGAAAGAGGATATGGCCCCTCCGCAAATCCCGGAAAGGGTAATCGAGGAAAAACTGTCCAAGGACCGTGAAAAATTCACAGCCGCCCTGATATCGTCGACCATGAGGCCGTTTTCTATCTGGTTGTAAAGATTCTTCTGGCCACAGTCCGGGATGAAACCGTCACTGTATCCCAAGCCAGTGGGACTGAACCGCAACACGTGGTAGCCGCCCGATACCAGATGCCTGGCCATGGACAGGTGCGCCCGGTAATCGCCTTCGCACCCCATGACGCCCCCGTTGGGAAAGATCACCAGGTGCTTCGGGTCGCCGGGTTCATGATTTTCCGGACTCTGATAGACACCACGAAGCATCAACCCTTTGCCGTTGGGAAATTGTATGATCGACTCCATCCTGCCTAGATCCCCGCTTTCATAATCTGATCTGGATTGAGGCCCAGCATGTCTTGAACGCAACAATCAGCTGAAACCACACCATTCCCATCAATGCTCTCCAGCCATCCATGGGTTGCATTGTAGAGCGCGTCGGCTCTCTGGCAATAATCTCTGCCGATGACCCAGAATTTCCTCTCCGCAACCCGCATGCAGCTTACCTTTGTGTTGTCGACAGTTGCTTTTCCGGCATGTGGCGCATTTTCCGACTTGGTCCCCCGCATGGCTGCAGGGTTAACGACTTCCGCCAGAAGTACCGGGCACTCGATCAGGTCGAGGCCAGGGTCATGGCCCATGCTGAGCACTTCCTTGTAGAAAAGGTCCCCGAAACGATAACCTTCGATGTAATTGAGCACATAACCCTCACGGACGCATTTGCCGGTTTTGACCAGTTCTTCGAGGATAATGTCCCGCGTCACCAGGGATTTGTTGAATATCATGTACTGCGCAGCAATCGTTGCCCTCAGGCTGTCAAAAACATATTCCTGCAGGTTGAATACCGGGGCCCAGAAATACGCGGATGAAAGGGATATTCCCGGGGGCAGTGAAGCAAGCGCCACGGCGCAACCGGTTCTTATGCCCCAGCACGCAAATCGGGACATTCCCCGTTTGCGGAGGAGTGCAAGCAGTGATTCCACCGCAACTCGACATTGCGCAAGTGTGAAATCCTCGGCATCGCCATCGCTTTCGCCGTAGCCGTAATAGTCGAACATGAGGACAGCGCGCTTTTCGTCTGCTGCCAGGTCTATCGCGAAATTGTACGCTATCCGTTGTGCCCACATTCTTTCCTCGAAAAGCGGGGAAAAATAGATCACGCATTCTTGGGCTGAATCGGCTGAGCCGATCAGGGTGCAGAATATGCGCCCTGCCCCAGTATCATGAAAAAAGTTTTGCACGTACGGCAGTTCCGTGGTTTTATTCTTGTCGATCATGGTTTTCCTGTAAAAGTTGACATATTTGTTGGCGCAACTTGCATCTGTTGCTATTCTACTGACGCATGGAGTGGGGCATCCGCGAGCTTGATCGACCCGATCCCGGCATTTCCGGCGAAGACCAGGTAATCTTCGATAGCCCGAAGGAAATGTTCCTCATCCTCTTTCGTTTGCACAAACGAACTCAACCCGGCCATCAATGCCGTTGAGTGAAAAAACATGTTTACAATCCCATAGCCCTCGCGCTTCATTGCATTGGTCAATGTGATCATCTGCTCGCTGCCGGAAGTCTCGGGAGACAACCATATCTTGTTCAAGAGACCAAGCCTGTCAAATATGCCCCTGGCATGCAGCTTCCGGGCTAACCACCCGCCGGACAGGAGCCACAGCCGGTTGCACCACGGGAAGTTCCATTGCGCGAAGCCTGCAGACGCCGGCAGTTCCAGGAGCGGCGGAAATGTGTCGGAGACTGCCCCCCCCTGGCTTTCCCAGGAGAATGAATTTGGAAGCGTGCATGAATAGTCGGGGCCTCCATATTCCTCCCAGTTCTGGAAGGCGATGATTGATGAATCCACCTTGTAGCCCAGTTCCCGAAGAATTGCCGGCGTCTCTACACCTAGCCCCCACCTGCCGGCACGGAACGAAACGGGTTCAATTCCGAAACCGGTTGCAATGGTTTCATGCAATGCCATGATCTTACGTCGTTGGAGAGGCGCCGGAAGGTTGCAGAGCATGCTGTTTCTTGCGTTCCTCGTCTCTTCGAACGGCGGGGTGTTCCACGGATGGCAATGGGCGCCAATCTCGCACCTCCCATCCTCCATGATCTTTCTCAACAAGGCCGATGAGCCCTTGTCGGCAGCCACGGGATAGGACACAAGATAGGTAGGGGTCACCTCGAACCGGTCGAAAATTTCTTGAAGCCTTCCGATTCTTTCAATATTGTTGATGCTGTATCTGGGGAGATCGTATTCCCCCCAGTTGTCCTCTTCGGTGTCGATTGTAATTGCAAGCTTCATTTCGGTCACTTTTTTATCGGATCATCAGCGCAGAATCAACTTCGCGGCGGATTTGGCCATGTCCGCAAGCGTCAGGCACACAGGAAGCAGTTTCCTCTGGGAGAAGAGGATGGTTGTCGTTCTCTGCCCTGCATTGGCCCAGTGGAATTTGTACTCTTCCTCTCCCTTGAGGAAGTCATAGCAGGTAATGCCGGAAACGATGGCATTATTGATGCTCAGGCCGACCAGGAGATTGCCGATGCTGACTTTCGAGTTATATGTCTTGTCAATGGCCATGAGGTACATATACAGGGTATTGCCATATTTCAAGTGAAGAAGGCCGCCCACGTGAACCCCTCCGGCCACGAGAAAATCCAGCTGGACGGACCCTTCCCCTCTTAAATCCAAGTACCTGCGGATGAGCCGTTTCAGAGGATCTCCCTGCCAGCCTGCCTTTTCGCTGTAGAGGCGGAAGAATTCTTCCAACTGCGCATCGAGATTGCCCGTGGAGTATGCCAGGTGCTCGATCGTGTCCTGCTTCTGCAGGTTTCTCAGGTCCTGCCTGAACCTCTGTCCCCTCCGCGAAGAAAGTCCCGAGAAGAACGCTTCCTCTGTCGCCGGCAGGATAGAGAACGGACAATAAGAAGCATCACTCACTGCCGCATATTTGCCGTCTGCTCTTATATTGTTGAGGAAATGCAGCAGAAAGATGGAATTGGAGGGAACATCGTGCAGCCTCAGGCGCCCCCACCTCCCGGATGCGTTGCCGAGGAGAAAGCCATAGAGAAAACGGGCAACATCCTTTTCCCTACCCTTTTTTACTATAACATCAAGATAATCGGACCCGGCGTCTGGCGTTCCAAGGAACTCGACCTGTCGAACAGACAACACGCCCTTTGCGTTTTTGTGGACGTACCAGGGTGCAACGGCCACAAGAGAGCTTCCTTCGTGGACCATGACAGCAAACAGGTCCCGCTTGTCATCAAGGAATGTATCAGACCACGCCTTGATCCATTCCCAGGTCAGAAAGACACTACTCGACGCTGACTTTTCCAGCAGCCCATTCCAGGATGCGCGAAACCGTTCCAAGTCGTTCAGATTATCGACCACTTCTGCAACAAACTCTGCCATTGCCTTATGTGAACATCCCTTTCCTTGTTGCTTTGAATTCATGCTTGAGCAGGTTATCGCTCTCAGCCGGCATCCCCATCAACGTTTTTTGCCCCCTGCAACCAGTTCTCCAATCACGCTTCTCAGTGACATCGCTGCTCGGGACGGGAGCAGCGCAAGCATCAAATGCACAGCAACTTTAGGCTGGAAAGGAGCATAGCGCAGGCTGTTCAGAAAGCACGACCTTGCTTCCGGCTGGTTCTTGCAGAAAACCTCGAACCCAAGCCACGCATATGAAGAAGCCAGGTGTTCACGTACCATTTTCCGAGGCAATGTGATTTCATTTCCGGCAGCCGCAAGCATCCTGGTGATCGTCTTCAGATTGTTACGCGCAATCCACACCATGTACTTTTTCTCCGTAAGCTGATCACTTGCTCCTATGCGATAGAGAATGGAAGGAGCATCCAGGTAGGCCACCTCGCCATACCTGCAGGTCCGGAAATGGTAATCATAATCTTCGCCGCTCGTCAGCAGTGTTGTGTCGAAAAGTCCCACTTTCTGCTGACGTTCCCTTCTCAAAAGGACTGTCGATGTATGGACGAGATTCCCCATGAACATCCAGGGAAATATGTTTCCTGCATAGCACATGTTTTCACGGAATCCCGCCGGGCAACCTGCCCAGGCTTCCGGAATCGGCCTGGTCGTGCGGAAGTGCTTTTCCCGATCAAAGTATGCATATGCGCTGTACATGCGCTTCAGATACGACTCGTATAATATGGCGCCTTTGTCGTCAACAGCCTTCATGTCCGTCCAGACCATACCTGCCTCGGGAAAAGAGCGCAGAACGGACAATTGTGCCTCGAGTTTCCACGGCAGCCAGGCGTCGTCGCTGTCGAGAAACGCGATGTATTCACCGGAAGCCGCCTCAAGTCCGGTATTTCTGGCAGCAGAAACACCAGCGTTGGGTTGACAGATGTATCTGACCCTCTCGTCCAGTCCGCTGATGACTTCCCTGGTATCATCAACGGAGCCGTCGTCAACCACCAGTACTTCCACATCACCATATGTCTGAGAAAGGACTGACTCAACGGCAATCTTGCAGTCCGAGGACCTGTTGTAGGTCGGGATTATGACGCTGACCAAACCGCTAGAATTTTTCATCAATGTGCCCGTTTCCCGGAAAAACTCCCCCGAGACGCTTGGATGTCTGCAGGAAGCTGACCGCTGCACCGCCATGGTGTGCTACGGCTGAATTATCAATTTACCCAAGAGGGCCCCCTCTTCAAACACATCCCAGCAAAACTGGTGCCATATCATAGATGGCCAGAGAATACGATAGAGAAGCTTCCGATTCCATGCAGAAATCAACCAGGACATCAATGAACACTTGGCCCAGAGGAAAGCTAAGCAGCAAGCCAAGATTCAAGCTCCTCAGATTCCGTTTGACCGTCTGCAGCACCGGAATCACTGCCTTCGGCATAACGAACCGTGATAAAGCCTGGAAATATGCTCTTTTCTTGAACGGACTGAGACGAATGGAACTCAGGAAATGCCTCAGCGCCTTGAAACGGCATCCTCCCTGGGATTTCAACTCTTCAAGAGCCACCCATTCATGGGCATCGGCCAGATGCAGTTTCATTCTTTCGTGAGGCAGATTGGCATGCCCCAGGCAATCTCTGAACTTGCGCTGGAGCGCGATCAGGTTTCCCCTGGCAATATACAGGATCAGGTGTGGCTTGGTAAGCTGGTCTGCCGCATCCACCCGATAGAGCATGCTTGGCGCTTCGATAAGTGCGCCATTGCCATACCGGGATACACGCCAGAAAAACTCGTAATCTTCACATGTCCATGCAAAAGTAATGTCCAACCCTCCGGCTTGGTGGATATGACGCCTTCGGATCAGGGCAGTAGGCGGGTGGACCAGATTTCCCAGAAACATTGAGGCGAAAATATCACCATGCCGGAAAGTGACTCCTCTCAATTCGGAAGGGCAATCGGGCCAGAAATCCTTCACCAGCCCGGAAACGGGAAGGTGCTTCTCGATATTTATCCGCTGGTAGACCGTATACATCTTGCTCAGGTGTTTTTCCCGGACCATTTCTCCATCCGGGTCTACCGCAGTCATGTCCGTCCATGCCAATGCAAGATTTGGAACTTGCCGCATCAACGCCACCTGCGCCTGAAGCTTCCACGGCAGCCAGATATCGTCCGAATCCTGGAACGCTATGTATTCTCCTCGCGCTGCCGCCAAGCCCGTATTCCTGGCTGAGGCAAGGCCGGCATTCTCCTGGTGGATATACCGGACCTGCGAACCATATTTCCCGACTACCTCACGGGTGTCATCATTGGAGCCGTCGTCCACCACAATGATTTCAATCGGGCGATAGGTCTGCGCAAGGACACTGTCAATTGTCTTGCTGATGAAGTAACCACGATTGTATGTCGGGATGATGACACTGACCAAATCCGGCTCCCCCGGCCCGGCACAGACATCCGGGATAATGGGGTTTTTCCCCAGCAGCTTGGTGCGATCTCTCTTCATAACCCCCCCAAAAAGTACGTGTATTTCAAAGCACATTTTCGGCCATCAACATGCAGCTCAGGTCGATCAAAGGATATCATCTCTTAAGCAAATCCTGGCTTAAGGGAAAGCTAAGCATAAATTGCTCGGTCTGTGGTTATCCGGGAAGGCGTCAAGGAAACATCCTGAATTCTTGCGAAGCGGAAATCGGCAAGCAGACGTCGGAACCTGTCCTCGACCCTGTGGAGATTCAAATAGTGGCGAAAGCGGCTCTTCATGCCGGCGCCTGCCACTCGAGGCTGGTCTGGATCAATCTCCCATGGATGAAGATAAAATACGAAAGGACGTCCCTCACTTTTATTTATTCGCCCAAGGCCCCATTTTGTGAAGGCATAGGGGAAAAACCGAAAATAACCTCCACCCGCAATCGGAATGTTTTTCCCTGCAACAGACAACGTAGTGATGGGAACCTCAGTCAGACTTGGCCATGGGTCATAATGACGTTCGGAAAGCACATCGGAAGCGGAAGGCTTCCATTGCCCATCGCTCCCTTTGGACACGATAAAGAGGTGACGGGGCCAGTCAGGAATCCCGTAGAGATCATGGCGGATGGGAAATACGCTGGAGTCATATACATAACCGGCTTCAAGCAACTCGTCATAAGCCCATAGGCACGAACGGGAAATGGAGTAACTGGGTGCACGGTACCCCCGGACCTTTTCTGCTGCCAAGTCTTCCAGAAGCGCCTTGCTTTTGCGTATGTCATGCCGGAACTCGTTTTGTGTCTGGTTGTAAACCCGCTGATGCGCGAACCCGTGGCTGGCAACTTCGTGCCCCCGCCTGGCTATCTCTTTTACGAGTCCCGGCTTTCTCTTGGCAACCCAGCCGAGGACAAAAAAAGTGGCTCTGACGCCAAACTCGTCAAGCAGATCAAGAATCCGGAACGTGTTATCCTCAACTCTCAACCTGTAACCGTCCCATTGTGAAGGTGAAATGCAGCCCTCAAATGCGGATACATGAAAATAATCTTCAACGTCGATGCTTAAAGCGTTTAACATGGGACCCCACTTTTAGCTTCCAACTAAAAGGTCTTCCTCGCTTCCAGTATCACCCTGTTAAGCGAATAATTATCTGCATAAAGAAGAGGTGAATAATAATCAGCATATAAGTAGCTCAACGTCAGAGAAATCTCCTTTGGGAGTCTATAGGTGAGCGATGGATTCACATATATTCTCCTGGTATACGTATTTGAAGCCATGTGATCATACTTTTCAACCCCTGTTGTCAAGCTTGCCACCAATCTCACACCGAGGTCATACCTGGCAGTAACGCCGGCAGCATATCTGTTTTCTACGTCAGTGACGTCTCCGGAAAACTTCGCGTATGAAACCGTCAATCCGACATTTCCCCTGGCAAAATCCTTTGTCAGGTTCAGAGTATAGTCTGTCTCCCTGGTTACAGTACTCTCCGGATCTTCGGGGTACAAGACAACCGAGGCCAAAGAAATGGTATAAGTTCCCATTGCATGGGTAATCCCCACATTCCAGTAAGGATAATCGTAATCTCCATGATCTCTTGTTTTGAACCAGGTGTATCCTGCCTGCGCTAAAATGAATGAACGATCCTTGTATTCATACCTGAAGCCTACATAGGGAGCGTGCCTGTAATTGGGATTTATGGAATTTTCATCGGTGTACGTATAGCTTGCAGTATAAGAAAGCCGTGGAGTATACTCATACGTGGCTTCGGCAAATCCGATATGCTGACGTCTGTCTATGCCTGTCGGATCCTTATACCATATATTTCTATAGCGGTAACCGGTCCTTACGGTAAGGTTGGATTTTGGCCTAAACTGAAAATAAGGGGAGGCGACAAATCTATTGGTATCCGACTGATCGATAAACAGCCCTTCCCTGGTCCTGTCACGGGAAACATCCAGTGAAACGCGTTCGTATACATCACTGATATCGAAATAAAGCAGATCCTTTATCACCCTTGTCAAACCATGAACATCCAGGTTGTGGGTGTCGTCGCCAGTGCGGCTGTTCCTTGCATAATAGCGGTAATCGTAAGCATACCGCAGGTCCCAATCCCATAATGATGCATTGTAGGTGAGCGCGATTCCGGGCATGAGACGAGTTATGAAATCTGATCTCTTGTTGTCTCTAGTCTCGAAGACGTTGTCAGTATATTCCTCACTCACGGCAATTGAGGGATGGAAAGAAAATTCAGCGGCAAAAGCATCTGGAAGCGATGCGAGAAGAAAAAGTGAAACAAGAATCGGGACCATACTGAAAGATGAAGTGCAAACCCTGGACTGTTTCACGGAATACCTCCGGCATCTCGAAATTTGACCGGCTCCATTGCCTGCCGAACACTTTACTCAAACGATCTTTCTGAACGCGAAAATATACGTACTCTATTCGCTCAAACCTTTTTCAGCTTCTTATCCTTTAAAGCCGCAAGAAGGACCTGGTGCCCGACCAGAGATTGGGGCATGTCTTCTTCGTCAGACAGAGATGACTCTTCACTCCCGGACTTCTGCTCCACCAGAGCTTTCAACTCTGACACGACAGCATCGGTTTCCCTGGCATAGAAGCGGAATGCACTGCCGAGCGACATCAGATTTTCTCCCATTTCCTTCAGCGAAGTCTCCCTGAACTCGATTGATTCCTTTTCCAGCTTGCTCAGCCGCTCGGATATATCCATGAGCAATTCCATAACACCTCCCGGTTTCCCGGCTGCCAATGTCTCCCCATGAAGCGGAAGGATTTCGCCATGTTCCGGCAGCCCGCTTTCCCAGAACTGGTTTTCGAAATCCAGATCGCCGATTACATCCCGCACCATGTCCTCGTCTATCTGGTGCGTTTCCTCGGCAAATGCCGAAAGCATCAGGAAGTCGCAGATTATGTTGACCAGTCTGGGGATCCCCCTGCTGTAACGGTAGATGATGTCCATCGAGTCCGGGCAGAAGGTTACGGCTGCACGATTCCCTGCAACTTGAAGGCGATGCAGTATATACTCTTCCACTTCGGGACGGCTGAGAGGCGCCAGGTGGCAGTTGATGCTGATCCTCTGGCGAAGCTGCAGCAGGCTGGGCAAAGACAGGGTTTTCCTGAGCTCCGGCTGGCCCACTATGATGATCTGCAGCAGCTTTGCATCATCCGCTTCCAGGTTGGAAAGCATGCGTATGTCTTCCAGAAGCTCGGGGGTGAGGTTCTGGGCTTCGTCTATGATCAGGGTCGGCCTGTTTCCCAGTGAATATTGCTCGATGAGGAAGTCGTTGAGATCACGAAGCAGCGCAGTCCTGTCCTTGCCGTGGACATCGAGGCCGAAATCATCATTGACCATGGAAAGAAACTGTTCGAAATTAACGCTGGTGTTGAATATCTTTGACAGCAGAACACCTGCGGGACGCTTCTTTATCAGATCCCTGATCAGGGTCGTTTTGCCGGAGCCGACCTCGCCGGTCAGGAGGATGAAACCGGCTCTTTCATGAATGCCGTAATCCAGGTGGATGAGGGCCCGTCGATGGGAGCGGCTCATGAACAGGAATTCCGGGTTCGGCACCAGGTCGAACGGCTTTTTTTTCAGATTGAAAAATGATTCATACATGTTTTGTGCTCGCTTTGCTCGCCTTTTTGGGGTGATACGATAATGCTCGTGCGCAAAAATGCGCTAATGTGTTCTTTCCGTTTTTAAACGTTTGCCCGCTTTACCCTCTTCTCCTTACTGCTCGATGCTCCGCTTATCCACTCTAGTCGCTTCTCCACCTCTCCGCTTCACCTTGCCGAATAAATCTTTCAGCCGCCCACCCTTTCCGGGCGACGGCTTTTTCCCGTCGGATTTCACGGCAGATTCACCTTGTTTCCGGGCATGGGAAGCGGAACCATACCCGTAACCGTAATAATAGTAATGATAACGGCCATTTAGGTTTGCCATTGATGCGTCATTATACACCGCTCCGACAAGTTTGGAACTTTCGATCGCCTTCATTGCATCAGCAACGTTCTCGGGGGTTGTCTGACCTTCCCTGATCACCAGCAACACGCCATCCACGAGGCCTGACAGTGTTCGGGATTCAGCGAACGGCAGCACCGGCGGAGTATCGATAATTATGAATCGGTCGGGATAGCGGTTCTTGATTTCCGTCAGGAATTCCTTCATTTTCTGGGAAGAAAAGAATTCCACCGGATTCTTCACCGGTGTCCCCGCAGGCAGCAGCGTGAGCCTGCCTATGCCGGTCTTGATCAGCAGCTCGCTCAGTTCCACTTCCCCGGCCAGATATTCCGAAAGTCCTTTTGCCGGCTCCATGCCCAGATAGCCCTGGATAGAAGGCTTCCGCAAGTCGGCATCGATGAGCAGCACGGTATGGTCGAACTCCTGGGCCAATGTGATGGCAAGGTTCAGGGATGTCAGGCTTTTCCCCTCACTGCTTACTGAACTTGTAACCATGATGACATTTTTGAAACCATCCAGCTGAGCAAACGAAGCGACAATCGATTTCAGCTTCCGATACTCTTCACTCACCGGAGAGTGGGGGTCATGCAGGGTTGCGATAAAAGGATTGTCAATCTGCGGCAAAGGCATCTCCGTCGGATTTACCGGCGGCACATGATAAGTTTTCACCGGCTGCCCGGAATGCTTCCTCTCGACATCGTTGGCAGGCGCATTCCCGGCTTGTGCGTTTCTCAGATGTGCTGCCTTTTCAAGCGCCTGCTCTATTCTGCTCATTTGTTTCCTTTCTATTGCATGCGAGTAGGTTATAGCGGGTGAAGAACAGACCATTTTAGCCTTGAATATGATCCTTGCTTTTGACTATCCGCTGCACGCCTTTCGCTATCCGCTGATCAATCCGACAATTCTGTCCACAGGTGACAAGCCTATCACTTCCAGGCCCAGCAAAATGACTATCATTCCGAAATAGGATCCGGCAATCAGGTAAAGGCGCCGGTCTTTGAGCTTTTCTTCCTCGACCGCCTTGGGATCACTTATCTTGGGTATTACGGCAAGCACATGAATTCCCAATGTTTTCAAAGCGTCGACACTCTTCACGGTACTGTCAAATCGATCAATTGCGAGTATCAAGCCAATGCCGCCTGCTATACCTGCAACAATCCCACCGAGAATAATCAGCATGCGATTGGGGCTGGCAGGGAAAAGAGGCATCGTAGCAGGTTCGACAATCCTATAAGTTGTTGATTTGTCTTGCACCTCCATCTGCTTCGATACTTCAGCCTGGCTGTATCGCGCGGTAAGCTGTTCATAAATGCGGCGAGTATCGGCTTTTTCCTGTTCCAGCCTTTCCAGTTCCGCCTTGGCAGCCGGACTTTGCATCATCAGTCCCCTGCTGCTGCCTATTATGGCCCGCTGGCTGGCTTCCCCCATCCTTACAGCATTCAATTCCGCTTCCACCCTTGCCAACTCAGCCGGATCGGAAACCGCCGATGAGCCGGAACTGCTTGCCGCCTCCCGTTGCGCAGCTTCGATGTCAGACTTGACTTTCACCACTTCCGGGTAATTTTCGGTATATTCGACGCGCAACTCGGCAAGCCTTCTCTGTAACGCAGCCAGTCTGGCACGGGCAGGAGAATTGCTCCTGATTTGTGCTCGCGAGGCTTCGAGTTGCGCACGCCGCGTGCGCAATTCGTCAAGCCTTGACTGCGCCCCGGCAATTTCAGGTCGGCTGGTTGCGGGATCGGCTGTCAGGGCGGCGCCCTTTTCCTTGTAAAGTTTGCTTATCTGCGAATCGATCTTGTCCAGCTTTTCTTTGTAAGAAGCGATCTGTTCCGACAAAAAACTCGTGGCGCCATAGGATTCTTCTCTTTTTGACGCGAGCTTCTCCTCAATGAACCGACGTATCAACGCATTGACATAATCTCTGGCCATTCGCGGGCTTTTGTCTTTAAACGTAATGGTTATCAGGCCATCACTACTATTGAGTTGCACGATTGTGCGTCTTCGAAGTGAATCAACAGCCGTTTCAATCTTGGCATCACTCTGGTTTTTCAGGTTGAGGTCAAGGTCATTCATGACCTTGGTCAGGATGCTTTTACCGGTCATCAGCCTGATTGAAGCGTTAAGCTTCCTTTGTGCCTCTTCCTGGGATGCATATCCCTCGGCAGATCCGGCAAACCCCCTGAGCAAATCATTGAGCACATTCTTCTCAATGTAGATTATGCTCTTTGCTTCGTATTTCCTGGGAAGCACATAACTGGCAACAACACCCAGCGTCATGATTGCAAGAGCAACAATCAGGAACAGCCTCTTATTCTTGGCCAGCAGGGTTAGATACTTCCTGTAATCGAAATCATTCGGCATTGATAATCACTCCGTGCATCAGCGTACAGCGTACAGTTAACAGCGCAAAGTTTATAGATTAAATTGCTGGATTCTGGACCTTATCTGGTCTCTGGATTCTGTCTACGGTCCCCTCCTGCCTTTAAAACATTCCTTCCTTGACAATCACGTAATCTCCAGGCTTGAGTTTTATGTTCTGTCCCAGATCGGCATCGTTCATGAGATCTTTGGCCCTGACCTCTATGGTCGAGTCTTTTCCACCCTCTTTCCGGTGTATTACGGTGCTGTTCTGCTTGGCAAACCTTGTGAAACCGCCTGCATCGAGAATGGCCTCCATCACGGTCATGCCTTCACGGAACTGAATGGAACGGGGAGTAGTGACCGCCCCCAATACGTATACGTTTTTGTCGGGCAGCTGGGGTATGAAAATGGAATCGTTGGATTCAATGACAATGTCCTCGCTCATGTCGCCATTAAGGAAAAGCCTGGTGAAATCTTCCTTGATCTTCTTGCCGTTCCGAAGAACATATGCTCTCTTGAAATCCGGCGCGCTGGCGGTAACAGCGGGGCCTGCTCCAGCCGGCGCAACAGCCGGTCCCGCACCGGTTGCGGAATTGGGGGTATTGCCGATCGTGCAGAGAAGCTGCAGCAGGGTGGTTCTGCGGTTCAGGTCGTAAACCCCCGAGTTCACCCCGCCGCCGAAAATGTAAACCTTGCTGTTGGTTATCTCGCGGACTGTTACGGTTACAATGGGGTTCTTCACCAGTTCCCTGAGGCGCACCGACAGATCGTCCTGAAGCCCTTTGGGCGTAAAACCGCTGGCCTTGACGTCGCCTAGACCTGGAATGGTTATCTTGCCGTCAGGACGCACCCTGACGGACACGTTGAGGTCACGCACCCCCCAAACCGAGATATCCAGCCCGTCTCCTTCGCCGATTACGTAGTCGCCTGCAAATGCGGCCCCAGCCGTCAGAAGCGCCAGCATCATGATACTCAGGATAAATTTTTTCATAGAAGTCTCCATGGACATCATATTTTTATCTTCCCCTTCTCAGCAGGACCACGCCGATGGTCTTCAAAATGACGCGAACATCCAGGCCAAAGGAAATATTCTTGGTGTAATAAAGATCATAGCGCAATTTTTCCAATGCATCCTCCACGGAAGACCCGTAGGGATAGCAGACCTGGGCCCACCCCGTAACGCCGGGCTTTACGAAATGACGTTCGGAGTAATAGGGAATGATCTTCTTGAGCTCATCCACGAACTCCGGGCGTTCCGGCCTCGGTCCCACAAGGCTCATCTCCCCGAGCAGGACATTGAACAACTGCGGTATCTCGTCGATTCTGCTCTTGCGCAGAAGCTTTCCAAGTTGCGTGATCCTGGGATCGTTCCTGCGCGCCCATACTGCGCCGGTGCCATTTTCGGCATCCTGCCGCATCGTCCTGAATTTGTATATGGTAAAAGGCTTTTCGCCTTCGCCCACGCGCTCCTGGCTGAAAAAAAGCGGGCCGGGCGAATCCAGTCGCATCAAAAGAGCCAAAACCGGAAAGAACGGAAGGAACATCGTAAGCCCAACCAGAGACAGCACCACGTCGACCATCCTTTTTGCAAGGCGGAACAGCAGGGTGCTCCGGAAACCGTGGGAAAAAATGAACCAGCTCGGAGTAATGTTTTCAAGCAGCAGTTTTCCCGTCACTTTTTCATAGAACGAAGGAGCATCCAGCACTTCTATGCCGCTCAGCTTGCAGTTTAGCATATCCTGCAGAGGAAAGACACCACGCCGTTCCGACAATGATACCACCACCTTGTTGGCCTTTTTCTTCTTCACCGTTTCATAGAGGTTCTCGAAATCCCCCACAATGGACTGGTACGGCACATTGACCGACTCGTTGGTGCAGTTCACGTATCCGGTCAGGATGTAGTTGCTGTTCCGGGCCGAGATCAGGCTCCCAATGCGCTTGGCCAGCGGGCCGGCGCCAAGGATCAGGACCCTTTTCGCAAATACCGGAAGATTCGATTTTATCCTCACGAAAACATGCCACGCAAACTGGATTGCCCCGAAAATTACCAGGGCCGACACTAACACGATCCGGCCGAATTTTGCCGAAGGCAGGAGGTAGTAGAGAGAAGAAAGAAACATCAGAGAACAACAGAGCGCGACGGCAATACGGATTGCGATCTCCTTGCCCCCCATTTCCCGGTCATCCCTGTAGACCTCTGCGACAAAAGATGAAAACAGCAGAACAGCAGCAAAAATAACCCTGTTGAAGCTTCCTCCCGGGGCTTGCCCAACAAGGCCGAATACTTTTCCCGTCACTAGAAGCATTGCAAGGGACAATGCCGTAAGGCTGCAGACGATGTCTCCTGCTATGAGAATAAGTATCATTCTGGTCATTTTGCCCTCCTGGCGCTGTTCGCGTCCATCAGTCGGTCATACAGGGATCTCGCGGCAGCGGCTTCCGGGAACCCTCCCATCTGGAGGGCTTTCCTCAGGCTTGCCGTTGCCCCGTTCCGGTCTCCCGTGTCCCTGCAGGCTATGGCAAGATGATAGTGAACCGTGGGGTTGGCGGGCAGCTGGAGCGCCGCGGCAGCAAGCAGTTTTTTCGCTTCAGCCGGCCGACCGTTTTTCAAAAGCGTGTAACCGAGCGTGTCCATGACCATGGGATTGCCGGGTTCCAGTTTATAGGCCGTAAAAGCAAGCCTCAAGGCTTCTTTCAGGTCACCATATCCGTCAGCGTAAAGGTATGCCAGATTGTTCAGGGAAGGAACGTGATGTTCCGATTTTTCCAAGGCCTCCTTGTAGTTTCCGACAGCTTCACGCTTTTTCCCCATCCTTTCCAGAATAGCGCCGCGTGCATAATAAGCCGGCGCAAAATCCGGATTTCTCTTCAGCGCCTCGGCAAAATAGCCCATGGCCGATGCGCCATCCCCTTTCTTGGCATAGAGGTTCCCCAGAACAAGGGGAGGAACGGGATTGCTGGCATCGACTCTTGCACCTGTTTTCATTTCCGCGATGGCCCGGTTCACATCGTTCCGGCTTTCGTAAACCGAAGCCAGCATGATGTAGCCCGAAGCCGAGGCAGGCTTCAAGGTTATGGCACGCCTCGCATTTTCCAAAGCCTTGGGATAATCCTTCATCGCCACGTAGGCTCCGATCTTCATGGGCAGTCCCCGATCAGGTTCAACCGACTCCAGATCATTGAAGGCGTTGATCGCTTTCTTGTATTTTTTCATGCCCATGAGGATTCTGCCCTTCAACTCAAGTGCGTCTGCATTGCGCGGGCTCGACTTGATTGCCTCGTCCAGAACCTCCAGGGCCCGGTCATTGTCTTTTTTCCTCAGGTGGTAGTTTGCAAGTACAAGGTAAGCCGCCGGATCCTTTGTGTCCTTGGCCCTTGAAAGGAATTGCAGCGCCTCCCTGTCATTTCCCTTGAGCTGGTAGATTGCGGCGGAACTCAAAAGCGCCCTCACATTCCCCGGAAACCTGCCCAGAACCGCCTGGTACTCGGCAAGCGCCCTGCCATAATCTCCAAATGCCGCGTAATAGTTCGCCAAGTTGAAATAGGTCGGGAGGAACGCCGGGTCCATGGCCTTCGCTTTTGCCAGATAGTTGAGCCCATCAGCCTGTTTCCCCTGCAGGAACATGATCCTCGCCATGTTGTTGTACAGGGGGGAATCACTCTTCGTGCCGTTCAATCCCTCGCGGGTAACTGAAAGGGCTTTGGCGAATTCGTTGCGGCGGATGTGATAGGACGAAAGCAGGAGCCTGGTGTTCAGGATATCGGGGGCAACCCGGACCGCGGTAGTAAGCTCGGTCTCCGCTTCCCTTTCCTTTCCCTTGCCGAACAGCAGAAGGCCCTTTTTCACATGGGCATCCGCCATTTTGGGATCCAGCTCCGTTGCCCTTGTGAGCTCTTTCATTCCTTCTTCGTACATGCCCTTGGCAAGATACGCGCTGCCCAGCAGGTTGTGGGCCAGGGCATTCCTGCTGTCGATCTGCAGGACCTTGTTGATTTCGGCAATGGAATCGTCAACGCGCTTTTGCCTCAGGAGAATAACGGCCGTAAGCAGACGAGCTCTTGCAAAAGAAGGGTTGCGATCAAGTATGGTGCGGAATTGGCTGAGGGCGCTTTCCATGTCGCCAAGGCCGAACGAACTGAGGCCCAGGAAGTAATAAGCCTCAATGGTCGGGCTTATTTTATTGGATGCCTGGAGCAGGTTCACCGCTTCCGCGTAATTCTTCAAGCGGTAATTGATGATTCCCTTCAGCCGATACCCATCCGCCTGTTTCGGAAACTTCTCCATCAGTGAAGCTGCAATTTTGTCAGCTTTGTCTGACCGGCCCCTTTCTAGGTAAAGGAGCCCACTCTTGTACAAAGCCTGCGTATCAGACGGATAAAGCTGTGCAATTTTCTGGTAGACAGCGTTTGCAGCATCGGTATTGCCGCCTGCAATCTCGGCGGCTGCCAGGATGTAATATGCCCTCTGGTTTCTGGGCTCTTTCTTCAGAACCTGGCTGATCAATCCCCTGGCATCCTTCATCCTGCCGGTAGCTGCATAGAGGCTTGCCAGTTCCAATTGCGATGACGAACGGCCCGGTTCAGCCTGCAAAGCCTTGAGCAGATAGCCTTCAGCCTCTGCAGACTTGTTGCCGGAGATGTAGGCGATGCCGACAGCCTCAAGAGCTTCAGCCGAGCCCGGATTATCTTTCAGAAGGTCCTGTGCCGCCGTGATGGCCAGATCCGGTTTGTTTAGGCGGACGTACAGCTTTGCCAGGTTCAGCTTGAGCCCCGGGAAAGCAGGCCTCTGCCGGACGATTTTCTGGAATTCCTTCTCAGCCTGTTCATATTTTCCGGCGCCCATGTAAGCTACTGCAAGCTGATAACGCGCATCGAGGTAATTCTGGTCCTTTTCCAGTGCGTTCTTCAACAGAACTATGGCTCCGCCGGGATTGCCCTGCTTGATCTTTTCCAGCCCTTCGGAGTAAAGCTCCTCCTTGGTCTTGGATTTACAAGCCGCAAGACAGGCAACAAGCAAAACCAGTATCATGAGACGCCTATACAAGTCGGTATCCTCCATTGCAATATATGTCTTCTTCATTCATCAACAGCTTGACCAGCGAGGTAAACCTAGAATAATCGATAGGTTTGACCATACAGTACGAATGGCTCAAACCCTCGAGAATATCGATTATATCCCTCCCCACATGATCACAGAGAATGATGACCGGCATGGTGAGACCTTTCAGTCTGTCCATCATAGACTTGCCATATGGATAACTTGCGATGACCAAGGCGGCATCATGCATTCTTTCCGTTGAAACTGCCTGGTCGTCCCCTTCAAGGGTTACAGCGCGAAACCCCTCCATTTCAAGAATGGACGAGCAGACCTGGGAAAAACCGGCTTCATCGATGATGACAATTTTATCCTCACGTGTAAGCATAACCAGATGAATAAAGCAACTTCAATGCCACGCGGAAGGCGCTTTAATTAAAAGCAGTTCAATTTTGCCAAGTTTTGAGAAAGCGGCCACAAAGAACGAGAAAAATCGACGGAACCGGTTTCTTAAGCATAACAGCTATAAAAAAAACTGAAAGGATTAAACCATTTGACTTAAGCCAGAATTGCCTTTTTATGCGACTAACATGTGACATACATTTTAGCCGAAATTATTGCAAATGGCTGTTATTCGTGCTATCGCATAGTGTATGGATACCCAAAAGACTTCATGGCATAATTTCGACCCGACGGCCCTGGGGGCCGAATTCTTGAAATGTTGCCTCTCCGTCAAGTGATACGGCTGACACACATCGCAGGACGAGGAATAGTGAACTCAGGATATTATGTATCCATTGGAAACAGCCACCCGGCAACATGGCCCTGAAAACGGCCAAACATTGTGTGTCCAATGGCTACAGTATATTGCAATAGTTGTAACTCGTGGGGGTTACGCAAAAAGATGTGTTTCTAATGGATACAATGCCGGATACGGCAGTGGGAAAAAGATTGACTTCTTGTCGGGAAAATCCCGGAGGAGCCGACAGAAGTGCCGCCCTCCCCTCAACCCAAGGTTCTCCTCACGAGATCAACCGATCTCTTTCAACCTCTTGTAGAGAGCCTTCCTGGATATCCCCAGCAATTCCGCAGCTTTAGATTTGTTGCCCTTGACTTCCGCAAGGGCAGTCCGCACAGCCTCCATTTCCATCTCCCTGAGCGGCCTGACGATGGAGGCTTCCCGAACTGTGCGAACTGTGCGCAAGCGCATTTCATCTGGAAGGTCCCGAACTGTGATGGTTTTGCCCTTTGCAAGGACAGCAGCACGCTCGATGATGTTCCTCAGCTGGCGGATGTTCCCCGGCCAGTCAAAATGCTGAAAAATGTCCATGACTTCGCCGGAAACTTGCAGGGATTTCATTTCCCTGGCACAGTACTCCTTGACAAATTCCGCGGTCAGCAAGGGTATGTCATCCTTCCTTTCGCGCAAAGGCGGGACTTTGATGTTCACTACATTGATCCTGTAATAAAGATCTTCCCTGAACTGACCGGCCTTGATTTCGTGGGCCAGGTCCCGATTGGTGGAGCTGATGAGCCGGAAATTCACCGGTATTTTCTTGTTGCTCCCCAGCCTCTCGATCTCCTTTTCCTGCAGGACCCTCAGCAGTTTTGCCTGGAGCTGCAACTCCAGTTCTCCAATTTCGTCCAGGAACACGGTGCCGTCAGCCGCCTCTTCAAAGCGTCCGATCCGGCGGGCGGTCGCGCCGGTGAAGGCGCCCTTCTCATAACCGAAAAGCTCCGATTCCAGCAGGCCGCTCGGCATTGCAGCGCAGTTGACCGCCACGAACGGCTTCCCTTTCCTGGTGCTCTGGAAATGAAGCGAGCGTGCTATCAATTCCTTGCCGGTTCCCGTTTCACCGCAAATGAGCACGCTGCTGATCGAATCCTTCACTGCATTAATGGTCTCGAAAATCTTGACCAGCTCGGTTGCCTTGCCAATAATCCGCCCTTCTTGCTCATCGAGCCCCAGCCTGCTCTTCAGGCTTTCGATCTCTTTCTTCAGGAGACGCTGCTCAAGGGCACGCGCCAGGATGCCTTTCAGTTTCGCGTAATCGGGCGGTTTGATGAAATAGTAAAATGCGCCCTGCGTTATTGCGTGGACGGCAGAGTCCACTGTGCCGTAGGCAGTAAGAAATATAACCGGGATATCCGGATGATTCTCCGCAATGTATTCAAAAAGTTGCATCCCGTCACGATCCGGCATTTTCATATCTGTGATCACCACGTCGATGTCATCGCGGGCGATTATGCCGAGAGCGCCATTATAATCCATGGCTTCGCGCACATTGTACCCCTCCTCCTTCAATATGGCGGAGAGCACCCTCAAGGCGTTCTGCTCATCATCCACTATCAATATGCGACCACTCTTGCCGCCACCCATTCCCATATTCCCTCGCCATGAAGTATATTAAAAGGAATCATTCCCCAGCCAATCTTTCAGGAATTGCAAAGTTTAACCCCCTCACCCGGGCTTTGCCCACCCTCTCCCTTGAGGGAGAGGGCATGCTGCGAAACCCTTCTCCATTGAGGGAGAAGGTGGCCTCAAGGGCCGGATGAGGGGGGCAATGGATGCAAGATCTACAGCCGTTTTGATTTGCAGCTGTAATTCTCCCTTATTTATGGGAGAAATTTTCGAGGTCAAGATACCGGTCAGCATATGATGCCGGGTTCATGGAGCAGCAACGGGCACCAGGATCCTCACCCTTGTTCCCGAATTCCTCCTGCTGTCGATTTCCAGCTGACCCCCGTGATATTGGACGACTTCGCGCGTGATGAACAGACCGAATCCTCTTCCAGAAGTTTTCCTGCTTTCCTGCGACCCACCGGAAATGCCTTGCAGGCTTGACCTGTTCATCCCGTTACCGTTATCCGATATCTCTATGGCAACATATTCCCTGTCGTCATGCTGGACCTGATCGGCTGATACAGTGATCGCCCCTCCTGCTTCAAGAGCCTCGATCGAATTATTGATCACGTTCAGGACGGCATGCTCGAAAAGGCACTCGTCAGCCTTGATCAAAGGCAGCTCTTTCAACTCACTGCTGATCGAAATATTCTTGGTTGTTGCCTGCAGGCTTACCAGGGCGATAATCTTTCTCAGCATTGCAGGGATATCGACCCAGGAAAACTCCGATTCAACCAGGGAAGTGCTGAGAAATTTCGTCACGAACCTGTCGAGCTTGGAAATTTCATCTTCTATTATATTCATGAATTCAACAAGACCGGGATCCGCGCGGTATTTCCCTTTCAAATAGACAGCTGCGCCTTTGATTGCATTGAGCGGGCTTCTCACTCCATGGGCAAGGGTCACTGATTTTTTGCCCATTTCCAGAGTGTCCTGCTCCGCTCGCCGGCAATCCAGGACCGTGCAGTGCGTAAAGCAGTCAGTCCGAACCTCTGCACCCACAATTTCGAGTTTTTCGTCCGATACCGGACTGACCGTAATGTCGCCGCTTGCGCAACCGAATACGCACAATGCAATGTAATCTTTGAAGGTACGTGGGCGGCCATCCAGAATCACCATTTCTACCGCATCCGCATTATTGTGCAAAATCCTCGGGACTACGTCGTAATAGGGGACTCCGATATATTTCGAGCCACCTGTTCCCCGGGAAGGCTCTCCTTTCATTTCCCATGAAACAATCACGAGGTTTTTGTCGACAACAAATTTGTATCCGTCCATGCGGTAGCACTCCTCTGCCGCAACAAACAAAGAATCACAAATGCTGCATTCCCGGGATCAGGCAAACAGCAGGTTCCCCTGCAACCCAGGTCAAGATCGGCGCCGTGTTTTCAGATCGTGTCCCGTTCTTGTGGCCGTAAAAGAAAAAGCTTCCACTAAATTGAAGCAGAATCGAAACAGACAGCTGAGACCTGTCAAGCGGGCTAAGCCGGGGAAGGGGTTGGAAAAACCCTTGCATCAACAAATATATTTAATTAAACCATTTACTGCTCACAGATTTTTTTGTCTACACTAATTTTATCAGTTTGTCAAAGACAATTACCCGGAGCAATTAGCAAATCATCAGGGATATTTCGGAATTTCCCCAAGCTTCCAATACCGATGCTCTCGCAAAAAGTCCCGGGGAGCATCTGCTCGATATTCCCGTGGAAACGGAAATCCCGGAATTTTAGTGCATTACACGAACCCAGGATACCCGCTTTCACGTGAATGACGGCTTCTTGCGGATGCACCAATATTGAAGGTTATCATACACGATATACTGCGTGACCTGAAAGAAAAAGAGAAAAACGCGATGGCAGCGGATTATTTTGTTCATCAATGCGCTGTTGTAATGTACATTATCTTATTCTGGGAATCGAGAGGTTCGGGAAGAAAAACAGACTGTGGACGAAGAGGTGGAACGAATGGCGCTTGGCTGGGAACATGTCGGGAAAAGTCCAATCACACTGGTCAGGGAGGAGCTGGCTCGAAGGTATATCAAGTGCAGGCAGGTCAACGAAACATTTGTCAACTATGACATTCTGGTGGATATCGAAGAAGAACCGCAGGAACTGGCTGTCGAAGTCATTTTCAGGAACAACAGCCTTTTCTTCATGGCCGATCTGCTGATCGAATGCCCGGACGATATGGAGATTCTCGCCAATGTGGCAAGCATTGCTTACGATCTGTATATGCGCGAGCAGCCTTTCTACGGCAGAATACTGGTAAAAGACGAAAAGACCTATTACCAGCTGAATCACATCCTGGGCGATCCGAGCCTTCTTGACCCGGCCATGGTTGCACTTCTCCTGGACCTGGTGCAAACGGAGATATTGGAAATCATTGCCGAGGAATATGCCGGGGAGCAGGGAGAATGAACCATTCCCGCTCCCCGGCATATCCTGGCGGGAAACTTATTTATTATGCCCCTTGCCTTTCCCGTTGCCTTTCCCATGCCCCTTTCCGGGCCCGTCACCGGGACCGCCATGCAGCACCAAATCCCCCCTTTTGAGGGCATGGAACTCGGCTGAGCCGGGCTTGATGCCAAGACTCTTGGCAATAACGCCCCATCCCTTCCCCCTGTTTGCCTTGTATACGGGCAGGACTTCCTCGGGAGAACGGTGGGACCACTGGCCGAGTTGGAAAACCAGGAATGCGTCGGCAGGCGCAGCCACCGCCCCTATCACTGCCTGCACCTGGGGCACGGGCACACCGAATTGGGCGCCGATCCTGGCCGAAAAACCGGGCAGGTCCACCCGGGCCTGGACATTCAGGTCGCCGATGAACGCATCGAGCCCGCCTCCTGCAAAAGCGGGTACGCAGAACAGGCCGACAACAAGCAACGCAATAACGAATCTTTTCATCCTGTTCCTCCTCGAATAATCGATATTTGTCCGCATATGCCTTGTGACCGTCCGGCAAACCTTACACCAAAAGCCAAGAATGGGCAAGCCGGGCAACAGTACGCAAAACAGCATATCTACCTATTCGGCAAAGCCGCCTGTGAACTTGAGGATTTTCATCCAGGAATTATGTCGTCCCCAAAAAGTCGTCATTTCGTTTTCTAACCAAAAGACTTTGGATCATATTCCTGCCTCCCCCTCATCCGGTCCGGCGGGCCACCTTCTCCCTCGATGGAGAAGGTAATGAAATGAAGCCCTCGCCATCAAGGGAGAGGGCGGGCGCAGGCCAGGTGAGGGGGGGCGAATACTTGACTGCAACCTTCTGTCGGAGGATAATTTCTTTTCGTTTTATTCCTACAATACAGCAAAAAAAGAGCGCACTGTGTGCGCTCTTTTCCATTCGGCTTTTTGTCATGCGATTGGACTTTCAAAAGCAATTGATGCGAAGCCCTTCGTAGTTTCTCGTGCCTGACGCTATTGCCAGTTAATCAGTCCTACGGCTTTTTGCAGAATAAGAAGTGCGTCGGCAACTGTAATATGGGTGTCTTTGTATGGCACACCGTTAGTAATTGGAGCTATGTCCGCATGATCCAGGTAGAATTGTGTCGTGGCATCCAGCTCTACTGCCGCTCGCAATGCCAACAACACATCGATGACCGTTACTTGCCCGTCCCCATTAAGATCGCCGTCTGAGGCGGCTGGTATGCTGCGTACACACTGGACATGGTGGAAATTTGAACTTGATTTGTTGTAGATTGACATCGTTCCAAACCCGATATCAATGCTCAAGGCCGAATCGCGTAAATCGTAATCATAACTTGTCGTGGAAGTCCAGTACTCCTCTGTAGAAGCTCCTGGGAAAAAGTCTGTGTTCAGGGTTCTCGCAGCATCAAGCCAGGATTCAAGCTCCTTAATGTTAGGAAGCCGCCAATCTTGATGCCCCCCGAGGACCAGTGCCTCACAATGCGTAAAAGCAGTGCTTAAGTCCATAAGCCCCTGTGAAGCCTTTGGCCACATCAAACCGGTGGAAGTGTCCGTTACCAATCCCTCCAGAGAATTGACCAGTTTCTGTCTAACAGGCGGCCCTACTACCGGATCTCTAACACATCTTACATAGTAATTGTCACTAGGGGTTGGATTATCACTGGAAAAATATATAGCTGATATGAAATCAACAGATTGAGGTGTTGTGTTATCAGTTTTTGCCCAATAATTACCGTCACTAGCACATAAGAAGGCATGATTTATTGCAGGAGCTGGATATGCGCCAGATAAATCCAAAATGCTCATTAATTCTTTTAGAGTCGGCAATCTCCAGTTATTGTAGGTACCATCGGTAACCGAACTGCAAGTACTTTGTGTTTCACTGTTATGCATTGCATCATAAACACCGGCAGCCACATACCAATTGTTAACAGATTGGTAATTCTGCTGCCACATCAAGCCGGTGTTGTTGTCGGTCACGGTACCATTTCCGTTGTCCACAAATGACAAGGGATTAATTATGTATGCTCCGTCTTGCCCTGTTGTTGGACAGTCAATCTGCGTATACGGACTAGTAGTCTGATAGCATACCTGCTGTCCGGTGTCCGGGAGTTTATAGGCTGCAAAGGCAAGAACCGGAAATGCACCGACAAGGACCAAAGTGAAGACGACAATATTTTTTAGCATAGGGTTACCTCCACTTATCGATGCCATCACTTAATGCACAACCCTTGCCAGGCCTGCGGTCCAGATGCCGAAAATCATAAGAAATGCTCAACCATGTTCCCCCGCACAAGAAAGATGAAAATTGCGAGGTACATTTCCGTCGCGGCGACATCGGTGCCCCTGTCCCTCTAGTCTTCGGGTCATTACGCGCCTGCACCAGCCGATGGTTTCTGTTTTTTATTTTACCACCATTAACTGATGTGCAATGACATGCCTGATTTTTTCGAATCTATCACCCCAAATAGGTTTTCATCAATACTCGGGCAGTCACAAAAAAAGGCGGTGCCTTCGCACCGCCTTTTCCCTGCCTCAGGGGCGACTAGGATCTGTCAACCCTGAATTCCGGATCTCCTTCGGCCGCACAAGGCAAGGCCGACAAGTCCCGCTCCAAGCAGGATGACCGTGCCGGGTTCGGGGACAGGCACCGAGGAAGGATTGTAGCCTATGAAGTGAGATATCTGCAGATCATATCCGCCAGTGCCGGGACCACCGATATTCCATATGTCATAGGTGCTCCAGGACCCGGTGCTTTCCGCAGGGTCAACTTCATACAGGGCAAAATAACGTCCCGCCTTTACGGTGTAGAATTCGATCGTGCTTGAAAGCGGCACCGACTGCCACGTACCGGAACTCCCGTTTCCGTAAGAAGTATAACTGACGTTCGCCACAGACAGTACGACATCGGAGTATCCCGTCATTCCATTCAACAAGGTTTGCAACGCAGCGACTGAGGATGGGTTCGTTGTTGTATTCCCCGCTTGAACGAAAATCAGGTCGCCTGAATTCTGGTAATAAGAGTATACAGCGCCATTAAACCGATCCTCTATCCCGTCATTCGCAGTATTTACAATCGGTACTGCAAGCGACAAAGAGGAAATCCCGAGAATCATCAGCACTGCCAAAATGATCTTTTTCATGGCATCCTCCCTTCCCCTGCGAACAGTAGTTTATTAACAATTCATCTAAATTCTAGCAATATTGATGCCAAATAAAATATCGTATGATTACAGCGGATTGCAAAACAGAGCAATAATATTGTAAAGTTTACCGACACATTCGCGCTGTTCTGGATTCCCTTGTGGCGTAGATAGCCTCCACCTTGATTAATGAAGCTGATTGGATCTTCCAGAGCACTCCACCTGCTTATGCCCCCCGGCAATGGCAACAAGACGGCACTCAATTGATCATCAATTCCGAGTCATTGAACATTGTAAACTTTATCGACAAAAAATCAAAACAACCTCTTTTGGTATTTATATCATTAACAAAAAACCCGTCAACTCAGCTTCCCCGCTCTAATGCCGCCATACAAAAAGGGCGCCATCAGGGCGCCCTTTTTGTATGGGTATGTAGCAGCTACAGGAAGCTGATAATCCGACCATGTGCAACAAAATGGTTATTTCAGGTTTTTCTTTATCCTTTCTACAGCTTCCCCCACATTGTCGCGGTTGCCGAAGGCGGAAAGGCGGAAGAAACCCTCGCCGCTCGGGCCGAATCCGCTGCCGGGAGTGCCAACCACGTTGCACTCGGTCAGGAGCTTATCGAAGAAGTCCCAGGAACTCATTCCACCGGGAGTCTTGAGCCAGATGTAGGGCGCGTTGACGCCTCCGTAGACGGTAAGGCCCGCACCATTCAAGCCTTCACGGATGATACGCGCGTTTTCCATGTAATAATCGATCACTTCCCTGGTCTGCCGCCATCCTTCATCTGTATACACAGCGGCAGCAGCCCTCTGGACCGGGTATGAAGCGCCATTAAACTTGGTGGTCGTCCGCCTGAGCCAGAGCTTGTTCAAGCTGTAAGGCTCACCCGAAGAGGTCCTTGCCGTCAGCTCCTCGGGAATAACCACGAGCCCGCAGCGGACACCTGTAAACCCGGCGGTCTTGGAGAAGGAGCGGAATTCGATTGCGCACTTCTTTGCGCCGTCGATCTCGTAGATCGAGTGGGGGATCGACGGATCGGTTATGAAAGCCTCATAGGCGGCATCGAAAAAGATTACCGCTTCGTTGGCCAGGGCGTAATCCACCCACTTCTTCAGCTCCTCCCTGGTGGCAACAGCGCCGGTGGGATTGTTGGGGAAGCAGAGGTAAATGATGTCCACCTTCTCTGTCGGAAGAGCGGGGATGAAATGGTTCTCTTCCGTGCAGGGAAGATAGACGATCCCTTTGTAGTACCCCTTCTCGTCTGCCTCGCCGGTGCGTCCGATCATGACATTGGTGTCATTGTAAACCGGATATACCGGGTCCCCGATAGCTACCTTGTTGTCTAGTGCAAAGATATCGAGAATGTTTGCGCAGTCGCACTTGGAGCCGTCAGAAATGAACATCTCAGTAGCAGCAAGAGAAACACCGAGAGGTTTGTAAGACTTTTCGATCACGGCATTTACCAGCCAGTCGTAACCCTGCTCGGGACCGTATCCGGCAAAGGTTTCAACCCGTGAAAGGTCGTCCACGGCTTCATGAAAGGCCTTGAGTATGGCCGGCGGCAGCGGCCTGGTTACGTCACCGATCCCCAGTCTGATGATCTTCGCCTGCGGATTGGCTTCGGCAAACGCCCTTACCCTGCGGCCGATCTCCGGGAAAAGGTAGCCTGCTTTCAGTTTGAGATAGTTGTCGTTGATAAGCGCCATGTTCTTCGACACCTCCGGTGTGTTTTTTTCATCAAAACATGCGAATCAAAGAAAGGAAATGCCGCGGGCAGCGGCATTTCCATCTGATATCGAGACAGACATTCGATCGTCATTTAAGCCCGAGGACATCCTGCATATCGTACAGACCCGGTTGCCGCCCGACAATCCATTTGGCGGCGCGCACCGCGCCACGGGAGAACATGTCCCGTGTATGCGCCCGATGGGTTATCTCGATCCGTTCACCCATGCCGATGAAGTATGCCGTATGCTCCCCGACAATGTCTCCGCCGCGAATGGTCTGCATTCCGATCTCTTCCCTGGTCCGTTCGCCGCAGATGCCCTCACGGTGGAAGTTGGCGACCTTTCCATAGTCACGCCCCAAGGCCTGAGCCACTATTTCGCCCATGCGTACCGCTGTTCCCGAGGGGCTGTCCTTTTTCAGCTTGTGGTGCGCCTCGACGATTTCCACGTCGAAGTCATCTCCGAGAATCTTTGCCACATCGGACAGGATTTTGAACACAACGTTGACTCCGACGGACATGTTGGGCGCTAGCATTACCGGGATATTCCGCGAAAGCTCGACCGCCAGTTCTTTCTGTTCCGGCGTGAACCCGGTGGAGCCGATGACCATGGCCTTGTTGTTGAGGCCGCATATTTCCAGGTTCTTCAGCGATACGGCGGCAGCAGAGAAATCAATGAGCACATCGCATCCGCCTATGATCCCGTTCAGGTTGTCGGCAATCTTTACGCCCAGGGGACCGCAACCTGCCACAAGGCCCGCATCCATACCCAGGTAGGGATGTTCGGGGCGATCCAGCGCTCCGGACAGCTCCATCGCCGGATCTTCCTTGACCGCCGTGATTATCCTTCCGCCCATCCTTCCCGCAGCACCACTGACAGCAACCTTTATCATTATGAACCTCGTGTAATTCGTGATAATAGCAGGGTGTCACCCAGCAGGCGCCCTCCCGTGCAACGGGCAGGCACGGGCCCGCGCTCCGAAGAGCTACAGCTCGCAGGCGAGGGCCTGCCCCTACGTCGTTCAAATCAGGCCGTATTCTTTCATCACCCCGGCCAGTTTTTCCGTGTTTGCCTCCGACATGGGCGCCAGGGGCAGCCTGACCTCGCCGCTGCATTTGCCCATGAGTCCCAGGGCGGTCTTGACCGGCACCGGGTTGGTTTCGATGAACATGGCGTTATGTATCTTCATCAGGGAGAGATGCAGGCGACGCGCCTCCTCCATGTTGCCGGCCTCGAATGCGTCGATCATGGCCGCGATCTCTTTCGGCATGATGTTGGCGGTAACGGAGATGACCCCCGATCCGCCGCAGGCAAGCAGGGGAAAGGTTATGAAATCGTCGCCGGAAAGGATGTCGATCCTGTCGCCGCAGAGCGAAAGCAGCTCCGAAACCTGCTGGATGGAGCCTGCCGCCTCCTTTATTGCCACGATATTGGGGATTTCCGCCAGTCTGGCCACGGTTTGCGGCAGCATGTTGAGGCCGGTGCGTCCCGGGACGTTGTACAGGACTTGCGGCAGGGCAACAGCTTCGGCCACGGTCTTGTAATGGCGGTAAAGACCCTCCTGAGAGGGTTTGTTGTAATAGGGAGTAACAAGAAGAGCACCGTCTGCGCCGACCTTTTTCGCGTGCTCGGTTATCTCGATCGCCTCTTTGGTGGAATTGGATCCGGTGCCCGCTATGATCGGCACACGCTTTTTCGCCTGATGGACCACGATTTCGATCACCTTGTCATGCTCCTCGTAATCGAGCGTGGATGCCTCCCCGGTAGTGCCGCATGGGACAATCCCATCCGTGCCGTTCTCGATCTGGAACTCTACCAGCTGGCGAAGGTTTTCCTCATCAATCTCTCCGTCCCTTTTGAACGGAGTCACAATGGCGACTATACTCCCCTTGAACATTGGCAATCCTCCTTGTCACAGAAAGTCCGGGATTCTCTCACCCCGAACCAGGTCCCCGTATGTTTCACGATCGCGAACGACTACGAAGGCGTCTCCCTTGACCATTACTTCCACTGCCCTTGGCCGGCTGTTGTAGTTGCTGCTCATGGCAAAGCCGTAGGCGCCGGCGGACATGAAGGCAACCAGGTCCCCCTGGCGGAAACTGGGCACTTCCCGGTCCTTGGCCAGGAAGTCGCCGGACTCGCATATGGGGCCGACGATATCCGCCACCGTGACGCCCTCCTGGTCCTTCCTGACCGCCTGCACGCCATGGTACGAACCATAGAGCGATGGCCTTGCCAGGTCGTTCATGGCTGCGTCGACAATAACGAAGTTTTTCTCTTCGCCGCGCTTGACGTAAAGGCATTTAGCCACCATGATGCCGGCATTCCCCACCAGGTTGCGTCCCGGCTCGAACAGGAGGTGGAGCCCGAGATCCTTGGTTTCAGCGGTTATGGCCGCACCGTATTCGGCCGGAAGCGGCGGCGCTTCATCGCTGTAGGTAATGCCCAGGCCGCCGCCAAGGTCGAAATAACGCAGATTGATACCCGACTCCCTTACCCCTTCAATGAGCCGCTTCAGCTTCTTTATGGTATCTACGAAGGGAGACACCTTGGTAAGCTGGCTGCCGATATGGCAGTCGATTCCCATGACGTCCAGGTTGGCCATTCGCGCAGCCCTGCGGTACTGCTCCAGAGAACGCTCGATATTGATGCCGAACTTGGCCTTTTTCAAACCGGTGGTGATGTAAGGATGGGTCTCGGGGTCAACATCCGGGTTGACCCGGATCGCGATGCCTGCCTTTTTCCCCAGCCGTCCAGCGATCATGTCTATCCGGTCCAACTCCTCTTCCGACTCCACGTTGAACATCAGAATCCCGGTGTTCAGGGCATACTCTATCTCGTCGTCCTTTTTGCCCACTCCTGAGTAAACCACCTTGCACGGCTCGACTCCTGCAGCCAGTGCGCGGTAAAGCTCGCCGCCGGAAACGATGTCCACGCCGCCGCCCAGGCCAAAAAAAGTCTTCAGAACCGCAAGGTTCGAATTGGCCTTCATGGAATAGCATATGGTATGGGGAACTGCCGCGAATGCCTCGTCCATGGCGCGGTAGTGCCGCTCCAGGGTGGCGTGGGAATACAGGTAGAGAGGTGTGCCGACCTTTTCCACAATCTCCCGTACCGCGACATCTTCTGCGTAGAGCTCGTTTCCTTTGTATTGAAAATGATGCATTCAACCCTCCGATTGATGTGCCGGCGCAACGCCGTTTTCATTATAAGGGGTTTTTTGTATCACACGGCCGGGCAAATGTCAAAAAAATGCCCAGTGACAGGCGGTTAGGCATGCGAACGCAACCCGTCGGACATTACTCCTTCAACAGGAACATCCCTTCGACCAGATTGGACAGTTCACTCTCCGCAGTATCCGACCCGGTCCGGACAACCGACCTGACGCCATAGACGTACTTCACGCCGTGCTCCATCTGTTTGTCCTCGTAGCTGTTGGAATCGGCAGGCAATGACGCTGTCGGAAATAACGGCATGACGCCACCTTCCTGCTCCCGGTAAACCGCATAACCTTGCAGGGTCGAGCCTGGCGCGACACGAACCGGGTCCCATTGGAGAACGACACCGGTCGGAATGGAAAGCGCCGACAGGTTCGGAGGCGGTTGGGACGCGATTTTCATCCTGCGCACCTTGTTGGAATCCCTGCTGGAAACACCATCGGCATCAACGGTGAACACCTTGTACTGGTAGGTATCGCCGGTCTTCACCTCGCTATCGTAAAAACAGTAATGAGAACCGGCACGCTGCACATCCTGGAGATACTCCGGATCGACAGTCCTGAGAAGATGATAGGCGGTAGGGCAGTCCTCGCAATCCTGGTCGGGCGGCAGCACTTCACGTCGAAAGACACGAAAGCCCGCAATTCCTGCCAGTTTCCCCCCCGACTCCATCTTCGCAGGCGGAGACCAGCAGACAAGGAACCTGCTTCCCTTCTGATCGACCTTGAGGTCCTTGATGGCCGCAGGCACCAATGACTCGGGCGGAACCAGGGGGCCACGCTTGCCACAGGCAACGAGGGAAAAAACCACCAACAGGAATATGATCTTTTTCATTGCCGCTCCATTATCAGCACGGTTCGCCGTTTTAACATTTCCAGCCGCTACTCGCTCCCCGCTGTGCGCTGTTTATCGGCCTTCAGCCTGCCAATCTCCGCTTTCACCCGCTCACCGGCCGTCCCGCCGGTTGCCCGCCTGGCATTGACGCACGCTTCGAGCGTGATGGCATCGTAGATGTCCTTCCCGATGCTTTCCGAAAAAGATCGCCATTCATCGTGAGAAAGCTCTTCCAGGCGCTTGCCCTGCTCCACGCAGTAGCGGACCGACTTCCCCACTACCTCGTGGGCCTCGCGAAAAGGCATGCCGGTTCGAACCAGGTAGTCGGCTACGTCAGTGGCGTTGGAAAAACCCCGCGCAGCTGCTTCAAGCATGACCGGGGCGTTGACTTTCATTTCGCGTATCATGTCCGCAAAGATCTTCAGGGATCCCTTGACCGTGTCCAACGTATCGAACAGCGGCTCCTTGTCCTCCTGCATGTCCTTGTTGTAGGCGAGCGGAAGCGCCTTCATGACCGTCAGAAGCGCCATCAGGTTGCCGTAGACCCTCCCGGTCTTGCCGCGCACCAGCTCAGGCACGTCGGGATTCTTTTTCTGCGGCATGATCGACGAGCCGGTGCAGAACGAGTCGGAAAGCTCGATGAAATTGAATTCGCTGCTTGACCAGAGGATCAGTTCTTCGGAAAAACGTGAAAGGTGCATCATCAGGATTGACGAAGCGGACATGAATTCCAGTGCAAAGTCGCGATCGGACACCGAATCCAGGGAATTGCGGGTCACATCGGCAAACCCGAGCTGTTCCGCCACATACTCCCTGTCTATGGGAAAGGTTGTGCCAGCCAGCGCCCCAGCCCCCAACGGTAGCGCATCCATCCGCTTCCGGCAGTCTTCCATCCGTCCCAGGTCGCGACGGAACATTTCCACGTAGGCCAGCATATGGTGGGAAAAGAGGATCGGCTGGGCCACCTGGAGATGGGTATAGCCCGGCATGATGACACCAAGGTTTTCTTCCGCCTGGAAGAGAAGGGAGCCCGTGAGGCGGTCCAGGTAGTTGATTACCTCGCCGATTTCCTCCTTCAGGTAAAGACGGATGTCCACGGCGACCTGGTCATTGCGGGAGCGGCCGGTGTGCAGCCGCTTGCCAGTTTCACCGATTGCGGTGGAAAGGCGGGCCTCTATATTCATGTGGATGTCTTCCAGCGACACGGAGAAATCGAATTCACCCGCCTCGATCTGGGCAAGGATTTTCTGCAGCCCGTCGACAATGGCCTCGACATCGGCCAGGGGGATGATCCCCTGCCGCCCCAGCATCCGGGCGTGGGCGATGGAGCCGCGGATATCCTGGCGGTACATGCGTTTATCGAAATCTATCGATGCGGTGAACTCCTCGACGAATGCATCGGTGGGCTGGGAAAAGCGGCCTCCCCAGAGTTTGTCTTTGGACATGGAATCTCCTGCGGTACAGGGAAATCTTACTTTTTTGAAAAAGGGCAACCACAGGGGGTTGCCCCTACTTTACGCTAATCGCTACACGCTGACTATTTCTTCTTTCCTTCCTTCATCAGCGACCGTATCCGCAGGCGCAGTGCATTGAGCCTGATGAATCCTTCGGCGTCCTGCTGGTTGTAGACTTCGTCCGCCTCGAAGGTTGCGAATTCGGGGTTGAACAGCGAGTCGGTATCGGACTTGCGGCCGACAGTGCGGCAGTGCCCCTTGTAGAGCTTGATCCGTGCGACACCGTTCACGGTCTTCTGGGACTCGTCGATCATGGCCTGGAGCATCTCCCGCTCCGGCGCGAACCAGAAGCCGTAATAGACCATCTCGGCATAGCGCGGGATGAGAGAGTCGCGGATGTGCATCACCTCGCGGTCCATGGTAATCTGCTCAACCGCCATGTGCGCTTCGCGGAGAATGGTGCCGCCCGGTGTCTCGTAGACGCCGCGGGACTTCATGCCCACGAAGCGGTTCTCCATAAGGTCCACGCGGCCGATGCCGTGCTGGCCACCCAGGAAATTCAGGTGGGCGAGGAGCTGGGCCGGAGACATTTTCTCCCCGTCAACCGCGACCGCGTTGCCGTTCCTGAATTCGATCTCGATGTACTGGGGCTTGTTGGGCGCCTTCTCAGGCGACTTGGTCAGCACGTACATCTCTTCCGGCGCCTCGGCGAACGGATCTTCAAGAATGCCGCCTTCGAAGGAAATGTGGAGCAGGTTCCGGTCCGAGGACCAGGGCCGCTTCTTGGTGACCGGCACCGGAATGCCGTTCTTTTTCGCGTAATCGAGAAGAGACTGGCGGCTGTTCAGGTTCCAGGTCCGCCAGGGGGCGATGATGGTGATGGCCGGGTTGAAGTGGTAGCAGGCCAGCTCGAAGCGCACCTGGTCGTTGCCTTTGCCGGTCGCGCCGTGGGCGACGGCGTCGCATTTCTCGATTTTCGCGATCTCCATCTGCCGCTTGGCGATGAGGGGGCGGGCAATGGAGGTGCCCAGCAGGTATTGCCCCTCGTAGATTGCGTTCGCCCGGAACATGGGGAACACGAAATCTTTCACGAACTCCTCCCGCAGGTCGTCGATGTAGACCTTGTCCGCGCCCGTGGCAAGGGCCTTGTCGCGGATCGGGGTCAGTTCGTCGCCCTGGCCCAGGTCGGCGGCGAACGCCACGACCTTGCAGCCGTACTCGTTCTTCAGCCACTTGAGGATGATGGAGGTATCGAGACCGCCGGAATAGGCGAGGACTATCTTTTTCACTTCTTTCTTGGCCATGTTATAACTCCTTGTCACTATTGATTAGTGCTCATCAGGAAACTCCGGATAAACACTTTGCTGTTTCCAGATCGGAAAGAGGGGATTTTTTGTCCTGGCAAGAAACTTTTGCCCGTAAAAGTTGACAGCGAAGGCTGACAAAATCAAGGGTTTGCGCGGAGGCGTACTCTAGTACGTCGCACAAGCAACCACGCAGATTGACACAGCCAGGGCGACAATCCAGCCTCACCGGATTGGACAGCAAGGGCTGCCCTTTAGGGTGAGGCCGGCGGCCGAATCAAAAAGCACCCTTTCCGGATGGAAACTACGCGTCGCCCATGAAACGCGCCATGATCGCCTTCTGGATGTGCAGCCGGTTTTCAGCCTCGTCCCAGACCACGGAACGTGGCCCCTCGATGACCTCGTCGGTGATCTCCTCGTCACGGTGGGCTGGAAGGCAGTGCATCACGATGCAGTCCTTTTTCGCCAGTTTCACTGTCTCTGCGTTGAGCTGGAACCCGGCAAAGGCCTTCTCGCGCGTCTTCTGCTCCTCCTCCTGCCCCATGCTGGCCCAGACGTCGGTGTTGAGGACGTCGGCGTCCTTCACCGCCTCTTTCGGGTCGTCAGTCACTATTATGGAAGATTTCCCGTTTGCGCGCGCCCATTCCAGGACCTTCGCATCCGGCTGGTAGCCCGGCGGACAGGCAAGCGCAAGGTCGAAACCGAATATGGCGGCAGCCTCGATCCAGGTATTGGCCATGTTGTTGCCGTCTCCGACCCAGGCGAATTTAAGCCCCTTGTACCCGCCCTTGTGCTCGATGACGGTCAAGATGTCGGCCATGATCTGGCAGGGGTGAAACAGGTCGGTCAGGCCGTTGATGACCGGTATGGTGGCGTAGCGGGCCAGTTCCTCAACGATTTCCTGGCCGTAGGTGCGGATCATGATGCCGTCGCAGTAGCGGGACAGGGTGCGCGCCGTGTCCTTGATCGGTTCTCCCCTCCCCATCTGGGACGTGGCGGAAGAGATGAACAGGCCATGCCCGCCAAGCTGGTAGATTCCCACTTCGAAGGAAACCCTGGTGCGGGTGGAGGACTTCTCGAAGATCATGGCAAGGGTCTTCCCCTTGAGGATGCGATGCTTGTCCCCGTCCTTCTGTTTTTTCTTAAGCTCCAGGGCAAGCTCGAGGAGGCCGTCCAGTTCTTTCCTGGAAAAATCATGCAGCGACAGAAAATCCTTTTTCATTGGGTATCCCTCTGTTCATTTCAATGTTGGTGCGCAGGGACTGCGCCCTTGCAGGCAATGGTGCGGAAACAAGCCTGTCAGCCGGTTTCCGGCATCGAAGGCCATCAGACTTCCGCCAGAATGCCGTCCAGTATCATCAGCATCTCGTCGATTTCCTCCTTCGTGACCACCAGGGGAGGAACGAAGCGCAGCACCGTGTCATGGGTGCAGTTCAGCAGCAGGCCGCGTTCGTGTCCCTTGCGGATGATGTCCGCACCCGGGACCGAGAGCCCCATGCCGATCATCAGGCCGATTCCCCGCACCTCGGTGACGAAGGGATATCTGCCGCCCACTTCCTTCAGCCTGTCCCTCAGGTAGTCTCCAGTCCGGACCACCTGCCCGAGGAATCCCTTGTCGCTGATGATCCGTACAGCGGCGACAGCCGCCGCGGTGACCAGCGGATTGCCGCCGAAAGTCGAACCGTGACTGCCCGGGGTGAACGCCGCGGCGAATTCGTCCTTGGTCAGCATCGCGCCGATGGGCGCGCCGCCGGCCAGGGCCTTGGCCAGGGTCATGATGTCCGGCGCGACCCCGAAATGCTCATAGGCGAACAGATGTCCCGTCCGCCCCATGCCCACCTGGACCTCGTCGAAGATCAGCAGCACGGAATGCTTGTCGCAGATGCGGCGGATCTGGTGGAAATAGTCCGGGGAGGGGACATTAACGCCGCTCTCCCCCTGGATGGGTTCGAGCATCACCGCGCAGGTGCGGGAGCTGATGGCCTTTTCCAGGGCTTCCACGTCGTTGTAGGGGACATGGGTGAACCCGTGCAGGAGCGGGTCGAAAAAGCGCTGGATCTTTTCCTGCCCGGTTGCCGACAGGGTCGCCATGGTGCGGCCGTGGAACGATTCGGAGGCGGTGATGATCTCGAAACGCTCCGGCCCGTATTTTTCCCGGCTGTATTTCCGCGCCATCTTGATGGCAGCCTCGTTGGCCTCCGCCCCGCTGTTGCAGAAGAACACCTTGTCGGCGAACGAGTTCTCGCAGAGCAGCTCGGCCAGCTCGATCTGGGGCGGGATATGGTAGAGGTTGGAGCAGTGGATCATTTCCCCAGCCTGCTTGCGCAACGCTTCCACGATCTTCGGATGGCAGTGGCCCAGGTTGTTGACCGCGATGCCGGCCAGGAAGTCCAGGTACTCCTTGCCGTCCGCATCCCATACCCGGCATCCCTTGCCCTTCATGGCCACGATGGGATACCTGCCATAGTTCTTCATCACGTATTTGTCAGCTTTTTCCATCCATTGCTGGGAATTCATGACCTGATCTCCGTTCCTATCCCGACATCGGTGAATATTTCGAGCAATACGGCATGCTCAACCCGCCCGTCTATGATGTGGGCTTTACCCGTACCCTCCTGCAGGGCCTCCACGCAGCAGGTCACCTTGGGGATCATGCCGCCGGTGATGACGCCCCCGTCAATGAGGCCGGGGATGTCGGCCAGCCCGATGCTGGACAGGAGCTTGCCGTCACGGTCCTTCACGCCGGATACGTCCGTGAGGAGGATGAGCTTCTCCGCCTTCAGGGCTGCAGCCACCTTGCCGGCGACGATGTCGGCGTTGATGTTGTAGCTTTCTCCGTTGGCCCCCACGCCGACCGGGGCGATGACCGGGATGAAGCGTTCCTTTTCCAGGGTCTCGATGATGGTCGGGTCCACCTTGTTGATCCGGCCGACAAAACCGATGTCCAGCTGTTCCACCGTGCCGTCTTCCCTGGTCACTTCCTGGAGAAGCTTGTCGCACAGGAGCAGGCCGCCGTCCTTGCCGGAAAGCCCCACCGCCTTGCCGCCGTTCTGGTTGATGTAACCGACCACTTCACGGTTCACCTGGCCGGTCAGCACCATCTCCACCACGCCCATGGTCGCGGCGTCGGTGACGCGCATCCCGCGCACGAACTCGGAAACGATCCCGTAGCGTTTGAGGGTCTCGTTGATCTGCGGCCCGCCGCCGTGGACGATCACCGGGTTGATGCCGATGTATTTCAGCAGGATGATGTCCAGGGCAAAGGACTTTTTCAGGTCCTCATCTGCCATGGCGTGGCCGCCGTACTTTATGACGATGGTCTTGCCGCTGAACCTGCGTATGTAGGGCAGGGCCTCCAGCAGCGTGTTGGCCTTTTCGATCAGTTTTTGCATGTGACGTCTCCACCCCCGCAAGCGTCATTAATTGGGGATCATGTAGGGGCGATCCTCGTGATCGCCCTCTTGCGGGCAAACACAAGGTTTACCCCTACGAAATCATTCGGTAACTACGCCACGAGCTCGTACAGTTTCTCCAGCGCCTCGCCCAGCTTCTCGGGCCGGCTGCCGCCGGCCTGGGCCAGCTCGGGCTTGCCGCCGCCGCTGCCGCCGATGATCGGCGCCAGCCCCTTGATGATGTCGCCTGCGCGGAAACGGCCGGTCAGGTCCTTGGTCACCGCCACCAGCAGGGTGGCCTTGCCGTCCTTCTCGGTCCCGATGGCAATGACGCCGGAACCGATGCGGTCCTTCAGGGTGTCCGCCAGTTCACGCAGTCCCTTCGGGTCGTCCATGTCGACCTTGACCGCCAGCGCCTTGACTCCGCCGATTTCCCTGACGCCGGCCAGCAGATCGGCCGAAGCGGATGCGTTGATCTTGCCCTGCAGGGCTTCGATCTCCCGCTGCAGCTCCTTCTGGCGGGCAACGAGGCGGGCAACCTTGTCCACCATGTCGCCTCCTTCGGCCTTCAGGAGCGATGCGATCCTGCTCCGCTCCTCTTCCAGCCGGCGGGCATAGCGCAGCGCCCCCGTGCCGGTGAGCGCCTCGATGCGCCGGACCCCGGCGGCGATGCCCGACTCCGATACGATCTTGAACAGGCCGATGTCCCCCGATGCGCGGACATGGGTCCCGCCGCAGAGCTCGGCGCTTATCTCGCCCACCTTGACCACGCGCACCCGGTCGCCGTATTTTTCGTCGAACAGGGCGGTCGCGCCGCTCTCCATGGCCTTGTCCAGCGCCATTTCCCGCGCCGTAACCTCCGAGTTGTCCATGACATGCGCGTTCACCAGGTCTTCGACCCGCTCGATCTCCTCTTCCGTCATGGCGGAAAAATGGGTGAAATCGAACCGCAGGTGGTCCCTGTTCACCAGGGAGCCGGACTGTTTCACGTGGTCGCCCAGCACCTGCCGCAGGGCCGACTGGAGCAGGTGGGTCGCGGTGTGGTTGCGTGCCGTCGCCGCTCTTTCGCTTTCGGCCACCGTGAGGTCGGCGGCATCGCCGACCCGGACAGTGCCTTCCTTGACCATCGCCCTGTGCACGATCAGCTCAGGCACGGGCTTCAGGGTGGTGAGGACTTCCAGGTGCGCGCTGCCGGTGGAGATTTCCCCGCTGTCGCCCGCCTGGCCGCCGCTCTCGCCGTAAAACGGCGTGCTCTCGGTAATAATGTCCACTTCTTCCCCGGGCCCGGCCTCTTCAACCCTCTTGCCGTCCCGCACCAACGCGGTGATGACAGAATATGCCGTATGTTCGTCATAGCCGGTAAATGCCGTGCGGAGTCCCTCTCCATGGAGGTTCTTGTAGACGGCTGACACCTTTTCGTCACCCGATCCCTTCCAATGTTCCCTGGCAAGCTCGCGCTGGCGCTCCATGCAGTCTTCGAACCCTGCCTCATCCACGGTAAATCCTTCACCCTGGACGATATCGGCGGTCAGGTCGACGGGAAATCCATAGGTGTCATAGAGCTTGAACACGGTTTCGCCGGGGATAACCGAGAGCCCCTGATCTTTCAATGAGGCCACCTCATCGTTCAGTATCCTGAGGCCGTTGTCCAGGGTCTCGGCAAAGCGCTCCTCTTCCGCGCGGACGACCTTCCTGATGTAGTCCTCCCGCTGGAGAAGGTCGGGATAGGCATCTCCCATGACAGAACCGACGGCATCGACCATACGGTACAGGACCGGCTCCGATACGCCGAGCATCTTGGCGTGGCGGGCGGCGCGCCGCATGATGCGCCGCAGCACGTAGCCGCGCCCCTCGTTGCTGGGAAGGACGCCGTCGCAGATGAGGAAGGTGATGGCGCGGGAATGATCGGCAATGACGCGCATGGACACATCGTCCTTGGCGTCGTCGCGGTATCGCTTGCCGGCCAGTTTCTCCACGTGGCGGATGATGCCCTGGATAAGGTCTGTGTCGTAGTTGGAGGTTACGCCCTGCATGACCGTGGCGATGCGCTCCAGGCCCATGCCGGTGTCCACCGAGGGCTTGGGCAGGGGAGTCATGGTCCCCTTGGCGTCCCGGTTGAACTGCATGAAGACGTTGTTCCAGATTTCCATGTAGCGGTCGCAGTCGCAGCCCACTGCGCAATCCGGGCTGTCGCAGCCCGTCCCCGGGCCGTTGTCCCAGAATATTTCGGTGCAGGGGCCGCAGGGGCCGGTGTCTCCCATTGACCAGAAGTTGTCCTCGTCGAAGCGGTAGATCCGCTCCAGCGGCACGCCCTCCTGCCGGTGCCAGATATCCGCCGCCTCGTCGTCATCCTTGTAGACCGACACATAGAGCCTGCTCTTGTCAAGCTTGAGGTCTTCGGTCAGGAATTCCCAGGCAAAGGCGATGGCCTCTTTCTTGAAATAATCGCCAAAGGAAAAATTCCCCAGCATCTCGAAAAAGGTATGGTGGCGCGCAGTCCTTCCGACGTTCTCCAGGTCGTTGTGCTTTCCCCCGGCACGCACGCACTTCTGGGAACTGCAGGCCCTGATGTAATCGCGTTTCTCCAGTCCCAGAAAAAGATCCTTGAACTGGTTCATGCCCGCATTGGTGAACAGGAGGGTCGGGTCGTTCTTCGGTATCAGGTTTGAGCTGGGAACGACAGTGTGTCCCCGGTCGGCGAAATATTTAAGGAATCTTTCCCGTATTTCTTTTCCAGTCATCGATTCTCCCGCAAATATTTGGTTATGAAATTACGCATTTGAATCAAAGCTAGGCGCACCCCTCACCCGGACGCGCAGGAACCCTCCCCCTTGATGGCGAGGTTGCCTCCTTCCCTTCTCCCTCAAGGGAGAAGGTGTCCTGACAGGACGGATGAGGGGGGCAAAACGGCTTGCCGATCCGCATAAAAAGGAAAAGGGTACCCTCTCTACTCTCCGGCGTCGCGCAATACCTTCAAAATGGCCGCAAGGGAAAAGCCGCGACGCTGGAAGTAGCCGATGACCCTTCGTTTCTGCCGATCATCCGCATGAACGGTGTCAAAACCTGTGAATTTCCTGGCCATCAGGTCGGCGAGCACGGCGTTTTCATCATGTTCGTCGCCCAGCCTTTGCAAGGTGCGGGTGATCACGTCCTCTGCAACCCCACGCCGCGACAGGTCGGCCTTCAGCCGGAATCCGTACCCCCTCCCGTTGCGGATGGCCGATTCGGCCCAGGCAAGGGCGAAGCGCTCGTCGTCTACATAGCCCGAGCTGCGGAGCTTGCCAACGACACTGTCGGCCGCCGTGTCCGGAAAGCCCTTCTGTGAGAGCTTCCGCCTCAGTTCGGCTTCGCTGTGGTCACGCCCGGCCAGGACCTTCAGGGCATGGGCAAGGGCGCGACGCTCCTCATCCATTCCCGAACTTGTCGATGGAAACCTTGTCCTCCCCGTTTTCCTGGGGCTCCTGGTGCTCGAACTGCTCCCAGGTGAGATTGGAGGTGGAGGAAATGCCGGAAATCTTCAGGGCGAAGTCGTCCGGGTTGGTCGCCTGCCGCAGCGCCTCTTCATAGGTAATGAGCTTTTTCGTATACAGGCTCATGAGCGACTGGTCAAAAGTCTGCATGCCGTACGAAGTGACGCCCTGGGCGATCGCATCGGGAATCTGCTTGGTCTTCTCCTTGTCGTCGATGCATTCCTTGACGCGGGCGGTGCCGATCATCACCTCGACCGCGGGAACCCTTCCCTTGCCGTCGGCCCTGGGCACGAGTCGCTGGGATATGACCCCCTTGATGACGTTGGATAGCTGCATCCTGATCTGGCGCTGGTGAAAGGGCGGGAACACGGAGATGATCCTGTTGACCGTTTCGGCGGCGTCCAGGGTGTGCAGGGTCGACATGACCAGGTGGCCGGTTTCCGCCGCGGTCAGCGCGGTTTCGATGGTCTCCAGGTCACGCATCTCGCCCACCAGGATAACGTCCGGATCCTGGCGCAGGGCGCTCTTGAGGGCATTCCCGAAGCTCAGGGTATCAAAGCCGATCTCCCTCTGGCTGATAATGCTTTTCTTGTCCTTGTGCAGGTATTCCACCGGGTCTTCAACAGTAATGATGTTGCAGGTGCGGTGCTCGTTGATGTAATCGATCATCGCTGCCAGAGTGGTGGACTTGCCGCTGCCCGTGGTTCCGGTGACCAGGATCAGGCCGCGCTCCTCCAGGCTCAGCTTTTCCAGCACCTTGGGCATATTGAGGTTGGCAAAGGACGGCACCCCGAAGGCTATGATACGGAAGACCATGGCCACGGAGCCTCGTTGGGCGTAGGCGCTGACGCGGAAGCGGCTGAGTCCTGGTATGCCGTAAGCCAGGTCCACTTCGAAGAATTCCTCGAAATGAGCCTTCTGCTTCTCGTTCATCATTGAGTAGGCCATCTGGCGAATGGTGTCAGCAGGCATGCGGGGCGCATTGGGTATGGGCCGCAACCTGCCGTCGATACGCACCACCGGCTGCAGTCCCGCCTTGATATGGATATCCGACCCCTTGGCCTTTACAGCTATCGTTAGAATATCGTTAAGTTCCATGTGCTATGCCTTTTCCTCCTGCGCCGCCGGGGCCGCGAGGCCCGCCTGCTCGAGCAGTTTCGCCTCGATCTCGGCAAGCACCGCAGGATTGTCCTTAAGGAATATGCGGCTGTTTTCACGCCCCTGGCCGATCCGGTCACTGCCGTAGGAAAACCAGGCGCCGCTCTTGTCGACGATGCCCCGGTCCACGGCCAAGTCCAGGATGTCCCCGATCCGGGAGATTCCCTCGCCATAGAGGATATCGAACTCGACCTCGCGGAACGGCGGCGCGACCTTGTTTTTCACGACCTTGACCTTTGTTCGTGAACCGATAACGTCGTTGCCCTGCTTGAGCGTGGCGATTTTCCTGATATCGAGACGGACAGAGGCGTAAAACTTGAGGGCATTGCCGCCCGTCGTCGTTTCGGGATTGCCGAACATCACGCCTATCTTCATCCGGATCTGGTTGATGAAGATTACGCAGCAGTTCGACTTGGAGATGATGCCGGTCAGCTTGCGCAGGGCCTGGGACATGAGCCGGGCCTGGAGACCCATGTGGGAGTCGCCCATGTCTCCCTCGATTTCCGCCTTGGGAACCAGGGCTGCCACCGAGTCGACGACGAGCACATCGATAGCGCCGCTCCTGACAAGCATTTCCGCTATCTCCAGGGCCTGCTCCCCGGTATCGGGCTGTGAAACCAGGAGGTCGTCGGTCCTTACGCCGAGCTTCCTTGCATAGCCTATGTCCAGGGCATGTTCGGCGTCGACGAAGGCTGCGATGCCTCCGAGCTTCTGCGCCTCCGCCACGATGTGCAGGGCCAGGGTGGTCTTGCCGGATGACTCGGGGCCGAAGATCTCAATCACGCGGCCACGGGGAACCCCGCCAACACCGAGGGCCATGTCCAGGGAAATGGAACCTGTGGGAATTGCAGCCACATCGGGCAAAGGTTCATCATTCCCCAGACGCATTATGGCGCCCTTGCCGAACTGCTTTTCGATCTGGCTTACCGCAAGATCAACCGCCTTTTCTCTTTCCAGCATGAATATCGCCTCCTGTCGTCAAGTCTCCGGGTACCGTCATGCCATGTCCGGGAATGGCGACGGACCAGAAATAGCACAATTTACGTTGATTTTTCAAGTTTTCTTTGCCCTGCCGCCTTCGCCAAAAAACGGCTCCGGCGGCCAAGGCCGTCTTCTGAATCATGAATGATGTTTATCGCCCGATACTTATTGCCCTTCGCCTGCTTCTTTGTCCGGTAGGGCCATGAGATGCCGCCGCAGCCAGTCCATGGCGGTGAACGCGGTTATCGCGCGGATCCTGTCCCGGCTGCCGTTGAACCTGTAGCGCTTGGCAGTACAGTCCGACCGGCCGGCCAAGGCCAGGAAAACCGTGCCCACGGGCTTGTCCTCGGAACCCCCGTCCGGTCCGGCGATCCCGGTCACTGCCAGGCCGATGTCGCTCCCGCTGGCACTGCGCACCCCGCGGGCCATGGCCATGGCAACCGCCGCGCTCACGGCCCCTTCCTTCTCCAGAAGTTCCGCCGGCACCTGGAGCTGTCGTATCTTGGCACCGTTGCCATAGGTGACCGCGCCTTCCAGGAAATACCCGGAACTTCCCGCAAGGTCGGTGATCCTTTTGGCTATCAGGCCGCCGGTGCACGACTCAGCCAATGAGAGGGTCAGACCTTTTGCCCGGAACAGACCAGACACCACCGTATCAATGGTCTCCCCACCCGATGACACGACATGATCGCCGAGTCTTCCCCTGGCCTGGCTCTCCAGGGAGAGCAGTTCATCCTGCAGCCGGGCCTCGTCCTCACCTTCGCCGCGCAGCTTGACCTCGATCTCGGGGAAATTGACGCAGTATGCGATGGATAAACCTTCGACCGGCCGGGAGAGCCCCTTCAGCGCCTCTTCGGTCTGGGGCTCCGAAAGTCCGAAAACCCTGAGGACGCGTGTTTTGACCGCGACTGTCCGTTTGCTCCTGGCTATGATGAACGGGATGACCGTTTCCTCGAGCATCCTTTTCATCTCCACCGGCACGCCGGGCAGGAAGAGCAGGAAACACCCCTTGTGGGGCACTATGAAACCGCATGCAGTTCCCACCGGGTTGGGTATCAGGCTGGATTTGGACGGCAGGAGCGCCTGTTTCTCGCTGGCCTGCAGCAGTTCGCGGCCCATTGCCCGGTAGCGCTCCCTGAGATGGGCCAGGGCCTCGTCGTTCAGGATGAGACGTCGTCCGGTGGCACGGGCCACGGCCCTGGCAGTCAGGTCGTCCACCGTGGGACCGAGCCCGCCGGTGGCGATCACGAAATCGTTGTGGCCTGCCATGGCCTCCACCGCCTCGATGATGTCGGGTTCGCTGTCGCCCACGCACAGGTGCTGCCGCACCTTGAAGCCCTCGTCATACAGGCGCGCCGCGATATGGGGGGCATTGGTGTCGACAATCTCGCCGAATACGACTTCGTCGCCGATGGAAAGCGTTGAAATCTTCATAGGAACCCCTTGAGAAGATGGAGCGTCATGCAGGAATAGGCCCCGGCAACGATATCATCCAGGACCACCCCGAAGCCGTTTTTGATCCGCCTGTCGAAATACCCGGCCGGCGGAATCTTGCAGATATCGAAAAAGCGGAACAGCACGAATCCAGCCGTGAGGGTCTTCCAGCTGCAGGGAACGGCCGCCATGGTGACCAGGAAACCCGCTACCTCGTCAATCACGATCTTTCCCGGGTCCCGTTCGCCGAACTCCCTTTCACCTTGTCCGGAAACCCAGCAGGAGAAAACCGAGAAAGCTGTCACAGTGACTGCATAGAGCCCGAGGGGAAGCTGCGCCAGAGCAAGATAGAAAGGGATCGCACCCAGGGTGCCCATGGTGCCCGGCGCAAAGGGGCTCAAGCCCGTTCCGAACCATGTGGCGGCTATTACTATGAACCGTCTCACGCGCTTCCGGTCTCTCTTTCGATGATCCTGTAAACTTCCTGTAACGGGATTCCCTGTGTTTCCGCGATCCGGCGGCACTCCTCGAACTCCGGCACGGTGCGCAGCATGACTCCACCTTCGCGGATCACCTTGACCTTCACCATGCCCAGGCTGGTCTCCCGCTCCTCCACGTCCCGTTCCAGCTTGAGCCGGACCACCGGGTAGTGCCGCACCCCTATGGCGGAAGTTTCGGTCAGCACCATGCGCGCCATTGCCTCGACGCCAGCAACAGGGGTGATCACTGTGATGCGCACCCCGGGGCGGTTTTTCTTCATCTGCAGCGGGGAAAACGCCACATCGAGCGCTCCGGCCGCAAGCAGCCGGTCCATGAGGTAACCGAGGATCTCGGGATTCATGTCATCGACGTGAGCTTCCACTACCCGCACCTCGTCGCCCTGCAGGGAACCCAACCGCTCCCCCATGAAGATCCGGAGGATGTTGGGCACATCGGGGAAATCGCGCGTTCCGGCGCCACAGCCCACCGCCTGGCAGGTGAATGAAGGTTTTGTGCCCGTTCCGGCGGCAAGGGATGCAATGATGGCCGCACCGGTGGGCGTAACCCTTTCCCCCTCTGTGATGTCTGAATGTACAGGCAGCCCCTTGAGCAGCTCAGCCGTCGCCGGCGCGGGAATCGGCAGCCGGCCGTGGGCCGTGTCCACGAATCCTCCGCCCATGGGCAAGGGAGCGGCATGGAACTCCACCGCGCCAAGGTAATCGATGCATATGGCCGTTCCGACGATGTCCACGATCGAGTCCACAGCGCCCACCTCGTGGAAATGGACTTCAGCCACATCCACCCCGTGGACCCTGGCCTCGGCCTCGGCCAGGCGCAGGAATATCTTGCGGGATAGGCCCTTCACCCGCTCCGGGAGTGAACTCCGGCAAATCATTTCCTCTATGCGGGCATGAGACCTGTGGCCACGGGCCCCCGCACCGCTGACGCTGAAGCTGGCTGCCCTTATCCCGTGGCGGCGGGTTTCCCCGAAGCTCAGGGCATCCACGGGCAGGCCAAGGGGAAGGCGGGAAAACTCTTCCCTGAGATGTCCCAGCGGCACCCCAAGGTCGAGCAGGGCCCCGATCGTCATGTCGCCGGAGATCCCGGCGTAGCAGTCGAAATAGAGAATCTTCAAGGCAAGCCTTTCAAAACCGGTGTTAAGATTCAGGTGTTAGGTATTGAGCCTGAAACCTAAAACCTAAAACTTATTACTTAAAACCGATTATCTTCAGTCTTTCCTGTTCATCAGGCTCGCAGCGTATGCGGCGCCGAAGCCGTTGTCGATATTGACGACCGTAACGCCTGCCGCACAGGAATTGAGCATGCCCAGAAGGGCTGCAATCCCGCCGAAGGACGCCCCGTATCCCACCGATGTCGGGACCGCGATTACCGGCCGGTTCACCATGCCCCCGACCACCGAGGGAAGTGCGCCCTCCATTCCCGCCACTACGATCAGCACTGACGCGGCGAAAATAAGGTCCTTCTTACCCAGCAGCCGGTGAATGCCGGAAACGCCCACGTCGTAGAGATGGTCGACCTGGTTGCCCATCAGCTTTGCAGTCACGACCGCTTCGGCAGCGACCGGCAAATCCGAAGTGCCGGCAGAGATGACCAGCACAGGGCCCTTGCCCCTCATTTCGACCGGCTTCTCCTCGATGGTGAGACAGCGGGCGTCGGCATGATACACGGCCGAAGGGAATTCTTCCCGCAACTTCAGCGACTTGTCCCCGTCAAGCCTGGTGACCAGGATATTGTTACCCTTGGCAAGCAGCGCATTCACGATCTGCGCAATCTGCCCCACATTCTTGCTTTCGCCGAAAACCACCTCGGGGAAACCCTGCCGGAGTCCGCGATGGTGATCCACCGTGGCGCAGCCGATATCTTCGAAAGGCAGGTGACGCAGCCTCTCGAGGGCATCTTCCACAGTGGTGTCGCCGGTTTTCACGCTGTTCAGCAGCAGGGCCAGATCCCTGGTATCCATATTGGTCCCCGGTGAAGGTTTTCGAGTCAGTTTCACCGCCCCGGTTCGCCGATCCGCCTTGCGGGACAGTAAGAGTGGAAGTATAACACTTTGTACGCAGGAGAGAAAATAAATAGTTTCAGTTTGAAAGCCGGGTTTGCAAACAGCTGGTTTTACTGTCCGGCAACCTTTTATTGACAAACAGATATTGCCGGGATTATAAAAATTCAAACCCCCACCGGCTGGAGCTGCGCTAATTATGAAACAAACCCCCAATGCCGCCGTGGCCCTCCTCGCGCCCAACCTGGCGAGCCATCCGGACAAGACCGCGCTCATCACGGACGAATGCGCCATGACCTATCGTCAGCTGGACGACATGTCGAGCCGTTTCTCCTCGATGCTCCGCGATTCCGGGATAGGGGCGGGCGAAAGGGTGATCTTCGCGGCAGGAGATTCGGCGTTTTTTTTCCTAGCTCTGCTGGGATGCCTGAAACGCGGTGCGGTGCCGGTCCTGACCAATACCGCACTCCCCCCCGATGAATACCGCTACATATCGAAGGACTCCACAGCCGTTGCGCTCGTCACCGAATCAGGCATGACGCCGGCATCGCAGGCGATTTCACTGTGTGTGCGCCTTACCCTTCTTCTTGACGATCCGGAGTTCCGATCACTACTTGCCGCTGCCCGGCCGGACAACGCCCACCATGCCCCGCTCGACGATGAAATCGCCCTCCTGCTCTACAGTTCCGGCAGCACCGGATCACCCAAGGGAGTGCCCCATCGGCACGGTGACCTGACGGCATCAGCCGACGCCTTTGCCGGGACGGTTCTCGGCATGGGCGAAAAAGACGTCGTATTCTCCGCCAGCAAGCTCTTTTTCGCCTACGGCCTGGGAAACAGCTTCTCTTTTCCCCTCCGGTTCGGGGCCACGGTCGTGCTCTTCTCCGGGAAACCGGACCCGGCCGACACCCTCCGGACCATAGAAAATCACGGAGTTACGATCTTTTTCGGCGTGCCGTCCGCCTTCAACATGCTGCTCAAGACATTGAAAACCGTCCGCCCCCTGGATTCCCTGCGGCTCTGCGTTTCGGCCGGCGAACCCCTCCCCGCTTCCATCTGCCGCGACTGGACTGAGATCACCGGGATAGAAATCATCGACGGCATCGGCTCTACAGAGGCGATGCACATATATATATCCAACAGGCCGGGAAATGTCAGGCCCGGAAGCGCCGGCCGGCTCATCCCCCCGTTCGAAGCCCGCATAGTTGATGACGAAGGTTTGCCGGTCAGGGCCGGCATTCCCGGTCGCCTCCATTTGAAGGGACCCTGCATTGCTCCGTTCTACCTGAACCTTCCGGAAAAAACCGGCCTGACCATGCTGGCGGGAGGATGGCTGGACACCGGCGACATTTTTGTCCAGGAGGGAGGCTGGTATACCTTCCAGGGGCGCAGCGACGAAATGTTCAAGGTGGATGCCCAATGGGTTTCCCCGGCACGGGTGGAGTCGGTGCTGCTGGAACATGAGGCGGTTCTGGAGTGCGCCGTCAGCTGGCGCAAGGTGGAAAGCCTGGTGCGGCCCATCGCCTACGTGGTGCTGAAGGAAGGGTACGAGCCGAAGCGCATGCTGGAAAGGGAGTTGCGCCGGTTTACGGTGGGAAAGCTGCCGCCTTACATGTGCCCGGTGCAGGTGGAATGGGTGGATGAACTGCCCAGGACCGGCACCGGCAAGATCCAGCGGGTCATGCTGCGCAGCGCCTGTTAGTTTCCAGCCGGAAAGTGCCTTTAAAGGCCGGAGCGGAACTTCCTCGCAGCTCGTGATAATCTGTCGACTCATGACTCACTGGTCAGAGCTTTCACTGGTTTCAAGCGCTTTCCCAGTTATCGGGATCTTGCACTGAAACCGTATCACGATCTCCTCGAAAGCCCCGCTCCGGCCTTTATCAGGCATTACTTGGAGTTTCCGGATTGAAACTTCACAAACACTACGTACAGACGCTTATCGCTCCGCCAGGGCCAGCCTGATCCCCAGCGATGCAAAGACTCCGGCGGTAAGCCAGCCGAAATAGCGGGCCATGCGGGGTTTCCTGTGGACAAGGTCGCCCACGCTGCCGGACAGATAGCCGATGGCGCTGAAAACCACGGCGGCCTGGACCATGAACAGAAGGCCCAGGATGAATATCTGCCAGGATGCATCCACGGCCCGGCCAGGGACGAACTGGGGGAGAAAGGCGAGGAAAAACAGCGCCACCTTGGGATTCACCACGTTCATGAGGAAGCCCCTGCGAAACATCACCCACCACTTCTGACCTTCCACAGTGCCCGAAGGAAGCAGGATCTGCTGCTCTTTCAACGACTTGTATGCCAGGTAGAGCAGATATGCCGCGCCGGCATACTTCAGCACCATGAATGCGGTTGCCGAGGAGTAAAGAAGCGCGGAGATTCCCAGGGCTGCCGCTGTGGTGTGGACGCTGACCCCGCTGCACATCCCCAGCGCGGTGATAATGGCCGCCTTTCTGCCCCGGGACACCCCCTGTGCCACCACGAAGGTGTTGTCAGGGCCGGGTGCGATGGTGAGAGCAACCGAAGCGCCGAGAAAATACAGCAGGGTGGTCGTGGTCAAGGTTTTGCCTCCTGTCTTTCAACTTTTTTAAACCGGGAAAGCTTATATCAACACCATGGTGAAGTTGAACTCCGATGTCCCATCGATCCCCACCCCCCTTATGCAAGCATCCAGCAACCTTTTGCGCCCGTCACCGATCTCCAGCGACAGGTCCGCCTCGAAGGAAAAGCAGCCCAGGTCCCGAAGCCTCCTGCGATGACCGGTAATCGCAAACCTGCGCTCGGCAGTGACCGTGGTGAGTCCGTCCCGGCTGGTCACCGTGTAGGCATCGCCGCGGTCGGACACCACCGGAGAATCAGCCCGAACGCCCTTGATGGCAATTTTCGAAGTTATGACCGGAACCGGCGCGAACAGCAGCACCCGCCGGTCAAGTGGGACATCGGCAGCCAACAGGTCCGCCATGTTCTCCGCATCGTCCTCGATATAGAGGGTGGCCGTCTTCACCCCCTGCTCATGCCAGGACAGCAGCGCCTGGCTGTTCAGGGAAAACAGCCGGTAGTTGGTGGAGATGTCCACATCGTGCCCGGCCAGCAGCTGGAAATGGGACAGGTTGGAAGCCTCGAACCTGCGGAAACCGTAGGAGACAATCAGCTTGACTGCCTCCCGGTAATAGGGGATGTCCGCTTCAAACAGGATGAACGGGAGGTGCCAGGTGACGTTGTCGAGCCGCCCCTTGAGCTTGCCGGCAAATGCCGAGAGCTGGTGGATGTTGGCCCTGCTGACCGGCAGGACCAGCCCGTCAACGCCATCCTGGTGCAGCAGGTGGAAGTCCCTGATGTTCTCGACCCGGACCGCCAGTTCCTCTCGCCGGCCCGTTGCAGCGGACCGCGTCCCCACCAGGGAGCGGAGAGCCGCCTCCTTTGCCAGCCGCAGCCTTTCCCCTTTCCCCTTCAGGACCTTTTCCTCGAGCAGCCGGTAGAACGCGCGCCGGATATCCTTGAGCCTGGCCTGCGGGATGAGTACCGCCGGGAAGCCGGGAGCCGAGAGGGAAGACAGGGTGAACGGCGTGTCCCCGCACTTGGAGAACTGGGCGCGCAGCACCCCTTCCATGTCGGTGGTGCGGGCCGGTTCCAGGGGCCCCAGGTGATAGTCCGCCACGCACTCCATGCCGGCCGCACGGCCGGCAACCTTCAGGGTCTCACCGGCCAAACCCAGCGCGAGGTCGCAGCCGACCTTGCCGCCCTTTATGCTGTCAAGCTTTCTCTGGCAGGCAGTCTCACTCATGGTGAAAGCGGTTTCGGACGACACCTTGAATACGGCGTCCCCCACCGAGAAGGCAAAGGGTGCCGTGGTGGTCACCAGCGCCCTTCCCGTGGCAGCCTTGGCGCTTTCCCGGCCTACGGAAAGATCCTTGATGGTGAATGCTTTGCCTGCCATGTCGCTCTTCGGCTGGACCCGCACACGGTCGCCGATGTGCAGGCGGTCCCTGGTCTCGAAGGTGATGCGGTTCCCCCGTATCGACCTGATCTCACCCAGGAAACGGCCAGTGGCGCCGCGCAGGCTGGGGGTCGCGATGTCCGTGGGATGGTGGGACGCAAGGAACCCTTTTGTCGGCACCCGGCCGAAGGAAAGCTTGAGCAGGTCCTTGGCCTCGGCAACGGCTTCCGCCCGACGAGACGGCGGAGCGTCCAGCGCCATGCGGTAGGCCCCCACCACGCACGCCACGTACTCCGCGGACTTCATCCTGCCTTCGATCTTGAACGAGGAGACACCGGCTTCCACCAGCTCCGGCAGCATGTCGATGCTGGAGAAATCGTTGGTGGAGAAATAGTAGCCCTCCTTGCCCCGGTAGCGGTACAGCCTGCGGCAGGGCTGGGCGCAGCGTCCCCTGTTGCCGCTGTAGCCGCCGAGGAACGAAGAGAAGAAGCACTGGCCGGAATAGGAGAAGCACAATGCGCCGTGGATGAAGCACTCCAGCTCCATGGAAGTCGTAGCGGCGACGGTTCTTATTTCGTCGATGTGGAGCTCCCGCGCCAGGACCACCCGGGAAAAACCCAGCCGCTCCAGCTCCTTCACGCCAAGGGAGTTGTGGATGGTCATCTGGGTCGATGCATGGGCAGGAAGCTCGGGGAAGTGGTCGCGCATCAGCCGGAACACCCCCATGTCCTGGAGGATCACGCCGTCCACACCCATGCCCGACAGGGCCGAAAGGCACTCCACCAGCCGGGGGAGCTCCCGCTCCTTGACCAGGGTGTTGATGGTGACGTAGACCTTCCGCCCCAGGGAATGGGCATAGGCCGTGATCCGTTCCATCTGCGGGATGGTGAAGTTCTTCGCCTTCGCCCTGGCGGAGAAATCAGTCAGCCCGGCGTAGACGGCATCCGCGCCTTTTTCCATGGCGGCGAAAAAGGATTCGAGGGAGCCGGCCGGGGCCAGCAGCTCGGGCTTTTTCGTTATTATTCTCGTTTTTTCCTGCATTTTCCCAGCTTATCCGAACAGGGGGAGAAGCGTCAAGGGATTTGCAATGGCCGGCTTGCTTCTACCGAACCGGTCACAACGGATGGAAAATGGCTTCCGGCGTTCGTGCGCCCGGCAAGGCGGGTAAACATTAGAAATATTGACAGGTCTCTTCATGGTAGAGTAATAAATTCATACTCATAGCCCTTAATTAATCGGTGTTTCTGGAGGATGCAGTGCTTCGCATCGCAGGAATCATTGGAGTTGCGCAAAGGCCGCTTCCGTCAGCATGGTGCTGAAGGGGGCGGCTTTTCCTTTTGCCGAAACGGGGTTGCCATGTTCAAGGATATGAAGGCATATGCCCACCTGAAGCCGGGTCAGAACGGACCCAAGCGGCTTGCGGAACGCTACGGCAAGGCCCTGCTCTGCGTCAGGTACCGGTATGATTCGGCTCGAGGGATCAAGCTGAAGACAGTGGAGATCGTTGTTGAGGAAAGACCGGCAAGCCTGCCGCTTTTCTTCAGGGATGATGACCTGGTGCCGGTGGCGGTAGCCTTTGAAGAGACCGTCTTGCGAGAACGTCTCCGCAAGATCAGAGCGAAATGGGATCCGACGGCAAAGCTCTGGATGGCTCCGTACCGGTTGATTCGCAGGACGGAGTTGGAGGCGAGGATTCAACGGGGATATAGGGACGGAATCAGGAAGTCATAGGTTACGTATATAAGCAACCTTGCGGTGACGTATATACGTAATATGTTGGCTAAATAAGAAGTTTGTTACCTATATACTGAAACCGGTGAACAAAGAGTTGTGCCATGAGAATGAGGACATTATGAATCGAAAGGAACTTGAGACTACGTTGCGGAAAATGTCGCCCGAAGATTTCGAGCTTTTTGTTAAAGAGTTTGGTGGTGACGCTAAGACAACGGATACAATTATGCGCAACTACATTGATCACCCAGAGTGGGAACACCGACTTTGTCAAATTCTCGGCTTTCTCACAGAGGAAGAGCGCCGGACTCAATCTGTTATACAATCAGCTTCATCAGCCAGATGGTCTGCCATAGCAGCTGCAATCTCGGCTATCATTGCTCTTCTGGCATTCATCTTATCAATAGGGTTTGGCAAAACATGTGAGAAAGAGGCACAAAAAAACGCTCCAGTCGACCGGGGGAAGCCGGCCGTTTCGTGGGCGTCCCCCTAGGGGCCTAGGGGCCCTATGGGCCTAATACAGTTTAGCAACATCGTCAAGCTTAAATCGGTATTATGTCCCCGGAAACCCGGGTCATAGTGCTCGGAAAGCTGGGGAGCTTCTATCTTGAGAGTCGTTTGCTGGACCCACAGCAATCCTACGAGTTGGCGCACTCTTGCTATGCGGAGATCGTAAGCATAGCTCAAGCTAACGAGAACATAAACTGGTTCTTGTTTGGGTGCTCGGGAGCCGCGAACACCCTTTGTCGCCGATATCGGTTGACGCACGACCCTGACGACCTGGCCAATGCCGGACAGGCATATCGCGACTTGTGTGCATCCTACGACAGGGTGGGAATGCTAAATGAGGCCGCGTGTTCCCGAATGAACTATGCCGTACTCCTCATGGAGGCGGTCCATGGAGATAAGTTCTACAACCTTGATAATGCGATTGGGTTGCTGCGCGATGTTGTAAAGAGATACTCCAAGCAGCAGAGTGGCTTGGACTTCAAACCAGACAGGTATGCGCGGGCACTTCACAACCTCGGCGGCGCATTGCTTATGCAAGCTGAAGAACCACACGTGCGGACGATGAACATTGACGAGGCCGTCAACGTCTTGCAGGAGGCGCTTGTGCACCGCCCCCCTGAACGTGGAGTCGTAGAAAGAATCCACACACTCCGTGCTTTGGCCACAGCATACCCAGATTGGGCAGGTGCTGATTCTGTCGCACATGCCAGGCATCTCGCCGAAGCCGCCAATGCCGAAGCAGATGCCTTGGAGCGTGGAGAAAAAGCTCCTCTGAAAGCCTCATGGGCAGTTGTGGCACAACACAAGTCGGCACTCTACTGGGATTTAGACTCTTTGTCCGCAGGCCCGGAGGGTCGCGCGAATATTGAAACGGCAATCGAGAACCACTTGGCGAACATCAAGCAGATTCCACGTGATAAGCTTCCATTTTTGTGGGCCGAATGGGTGGGCGGATTTGCTCGGTTGATGGGACGCATCTGCGTTGAAGATGGCAGCATGGAACACTTCAACCGGTCGTTGACCGCGTTCCAGAAAGCGCTCGATGCAGTGACAATCGAACGTGACCCTAGACTCAATCTCGTTCTCAACCGGGAGCTAGGCAAGATATGTCACGAATGCCAACAGTGGGAGCAGTCACTGGCAGTGAACCGCCGAGCGGCTGAAATTGGACTGTGGCTCGGTGACATAGCAGGAACAACGATGTCCAGAGCGAATGAACTGGCGGCAGTTACACGGGCGGTCCATTTCGCTGTCTTCGCCGCATCGCAGCTGAACCGTCCGAAGGAAGCTACGGAACTCGCCGAGATCGGTCGGGCTCGGTGGCTTGATGATGCCCTGCGGGCTGCTTTGATTCGTCGCTCACATGCCTCGACCGAGGCGAAGGCGGCCGTGGACGAGGCCCAAGCTGCTGTGCTTGAACTGGAACGTCAGGAACTGAACCTCCTGGTGCAGGGAATTGGAGGAATGATGCAGGGGTTGCAGGACAACTTTGGAATACCTTTCGGTGAACACATTAAGGGTCGTGTGACATGTGATCCTAAAGGCGAAGAGCAACTGCGCCGCAGTGAATTGGTACGAGTCCGGTCCGAACTTTGCCAAGCACACGAAAAGCTGTTTCATCTTCTGGACAAGGTGTCGTCGTCGGATGCTGATATTCTTCAAACACGCCCAAACTGCGAGCAGATCCAAAACATTGCCAAACGAGCAGGATTCCCGATAGTGTATCTCCTCGCCACAACGTGGGGCTCTACCGCAATCATCGTTAGCGCAACTACTGAGATTCTCCCGTTGCCCGGAATTGACCGCCGGACAGTACAGGAACTGCTGTATGGGGACCAAGGATATGTTTACTCGACCACAAGAGGCAGTGGCAGCCATCTGGAGGCATCACTCAAGGCGATCGAGGATTCAATTAACCAGCATGTTATCGATCCCATCGCCGCATGGGGCCGTGACAATGGCGTCGACTCATTCGCTATTATCGGACTTGGCGATATCGGCCTACTACCACTCCAAGTTTCCACCGTACCCGCTATGCTTAGCGTCCACATGCTGCCATCCGCGCGCGCGCTCAATCTCTCGCTGGTGCAGAAAGAAGTCTGTAATGGCAATGTAAAACGTTTATTGACAGTCGGCGACCCAGTTTCCGACGGCTTTCGGCGCCTACCGTTCTCGCGTGTGGAGTCCCTTGTATTTGGGGAAGCATTCGAGAGCACTGGCGCGATCGTCCATGGCTTTTGCGACACGCCGGCTTTGGCCGATGTTAAGCCGCACCTCACCGCCGCGACCCATGTGCATCTTGCCTGTCACGGCACATTTCGCCCGTTTTCGCCCCTCAACTCGACAATACACTTGAACGGCCACGAGGTGTTGCCAGTCGAGAGCTTACTTCGACCTGCTTTGAAGCTAGCTAGTGCCGAACTTGTCATACTTTCAGCATGCAACTCCGCTTCGGAAGAGTCCTGGCGAACACCCGACGAAGCGATCGGCTTTCCGGCGGTCCTCCTAACCGCCGGAGCGCGAACGGTCGTGGCAGCGCAGTGGGAGATTAGCGATGTCGCTACGTTTCTACTAATGCAACAGTTTTGCAAAGAGATGCTAGACAAAGGCCTCGATGCCGCTCGGTCTCTGTCCAACGCACAGCGATGGCTTCGCAGTGCAAGATCGGCCGAATTGGCAGAGGTCGTTACTGGAGTGCGCAACAGGTTAGGGGATGATGAGCTTCGAAGCAAACGACTCCTAAGCGAACTGCGGGAGCAGTTGCTAATGACTGACGAGGATCCCCCCTTCGCTGATCGCAGATTCTGGGCAGGTTTCGTGTGTGTAGGATTGTAGGTCTGACTAAGAGCTTCGGGACTGAAAAGGGGACAGGCTACTTTAGCGGAGCAAGATGCTAATCAATGAGGCGGAACCTATAGCTGACTTTCCCCCGATATTGTGGACAGTCCGAAAAGCTGCTACAACAGAGCACGGAGGACTGTCATGGTATCAAGGAGAAAACGATTTACGCGCGAATTTAAGATCGAAACAGTCAAGCTGGTCACCGATGGTGACAATAGCGTGACCCAGATTGCCAAAGACTTGGGAATCCATCCCAACACCCTCTACAAGTGGGTTCGGCAATATTCCGACAAGCCAGAGGAGGCCTTCCCCGGCACAGGGCATCTGACCTCCGAAGCCGAGATGATACGGCAGCTCAAGCGTGAAAACGAACGGCTAAAGATGGAGCGTGACATTTTAAAAAAAGCCATGGCCATCTTTTCCAAAGACCAGAAATGATTTTCCGCTTTATGCACGATCATCAGGCGGAGTTTCCGATAGCAATCATGTGCTGCGTCTTCCAGGTGTCCCGCAGTGGCTATTATGCATGGAGCAAGCGCCCTGAGAGCAGGAGAAGCCGTGAGAACCGGGAACTCGCCCAGGAGATTGCGGAAATCCACCGCGAAAGTAACGGTATCTACGGCAGCCCCAAGGTTCACCGGGAACTGCGTCGCCGAGGCAAGCGGCACGGTAAGAACCGGGTAGCCCGACTGATGCGAAAAGATGGCCTGTACGCCAAAACGAAACGGAAATTCAGGGTGACTACCGACTCAAATCACAGCCAACCGGTGGCGCCTAACCTCCTTAATCGGGAGTTCAATCCGGGCCGGCCAAATCAGGCTTGGGCCAGCGACATAACCTACATCTGGACCGCC
>POSG01000017.1 GCA_003314535.1 Geobacter sp.
CCTCAAGCAGTCCCTGAAAGGAGGTGGGAAGAAAACCTCTTAACTCTAGAAGTCTCCCTTTTACTAACCACCGGGGGTGGTCAAAATTCGGTGATCACAGGTGGTCAATTTTCGGTTGTCATTTCCAATTGCTCTTACGTAGCTGGTTGAGCTGTCTCTTCTGTCTTTGGCCTAAACGCCAGGACTGGTACCGCTTCTTGCTCTTCATCAACAAAGATGTACTCGACATCTTCGGGTTCTGCTGAAGATCCGTTGTACAGAGAGACCTTATCGGACCAATAGTATTGTTCCGAAGAAGAGTCTTTTTCAAGCTTGCCCAAAAAAACTTCGCTCAGCCCCACCTGCGGATCTGCCGATATTCCAAGGATGATATTGTCAAATGCAACCCTTCTTTCCCGGGGAAAAAGGGGCAATTGAGCTTCGTCCACCAAGTCTTTTACCGCCTTGGCAGATGTGGGTAAAAGGCCGGCCCCTCCGACACGGTGATGATGGATAATTGCGTTTCCAACATGGAAACAATATTCATTTCCCTTCAGAGGAACTGTAATAGGGTTGCTTTCGATTTCAGCGGTTGCCCGAATTCTGTTCCAGGTGTTCCGCCAGAGATGTGTACCAAAGGTCCAATTATCGTTGAAGGGATCAGCAGAAAAGGCACGTACGCATGTCTGAACCGAGTCCTTAACGTGGGGGAGAATGTATTGCGAGAGATAAGGGGCGAGGTCTTCAAGTGACGAAATCTGAATCGCTTCCATTGACGAATTCCTCCTTAAAGCAGCTTGAGGGGAATTATATGAAGCAAAATTGCAAAAATCAACAAAAAAATTAAGTGAACAGAAATGTGGGGCTGAAAAATAAAGTTGCTATTAGCAGGTTGCTGGTTGGATAAATGGCAGTAAGCGCAAGTTCCACAACTGCAAAGGCCCTGAAAATAGAAAAGCCTCCTTTATGGGGAGGCCTTTGGTGACATTATGGATAACTGAAAAGTTGCCGATTTGATTGTTCTTTTTGAACTGCCAGTCTTCGCGCCGCGTTAGATTGCCTACGATCAGCCTGAGCTGCCGTGGCCGATGGTCATTGACCACCGCGAGAAGTCACCTTCCCGATTCGCCCCCAGATTTTTCAGCGTGGGACTGTTCGCCGCTGCTACCCTTTGCAACGCGTGCCGGTCTGGGTAGTACCTGGACAGATTCACCATTGTGGTCGGCTCTGCTGGGCCAGTCCGTGTGTCTCAAGGAGACGAAGCGTCACGGTACGCTTTATATGGGTGAAATGTACCAGAACCATTAGAAATCGTCAACAGGGTCGTTTTCCATCCGTCCAATCTTTACCTCAAGCCTCCGGATCTTGTTCCTGGCCTTTTTCAGCTCGGTTTCGGTCGATTCCGCGCGACGCGCCTTTTCCTCTAACCCTGCCTTCATCTTCTCAAGTTCGCTGCGTTCCTTTTGCTGCGCATATGCAATCTTCTCCAGATATTCCATGCGGGATATGGAATCTTGTCTCATCTTGGCGGCTTCAGCCAGTTTGCGCTGCGCCTGGTCATCCCGCCGCTCCGCTGCTGTAGCTAATTTTGCCGCATCCTTCACGGCCCTCTTTGATGCCACATCAATCGCCAGTATCCGCCGGGCCTGGTCACCAGCGAAGAAACCCGATACACTACCGAGCAGGATACCTATCATTACGTAAGGCCACGCCGCAAATACTCCGGACCATCCCCTTTCAAGAAAATCGATTACCCTGAATCCAACCAGTTTGAAATGTTCATGATATGCGAGAAGATAACCGCTTTGCTGGAGGGGCTCAGTGGTTTTGGCGAAATGGATGATTGCCAGATTGGGCAGTATCCACCAGTTGAGTAGGGCGAACAGGATAAGAACGAGAATGACCACCGCAATCCTTACTTTATTCATCTGAGATATGCCTCCGTCGTGTCCTTGTCGAAGTGGCCCACTTCCTGGGCAACGATCCCTTTTGCCTCCTCGTAATTGATACCCCGCAGCTGCAGCTCCTCCATCCTCTCCTGGGCATAGCTGTGCCGTAGACCGTGCGCCCCGTTGGAAAAGGAAAGCTCCCGCTGGCTCGCCGCGGTGAAGCTCTGACTCCAGGACTGGCCGCCAGCCAGGTCATAATGCTGGGTGTAATGCACCTCCCTGTCGGTTACCTCTTGCGGCTCATCCAGCCGGGTCGCCTCCAGCTGCTGCGCCAGCTCCCTCGACAGCAGGACCTCCCGCACCAGGCCCCCTTTCCCTTCCACCGTGTACCGCTCACCCTCCCGTCCGGTGAAGCGCTCCACGCTCCACTCCCGGTGGCCGGAGGATTGTCTTTCCTCTGTCGGTCTGATGGTCAGGAGTTCGTGGGCACGGAGACCGGCGCAATGGGCAATGCGGGTAGCCAGGCTGTTTCGTTCCGACTGGGCGGACGCGATCCGTTCCACCTGGGCGGCGGTGTAGCTTCTAGTGGACAGGTGGGTCTCCCGTTCGCTCCTCACCACGTCGAGCCGTACCCCCAGGTGCATTTGCATTGCCTGGCGATCTAGGTCGAGGGTCTTTTGGGAAACCAAGGCGGCCCGGTCGGCAAGGTACTGTTGGGCAGTCTCGACGCTCAGTCCGCGGAGATCGCCCAGCTTGTGTTCCTGCTGGTATTCGGCAACCCCCTTGAGGGCCTGCTCGTAATTTCGTGCAGTGCCGACGCTGTGAATCCTGCCGTCGTCCCGATGATCGTGGCGTCCTTTACCCAGGGCGACCTTCTGTGATATGGCATGCTCGGATTGGGCTTTTGGTGTGCGGAAGCTCGGCATGTATTCCCCCGTTACCTGTCCTCGCCTGACAGAGGCGGTCCCGATTCCATTGCGACCGCCTGAGCCCCGTGCAGTTCCGGCAGCTTTTTGAGATACCGGTCAATGGTGCTGCGGTTGACCTTGCAGCGGTGCTGCACCCGCAGCCACTCGACCAGGTCGGCGCACGAGGCGCCTGCCCGTTTCATCGCGACCAGCTCGGCACGGTACCGGTCGAGGCGACTCCTGCGGTAGAGCTTGCGCCTCGCTTCGGCGCGGCGGGCACGGATGCGTTCCACCTCCGCCAGTGCGTCAAATGTCTCGTCCCCCTTGCTCATGCTGCTGTCCTCCCCATTGTGTCGCATCGTTCCCCGCAAACCCGCGCCGGTGTTGTCCCCGCGCTGTGTCCGCGCATGCTGACACAGCGCGGGGACTGAGGGGGCGGTATAAACACCGGCAACATTCGCACACGCCGAGCAGCTGCATAAGCTGCCGCCGGTAATTACTGTGACCCCCTCAGTTTCCGCTCCGCGCATCAGCGCGGATGTCCCAGGCACGCCGGCAGATGCCTGCGTTTCGCAGCGTCGCTTTCGGCAGCCTGGCGAGACGCGCCGCCATCATGTGCCCTGATTGCGACGCCCTCCTCCCGCAATTCCCGGAAGAGGCCATTGAGCCGAGCCTTCATGGCGGCATCTCCAGGTCATCCCCGGTCAAAAACAATACGGTATCTTCGGGGGTTTCTTCCGTAACACCGTCACAAGCCTCGCTGGTTGCGGATTTGCATGTTACGTTTTTCATGTCGGAAACGAAACATGTCGGATGACGTGACGGATAATGTGTCGGATGATCCGTCACGGTTAAATCCGCATGGTTGTTGGTTTGTGACGTTGTTACGGATAATTCAGGGGGGTAGGACAGATATCGTGAAAAGGCCTCCTTGAATTGTTCGAGGGTGTACCCTTTGGCGGTTTCTATCCCGATTCGGATGGTATGGGAAAGGATGCCGTATTCCCGGAGACGCTTTGCCACCTGCCGGGGAGTTATCGCATTCCCCCGGTTGAAGGTGTCCCAGGGCTTTTCCTCATCGGCGCACAGGAGCCGAATCAGCTCTGCCGTGGTTATCCGGTCCCGGTCATCGCCGAAGATCTCCCGGATGTCGGCAAGGAGTTCCGTGCCGACCGTCTGTGCCGAGCTCTCGTTGCCGGACAGTTTCAGCGCCGCCGTGGTGCCGAGCTGCAGCCACTCGTTACCGGCCGCCATGGCAATGGCAAGGAGCGGCTCCCAGTTGTCCTGCGCCCGGTCGTTCAGGCTTTGGGGGAGCGGTGGCCGGGCCTGCCTCACCTGGTCCCGGTAATCCTCGGCAAAACGCGCCAGCTTTGACCGCAGGGCATCGAACAGCCCCGGTTCGGCATGGCGGATGCGGTCCACCTCTTCGTGGGGCAACTTGCGCCGCAATTCCAGGATGATTGCCCTGTCCATCAGGGTGTCGGCAACGCGGCCGATTCCGGCCAGGGCCTTGGCCCCCCAGGTGTTGAACCTGGTCGGGGTGAAACTGTCACCCACGGTGCGGATGACATAGGCGCTCTCCCGGGTATGGCCGCTGTTCAAAATTCCGCGCAGCTCCTCGTTGTCCTTCATGAAGGCGTCAGCCTCGTCGATCAGCAGGGTGGGACACCAGGCGTCGATGGTGCGGTACAGGGCCGCCGGGGAAATGCTGCTGGTGGTGACGGCCCGGGCAGACAACCGTCCCAGGAGAAACAGGAGTTGCGACTTGCCACACCGCTTCTCCGGTGCGGTTATGATCACCAGGGGCGCAACCTGCACCACGTCGATAAACCAGGTCATGGCGGCCCACAAGGCCACCGTTTGGGCGGTCTCCCGTTCGCAGACGATGAACCGCCGGACCGTGGCGGCAATGTCGGCCAGCAGTTGCGCCGGTTCTACCTGATCCGGCCAAGGCTCGACCTCGGCAACGGGAAGGTCATCGGCAACGGGACCCTTGCGGGCATTCCTGACGGCAGCATCCAGGGTCGCGGGCCGGACGCCGAGCGCCCTTGCTTCTTGCCTGCGCACCTGGTCGTAGTGCAGGGGGGTGAGTTTTGACAATCTCTCGATAACGGCTTCCAGAGGGTAATCGGAGGCTTCGTTTCCGGAGGGTGAGGCAGGGGCGGGCGTGGTCGCCATTTCAATACAGGTCATGACCGCCTCCGGCCCTGCCAGCCGGGCCAGGTCGTTGAAGTCGGTATCTTTTTCTGTCCTGGTGGCTGTAAAACGGGGAACGGCAAGCAGGCCCGACACGGCCAGCGCCGCTTCGGTGGCTTTCGTCATACCGGGGTTTCCCTCTGTGGCATGATCGTCATCGGCACAGACGATCAAGGCAGTGTCGGGATACTTTTGCCGCAGCGCCTCTGCCACCGGCTTCAGGTTGCCGGCAGTGAAGGAGCAGGCCACGGCATGGCCGGTGAGTTCATGGAGCGTGGCGCTGGTAGCGTAGCCTTCGGCAATCAGGATTCTGTCTTTCGCTTGGCCGATGGCATGGTAAAAACCGGTTATGGCTGTGCCCGCCTTGAACCGCTTGCTTCCATCCGGCAGGATGAATTGCAGGCCGTGCATGGTCCCGGCGGTGTCCCGGATGGGGACCAGAAGCGCAGCCCGCAGTTGCCGGATGCCATGGGCCTTGATCGCCTTTGCAACAAGGTAGGGATGTTTTTCATCAGCGTCCCGGACTTTCTTCCAGAGATTCGCCGATTTCTCCCGGCATTGCTTCCGAATCTCCAACTCCAGCTTGGTGGCCTCTTCCTTCGCCTGTTTCACCCGGACCAGGAAGGCGGCCTGCTCTTCCGGATTCTTGTCGGAGACGGCCTGCCAGGTTTCCGAGATGCCGGAGCGCCAACAGCCGAATATGCCGCCTGTGCCGTCATCGAAGAGTTTGCACCAGCCGGCCTTATCGTTCTTCCGGACACTGGTGGCAAACCTGACCATTTTGCCCGGCACGATGTCGGAAGGGCGAGGGGCGCCGCCTGTTGCTTCCCGGATTGCGTCGAGAAAATTCTCAATTCTCACAGGCCGTCCCCTATGTGGGCTGCCCTTCGATAAGTGCCCGGATATCTGAAATTTTCCAGGCGGTAATCTTCGGGCCGAGCTTTACCGGTTGCGGAAACCGTCCGGACTTGACCCCGGCCCACCAGGTACTCTTGGAGACCGGAATGATCGGGGGGATCGGGGGATTGGCCTTGGGATTGCCGATGATGTGGGGGAGCCGGACAAAGCCCGTTTCCGGCAAGGTTGGTTTGGTTGCAAGGATTTCCATTTGATCTGCCTCCATGGATTCTTTGTTGGATTAACAAAAAAGGCCATCACCCTTGCAATAAAGGTAATGGCCTTTGCTTAAAGACACGAAGTCTTGTGCCGTGACCTTGACCCCGCCATGTAAGCGGAATCAACATATGTCGGACGGCATTATACCAATTCAAACGAGAACGTCAACAAGAATTATCAGCTAAAACCTTTTTAAAACAATATGTTACAGATGGAAAACCTGGGAAACATGGTGAACAATTACCATTCGAAAGGGATGTGACTACCGGGACGTCCGACCAGTTAACGGTGTAACTTTCGCCCCGCTCTTGAGTCCGTCCAGATAATCGGCCCATGTCTGCATCATCTTCTTGCGCTCGTCAAGGTGGGAGGTTCGGTTGTAGGCCCTTCCAAGGGGGTCGCGAACGGAGTGACTGAGTTGATGCTCGATGAGAACAACCGGTACGCGCAGCACTTCATCGAGAATGGTTCGAGCCGAAGCCCTGAACCCGTGGGCAGTCGCCTCGTCCTTGGTAAATCCCATGCGGCGCAGGGCTGCGTTATAGGCGTTGTCGCTCATGCATCTATGTGCAGAACGCTGGCAGGGAAAGAGGTACTTGCCGGAGCCGGTGAGAGATCGCAGGGATTCCAGAACGGCAAGCGCCTGCCTGGACAGGGGGACAATATGGGGCTGTTTCATCTTCATCCGGGATGCGGGGATCTCCCAGATGGCATTGTCGAGATCAATCTCGGTCCATTCGGCGGCCCTCAGTTCCCCCGGCCTGCAGAAAAACAGAGGGAGGAGCTGGAGGGCGCACTTGACGATATAGCTGCCCTCATAGGCATCTATTGCCCTGAGGAGTTGAACGAGTTTTTCCGGGGTTGTTGGGGCGGCATGGTGCCCATTCTTGACCGGGGGCAATGCCCCCCTGAGGTCAGATGCGATATCGCGCTCGGACCGCTCCGTCACCACGGCGTAACGAAAAATCATCCCACAGTGGTGCCGCAGGCGGTGAGCCGTGTCGAGTGCGCCGCGACCGGCTATGCGTTCCAGGACCTTGAGGAGTTCCAACGGCTTGATCTCGGAGATGGGGCGGGAGCCCAGGGGAGGGAAAATGTCTTTTTCAAGACGGTGGAGGATATCGGCACCATGTTTCGGCGACCATTTACCGGCGGAGGAAAATTTGTGATGCCATTCTCTGGCCACTACTTCAAACGTATTCGCGGCTTTGTCTTTTGCGGCGGACTTCACGAGCTTTTTCATCTCTCCAGGGTCCACGCCGTTTGCCAGCAACCTCTTGGCATCTTCCCGGCGCTGCCTGGCGGCTTCGAGGGAGACTACCGGATAGGCGCCCAGAGCCAACTTTTTTTCTTTGCCGCCATACCGGTATTTGAGGTTCCAGAGCTTTCCGCCGGAGGGGGTAATCAGCAAAAAAAGGCCCCCACCGTCATACAGTTTGACCTCTTTTTCCTGGGGTTTTGCCTTGTCGATTTTTATGGCGGATAAAGGAATAATCCTCTTTGGCATGGCCTTATCCTCCGTTTGGGGGCCTGCGATTTTTCATGGGGGCTTTTTGCCCCTCACTCGCCCCCAAAAACCTCGGATTTCAGTATACCAAAGCGGATTACATTGGACAATCCTAAAAGAAAAAGCCCCTATTTCTAGGGGCTTTTCATACCACATCGGTTTGTGGTGGACTGTTTAATGGTGCCCAGGGACGGAATCGAACCGCCGACAAGAGGATTTCAACGTTATTGCTTCCCTCTGGATTATGTCGGGCAACCTCCCCAAAGTATTGCACTGTCTTTTCCCTAATGAACGAATGTCTTCGCACTGAGCGGGCGGCTGCCTGCAGACAGGGACGCGTTTCTCCACCGGATCGGCGCCTACCAGAAATTGCCTCCCTTGGAAAAGGCGCGCTATCTATTGTGCCGATATATCAGCGAAGGCTATGCGGACTGCGTCAGATCCTGGAATTCGTATGACAGTTCGCTCCACTCCCTCATCCTCAATTCCGTCAGAGAAGGCTGGAGACGCGCTGGAACTTGTCGACCGCGCAGTTTCCGCCATCAAGTCGAAAGGCATACCTTAGAGCATTAACAGAACTGCTATCCCTTTACAGTCGACGATACATGTGAATCATTTAGAAACTCGCTAACGCACCCAACTTGGCAGAAGGCGCAGGTACATCTATCGCCATGCAGGGCAAAAGAGCTGCAAATCCGGTGGGTTACACGTATTATGCGAGCCTTCTGTGCAAGTGGTATCATTGTTGCTCAGGAATGGCCATAGGAATGCTCGCCCCCGAGTAAACGGCCAGGTTGCTTGCCGCATTTCCGGAGGCGGACTGCAAGGGCTTCAGTCGTTATCAATAGGGAAAAGCAAGAATAAACCGCCATTGCTGTGATGCAGTCGGCGCATCTCACACAAAGGAGAGTTGCATGCCAAGCAAAAGAGTTACCCTTATAGCGAGAATTTTAGCGAAACCGGGATTGCAGGCCCAGGTCAAAGAAGTGCTGCTATCTCTACTTGGTCCGACGCGATCTGAAGCAGGGTGTATATCCTATACGCTGCACCAGGACTGCGATGACGACACGGTCTTCATGTTCTATGAAAACTGGGAGAGCAAAGAAGCGCTCGATCAGCACCTGCAGACACCGCATCTGCAGGGCCTGGTGGCCCGGGCGGATGAGCTCTTCGCCGCCCCGCTCGACATCAAATTCTATGAAATTGTCGGATGATTAGCGCAGTAAGCTGCAGTGGCTAATCCACATCCGTAAAGAAGCCTGAAGCCAAGTTGTTCCCAGAGGAGGGCGCCATGCCTCGTAGGGGGAAAAACAACCCTTTCAGCAGCTCGGTCTCTATTGTCACAGGTGGCGCCTCAGGTATTGGGGCCATATGTGAGAACCTGTGCGCACCATTTCCTGGCTAATCTGAGGACTTTGGGGCTGAATCAGGATCAGCATTGTTCGTAACTGCTATTTTCATCACAGGTGACACTAAATGGTTGGCACAATGGCCCAGCTTTATATAACAAACATATGATTCGTATAACTCCTGTTTGGAGCAGCCAGTCAATACAATTCGGATGACGCAATCCAGTATACAGTTGATTGCTGTATACATAAATACGGGGAAAGGAGCAATCAAACATGTCTACAGAAATCGATTTGACAGGAAAAGTGGCAATCGTAACCGGGGCTGGCAGCGGGCTTGGGGCAGGCATTGCAAAATGTCTTGCGAAGGCTGGGGCAAGTGTGGCTTTGGCTGATATCAATTTTGATGACGCCCGGAAAATGTCTAACGAGATTGTTTCAGAGGGTGGTAAAGCCTTCGCCGTAGAGGCTGACGTCACTAACGAAGCCAGTGTATTTGCAATGGTTGACGAAGTCGTGAAAAAACTGGGTAAGCTGGATATAATGTGTCCCAATGCTGGAACCTGTAAAGCCGGGCCGATTGAAAGCTGTTCGGCCGAAGACTGGGACAACATGCTGAAGATAAACCTGACAGGCCACTTCTATTGCGTCAAGGCCGCGCTCAAATACATGAAACCTCAGAAATCCGGGAAAATTGTCATGACCGCTTCACAGGCCGGACGTGTAGCCGTTCCATTGCTGGCAGGCTATTCAGCATCAAAATTCGGTGTTACGGCCCTGACTAAGGCAGTGGCGCAGGAAGTCGCAAAGGACAACATCCAGGTCAACTGCATCGGCCCCGGCATCATCAGAACCAAGATCTGGGACAAGATCCTCGGTGACCTTGTGGCAGCCGGGTTGGGGGAGGCTGATGCCCTTTACAAGAGCTTTATTGATGCGATTCCCTCAGGCCGTGAGCAGACCCCGGAAGATATCGGGAATGCAGTTACATTCCTTGCATCCGACATGGCGAGCGAGATTAACGGCGATATTCTTCTCATAAATGGCGGACAGTTCAATTGTCCTTGATTGAAGCAGCAATCTGGAATGTAGATTTTCTTCTGATGTTACCCAGATAAACAAAAGGCTTGCGTCGGTATCGCAAGCCTTTTGTTTATCTGATGATTCTGAATAGTTACATGGTGCCCAGGGACGGAATCGAACCGCCGACACGAGGATTTTCAGTTCTCGCAAATCCTCTAAAGCAATTTATACCGTGTTATAAAAAAGGGCTATCTAGTGAATATAATTGCAAACTAGTATAGTTTGACTAATAGGAGCTTATACGGTATTATACGACAAAGTGGTACAACATTGGTACAACGGTAAAAATTATGCCACAACTCAAAATCACCGAAGCATCCCTTCAGAAAATTCCAAAGCAAGATAAGCTGGTATTTTATTTTGATACCGAACTTAGAGGGTTCGGATTCTACGTGACAGCAAAATACGTAAAGACTTATTTTGTCAAAGGTCGCGTCAATGGGAAGCAGGTCAAAAAAAGCATCGGTAAATGCAGCGTTATATCCCTTAAAAAAGCGCGGGTTGAAGCCCAGAAACTGCTTGCCGGAATGAAAGAGGGGAAAAATCCTGTTGAAGAGGAAAGGCAAAAGAAGGTCCTCGGGATAACCCTGGAAGACGCATTTGACGGGTTCTTGAAGGAGAGAAACAATCTCAAACCAGGAACAGTATTAACCTACCGAAAGCTTTTGAATTGTCATATGAAAGATTGGCTTCCAAAACCTATCGCCGAAATAACATCCGAGATGATCGCGGCGAGGCATGAAAAGATAACAAAAGAATCCGGTAAGGCCCCTGCTAATAATGCCATGAGGACATTCAGGGCAATTTATAATTATGCCAGGGTCATTACCGAGGAAAAAATCCCTGGGAATCCTACTAGAAGGCTGACAGCCGCAAAATCTTGGCACAAGGTTGACCGGCGCACTACTATAATCTCAATAAAGGACATTCCAAAATGGTTTGAAGCGGTTATGGCTATCGAAAATGACCTCTCCCGCACTTACTTGCTTCTTTTGCTATTTACTGGCCTCAGAAGGGAAGAGGCCGCTCAATTGAGATGGGAGGAGGTTGACTTTTCAGCGAAAACTTTAAGAGTCACGGACACAAAAAATTCCAAGCCTCACATTTTACCACTCTCGGGATTCTTGTTTGATCTTCTAAAGGATTTGCGTGATAAGTCGACGACTGATTCACCATATGTTTTCCCTGGCGAAGGCAGGAGGGGGTATATTTCGGCCCCAAGTCGCGCCATGCGAAGGATAACCGAACAGACCCAGGTCAAATTTTGCATTCACGACCTAAGAAGGACGTTCAGTACAATTGCAGAAAATATTGTCAGCTATGCCCAACTAAAACGCCTCCTTAATCATTCATCTAATAGCGACGTCACAGATGGTTATTTAGTCATAACGGCTGACACGCTCAGAGAGCCTATGGAGAAAATAACCAATAAAATCTTGTTTCTTGCAAATTTAACTTCCCATCCGAACATCTCTTATATTCATGACTATGTAGCTCAAAACAAGAATTGACAAAACCTGTAATCTAATCTAATAAAATCTAAATAAATATCATGTTGACAGTAATGATAGCTTAATATATAATTCACTCAAAATTGAATAATGGCTCAAGAGAGCCCCAATGTATACACGGAGGTATGATTAAACGTATATGTTGGGGCTTTTTTATTTATTGAGCCGGGGAGGATGACGTAATGGAGGATAAGCTATTGAATGTGAAGGATATGGCTAAAATTTCTGGACTCAGCAAGATGTATTTTTACTGTCGAAAAAAGAATCCAAAATTTGATTTGCAGTTAATCCTGTTAGGAAATCGGATTCGGTGCAAAGAATCAGATTTTGAGAAGTGGCTAGAAACTAAAAAAGAAAATAAATTAGGGTGAGGCGCAATGTTATGTCTAAAAATAATTGCACAGTTAGTCTGCGGGGGACTTTAGCGATGAATTACATGGAATATCTCAAGGGTAAGCAGAGCCTGTTAGAAACAAGATTGTTTTTAGAAAAAATACTTAAAGATGATTCTTGCCTAAAAGTTTCAGATGCCGATGGAAAAATCATTGTTGGTAAAAGATCAGAAGTCGGAAAATTTCCTCCTGATTGGTGAATCGATCAACCCTCTATCTAATAGCAAGTTGTAGATGAATATTAAGAGTGTTAGGAGTAGTCGTCTTATGGTCAAATATAAATATAATAAATTAGAATATACTATACCAAACAAAGTATTTATCGACAAAATATCCTTAACATATAGCCCTCCTAATAAAACTATTGAAGATATAATACTAGGCACTATCACGAATAAAGGCTGGCAGCAAACCTGGACAAAGCCATATGAATCATACGATAATAAAAATAATCTTTACTGCAAAAATGCGGTTCTAGATTTTGATAATTCAGTCGGTTATCTGCAAGTAAAACCTAAATTTAAAAAATTAAATTATCTCCGTCTTGAATACAATCCGAGTAAAATAGACTATGAATCACTAGTTATGTCATTGGATAGTATATACGAGGGTCTCGCATCAAGCATATTATCCTCAGGGACCGTAACAAGAATTGATATTGCAACAGACATTTATTATATCAGTCCTGATCAAATCATAATTGACTACAGTAAAATAAAATCAAGAGAAGTCTATTGTTTTGGCGGAAATGTGCAAACGATTTACGTGGGTAAAAATGAAAGTGCACTTCGTATTCGTATGTATGACAAAATAGCCCAAATAAATTCCCATTCAAAGAACAAGGATAAACTTAAGTCAATATTCAATAAATGGACAAGATTAGAATTGCAGTACCGGCCTAAGTCAAAAAAACTTGATTCGTTTCTTAACCATAAAAATATTATGCTACCTTTGTCATTTAACGCGACTCCAGAAAATATATATAATGATTTTGTCTTCCAGCAAGACAGAGACTTAGCTGTTATAAAAGGGGTGAGAGCTGGAACCGTAAAAATGAACAAAAGCTATAAGGAAGCATTTGTTGCCAAACTGGCTAAGTACGGTAAAAGCAACATTATAAACCCAAATACATTATGGAATACGCTGCCGGACGCAATTAAGCAAATATACCCAAATGTTGCGTAGTGCCTTTGATTCCTCTACTCATCGATTTGCAATTAATTGCAATATCGATCCTAATCATTCGTTAGTTTTCTACTGGATGGATAAATTAAATTTGAAATTAAGTGCAAAAGATATTTACAATGTCGTGACGTAATATATAATAACAGTAGACGTCCAATCACAGAATTTATACATGGAGGTATTGTGGTGATGGCGGTGAAATATATCTCATATTTGCGGGTATCGACTGATCGACAAGGAAAGAGCGGTTTAGGGCTTGAGGCACAAAGGAAGCAGGTCAATGATTTCATAACGTCATGTGGTGGGATACTTGAGAGCGAATTTATAGAGATTGAAAGCGGAAAGAAAAATGACAGACCTGAACTCTGCAAGGCGATCAGACAGTCCCAATTGACCGGATATAAGCTTATTATTGCAAAGCTCGATAGGCTATCCCGCTCACTTCATTACATAACTTCCTTGGCGGAAAGCAAAATAGATTTTGTTGTATGTGATCTCCCGGGGTGTGATCAATTCACTATAAACCTTTACGGTGCACTCGCCCAAAGGGAGCGGGAAATGATTTCCCAAAGGACAAAGTCAGCATTGCAAGCAGCCAAATTGCGGGGGAAGACATTAGGCAATCCCATGAACCTTGATGAAGTCGCAGCAGCTAAAGGGCGTATGCTTGGGGTCGCTGCAAGAATAAACAAGGCAGATGAATTTGCTGGAAAGGTTATTCCCATCATAGTGGATTATCAACAACAAGGATTTAGTCTCAATCAGATTGCAAAGGAGCTGAACAAGAAGGGGGTATTAACAGCAAGAGGCAAATCTGGGGCTTGGACACCAACAGCAGTAAAGAATGTTCTTACCCGAATGGCTTGAGCTTTTTAAAGAATCGACTTCTTAATATTGTTTTAAAGTAAGTACAACTGATATCATTGTAAGAAAGCAGTAATTATAGTGTATGTGATGCTATTTCTGAATTTACTAAGCACATATACAAAAAACCTTACTTAAGTAAAATATTGCAAATGGGCTGAAATGTCTCAATACTTGGTCAATGCTAAGAAAAATAGGTGATGGAAGCAACTTAGTTAGTGTATAATTTGATTGTCTTTACTATGATGGCATGATTCTATCATGAAAAGGTCAAATGTGTGAGAAAGTATGATTTGTAAGCAACATATATGAAGTTGCAGAATGTTTAATATGGACGTGGTAAGATATTTTATTACCGCAGAACCACGCTTTGCTCATAAACTTATTATAGATAGCAAAATACATATTTTAGCATCCGATGAAGGTAATACGCTATATTTGATTGAAATAGAAGGTGGTGGTGATGCGTCTGTTGCATCACTACACACTTCAAACAACTTCAATGGAAATAGCGTTCTGGACGGCTTTGAAAATTCTGCTAAAGGGTGCAACAAAAAAATAGCAGCAAGTCATATTAAATGCCTGAAGGGAGACGGTCTTTGGCACGACACAAAAATTAAAAGAAAGGTTTCAACCCGGCAGAATCACCGGACTAAACCGCATGTGTCCTTCCGGTCGTTATGCAAACTGATTTTTGGGAGTAGAAATATGGGATTAAAAGAAAAATTCATCGCCTTTGTAGACATCCTTGGCTGGAAAGAAAAGATAAATGCGTCAGAAGCTGGCTCTGGAATGTCTTTGGATGAGCTTATTGACGCTGCAAGAGACTTGGGTACACCTGAAGACAAAGCTAACATAGAGAAGTATGGACCAATGATCTGTCCCCAAAGCGCATATGTCAGGCGTGACTTGGACTTTCAACTGACTCGCATCTCAGACTGCGTGGTCGTGTCGAGCGAGGTATCTCCTGCAGGTGTGATCAATTTGGTTAGTCATTGCTGGGGGGCTGTGATAAAGCTTCTTATCAAAGGGATTATGTGCCGTGGATATATAACGCTTGGGAAGATCTACCATACAAATGAACCCGATGTGATGGGGACTGGCTATCAGAAGGCACTCGATAAGGAGAAGAAGGTCAGCGTCTTTAAACGAAGCGCAGACGAAAGAGGAACGCCCTTCGTGGAAGTCGATGCTTCCGTCTGCGATTTTGTGAGGGAACACTGTGACTCGTGTGTGCAAGAGATGTTTTCTAGATTCGTCAAGCAAAAAGATGGTATGGCGGCAATCTTTCCATTTCAAAGACTCCAACACTCCTTCATTATCGGAGATTTGTATGGACACAAATTCGATCTGCAGAGAGAAAGGGAATCAAATGAGAATGTTCGGTCGATGATATTGAAGATGAAAGGACGCATTGCGACACTTGCTAACCATTCGCGACCCGATGTTGAGCGTAAAGTAGAACACTATATTGTTGCTCTCAACGATCAGCTTGACGTTTGTCGAAAGACCGACGAGATGCTTGAGATGCTTACTTGCTCATTTCACGAGCACAGAGAATCATAATGAAGGCTTGAGCCAATGGCTAAAAAGAGATCACAGAGAGAGTGTGTATAACTACAGCATAAACCGGATCATGTCCATGGCGGACAACACCGGGTTACGCGCATGTTTTATAAAAGCCGTTGTTCCCAATGCCTTTTCCGCGCTGGGAAGCCAAACATTCAAGGCCATGTTCGAAAGGACATGGCCTTTTCAATATTTCTTTCTTTTCCGCCAGGTTCCTGGTTGACCATCATGGTCCTTTGGGGCTATCAATTGTCAGATGTGTAAGGCATTTGAGAGGGGGAGTGTAACAGGGTATGAAATATGTTCCTACAAATAATTGTCCATCAACAGGAGGACGGCCCGACTAGCGTGGGAACGCTCGGGCCTATGCTGCGCATGCTCCCTGTGGATGGATTAACAACGGCTATATGGTTGGAAAATATTTATCATGAGCCTATGAAAAAATATAAAAAGGTGGTATATGAGGAGAATGTATTTTGAGGCCTCCGTGTTACTGAAACGGGGAATGCACAATACTGAAGCGTTAACTTATTTAATGTGCACAGGCTAAATATCCCAGTTTGGAGGTTGAGCAGGGGATCATCAACCAGTTGTTACCCGTATATTAAATCAAGGAGAACCCACAAAATGAGGATATCCTTTGTTGTGCTGTTCTTGCTTTACTGTGTTGGTGCTTCTGCGGGGCAACTCCAACAACCGCGTAAAGAAACTGTAGTACTTGCTGCTGGCCAACAGACTATCGGAAAACAACAACGTGGCACCGAGCAAGCACCTGTTTTCGTAAAAATAATCCCACCTGAGAAGACAAAAGTAGAAGTCGCCGCAGCCGCAAAAGAGAAGGAAGAGAAGAGAACGCCGAAGATAATGGCAGACATAACAGCATGGGCAACGATCATATCCACATGCCTAACGTTTGTGGCATTAATTGTGGTATTGTATCAAACAAAACTGACACGTCGATCTCTTAACGCTGCAATACAAAGCTATGAACAAGACAAGAGAGTCCGTCAAATTGAAAGCCTCCCTAGAATATATTTTGTGATTGATGCTCAGGTTACCATTGAGAAATGGATAAGTGACTATGAACAAATTATAACTAATCTGAGGACAGCTCTAAGAATGAATGATGATGATATATTAAGTAAACTGTCCAGCAAGGGCTTAGCCACCCCGAAAAATCTGGTAAGCAAGTATATGTACGAAAATGCGCCCCAATGGGTTTCCGTATTGTTGATGACTGCAGCACAGTATTATTTTGATCGTATGGCGCCTCTACTATACGTTTGGGATGCAAACAAGAAGGTCGGAAACTACTCATTAGCGAGCGAGTTATTGATAGAATTCGAAGCTCATAAGAGGCGACTGGAAGAGATTTACGGATATTTTAGAGAGATGATACCTGATGCGTGCCTTGAATCGCCGGCAAGTATTCGCGATGAGAAATTCTTGACAGACAATGGCTAACAAAGCGCGACACGCGGCCTCCGCTGTGCTTCGCCGGTGCGCTCTCCCACGTTGGCTCAAGAGAGACATAATGGACAAAACAACACGAAAAAAAGTAGCCGTAATAAGCAACTACGTTGAAGGAAACTTTTCAGAAGCTGATTGGTACACGCTCGGCCAGATTACGGGGCGACTTAATGTCATAACCGGGCACCCAAGGCTTTTTCGGTCGATGCACTTTGGAGATGATGATTACACGTTCTGCGTCATTGAGGTACTAAATCAGATATTCGAGGAAAATGAAGAACTGGTGGAAGAAATAATTGATTATTTTGACATTGCTCTTTGGTATCAGCAGAAAGAACCGGAGAAGCATAAGAAACTTTTCTTAAATTCTATCTCAGTATCTCCAGATTTTTGGAAAGAAGGATGCCTCAAGCTGTTTTTGAGTCATTTAACAAACAATAAAGAGCGTATGTCCTATCTAAAAAGTTTCCTAGACCATTGGGGGATATGCGCTTTTGTAGCTCATGAGGACATTGAGCCTTCAAGAGAATGGCGATACGAAGTTGAAGTTGCCCTTGAAACAATGGAAGTCATGGTTGTTTTGGTTGAACCTGGTTTTAAAGACTCCGACTGGTGTTGTCAAGAAGTAGGATATGCGCTTGGCAGGAAAGTAGAAATTATTCCGTTACGAGCAGGCATGGACCCTTTTGGTTTCTTTGGTAAGTATCAAGGAATTCAAGCTAAGGGGAAAACCCCAGCAGTAGTGGCAGAGGAAATTGTATGCACTCTTTTAAAGAAACCGAAATACAGAACACAACTTCTGCAATGCATCGGTAAAGCCTTAGCGAGCTTACAGTCAGATACTAAGTTGATAAATGTCAACATATTGGATTCATGGAATATTGCGACAGATGATCAGCTTAAAACATTACTTGAGCGGATTTCTCTTTCGGAGTACGAGAAGAAGCAACTCAAAGACATAATCGCCCGGACAAACGCCTTTAAGGTCGAAAAGGTAATCCCTGAAGTTTCGGATGATATTCCTTTCTAATAATTCAAAGCCAACCCGCAGCGGCGCGCGGTCTCCGCTTCGCTCCGCCGGTGCGCATTTAGACGTTGTAATAGGAGTAACTTGAATGGTTAATATTGAAGAGAAAGTTATTAAAAACTGGAACGATTTTGATCAACATGTGCGCAATTTACAATTACGGAAGTGGATTTTTAGAGGGCAAGTTGACGCTTCATGGAAGTTAGAGAGCTCCATTTATCGTTCATTTGAAGATGTTGTGACAGTAACCACAAGTTCAAGACGAAAACCTAAAAAACTAGCGCGGCGCAGCCATGAGAATGTGGCACTTGATAAATTTATGGCAACAGCACGTCAGTATGACGTGCCACTTCCCTTGAATGATGACCCGTTGGAATGGCTTGCTGTAATGCAGCACTATGGAGCCCCTACGAGACTTATTGATGCAACATTTTCACCATACATCGCAGCATACTTTGCACTTGAAACAGGGACAACAGATGCCGCCGTATATTGTTTTCGAGAAAACGTTTTTCGTGAGATAGACAAGAACAGCTATTCCGACCATATATTGAAATACAAAGAAATACTCAACAAAGATCAAAAAGATATAATGTATGTATATGAACCAAGACAAACAACCCCTAGATTGCTAGCGCAGCAAGGGCTTTTCTTAGTATCTGGATCACTTAAGGTTTCGCATGAAGATATAATTGAAGCCTACAACCTGAGTGATAAGGACGCTATAAAACTGATAATTCCAATGAAACTACGTGATGAAGGAGTAAAGCACTTACGGCGAATGAACATAACGTCAACTCTTCTATTTCCGGGCATTGAAGGCTTCTGCAAATCATTCAGGCACCAACCATATTTCATAGTCCAGTCCGAAGGCAGAGTTGGCGATTTAGATCAAGAAGATTAATGCGAACGTTCCAACTCTCGCGTGGACTCGGTCGTGGTGGAAAGGCCCACCACGCCGGTCACGCTCATAGCCATTAATAAAGTATCTGCTCTTCCCAGTGTCCAGATTTGTCCGCGCTGGGGACCCAAGGCAGACTCGAAACATCTACTTGATTGGACACCGACTGGAAGCTAGATCCCTGATTATATTTCTTCGGAAGTATTCTCCCAAAAAAGTTCAATTCGGACACTTCCAATTAAATAACTAGTTGCACGCATACATGGCAGCAGTTTAACAATTTATTCTCACGCTTTATTTGGTGGTTATGTGAAGGTACCTTCTTTTGTGGAATAGTCCCGAGAGACAACCATGATATGTGATTTCAAAAATTCCTGAAGAAAATATATTGTTAAAATGAGGCATACTCTTTACAGGTGGAGTAGGTTAGAAATGCTATTGACAAAACCAGTAAACTTAATTAGGTGTTTGCAATTAATTGCAAAGTGCAAAATCAATGAACGTTGGCTTTAATGATTTTGAAAATCATCCGCCTCTTCTCTTCTCTTATACCCTCAAGTAAGGTTGTAATGCTTCTTAATTGATTTGCTTCCTTGTCCAGATGATCAAAAACAAAAATATCTTTCATATCGACATCTAAGGCGTCTGATAATTTTTCCACGATTTCAAGGGAGGGATAGCTTTTACCTACTTCGATTCGACTGAGATATTTCGATCCTTTCCCTACTTTTTCTGAAAGCTGTTCCTAGAACATGACTTATTTTATCGCGAAGTTCTTTTATCTTTGCCCCGAACATACACATTCGTGTTTTAGTTCGCCCTCTAAAAAGGAAGATAAGGAGCTTTCAAGGGTTTTAATAAACTAACGCATGGTTAGATATTTATTGACATTTTCGCGTTTACAAATAGAATTATCGCCATCGCAAACAAATTTTCATCATCAGACAGTTAATATTTTAGACTGTAAAACTATTTCTCATATCAATTAAAATCACTGGAGGATATTGTGAAAAGCCCGAATTCTTGTCCATTTTGTGATTATATGTCTTCGGAAATGACAAATTTCTGCCCAAATTGTGGAGTCGATTTAACAGAATATAGAAAAAATTCCGAGACAACCGCAGAGCAAGCAAGAAATGATATTATAGGGTTTGATTTTAAATGCCCAGTTTGCAAAAGTGATAACATCAAAAGACTCCCAATAGCCTACAAAGAAGGTTTATCAGCCGTGAATCTTAATTCATCGGGAGGCGGTATAGGGATTGGCAGCGGGGGTATCGGTGTCGGACTTGCGGGCTTTTCCACAAAAGGTTCCCAGCAAACTGAATTATCTATAAGCGTTTCACCACCGGCAAAATCTAGTCCGAGCTTAAAGGCAGGATATCGGATAGTGGCAGCAATTTTGATGTTTCTAATAGGCGTCTTTTTGGTTGCAGCAGATACCCCGGGAACAAAAACCGCAGGTGGCCTAATCATTGTTGTAGGGATAGTATTATTTTTTATTGGCGGTTCAAATGATTCTATTGACTACGAAATAAGACAAAAAAATTGGGAAAATTCATTTATTTGCCTTCGCTGTGGACATATTCATTGCCCTAATCCAGAATATATAAAAAACTGTTAGTAATATTATTTAGCCGAGCTATTTAGATTCAAAAGTATTTCCTCTTGGAAATGGTTTTACGGTTTCATTATCATTCTACCCTGCTTTCATGGCTCATAAACCCTGAATATGAGATTTGAGAACTATGAGCCCACATTCTAAATTGAGCTGGCCAGAAGGGCTACCTGAGCATTCGCTCCCTGGAAAAAGCCTCTCAAAATGGATTTATGGAAGCCGATTTTTCCCTGAACGTTTTTAAAACCCTTTTAATAACGTCTGGTTGATGATACGACAGACTGATCCCATGCGAACACAAAGGAACGAACCTTGCCGGAAATAACTCATACGATTGACGAAATCTTCGAGATTGCATTGGATAAGGGGTTGACAAGGAGGGTGTGGAAATGGAAACTATTGCGCCCATATAACGGTTTTGTTCATGATCAGCGTGTCAGAAAATGGCAGGCATTATATCTTGCAATTCGACTTGGCATTATCCCCCCGGCAGAAAATTTCCCTTGCGAAATTTGCGGTACAAGATACCCAGGTTCACCAATAACATACCATTCCGAAGACTATTCCAGTATGACTGGTCATTATCCCTTGTGCAAAAGCTGCCATACTTTGATTCACATGCGATTCAAAAACCGTCAGTCGTGGTGGGACTTGATTCGCAAATTCGGTGATGGCTCAGGGTGGTATGAATGTTTGGAATAGACAGACGTATAAAATCAATCGGTACGACGTATTTTCTCAGCAATAGCATCTAATTGCTTACCTTTCGGCATAACAAAAAGACATTTGCCATTACTCCGTTTCTCCCATAATTCCCCTAGGGCGCGTTTCTCTTTAGAATCGTCATCGCTCCAGCGGTCCGCACCTTTATATTCAACTACAAGATACCGCCCGTCACTAAGAAGACATACGAAGTCAGGGTAAAATTTGTCCGTTGTGGTTTGCAACGAGAAGGAATGCCTTTCCCGACGTTCGATATTTCGAACCCAGTATTTGACTTCAGGCAGGGTGTCAATAAATACAGCGCAGTCAAATTCTTCTCCGTTATCCTTCAGGTTTCCAACTTCCTTATAATAGTGCTTTTTGAATTGGAAACTTCCCTTGTAGAGGGAGTTATAGGGATATTCAAGGGGGTTGAAGGAAAAACAGACATCAGGAGTCACGACGAGAGGAGTTGCACATTCCGGGAGCAATAATGACTGATAGGCGCGAACAAAAGCCATCTGCCTGTGTTGCTCAATCTTTTCCGATACTCTCTGCCTTAGGGTATATTTATCATGGTAAAGCTGGCTGAGATCGAAACTCCGAACATCAAGGAGAAAATGCACAAGGGATGTCAAGAATGGTCCCGATTCCGAAGGAGGAATATCTTGATGTGAAATAGTTCTGTCTAACCAATAAACCAGATTGGCAACAGTTTGTGTTTGGTCATTTGTAAGTATGGTCATCTGTTCATGCAGATCGGAGATGAACCTTTTGGCGAGTTTCCCCCTTTCGGATACATCGATTTCCATGACTTTTCCGTCAAACTTCTTCAACGAATATTCTGACTCATTCAAAGAGGGGTCGCATTTGGAAAGTTCCCATGGCCTTTCAAGGAAATGGGTCTGTTCGAAAGCTTCAAACAAGTTTCCCTGTTTTATCGACAAAACTGGGATGGAAAAGGATTCCCCCCTTTCAGCGGGTGATTTTGGTTGTTCTGACGGAAGCCCGCGGGTTTTCCTGAATACCCGTTCTATACTGGCCTTGGCTTCCGTGGTTGCAAAGCAGTGCTGCAAGGCGAATTTTTCATGCTCTTCCATCACTCCGCTAAATGTGATCTCGCCCTTCTGTTCATCATAGGTAACTTTGGCTGCAATCTCTTCCGGTAGGCTCTCCAGTTTCGGGATTTCTTTTACTGCCTCAGTTGCCTTTGTCCAGAACTGCTCAAGTCCGCCGTTCGATTTCTCTGGAATCTTGGTGATGAGGTCTTTGGCCTCTTGACGGTTGAAACCGTTTTGCACCAAAGCATCTTCAAGGGCGTTTGCTGTTTCAATAAAATTGCGGGAAGTCGCGAACGCATAAGACATATTCAATTCTTCGTTTTGCTTGCGTCGTGCCTTCGGTAATCGCATTATCCGGCCTAAAATCTGTTCCACGGCAGTCGAAGAACGCATTTCCGCCACCGAACAGAGGACATAGGCAAATGGGCAATCCCATCCCTCTTTGAGTGCCTGCACGGTAATGATATAGCGAACATCACAGGATGAATCGGAAAGATCAAGCCCTTCAAGCCCCTTGTCGGTCCCGGTTGCACGACGTATCTGTTCCGGTGGTATTGAGAAGTCATCCAGCAAGCATTGCTCAACCACTTCAACCGTTAACGTTTCATGGTTCTGGTTCTTGGGTTGCGCCTGGAAAAGAACTATAGGCCGGATATACTCGCCCGTGGCCATGCGTTCCTTCATGGATATACCTTCAAGATGTTTTCTGAGTTCAATTGCATCCCCTACAAGCTCTTTCCAGTTGGGGCGCGTTTCAAGGCGAATGGGAAGCTTTATCATCTGATCGGCTTTGAGTTCCGCCGCTGAAACGGAATGAAGTACATTGCTGGGGTTGCCTTCGGTATCGGGGGTTGCGGAAAATTCGATAATGCAGGAAGGGTTGAATCGCGCCAGGGTTTCAAAGGAAAGTTGGGTCCGGGCGTTGTGAGCTTCATCAACTATAACGATGGGTCGATGAAGACGGAGCAGGTTGGAAAGGGATTGGATTGGCTTGCCGTCTGCGTATGTTTCGAGGGAAGCAATCAAGGCCGGTTCAACATTGCTGAAATGATCCATGAGCGCGCCGGATTGTTCATACACCTTGCGCCCTTCCGTTTCATCCACTCGAAAGGCTTGCATTGTAGAAACAATCACTGTTGTTCCCGTGGCGAGCGTAGGACGCGTTACGTATAACGCCTCTTGAACGGATAACACGGAAACGGAAGACATGGTTTCTTCAAGGGCTTGCCGGTAAGGGTGATTTCGGTCTTTCAGGGCATTTAAGGTCTGCTCCTTGATGGCGTTTGACGGGACAAGCCAAAGGACAACCGGAAAATCGGCATTTAGCAAATCACTTGCCGCAACGCTGATTGAGTGACAGGCAACAAAGGTTTTGCCTCCGCCTGTCGGTATGCGCAGGCATACGTAAGGTAGGCCGGGAACCTCTTTAACGTCACGGTATGGAATCCCTGTGCCGAATATCTGGCGGGTTACATCATAATATGCGGTATCAGCGTTTCCGTATTGCTTACAGGCGCGGAAATAGCCCCGCAAGGCATCAAGGGCGCGGTTCTGGTATTCCTTGGGGGTAATCATCATGAAACCCTCACTTCATACGGGATTTGTCGGAAGATGATGTTTTCATGCCTGAGGCGTTCCGGGCTAATCCGGCAACCGTTACCGTAAACGATACGAGTGCCGTTGTGATGAGGTAGGGAAGCCAGTATCTCGCGGGTCAGAACGTTTCCGCCTGCTTCCGATTTGTCCCCGAGTATTCCATTGAAAAGCAGATAGACTGCGACATCTTTCACGACACTGAGAAGGGGAGTTTTCAGGTCTGCATCGTGGGGCAGTGGTTCCCCAGTGGCAATGAAAAATACATGATGGGCGAGGTCTCTATAGCTGACAGCATCTCCTATCTGTCCTTCAGGGTTAAATAGGGGGTCCCCAAGTTGACAAAAGCGATACCCACCCCCAAGAGGTTGAATATTTTTATGCCCTTGAACCGCGCGGGTAATACGTTGTGCTGTTATTCCCTGACAAATTTCGTTGTCCATCTCAACCATAATAAATCTACGATTCCCGCCGTCTTCTTTGTTGTAAGAAAGCACTGCATGGCCTGTCGTTCCGCTTCCGGCGAAAGAATCAAGGATGATGGAGTCTTTATCCGTAGCAACTTCCAGAATCCGGCGTAACAATTTAGTGGGCTTGGGGGTGATGAAAACGGAAGCTGAATCCTTAAAATCACAAATCGCGAGGAGTTCTTTCTTTGCGTCTTGGGTGTGCCCGACTTCGGAATACGGCCATAGTGTTTGTGGGACTCTGCCTTGCTTAACTTCGGAGAGAAAACGCTTGAATCGGGGCATACCATTACCATCTTTACCCCACCAAATTCGCTTGTCTGCATCAAGTTCTTTAAATTTATCCTCAGAAATGACCCAGTATCTTCCAGTAGGTGGTCCATCAATGATGCGGCCAGAAGGGCATGTAATTGAATATGTACCCAAGCTGTAAGGATTGCGGGCTGACATATTATCTGACATCCATGATCCCCGTGGGTCTTTGTCCAAGTTCTTGTAGGCTTTATCTTGTGCCTCTGTTCGGGCAATGAGGTTAGGCCGCCATATTTCGGCATTCCGGGCATAAACAAGAATATAATCGTGGTCTTCTGAAAAATGCCTTGCGGAATTTTTTGGAGAATACACTTTTTGCCAGATAATTGAGGCTATAAAGTTCCGAGGTCCGAAAATCTCATCAAGCAAACCCCTGAGCGTGTGAACTTCATTGTCATCAATGCTAAGGAAAATCGCACCGTCTTCCCTGAGAAAGTCCCGGAGCAGGGCAAGACGGGGATACATCATGCACAACCATTTATCATGTCGGGAAAGGTCTTCCGCTTCCTTCCCCACGGTCTTACCCAGCCAGTCTCGCATTTCGGGGCTGTTAACGTTATCGTTGTAAACCCAATTCTCGTTTCCGGTGTTGTAGGGGGGGTCTATATAAATGCATTTTACCTGTCCGGCATAATAGGGAAGTAGGGATTTCAGTGCAAGGAGGTTGTCTCCCTGAACCAGAAGGTTTCCACTTCCAGGTTCTCCAACAGACAAGGCATCATTGCACCTGAGTAGATGAAACGAAACCTGTTTGTGATGCTCTAAAACCGCCTTTTTTCCTATCCAATCAAGAGTTGGCATTCAATCCCTCAGAACTATTCTGTAAAAGCTAGAACAACGTGTAAATATACGAAAATTTAACATTAATTGCAATTGAATCGGGGGGAGAAAATAATGGTAGATAGATAAAAGCTTTTATTTATGAAAAAAGTTGAGAGGAGGCAGGGGGGTATTGAAAAGGTTTGTAAGTAAGAGGGGTAAGAGGATTTTGGTACAATATAGGTACAATAAAAAATAAAAGGGGTTAGCTTCGGTTAGCTAACCCCTTGATTCTACATGGTGCCCAGGGACGGAATCGAACCGCCGACACGAGGATTTTCAGTCCTCTGCTCTACCGACTGAGCTACCTGGGCGATTGAGCCTTCAACTTATATATCCATTTCCCCCGTCTGTCAACAGATTTTTCCCTGGTGGGGATTTCGGTCAGGCGCGGGAGATGAACCTGCCGTCCCGGGTGTCCACCTTGATCCTTTCGCCAGCCTCCAGGTAGGGCGGCACCTGGAGCTTCAGGCCGGTCTCCAGCACCGCTTCCTTGGTCTGTGCCTGGGCGGTCGCGTGCTTGATCGCTGGTGCGGTTTCGGTGACCAGCAGCTCCACCACCATGGGCAGGTCCACGTTCACCAGCCGGCCCTGGAAAAGGCCCAGCACCACTTCGGTGCCGTCCAGCAGGTATGGAGCCAGGGAAGAAAACTGTTCCTCCCCCACCTCGAACTGCTCATAGTTTTCCAGGTCCATGAAGATTCCGCTCAAGCCGTCGGCATAGAGAAACTGCCCCTTGTGACGCTCGAAATCGGCCTCGTCCACCTTGTCCCCGGAACGGAAAGTCTTTTCCAGCACCTGGGAGGTGAGCAGGTTGCGGTACTTGGTCTTGACCATGGTGTTGGCCCCGCGGGCCGACGGCGACTGGAAGGCCACATCGAGTATCAGGCAGGGGGCGCCGTCGATCTGGATGACCAGCCCCCTTTTGAATTCGGACGTAGTAATCATGTTTCTTTTCCTCGCTGAATGAAATTTCTTCCACCTTAGTACCATAAATCCCCGTGAAAAGACAACACTCCACCGTTCCTTTCCGGGTTGAACAAGGTGGTGGTGTGGAGTAGAGTTGAATCAGGCTGGTTCTCCGGCGAAATTCTTTCAGGAGAGAGGACGGCATGGTTTCCTGGCACACCCTTTCCGTTGAAGAAGCAAGTGACCTGCTGCGTACCGACCCTGTCAGAGGGATCGACGGACCGGAAGCCAAGCGCCGCTTGGCGGAGCATGGCCCCAACGAACTGCCGACTGCCCGGGGCATTTCACCGTGGGCAATTTTCCTGGAACAGTTCAAGAATGTGCTCATCGTGATCTTGCTGATCGCAACGGCAATTTCGGCGGTTCTCGGACACGAATCCGAAGCGGTTGCGATTACGGTCATCGTGCTGTTTGCGGTTTTTCTCGGGTTCATCCAGGAGTATCGCGCGGAGCGTTCCATCGATGCATTGCGGAAAATGGCCGCACCGGCAGCGCTGGTCATTCGGGATGCGGTCGAGGTGCAGGTACCGGCGCGCGACCTGGTGCCGGGCGACCTGGTGCTGCTTTTGGCGGGCAACCGGGTGCCGGCCGATATCCGGCTGCTGGAGTCGATCAACCTCCGGGTCGACGAGGCATCGCTCACGGGAGAGTCGTTGCCGGTGGAGAAGCAACCCGGAATCGTCGACGGCCCTGACGTTCCTGTCGCCAACAGGCGCAACATGGTCTACGCCGGTACGACGGTATCCTACGGCCGGGGCCGGGGCGTTGTCGTCGCCACCGGCATGGAGACCGAGTTCGGCGGGATCGCCAGGATGCTGCAGACGGTCGAGACCGGACGGACGCCGCTGCAGAAGAACCTGGACAAGGTCGGCAGGGTATTGGCCTGGTCAACGCTCGTGGTGGTTTCCCTGATTGTTGCCGCCGGCCTGCTGCGGGGCATGCCCTTTCTGGAGATGTTCATCTTCGGCATTGCCCTTGCGGTTGCCGTTGTCCCCGAAGCCCTCCCCGCTGTCGTCACTATTTCGCTGGCGCTCGGTGTCCAGCGGATGGTCCGGCGCAATTCCCTCATCCGCCGCCTGCCCGCGGTGGAAACGCTTGGCAGCACCTCGGTGATATGTTCCGACAAGACCGGTACCCTGACCAGGGACGAGATGACCGTTCGTGCGCTCTATGTGGCCGGCAAGATGTGGCGGGTCGCCGGAGAGGGGTATGACCCGCACGGCACCTTTGTCTTCGAGGGGCGCGAAACGGAACCGTCTGCTTCTCTGAAAGCCCTCCTCATGGCTGCTGCCCTGGCTTCGGATGCCCATATCGCCCGGGACGGGATGAGCGGTTCCTGGCAGGTAAAGGGCGATCCCACGGAGGGCGCCCTGGTGGTGGCCGCGGCCAGGGCGGGGCTGGACAAGGCAGTCCTGGACAGACGGTTCCCGCGGGTGGACGAGATTCCCTTCAGCTCGGAGACGAAGCGCATGACCACGCTTCACCGGGGGGCCGGCGGCATGATTGCCTATGCCAAGGGCGCTCCCGAGGTGATTCTCGCATCCTGCACCCATCAGTTGATTGACGGGGAGCGCATTTTTCTCGATGACGATGGACGGGAAGCGATCGCCGAAGCCGCTGCCGACATGGCTGCCGGCGCCCTGCGGGTCCTGGCGCTGGCCTGTACGCCGGACGCAGCTATCGACGATGCGGAAGAAAAGATGGTTTTTCTCGGCTTGGCGGGGATGATCGATCCTCCCCGGCCGGAAGCGAAGGGCGCTGTCGCCATGTGCGTACAGGCGGGAATCGATGTCCGCATGGTTACCGGGGACCACCCCCTTACCGCCCGGGCCATTGCCGATGAGCTGGGCATCCTTGCCGGCGGCAAGGTGCTGACCGGCCAGGAGCTGGAGGAGATGAGCGATGAGGAGTTGACCCGCGAAGCCGTTGCCACCGCCGTGTATGCCCGGGTATCTCCGGCCCACAAGCTCCGGCTGGTCGCGGCACTGCAGAAATTGGGGCACGTGGTGGCAATGACCGGCGATGGCGTCAACGATGCGCCGGCGCTCAAGAAGGCGGATATCGGCATTGCCATGGGAATCGCCGGCACGGATGTCAGCAAGGAAGCGGCGGCCATGACCCTCCTCGACGACAATTTCGCTTCCATCGTGGCGGCGGTCGAAGAGGGACGCGGGATCTTCGACAATATCAAGAAGTACCTGATGTACCTGAGTTCTTCCAATGTCGGCGAAATCCTCCTTATGGCGGGGGCTGCTGTTGCCGGGCTCCCCCTGCCACTTTCAGCCGTGCAGATCCTGTACGTGAACCTGGTCACCGATGGGCTGCCCGCCCTGGCCCTGGCGGTCGATCCTCCGGAAGCGGACCTGATGCGGCGTCCCCCCCGCGATCCCCGTACCGGTATCTTCACGCGGCCGGTGGTGGCCCTCATGGGCCTGGGCGGGGTATGGTCGGCGGTGGTCAACCTGGCCGTATTCAGCGGCGCCCTCAGAGTCGGCTACCCGCTCGGGAAGGCCATGAGCATGACATTCGTCTCGCTCATCATGATCCAGTTCCTCAAGGCTTACAACTACCGGTCCGACCATACCTCGGTCTTTTGGCGCCCGTTCGCCAACAGGTGGCTGAACCATGCAATTTTCTGGGAGCTGGTGCTCCTGTTCCTCACCATGACCCTTCCCGTACTGCGCGACATTTTCGGTACGTCGACCCTTACGCTCGGGGAGTGGGCGCTGCTCACCGCTGCCGCGGGCAGTGTCGTGCCGGTGATCGAAGCAGGCAAGTGGGTGATAAGGAGGCAAAGGGCAAACGGCAAAGGGCGGAAAACTGAAGACTGAAGGTAAAAGGCTTATCGAGGCACTACTACAGGGCGCGCTGCAGAAAAAACCTGCCATGCTTTTCCCGTCGTGGTATAAAGAGATGTTACGAAAACGTATCCGAAGGAAAAGCAATGAAGATTCTGCACAACCTCAACCCCAGGCAGCTGGAGGCCGTGCTCCATGGCGAGGGGCCGCTTCTCATCCTGGCGGGCGCCGGCTCGGGCAAGACCCGGGTCATCGTCCACCGCATCGCCCACCTGATCCGCGAGAAAGGCGTGCCCCCCTGGCAGATCCTGGCCGTGACCTTCACCAACAAGGCGGCTGCCGAGATGAAGGAGCGGGTGGAGAAGCTCCTGGGCAGCGGGGACGCGCCGCTGATCGCCACTTTCCATTCCGCCTGCGTCCGCATCCTGCGGCGGGAGATCGATCAGCTGGGTTACTCCTCCCATTTTGCCATCTATGACGACAAGGATGCCGAACGGGTCCTGAAGGACATCATCCGCGAACTGGGCCTGGACGAGAAGAAGCACCCGGCGAAAATGTTCGCCGCGGCCATCGACGACTGCAAGAATGCCGGCAGGGCGCCGGAGGAGCTGGAAACGGACGATCCGGCCGGAGAGATGATCGCCAGGGTCTACGCCGCGTACCAGGAGCGGCTGAAGCGCTGCAACGCCCTGGACTTCGGCGACCTGATCGTCGTCACCGTGCGGCTCTTCGAGACATTTCCCGAGGTGCTGGAGCGGTACCGGGACCGCTACCGCTGGATACTGGTCGATGAATACCAGGACACCAACCCGGTGCAGTACCGGCTGGTGCGCCTCCTGGCTGGCGACCGGATGAACCTGTGCGTCGTGGGGGACGATGACCAGTCCATCTACCGCTGGCGAGGCGCCGACATCCGCAATATCCTGGATTTCGAAAAGGATTTCCCCGGCGTTACCGTGGTCAAGCTGGAGCAGAATTACCGTTCCACCCAGACCATCCTGGCCGCGGCCGGCGCGGTGGTGAAGAAGAACCGCGGCCGCAAGGGCAAGACGCTCTGGACCGAAAACCCCGAGGGCGAACCCATCGTGCACCGCTGCCTGGACAACGAGCGGGAGGAAGCCCGCTACGTGTGCCGGGAGATTGAGCGCCATCTTCGTCGGGGCCGGGAAATGTCGGACGTGGCCGTCTTCTACCGGACCAATGCCCAGTCCCGCGTCCTTGAGGATGCCCTCATGGCCGGCGGCATCTCCTACCACATGGTGGGAGGGATGCGGTTCTACGAGCGCATGGAGATCAAAGATATCCTCGCCTACCTGAAGGTCCTGGACAACCCGGCCGACGAGGTCTCCCTGGCCCGGATCATCAACACTCCACCCCGGGGCATCGGCGGGACCACCTTCGACCGGGTGAGCGACCTGGCCAGAGAGAGGAACATTCCGCTCATGGCCGCATTGAGGTACGCGGCTGGCGGGGACCTTCTCGGCAAGGGGCCACGCGGCAAACTCGCGGCATTCGTCGGGCTGATGGACGGCTTTGCCGCACTGGTCGACACCGTCCCCCTCCCGGAGCTGGCTGCGCGCGTCATCAGCGAGACGGGTTACGATGCGCGGCTCAAGGAGGAGCGGACCGAAGAGGCCAGGGACCGGCTCGCCAACATCCAGGAACTGCTGACCGCCCTGGACGATTTCGAGGGGACCGGCGAAGAGAAGGGGCTGTCCGCCTACCTGGAGCAGGTGGCCCTGATCTCGGACGTGGAGCGGGGGGAGCGGAACCGGAACTCGGTGACCCTCATGACCCTGCACTCGGCCAAGGGGCTGGAATTTCCCCTGGTGTTCATGACCGGCATGGAGGAGCGGCTGTTCCCCCACGTGCGCGCCCTGGACGACCCGGAGCAGATGGAGGAGGAGCGGCGCCTGTGCTACGTGGGCATGACCCGCGCCCGGGAGCGGCTCTACCTCACCAATGCCCGTCGTCGCCACTTCTACGGCCAGGAGCAGTTCAACTCGCCCTCCCGCTTCCTGTCCGACATCCCCGGCGACCTGTTGGAAGCCGACGAGGGCATGCAGCCCGGTTTCGGCTGGAACGATTCCGCAAATCGGAAAAGCGGCGATCGTGAAGGACATGGTTCGAACCTCGGCGGGAAATGGGGCGAAGCGGTCCGGTTGTCGCGGAACGCCGACATTGGATCATCCCCATCCCCGGTTCCCGACAACGAGGTGACGGTGATCCCGGAAGGGGACGTCATCTTCATCGGCCTGCGGGTGCGGCATTCCAAGTTCGGGCCCGGCACGATCCGCAAGATCGAGGGCAGGGGGGACGAGACCAAGGTCATGGTCTGGTTCGACACTGGCGGCCCCAAGAAGCTCCTGCTGCGCTTTGCCGGGTTGGAACGAATTTAGAAGGGTGAAGAGTGAAGGGTGAAAGGTGACTTGGCCGTCGTTGGCGGTTGTCTTTTCGCGCCGTTCATGGTAGAAAAATCGTTTGGACAAAAACCGATTTCGCTTTCCGGAGTACGCAAAATGAAGCTTACGAGAGAACAGGTCGAACATGTGGCGCGGCTGGCACGGCTCGAGTTGACCGAGGAGGAGAAAGACCTCTTCACCGGGCAGCTGGACGGGATCCTGGCCTATGTGGACAAGCTGAACGAACTGGACACGGCAGGCATCCAGCCCACGTCCCACGCCGTGCCCATGGAAAACGCCTTCCGTGAGGACGTGGTGGCGCCGTCCATTGGGCTCGAAAACGCCCTGGCCAATGCCCCGGACCGTTCGGAGAGCTTTTTCCGGGTGCCGAAGGTGATAGAGTAGGCCCACGGCAAAGGGCAAAAGGCGCACATTTGTTACCTGTAGGGGCGATCCTTGTGATCGCCCAAAAGAGGGCAGACACGAGGTTTGCCCCTACCTGACATACGGAGATTTCCTTTCATGGAACTATTCGAACTAACCATACACGAGCTGCACGAGCTGCTGAAAAACCGGGAGGTTTCGTCCGTAGAGGCGACGAAGTCGCTCCTGTCACGGATCGAAGCGGTTGAAGGAAAGGTGAAGTCCTTCATCACCGTTACCCCGGAAGAGGCGCTGAAGAATGCCGATGAAGCGGACCGGAGGATCGCGGCCGGTGAAATCGACCTGCTGACCGGCATTCCCCTGGCCCTGAAGGACATATTCCTCACCAAAGGGATTACCACCACCTGCGCGTCCCGCATCCTGTCCAACTTCATCCCTCCCTATGACGCCACGGCAACGGAGCGGCTCAAGGAGCGGGGCATGGTGCTCCTGGGCAAGCTGAACCAGGATGAGTTCGCCATGGGCTCGTCCACCGAGACCAGCTGGTTCGGCAAGACCAGGAACCCCTGGAACCTGGACTGCATACCGGGCGGCTCTTCGGGCGGCTCGGCTGCTGCTGTCGCGGCACGGCAGGCAACTGCCACGCTGGGCACGGACACCGGCGGCTCCATCCGCCAGCCGGCGGCCCACTGCGGCTGCGTAGGTCTCAAGCCCACCTACGGCAGGGTTTCCCGTTACGGGGTGATCGCTTTTGCCTCGTCCTTGGACCAGGTGGGGCCCCTGACCCGTGACGTGACCGACTGCGCCATCATGCTGGGCGCGGTGGCCGGCTACGACCCGAAGGACTCCACCAGCGTGGACACGCCGGTCCCCGATTACCTCAAGGCTTTGACCGGTGATGCCAGGGGATTGCGCATCGGCCTCCCGCGCGAGTACTTCATCGAGGGGCTGGACCCGGACGTTAAGAAAGCCATGGACGGGGCCATAGCCACTTTCCGCTCACTGGGCGCCGAATTCGTGGAAATGTCCCTCCCCCATACCGACTATGCAACCGCAGTCTACTACCTGATCGCCACTGCCGAGGCCAGCTCCAACCTGGCCCGCTACGACGGCGTCCGCTTCGGTTACCGGAACCAGGATGCCCGGGGACTTCTGGATATGTACATGGTGAGCCGCGATGAGGGCTTCGGCGCAGAGGTCAAAAGGCGCATCATGCTCGGCACCTATGCGCTTTCCTCCGGCTACTACGATGCCTACTACCTGAAGGCGCAGAAGGTGCGTACGCTGATCATGCAGGATTTCATCAAGGCCTTCGAGTCGCTGGACCTCATTCTCACCCCGGTGGCGCCGACCCCGGCGTTCCGGCTGGGCGAAAAGTCTGACGACCCGCTGCAAATGTACCTGTCGGACATCTTCACCATCCCGGTCAACCTGGCCGGCACCTGCGGCATTTCGGTCCCGGCCGGGTTCAGTGCGGACGGCCGTCCCATCGGCCTGCAACTCATCGGCAGGCACTTCGGCGAGGAAACCGTGCTGCGCGCGGCCCATGCCTTCGAGCAGGCTACGGAGTGGCACAAGAAGAAGGCACAAATTGCGTGAAGTGTAAGTAGTAATGGGTGAGGGGGTATGAACTCAGCTCTTCACTCATAACTCATCACTCATCACTGTTTTTTCGGAGATACCCATGAAATACCAGGCTGTCATCGGGTTGGAGGTCCACGTCCAGCTCCTCACCAATACCAAGATCTTCTGCGGCTGCTCCACCAGGTTCGGGTCCGAGCCCAACTCCCAGACCTGCCCGGTCTGTCTCGGTTTGCCCGGCGCGTTACCCGTGCTGAACAAAAAGGTCGTGGAGTACGCCATCCGTGCCGGTCTGGCCACAAACTGCTCCATCGCGCCCCGCAGCATCTTCGCCCGCAAGAACTATTTCTACCCTGACCTGCCGAAAGGCTACCAGATCAGCCAGTACGAGCTCCCCATCTGCACGGACGGCCACCTTGACATCCAGGTCGACGGCGAGACCAAGCGGATCGGTATCACCCGCATCCACATGGAGGAGGACGCGGGCAAACTGGTGCACATGGACACCATGGAGGCGGGCGAGAAATCCTACGTGGACCTGAACCGCGCCTGCACGCCGCTCCTGGAGGTGGTTTCCGAGCCGGACCTCAGGAGCGCCGACGAGGCGGTGGCCTATCTCAAGCAGCTGCACCAGATCGTGGTCTACCTGGGGATCTGCGACGGCAACATGGAGGAGGGGAGCTTCCGCTGCGACGCCAACGTGTCGCTCATGCCGGTCAGCTCTAACGAGTTCGGTACCCGGGCCGAGCTGAAGAACATCAATTCGTTCCGCTTCGTCAAGCAGGCCATCGAGTACGAGATCGAGCGCCAGGCTGAGATCCTGGAGGAGGGGGGGACCGTAATCCAGGAGACGCGGCTGTTCGATCCGGCCACCGGAACGACCCGCTCCATGCGCAGCAAGGAGGAGGCCCACGACTACCGCTACTTCCCGGACCCGGACCTGGTCCCGCTGGTCGTCTCCGACCGCTGGATCGGGGAAATCAGGAGCACCCTGCCGGAGCTGCCGGACGCCAAGAGGCAGCGCTATACGACCGAACTGGGACTTCCCGACCTTGACGCGGAAGTGCTGTCCTCGTCCAGAGACATCGCCGACTACTTCGATGCCTGCGTCACCCTCTACCCCCAGGCAAAGCCCGTATCCAACTGGGTCATGGGCGAGGTAATGCGGGCGCTGAAGGAAGACAATCGCGACATCGCCGAGTGCCCGGTAACGCCGGCCCTGCTCACCGAGATGCTCAAGCTGGTGGAAAAGGGCACCATCTCCGGCAAGATCGCCAAGACCGTGTTCGATGAAATGTACAAGACCGGCAGGGAACCGGCCCGGATCGTGGAGGAAAAGGGGCTGGTGCAGGTGTCGGACAGCGGCGCCATCGAGAAAATCATCGATGAGGTCATGGCGGCAAACGCCGACAAGGTCGAGGAATACCGCAGCGGCAAGGACAAGCTGTTCGGCTTCTTCGTCGGCCAGGTCATGAAGGCCAGCAAAGGGAAGGCCAATCCGGCACTGGTGAACGAACTGCTGCTGAAGAAGCTGCAGGGGTAAGCGTGTCCGGAGGGTGATTCCGAAAAGAACTCATGTTTTTGACGGGATTGCCGATACTTTTCCAGGAAGTGAAAACCACCAGGTCTGCATGATCCCCGTTGGTAACCGATGATTCCTGAGATTCGTTCCACGTTGAAGAAAAGCGCGTGGCTGGCGCTTGGCGGGATACTTGTGCTCTCCGCCGTCACCCTCCTTTTTTTTCGACTGCTGAAGACTGACGAAGCAGTTATCCTTACTGCCGAGGAAAAGGCCTGGCTGAAGGCGCATCCCGTCATCCGCCTGGCGCCTGACCCCGACTTCCCGCCGACCGAATTCCTTGATGCCAACGGAGACTACAGGGGGCTCGCCGCCGACTACGTGGCGCTGCTCCAGAAGCGGCTGGGAATCCGTTTCCAGATCGTGAAACCCGGGAACTGGGCTGAGGTGCTCAAAAAAGCCAGGCAGAAGGAAGTCGACGTGATCGCTGCAGTCACGAAGACGCCTGAACGCAGTGAATACCTGCTTTTTTCCAAGCCCTACCTTGAGTTCCCCGCAGTAATCGTCACACGTGCCAGCTACACGGACCCCCTTAGCCTGCGGAACCTCGTCGGCAAAAAGGTGGACATCAAGGCAGGATACGCTGCCCGCTACTACGTGACGACAAATTATCCCCAGATCAAGGTGGACGTTGTCCCCGATATCCGCACCGGCTTGAGGCACGTTTCGGAGGGAAGCTGCGACGCCATGCTGGAGAACCTCCTCTCCACATCCTACTACATGGAAAAGGAGATCATCCCCAACCTGCGCATTGCCGGTGAAGCCGAATTCGTGTACCGCATATCCCTCGGGGTTCGCAACGACTGGCCGGTTTTGCGGGGGATTCTGGACAAGGGCCTTGCCGCGGTTTCCCCGGAAGAGCGAAATGTCGTCTACCACAAGTGGGTGCCCCTCGGTTCCCACTACTTCCTGATCGACAAGAGCTTGGAGGCGCCGCTGCTCATTGGCGCGGCGGTTGTTCTGCTCGGCGTCATCCTGGTCTTTTGCTGGAACAGGTCCCTGAAGCGGCAGGTGGACAAGAGGACCCGCGATCTGCATGCGGAACTGGATGAACGCATCCGCATCGAAGCTGCCTTGCGGGAAAGCGAGGAGAAGTTCCGCGTGCTTGCCGACACCGCTCCCGGTGCGGTCATGCTCTTCCAGGGAGAGCAACAGGTGTACGTCAACAGGGCATACACCCTGATGACAGGATATTCGGAGCAGGAATGCCTCGCCATGAAATTCTGGGAATTGATCGAACCGGAATACCAGGGGATGGTAAGATCGTACGGCTTGTCACGCCTGCAGGGCGAAGAAACTCCTCCACGATACGAAGCGAAATTCCGGGCCCGGGACGGGATATCCAAGTGGATACTGATTTCCGCGGGGACGATCCGGTACCGCGGCCGGCCCGCTGGCATTACGTGCATATTCGATGTCACCGAATGCAAGCAGACCGTCGAGGAACTGCACCGTGCCAAGGTGGACCTGGAACAGCGGGTCAACGAGCGTACTGCGGAACTGCTGCTGAGCATGGAGAAGCTGCGCTTCACCCAGTTCGCCGTGGAAAAGGCCAATGACCAGGCCTTCTGGCACGGCAGGGATGGGCGCATATGCTACGTCAATGAATCTGCCTGCCGCAGCCTCGGCTATGGCCGCGACGAGCTGATCGGCATGTCGATATCCGATATCGACCCTGATTTCACCCAAGACGATTTCACCTTCATGTGGCGTATCTTGCAGGAAAATGGCTCGCATACCTTGGAGCGCATTCATCTGGCGAAGAACGGCCTGACCTATCCGGTTGAGATCAGGGGGAATTTCGTGGTGTTCGACGGCAACGAGTACCTGTGCTGCTTTGTCAACGACATCTCGGAACGGAAGCGCACCGAGGAGGCGCTCAGGATGAGCGAGGCCCGCCTGCGCCGTTCCCGCGACGAACTGGAGGACAGGGTCAGGGAACGGACCGGACAGCTTACCAGCCTTGCAGCGGAACTTTCCCGCGCGGAGGAGCTCGAACGGCGGCGCATCGCGACCGAGCTCCACGACCAGGTAGCCCAGACCCTGGCCCTGAGCAAGATCAAGCTCAACTCGCTGCTCCTTTCCGACAAGTGCGGAGACAATCGGGAGGACATCAGGGAGATCGTGGACCATCTCTCTTCGTCCATCGACGAGATCCGATCCCTGACCTTCCAGTTGAGCCCCCCGATCCTGCACGAGGTAGGGCTTGAAGCGGCGCTGGAATGGCTGGCAGACGAGTACAGGGAAAAATACGGATTGCGGATTGCCTTTCGCGACGACGGCAGCCCAAAGCCGCTCGAGGAGGAAATCAGGGCCGCGCTGTTCCAGATGTCCCGAGAGCTCCTGGTAAATGTCGTCAAGCACGCGCAGGCGAAAATCGTCGTGATCGAAACGAGCGCCTTTTCCGGGAGCATCAGGATTCGCATTTCAGATGACGGTGTCGGCTTCGACTCTTCCCATATTTTGCGCTACGGCAATTCGACTAATTCCTTCGGACTGTTGAATATACATCACCGGATGAACCACCTGGGAGGGGAACTGTCAATCCAGTCCGATCCCGGTAGCGGCACCACGGCCACGCTGGAGTGCCCTTGCAGCGTGGCCGGAAAAACTTGTTAAGAGGTACATGCCATGACCATCAGGATTTTGCTGGCAGATGACCACAAGATCGTACGGGAGGGGCTGGTTGCTCTGCTGGAAAAGGAAAGCGACATCGAAGTGATAGCGGTTGCAGAAGACGGGAGGACAGCGGTGCAAATCGCGCAGGACCTCCTTCCGGATGTGGCGGTCATCGACATCGGGATGCCGGGCATGAACGGCATCGAGACAACGCGCTGCATCACCGTGGAAAACCCGGAAACCAGGGTCCTCATCCTGTCGATGCATTCGGCCAGGCGCTACGTGCTCGATGCGCTGTCGGCGGGGGCGAAGGGGTATATCCTGAAGGATTGCGCCTCGGAGGAACTGGCGCGGGCGCTGAGGATCGTCGCCGGGGACGAGACCTACCTCAGCCCGAAAATCGCCGGCGTCCTGGTCAAGGACTGCGTGAACCTGCTGCCGGAACAGGGCGCGGAGTACGCTGCGCTCCTTTCCAGGCGGGAGCGGGAAGTGCTCCAGCTCATCGCCGAGGGCCATAACACCAAGGAGATTGCCTTCATGCTCCAAGTGAGCATCAAGACCGTCGAAACGCACCGCCAGCAGCTGATGAAGAAACTCGATTTGCAGAGCGTGGCGGGGCTCACCCGTTATGCGATACGCGAAGGCCTGTCCCCGCTGGATTAGGCCTTCCAGAGACCTTTCCGTTTCCTGCAGGGTATTTTCCCCCCCTTTCTCAGGTATTCCCTGATTCAGCATCCCATCCAAAGTGCGATACATACCTTATCTTCCCGCAAGTAGCGGATGATGCCGGCTCAGCTACATGCTGCCGGCAGTGGCGGTTTCCTTTCGTCTCGCTGGCTTCAAGGCATGAAGGCCCCTTCTTGGCGTCATGCCCTATGCTTGCAGAGAAGCATTACGCACACGCATCAACTTGAAAGAATGCTGAGGTTTACATTACGTCAGGGAGGCTTCGATGAAGATTCGGACGCAGTTCATTTCGGTAAACATCCTCGTAGTGACATTGGCGCTGGCGACTGCCATCACCATCTGTCTGACCGAGTTCAGGAGCGTGCTGGGCCAGCAGGCCATCGCTTCCCAGGAAGCCCGCATCAAGACTTTCAGGGAGCTCTTGAAAATTCATGGCGGTGAATTTTCCCTGCAAGACGGGAAGCTGCTGGCTGGTGCCCATGTCCTGAACGGCGACAATACCATTCCCGACAAGCTCAAAGAGCTGACCGGAGGCACGGCCACCATTTTCATGAACGACCTGCGGATTGCGACAAACGTGGTCAAGGAAGACGGCAGCAGGGCAGTTGGAACCAGGCTCCAGGGACCGGCCCGTGACGCGCTGTTCAGGGAAGGGAAGGCCTACCGGGGCGAGGCGGAAATCCTGGGAGTAACTTATTTCACAGCCTACGACCCGATCAGGGATACCAGCGGGCGAGTCATCGGCGCTCTTTATACCGGCGTCAAGAAGAGCATATTCCTCGGATCATACGAAAGGCTGCAAACCATGGCCATACTCCTTACCCTGGTCATACTGGCGCTCTCGGCAGCCATCAACTGGCGTTTTGTACGGCGCACGTTTGCTCCCCTCAACAGGATGCACGACGTAATGCTCACCGCGGAACGGGACGGCGACCTGACTAGGAGGCTTGATTACCGGAAAAAGAACGAAGTGGGGGAGATGTGTGAGTCTTTCAACAGCTTCCTGGACAAGCTCTCGGAAATAATTTCCCACATCACGGTGTCTGCCGACTGCCTGGCATCGTCGGCTTCCCAAGTGCTTTCTTCTGCAGAGATGATGGCCACCAGCGCCGAGGAGGTTGCGGCACAGGCGGCGACGGTCGCCGTGGCCAGCGAGGAAATGGCTGCAACGGCAAACGATGTGGCCGGCAGCTGTCTCCTGGCGTCTGAGAGTTCACAGAAAGCAAGCGGTTCTGCCGAGTCAGGGTCGGTCGTGGTCAACGAAACCATGGAGGTCATCAACCGAATTTCTTCGGGGGTCAGGGACACGGCGGCCAATATCCAGGCGCTGGGGAACCGTTCGGAAGAAATCGGGCGGATCGTCGAAACGATCGAGGAAATAGCCGACCAGACGAACCTCTTGGCGCTCAATGCCGCCATCGAAGCCGCACGGGCCGGCGAGCAGGGGCGAGGATTCGCCGTAGTTGCCGATGAAGTCCGCGCTCTGGCCGAGAGAACCACCAAGGCGACAAAGGAGATCGGCAACACCATCAAGCTGATACAGAACGAAACGAAGAACGCGGTTGCGCTCATGCAGGGTGAGGTCAAACAGGCGGAACAGGCCACACAGGAAGCTGCAAAGTCCGGCGAAGCCCTCGGCGACATCCTGGAACAGATCCAGGCCGTTACCCTGCAGGTAAGCCAGATCGCTACTGCCGCGGACCAGCAGACAGCCACCACGGGGGAAATCAGCAGCAACATCCAGCAGATAACCGACGTCGTCCAGGAGACGGCCAAGGGAGCTCAGGAATCGGCGACAGCGGCAAACCAGCTTTCCGGCATGGCGGGAGAACTTCAGGCACTGGTGCGGCGCTTCCGCCTCCAAGCCTGAGAGATGCCCGCAGGGCGCCGTGAATCCGACTGTCTGCGCGGCGCCTGCAGAGAACCAAATGAGGTGGCGTAAGGAAATTCACATGATCAACGACAGAATGGCATTGAGCATCTCAGTGGTCTACCTCGGCATTGCATCTTTGTGGATTTATTGCACCGACAGGCTTCTGCCCGGATTTGCCACGACAACAACGCAAATTACGACAATTGCCACATATAAAGGATTGTTTTTCATTGCTGCAACTTCGCTCTTTCTCTATCTGTCATTGCGCTATTTCGCCAAGGGGATCTGCAACCGGTGCCTTTCCCTGCTGGAAACCGTTGACGACGCGGTTTTCATCTACGACCTCGACTCCGGATCCATCCTCGATGCGAACAGGAAGGCGTGCGAGATCTTCGGCTATGGCTGCGCGTCCCAGCAAACGGATGCCCCCCCTGCAGGCAAGCATGAATCCCGGACGGGTTGGAGCGAACCGTCCGAGTGGTTCGGAAAGGCCGCAGCGGGCGGCCGGGAAACGTTCGAATGCCAAATCATGAAAACGGACGGATGCCTGGCCTGGTTCGAGGTCAGGCTGCATAAGGCGGCCGTCAACGGCATTCCGCGGTTGATTGCAGTGGCCCGGGACATCTCGGAGCGCAAACGTTCGGAGCGTTCACTCGCGCGGTGCAACCGCACTCTCAGAATGCTGCAGACCTGCAACGAGGTTCTGGTCCGTGCGCGGAGTGAGCAGGAACTGTTCGAAACCGTATGCAAGACAATCGTCGAAGACGGATTTTACCGCTATGCCTGGGTGGGGCTGGCCGAGCACGATGCCGACAAGGGAATCCATCCTGTGGCCCATGCAGGGTTCGGCTTCAAATCCTCGACAATGACGGGTCTTACCTGGAACGACGAAGATCGGGGGAGAGGGCCCACCAGCGCCGCTATCCGCGAACGTGTGCCCTGCCTGGTGCGGGATGCACGTAACGACGTGCGCTTCCTCCCGTGGAGGGAAGAGGCACATCGTAACGGCTACCAGTCGGTGCTGTCGGTTCCCCTGATGCAGGGAGGCACGGTTCTTGGAGCTTTGACCGTCTGCGCATCCGAGGCCGATGCTTTTGATAACGAGGAAACGGATCTCATGATCCAGCTTGCCGGGGACATGGCATACGGCATCGCTTCGTTGAAGACCGCCGCGGAACGGCGGCACATCGAGAATATCCTGGTAAAGACCACGCAGAATCTCGCCGAAGCCCAGTCCATAGCCTTGCTCGGCAGCTGGGAGTACGACCTGGAGACCGATGAGGAATACCGCTCAGAGGAGTTCTTCAGGATACTCGGCCTTGCGCCCCGGGAAAGCGGCCGGGCGACGGACTCGGTATTCGATTACATCCATCCGGATGACCGGGAACGCGTGTTGCGGAAGATCACGGCAACACTGGAAGCCGGCCAGCCCTACGACGTGGAGTACCGCATCATCAGGGCGGATGGTTCCGAAAGGCTCCTTCACGCCAAGGGCAAATCCCAGCAGGATGGCGCCGGCAAAACAACGAAATTTATCGGTACGGCATTGGATATCACCGAGCGCAAACTGGCTGACACGGCCCTCAGGGAAAGCGAACACCGCTTCAGATCACTCGTGGAAACGACCACGGACTGGATCTGGGAAATGGATGAAAACTCGGTCTACGTTTACTCGAGCCCGAAGGTCCGGGACCTTCTCGGCTACGAGGCAGAGGAGGTCATCGGCAAAACCCCCTTCGATTTCATGCATCCCCAGGATGCGCAACGGCTGGCGGAGGTCTTCGCCCAACTGAAGGAAAAGCGGCAGCCCATCATTGCCCTGGAGAACATCAACATCCACAAGGACGGCAGCCTGGTGACCATCGAAACCAGCGGAATGCCGATTTTCGACGAACAGGGCGCATTCTGCGGCTATCGCGGCATTGACCGTGACGTGACCGACCGCAAGAAGCTCGAGGAAAAGTACCTCCAGGCGCAGAAGATGGAGGCTGTCGGGCAGTTGGCCGGCGGCATCGCCCACGACTTCAACAACATCCTCACCGCGGTCATCGGCTTCCAGCACCTGCTGATGCAGATCATCGAGGGCGAAAAGCCCCGCCATTACGCCAGCCAGGTCCTGCTGCTCGCCGAGAAGGCCTCGAACCTGACACGGGATTTGCTGACCATAAGCAGAAAGCAGGCTATCCAGCCCAAGCAGATGGACGTGAATGAAACGATCACCAGGATCGGCAAGATTCTCAAGCGTCTCATCGGCGAGGACATCGAGCTGCACATCGGGCTGCACGAGGAATCGCTGCCGATACTGGCGGTGACGGGGCATCTGGAGCAGGTATTGATGAACCTGGCCACCAATGCCCGTGACGCCATGCCGGAAGGGGGAATGCTGACCATCAAGACCGAAACCGTCAGTATCGATCGGTATTTCGTGCTGATGCATCGGCAGGGTGTAGCGGGCAGGTATGCTCTCATCTCCTTTTCGGACACGGGGACGGGCATGGACGAAGCGACCCGGCTGAGGGTATTCGAACCGTTCTTCACCACCAAGGAAGTGGGAAAAGGAACCGGGCTCGGACTTTCAACGGTCTATGGAATCGTCCACCAGCATGGCGGTTTCGTCACCGTCTACAGCGAGCCCGGAGAAGGGACGACGTTCCGCATCTATCTTCCCCTTGCGGAAACCGGAGCGCCGGAGCCCTGCGACGTCAGGGGCGGCCTGTTTCCGCCCAACGGACGGGAAACCGTGCTTCTGGCGGAAGACGAGCCGGAAGTCCGCCAGGTCATCAGTTCGCTGCTGAGCAGTAACGGCTACCGCGTCGTACTGGCGGTTGACGGCGATGATGCGGTCGAGCGTTACCTTGAATGTGGAGACGATATCGATCTGCTGATCCTTGATGTCATCATGCCGAAGAAAAACGGCAAACAGGTCTATGATATCATCAGCCGGGCGAGAACGGACATAAAGACCATTTTCGTCAGCGGCTACACAGCCGATATAGTCGAACAGAAGGGGATTCCCGAAACCTGCCACCTGGTGTCGAAGCCTTTCTCACCCCATGATTTTCTCTGGAAAGTCCGAGAAGTGCTTGACGGATTCTCCGGGCTCGTGCCGGAAGCCCCCGTGGCGTCAGCGGAGGGACGAACGGCAACCCCTTGATGATTTATTCAAACTAAATTACTGCCAAAACTATTTATTGAAAATAAAACTGCCGCGTGGTAAAAAACGATCATCTGTGCAACGAATGCCGCACAGGATCTGTTTCCAGGATTGCAACGGCAGCCATGAGCACGAAACTGATCGACATAACAAAACAGCTCACGTCATTTCTCGACACTTCTGCATCCAGTATCGTCCTCAAGGAAACCAACGGCATTTCAGGCATATCCATCATCGAGGCGCATGTACAGAAACTTCGGGTCGAAACGGATCGATCCGGGAGATTCGTGCTGGCCGCACGCACGGGTAGCGACTTCAACTGTATCAACATCGTGAACGTGGCCGTGGCGGAACGAAATCGCCGCAGGGGCCTTTTCACCGATTTCCTGGAACTGCTGGAGGGCTTCGACTACGGCTCCTGCCCGGGAAACGGATCGGATTTCCATGTCCGGGTGGGAAATGTCATGAATCCCGTGCTTGATGAGTTCCTGCCGAAAAAAGGTTATTCGAGGATCCGGTCAGGGAACGATTCCCATTTTTCCTACCTCAAAATCGTCAGGATGAACAGGGAAGGCGAAAGACCATCAACGGTTGCCGGGCCCGAACTGATGCCGTTACGGGATGAAACATGCCCGGTACTGCCAAAGCACGCGGATGCCTGACTTGACAGGCGCACTGCATCTGCTTGGCAAGAAACGGCCGGTCTGCCGGGGACAACTCCCTTGGCAGGCCGGCCTTCGGTTTTCACGCCACGGGGCCCTTAACCGTTCAATCACTTGCCCGGGTTGACCATCCTGCCCATGAAAAGTATGGCGCCGCTGTTGTTGTCCCTGATCATGAACATGAAGGGATGATCCGCACGGAACACCGTATCGCGATGTGCGGACTTCGTCGTCATTTCGACCGCTGTCGCCGCTGCTGCTTCCGTTCCTTCCTCATTGACCTCCACGACGGCCTTGTGCTTGATCTGCGATATCCACAGGTCCCCGATGGGCCACCCCATTCCCCTGAAGTCGGCTGTTCCAGCCATGAAGGCATCGTTCATGCCCATTTTCTTGCAGGGGCCGACCAGGTCGTAACCGGTTTCGAGCTTGAACCTCGGCAGGAAGAGGAAAACTTTCCGGGGCCGCTGCCGGTCCAGTCTGGCTAACCACTCGGCAAGCTTTTGATCGTCGACCTGTTTTTCCAGTGCGGCAAGGCCTTCCACATTGTCCGGCAGCAGTACGACCATGGACAGGTTGTTCCCCTTGTAAGGTAGTGAAATTGCCTGGAAATCCTGCCCGGAGATGATCCTGAAGCTGCCTTCCTGGTACATGAGGGGAACTGTCAACTGTTTGCCAGCCGACACTTTGAAGGGTGCTTCATGGGTGTCGCTTTTCTTGAACTGGCTCTCCCATACGCCCTTGAAGTATATGGCGTTCAGGAGCACGCAGACGGAATTGGGGCTGAGTTCTTCCAGTATCTTGTCGATTTTTCCCTCGGTTTTCCGCTTTACCCAGCCGTTGATCTCGGCCAACCCCCCGCGGAAAATCTGGGCTGCATAATTGTCTTTCAGAATGGCCTTGAACTGGGGGCTCACGTTACCGCCGGTAAGGACCAGACCGTTGGCGATGTTCAGTTTCTGCCCGGTCTTGCCTGCCGAAGCGGCCAGTTCCCTGTTCAGGGCCTTGAATGCGGGATGCAGCGCGGATTGATCCAGGGAGAAATGAAGGACTTGCTTCATTTCCACTGCCGTGTTGCCCCGTGCGCCCGCATAGGTCATGCCGAGCGCTGACGAAATGCTGTAGGGCGAAAAGAACAGATTGCCTTCACCAGCGCCAAGCTCGCTGTAAAGTTTCGCCGCGAAGGAGCTGTTCCCTTTCACGATGCTGTCGACCTGCGGGGCGGCCGCACCCTTTGCGGTCGCAAAACAGGGCACGGAAGAGCAAACAAGCAGAACTGCCGACAAAAACGCGAACAATCGATTCATTTTTATCTCCTTTCCAGAGAGTCACTTTAACATGGAAGTTCTTGTCTGTGACTGAAAACATCGCTGTCACGCCACTAAGACAACAGGAGAATCACTTTTGTTCCCGGAATTCAATTTTTTTTTCCGGACAACGATCACATGAACGGCATTCGTCACTGTAATCGCCATCCTTTCCTGAACGGTGTTTTGACGGGCCGGGATCGTTTCCTCCCGCGGGGCTGCAAGGCAGCTTGGGCTTGCTTTCCCTCCTGTGCGAGATAATCTTTTCCTGTAAACATGGAAGGAGACGTGAAAAATGAAAATGAAAAAGGGGATTATGCTGCTGCTTTTGTCGGCGTGCATGCTCATGGCGGTTCTCGCCGTGGGGAAGGAGATGAAAAAGATGTCTTCAGTAACCGTAAGCAGTCCGGAATTTTCTCAAAACGGTCCGATTCCCGCCCGCTTCACCTGTGACGGGCAGGATGTCAACCCTCCGCTGCGCTTTGGCAACGTGCCGAATGGCGCAAGGTCCCTCGCACTGATCATGGATGATCCGGATGCACCGGCAGGCACCTGGGTCCACTGGGTGGCGTGGAACATTCCCCCGGGAATCGGGGAAATCAAAGAAGATTCGGCGCCTGAGGGGATGCGGCAGGGTCTGAACAGCTGGAAGCGGAATTCCTACGGCGGCCCCTGCCCCCCTTCGGGAACCCACCGGTACTTTTTCAAGATTTACGCACTCGATTCGACCCTGGAACTGCCGTCGTCCACCACCAAGGCGGGACTGGAAAAAGCGATGAAGGGGCATGTGCTGGGGAGCGGTGAACTGATGGGGACATACCGGAGACACTAGCAGCGAAGCTCCGGATTTCAGGCCTTGGCGCGGGCCTGCCGGCAGTTCGCCATCAAAGGGCGAAGTAAAATGATGCTCCCTTTCCGACTTCTCCCTCCGCCCAGATCCTTCCGCCGTGGCGTTGGATGATCCGCTGCACTGTGGCAAGGCCTATGCCGTGCCCATCGAATTCATCCCGGCTGTGAAGCCTCTGGAACGGGATAAAAAGTTTTTCCTTCATTGACATATCGAATCCGGCGCCGTTATCGCGGATGAAAAAGGCCCGCGTTTCACCGCAATCTCTTGTGCCGAATTCGATGAATGCCTCATCCTGCCGCGAAGTGTATTTCCATGCGTTGCCCAGGAGATTGTCCAAGGCCAGCCTGAAGAGCCGTTCATCCACGTCTGCGCAAAGCCCCTCCTCAATGGCGAACTCAACCCGGCGTTCGGGTTGGTCCTTTCTCAGGCGATCCGCGATTTCCCGCGCCATCCTGCTCAAATCGACTGCGTCCCTTGAGATTGATTGGTGGCTCAGCCGGGACAGCCGGAGCAGGGCGCTGATGATCTGGTCCATTCTCGCTGCTTCGGAATAAATATGCCTGACATAATCGGTTTTTTCCTTGTCCGAAAGGTCATGATCCTGTTCCAGGAGCAACTGGCTGCAACAGTGAATGTTGTTGAGAGGGGCGCGGAGATCATGGGAAACAGTGCAGTTGAAAGCCTCCAGGTCATGGTTGGCGACTTCCAGCTCGGCGTTGGCATGCGCAAGTCTGTCGGAGAGATTGCGGTATCTCAACACGCTTTGCTTCAGTTCACGGAAAAGGACGTCGTATGGCCTGGACAGGCCGGTTTCGATGAGTGCCTTGTAAAGGAACAGGAAGCCGATGAACTTCAGGAAATGTCCTGCCATGTTGCTGATGCCGTAAACATCCGAATAGATAGTGAAGGACAGCTCGGAGGCTATGAAGCACGTGATGCCCGTGGAAATGAGGCGCAGCACGTCCTTTTCAAATGAGTCCGCTTTCTTCCGGAGCAGAACGAGGGACGCTACGAGCATGAGACAAATCAGGTATTCACTTGCCTTTTTGAACGGGGTGAGCCCCTGCCCGTCTATGAAGCAATCGGGGAAAAAACCGCCGAAGACTGCCGCCATGAGGAGCGCGGTAACGGACATGAACGTGGTTGCGGCAAAGCCGGCGCGCAATTTGCGGCCGATGAAGAACGGGGCTGCGAGGAGGGAAATGCTCTGCAGGTACCGGGCAACGACCCAGAGCTGTGTCGGGAGATTCGGCCCGCCTCCCGGAAAGATTCCCATTCCCTTGTAGGACAGGGTGTGAAGAACGTCGACTGCGCCGATGAACAGCGAGGCAATGCCGACAAGCAGGAAATAGTTGTTGTCCATGATGCGGCGGGTGTTCCAGGAGATCACGAACACCCCGCATGCGACGACGACGGAAAACATTTCCACGAGGGTATGGAAGAGGATAAAGTTGGAGCGCTCAGCCAGGTAAAGTCCGACGAGGCTGCCTGTTACCAGTGCTGGGGTAACGAATTTTGCGTAGCGGGAAGAACTGTCACTCATAACTTGTCCGGCAATCGAACCTTGGTCAGCATATTCTCACAAATTATGCAAGATGATCAACATCAAACATGAACTTGCCCGGATACCGGTCCACCATTCTCGCTTATCATTCATACAACAGGCTGAAAGCCGTCAGGAAAACAAGCTGGCAGGCTGCCACGATCCATCCGTTGCGCAGCATTGACTTCAAGTCCTCCGATTCGGCGAAGCCGAGGGAACTGACCATGTTGGCGCCGGGAAAGACGAAGTTGTGCACCCTGGTCGCCACCACCAGGGCAAGGGACCATGCGAGCATGGAAACGCCGTGCGTGGCAAGGAGCGGGGTGAACATCTGGTGCAGCAGCTTGAGGGTGGCCACCGTGGCGCCGCTTATGCCGAAGGCGCCCAGAAAGCCGCCGGCAATGACCACAGCCGGTTTGCCTCCAGCCTCGGTTAAGGGTTTCATGAGCGTTGCAAGAGCTGCGAACCCTCCGGACTGTTCGACGAATCTTATGAACGGGTCCAGGAGAACGAACAGGAGGAACAGCCCGACATTTCCGGCCATTCCCCGGACCACCAGCTTGAGCAGTTCGCCGAATCGGAGGCCTCCTGCAAAGCCGGTGACGAGGGACAGGCCGAGCATTATGACGACTACGAACGAGGTGGGCGCTTTGACGATGATGCCGTATGCCACTGCTGCCAGGAAGGACAGGGCGAACACCCGGGTTGCCCGTCTGCTGCGGGGTGTCGGCTCGTAGCGTTCCGTGTCCCCGGGAGTTTCATAGGAAGCGGAGTGTCGTGTGCTGCGCTGGATTCTCTGGAGAACCACCCAGGTGACCAGGAGGGTGATTGCGGCCACCGGCAGGGAAACGAACAGCAGCATTTCGCCGTAGCCGATGCCGGTCAGGCCGAGCAGGGTGATGACGGGCGGCGTGAACGGGCCGAGTATCAGGGCTTCTTCTCCCACAGCCTGGAAAATGACTCCCACGGTGCTTCGTGAGAGCCCGACTGCCGCGGCTACGGGAAGGACGATGGGCGCTATGATCGCGTTCCCCCCTGCCATGGTGCCCAGGAGTCCCACGATAACCAGGCAGGAAGCCATGATCCCGAACATGGCCTTTCGTTCCGTGTCCACCCCGATGGTATGGATGATGCTGTGGACAATGGTGCGGGAGGCTCCGGTTGCGTTGAGCACTTCTCCCAGTCCCCGGCCGAGCATTATGATCAGGCCGACGAGCGCGAGAAATGAGCCGAGGCTCTGCGCCAGGGCGTTTCCGAAGGAGACCATCGTCTGGCCGCTCAGCACTGCGCCGATCACGACGCACGTCGCGGTCGCGGCGAGGACATCCATCCCCCTGAAAACAAGCACGATGTAGATCGCCAGCGGCGCAAGCCCCAGCAATCCCCACAAGAATGTCCCATTCATACCCATGACCATCGCGGAACCCTGCAGAACAGGAAAAGGCCTCATATGACACAGATTACCGGGGGGGCGGACAGAAGTTTGCCCGTGCCCGCATTCACGGCAAATGTATCCGACATGAAACCCAAAGTCAACTTGGACCGATGGGAAGCAACCGGCTTCGCTCGGTTTCTTCCCGTCGCTCTCTTGCGATTCCTCTGAGCCCTGACTGCTCATCCGTACCCTCCTGTTTTTGCCGCCGCACAAGGCTTCACTGGGCCGGCTCGCTAGAAGCGCGAAATAAAAAGCAATAATTCCGAAGAATTAAAAATTTTAGTAAAGACTAATTATTTTCTTGTAAATAATATTGGATTGGTGGTATTTATATTCGTCGTTCTTATATTATCAATCTTTAATTGTATTGTACACATAAAGGGGGGGCGCAATTGCATCTCAGCGACTGTTTCATGAAAACCTTTGCCTATGTGAGCTATCTGCTCGCTTCGCCAGAATCGAGAATGCCGGGTTATGAGCAGGTGAAAGGCGATGTCCTGCGGCTTATCGCGGAGAGCGAGACGCTGTTTGCCCAAGGCGGGTTCTCGCGTGACGATTACGACCTTGCCCGATTCGCGGTCTGCGCCTGGGTGGACGAGGCGTTGCTGAATTCGTCGTGGGAGGAGCGGAACCGGTGGTTGAAGGACCAGCTGCAGCGACATTACTACCATACAACGGATGCCGGCGAAGAGTTCTTTGAACGGCTGAATGGGCTGGGGCTGCATCAGCGGGAAGTGCGGGAGGTTTTCTATCTCTGCCTTGCCATCGGCTTCACGGGGCGATACTGCCATCCCGGTGACGAATACCAGCTTGCGCAGGTGAAGACCGCAAATCTGAAGCTCCTGCTTGGAAGTTCCGTGGGCCTTCCGTCGCTGGAGCGCACCGACCTGTTTCCGGAAGCGCACCCTTCGGGCTCCCCTGAAAGCGGGAAAAAGAGGATCAGGAGCGGAAAAAGGCTCCCCATGTACATCTGCCTGGCAGCGCCGGTGCTCCTCTTTTGCCTTCTGTTCCTTATTTACCGGTTCACCCTGGGGGGGGTCGGCGACAATTTCCTGAGGACGGTGGCGAACTGACATGAAAGAAGTAATCAAAAAGATTTTCAGGGTTTGTCTCGTTTTGTCGGCCTGTGTCCTGGTCGCGCTGCTGGTATTCGGCGCCGCGCTGGTCCTCGAATGGCCGTTGTGGGTCGGATTCTTCCTGCTGCTCCTGCTGGCGGGCCTGTGCCTGGGCTGCCGTTTCCTGCGCAAGTTGCTGAAGAAGCGCCGGGAGGAGAATTTCGTCAGCGACATGGCCGAACAGGACATGGCCAGGATGCGGGCGGTCTCGGCCAGGGAAAAAACCGAGTTCAAGGAACTGCACGACCGCTGGAAAGAGGCCGTGGAAAGGCTTCGCGCATCCCATCTGAAAAAATTCGGCAATCCTCTTTACGTTCTGCCCTGGTACATGGTGATCGGCGAGAGCGGGTCGGGCAAGACCACTTCCCTGAACAGCGCGCGCCTTGCCACGCCTTTCGCCGACTTCGGCAGGGTCCGCGGCATATCCGGGACCAGGCAGTGCGATTGGTATTTCTTCGAGCAGGCCATTGTGATCGATACCGCCGGACGCTATACCAGGCCGGTCAACGGGGAGCAGGACAAGGAAGAGTGGCAGAAATTCCTTTCCCTGCTGCTCAGGTACAGGAGGCGTGAGCCGTTGAACGGGCTCATCGTTACCTTGGCGGCAGACCGCCTGCTTACGGCGCCACCGGAAGAGCTTGAAAAGGACGGCCGCGCCATCCGGCGCCGGATCGACGAACTCATGCGGGCGCTGGGGGTCCGTTTTCCGGTTTACACGCTGGTGACCAAATGCGACCTGGTCAACGGGATCAACAGGTTTTGCGAGTGCCTCCCCGAGAAGAGCCTCAGCCAGCCCATGGGTTTCATAAACCAGGATCTTTCCCCGGATGTGGCGGCCTTTCTGGATCGGGCGCTGAATACCACTGACGAGCGACTGAGAAATCTTCGTCTCCAGCTTCTGCACGAACCGCGGGAGAAGAGCGCGGACCCGGCCCTGCTTCTCTTTCCGGAGGAATTCGAGCGGCTGAAACACGGGCTCGGCGTGTTCATGGGCAACGTCTTCAGCGAAAACCCCTACCAGGAAACCCCTGCCCTGCGCGGGGTGTTTTTCAGCAGCGGGCGCCAGGAAGGCAGCCCCCATTCCCGGTTTTCGGAATGTGCGACAACCGCCGGAAAAAAGGAGGCCCTGCCCGGAACCGACAAGGGGCTGTTCCTCCATGATTTCTTTGCGTCGATCCTTCCCCGCGACCGTTCACTGCTGTCTCCCACCCGCCGGTCGCTCGAATGGCGTTCGCTAACCGGAAACCTGGGCCTTACCTCGTGGGTGATCGTCGGCGTGGCGATTTGCGGCTTGCTCAGCTTTTCCTTTGTCAAAAACATGAAGACCATCCGCGACATTTCCCAGGAAGTGTCCAGGCCCTCAACGATGCGTGGCGAGACGCTTTCCAATCTCGTTGCCGTGGAGCGGTTCCGCCGGGAGATAGCGGGAGCAGAGGAGCAGAACCGGAACTGGTGGATTCCGCGATTCGGGCTCAACGAGAGCATCAGGATCGAACGCGAGCTCAAGACCAGGTATTGCAGGCAATTCAGGGGGTTTCTGCTCAATCCCTTCGATCAGCAGATGGCAAGCTCGATGGCGGGCCTGTCCCTGGCTACTCCGGATGAAGTTTATGGCCAGTACGTGGTCCACGTGGTGCGGCGAATCAACATCCTGAAAGCGCGGGCGCAAGGCGCGGGAATGGAGGGGCTGCAGGCGAAGCCGCAACCATCCTACGTCACTTTCCTGAACAATCCTGACCCCGGATTGACCCTGGAGGCGAAGAAAACGTTCGGTCCCCTCTACCTTTCGTATCTGCTCTGGCGGACGGACGCGGGTGACGCCGCCCGGGAAACGGCCGATCTCCAGTCATGGCTGAAGCAGATGATCGCCGCGAAAAACGGCAACCTGCAATGGATCGCCGCCTGGGTGGACAGCCAGAGCGGGCTTGCTTCCGTGACCTTGAGGGATTTCTGGGGAGGAAGCCTGGCTGTGCAGGGAGAGAAGTGGGTACAGCCTTCCTTCACCAGGAAGGGAAAAGAAGCTGTCGATTCCCTCATGCAGGAACTCCGGGCAGCCTTGCCCGAGCAGGGCTTGCTCACGGCCCGGAAGGCAGCCTTTGCAACCTGGTACCGCGATGCCGCACTGGGGTCGTGGCAGGGATTTGCCGCCGGATTTTCCAAAGGCGTGGAGAGATTGCGCGGTGCGGGCGAGTGGAGGTCGGTTGCAGCGGTAATGGCCGGTGACAAGGGTCCGTATTTTTCGCTGTTGAACAGGATTGCCCTTGAGCTGGAGCCCCTGGCGAAAGAGGGGGGCCTGCCGCCCTGGCTGCAACAGGTTTACAGGTACCAGGCCGAAAGGCTGCAAGGCGTGGTCCGTGTGCCGGCCAGACTGCAGAATGCCGGCAGCGGCAACAGGGTCATAAGAGCCGTGAGGAGAACCATCGGCAGAGATGCGGAGGCAAGCCAGGCAAAATCACCCTTGGCGGCCGGGAAGCCGTGCCAGGACTACCGCAAATCGCTGGCTGCAATTGCTCCCGCCGCAGCGTCGAGAAGCCTGGCGTTTCAGTTTGCATCACAGACCTTTGCCGAAGACCGGGTGACCGGAACGTCACCCTTCTACACCGCGGCCACGGCATTGGCCGCAATGAAGAACGAAATGGCAGCATCGGGTCCGGATGACCTTTTCTGGCAGCTGCAGAGGGGCCCGCTGGAATTTCTCTGGGCCTTTGTCAGAAAGGAAAGCGCCTGCCAGCTCCAGTCCATATGGGAAGAACAGGTGCTGGCCCCGACCCTGGGGATGACCCCCCAGCAGGCCCTGCCGGTCATGGCTGGTCCTGATGGCCTTGCCTGGCGCTTCATGAAAGGGCCGGCGGCGCCATTCCTCAAGGGCAGCATGAACGGTTACCGGACAAAGGAAGCCCTGGGCGGGACGGTACAGCTGCACCCGGCGCTGTTTGCCTTTCTCGGCAAGGGAGCCCAGGCCCAGGCTGCTGTAGCGGCAATGGGCAGACCCCAGAATTTCAACGTCGGCATCAGGGGCCTGCCCACGGACGCAAATGCCGAAGCCGCCCTCAAGCCCCATACCACGCGTCTCGAACTTCAATGCGGGGGCAGCAGCCAGGTGCTGGTCAACAGCAACTACCCGGTGAGCAGGACATTTTCCTGGTCGCCCGATACCTGCGGTGATGTTGATCTGCAGATCGAGATAGGGGATGTAGTGCTGAACAGGCACTACATGGGGCAGGACGGTTTCCCGAAGTTTCTCAGGGACATGCGTGGGGGGCGCAGAATCTTTGCTGCACGCGAATTCCCGGGCGAAAGCGTTGCATTGCAGCGCATGGGGGTCAAGTCCATTACCGTGAACTACAGGTTCATGGGAAGCGGCGCGATCCTGAAGCAGACCGCCACGTTGTCGGGGCAGGCGCCAAGGAGCATAGCACAGTGCTGGGCACAATAGAGAATGCACAGAACTGGCGTTGGGCTGCGTTCGGCAAGCATCCTGCTGCCGGAGACTATTTCCGGCTGGGTGACGACGCTCCGTTCTTCGATGGGCTGTTTTCCTGGGTCGAGGACGGCTACCAGCACCTGGTATCACGCGAAAACAGGGACCCGGATTTCTGCTCCTGGCGTTTCTGGGCCAGGGATTCCGGCAGGGAATCCCTGGTATTCGGTGTCGTGAGGGTGAGCAGCGACAGTTTCGGCCGGCCTTATCCCCTGGTGATAACCGGTCTCGGGCCTCTCGATGCCTGGCAGTCGAACTGGGATCTTCTGCCTTTTTCCTGTGAGAAGACCTGGCTGCAGATCGAATTCCTTTCTTCCAACCTCTTTCCAGACCTGAAAAAGCTGGAGGAGGAGATACGGACTATCAGGCCCCCAGTGGCTGACTGGAACGAGCTTGCGGCAAAGCGAAAAGCGCTTAATGAATGCGGCTCGCCAACGGACCCTTACTCGTCATTCCTCGATTTCCGGGAACTGAAAAAGCTTGCAGCCTGTAACACGGACAGGGGCGAGGTTTTCGTCAGCCTGGATCGTGGCCCGTGCAACGACAAGATCATGGGGGTGAGCCTGTGGCATTTTCTGTTCAGGGAATCGGCGTCCGCGGTTCCCAATGCCGTGTTCATGGGGGGGACACTGGAACAGGCATACATGGCATTTTTCAGGCGCCCGTTGAAATCCCTGGATTTCATGCAGCTCTGGATGATTTCCGCCATAGGTGCGGGAAAAAACATTATCGGGACGGAGTATTCCATGGATGTTTCCGAGTTGGGCAGGCTGCCGGTCAGCAACGACCGGCCCACGGGCTGCGATGTGCGCTATGATCCCGCGTTCGACGAGCTGCAGACAGAGGTGGACAAGCTGTCTTCGCCGGCTCTTGCAGGGTCGGTAGATTGGGAAAAGGTCTGCAGGTACTCCGCTGACATCCTTGCGCACAAGTCGAAAGATCTTCTGGTGGCGAGCTATCTGGCCGTGGCCCTGGCCCATACGAGGGGATCGGACGGTTTCGTGATGGGGCTCAAGATGTATCTCGACATCATGGAGCAGTTCTGGGAAGATCTGCACCCCTCGCGGATCCGCATGCGGGGCCGTGTCAGGGCCGTCGAATGGTGGGTGGAGAAGTCTGAAACCGCGTTGGCGCATGCAGCAGGCTTCACGTTTGCGCCTGCCCGGCTTGCCCTGGTCAGGGATTGCTTGAACAAGCTGGAAATCTTTCTCTCCGAGCACCTGGAAAAAGCCCCTTCCCTCTCTGCGATCAAGGATTATTTCAAAGCCTCGCCCGATGCCGCTGAAGAGCCGGCCCAACGGGAAGCTCCTCCGGCTGTATCCGGCTCGATGGTCGATCAAGGCGCGGCACAACCCGATCTTCAGCCCGCGATGGACGATGCGCAGGAAGTATCCCGCCTGGGTTCTCCCCACAGGGAAGCCGATGCCGCGCTGAATGACGGCATGAACATGATCAGGGAATCGGCGGTGGTTCTGTTCCAGCGGGACCCGGCCTCATCCCGCTCCTACCGGATGATGCGAAAGGTGGCCTGGTGCGGCGTCGAAGAGCTGCCGCCGGCAGCGAACGGCAAAACCAGGATATCTCCACCGGCAACCATGGAAAAGAACCTCCTGTCCGACCTGAGGAACAGGGGCGACGCCGAGTCGCTCCTCAAGGCGGCCGAAGCCAGGCTTTCGCAGTACATATTCTGGCTGGACCTGAACCGCCTGTCCGCGGAAGCGCTTTCCCGGCTCGGCAGCCGTTTCGAGAGGGCACACGAGACGGTGTGCCAGGAGACCGCCTTTCTGCTGCATCGGCTGCCCGGGCTGGAGGAGCTTGCCTTCTCGGACGGAACTCCTTTTGCCAATCCTGAAACCAGGCAGTGGCTGGAAGGGGTCAACTTCAGATGTGCGCCAGCTCTGGAGCCGGTTCCCAGCCTGAATGGCCAGGTGGAGGGATATGCAACGGAATCGATAATTGCGCTGAATGTGCCGGAAATTCAATTGATGGTGCGGAAGGGAAAGCTGGTCGAGGCAACGGAGGAGATGCAGCGCAGGCTGCGTGATTGTGGTTCCAAGCGGGAAAGGTTTCTCTGGCGGCTGGCGCTGGCCGAGATGCTGATCAACGTGGGCAGGTCCAAGCTGGCGATCCCCCACATCGACCAGGTGCTGCGGGATATGGACCGGCACGAACTGGAGGAATACGACCCGGTTCTCGCGATGAGGGGGCTCAAGCTTGCCTGGCATGCCCTGCAGGCGCAGGCCGAGCAGAGATCCAGGGACCTGGCGACGGACGTGCTGCACCGCATAGGCCGCCTGGACATGCCGGAAATGATGAGACTGAAGGCTGACTGCTGAAAGTTTTGCCTTATTCAATAAGCAAAGGAGCGGACACATGGCAAAGGAATCATCCATTGCGCCGAAGGAACGGGTGAACATCGTGTATCGGCCGTCCCTGGGCAATGCACAGGAAGAAGTCGAACTGCCGTTGAAAATGCTGGTGCTGGGGGATTTCACCGGGAGTCCGGATGAACGTCCTTTGGAAAAACGAGAGCCGGTGAACGTGGACAAGGACAATTTCAACGAGGTGCTGAAAGCGCAGAACATCAGCCTCAGTTTCAGCGTCCCCAACCGGCTCGCCGCGGAAGAGGGCGACGAACTCAACGTCAGGCTGCGGCTGGAAACCATGAAGGATTTCGGGCCGGAAGCGATCGTTGACCAGGTACCCGAGCTCAGGCGACTTCTGGAACTGCGGGAAGCCCTCAGGGCGCTGAAGGGGCCCCTTTCCAATGTCCCGGAATTCCGCAGGAAAATCCAGGAGCTCATCAAGGATGACGCTACCAGGCAGAGACTTCTGACCGAAATAGGGCTGGAAGGGTAAGGAGGAAATATGAGCGCGGAACAGGAATACGCACCGGCAGTCCCCGGATCACCGGAAGTTCAGGAGTCGCTCCTGGAAGAGATCGTGCAGGCGACCAGGCTGAAACCCGCCGACGAGGCATACTCCATAACCCGCAAGGGCGTCGAAGCGCTGATAGCCCAGCTCCTGGAGCCGGGGAAGGAAACCTTCAGGGTTTCCAAGGCGGGGCTGGACGACATGATCGCCGAGATCGACCGGAAACTGAGCAGCCAGGTTAACGAGATTCTTCATCACGAGGATTTCCAGAAGCTGGAATCCGCCTGGCGCTCACTGGATTTCCTCGTGGACAGGACCGATTTCCGGGAAAACATCAAGATCGAAATGCTCCATGTCATGAAGGACGAACTCCTGGAAGATTTCGAAGATGCGCCGGAAGTCGTCAAGTCGGGGCTGTACAAAACCGTCTATACCAGCGAATACGGGCAGTTCGGCGGCAAACCCTATGCCTGCCTGATCGGCAACTATGAATTCGGCGCCGGTCCCCAGGACATATGGCTTCTCCAGCATACCGCGGCGGTGGCCGCCATGGCGCACACGCCGTTCATTGCCGCCGCAGCGCCGGATTTTTTCGGCGTCGAGGACTTCACTACCCTGCCCAACCTCAAGGATATCAAATCGATCCTCGAAGGGCCGCAGTATATCAAATGGCAGTCGTTCCGGGAAACCGAGGATGCGCGTTACGTGGGCCTGGCGCTCCCCCGTTTTCTGCTCCGGCTCCCCTACGGCCCGGAAACCCAGCCGGTGAAGAGCTTCAACTACCAGGAGAGCGTTTCCGCCAGCCACGAGCACTACAACTGGGGCAATGCGGCCTTCGCCTTCGCCACGCGGATAACCGACAGCTTCGCGAAATACCGCTGGTGCGCCAACGTGATCGGCCCCCGCGGGGGAGGCGCGGTGGAGGACCTGCCGCTGCACCAGTACGAAGCCATGGGGGCCATACAGACCAAGATCCCGACGGAAGTCCTCATTTCCGAGAGGAGGGAGTTCGAACTGGCGGAAGAGGGCTTCATGGCCCTCACCATGCGCAAGGGGAGCGACAACGCGGCTTTTTTCTCGGCCAACTCGGTCCAGAAGCCCAAGTACTTCGGCATCAGCAAGGAAGGCAAAGAGGCGGAGCTCAACTACAAGCTCGGCCTGCAGCTCCCCTACATGTTCATCATCAGCCGGCTGGCGCACTACCTGAAGGTGATTCAGCGGGAGAACATCGGCACCTGGAAGGAGCGGAGCGACTTGGAGATCGAGCTGAACAACTGGATCCGTCAGTACGTCTCCGACATGGACAACCCCATGCCCGGCGTCAGGAGCCGCAGGCCGCTCAGGCAGGCGGAGATCGGCGTGGAGGAGGTCCCGGGCGAGCCGGGGTGGTACCGGGTTTCCTTGAAGGTGCGGCCTCATTTCAAGTACATGGGTGCGTATTTCACCCTGTCGCTGGTGGGCAAGCTGGACAAGGAGGTCAGCGCGGCGTGATCCCACTTGGCAAACAAGAAAGCTCTTCAAGTACATTTTGGGGGATGGGTTGATAAGGAGGCAAACCATTAAGAGATTGTCTTTGATTTCAGTGTTTCTTTGCTGTTTCTGTGTTACGGCTATTGCTCCCAGATTGGCCAATGGACAGTCAATTCCATTGCCCGAAGGCATTATGAAGGATGCCTTTACAATCAATGGTTTGCATGTCATTGGCGTTGAATCAGATAGTGATCAACGCCTTCGATGGGCAACATGGGGAATCCATTCTAAAGGCGGCATGTCAATCGTATTGGCGTTGTTGACTAAAACGTCAAATGGAATGTCAATTCTTTGGTCAATGGAAAAACATGATTGTTATGAACCTCAATTGATAAGACTTACCAGTTGGCGATACGGACAGTATCCGATTGTAGCGCTTAGTTTCCAATATGGTGCTTTATCAGAACAGTTAGAACTTTATGGAATTGACTTGAAAACCCAGCCAAAAAAGCTAGGTGAAAAAATTGGAGAAAAGATCGAATGGAGCATCAGCGCTACTGGTGAGGGTATAATGGTAGTGCATTCGAAATCCAAAAACGGAATAATGCAAACTTGTTATCGATGGAACAATAAAGCCCTGAGTTTGGAAAAAGCAAGATGCAATTAATTCATTAAGTAATGGAGGCAAATATACTAAATGGCTGTACATATCTTTTGAATCAAAATTATAAAGAATAAGCTTTTTATGTGGATTATTAATATCAAAAAAAGGAGAGAATTCCATGTCACGAATTTTCGAAGGATATTGCACGTGGTACAGATTGGCGGGAAGAACTACAGCAAGTGGAGAAATGTATAGTGACAACACTATGACTGCCGCAATGACAGCTGAAAAAGCTCGATTAAACACAATGGTCACTGTCTGCTGCAAAAGCACTAACATGTGTATTAAAGTCAGGGTGAATGATAGAGGACCGTTTATGAGGGAGCCGAATGGAAAAGCTGTGCGACCATTACGACCGGATCAAAATATCGTGATCGATTTGACTCCAGCTGCTTTTAAGCAATTGGCTGGAAATACTGGAGTCGGCAAGGTGATGGTCACGGTGGAGGTGCCGTGATGTTGAATTTTGTGGGCAAAACATTGTTTTTCGTTTTTCTGTGTCTTCTTGCAACCAATTCGTTAGCTACGGACCTCTTTGAGATCTCACTTGCCAAATTTCCATTGAAGAAACCAGAAAGAATATCTGGAATAGAAATAAAACTGAATTCAGGACGGATTTATTCTATTTCTCAATTCCCTATGGGATGGAATGTTATTGTTAACAACGATCCGTCTTGGATGACGTCATTTAAGGGCAGTATCTCTGTAGGCGCAGCAGCTCTTGATCAGAAAGACAAAATAATGCTGGATCACTTCCTGGTAGTAGAAAAACTAAAAGATTCGATCATCTCAAAGGATGTGCCATTTTCTGTGGAGTTGGACGTATATGTCATCGATTTCAGTAATGATGAAGAAAGGATAATTCACGCAGGAAAAGAAATGTTTGAAGTAAGAAAAATAAAGGGCGCGAAAAAATGATTCGCTGGAAAGATGGGAGTTGCGACTCCCCCTTACGGGGGTAATAACACACAAGGAGGAAGCAAGCTATGCCAATGCCATGTCACATGACGCTGTCAGGAGAAAAACAAGGAAAAATTGACGGATCATGCGAAATGCAGGGTCGGGAAAATACTATCCTCGTGTACCAACTCGACCATGACATTCACATCCCTCGCGATGTTCATTCCGGGCTTGCCAGTGGTAAAAGGGTCCATGGACCTCTGACAATAACAAAAATGTATGACAAGAGTTCCCCAAAGCTCTACCAGGCCCTCTGCACCGGCGAGCACATGAAAGAAGTCACTCTCAAATTCTATAGGATAAACAAACAAGGAGTGGAAGAACATTATTTCACCACTAAACTGGAAGACTCGATTGTTGTTGAGGTTAAGCCCTACATGCCAATTACGTTTGCAGCAGACAGCGAACCATACGGACATATGGAACAAGTAGGATTTACTTACAAGAAGATCAAGTGGACTTGGGAGCCGAACGGCATAGAAGCGGAAGATTCTTGGATGGCACCGAAAAGCTGATTCCCAAATACTGCTTCCCTTTAAAAACGTGCCCTCCCGGCGACGGGGGGGCATGCTGCCATTTTCTTATTATGCGTAATAAGCGTTAGCTGGCATGCATCAAACAACATTCAAAGAAGTAATAGGTCAGATGCTAAGAATTACAAGGCAGTAATATTACAATGTCGGTGGACAAATTTATTCATTTGTGGAGGGCGCATATTATGAAAAAATCAATAATAATATTCTTGGTAGTCATTTCAAGTAATTCCGCCTTCGCCGGCTTCGATCTCGGCGGCATTATCAGTGCAGGGACGGACTTGACCAAGGCTGCAATCCTCACGGACGGTGAAGTCAAGCAACTCGCTTCGGACGCGAGCCAGGCCACCGACAAGCTCAACCCGGTCGCGCCGCCTGTCAGCCCTTATGCAAAGCGGATCAGCAAGCTCACTAAGGGCATGAAATTCGAAGGCAACGTCAAACCCACTATCAAGGTCTACATGGTAAAGGACGTCAACGCCTTCGCCATGGCCGACGGGACGGTCCGTGTGTTCTCCGGCCTTATGGACCGGATGAGCGATGACGAGGTGCGATATGTCATTGGACACGAGATCGGCCACGTGAATCTGGGCCATTCCAAGAAAGCGTTGCAGACGGCTTATACCACCTCGGCTGCCCGAAAGGTGGGGGCGGCTTCGGGCGGCACGGTTGCGGCGCTTTCCGATTCGGCCCTTGGCGACCTGGCGGAGAAGCTGGTGCATGCCCAGTATTCCCAGGCACACGAAAACGACGCGGACATGTATGCCCTGAAACTTATGAAAGCCAACAGGTATGACCCGAAGGCAGCAGTGAGCGCCCTGCGCAAGCTGGAGAAAATGTACGGCAACGAAAGCAGCGTGTTTGCCAGCCACCCCGCGCCGGGCGACCGGGCCAACTCGCTGGAAAAAGCGCTGTGAAGAAACGGTAGATAGGTTAAAGGCTGAAGGAATTTATTCGGAGTTTTCGCATATTCGTCATTCAATCAACACAGGATTAGTCATTGGTGGCTCAGGCGCATCAACTTCTGACGAATAAAAGCCGGAAGTAAGCGCTTTTACCTTCAGCCTTCAGCCTCATGACCTGCTTTTGCGAGGTGTCCCAACCATGCACGAACAACGTTTGTCCGAGCGGATCAGGGCACAGGAGCAACAGCCTGGGAGGCGCGGAGGCAGAGACGACCGCAAGCTGTGCGTAGACTCGATTATAGACCACCTGCAGCGGATTCTCAATACCCGGCAGGGCAACGTCCTGATCGCCGATGACTACGGGGTCCCCGATTTCCTGGATTTTCTCCAGACCTACCCCGATTCGGTACGTGAAATAGAGGAGAGTATCCGCAGTGCCATCGACAAGTATGAGCCGAGGCTGTCGGGGGCAAGTGTTACGTTCATTCCGAGGGAGGACGATGATCTGACCCTGCGCTTTCAGATCATCGCCTTCCTGGCGATGGAAGGGGATCGGCAAGTCCTTTTTGAAACGGTAGTGGACACGGACGGCAGGGTTCGCGTGCGATTATAAATATTCGACCCCCTCATCCGGGCTTCGCCCGTCCTTTCCCTTGATGGCGAGGGCATTACCGCACGACTGTCTCTATTGAGGGAGAAGGTTGCCCAGAGGGGCGGTTCATTCGCTCCGTGCTGACAGCGGCCTCTGGCGGGTCCTGCCCAGGCGTTTCATGAGCTTCCACAGCGGCCCCTTGACCGGGAAGCTGCGCAAAGCCGCCAGCATGGCGTCGCTCATGTTGATCTCGAGGCCCGGTACCACCCAGTTCCTGCGCTCCATGGCCTCGTTTGTTACCAGATCGCAGAGACTGTCTTTCACGTGGGGAGAGAGGTAAAAGACCGGTTCGAGCAACGGGGTGCCTGGTCCGATGATGCCATCCTCGATTGCTTTCAGATAAAGGCCGGTGCCGGGGAATATCCGGATTCCCGTCATCCCGATGACAGCGGTCGGCTCAACCTCGTCCATCAGGTCGAAGCTTTCCAGAACCGTGTACTCGGTTTCTCCCGGTCCGCCGAAGAGGATGTAATGGGCGAAATCCACACCGGCATCGCGGCACAGTGCCGAGGCGGAACGGATATCATCGGGGCCGAAGGACTTGCCGAGGCTCCTGAGCATCGTTGGCGATCCGGAGTCCGTGCCGAATTCCATCGCATCGCAGCCCGCTTCCACCATGAGACGAACCAGTTCGGGCGAGATGAAACCCGGGTTGATGAAAGCCGACCAGTTCAGCTTGAGCCCGGAGCCGATGATGGCCCTGCAGAGGGATTCGGCGAAGTCCATGGGATAGTTGAAGATATCATCGACGAAATAGATGTATTCCGTGCCAAAATTTTCTACGAGTTCACGGATTTCATGAAGAATTTCGTCAATATTCCGCAGGCGGACCCGGCTGCCCTCCAGGATGGGATAGGTGCAGTAGGTGCAGGAGAAGGGGCAGCCGCGCTTGGTCTGCAGGTTGGCCATTCCCCCTTCCCGATTGTAGCGTTCCACCGGGAAAAGGTTCCGTTCCGGTTTGCCGATCGTCTCCACGGGGTGGGGAGGCAGGAATGAGACTTCGCCTTTTACGAGAACCCCGGGAAGATGGAGGGGATTTTCATTCCGGGCAAGGCACTCCAGCAGGCGGGGGAGCACGTCCTCTCCTTCGCCCACTATGCCGTAGTCTCCGTCAAGGGATTCGAGGATCTCCCGCGGCATGAGGGAATACCCGGAACCGCCGAGAATGATGACCGTCCTGCCGCGACAGAGGTCCACAACCTTCCTGACTCCTGCCAGGTAGGAGCGGGACCCGGGAAAGGTTACGTTATCGATGTTGCGGATGGATATGACAACGGCATCGGGCAAGGAGGCGGAAAAAGCCTCGGCAACGGTTGCCTCCGGATCATCCTCGAAACAGAGGTCTATCGCCCGAATTCCATGGCCTGCCGCTTCCAGGGGACCGGCAAGGAAGGCGAGACCAAGTGGGAAAACCGGGTAGGGGCTCTTCTCGCGGTTTGCAGAGATGAGGAGAATGTCCATCAGACCTCCAGGTACGCCAGCAGCCTGTCGATCCTTTCGCTGATAACCGGCGGGAGAGTGAACTGGAGGATGCCGTTCAGGTCGGTGAGCACCAGGACACAGCGGCCCGCAGCACGAAGAGAATCGTCGGGGCCGAGGATTTCGCAGACGAATTCCATGGTTGCGGTTTCGGTCCGCTTTACGGAGGTCATGACTTTCAGTTCTTCATTGAAGAGGGATGGTTTCCTGTACTTCAACTGGAGATCCACGACCGGCGCCATGTAGCCCAGCGAGAATACCTGGTCTGCGTCCAGCTCGAACATGCCGGCCAGTTCGTTCCTCCCCACTTCCATCCAGGAGACGTAATTGCCGTGCCATGCCACACGGTAGGAGTCCACTTCGTTGAACCTGACGCGTATCCTGGTTTCATGGTATTTCATAGGGACCGCGCTGCCTCGCTTTCAATCCAGCGGTTGTACTTCTTCAGCGCATCTCCGGCGCCGACCTCGTGATATTTGGTTACCCCCGCATCACGCAAAGCCAGATAGGTCCTTTCCCAGTATACCGGTTGGAGAAGTTCCCGGAGCAGGAAATCAGGCACGTCGGCGGCAGTCAGGAAATTCTGGTCGATGTGGTTCATGAGGGGAACTGCGGGTTCTCCATAGCTGTATTCATGTTAATCGGCATGCAATAATGACCCACCTAGAGAGGTAATCGGCGTCCAAAATTGACCCACCCCAGCATCTATCTCCATACTCCCGGAATCATCCGAGAGAGGAGACAGCGAAAGGAGATGCTGAT
>POSG01000018.1 GCA_003314535.1 Geobacter sp.
GGAAAGGTCGCAGTCGTGGGAGTGATCGATGCCGTGAAATCAATCGCATTCAAGTAGGGCGGATCCATCATCCCGTATTCGCAGACCCAGTAATTTGTTTCCGCGACATATGAGCAGGGAGTTGTGCTGGAGAAAAAGCTCCACGATGGGATCCCCTGAAAATTCCAGGTGATCGATTCCCCGCCCGCAGTTGTGACGATTGCAGAGGCTGGATGAGCAGTCACCAAAAGCAACTGAAACGATAAACCAACCAGCACTGTCCGGATACACCGGTCGCTCATTCTGATTCCCCCCTGGGCGCAATGCAATTCAAGTCTTTACACTTATTGAATCACAAGACGTTCGACCACCAATGCCCCGTCCGAAATGGTGAGTACGCCGTCGAAAAAGGTGTAGCCGGTCTGCAATGTGAATGTCTCATCGTATCCACCGCGCAGAATCGCAACCGTGCCGTTCCGGCCGTAGATGGCCGTACTCCCGGGCAGCAGGAGTCCTCTTGCCCTTATGGTCTGACCATTCGCCACTCCGTCAAGCGCTGACTGCAGGGTGCCGTAATCTGTCGAGCCTATCCTCAGGTTCTTCTGCAGAGTGAAGGTTACGGCCGGGCTCCGGTTGCCGTTCATCGTGACACGGCAGAAAGTGTTGTCAGTACTTTCGCACGCCGACCAGCCGGTGAAGGAGGAACCGGCGCTTTCCGTTGCCGCCAGCGTGACCTGGATGCCGGGGGATACGGATTTCGCACAGGTGCTGGTGCAGGCAAGCTGCAATTCCGGAGGAGAAACGGCACTGACCGCACCTGTGCCGCTACCGGCATGCATCACGGTCAGAAGGTAAGATGAGGCAGGAGTGAACGAAGCGCTGCATGCAGCAGTCTGGCCGCCATGACTTCCCTGGCAGAGCCAGTTCCAAGGACCTGAGCCGACCACCATGGTCGCCGCGCCAGCACTGCAGAGGCCTGTCGAAGGCGCGGCTCCATAGCTGCCGCCATTCGCGGCGCCGCATAGCCCATTAACCTGGAGGGCCTTGTTTACTCCAGTGACACTTGCGACTCTGTTGCCGGCCGCATCGTATGAATAGGAAACGGTTGTGCCGTCGTCGTATGTCACACCTGTCAATCGGTTTCGCTTGTCGTACGTGTAAGTAATGGAATATGCACTGCTCGATGACAGCAGGGAGGCAATCGCCAAGATTGCACACAATGACATTTCCATCATTCGCCACGAATATTGGATTTTCATTGTTCCGCCATGTCAATGCTTTCGGAAACTGCATGTTATTGTCAGGTTTCTCGGAAAACACCAGTCATAGTAAAACTGGCGGCATGATAAGGTATCTCGTGACCGTGGTCAATCAGCTTTTAAGCATTTATGAAAGTTGCATTGCTTGCTGTCTTTCTTTTATCGGCCTGCCCGGTTTTTTCCTGAAACGGATTCCAGCCGGAAAGTCTCTCCGGGTCCGGAAACTCCTGGTAATGGCTGACCAGGGCCGGAGCGGGGCTCTCGAGGAGATCGTGATACGGCTTCAGTGCAAGATCTCTAAAACCGGGAAAGCGCTTGAAACCAGTAAAAGCTCAGACCAGTGAGTCATGAGTTGACAGATTATCACGAGCTACGAGGAAGTTCCGCTCCGGCCCCAGAGAGACTTTCCGGATGGAATCTAGATAGATTCCATCCGGCGCAAATCCTTCCAGACAGGTAAAAATGCTTCGACACGGCGTCGGAGTCTTTCACAAGTCGCAATAAATCTTATTTATTAATTGACATTTCTGAAATACCTGTTGTAAATATATTTACATAAAAATGCGCATTTCTTCTGTAAGGGTCTAAGCATCCGGCCTGGATCCTTTCCTGCCACCCCAACTCTCTAAGGAGGACATTTCGATGAGTATCGAGAAAGAGCCCAAGGAATTCAAAGTGCCGGCAGATCTCCTGAAACAGTTCCATTCGGAAGACCGTTTCGTGCCCCGGGAGTTCCACCCCAACGGCTACATCATATTTGACCGCATGATGCTGGAGAAGGTGCTGCTCAGCGATGACCTGAAGGTCCGCAAAGAACTGGTGGAACAGCTCGAGCGGCTCGACAAGAACGGCGGCCAGCTCGTGATCATGTCCAAGTAACCGGAGATGGAAATCTCCCAGGGAGTGCCCGATCCACCGTTCCTGCGCAATGTCGGCATGCTGCTGACCTACCACTGCCAGGCTTCCTGCGCGCACTGCATCCTGCGCGCCGGGCCGGACCGACACGAGGAATTGAAGTTGGATGATGCCCGCCGCTGGATCCGCGACATCGCTTCGTACCGGGACCGTTACGTCTGCGTGCTGTCGCTGACCGGCGGCGAACCGTTCTCGAATCTTGACCTGTTGCGCTCCGTCATGGAACTCGCGGTGGACGCGGGGCTCTACGTCTCAGTGGTCACCAACGGGTTCTGGGCGTCCACGAAGGAAGCTGCCAAGCAGTTGTTGCAGAGCCTGCCGAAGATCTGTTTCCTGTCGGTGAGCACCGATGCCTACCACCAGGAGTACGTGCCCTTCGATCGCGTACAGAACGCTATTTGGGCTGCCCGGGAATGCGGCATTCCGTACTACGTGACCATAGTGACGGATAACCGCGAGGATCCTGACTACCGCCGGGTGCATTCCGAACTGCTGAAGAGCACCCCGGCAGATGAGATCCGCACCGGAGTGGTGTTCCCCGTGGGCAGGGCACTGGAGATGCGGGATCAACTGCGGTTCAACGTGAGCGAAGAGCCACCCAGGGAGGCCTGCCAAGCGGCCAGTTCGCCGTGCATCTTCCCGGATGGCCGCGTTCTCGGGTGCATCGGCCCGTTGCTGGACCTTGGGGACGACCAGCCGCTGTTCCTCGGGAACGCCAACGAAACGCCGCTGCACGAGATCTTCGACCGTTCGGAAAGTAACGTGATCCTGCATGCTCTCCGGTTGTGGGGACCGTACCGACTTTTCACCATGTTACGCGAAAACGGGTTGGGACCCTGTCTGCCAAAGACCTTCGTCGAGGGAAGTACGTGCAACGCCTGCTATGTTTTGATGGCCATACCCCAGGTGCGCCAGACCTTGAAAAAGCTGGCGCAGAGCACCGATTTCCAGCGCCAGGTGGCCTATGCCCGCCTGCACTATCTGGAGGAAACCCGCATGCTGGATGTGGCCGGTGAAAAGGTAACGTAGTGAAGCCGCCGCTCTTGCCTTTCCGTACTTCTGACCATTTCCCCAACTGACCGAATGTACCTTTCAATATCAAAAAGGGAAAGCCGGGTGACCCCGGCTTTCCCTTTTTGTTTCGCAAAAATTGCCTTCAACAGCGTCAGAGGCTTTCCATGAGCCTATGCGTCTTCACCGACAGCCGGTTGAGCGCATTGATGTAGGCCTTGGCCGACGCCTCGATGATATCGGTCGAGGAACCGCGCCCGATCACCGTCCGGCCGCCTTCCGAAAGCCTGACCGTAACCTCGCCCTGGGCATCGGTGCCGCCGGTAATGGCTTCGACCATGTACTGCAGCAGCTTGGCCTTGTTCTTCGTAAGCTTCCTGATGGCCTTGAGCGTGGCGTCGACCGGCCCGTCGCCCAGTTCAGCGGTCCTGACCGCCTCTCCGTCGATCTCCATCTGGACGGTAGCCGTGGCAACCGCAAAGGAGCCGCAGGTGACGGTGATATGGCTGAGCTTGTATTTGTCGGGTATACGCATCACTTCATCGGCGACGATGGCGTCCAGGTCTTCGTCGAAGATTTCCTTTTTCAGGTCCGCCAGCGCCTTGAAGCGCTGGAATGCCTTGTTGAGCATGTCTTCATCCAGTTCATGGCCCAGCTCTTCCAGCCTCATCTTGAAAGCATGGCGTCCCGAATGCTTGCCGAGCACCAGCACGTTCTCCTTGAGGCCGACCGATTCGGGAGTCATTATTTCATAGGTGGACTTCTCCATCATCACCCCATGCTGGTGGATGCCGGCTTCGTGCGCGAAAGCGTTGGCGCCGACAATGGCCTTGTTCGGCTGCACCATGATGCCGGTTACCGTGGAAAGGAGGCGGCTGGCCGGCGTGAGCTGCTCAGTGACGACATTGGAGCAGTAGGGAAGGATGTCGCTGCGGGTTTTGAGTATCATCACCAGCTCTTCCAGCGAACAGTTGCCGGCACGTTCGCCGATGCCGTTGATGGTGCATTCCACCTGTCCGGCGCCGGCCTGGATGGCTGCGATGGAATTTGCCACCGCAAGACCGAGATCGTTGTGGCAATGAACTGAAATTATGGCCTTATCTATATTTGCGACATTGTCTTTCAGATATTTGATGATGTTGTAATACTCGAACGGAATGGTATAACCGACCGTATCCGGTATGTTGACAACACTGGCCCCGGCATCGATGACTGCAGCAACCACCTCGGCAAGGAACGGCAGCCTGGTGCGTGTTGCATCCTCACAGGAAAACTCTACGTTAGCCGTATACGAACGGGCCCGTTTCACCGCTTTCACGGCCATTTCAAGCACCTTGGCCGGCTCCATCTGCAGCTTGTATTTCATGTGGATGTCGGACGTGGCGATGAAAGTGTGGATGCGGCCCTTTTCCCCGGCATGCTGGAGGGCTTCCCATGCGCGGTCGATGTCCTTGAGATTGGCACGGCAGAGACCCGCGATCTCCGGTCCCTTGATGTTTTGGGCCACCTTCTTGACCGCTTCGAAATCGCCTTCCGAAGCGATCGGGAAGCCTGCCTCGATAACATCGATGTTCAGCTTCTGCAGCTGCTTGGCAATTCTCAGTTTTTCCTCGATGTTCATGCTTGCCCCGGGCGACTGCTCGCCGTCCCTGAGAGTCGTGTCAAAAATCCTGATTGCCTTTGCCTGTGACATGGGAAACCTCCGTAGGATTGATACCTTAACTAGTGATAATTCAGTAAATCTGGATTGACGCTGATTAAGTTTCCAGATCGGAAACGAGGATTTTTTCGTTCTGGCACGGAAACCAAGAGGTTGCGCGGAGGCATACTGCAGTATGTCGCACAAGCAACCGCGCAGGTTGACACAGCCAGAGCGGAAAAAGACCGTTGCCGGATGGAAACTAAATAAAAAAGCCTCCGCCCCACTAAGGGGCGAAGGCAATCTTCGCGTTACCACCCTTTTCATCCGCCGCAGCGGACCTCGTTTATCCCTTTACGCGGGAAACGGCTCCGGTTGGATGCCTGCGCATTTTCGCCGAAGCGGCTCCAAGGCGAGTTCGCCGCACCTTCCCACCGGTTCGCACCAGCCACCGGCTCTCTGGAGAAAAGGCTCTCGGTTACTACTCCTCTTCACTGCCTTTCAAAGTTGTTTCTACAGATACTAATAAAACCGGAAACCTCTGTCAAGCCTCTTTGTCGGTCTTTTCCTTCTGGGCCTTGTGCAGGGCCTTTTCGAGCCGCCTCCTGCGCGGATAGGTCATGATATAACCTGCGGGTCCGGAAAAGATGTAGCAGATGAAAATAATGAACAGCATGAGCACCGGACGGGCGGCGATAACAATCAGCAGCAGCACTGCCAGCACGAGGAAAGCAAATGGCTGGCGCTTGATAAGCCCCGGGTCCTTGAAGGAATAATAGCGGAAATTAGAAACCATGAGGAAGGCCAGGAGATATATCAGCAGCAGGATGGCCAGTTTCTTGTAGGAACCGGGCCAGCCGTAATGGTGGAAGAGCAGGACCGTGGCGGACACCATGCTGGCCGCTGCCGGGATGGGAAGCCCCACGAACCTCTTGCTCTCCACCGTGTTCACCTGGACATTGAAGCGGGCCAGGCGCAGCGCGCCGCAGGCGACAAAAAGGAACGCCGCGAGCCATCCCAGCCTGCCGAAGGGCTTGAGCGCCCAGCAGTACATGAGAAGACCCGGCGCAACGCCGAAAGCCACGAGGTCGGCAAGCGAGTCGTATTCCACTCCGAATTTGCTGGTGGTCCCCGTGAGCCGGGCGACTTTTCCGTCCAGGCCGTCGAAGATGGACGAGACCAGAATCCAGAGAGCAGCCACGTCGAAATTGCCGTTCGTAGTGGCTACTATGCCGTAGAAGCCGGCAAAGAGGCTGCCGGTGGTAAAAAGGTTGGGCAGTATGTAAATGCCTTTCCTCATGCCGTCGTTTGTTTCGATTTTGTTGCCGTTCATGGAAGGTATCCCAGAATCGTTTCGCCGGCGACAGTCCGCTGACCCCGGGCAACACGCGGCTCAACTTCCTTGGGCAGATAGATGTCGACCCTCGAACCGAAGCGTATGAGACCGTACCGCTGGCCGCGGCTCAGTATGTCGCCCTTGACGGGATAGGTTACTATCCGCCGGGCTATCAACCCCGCTATCTGGGTGAATACTATTTTCCGGCCCTTGGGCGCCTCAAGGATAATGCCGCTCTGCTCGTTTTCAAAGGTGGCTTTTTCGTCTCTCGCATCCAGGAATTTGCCCCTGACGTAGAAAGTGTCCAGGACCCGCCCCGAACAGGGTACGCGGTTGATGTGAACATTGAAAACCGACATAAAGATGCTGATCTTGAGCATTTCGGTTCCCAGATGGGGTTCAACGGCATCCCCCAGGTAGGTTACAACTCCGTCGGCGGGGGCGACCACCGCATTTTCCCCTTCTGGCGGCACCCGGCGGGGATTTCTGAAAAAGCTGATTATGAAAAGCGTGACAGCTGCAAGGACCAGCGCGGGAAACGGCGTGATCTGTCTCTGAAAGAGCGCGGCAAGAAGCGCCAAGGCCCCGGCCAGGGCTACGAAGGGCAGTCCCTCAACGGCTATCGGTGTCTGTTGATTGCGCATCCCGCGCTACCTCCACGAATACGGGCTTGTTCGAGAAAGGCCGGGCAACGGGGGGACGAACCATTCGTTCCCCCTGACCCGGCCTTTCCCTCTTGGATCCGAATCAAACTCAGTTCTTCGTCTTGTCCACGATCTTGGATGCGCCGATCCAGGACATCATGGAGCGGAGACGCGCACCCACCTCTTCGATGGGGTGTTCGGCGGCATGCCGCCTGAGAGCGCTGAACACCGGCTTGTTGATCTTGTTTTCCAGCATCCATTCCTTGGCAAACTCGCCGGTCTGGATTTCCGCCAGGATCTGCCGCATCTCATCCTTGGTATCCTCGGTTATGACGCGCGGGCCGCGGGTCAGGTCGCCGTATTCCGCGGTATTGGAAATCGAATATCTCATGTTGGCGATGCCGCCTTCGTAGATCAGGTCCACGATGAGCTTGAGCTCGTGAAGGCACTCGAAATAAGCCATCTCCGGCGCATAGCCGGCTTCCACCAGGGTTTCGAAACCGGCCTGGATCAGGGCGCTCACGCCGCCGCAGAGAACCGCCTGCTCGCCGAACAGGTCGGTCTCGGTCTCTTCGCGGAAAGAGGTCTCGATGATGCCGGCCCGGCCGCCGCCGTTGGCCGACGCATAGGCAAGGGCCACGTCGCGTGAGTTGCCTGCCGGGTCATGGTGAACAGCGATCAGGCTGGGAACTCCTCCCCCCTTGAGGTACTCGTGGCGCACCAGGTGCCCCGGGCCCTTGGGTGCGATCATGATCACGTTGATGTCGTGACGGGGAACGATCTGGCCGAAATGGATGTTGAAGCCGTGGCTGAAAGCCAGGTAGGCGCCCTTTTTCACAAAGGGGCCGATTTCCTCGCGGTAGACGTCGCCCTGGATCTCATCGGGGAGCAGGATCATCACCACGTCGGCGATCTTGACCGCTTCCGAGGTGGGAAGCACTTTGAGGCCGGCATTCTCCGCCTTCTTCACCGATGTCGAGTCAGGCCGCAGGCCCACCACAACGTCAATGCCGGAATCCTTCAGGTTATTTGCATGGGCATGCCCCTGCGAGCCGTACCCGATCACCGCCACTTTCTTGCCTTTCAGCACACCGAGATTACAGTCTTTGTCATAATAGATACGCATTGTTTCCTCCTAAATTATAGTCCAACTTGTGTTACCGCAGCTGGTCAACATTTCGGTTTCCTGGTTTCTCTGCTGAATTCTGACTCCTGGATACTGTATTCCGTCTTTCATCACCCTTTCCATCCCTTTGCGCCCCTGCCTATGGCAACGGGGCCGGTCCTGACCAGTTCCTTGAGCCCGAGAGGACGCAGAAGGTCCAGGATGGCGTCGATCTTTGAAGGCGCACCCGTGACCTCGACAGTGAAGCTCTTCGGCGTGGTGTCGATGACCTTGGCCCTGAATATGTCGACTATGCGAAGCACTTCCGCACGGGCTGCGTCCTCCGCCGTAACCTTGATGAGGGCCATTTCCCTCTCGATCGCAGTCTCATCGGTAAAATCAATGACCTTGATTATATCGATAAGCTTGTTCAGATGTTTCGTAATCTGCTCAAGGATCTGCTCATCACCCCGGGTGACGATGGTCATTCTCGACATGGCCTCGTCATTCGTCGGAGCGACCGAAAGCGAGTCGATATTGAAACCCCTGCCGGAAAAAAGCCCGGCTACCCTTGAGAGAACCCCGAATTCATTTTCCACAAGGACTGCAATGGTGTGTCGCATGGAAAAACCTCCTCTTGATGCCGTTTGGCATGCTCCGGCCCCGCAGCCGGAGGCTCGACCCTGTCAGGAAGCAAGCACCATTTCGTTGAGGGAGGCGCCGGCCGGCACCATGGGCAGCACTTTTTCCTCCCTGGCTATTTTGAATTCCATTATGACCGGACCCGGAGCGGCAAACCCCCTGCGGATCGTCTCTTCCACCTCGGACGGTTTGCTAGCCACGAAACCTGTTGCTCCGAAAGCCTCTGCCAGTTTGACGAAATCGATGGGCAGGTCCAGAACCGTTTGGGAATAGCGCTTGTTGAAGAAAAGTTCCTGCCACTGCCGCACCATGCCCAGATAATTGTTGTTCATGATGCAGATTTTCACCGGCAGCCTGTTCTGAACCAGGGTGGCGATTTCCTGGAGATTCATCTGGAATCCGCCATCGCCGCACACTGCGATCACCTGCCGGTCCGGGAATGCCGCCTGGGCGCCCATTGCAGCTGGAAGACCGTATCCCATGGTGCCCAGCCCCCCGGAGCTGAGAAGCGTCCGCGGCCGGGTAAAGGAAAAATACTGGGCCGTCCACATCTGGTGCTGCCCCACATCGGTCGCGATGATGGCATCGGGCTGTGAAAGCTCGCGCAGCTTGCGGATCACAGCCTGGGGCTTGATAACCTTGGATGATTCGGCAAAGGCCATGGGGTGCTTGGCTTTCCAGCCGTCGATTTCAGCGAGCCATGGCTTCGCGGCTTTCCTGAAGACCTCCACGGCATCGCCGCGGTCTTCGATAACCTTGAGGAGGTGGGCCAGCACTTCGTTCACCATCCCCACGATGGGCAGGTCCACGCGTACATTCTTCTTTATGGACGTCGGATCCACATCGATATGGATAATCTTGGCATGCGGGGCGAAAGCCGCTATCTTGCCGGTCACCCGGTCATCGAAACGGGCGCCCACAGCCATGAGGAGATCACAGTTCGTGACCGCCATGTTGGCATAGTAAGTGCCGTGCATGCCGAGAAGCCCAAGGGAAAGGGGACTGTCCTCCGGAAAGGCCCCAAGCGCCATGAGGGTGGTGGTCACGGGCGCATGCAGGGTTTCGGCCAATTCCCGAAGCTCTGTCGATGCATTGCCGAGAATCGTGCCGCCGCCCGCGTAAATGACCGGCTTCTTCGCTGCAAGCAGCATGGCTGCAGCCTTTTCTATCTGCTTGGGGTGCCCCTCTATGGTCGGCTTGTAGCCGCGCAGATCCACCTGTTCCGGATAGCGGAACTCGGCTACAGCCACCTGGACGTCCTTTGGCAGGTCGATGAGCACGGGTCCCGGTCTCCCGGTCCTGGCAATGTAGAAGGCCTTCTTCACGATGCCGGCAAGATCCTTGACGTTCTGCACCAGGAAATTATGCTTGGTGCACGGCCTGGTTATGCCGATGATGTCAACTTCCTGGAAGGCATCATTGCCGATCAGGGCGGTCGGAACCTGCCCGGTGATCACCACGAGAGGAATGGAATCCATGTAGGCTGTCGCAATGCCCGTTACCGTATTGGTGGCGCCCGGTCCCGAGGTGGCGATTGCCACCCCTACCTTGCCGCTGGCGCGCGCATAGCCGTCGGCAGCATGCACACCGGCCTGCTCGTGCCGGGGAAGTATGTGACGAATGTCCGGAAAGGAATAAAGCTCGTCGTAGATGTTGATGACAGTGCCGCCGGGATAGCCGAAGACAGTATCAACGCCCTCCTGTTTTAGACACTCCAGCAAAATTCTCGCGCCCGCGAGCTTCATACGATGAACCTCCTTCCAGTCGGTCTCGGAATAGGGAAGCATGGACAGGCTATTGCCTATCGCCCAAAGTAATGGCCCCGGTATTGGCCGAAGTCACCACCGTGGCATATCTCGACAGCCAGCCACGCTTGATTTTAGGCTCCGGGCGGACCCATCCCGCTCGACGCTTCTCGATAGTTTCCTCGTCCACAAGCAGTTCCAGCCTGCGGTTGGGGATATCCAGGGATATGGTGTCACCTTCCTCGACAAAGGCTATGGGGCCGCCTTCAGCCGCTTCCGGTGATATGTGGCCGATGCAGGGTCCGCGGGTCCCGCCGGAAAAGCGGCCGTCCGTGATCAATGCCACCGAATCGCCAAGGCCGAGTCCCATGAGGGCAGCGGTGGGCGCAAGCATCTCGCGCATTCCCGGTCCGCCCTTGGGGCCTTCGTAGCGTATCACCACCACGTCGCCGGAGCTTATCCTGCCTTCCATGAGAGCAGCCATGGCCTTCTCCTCGGAATCAAAGCAACGCGCCTTGCCCGTAAAGCGCATCATGGCGTCTGAAACCCCGGACTGCTTCACTATGGCGCCATTGGGAGCAAGGTTCCCGGTCAGGACCGCGATCCCGCCTTCTTTCTTTACCGGCTTGTCAAGGGGGTGAATAACCGTTTCGTCGACCTTCTCGATGCCGGAGACGATCTCCAGCGTGGAAAGGCCGAAAACCGTCCTGCTGTCCTTCACCTTTCCGCCGAGCTGCTTCAGGACGCCGGCCACCCCTCCGGCCACGTCCAGGTCTTCCATGAAATGCCCGCCGGCCGGGTTCATGGACGCCAGCTGCGGGGTTTCCCGTGAAAGGATGTCGAAAAGTTCGAGCGGGAGATCAACGCCCGCCTCATGCGCGATGGCAAGCAGGTGGAGTACCGTATTGGAGGACCCGCCGAGAGCGAGGTCGACGCGGATTGCGTTCTCAAAGGCTTCGCGGGTCAGAATCTGCCTCGGCGTGACATTTTTCCTGACCAGGTCCACGATCTTTTCCCCGGAAGCGAAGGCTATGCGGCGCTTGAGCGCGGAAACCGCCAGGGCGGTACCGCAGCGCGGCAGGCTCATTCCGAGGGTTTCAGTGAGTATCGCCATGGTGTTGGCAGTGAAAAGGCCCTGGCACGAGCCCATTCCCGGGCAGGCATTGTCCTCGCAGACCTGCAGTTCCTTGCCGTCGATGACGCCGGCCTTGTAGCGTGCCATGGCCTCGAAGGTGTCAGTCACGAAGGAATAGCGCCTCCCTTCGGCGCCCCGGCCGGCCATCATCGGCCCTGCGGTAACGACTATGGAGGGGATGTCGAGCCTTGCCGCCGCCATGAGCATGCCGGGAGTGATCTTGTCGCAGTTGGTCAGCAGCACGAGCCCGTCAAGCCGGTGCGCTTCCGCAATGGACTCCACCATGTCGGCAATCAGCTCGCGGGTCGGCAGGGAATAATGCATCCCCCTGTGCCCCATGGCTATACCGTCGCAAACGCCGGGAATCCCGAAGAAAAAGGAATAACCACCGCCGGAGTGGACACCCTTTTCGATGAACCGTTCCAGGTCGCGCATACCCACGTGGCCCGGGATAAGGTCGGTGAAACTGGTGGCTACGCCGATAAAGGGCTTCTCCATTTCACTTTGGGGCACACCCGCGCCCTTGAGCAGGGCTCTGTGGGGGGTGCGTTCAATTCCTCGGGTTATGGTTTCGCTGCGCATGCTTTCATCCTCTCATCAGGGCGGGGAAGACCGTGGCCCCGGGATGGGACAAGGCCCCTCGTTACGAAAATAATGGTATAAGGGTCAACCTTAATACAATCGGATATGTCTGTCAATATGGAGCGACATCTGCACATCAAGTGGTTTCCTGCGCCTTTCGCGCCAGTTCCGCCTCCGAAAGCCGCAGGTAGACCGGGACCAGTTCACGTGCCGGGAACACCTCGCCCCTTTCCAGGAGATCGGCAGCCAGGAGCGCTCCGGCGGATGCCCGGGGCTGGTTGCAGACGGGTGGAGCAAAGTGCGCCTTGTCACCCAGCGCCTCCACGATAAGGTCACGGTACCTGAGTGCCCCGCTTCCCAGGAACAGCGTGTCCCCCGTGATCTTCTCCAGCAGATCGGAAGGTTTCGCAACGGAATCACCGATGATTGCTGTCGGCAGAGCCGCACAATCGTACAGCGCCCCGTAAACTTCGCTCTTTCGTGCATCAAGCATGGGGCAGACGGGAAGACGTGCATGGGGAAGATTCATGGCGAGCATGGCAAGAGAGGAGAAAGCTGCCACGGGTTTGCCGGTCGCCAGGGAAAGGCCTTTTGCCGCGGCGATTCCCACCCGCAGGCCGGTGAAGGAACCGGGGCCGAGTGTCACGCCTATGGCATCCAGTCCGCCGGCCTTGACTCCGGCGCTGCGAAGCGCGACGTCGAGACCGCTCATGAGCGAAGCCGAATGGGTTGCCCCGGGATTGACGAGAAGTTCGGCCAGCAGCCGCCCGTCTTCAGTGACCGCGATACTGTTCGCGGTAGTTGATGTGTCAATGACCAGCAGTTTCAATTTATCCCTGTTTCACCACGTAGCGGATGATATCGTTGTAGAACGCCAGGGCCATGAGCCCCAGAAGCATGACCAGCCCGACCTGCTGGGCGATCTCCCGGGTTTTAAGGCCGACCGGCCTGCCTGAAACCATTTCCCAGAGGCAGAATACTATGTGTCCGCCGTCAAGGATCGGTATGGGCAGCAGGTTCAGGATTCCCAGGTTGATGCTGAGAAACGCCATTATGGCCAGAAGAGGTACAAGGCCTGCCTTCGCCTGCTGCCCTGTCTCCTTGCCGATCATTATCAGGCTGCCCACGTTGTCGAGGGGAATGACACCCGTAATCAATTTGCCTATGACGACGACTATGACGCCGGCTGCATCGACCGTTTGCCCGAAACCTTTGACCACGGCATCTACGGGTCCGTATCGCTCAGTCATGAACTCCCTGGATGATCCGACCCCGATCTGGGATGTCTCAACGGTTTCACCAAGCGGGCTCTTTACCTTCCGAACCTCCGGGACCACCCGGAAAGACATGGCTTTGCCGGCACGCTTAACAGTAATGTCGATGGTTTTGCCGCCGCTGCCGGTTATCATCGCGGCTATCTGGTCAAACCTGTCAACCGGCCTGCCGTTTATGTTCGTGATCACGTCGTCTTTCTTCAGCCCGGCCTTGGCTGCAGGCTTGCCCTCGATTACGCTGCCGATACGGGAGGTGGGTACGGGAAACCCGATCATAAGGGTCAAAACCAGGATGAAGAACGCGAACAGTATGTTGGACACCGGTCCCGCTGCCACGATGGCGATCCTCTTGGAGGGCTCTTTGGCGGAAAAAGAGCGTTCAAGCTCCTCCGGAGAGACTTCATCGTCGCCCCCTTCGCCGACCATCTTCACATACCCGCCGAGCGGAAAGGCCGAAAGCCGGTAATCGGTTTCACCGATCTTCTTCCCGACCACCCTGGGGCCGAACCCAAGGGAAAAGGTTTCCACACCAACCCCGAGGAGCTTGGCAACGAGAAAATGGCCGAGTTCGTGAACGAAAATAAGAATGCCGAGGACTACAATTGTGGACACAATAGTCAGCATAACCGGACCTTTCTTTTAATTGCCGAGCAATTCCCTTGCCTTCGCCCTGCCCCAGCGGTCCGCCTGCAGGACATCTTCGATGGTGCCCAGGTCGTGGGGCCGGTGTGCATCCATTGTCTTCCCAATAATTGAAGCGATATCCATGAACCTGGCCTTGCCTGAAAGGAATGCATCCACCGCCACTTCATTGGCGGCATTCATGACAGCCGGCATGCTCTCCCCGTCCCTGGCCGCCCGGTACGCAAGCCTCAGCGCCGGGAACCTTTCATAATCGGGATCGAAAAAGGTCAGGGAACCGATTGAGGACAGATCAAGCCCGCACACTCCGGTGGCGACACGCTCGGGGTAGGTAAGGGCATAGGCAATGGGCGCTTTCATGTCGGGGACTCCCATCTGCGCCATAACGCAGCCGTCGACATACTCCACCATGGAATGGATTATGCTCTGAGGATGGATGACCACGGAAATACGGTCGACCGGCATGTCGAACAACCAGCTCGCCTCGATGACCTCCAGGCCCTTGTTCATCATAGTTGCCGAATCTATGGTTATCTTGCGCCCCATGCTCCAGTTGGGATGATTCAACGCGTCATCTATGGAAACATAAGCCAGCTTCTCCAGGGGATACTGGGAGAAAGGACCTCCCGAAGCGGTCAGGATGATCCTCTTCACATCGTCGCTCCGGTGCCCCTGCAGTGACTGGAAAACCGCGCTGTGCTCGCTGTCGACCGGGTAGAGATTGACGCCGCGTTCCTTGACAAGGTCCATGATGAGGCGGCCCGCGGTAACAAGAGTCTCCTTGTTGGCAAGTGCCACATCTTTCCCGGCCCTGATGGCGGCCACTGTCGGCACGAGGCCTGCGGCTCCGACTATGGCGGCAACCACCATGTCGGTCTCTGCCGCTGATGCCGCCGCAATCATCCCCGGGACACCGTGCAGGATTTCCGTTTTGCTGCCCCGCACCATTTTCCGCAGAATTGCCGCCGATTCCTCCGTTATGACCGAGGCGACCAGGGGGGAGAACTCTTTTATCTGCCTGCTGAGAAGCGCCAGGTTCGTGCCGCCGGTCAGGGCAACCACCTCGAACTTGTCCCTGTGTGCGGCAACCACTTCCAGGGTGCTGACGCCGATTGATCCGGTGGAACCGAGTATGCTCAATTTCTTCATGGATGATCCTTTTTCAAAGGTAGGCACCGGGCACAAGGCACGAGATGGAACCTTGAAAGCCTCGTATCGGCATCACTTCCCGACAAGTCTTTTCAAGCTGCCTCTTCCCTTCCGCCTCTTACCCGTTACCTTATCAGTCTCTTACTGAGATTCTGATTATGCCGCCTTTCCCTTGTGCCTTGCGCCCGCCTCTAATAGATATTGGAGGCGTAGATATACAGCGTCGGCGCAGCAAACAGAATGCTGTCCAGTCGGTCCAGCATCCCTCCATGGCCGGGAAACAGGGTGCCCGAATCCTTGACGCCGAAACTCCGCTTCAAAAGGGATTCGAACAGATCGCCCAGCTGACCGGCGAGTCCGACGAGCAGCGCCGTGGCGACACAGTCGGCCGGAGTCAGCCCCGGGAAAAAAACCGCCCTGGCGAAAAATGCGCCGGCCAGGCTGCCGGCGAGCCCGCCCAGCATCCCCTCCACACTCTTGTTGGGGCTCACTGCCGGATAGAGTTTTCTCTTCCCAATGGCGCTCCCCACATAAAAAGCGCCGGTATCCCCGGACATCACGATGAGCAGCATGAGGAATATCCAGCGAGTGCCGTGAGGAAGCCCGCGAAGAAGTGCCAGGTGGCTCAATAGAAGCGGAATGTAGAGCACTCCCATCAAAAGAAGCGCTGTTTCCGCAGCGGAGCTCTTGACATCCCTCACCCCGATGAGGGAAAGAAGGCCGTAAAAAAGCATCAGAAAGGTAACAACAGGGAGAATCGGCATGCCGGGCCAAAGGAAAGCGAGGCAGAATGCGGTACCGGCGACTGCAGCGAAAAAGACCTTGCAGCGGGAGGCGGGCAGCGCCATTCGGTAAAACTCCAGAAGGCCCAGGAAGGAAATGAGAAGTACAAAGCCGGAGAAACCGACCGTCCCCGCTTTCAATATGAAAAGAATCAGGAGAGGTAGGGCGACAAGCCCGGTTATGAGCCGCTTTATGGTTGCCTCCTGTTCCTGACCTGATCGCCGATAAGCCCGTAACGGCGTTCCCTGGACTGGTAGTTTTCCAGAGCACGATGCAGTTCTTCCTTATTGAAATCAGGCCAGTTGACTTCGGTGAAATAAAGCTCCGCATAGGCGATCTGCCAGAGGAGGAAATTGCTGATGCGCATTTCGCCGCTTGTGCGGATCAGGAGATCCGGGTCGGGAAGCCCGGTCGTGTACAGATACCGCGCAAAAAGCCCCTCATCCACATCACCGGGGCAAATCGTCCCGGCAGCGACATCATGTGCAAGGCCGGCAGCCGCATAGGCAATTTCCTGCCTCGCGCCATAAGACAGTGCAAGGGTCAACACCATCCCGCTGTTGTCCTTTGTTTTGCTGACGGTACTGTCAATGGCGAGATTTATGTCATCGGGAAGCTTGGACCTGTCACCTATGACATTGAACCTGATGTTGTTTTTCATCAGCCTGGAAGCTTCCTTTTCCAGGTACCTTTTCAAGAGCGCCATGAGGGAACGAACCTCGCCCTTGGGCCTGAGAAGGTTTTCGGACGACAATGCGAACAGTGTGAGATAGCCGATGCCGAGACGCGAGCACTCCTCGACGACTATCCTGACCGTTTCCACGCCCCGCCTGTGGCCGACGATCCTCTTGAGCATGCGTTCCTGCGCCCATCGTCCGTTGCCGTCCATGATAACGGCAAGATGTCGCGGCAATTTTTCGGGATGTATCTCGTGCATGGCTGTCTCTGAAACAAAAAACCCCTGCCTGGGAGGGGTTAGGAAGTTATAGTGGGACCGTCCGGCTTCCCCTGCGGAGAACCTGGCCGGAAAACCGGATCAAGGAGGAATCAAACGGCGCGTCGCCGGCTCAGACCTCCATGACCTCTTTTTCCTTTGCTGCAAGCACTTCGTCAACCTTCGCGATAAAGCCGTTGGTTACATCCTGGACGTCCTTTTCAGCCCGTTTCAGGTCGTCTTCCGAAATCTTCTTGTCCTTCTCGAGCTTTTTCAGAGAGTCAATCGCATCCCTCCTGATATTGCGCACGGCGATTTTCGACTCCTCGGCCATCTTCTTCAACTGCTTGACGATCTCCTTTCTGCGCTCCTCGGTAAGGGGGGGCAGGGAAAGCCTGATGAGTTTACCGTCATTGGAAGGGGTAAGGCCGATATTCGCATTGAGGATGGCTTTCTCGATGAGTGGCAGAAGCTTTGCTTCCCATGGCTGGATGGTTATTACCCGCGCCTCCGGCACTGCAATGGCAGCCACCTGGTTAATGGGAGTGGGAGAGTCATAGTAAACGACTTTTATGTCCTCCAGCAGGGCAGTGCTTGCCCGGCCGGTCCGGACCTTCTGGTACTCCTTGCGGAGGGAATCGATGGTCTTTTCCATGTTCTTCTTCATGGAAGCGATGACATCTTTCGTCATATTACTCTCCTTTTACGATCGTACCAATTTCCTCACCCAGGACCACTCTCTTGATGTTTCCGGGGGTGGTGACGTTGAATATGATAATGGGGAGACTGTTGTCCATGCAAAGGGATGTCGCCGTGGCATCCATGACCTGCAGCCCCTTTTTCAGGACTTCGATATAGCTCAGCTTGGAATATTTGCAGGCGTCCGGAACCTTCATCGGGTCCGCCGAATAGACGCCGTCGACCTTGGTCGCCTTCATGATCACCTCGGCGTTTATCTCCATCGCCCTGAGGCTTGCGGCAGTATCGGTGGTGAAATAGGGATTCCCTGTTCCCGCGCCCAGGATGACCACCCTGCCCTTTTCCAGGTGCCGTATGGCCCGCCTGCGTATATAGGGTTCAGCCACCTCCCGCATTTCGATTGCCGACTGCACGCGGGTATCGACTCCGATCTTCTCCAGGGCGTCCTGCATCGCCAGCGAATTGATCATGGTTGCCAGCATTCCCATGTAATCCGCGCTGGCCCTGTCCATCCCTCTCGAAGAAGCAGCCAGCCCGCGGAAAATATTGCCTCCGCCGATAACCAGGGCCATTTGGACGCCGCACTCCACGACCTCCTTGATCTCCGAGGCGATGGAGGTTATGGTGTTTGGATCGATACCGTACTTCTGATCGCCGGCAAGGGCCTCGCCGGAAAGCTTGAGCAATACCCTACCGTAACGTGGCTTCTCCATATTCCTCGTACCCAATCCCGTGCGGCTGATCCGACACCGCGAAAAAACCGGAGCGGCGGGCAGTCGAATCCGCGGCCCGCCGCCACACATTATTCAGATCCGGTGCTAATTGCCGGCTGCCGCGGCAACTTCCGCGGCAAAGTCACTTTCCTTTTTTGCCAGCCCCTCTCCGAGAACAAAGCGGGAAAAGCGGCGAATGGACATGTTCTCGCCAATGGAGGCGATGGTTTCGTTGAGATATGTCTGAATGGTCTTGTCAGGGTCCTTGACGAAAGCCTGCTCCAGGAGACAGATGTCTCCGTAGAACTTGCCGACCTGCCCTTCGACGATCTTCTCGATGATGTTGTCAGGCTTGCCGGTCTCCTTGGCCTTGGCGCGATAGATTTCCTTTTCACGCTCGAGGAGATCCCCGGGCACTTCTTCACGCCGCACGAACTGCGGAGCGGCAGCAGCGATATGCATCGCGACGTCCTTCACGAACACCTGGAACGCTTCGTTCTTGGCAACGAAATCGGTTTCGCAGTTCACCTCCACCAGGACACCGATCTTGCCCCCGGCATGAATATATGAACCCACGACCCCCTCGGATGCGACACGGCCGGCCTTCTTGGAAGCCGCAGCCAAGCCTTTTTTCCGCAGATAATCGATGGCTTTCTCCTGGTCGCCCCCGGTCTCCGCAAGAGCCTTCTTGCAATCCATGAGACCTGCGCCGGTCACTTTTCTGAGTTCACTTACCTGTGCAGCTGAAATCGTCACTTTATCCTCCCTCTAACGGCTGGCGCTGACAGCGCCGGGCCGTGATGGCGTTATTTCATTAACTTCGGGAAGGAACCGCGCGAAAAACCTCTTGCGGCCCATACACCCGATCAGGTTCATTCCCGTAACAGCTTTGGCCTCAGGCTTCCGGCGCAGGCTCTGCCGCAACCGCGGCTTCGGGAGCCCCCTCGGCGCCTTCGGCTGCCTCAGCACCGGCCTCCGTATCCTCCCGCAACTCGAGCTCCCTGGCCTGGGCGCCTTCCAGGACGGCATCGGCCATCTTGCTCGCAAGGAGACGGATCGCCCTGATGGCGTCGTCATTGCCCGGAATGATGTAGTCGATGGGATCGGGATCACAGTTCGTGTCCACAACCGATACGACGGGGATGCCGAGCTTCTTCGCTTCACTTACCGCAATGGACTCGTTCTTCGGGTCGATGACGAAGATCGCACCCGGGAGCTTGTTCAGCCCCTTGATGCCGCCGAGGGATTTCTCGAGCTTCTCGCGCTGCTTCTCGAGGCTGAGAATCTCCTTCTTGGTATACGCCTCGATGGAGCCGTCGGCGAACATGGAATCGAGCCGCTTCAGGCGCTCGATACTCTGGCGGACAGTGGCGAAGTTGGTGAGCATGCCGCCGAGCCATCGCTGGTTGACATAGAACATGTTGCAGCGCTGGGCTTCTTCGGCAATCGAATCCTGCGCCTGCTTCTTGGTGCCGACGAAAAGGATGCTCTCGCCGGCCTGGGCGGTGTCGCGCACGAAACTGTAGGCATTCTTGAACAGGCGCACGGTTTTCTGAAGGTCTATGATATAGATCCCGTTGCGCGCCCCGAAAATGAAAGGCTTCATCTTCGGATTCCAACGCTTGGTCTGGTGACCGAAATGCACCCCCGCTTCCAGCAGTTCTTTCATGGTAATGTTCGACATTTGATTCTCCTTTGGTTTTCCCTCCGCCCCCGCAACGCTTCCGGAATCCGCCGAGCGCGGACACCACCGATTGCACACGCAAGGGACGTGTGTGGTAAAAATAGCGTTTCTGTTTACCATAACATGCATGATTTAGCAAGGGCATTTTTCTCGCAAACCCATGCAGAGAATGCCCATCGGCACGGAATCACGCTGTTCCGGAGGGGATGGTTGCTATTTGACGGTCGCTAATGTATCATGCCGCTCGATATGAACAAGACTCTCCACCTTTACATTTTCAAGGAAATCATCGTCCCGTTTTTCCTTGGATTCACCGTTTTCACCTTCGTTCTTCTCATGGGAAGACTGATCAACCTGGCGGAACTGGTCATCGCGAAAGGCGTGCCCCTTGGCGAGGTTCTCCGCCTGCTGAGCTACATGCTCCCCTCATTCTCGTTCATTTCCGTGCCCATGTCATGCCTTCTGGCGGTTCTTCTGGCCTTCGGAAGGCTTTCAGCAGACAGCGAGATCACCGCGATGAAGGCAGGCGGGATAAGCCTCTACGGCATGCTTCCACCCGTCCTCGTCTTCGCGGCTCTGACCTATCTGATTACAACGGCTGTCACGGTTTACGCCCTTCCCTGGGGCAATACTTCCTTCAAGTCCCTGCTCTACAATGTCATCAACCTCAGGGTAAATGTCAGCCTGAAGGACGGGGTATTCAACGACGACTTCCCAGGCATGGTTATCTACGTCGCAAAATACAACCAGGAAACCCACCTCGTTTCAGGAGTGCTGATCTACGATGAGAGAAAACAGGACGAGCCTGCCACCATTTTCGCCCGCAACGGACTGATCATGACAGACCCGGGCCGCAAATCCCTCAGGCTCAGGCTCCTCGACGGCGGAATCCATCGCAACCGGGGCAATTCCGGCTATCAGTTGATGAAATTCGCCAGCTACGACCTCAGCATCAACTTCAGCCAGGCTTCGCAAATAAACCCGTCAATCAACGAAACCGACATGTCCTTCCGCGAATTGAGAGAAGGCATGAAATCGAAGTCTGCCGATGCCAAAACCCATAGAGATCTGGTCATCGAATTCCATCGACGGCTGGCCTTTCCCTTTGCCTGCTTCGTGTTTGCCTGCATCGGCATACCGCTCGGTCTGCAAAACCGGCGTTCGGGAAAATCGTCAGGCTTTTCACTCTGCATCGTCCTGCTCCTGATGTATTACATCTTTCTCTCCGCCGGAAAAACCCTGGGGCAGAAGGGAGCGATTCCGCCCGGCCTCTCCATGTGGCTGCCCAACCTGGTTTTCATAGCCATGGGCATCTACCTGTTCAAGAAAACCGCCCACGAGGAAAGGATCATCCTGTTCGAACTGCCCGGAATGTTCCTGGCGTGGGCACAGTCGAGGGTGAATGCCTGGAGGAAATCTCCGTGACCGTAATAAGCCGTTACATAACCACAACATATTTGAGAATACTGGGGCTCTCGGTCAGCGCTTTCGTGACGATATACCTGCTCATAGACTTCCTGGAAAAAATCAGCAGATTCACCCAGGCCCATGCCGCTCCTCTTGACATCCTGCTGTTTTTTCTCTACAAAACGCCGTCCATGATAAACCAGGTCGTGCCGTTGGCCGTATTGATGTCAACGCTGCTGACTCTCGGCCTCCTTTCCCGGTCGAGCGAGATAGTGGCCATGCAGAGTTGCGGCATCAGCCTGAAAAAAATCGCGGAGCCGCTGATATGCATTGCGTTCATCCTGAGCCTGTTCACCTTCTTCTCCAATGAGGCGATCATTCCGGAAACATCCCAACGCATGAAATACATCGAGCAGGTGCTGATCCGCGGCAAGAGCCCGAACACATTCTTCAGGCTGAACAACATCTGGTACCGGGAAGAGAACTACGTCCTTCAGGCCCGCCTGTTGATACCGGAGACAAAAACCCTTAAGGGTGTGACTCTTTGGCAGACGACAGACGACATGCAGCCGACGCGCCGCCTCGAAGCGGACCAAGGCACATGGAACGGTACCGGCTGGACATTCGAGAACGCGGTTGAAATCGACTTCTCCGGAGGGACAACCTCCGCGGTCAGAAAACTCCCTGAAGTGAACGTGCCGCTGAACCTGAAGACCGACGACCTCAAGGTTTGGGACAAGCACGCGGATGACATGGGTTTCTTCAACCTGCGGCGCTACATAGGCAAGCTCCGGAAAGGCGGATACGACTCGACCAGGTACCTTGCCCTGATGCATGCAAAGATTTCCTTTCCCTTTGCGTCCCTCATCATGGCGTTCGTGGGAATACCGTTCGCCCTGCGCGGAGGGCGGTCCAGCGGAATCGCCATGGGAATCGGCGTCAGCCTGGCGATAGGCTTTTCCTATTTCATCATCAACGCGGTCCTGCTTTCCTTCGGCCAGACCGGTGTCCTGCCCCCTCTCGTTTCAGCCTGGGCGGCCAATTTCATCTTTTCACTGTCCGCAATCTGGCTGACAATGACACTGCACCATTGACAATTTGCTATCTGATGATTTACTTATGGATACCTTGCCTGTCCTGCAGGTTTGGATTCGGGGTATATTCCTGACAAGCCATCCATATGCCCGTGGCGTTTGCAGACCACACCTTCAACAACAGACGGGGTGGGAGGACGAACACACACCGGGACCCGTCGTTCTTATCCTCACCACTATTTCCAATGAAACGAATCAGGACATATACGAGGCAAGGTCGGAACGATACGGCACGAACAAGGGGTAATGAGTGATACGACGAGTATTGGCAACAGCTCTATTGGCGACATTGTTCACGTTGAGCCGGAGTACCTGCGGATTCACAGCCGGCGCCAGCGCAAAAGCGCAGAACAAGCAGGCAGTCTCTGTGACCATCTTGAGCATCATTCCTTCCCAGGCAGAGCCCGGCATGTCCGTCACCCTTTACGGCTCCGGATTCACCGGCAGCCTGAGGGTTTTCCTCGGCAACACCGAGGTTCCGTCGAAAATCATCGGTCCCAGGCAGCTCATCTTCCAGATCCCGAAACTGTCGCCCGGGCTTTATGCGCTTTACATCCGCAGAGATGACGGCATGACAAGCAAGGTATACAATTTTTCAGTCATCCCTCTCAAGCCGGAAGTCGACGGCCTTTCACCCGACAGGGTCCTCGCCTGCGCAGAAGGCAAGGACCGGGAGGTGGAAATCATCGGGAGCAATTTCAACGAGCGCTCCCAGGTGCTGTTCGACGGCGCGATCATAAAGAGCAGGGTCCTGTCGCCGGAAGCCATTGCCTTTGCCGTCCCGAGGGTGACAGGAGGGTTGCACAACATTCAGGTAAGAAATCCGGGGGATGCATCATCCCTGGTTCTGGCCATATACATCGATTCGAAACCGGAAATCACCTTCGTGTCACAGGGTGAGGAATACGTGAATTACTACAACCTGGTCATCGAGGGGAAAAACTTCATGAGCACTTCCATGGTGCTTGTAGACGGAAAACGCCTTTCCGCGTCATCCCTGAACCTTAACGAAAGGGAGCGGGTATATTACCAGGACTGTAACAGACTTCTTTACGAAAGGCACCCCTACGACACAACCCCGAAGAATTTCACGGTCCAGGTCCTGAATGCCGACGGGCAGGAAAGTTCGGTTGTTCAGGTAACCGCTCCATGAGCATACTGAAAAAGGGCCCTCATCCGCGAAGCATGCGGAATAAAAAAGAAAGGAGGTATTCGCCGGAGCCAGGATGAGTTGACACCGCAACGGAAAACACCCCGTTGATCCGGCAAAGCCGAAAAAACCGAAAAAAAAGTATGAAGATCACAACCATTATGATTGCAGCAGTAACCCTGTGTACCGTTTCCTGCGACCAGTCGCAGCTGCGGCATGAACCGCCCGTCATGCAGAAGACCGAAACGGAACTGGACAGGGAAGTAAGGCGGATCGCTGAAAAGGGGTCCGATCACGAGGTGAGGGAGCGCCAGATACCGGCGATAGTAGCGGCATTCGCGAAGCGGACAAACCTTCACCGTGCCCGCTATCTCGGAACGCTCTGCTACCTCAAGACCAAGGGTACCCCATTTACCCCCCTGGATATGGCAGAAATAGCTCTGACCGAAACAGGATCGCACGGCCTTTCAGCTTCCGCCGAATCGGAGCGGGGGGCGCTCGGTGTCTGGCAGGTGATGCCGGACCGGGCCAGGAGCCATGGCTATAAGCCGGCAGACATGAAGAACGATGAAAAATGCGCCGAAGCAGCAGTACGGGAACTTTCCACAAAGATGAAGATCGCAAGGGGAAACCTGAAAAGAGCGAAAAAGCTCTATTGCGGAGTAGGCCCCCAGGCTGATGCCTACGAGGTAAAAAGGATGCGCTTCAGGCGCGAGATACTCAAGGAGATGACCAGGTACCGTTCATTATGGGCGGAAAGCGGCGCCTGCGGACTTCTCTGCCCTTCATGACAACCGCGGGCGGGCAGGCTCCGGAACCGGGAGCATGCCCGCCTTGGCGGGAAAGACCTCCACGGAACCTTATCCATTCCGTTTCCATCCGAAATATGTTAGTTTCCATCCGGAAAGGGTGCTTTTTCGCCCTGGCTGTGTCAATCAGCGGGCTTGCTTGTGCGACATACTGCAGTATGCCTCCGCGCAACCCCTTGATCTCCTTGCCGGGACGAAAAATCCCCTCTTACCGATCTGAAAACTGCATAGAGGTTTTATACGGAGTTTCCGGATGAATATGTTAGTTTCCATCCGGAACTCATGAAATCCGCTGCCTGGAGTCACGCCATGAAAAAACTTTTGTTTGCCGTAATGCTGATGCTGTGCGGTTGCTCGGTTTTCGTGGAAAAACCGCAGGTTGACCTGAAAGAGGTCCGGGTTGCCGGAGTGGATGGCGAAGGGATCGACATAGACTTTCTCCTTTCAGTGACCAACCCGAACTCTTTCGATCTGACACTGAACGAGTATGTCTACGACCTCAGGCTTCTGGCCCTGCCGCTCACTCACGGCTCATCGCAGCAGCCCCAGCGTTTCCCGGGCAAGACGACGACAGACACCCTGGTAATCGCCAAGGTACCCTACTCGTCTCTTGTCGAGATCATCAAACGCCGGCCCAGCATGACTTCCATCCCCTACCAGCTGGACGCCGATCTGAAAATCGGCACATCGTACGGCGAATTTTCCGTCCCGGTCACCAAGACCGGATTCCTGGACGTTCCCGAAGGCTACCGGCCGAAGAATCTTCTGGACAAGATACAGGATTTCCTCAAGAATCTGGGAAACAGGTAAGACGTCCCGCAATTCGCAAGACATCCGGGGAGGCCCAGCCAATGCCACAGCTGCTGCCGGTTTTGTTGATGTTGTGCGCGGGCGCCGCGGTTGCGCTCCAGCCTTCCATAAATGCCCGTCTCGCAGAAAAAGTCGGCATTCTGGAGAGCGCATGCATCTCCTTCGCGGTCGGGGCCGCAGCACTTTTTCTCGCGGTGCTCTGTTCGGGTAAACTTACGGTCAGGGAGTTGCCGGAAGCGGCATGGTGGGAATGGACCGGCGGGATACTTGGCGCATTCTTCGTCTCGGCAACCATACTTTCAATTCCGCGAATAGGAACCGCGGCCGCAATGGCAGTTGCCATCTCTGCGCAGCTGCTTACCGGGCTGTTCCTCGACCACTTCGGGATTCTCGGTTTCGGCGGCATGCAGCTGGACGCGAAGCGGATGCTGGGGGCAGCGCTGCTCCTCATGGGCGCCGGCCTGATCGTACACCGCTGACGAAAAAAAAGGGGCCGGAACACCGTCCCCTATTTTTCGTCAATAACCTTTCAGTTGCTGCCTGGTGCAGGTTTTCCATCCGCCCCCCGCACTGACGTCCCCGTCGGGAAGCACGAGGAGGACCATCTTTCCTCCAACCAGCACGGTCTTGACCTTGTCGACCAGCCTGACTCTCTCGCTGCCCTCCAGCGAAACTCCTTCCAGTGTTCTCACCACATCCACCGCGGGATGGGAAAGAATGTCGGCAACCGTGATCACCCCGTTTTCTGCCGGAAGGTCGAGACTTCCCCGCATCTTGCCGTCATTGCCGCCAAGGCGGAGGCCGACACCGGCGAGCGCCCCGATTATCCCCTGGCCCGTTCCCCCATGGCTGGAAAGGTGGATGCCCATCTGCCTGGCAAGGTCATAGGCCTCCTGCATGGTGATCACGCTCTTCTTCGCCCGGATCCCGAACTCTATGAGCTGTTCCGGCGTAGACAGGCTTTCGTCCGTTGCGATGCAGAGCCCCGGGTCCGAGCCTTCCGCGCTCTCTTCCGCCAGGAACCTGGCGGCATAATCCCGCAGGGATTCCAGCTTGCCCTCTTCAAGGCAGGTTGTAAAACACATGGAACTGTTGTGGGACGTATAGGGTATGTCCGGATGGACATAGAGCTGATGCCTGGTGACGGAGCTGCAGAGCCCCCATTTCCGTTTCTCCACCTCCCTGGCCAGGATATCGGCAAGCTCTCCGGTCCCCCTCGAATCCAGTGAATCAGTGTCGTCAATGCAGACATATACGTTCATGAATAAACCTCGAAACGCGTGATTTTAAAAAATGATAGCAGACCATCCATGCTATAGTCAAATATATACAGCGCGGCAATCCAAATGATTTTGGCTGCATGATATTTTGTGCTATATTCCGCACAATTCCAATTTACTGAAAGGAGCATCACGGAAGATGGAATGGCTGAAGCTGGTTATTGACTACGGTGTTGTCTGGCTGCTCTTTCTGCTGAGCATTGTCGCGGTAGCCTTTGCGATTGAACGGTATCTGGTCTTCAGGAGGATACGCCTGGAAGACTTCGAGGACAGGAAAAGCCTGGAACTGGAGCTGACGAAAAAACTGCACATCATCGCTACGATCGGCAGCAATGCGCCCTACCTCGGCCTGCTCGGCACGGTGCTCGGCATCATGCTCACCTTCTACACGATGGGAGCTGAGGGATTGATGGATACCGGCAAAATAATGACCGGACTTGCCATGGCCCTTAAGGCGACCGCAGTGGGCCTGCTGGTTGCCATACCGTCCGTAACCCTTTACAACCTGCTCCTGAGAAAGGTGAAGGTCCTGATACTGCGCTGGGAGATAATGAATGGAAGAGAAAGGGTTTGATTACATAAACGTGATCCCGTTCGTCGACATCATGCTGGTTCTGCTGACCATCGTGCTGACGACCTCCACGTTCATAGCCACCGGCGGGATCCCGGTCAACCTGCCCAGGGCATCGAAGCAGGAAACCCAGCCCCTGAAGGTCAGGACCATCGAAATTGACAGGAGCGGCGCCATATTCCTCACTGGCCGCCCCGTGACCCTCGCCGTCCTGCGCGAGCAAATCCGGCCGCTTAACCGCGCCACGCCGTTCCTGATCCGCGCCGACCGGGACCTTGCCCTGCAGCAGTTCGTGGACGTTCTGGACACGGTCAAGAACACTGGTTTCAATCAGGTGAGCCTGCAAACCGAGATACGTAAATGAATATCCGCCTGGCAGCGCTCCTCATATCCCTGGCCTTTCACGGTGCAATCCTCTTCCTGGTGTACACCCTGAGCTCAGGCCTGGCCCAGCCAAGCAAGCCGATCAGGATAGATTTCACGCTCAACGAGCCCGCCCCCGGACCGTCATCGCCGAAAACAACCGGGCCTGCGCCGGCGAAACTACCCCCGAAAGCGCCACAAAAGGCGCCGTCGAAGCCGGCGGCTAACAGTCCACGCGTTCCCGCACCCGTTCCGCCAAACCGTTCCTCCGCTCCTCTCGCCCCGGCAACCGAAAAGACCGGGCCGGTGCCCATCGTGTCTGCTCACAGGGAAACCCTTCCCGTGCCGGGGGCATCCTATTCGCAAGAGGGTGGATCGACAGGTGGGGGCCACGGCACTGCTGCCCATGGCAGCATCGGGGGCGGTAATGGCGGAGGTGGCAGTGGAGGCGGTGGCGGCGGTGGTGGAGGAGAAGGCGGAACGGAGCAGCTGCGCAACCGCTATCGCAAAGAGCACTTCGAATATATCCGGAAGATCATACAGGAGCATATCGTGTACCCGCCAAAGGCCCAGCGGAACGGCTGGGAGGGGAGAGTTGTGGTCATGTTCTCCGTGCTGCAGAGCGGTAAGGTGAAGGATATCCGGATCAGGAAAAGTTCCGGCTATGACATGCTGGATGAGAATGTTATAGAAACCATCAGGAAGGTCGAGCCGTTTCCCAAGCCTCCCATATCGGTTGAGCTGATCATACCGATTGCGTATAATCTGTAAGGAGGCAAGAGGATCAATTGTCACTCCGAGGCTTGCTGCGGAGGGACAACTCGTTTTCGTCCGGAAACCTGCGGAAACAGCGGACAAAGCCGGAGCGGGGCTTTCGAGGAGATCGTGATACGGTGAAAGTAGCAAAATCTCGGGAACCGGCAAAGCGCTCGAAACCAGTAAAAGCCCCGACCAGTGAGTCATGAGTCGACAGATTATCACGAGCAGCGAGGAAGTTCCGCTCCGGCCACATTGAGACTTTCCTGATGAAAACTGACTAGGATATCAGTGCCCGCTACATACTCATAAATTTCTGTCGTTCACGCAAAAGAGAAAGGCGAAGATTGTATGATCTTCGCCTTTCTCTTTTGCTTATTAAGCGATAACCGCTGGTCCTGCTGCTAAAAGAAATAGAGCATGCAGAAACGCATCACGTTCGCGGAACCGGATTTGGTATTACTGTTCATGCCGATGTTCGACTGGTTGGCAAGAACCGAACCTGCAGTTGCGGTGTTTCCGCCGTAATGGGTGTTCAGGTATTCATACTCGGCAGCTAGGCGAATTGCCGCATTCAAGTCGTAAGAGATATTGGCAAATACATTGGTGTTATATCTTTGATAATTCGAAATAGGGCCAGATGCCGTTACAGTGGTTGCGTAGTCGTGGTTGTTATACGCATTTCTTCGCAGATATCCTGCGGAGATCCCCAAATCCTGGGTAGGATAGAAAATCAACTGGGCTCCCAGTCCGAACGCTTTTGCAGCTTTGGGATCAGTTGTCGCGTTGCCGACAAAAGGAATTGAAGTCGCGCTGCTGAACGACATATTGGCAGCCATGTAGGCCTGGGCCTCGAACGACATGGTCATTGCACGGCTCTTGCCGTCCTTGGACTTCAGGACCGGCACGAAGGTGTAGAAGCCGTATCCCCAGGAATCTACAGATTTATCGCCTGCACCGTTGGCAAGATTGGTCGCCTTCTGGCTGCCGTACAGGCCGAACACACCCGCGGTCAGGGAATTCATGGAAAGCCCCCAGAAGCCGGGCGCGGTGCCCAGCGCCTTGCTCACCCACATGGCCTGGCCTGCCACGTTGACGGCAGAACCCACATTATAGGAATAGTATCCTGTTGTCATGGTGTTGTTGTTGTCGTCCTGGTTCGGGTCCTGGACACCCAGCACCAGCCGCAGGGAGTTGGTCGGATCCAGGTCGACCCGTTGAGTAAGCCTGATCTGGGGTACTCGCGGATTGTTGGGCGCTCCGAAAGGAGAACCCTGGCGGAAATCCTGGGTATTCGCAGCCATGGGGCCAAAAATGTCCCACATCTGGCCGAAAAGCAACTGGGTTTTCGGCCAGTCGATCGTTGCGTAGGCAAGGCGCATACGGACCTGGGGACCCTCGTTGGCAAGAGAGGGATCACCATAGAAATCAACCTCGATGAGCGCATTGGTCTTTGCACCCAGAAGCTGGGGACCGCCCACTTTCAGCCAGAAACGGGACTGGCGTGCGGTGAAGATGGACTGTTCCTCGCTACCGGCGGTCGACCCGGCCTTGGGTATGGCGCCGCTCGCCGGCGCCAATGAACCGGATTTGCCGAAGTTCACCGAGTTGTAAGCGTAATCCAGCTTGACGAAGCCGCCGATGGACAGGTTGAACTTGCTCTGCACCGGTGACGACATCTTGCCGTAGAGGCCTGGCGCGACTTCGCAGGACGGCTGGAAATCGCAGTTGTAGGCCGGCGCCGTGGCCTGGGGCACTTCCTGCGCCATTACCGGAACAGCCAGCAGCATCCCGACTGCCATCAAACCGAATACTTTCTTCTTCATTTAAGACTCTCCTCCCTGGAAATAATATGGCCCCTGTGCGAGCTGGCCCAGTCAACGTACATCAGCCTATAAACAAATAATTAGTGATCATCCGGAAACACCGGACAAACATCTCTGCGTTTTCCAGAAAGTCTATTCGAAGCCGACCAGGTCGTAAACCTGCGCCTTGCCGCCTTCCTTCACCGACGCGAAAGCCCCGTCAGTACCTACAAAACCCCGGACTTCCACGATGGCGACTTTCTGACCCGGGGCATACCCCAGCTTCTCTATGACCTTCCCGTTCCGATAGAGGTTCAGAACCATCCCCACGCCGAGACCGGATTCCTTGCCCGCGTTGATATAGATCCTGTCTCCCTCCACTGACACCACCCTGCCGTACCACGGGACGAGGGCCGCAACCTGCCCGGCCTCCAGGGCCAGCGTCCGGAGCGACTTGAGCACTGCCATGTCACGGGCAGCGGAATCCCGTGGGGAATAATCGGAAATCTGCGCCTGCAGCTTCCTGAGCAGGGTCCCGCCCTGCGCTTCATACACCTCGGCGGTCAGGGCCTTGCCGGGGCTGATCCCTTCCGGCGCCGCCAGATACACCACCAGGTTGGCGCCGAAATCCTCCTGCAGTTTCCTGCTGAGCGAAGAGCGCTCCGCACCAGTGCCGACGGCAGCATAGCGGGAGATCAATGACGCCTGTGCATTGTCGATCACATTGATGCCGGGCGTTCTCTTCAACTCGTCATTGAAACGGGCCTGGAGAGAGTTTTGTCCCGCCTCCAGGGCGAAGACTCTTTGCCTGATAGTCGGAGCGGTTGCCTGACCCACCGGAGCGACCGCAGGCGCCTGCTTTACGGCCGGTGCGGGCGCGTGGACCGGTTGCGTCTGCGCAATCGGCGCAGGTTGCACGGTCGGAGCCTGCTGAACGGCAGCCGCCTGCGGAGCGTCGTTCTGCGCGGCGCTACCGGAGCCTGAGCCTCTCAGGGACGATACGCCCATCTCTATCACTTCGCTGCCGCGTGGAATGCCTTTCTCCACATAACTGCGCGGAACCCAGATGGTGGGCGGCGCACCCGGTGACATGGTTACGGCCGGATTGTCGATTTCGACATAATCGCCCGAATCCTTGACCGCCCCACCACTGGCGGCGCAACCGGCCAGAACAACCAATGAAACGAACAGTAACGCTGCATGCTTTCCCACTTTCGACACCTCCCTGATAACATCATCCCATGACCGCACACAGCTGATCCGGACAGTGATATCAAACCTGAATGTTCCCTCATGGAATTGGGGAACATTAAATGTTTACCCCGCGAGAAGTCAAGAAAAAAATGGTGTTTTATTCTGACAGATGTCTGCATGGACTGTATTCAAAACGGGAGGGAAGGCGGAGAGCCCTATAAAGACCTAGACCGCAACGGAATATCCGAAGGAAAAGAACGGACGCTGATCTGAAAATGATGGTGAGGGCGCAATCAAAACGCAGTTGATGGAACTCGCTCCTTCGGCAACATTGAGAAAACCGAAGAAACCCGCACAGGTGGAACCTGCCGAGTGTTCATCCGGAAACACCGGCCAGACAAGATACTGTTTCCAGATCGGAAAGAGGGGATTTTTTGTCCTGGCAGGAAACTTTTGCCTGCAAAAGTTGGCAGCATAGGCTGCCCGAAGGGTGAGGCCATTGGCCGAATCAAAAGCACCCTTTCCGGACGGAAACTGCCTAAGGTGTGACCACGATCAACAGCTTCACTTCCGAACCGTTGGCGGACAGGAAGCGGTGCTTCAGGGTGGAGTCGAAATAGATGCTGTCGCCTTCCTCAAGGTTGATGTGCTCTTCTTCCATCCAGATGTCCGCGACTCCCTTCAGCACGTAGAGAAACTTCTCCCCTTCGTGGCTGTAAGTCGTGTGTTCGGAAACGGGATCGCTGAGAGTGAGGATGAACGGCTCCATCTTCTTGTTCTGCTTGTGAAAGGAAAGGGATTCATAGGAATAGCCGTGGCTGGTTCCCGTGGGGGAAATGACGCGCGGCACCTCCCGGCGCTCATTTTTTCGCACTACTTCGAACTTGCATTCTTCTTCGCTTTCGGCAAAGAACATGCCTATTTTCACGTCGAAAAACTTAGCGATCTTGGAGAGTGTGGCTATGGGGGGGGAAACGTTGTTGTTTTCGATCTGTGAAATCAATGCCGGCGAAAAACCGGTTTCCTTTGCAACGGCCTGCAGGGTAAGTTTTTTCGAAAGACGCAAATTTTTCAGTTTCGCCCCTATGTTGTATTCGGACATCAGATACTCCTGCAGATTGGAGATGAACGGAAACCCTCAGATTTTGCTCAATAGCCGATACTATTGTAAATTTTCAATCTAATGTCAATAAAAATTAGTTTAATTTACGTAAAACGGGAATCCTGGAAATTCATTGCATTACACAAACCCTGGATACCCGCCTTCGCGGGTATGACGATTGTTTGCGGATGCATCAAGTTTCCTTCTTCATCAAAGGAGGACGGGAAGACCGCCGGTCAGGGGTTGCCACGCATGCCATCGGCCAGCATTTCAAGAAGGTGTCGGACGCGCACCCTGCCATGCCCCCTGCTGAGGCCATCGGCTATCTGCAGCATGCAGCCGGGACAGCCAGTGGCGACGTTATCCGCCCTGGAATTGCCGATGGCCGTGATTTTCGCCGCGTTGATTCCCATGGAGGTCCCGTAGTGGTGGTAGTTGAAGGTTCCGCCCAGGCCGCAGCATGTATCGGAACGTTCCGCTTCCACGAGTTCCAGTCCCGGCAGCGAGCGAAGCAACTCGCGCGGCTCACGGACGACGGACCGGCTCCTGAGATGACATGGATCATGGTAGAAGACTCTTTGCCCGGCGGCTGTGCCGTTGCAGGCGGGTTCGAACCCCAACCGGTCGAGAAGAACGGCGGCATCCACCGACTTTTCAGCCAAGGCCTGGAAACGGGATGAAAGTTCGGGAAACCGCTCCCCGAGCACATGCGGATACAGTCGATGAAATGCCCCGCCGCAGGAAGCGCACGCGGTCATTACGTAATCGGCGGGGTGCTTTTCAAGCGCAGCCAGGTTCTTTTCCGCAAGCGAGCGGAAAGTATCGAGATCGCCGCCTGAGATCGCGGGAAATCCGCAGCATTGCTGATCATTCGGGATGATGACCGTGCAGCCGAGTTCTTTCAGCAGGAATACAGCCGCCTCGCCGATCTCCGGATAGATGTAATTGGTAATGCAGCCGACGAAATAGAGGACCCTCGGTCTTCCCGGCCTTCCTTCCATCACCTCTGGATGCCTGCCCAGGAACGGCCTGCGCGCCAGTGCCGGGATGCGGCGCCTGCCCAGGAACCGGAACGGGAAGCGGAGCCTGAGCCCCGATGATGCCGGTATCCTGCCGAACAGAAACGGGCTCGCAACTTTCGCCAGCATGGAGAGGCCGTTCAGAAGGCTCCGGTTGCCCAGGAGAAGGCTGATCACCCTGGAAAAGGGAGTGAGTCCGCGCTTCCGCGCCAGGACTTCGCGGGCCGCCAGCACGATCAGGTCGGTCGGTACTTTGTTGGCGCATTTTTCCACGCACCTGCCGCAAAGCAGGCACTTGGACATGTCTTCCCGGGTGCGGGAATCGATCGGCACGGACCCGGAAAGGATCCCCCGCGCCAGGGCGATCTTCCCCCGGGCGGTGACCGGTTCCCGTCCCAGCACGGAGAATACCGGGCAGTGCGCCCGGCAGGTTCCGCACTTGACGCACTTTTTCAGTTCGTTTTCAATTCTGGCGAGTGGTTCCATAAATCATTCAGGGAAAATCTTCCCCGGGTTGAGGATGTTGTTGGGGTCCAGGGCTTTCTTGATGGCTTTCATGGCGCCAATCTGCCCAGGCGTCAGCTCCATGGTAACATATGGGGATTTGCTGAGTCCCACGCCATGTTCGCCTGACATGCTGCCACCCATGCCAAGCGCTGCGCCGAAAACTTCCCGGACCGCTTTTTCGGCCTTCTCTGCCTGCTCCGGGACGCTCTTGTCGATCATTATGTTGACGTGGATATTGCCGTCCCCGGCATGACCGAAATTCACGATAGGTATCTCGTACTTCCCGCTTATTTCTTCGATACGGCGAATGATGTCTGGAATCCGGTTGCGTGGGACAACAATATCCTCGTTTATCTTGTCCGGGTTCACTTTTTTCAGGGCGGGAGATATGAGACGCCTGGCTTTCCAGAGCGCCTCGGCCTCGGCAGAGTCTTCCGCGGCACGGAAATCGATGAGCCCCAGCGGTCGGACGAGTTCGCCGATGGCTGCCGCCTGCCTTTCCACCAGGTCCCGGTCGCCGTCCAGTTCGATGAGCAGCACTGCGCGGGCGCCATCGGGCATCCCCAGGCCGAACTGGCCTTCAACGCAAGCGATCGCCGAATGGTCCATGAATTCCAGCGTCACCGGAATGATCCTGCCGCGGATGATCGTTGCCACCGCCGAGGCGGCTCCGTCGATGGAATCGAAGATCGCCAGCATGGTTTTGCGCGATTCTGGCAGGGGCAGAAGCCGGAGAACGATGCGGGTGATGATCCCCAGGGTGCCTTCGCTGCCGCAAAGCAGCTTTGTCAGGTCGTACCCCACCACGCCCTTGAAGGTTTCGCCGCCGGTCTTGATGATCTCGCCGCCAGGCAGGACCACTTCCAGGCCAAGCACGAAATCCTTGGTCACACCGTACTTGACCGCCCTGGGCCCGCCCGCGCATTCCGCGACATTACCTCCCAGGGTCGAAAAACGGAGGGAGGCGGGATCTGGGGGATAGAACAACCCGAGCCTTTCCACCGCGTCCTGCAGATCGCCCGTCACCACACCGGGCTCAACAACAGCGACCATGTTCTCCGTATCGATACGGAGAATCCTGTTCATCCGCGTCGTCACCAAAACGATCCCGCCCCCCTTGGGCAGGCTCCCCCCGGAAAAACCGCTCCCTGCCCCGCGCGGGAAGACCGGTATTCTTTCCCGGTTGGCCAGGGTCATGATCCTTGATGTTTCGCTTGCGTCAGCCGGAAATGCGACGGCATCGGGAAGGAACTCCATCTGGGTGGCATCGTAGCCGTAACAGACCAGGTCCTGCATGTCGACGGCCACGTGCTCCTTGCCGACAATGGCGCGCAGTTCCTTTATGATATGCGGTTTCAGCACTGCTTCCCCGACCTCCTTCAATAGCTTCTCACCTGTTCAATGAACTGTGACAAATGGCCGTTGATACTTCATCATATAAGAAACGCGAAAAAAAGCGCAACCCGAAAACATTGCATCCCTCGCGCGAACATGCCATCGACTGGGCTCCGGCGCTGTATCCACGGAAACTTACCATCCGAACACTTCATTTTCGACTGTCCCCCCCTGACAGCTTCCACTTTCAGGTTGACAAATCAACGGTTTTCCGCTAACTAATTGCGATTGGATCAACAGCGGAACGCCCCGCTTATTCTCTTTTTATTTCAGCCTTTCACAAGGCACAACAACAGGAGGTTTATTGCATGGAACAGTACGCCGTAGTATTCGCCCTGGCTTGCGCAGTGGCGGCGGTGGCCTATGGACTCTTCTCGGCCACCTGGATCCTGAAGCTCCCGCAGGGAAGCGACCGCATGAAGCAGATCGCAGCCGCGGTCCAGGAAGGCGCGGGCGCCTACATGAAGCGCCAGTATTCGATTATCGCCATTGTGGGCGTGGTGATGTTCGCCGTTCTCTTTTTCACCCTCGGCCCCAAAACCGCCATCGGTTTCGCCATCGGCGCACTCTTCTCCGGCATGACCGGCTTCATTGGCATGTTCGTCTCGGTCCGCGCCAATATCCGCACCACCGAAGCAGCCAAGTCCGGCATCCACAAGGCCCTTAACGTTGCTTTCAGAGGCGGCGCAATCACCGGCATGCTGGTGGTCGGTCTCGGCCTCCTGGGCGTAGCCGGCTATTACCTGGTGCTGCAGCAGATAACGCCCGACGCGCCGGTCAAGGAAATCGTCAACCAGTTGGTGGGCCTCGGCTTCGGCGGTTCGCTCATCTCCATATTCGCCCGTCTGGGCGGCGGCATCTTCACCAAGGGCGCCGACGTGGGCGCCGACCTCGTGGGCAAGGTGGAAGCCGGCATTCCCGAAGACGACCCGCGCAACCCGGCCGTTATCGCGGATAACGTGGGCGACAACGTGGGCGACTGCGCAGGCATGGCAGCCGACCTGTTCGAAACCTATGCCGTCACCCTGATCGCAGCCATGCTGCTGGGCGCCATCGCTTTCGGCAACCAGGCAGGGGCGGTCAAGTACCCGCTGATCCTCGGCGGCATCTCCATCGTCGCCTCCATCATCGGCACCTTCTTCGTCAAGCTGGGCGGCAGCCAGAAAATCATGGGCGCCCTTTACAAGGGACTGATCGCCTCGGCCGTTCTCGCTTGCGGCGCCTTCTATTACGTCACCAACGAAATGTTCCCGCAGGGGCTTACCAATGTCAACGGCCAGACTTTCAGCTCCCTGAACATCTTCATCTCCGCAATCGTGGGCCTGGTGGTAACCGGCGCCATCTTCTGGATCACCGAATACTACACCGCCACCGAATTCGGTCCCGTGAAACATATTGCGGAAGCATCCACGACAGGTCACGCAACCAACATCATAGCCGGCCTCGGCGTCTCCATGAAAGCGACGGCCGCTCCGGTCATCGTAATTTCCGCCGGAATCCTCGTCGCATTCAACTGCGCCGGCGTATACGGCATCGCCATCGCGGCAGTTTCCATGCTCTCCCTGACCGGCATCGTCGTAGCCATGGACGCTTACGGCCCGATCACCGACAATGCCGGCGGCATCGCCGAGATGGCCGAACTGGATGATTCCGTCCGAGCCGTCACCGATCCGCTGGACGCAGTGGGCAACACCACCAAGGCTGTCACCAAGGGTTACGCAATCGGCTCCGCCGGTCTTGCCGCGGTTATCCTTTTCAGCTCATACGTGGATGAGCTCAAGGCCGCAGGCAAAATGATCGATTTCAACCTCGCAGATCCGTACATCATTGTCGGCCTCTTCATCGGCGGCCTGCTTCCCTACTATTTCGCCGCTCTGTGCATGGAAGCCGTCGGCAAAGCGGGCGGCTCCGTCGTTACCGAGGTTCGTCGCCAGTTCCGCGAAATCAAGGGCATCATGGAAGGCACCGGCAAGCCCGATTATGCCTCCTGCGTCGACATCGTCACCAAGTCGGCCCTTAAGGAAATGGTCATTCCCGGCATCATCCCCATAGCAGCGCCGGTCATCGTCGGCTTCACCCTGGGTCCCAAGGCCCTGGGCGGCGTCATCGTCGGCACCATCGTCACCGGCATCTTCGTCGCCATCTCCATGACCACCGGCGGCGGCGCATGGGACAACGCCAAGAAGCTCATCGAAGACGGTTTCCACGGCGGCAAGGGCGGCGACGCCCACAAGGCAGCCGTCACCGGCGATACCGTCGGCGACCCCTACAAGGACACTGCCGGCCCGGCGGTCAACCCGATGATCAAGATCATCAACATCGTTTCCCTGCTCATAGTCCCCCTGCTGGGCAAGTTCTAGAGCACGGACGACTTTGCATGTAAAATGAAGGGGGGGCGGCGCAAGCAGCCCCCCCTTTTTCATGCTGGAATGCACGCAACTCTTCATTCGGAAACGGGATCAAAGGAAATGCCTGTCAGATCAGCGCAATTGCTTGTCATTTTCTGGTTGCTCCTCTCGGGGCCTCCCGCCCTCGCGGTCGAATTCTCCGATTATAGCCAGGATGTCGTCGGCACGCCAAACCACTATGTCGTGAAAAGAGGCGAAACGCTCATAGAAATCGCCAGGGCATTCGACCTCGGTTACAACGAGATTGCGGAAGCGAATCCGGGTGACGACCCGTTCACGCCCAAACAAGGCGCAATGATCCGCATTCCGCTGGAATGGGTCCTGCCGGATGGGTCGAGACAAAAGGGCATGGTCATCAACCTGTCGGAGATGCGCCTGTATTTTTTTCACGGTCCGAAGGGCAGGTCGGTTTCCACCTTTCCAATCGGCATCGGTGCGGAAGGAAACGAAACTCCCCTTGGAAGGTTCACGGTGGTCCGGAAGTCGGCCAACCCGGCCTGGAATGTGCCTCCCTCCATCAGGCGGGAAAAGCCGGACCTGCCCGCAACGGTCCCGCCGGGGCCCGACAACCCCCTGGGCAGCCATGCCATGAGGCTTTCCAAAGGTTCGATTCTCATACATGGCACCAACAAGCCCTGGGGAGTCGGACGAAAGGCCAGTCATGGCTGCATCCGCCTCTATCCGGAAGATATAACCAGGCTTTACCAGCTGGTTCCGGTCGGCGCCAGGGTCACCATAACCAGGCAGCCGGTCAAACTGGGAGTGACGAACGGCAGGGTATTCATCGAGGTCCATAAAGGAGGGGAGGTTGATTATCTGCACGAGGCGGTGCGGCTGATCCGGGCGCGCAAGCTGCTGCTCCGCATCGACCCGGCAGGACTGTTCACCGCACTGCGGGAGAAGACCGGGGTCCCGACGGATATTACCCTCCGGGAGCCGCAGCGGAGCACGGCACCCCGCTGAATTCCCGTAAAGCGGTCAGTGGCCATCCGGAAACCCCCGTTTAATACAAGCGCAGTTTCCGGATCGGAAACGAGGATTTTTTTGTCCTGGCCAGAAACTTTTGCCCGCAAAAGTTGACAGCGAAGGCTGACAAAAACAAGGGGTTGCGCGGAGGCATACTGCGGCATGTCGCACAAGCAACCCTGCAGTTTGACAACGCCAGGGCAAAAAACGGCCGTTTCCGGATGGAAACTACTTTTTCTGGCCCAGCTCGAAAGCCTTGGCAGCCTTTGCGGCAGCGGCGTCAGCCCTGTTTGCCGCCGATTCAGCGCGAGCGGCTGCGGCATCGGCCTTGTTGCCCGCCATGTTGGCAGCATTCTGCGCAGCCGACGCCATGTTCTTCGCGTTATTCACCTCGGCTGCAAGGTTGTTCGCCCTGCCCTCGAGCGCCCCTATCCGCGCTTCCAGTTCGCCAGCCTTTGCCTCCAGCTTGCAGAGCCTGTCGTTCAGCGGAACCACACTGTTCCTTACATATTCCTCTGTAGCACATCCTGAAAGCACTGCCGCAACGGAAAGCACGGCAAAGGCAGATCCGACATTTCTCATAGGTCCGTTCCTCCTCCCGATACAGTATATCCCCTCTTATGTCCGGTGTCTCACCGCTTTGCGTCTGAATTCTTCCACGAACAGTTCCCGTCTGAACCCGGGATCGAAACTAATTAATACCAAATACGCCTGATAATCAACCTGAAAATGTGATTAACCCTCGCACAGCATTAAAGAATACCCAAAAGTAGCCGAAATGAGTAGACAGGCCGCTTTTTCGTGCAGTAGAAATCCGGATGGCGGCAAACTCCGTGGAATATTTGAGGGAGCGGGAAGTGAAACAGGCTCTTGGCGCAAATACAAAGTGGGCAGCGTTCCGGATAGTTGCAGTGTATTCGGTTTTCGGCGGATTCTGGATATATTTTTCCGACACTGCCATGGGAAATCTCATTCACGACCCGGTTCTGATCACACGCCTGTCTGTTTTCAAGGGCCTTTCCTTTATCCTGGTCACAGCCTCTCTTCTTTATATTCTCATCACGCGACATGCCCGGCATATGTCCGAGACTGCGCGACAGCTACGCGAAAGCGAATCTCTCCTCAAACTCACCGCATATTCGGTTGAGCACATAACGGACGCGGTCTACTGGTTGACGGATAAAGGCCAATTCTGGAACTGCAACGCAGCCGCCTGCAACATGCTGGGGTACAGCCGTGAAGAACTGCTGAAGATGTCTGTGCTTGACATTGATCCGGGCTATAAACAGGAAAACAGGCACTCCCACAAGGAAAAACTCGAAAAAACCGGAAGCCTGAGATTGCGGAGATTTCACACTGCCCGGGACGGCCGCGTTATTCCCGTCGACATCACTACAAACTACTTTGTCTACAATGGCAAGGGTTATATCTGTTCAATTGTCAGGGACATCTCTGACCGTGTGCAGTTCGAGAAGGAAGCATCATTCTTCAGGGGGCTCATAGAATTCACCCGGGAACCGGTCTATGTCCTGGACAGGGGAGACGGTTACAGAATGTACTATGCCAATCCCGCTGCCTGCGAACACTTCGGAATGAGCCTGGAAAAGCTGCGAACCATGCGTATTCCCGACTGGGATCCTACCTTCGACATGGAGAAAATGCCCGGCATCAATGAACAGCTGAAGCAGGGAAAGCTGCTGCGCTTCGAGACAACGCACCGTGTAGCTTCGGGATGTCTGATACCGGTCGAGGTTACCGTAAATTACCTGAAGTTCGACGGGAGGGAATTTTCAGGCGGGAATTTCCATGACATCCGAGTGCGGAAAACAATGGAAGCCTCGCTCAGGGAAAGCGAATGCAACCTGATCGAGGCTCAGCGCATTGCCAGGGTTGGCAACTGGGCAAGAGACCTGGCCGGCAAACTGCTGTATGCTTCACCTGAATGCCGACGCATATTCGGCAAAGCGGAACGAGAAGTGCAGGGGACTCTCGATTCGCTCCTGGAGCTGGTGCATCCCGAGGATCGGCAGAGTGTCGCCGCAGTGTTCGCCTCTATCGTTCAAACGAAACAACCGTTCCTGATCGACTTCAAAGTCACTCGGCCGGATGGTACGGAATGCATCGTTCGCGGCCGCGGGGAACTGGTTGCTGATGAATCGGGAAGACCGTCAAAGATCATCGGCACCGTCCAGGACATCACGGAGCAGCGCAAGGCCGAGTCCGATCGCATGGAGCTTGAACGGCAGATGCTCAACATACAGAAACTGGAAAGCCTCGGCATCCTGGCCGGCGGCATAGCCCATGATTTCAACAATCTCCTGACCGGAATCCTGGGCAACCTGTCCATGATGCGCATGGGCCTTCACGTAACCCACGAACTGAACGAGAGGATCACGCGGTGCGAGAAAGCCGTTCAGCAGGCAACAGGCCTTACCTGCCAGCTGTTGACATTTTCCCGGGGGGGTGACCCGGTGAAGAAACTCGTTGATCCCCGCCGGATAATCCGGGATGCATCGTCTTTCTCCCTTCACGGTTCCAACGTGGCAGTCAAAATGAATATCAGCGACGACCTGTGGCCCATTGAGGCGGACGAAGGGCAAATCGGCCAAGTGTTTCACAACCTCCTCATCAACGCCGACCAGGCAATGCCCCAGGGCGGGACCGTGCGTGTGGAAGCATCAAACTGCCGCATTCGAAAAGGCGAGTCGAGCTCTCTCCAGCCGGGCGACTACGTGCAGGTTTCGGTTATCGACCAGGGGACGGGGATAACACCGGAAAACATGGATAAGATCTTCGATCCCTATTTCACCACTAAGGAGACAGGCACGGGGCTGGGGCTCACCGCGCTTCATTCAATTGTCAGGAAACATGGGGGACAGGTTCTGGTATCATCGCGAGTCGGAGCCGGTTCAGTATTCCGGGTCTACCTGCCGGCCCTTTCCGATCATGTCACTGGCGGGAATGAAACGGAAATCGCCGCTCCCTGCTCCGCGGACAAGGGCGAAGGCTTCATCATGGTGATGGATGACGAGGAAACCATCCGGGATCTGGCACAGGAGATGCTGTCCCTGCTGGGATACGGCGTAAAAACCTGCTCATGCGGCGAAGAATTGCTGGAGCAGTACGAATACTGCCTGGGAAATGGGAAGCGGCCGGAAGCAGTAGTCATGGATCTCACCATCCCGGGGAAGATGGGGGGGTTGGAAGCGGCAACCGCCATCCAGGCCCTTGATCCCGAGGCGCGGCTCATCGTCTCCAGTGGCTACTCCAACGACCCGGTGATGGCGAACTACCGGAGATACGGCTTTTGCGAGGCGATTGTCAAACCGTTCCGGATGGATGAGCTGGAAGGTTCCATGCAGCGTGCGCTGGACGGCCGGCCTGAATCGGAACTGGAGGGGACACGTCCGAAAGCGCCTGCGTGAAACACGACAGGTCAAAAGTGAAGCCCCCTTCCCAGAATCGGGAAGGGGGCTTATTGACATCACTGCGGGAAAAGACGCTATGCGGAAATCCCTGCGTGGTATTCCTGCAGGCTGCGGATTTCCCCTCGCCCCCTTCGGCTGGCGGCGATGCCTTTGGCTGCAGCGATTGCCGCCGCGATGGTTGTGATATAGGGAACCTTGTACTGGATGGCAGCCTTGCGGATGTAGGAATCGTCGTGCAGACTCTGGCGGCCCGCCGGCGTGTTTACCACCAGCTGGATCTCCCTGTTCCTGATCGCGTCAGCGATGTTGGGGCGGCCTTCGTGCATCTTGAGGATACGCTCCGCTTCGATGCCGTGCTCCTTCAGACAGGCGTGGGTGCCTTCGGTGGCCCTGATGAGGAAGCCCAGGTCGGCAAAGCGGCGCGCGACCTCCAATGCGCCTTGGCGGTCGTGCTCTGAAACCGTGAGGAGCACCGTCCCTTCCAGGGGGAGTGTGGAAGAGGCCCCCTCCTGGGCCTTGTAGAAGGCGAGGCCGTAATTGTCGGCCATGCCCAGGACTTCTCCGGTGGAGCGCATCTCCGGCCCCAGCACCGGGTCCACTTCCGGGAACATGTAAAAGGGGAAGACCGCTTCCTTGACGCCGAAGTGAGGCAGCGGACGCCGTTTCAGGTTCATCTCCGACAGCTTCCTTCCCAGCATGACGCGGGTGGCAATGCGCGCCATGGGAATGTTGCAGACCTTGCTGACCAGGGGCACGGTCCGGCTTGCGCGCGGGTTCGCCTCAAGTATGTACACCGTGTCGTCGGCAATGGCGTACTGGATGTTCATCAATCCCACCACGCCCATCTCCAGGGCGATCTTTTTCGTATATTCTTCGATTGTATCTATGTGCCTCTGCGGTATGCTCACCGGCGGAATCACGCAGGCCGAATCTCCCGAATGGATGCCGGCCAACTCGATATGCTCCATGACCGCCGGTACGAAGGCGTCACTGCCGTCGGCAATGGCGTCGGCCTCGGCCTCGATGGCGTTCTCCAGGAAACGGTCGATAAGTATCGGCCTCTCCGGAGAGACGTCAACCGCCTTGTGCAGGTACTCCCTGAGCATTTCTTCGTCGTAGACGATTTCCATGGCCCGGCCGCCGAGAACGTAGGACGGCCGGACAATGAGCGGGTAGCCGATGCGCGAGGCGATTTCCAGGGCCTCGGGCAGAGTGCTGGCCATGCCCGACTCGGGCTGGGGTATGCCCAGCTTGCGCATCACCCGGCTGAAACGGTCCCGGTCTTCCGCAAGGTCGATGGTCTCCGGGCTGGTGCCGATGATCTTCACACCGGCCGCCTCCAGTTCGGCTGCAATGTTCAGCGGCGTCTGGCCGCCGAACTGGACGACCACCCCTTCCGGCTTTTCCTTTTCATAGATGGCAAGAACATCTTCAACCGTGAGCGGCTCGAAATAAAGCTTGTTCGATGTGTCATAGTCTGTCGAAACCGTCTCCGGGTTGCAGTTCACCATGATCGACTCGAAGCCTTCCTCCCGGAGCGCCATGGCGGTGTGGACACAGCAGTAGTCGAACTCGATCCCCTGGCCGATCCTGTTGGGGCCGCCGCCCAGGACCATTATCTTGCGCTTGTCGCTGACCGGCACGGTATCAGGAGCGTTGTAGGTTGAGAAGTAGTAGGCAGCGTTTTCCACGCCACTCACCGGGACCGGCTCCCAGGCCTCGACCACACCCAAGGCGGTGCGCCGCTCGCGAACCGCAGCTTCGGGAATGCCCAAGAGCTTGGCCAGGTAGCGGTCGGCAAAACCGTCCTTTTTTGCCCGGACCAGGAGCGGGTCGGGGGGAAGCTCTCCCTTGCAGCGTAGAATTTCCTCCTCCAGCATCACCAGCTCCTTCATCTGCTGGAGGAACCATGGCTTGATATGGGTGCGGCGGTACAAGAGTTCGATGTCAGCCCCCTTGCGCAGCGCTTCGTAGAGAATGAACTGGCGCTCGCTGGAGGGTTCCGCAAGAAGGCCAAGCAGCTCTTCCAGTGTCTTGCCGTTGAAATCCCTGGCAAAACCCAGGCCGTAGCGGCCGATTTCCAGGGACCGGATCGACTTCTGCAGGGCTTCCTTGTAATTCTTGCCGATGCTCATGACCTCGCCGACCGCGCGCATCTGCGTGCCCAGCTTGTCTTCCGATCCCCTGAACTTCTCGAATGCCCAGCGGGCGAACTTGACCACGACGTAGTCGCCGGAAGGGGTGTATTTTTCCAGGCTGCCGTCGCGCCAGTAGGGGATTTCGTCCAGGGTCATTCCTGCCGCGAGCATGGACGAGACAAGGGCGATGGGAAAGCCAGTCGCCTTGGAAGCGAGCGCCGATGAGCGGGAGGTGCGGGGATTTATCTCGATTACCACCACCCGGCCGGATTTTGGGTCGTGGGCAAACTGGACATTGGTGCCGCCGATCACCTCGATGGCATCGACAATGGCATAGGAGTACTGCTGGAGCCGGTCCTGGAGCTCCGTGCTTATGGTCAGCATCGGTGCGGTGCAGTAGGAGTCGCCGGTATGGACGCCCATGGCGTCGACATTTTCGATGAAACAAACCGTGATCTTCTGGCTCTTGGCGTCCCGCACCACTTCCAGCTCCAGCTCTTCCCAGCCGAGCACCGACTCCTCGATCAGCACCTGGCTCACCGGGCTGGCGGCCAGGCCGCGGCTGACAATGGTGGAGAATTCCTCCTTGTTGTAGGCAAATCCCCCTCCCGTCCCTCCCATGGTGTAGGCGGGACGTATGACCACCGGCAGGCCGATCCGTTCGATGATTTCCCATGCCTCCTCCATGGAAGTGGCGATGTCGCTGCGCGGAGTCTCTATGCCCAGGCGGGTCATGGTTTCCTTGAAGGTTTCCCGGTCCTCGCCGCGCTTGATGGCATCCAGGTTGACGCCGATCACGCGCACCCCGTACTCGTCCAGAACCCCCCGGCGTGCCAGTTCGCTGGACAGGTTGAGGCCGGTCTGCCCTCCCAGGTTGGGAAGGAGCGCGTCAGGACGTTCCTTTTTTATGATCTCGGTCAGTGTTTCGGCATTGAGAGCCTCTATGTAGGTGGTATCGGCCATACCGGGATCGGTCATGATCGTGGCCGGGTTGGAGTTGACCAGCAGGATCTCGTAGCCCAGCTTGCGCAGGGCCTTGCACGCCTGGGTGCCGGAATAGTCGAATTCGCACGCCTGGCCTATGATGATTGGACCTGATCCGATAATGAGGACCTTTTTCACATCGTCTCTTTTTGGCATCAATGCCTCCTTGCCGTGTTGTGTGGAAAACCTGTGCACAAATTCCGTGCAACAATAGCGCATAGGTGGAAACGTCTGCAACTTTTTTCATCATTTCACCGGTTACACTCCCAAAAATCGCCGAGAAGGTACTCAAACTGCACAATATTCGTTCACAAAAGGAGTCGGCTGCCCGGCCTGAAAAATATCCTGTAAACTTTTTCCGTATCCACCCGTTTTATATGTTGAATCGAAGATGGAACCGCAAACGGAAAAGGGAGTCTTGCAACGGGGAGTCTTGGGGTTTGAGAGTGGAGGAATACAACGATGAAAAGGCATATATTGTTTTCTACGGTTTTGATCCTGGCCACATGGTCAGCCGCGACCGCGTCCAGCGCACAGTTTACCATCAACCTGCCCGGTTTCGGGCTGAGCCTGCCGGCCCCACCCGGCGTGGGGATCAACATCGGGCTTCCGTTCGTGCCCGCAACACCGTATCCATACCAGCCGGTAGCAGCAGCGCCGGCATATCCCTACGATTACGAGACCCTGGACCTGGCTGCACCTCCTGATTTCGTCGAACCGCCCGAACTGGGATTCTATGTAGCGGTAGGCGTCCCGTTTGATCTGTTCTTTTTCAACAACGTTTACTATCTGTACCGGGACAATTGCTGGTATTCGTCGTACTATTACAACGGCCCGTGGAGAGGACTCTCCTACAATCATGTCCCCTATGCTCTTCACAGGTACCCGTTCGACAGAATCCATCACTACAGGGACAATTACTACGGACAATACCAGAGATACGGCTCATGGAGCGGACAGTCCCATTTCCGTCCTGGCGCGCATGCGGTGGGAAGAGAGGGATATGACCGCTCAAGGTATGGCTACGCCAGGCCGAACAGCTCGAGCCAGGTTTATGGGAACAGGCCGTCATTCGGCGGAACCTCTTACAACAGGACGACCGCTCCCGCTTACGATTACGGCAGCAGATCGTCTTACGGCAGGGCAAACAGCGGGCCGACCCAATTCTATGGAAGCAGACCGGACGCCGCCAGGTCATTCTCTCCCGCCCAGAGTTACGGGAACAGAGCGGCATATTACCGGCAGGACAGGCCGACTCAGGGCTTCACCGGCAGACCTGCTTTCAGCCGACCTGACAACGCCGTGAGCCAAGGCGCGAACAGGGCCGCATACAGCAGACCATACGGCCAGGCTCAAGGGTTCGGCAACAGGGTCACCTACAGCAGGCCGATGAACACCAGCCAGAGCTTCGGCAACAGGCCGTCGTTCAGCAGGCCCAATTCCGGCGGCCAGGTTTTCCAGAACAGACCCGCTTTCAGCAGCCCGAGCAACGCGGGACGGAATTTCGGCAGCAGGCCTGCTTTCAACAGGTCACAAAATACGGGCCACGTCAACGCTTCCGACCGGGGTCACAGCAGCTTCGGCAACGGCGGTTTCGGAGGCCATGGCCGGGGCAGGTAGCAGGATTGTGACACGCGGCAACATTAGAGGCGAGTTCTTCGGACCGAACTCCGAAACGGCAAAGGCCATTCCCCGGGAAAGGGCATGGCCTTTGTCGTTTGTAAAAGAAGATTCCTCATTTTTTCCACAATTGTTACATAATTACCTGATATCAACCCGTCATGAAGACAATCCACACTCATGACGGGGATGGAATATGACGCGTTCATTGCCTCAAAGCAAGAACATCTGGATCAATACGATTGGCAAAGAACCCGACCTGGCCATTATCGAATACCTTAAGAACCGCGGAAACCTGGTGACCGTGATAAGCTGCCGTCAGGGAAGCTCAACCTCGCTGCCCCTGCCGGAAACCGACATTGCGGTGCTCGACCTGTCGACATCCATCGCGAATTCACTGCCTGTCGTAGTCCGTATACGGGACGGCTACCAGGGCCCCTTGATCGTGATCGACAGCAACCCGGTTGAAGCACACCACATACTTATCCTGGAAATCGGCGCCGACGATTACCTGGGAAGGCCGCTGAGCATTCCGCTGCTTTCAGCCAGGATCCACGCATTGACCAGAAGGACCGGTCCGGCAAGGATCGAGTCTTCCACATCGGTAAACATCGGCAGCCTGCAGATCGATGCAGGCAACAGGGAAGTCTCGCACCGCGGGGAACCCGTCAACCTTACAACCGCGGAGTTCAACCTGCTCTGGTACCTGGCCTGCAACGCAGGCACGGTTGTCAGCCGCAACGACATACATCTCGCCATCTACAACCGGGAACACAACGGCCTCGACCGGTCCATAGACATGTACATCTCGAGGCTCCGCAGAAAACTCGGCGACGACCCTTCCAGACCGCGCCTGCTCAAGACAATCAGAGGCGGCGGCTATCTCATCTCCAGCCTTTCCTCCTGACCTCTGCAGCGTTACCTCCCGTTACCGTTTCATAACACAATTGCAATAAAGCATCCGTTCATTAAACCGATATGTTTCCTTGAAAAGCGGGGCCGGTCGAATTTGCGGCTGGAAACCTTCGCAGACAATGAATCACCCATGAAAGGAGACAGACCATGGTGAGCGGAATCAGCGGCAGTGGCGGTATGAGCGGAATGTTCAGGCCTGACCCGCAGGATCTCTTCGGCAAGATCGACACCGACGGAAGCGGCGGGGTTTCACAGGCTGAGTTGCAGGCGTTTTCCGAAGATATGCAGGAAAAAACCGGCAACACTCTCGATGCGAGTGAAACGACATTTACGGGTTACGACAGTGACGGCAACGGCATCTTGAGCACCGAAGAGCTGGACACGCTGTTGCAAAGCGGCAACGGTGGGGCGGGAGCACAATCCCAGGGGATGGGGCCCCCCCTCCCTCCCCCGGACCAGGCAGCATCAGCATATAATTCCAACCTGGACCAGGACACCCTTTCTTCCCTGATATCCGGATTGCAGGGCATATTGGACAAGCTGACCTCCGGAAATGAAACGACCGGTTCCGAATCGGCCGCCGCCAGTGGGGGAACAGTTTCCAACCTGCCCGACCCACAGGATTTCTTCGACAATGTGGATTCGGACGGAAGCGGCGGCATTTCCCAGTCTGAGCTCGAGAGCATGGCAGAAAAGATGGCAAACATGGGTGGAAGCGTCATCGATACAAGTGACGAAGCATTCACCAGCTATGACAGCGACGGCAGCGGCTCACTCAGCGCTGACGAGCTCAAAGTCGTGATGGACAGCAGCGCTTCCGGCAGGACGGCAGGAACGGAAGGCCAGGGGCCACCTCCACCACCGCCTTCCAGCCAGCAGGATACGGCATCATCCGGAACGGATTCCTCGGACGGCAGCACTGATGAGCAGATTGCCCTGCTGAAAAACCTTCTCGACTACCTGAACAAGGCTAAAGACTCGTCAGGAGGAACGGAAAGCATACTGAGCGTCACCACCTGAACCGATACTACGCGATAAAAATCGTGGGGCTGCCGCCACGACGGAAGCGCCCCACGATTCCTCCCCCCGGGAGGACCATGTCCCGGCTTCCTCGCCGGGCTGTTCCTCACTTGCTCTCCGTACCGACCTCGAACTTGTAACCAACGCTGTAAACGGAATGGATCAGTTCCGTATCGGGCGCCACCATGGCGATCTTCTTGCGAAGCTTCTTTATATGGCTGTCAATCGTCCGATCGGCGACGATCCGTTCGTCCGGATAGATGTGGTCCATCAACTGCTGCCTGCTGTAGATCCGGCCCGGGTTTGCGGCCAGGTACCGGAGAAGCTTGAACTCCACGGCGGTGAGCTCCAGGTCCCTGCCGTCAAGTGTGGCCAGATATCGCGCTTCATCCAGGACGAGCCCCGCGGAATGCAATGAAGCCGTCCCGCCGGCCCTGCGGAGCACCGCCTTGACCCTGGCCACCACCTCACGCGGGCTGTACGGCTTGCAGATGTAATCGTCGGCGCCCAGCTCCAGGCCGAGCAGGCGGTCTATTTCCTCTACCCTCGCTGTCGTGATGATGATCGGCACCGATGAGAAGGAGCGGATCTCCCGGCAGATATCCAGCCCCCCCTTGCCCGGCAGCATCAGATCGAGCAGAATCAGGTCCGGCTCGTGATCACGCACCCACGGCAGCACCAGGGTTCCGTTTTCAAGGCAGCAGCTCTCGTAGCCCGCCTGCCGCAGGTAATCCGCCACTATCCCGGCAAGCTTTTCCTCGTCTTCAACGATCAGTATCGTACCGTTCATCATCACCTCCCGGCTTTCGGCAGTTCGAGCCGTATCCAAACCCCGCCAAGGGATGACGGGCGTGCTGTCATGGTTCCTCCGTGCGCTTCGGCGATATTCCGGCAGATTGCAAGGCCCAGCCCAGCCCCGCCGGTTGAGCGGTTGCGGGAAGATTCCACCCGGTAGAGCCTCTCGAAGAGCTTTTCCAGTTCGTCAGCCGGGACACCCGGAGCCGAGTCCTGGAAATCGGCAACGACACTGGCGCCGCTCCAATCCATCCGTATCTCCAGCACCCCTCCCGGATCGGTATATTTCAGCACATTGTCAAGGAGATTGGAAAAGAGCTGCTGCAGCCGTTCCCGGTCGCCGAAAACCCTTGCCGTGCCTTCCCCGCTCCGCTCCTCGCGGAGCGTAATTTCCCTGGCTGCAAACTCCTGGCGATAGGGATCCAGGGTTTCCTCCAGCACCTCCTCCAGATCGAGACCCCCCTTGCGGTAGGTCAGCGCGCCCACATCGGACAGGGAAAGCTGGTAGAGGTCATCGATCAGGCGGGCAAGGCGGAGGATGTCGGCATGGATGGAGCGGATCGCTTCCGGTGTAGGCTGGCGGACTCCGTCCTGAAGCGCTTCTATCTCGCCGCGCAGGATTGCCAGCGGCGTGCGCAATTCGTGCGAAATATCGGCGATCCAGCGTCGCCGGGCACGTTCGTTCTTTTCCAGGGCCAGCGCCAGTTCGTTGAAATCCCTGCCGAGCGTACCCAGTTCGTCGTTGGACGCTGCCGGAACCCTGGTGGCGTATTTTCCCGCCGCAAGATGGTGGGTCGCTGCCGCCAGCACCCGCAGGGGCCGCACCAGGCGCATGGCCATGATCAGCGACAAACCGGCGGAAAGAAGCACGACAACAGCCGCAACCAGGGCGAAAGCGATTTTCTGCTCCCTCAGGAAACGCTGCTGTGGAGGGTCTGAAAGACCGGTACGGGGCACGACCCCCAGGTAGCCGACCGTATTGCCAAGGGCTTTGAGGGGAGTCAATTCACTTCCCGCGATATCGACACTCTGCCCCGCTATTACATTCCTGTCCCCATCCATAAGGAAAACGCGCTCTTCGAGAGGATGCGGCCGGGGTGGAGGCAACGGCTTGGGAACAGGGGGCGCGCCCTCTCCCGGATGCCCGGGAGGGGGTTCCCCTTCAGGCTCTCCCCCTGGATGCGGTCCGTGCTCAGGCAGGGAAGCTGCGGCCAGCCGACCCAACAGCGCGGGATCACGCCGCACCGCATGCCAGCCGAGGTCCTCGCTGTACTTCTGTTCCAGCTTGGCCGCCAGGCGCGAGACTGCCGTCTTTTCCAGCGAGTCCAGGTACCGGAGGAACCCGCGGTGGACGCTCCACTGCATGATCAGGACCGTACCGATCACCGCCAGTCCAGCTGCAATGAGTATTGCCAGAAACAGTTTGTGCGCCAGACCCATGTTCATGCTCTATTCCTTCCGGTATCACCGCTCCCTGAAGTTTTATCATAAACATGCGTCACCGGACAGTCACATTTCAAAAACAGCTGCATTTCCTCATTTTTTCCACATTCCCCGCACATTTGCCCGCGGTTTTCCGGAGCAATTCCGGACCAATCCCCGGACATCCAAGATACTTCAGAGCCCCTGGATCATCAAAAGGAACCGCGAGCAAACCATCGAACCGGATATTCCTTCTTTACTCCGGACAGATTATGCATCGAATTTTCCCCCACCCTAATTTTTAATTGACATCTCCTAACCATTCGTGCTAGTTACCTTAGCAATATTTTATTTAGCATTTCAAATCAAAACATTCTATCTCCGCCTGAACAGCCTTAATGCAAGGAGGCCTCAATGATATACCGGATGCAGGAGGGATGCCTCAACCTTGAAGGCGAATGGCTGGACCAGACCGTCAACATGCTGGGCGCAAACCATCTGCCGGTCAAGGGGACGAACCTGGTGGTCACGCGCGAGCCCCTGCCCGCGGGGTTGGCGCTTGCCGATTACCTTCTGAACCAGAAATCCATCCTCTCAAGGGAATTGCCCGGCTTCACCAGCCTGTCCGAGAGCCCCGAGACGGTCAACGGGCTTCCAGCCCATTTCCTCGAATTCACCTGGAACAACCAGGGCGCCGCCATGCACCAGATGATAATCATTATCGACAACAGCGGCAGCGTGCTGAATTTCACCTCCACCGTACCGGGACCTATCGATGAGGAAACACGTTCCGAACTTTTGACCGTCATGAAGAGTTTCACGGCCCATCAAGCCCCTCTTTGAAGAGGAGGACGACATGAGCGACCCGACAGACGACAGCGCACAAGCGGAGCAAGGCTGGCAAGATGAGGTCATAGCCACAGCGGAATCCTGGTATGTCTCTGCGGAAGCGGTCGCGACCGGAAACAGTGGTGTCGTGGAAGCAGTCGGATCAGGCAGCCACGACTCAAGAGCAGTGCAACATGTCAGGAACCTGGGAAACATGGCCGTCTTCGGCATCACCACCGGCTACGTGGTTCTGGGCGGTTTCCCGATGATGGGCGCTCTTGCTTCCGGAGCGACCTGCGCCTTCATCGGGGCCGGCATCGTGGATTACTTCGCCCTTGACGAAAAGCTTCTCGACTACCTGGGCAAACCCAGACTGGCCAAACCCGGCCGCCAGCCGGCCGCGGTAGGCGACGAAATAGCCCACAGCTCCGCGCTGGCGTCGGCATTGGGCGGCCTGCTGGCGGCGGTTGCCGTCGGAGCGCTGTTCGCTGCAGTGGCCATCTCGGTTGTCGGCACCGGGGGGTTGGCAGCCCCGCTCATCGTCGGAGCCGCTGCCGGTTTGGGCGGCGGCTTTACCAAGGCCCTGGTCAGCGGCTTCTTCTCCAAAGCCGCCACCGTCACCGGCAAGATCGTGGAAGGCTCACCCAACGTCTTTTTCGAAGGGAGACCCGTCGCCCGCGTAGAGGATCAGGTCAGCTGCAGCCGGCACTCCCCGGTCAAAAAAATCGCCCAGGGGAGTGAAACCGTCTACATCAACAACAGGCCACTTGCCCGCATCGGCCACAAGACCACCTGTGGCGCGACCATCCAGGAGGGGTGCAAAACCATCTTCGCCGACGACACCACCGAAACCTACTTCAGGATTGACTCGGAACTGTCCGCCGCAGAACAGGCCGTCGTATCCGCGGCGGAAGTGGTCCTCACCCTCGGCGTGGGGCGGCTGGCGTCCAAGCTGGGCGCGAGGTGCGGCGACCCGGTCAACCCGGCGGACGGCAGCTTTTGCGACTCCCGCACCGACGTCGAATACCCTTCCGTCCTGCCGTTGAAACTTACCCGCACCTACGCAGGCCGAGACCCGGTGGAAAGCGCACTGGGCAGCAAATGGATCTGCAACTGGTCGCAACGGCTGGTCTATCTTTCCGACGAGCCGGCCGCCAACCTGGAAGACGGCGACGGCGAAGTCCTCCAGTTTCCCCTCGGCAAGCCCCCCGAATTCAACTCCCGCAACCTGAAAGCCCCCCACTACCACCTGAAAGGTACACGGCAGCGGGCGCTGCTGTTCGACAGCCGTTGTCAACAGACCCTTGTGTTTGAAACGACTGGAACACATCCCGACATCGGCCGCCTGGCCGCCATTGAGGACCGCAACAACAACCGCATCGACTTCATCTACGAAGGCAACCACCTGCGCCGTGTCGAGCACAGCGATGGCGCCATGTTCCTCGTCACCACCACGCCCCGGGGCTTCATCGAAACCGTAACCCTGGAACTAGACGGCATATGTGAAGAAATAGTGCGGTACGGCTACACTGCCGGCGGAGAGCTGTCGTCCGTACATGGCCGGTTCGCCGGCGAATTCCACTACACCTACACCGGAGAAGGCTGGCTCAACCACTGGCACGACAGCGGCGCAACCAGCGCCGACATCGAATACGACGGCGAGGGCAGGGTCATCGCCACCCGCATGCCGGACGGGACGTACAACGACCGCTTTTCCTATTTCCCCGAAGAAAGGAAAACCGAATACCACCCCGCCACCGGCGGCTGCGCCACCTTCCGGTTCAACGACAACAACCAGCTGATCCGCGAGCAGGACCCCCTGGGCAACGTCACCACCCACGAAGTGAGCGGGCTGGACCGGGTACTCTCCACCACCGACGCCCTGGGCCGCACCACAACCTTCGAATATGACATCTTCGGCCACCTCATCGGCCAGACCGACTGGACCGGCCGCACCACCATCCTTGCTTACAACAGAGAAGGCCAGCTTACCCGCATCGACTACCCCGACGGCGCTTCATCCTCCTGGAAATACGACGAACACGGGAACCTTGTTGCCGCAACCGGTTCCGACGGAGTGACCACCCTCTTCAGCTATGACGAAAAAGGCCGGCTCCTCTACGAAATCGGCCCGGACGGCTACAGCCGCATCGAGTACACCACCCGCGGGCGCCTTGCCGCCGTGCTCGACCCGCTCGGCAATCGCACCGCCTTCGAAGTGGACCGCTGGGGTCGTCCGCGAAGCATAACCGACCCGTCCGGACATGCCACCCGCTACGAATACGATCTTTCCCCCGACAACCCGCGGGGAGATGTCAGCCGTGTCATCCATCCCGACGGCGGGGAGGAGCGCTTCGCCTATGATCAGGAAGGCATGCCGGCGCTCCATGTCGCACCCGAGGGCCAGACCACCTGCTACTCCCACGGCTCGAACGACCTGTTGCGCCGTATCACCGACCCCGGGGGCTGCGCCACCACGCTGGAATACGACGCCGCTGCCCGGCTGAAAGGAATCACCAACGCGCAAGGGCAGAAATGGAGCTTAAGCTATGACCTGGCCGGCAACCTGGCCGTGGAAACCGACTGGGCCGGCAGGCAGACACGCTATGTTCGGGACGCGATAGGCCGCGTCGTTTCCAAGCGGCTGCCCGACGGCGTCGAGCAGCGCCTCACCTGGGACGAGCTGGACCGGATAGTAGCAGTCGATACCGAAAAACAGCGCATAAGCTACGAATACGACAACGCGGACCGTCTCGTCAGGGCATCGGCCTTCGACAAGGAAAACGAGGAGCGGGAAAGCGACCTGCAGTTCGTCTACGACGACAAGGGATGGCTGGCAAAAGAGATCCAGAACGGCTTTGACATCGAGTACGCATACGATGCCTCGGGCCGCTGCATCAGCCGCACCAGCCCGACCGGAGCGACGCGCTACGGCTTCGACAAGGCCGGCCAGCTGAAGGGGCTGGAAAGCAACGGCCACAGCCTGGATTTCACCAGGGACGAGAGGGGCCTGGAAACCGAACGGCGGTACCGGGGAGAGGAAAAAGCGCCGCTCGACGCCTTCACCCTGAAGCAGAGCTACGACCCGTGTGGACGGCTGAAGCGCCAGCTGGCCGGGCGGGAGCGGCAGCTTTCGACCCATGAGCGGCTGGCCGAGGTGTCGCGCCGTTACCGCCTGGACAAGTCCGGAAGGCTGATCGGGCTGAACGACAACAAGCGTGGTTCAAGCAGCTACCATTACGACCCGCGCGACCAGGTCACCGGCATCATCCGCCAGGCCGGCCTGAACAAGCACGTCGAAGAGCGGTTCAGCTACGACGAGCTCCTCAACCTGGCCGAGAGCTCCGGCCAGAGTCACCGCTACCGGGACGGGACCGTCCGGGCCATCGGCCCGACCAGCTACCGCTATGACGTCCGCGGCCGGGTGACGGAAAAAAGAGTCGAGCGCAACGGCTTCCGACCCAAGGCATGGAGATACCTCTGGGATGACTTCGACCGGCTCGTCGAAACCAGAACGCCCGACGGCGCCGTCTGGCGCTACACCTACGACGCCTTCGGCAGGCGCATCAGGAAAGAATGCCTCAAGGCGGGAGAATCCGGCAAACAACTATCGACATATTATTTCTGGCAGGGCGCCACGCTTATCGAAGAATGGGAAACCGATCCCCGTGAAGACGACTCACCGCTTGCCACCACCCGCTGGCACTTCGAGCCGGGCACGTTCAACCCGCTCGCCAGGGAGACGCGCACCGTGTCCGGAAAGGAAGACCCGGGAGCGCACTTCCACCCCATCGTCACCGATCACCTGGGTACGCCGAAGGAGATGTTCGACGCCGGCGGAGAATGCCTGTGGCAGGCGGATCAGGAGCTGTGGGGAAGAACAACCGTCAAGCCGCTGAAGACAAGGCCCGACAGCCATCTGCCTCTTGTCGGCTGCAGACTCAGGTTCCAGAACCAGTGGGAAGATGCGGAAACAGGTCTTTTCTACAACCTGAATAGGTATTATGATCCAGACAGTGGGCAGTATCTCAGCCCCGACCCCATCGGGCTGGAAGGGGGATTGAGGACCCACGGCTATGTGCATGACCCTATGCAGTGGGTCGATCCGTTGGGGTTGTGTAAGGAACCTAAAATTCCTCTAAAGAATAATTCAGTTAGAAAACTACTTAAAAGCCGTGGTCTCTCAAAACAACAAGCACGTGATATAGTAAATAGTTTTGATGGACAAATTTATGCAAGACAGGGTCGTACTGGAGAAATGTTTACTATAACCGAATCTGCTCTTGGTCGGGGTTCAGGTATATTTGTAACTAGAGGGTCGGCAGGTTCTACTCCAGCTAAAAGGATTCGAAGATTGGCGCTACCTCCATCCAATACGGCACAGATAGAAGAAACAGTATTATTGACACGAGATCAATTATTACTCGAAGGACGTGTTGCTCCTCAACCGACATGGGGCACTGACAGGACAGGTGGCGGTTGGCAAGTTGTAACTAAAGGTGGCAGATATACCGGCGCAGTTGCGCCATAAGGAGGATAATATTGAACACAGAAGCTATTACCAGAATATTAGAGATACTGAGAGAAAATAATTTATCAGAAGAAGCGGATACACTTGAAGACTTGGTTGTAAATTATTTTTCCTCTTCTAAGGAAGATAAAATTGTCATTGCACGTAAAATAAAAGATATGTGTCACCCTAAATGGCTTGGTGACTTGTATGTAAAAAGTTTATCGATAAATGAATGGTATAGTCTGCTTAATAAGCTAAGTAAATCAATTTGAAAATACTGTTAGCACGAAGAACTACAAGGGACACCCCCAGGGGTCAGGGCTACACATTTCAAGATAAGCTTCCTGAGTCAGCCTATAAAAATACAAGGGATTTATAAATGACAGAAAATATTGTTTTCAAAACAAATATTCTCTTTTTTAAAATCAGGGATAACCATTCCATTTCAACATAATATTGCTGAATTACTGGTATTTCCAGAAGTTATAATTGTACGACTCGATATTCCATACAGAGTTTTGTTCAATGAAAACGTATATGGAATATCACATGAGGGCAACCTATTATGGCAGATTCCCAAAATAGACCATGTATATCAAGACAGCCCATATACTGGCATGAAAATAATGAACAATGAGTTGATACTCTGTAACTGGGATGGTTTAGATGTAACTATTGATCCCATAACGGGCAATATTTTGAAAACATCATATGGTAAATAATTCTATTTATACAGAGATGGTAATCACCCGACAGTCCACCCGAGGGAACCCCCAAGGGTCAGTGTGCATAGAGGTCAGGTCTCAACAATCAACATTCAATGTCAAGCGTTGAGACCTGCCCCCTACCCTTTTCAAGCGAAAATGGAAAGGGATGAGAATCTGAGGGAAATGGTGGCCCAGATCAAGGATCTATTCAAAATATGAAAAGTGTAGCCCCGCCCCTCTGGCTGTGCTTGTTGGATTTAATGGATGAAATGATTAACTCATTGCATGAAGCAGGAAAAATATCGACAGCTGAATATTTCATATCAGTTAAGAAAAAAATATTGACGACTAATAACAATGCCAAAATGAAAGTAGTGTTAAAAAGATTGATGAGTTCTGGAGCTATGTCACAATATGCAAACTTTAGTTTTAAGCAAGATCAGATATTTGATAAAATATCTGATCTTGCTGAGAATATGTACAAAAACATTCACTCTTGTAAACTGGCAGAAAAAATATACGACTTGATTGAATAAAAAGCTCGTAGGACCACCAAGGGTCAGTGTAAGGAGGGGTCATGAAAAATACGGTTACTCTCCCGGTTAAATTCAAAGCAAGCTATAAACGGGTATTGCTAGCCTTGCCCGGAGCGTGCATCATCGCCTTGATAGCCTTTGTATTGATATATTGCGGTATAAGGCAGGGGCAACCATTTGCAATAGTTCTCGGAGGGGCAATTGTGGCCCTTCTGATACATCTGGCGAAAGCTGTTTGCACAACCTTAACCTTGCATGATCGCGGGTTCGTAATCACAACCTCTTCCAAGCAAATGGAAGTAAAATGGACCGATATCCTCGACATATCAACCATTTGCATTCTCGGAATGCAATGCAACATTGGATGGCATTTCACGGAAGAGTACAAGAAGACCCGCATGAGAAAGCTCGAGCGGGCGTTTTGCTGTACAGGTCTGTGTGACCGGTTTATGACCGGTTTGTACCGTGGCATTTCCGTTTCAGACCTCTCGGATCTCATGAATCGAATTCGACTGGCGGCTGTTCCGGCACCGCCGATTTCGCCAGAACAAAGGTTTGCCCTTGCCACAAGCGCCATTCTTAGCGAAGTGAACGCCCAAAGCCATACGATCCTGCATGGAGATCTCCCAAGCTACACTTTAACAACAAATTCAAAAGAGATTCTCAAATCGGCATGGGGTGTGTCCACTGAAATCGAGCTGCTCGATTGCCTGACCTGGTTAAAAAAAACCGGTAACCGCAGGGATTATGAGGATATCATCTGTAATTTGCCAGACAACTTGGAGCATTTGGATCCCTTGCGGATGTTGAAACCTGAAGCAGTAGCCATGATGAACAAAAAAGAAAAAAATGATTTCAAGCGGGAAGTATTCTGTGTCCAAAAATACTCTGCCCGGCACAAATCCATTCTGGCGTGGGATTTGTGCCGGCTGGTGTCAGTCTCCAGATTTGGGGCGGGCGCCAATTACCTGAACGACGATGACGCCTGGCAATGGATATTGGATGCAGCTTCAACCCTGAGACACGCCTTTTCCTCCTGGCAGGAGATGGCAGACAACTATCTTGTCGGCAGGGAATTCTGCGCGATAGACCATGAAAACAACAGAATCGGAATTGCCGTAAAGAAGCTGCTCGATAAAAACAATTCCCTAAGCCCGTGGAATAGTATCCCTTGGAATCCCGCACCAAAGGTTTATGGTATCGAATGCGGCACAATAACGGCCGACTTACCAGCATACCTCCAGTGAAATCAGCGTCCGGCTTCCTGGTCCAGCAACTGACCACGGTGCAACTCGATGACTGACAGGAAGGTGGGTCAATTTTCGATTTCCGTTGATACAGGAAACCTTCCTCAGATTATTCAGCACATAAACAAAAATAAACATTCTCTCCCCGAAGTTCCGCTGAGGCTGCTGTTTTCGGGGAATGCAATAAAGCAAGCCCGGAACCAATATTTTGTAAACTTACATTGTCATTGCTTCTTCCAAATTCACCATGGGAATAACCTCGACCTGCTCGGCCAGGCGGTAACGCCTGTTCCCGGGATACAACACCTTGAGCCTGTCGAGCTCCAGGTCCTCCAGGGCGTTCCGCATGGACGGGGTGAGCTTCGGCGCATCCATCCTCTTGACCTCCACGCCGAAACGGTGGCCATCACTGATCAGAAGGAGATCCAGTTCCGCCCCTCCGTGAGTTCCCCAGAAATAGACCTCGTCCGGCACCGACAGCTTGATGATTTCCTCGATGACATATCCCTCCCATGAAGCGCCGCTCTTCGGGTGGCGCAGGAGGTCTTCCATGGTACGGATACCGAGCAGCTGGTGGAGGAGCCCGCTGTCGCAGAAGTAGATCTTGGGAGATTTGATCTGCCGCTTTTTCAGGTTGGCATGCCAGGGCTGAAGCTGCCGTACCATGAACACACCCTCCAGGAGGTCGAGATAGCGGCGGGTGGTTGATTCGTTCACCCCGAGGGAACGGGCGGGCTCGGCGGCATTCCAGATCTGGCCGTGGTAGTGGGCCAACATGGTCCAGAATCTGAGGAGCGTAGGTGCGGGAGTAGTGATGCCGAACTGCGGCATGTCACGCTCCAGGAACGTCTGGATGAAATTCCTGCGCCAGGCCAGGCTGTCTGAATCAGCGTCCCCCAGGAAAGAAAGGGGGAACCCGCCACGCAGCCAGTGCCGATCGCATGCCGCCGTCCCCACCTCACCGAGGCTGAATCCACCGATAGTAACGGTTTCCAGCCTGCCGGCGAGAGATTCGGACGATTGCCGCAACAGAGACGGTGATGCGCTCCCCAGGATCAGGAACCGCGCCGGAAGCGGGTCCCGGTCGGCCAGTACGCGCAATACCGGAAACAGCTCGGGCCGCCGTTGTACCTCATCGATCACCACGAGCCCTTTCAGCGCTCCGAGTGCCGTCATCGGCTCGTCGAGCCGGGCAAGACTCAGCGGATCTTCCAGGTCGAAATAATTGAGTGAATCCGGGTGGACGAACTGGCGCGCCAGGGTTGTTTTCCCGCACTGACGCGGCCCTAGAAGCGCCACGATGCGGCTTCGGTCGAGAGCTGTGCGGATAGCGGAGATAAGGGTGGGTCTCTGGATCATGGCCAACATATTACCTTGAAAATCCCGCATGTCAAGCAGGATTTTCAAGGTAAAAAACGATCTGTCCAGCCGTGCGGACCCAGAACTGCAACGGGGTCAGAAATTGCACGGAACTGCATGGTAGTGCCGGTTTTTCGGGGGACACATTGACGATTTAATTTTGAACTGAACTTAAACTGGTGATCCCGGACGGCTGTGCAGGTCCGACAACTTGCTCATACAAGCTATCAAAACCATCGGAGGCTTCCACTTCAAGCCCTACTTGTGCATTTAAACACTATACTTATCTATTCCAAGTGAGTATGGTGCCCCCTGAACTACCGTTGTGCCTATAAAATGGGAAAGCACCCCCTTCACTTCCATATTATTTGCGGTTGATTCCCAGGTCTTTTTTGACAGACTTAAGGTAACGGCCAAATGCCTTATCTTTGTTCCGCTTTTCAAGATACGACAGGTCATGAAACTCTGATTCAGTCCTTAATTTGATAAAGCTCTGATAGCGTGCCCGATGGAGGCTTCCTTCCTCAACTGCGCGCAAAACAGCACAACCTTTTTCCTTCAAGTGAGAGCAATCTCGATATTTGCATTTCGATGCCAACTTGAAGATATCAGCAAAGCTGTCGCCCATCCCTTCCTCAGCTCCCATAATGCCAAACTCGCGCATTCCAGGGTTATCAATCAGCATTGCACCATTACTCAACAGTATGAGTTCGCGCCGCACCGTCGTATGTCGTCCTTCTCCAGTACCACTCACCATTTTGGTCTCAAGCATTTGACGGCCGATCAGCTGGTTTATTAAAGTGCTTTTGCCAACCCCTGATGAACCTAAAAGACTGTAGGTTTTCCCGGATTGCAATATGTCGCGCACATTGTTAACCCCTTCTCCGGTGATATTGCTAAGCGCGATTACCTCCGTAGTTATTCCGGCATTTCTAATTTCATCAAATAGTTCTTGGCGCGCTTCGGGACTGACCAGGTCGGTTTTCGTGAGCAAAATGACAGGGTCTACGTGCCCATTTCTCACCATAACCAGGTAACGCTCAAGCCTGTTAACATTGAAGTCGAACTGACAGGACTGGACAATTAACGCCACGTCAATATTCGACGCGATCATCTGGTATTCAATGGTATCTCCTGCAGCCTTGCGCCGAAGAAACGACTTTCTCGGAACGACGTCATGAATTATTCCAAAATCGTCAGAGCCGCTGTATTGAACGGATACCCAGTCTCCAACACAAGGGAAATCACTCGGTCGCTCAGTTGTATAGAGAAAACGGCCGGCAAGCTTTGCGCGATATTCACCAGATTCATCTATTACAAGAAGTTGTTCACGATCCACTGCAACAACACGTGCAAGACGGTGTCCTGCCATGATTATTTCCTGTGCCTTTGCATCAAACCATTCATTCCATCCAAATTGATGCAATTGTTCAGAAACAGATATCATTTGAGATTCCTCAAAATCCAATAAATTTATCTTCTCTTTGCTAGCAACCAACGTTGTGAGGCGCACCGGCGACCTTCCCTCTGGCCGATTTATCAATAACAAAATAGGGAAGCGTCCTCTATTTTCGTTTCAACCGGTCCTATTTTCTTGCTGGGAACTCTCATCGTGTCAGAAGGGTATATTCAAGTTGTCAAGGCAAGGCTCCATTGCCCACATGCACAAGGTAATGATTATATGCTTCCGCAAATTCTTGTGCTGTCATTCTAAGCAAAAAATCGTCATTTTGAGGAGACTCAACGGGATATTGATAAAATTTTCCGTTTGAAATATAGCCTTCTGGATCAACGTAGATAATTTTTAGCCCCTTCAACCGTGCTTTCTCCTGTATTCTCCGCCTATCTGCATGTGAGCCGACCACCAATAACGATTTTGCATTTTCGTCAAAGTCTATATCCGGGACTATTGATTGTTCTTCGTAGCGCCGTACAAAAGCTTCTGCCAGTCCAACACGCCTTGCCAACCCGTCAAAATTGTTAGTTATTACTGGACCTACAAGGTGTCCTAAATTTTTCAACTTCCAAAGCAACTTATAAAAGGTTGTGGGTTCTGCAGCTAACGAAGTTCTGTATGAAAATGAAGATTGACAGTAGAATTGTTCCGGATTTTCTAGAAGGCGGGAAAGAAGGCTAAAACGGTCATCGCAAAAAATAAAATTCCCGCCACTATCGGTGATATCATATAAACTATGCAAAACATGCAATGGCGGTATTCCAGCCTCAATAGAAGGGCCACAACCAAGCTCAACCTGAAATGGCAAGTATTTAGATATTTCGTCAACAGATTCAATAATTGACGGATTTCCTCGCGGGAGCGGTTTTCGAATTCCGCTCTTAAATACGCTCCATGGGTTTGAATATTTGTATTCAGGAATTTTAGTTTTTGATGAAGTTAGCGTAGCCTCAACAAACTGATAATTATGAGGGAAATGACGTGCAGCCAATTTCTCGGGAGGGTTTTCTGAAATGTATAATTGGAATGTAAGATCACCACGTTTATGATACTTTTTTGTGCGTTCGTATTCCCAGTTCATTGATAATGCTTTATAGCAATTAGTCCTAAGAGTAATTACTTCATCAACAGGTATGGCTAGAAATAACCACAGATATGGTGCCTTCAGATAGAAACCTGTTTTATTGTTTTCTATCAAGGTCACATCATATTCGTCTATGAAATAAAGTATTTTTACTCTTGCGTCAGCCTCGCTTTTCCACCCTGATTTTTCAGATGTCTCCTTTTCTTGCGTACGGCGCCATAAACCCTCAAAAAAAGTTCTGTCTGCGCTTACAAACTGGTTCTTCCAACGTTCAATGAAATCGGAATCATTGAATGATTGTATCTGATATGGAAGTATCATGCTTATTCTACCTCCGAGTGTAACGGAGCCGCGAGCTGAGCGGCCAAAGTGAGGCAAGTTTACGTGCTCATACTGAGGACCGCTCCAGGTCGCTGTTCTGCGGCGGGGGTCAGCACGCCCCGCCCCGAACACGACCGGGTTCAGGTCACGGCTCCGTTCTGCGGTCGCGAAGCGACCGCAGAACGGCCCCCGCGGATCATCGACAGACGGACGCGCGAGCTTGCTGGAATTCAAGGGACACCATACTTATTTATTCCAAATGAGGATGGGGTCCCCCGAACTACCCTGGAACTACCAGAGGAACTACCAGGGACGTTGTTTATTTGTTTACGTATTTATTGTTGGTTTTGATAATCTAAATATGACCAGTTTAGGGGCCTTGTGATTACCGAAAATTGACCACCCTCGGCATTCCTTCGCTACCATAGTGACCTACCATGGTAATCGAAGGAGAGAGGATGCTCAGGA
>POSG01000019.1 GCA_003314535.1 Geobacter sp.
TTTAATTAGTTTCCATCCGGAAAGGGTGCTTTTCCGCCCTGGCTGTGTCAATCCGCGGGCTTGCTTGTGCGACATACTGCAGTATGCCTCCGCGCAACCCCTTGATTTCCTTGCCAGGACGCAAAATCCCCTCTTTCCAATCTGAAAACTGCATAGCGTCAATCCGGACTTTCCGGATGGGCACTAGCTCACTGTACGTCGGCAAGGAGAAATGCTTGATGGACGATGGAAAAAGAGACAACGACGCATCAATCGATCAGCAGGATGGAGAAAGAAGGACCGTCTGGGAAGAAAAGGGGATATCGCGCCGGGATTTCATCAAATTCTGCACCGCCATGTCAGCGGCCCTGGCCCTTCCCGCAACTTTCGCGCCGAAAATCGCCCGCGCGCTGGACGGCGTGAGGCGCCCCGCCCTGGTATGGCTCGAATTCCAGGACTGCGCAGGCGATACCGAGGCCCTGCTGCGCGCCTCAAAACCTTCGGTTTCCGAAATCGTCCTGGATGTCCTGTCCCTTGATTACCACGAAACACTGATGGCCGCTTCGGGCAACCTGGCCGAAGAAAACCTGTGGAAGACTGTCCGTGAACAGAGAGGAAAATACATCGCCGTGGTGGAGGGTTCAATACCAATGAAGGACGGCGGAGTTTACTGCTGCGTCGGCGGAAGATCAGCCCTGGACATGGCACGTGAGGTGTGCGGCAACGCCTTTGCCACCATAGCCGTCGGAACCTGTGCTGCATACGGCGGCATTCCCGAAGCCAGGCCAAATCCCACCGGAGCGGTGGGAGTGAAAGAAGCCGTGCCGGGCGCAACGATCATCAACCTTCCCGGCTGCCCGCTCAACTCCGACAACCTGACCGCCACCATCGTTCACTACCTGACATTCGGCAAAATGCCCGCAACTGACAGCCGGGGAAGGCCCCTGTTCGCATACGGAAAAAGGATCCACGACAACTGCGAACGGCGGCCCCACTTCGACGCAGGCCAGTATGTCGAGATATGGGGAGATGATGCCCACAGGAAAGGGCACTGCCTTTACAAGATGGGCTGCAAGGGGCCGGAAACCTATCACAACTGCCCGATCCAGCGCTACAACGACAAGACAAGCTGGCCGGTCGGAGCGGGACACGGCTGCGTGGGCTGCTCCGAGGCCGGCTTCTGGGATACCATGTCCCCCTTCTACCGGCGGCTCCCGGACGTTCCCGGTTTCGGCATAGAACACACCGCCGACATGATCGGAGCTGGCCTGGCCGTTGCCACGGCCGCGGCTTTCGCCGGACACGGGATCATCAGCGCCGTGCGCAGTAACAAGGATAAGGAAGGAAAGAAGGAGGAGTAGTGCATGGCAAAGATCGTCATTGATCCCATAACCAGGATCGAGGGTCACCTGAGAATCGAGGCCGAACTGAACGGCGACAGGGTGGCAGACGCCTGGAGCAGCAGCACCATGTTCCGCGGCATAGAAAAGATCCTCGAAGGGCGCGACCCCCGCGACGCATGGGTCTTTACCCAGCGATTCTGCGGCGTCTGCACCACTGTCCATGCCATCGCCTCCATCAGGAGCGTTGAAAATGCCCTGGGCATCCGCATACCGCCCAACGCCGAACTGATCAGGAACATCATCATCGGCATCCAGAATGTGCATGACCATGTAATCCATTTCTACCACCTCCATGCCTTGGACTGGGTGGACATCACTTCCGCGCTCAAGGCTGATCCGGCCCGGACCTCTGCCCTGGCTGCATCCCTCTCCGACTGGCCGCTCAATTCCGCCACCTACTTCAAGGGCGTGCAGGACCGCCTGGCGGCATTCGTCAAGGGCGGGCGGCTCGGCCCGTTCGCCAACGCCTACTGGGGCCATCCGGCGTACAAGCTCCCCGCGGAAGCGAACCTGATGGCCACGGCCCATTACCTGGAAGCGCTGGAATGGCAGAAGGACATCATCCGCATCCATGCCATCCTGGGCAGCAAGAACCCCCACCCCCAGACCTTCCTGGTTGGAGGCATGGCCATCGCCATCGATCCCGACTCCCCCACCGCGCTCAACGCCGACAAGCTTGCGGAAATCCGGGGCTTGCTGGCCAAGACTCGCGCTTTCGTGGAAAAGGTCTACATGCCCGACCTGATTGCCGTGGCCGCCCATTACAAGGAATGGGCAGGCATCGGCGGCGGCGTGGGCAACTTCATGAGCTACGGGGATTTCCCGGCAGACAACAGCGGCAAACCGGAGGCCCTGTGGATGCCGCGCGGCATGATCCTCAACAGGGACCTGTCCCGGGTGCACCCCGTTGACCAGGACAAGATCACCGAATACGTGGATCATTCCTGGTACGAATACGCCGACGGCGCCGGCAAGGGCCTGCATCCGTGGAACGGCGAAACCACCTGGAAATACACCGGCCCCAAGCCTCCCTACGAGCACCTGGACACCGGCGGCAAGTACTCCTGGGTCAAATCGCCCCGGTACGCGGGCCTGCCCATGGAAGTGGGGCCGCTGGCGCGCTGTCTGGTCGGCTATGCTTCTGGCCACAGGGAGATCAGGCAGGCGGTTGACAATGTCCTGGCCAGGCTACAGGTGGGGCCGGACGCCCTCTTCTCCACCCTGGGCAGGACCGCGGCGCGCGGCATCGAAACCCAGGTCATCGCCCGCAAGCTGCCCCAATGGCTCGATGACCTGATCGCCAACATCAAGGGTGGTGATCTTGCCATTCACAACAATGAGAAATGGGATCCGGACACCTGGCCGAAAGAAGCCAAGGGGTACGGCTGGCACGAGGCTCCGCGCGGCGCGCTCGGCCACTGGATACGCATCAAGAACCGGAAGATTCTCAACTACCAGGCGGTGGTTCCCTCCACCTGGCTGGCCGGGCCGCGGGACGCCAGGGGGCAACGAGGGCCCTATGAGGCAGCCCTGGTCGGCACACCGGTTGCTGACCCGAAGCGGCCGCTGGAGATACTGCGGACAATCCATTCCTTTGACCCCTGCCTTGCCTGCGCGGTTCACCTGTTCGACCCGGACGGGGACGGGGCGGTGACGGTGAAAGTGTTGTAGGAGGTAGAAGGGGACAGGCACCTTTATAACTTCAGAGGGACTGTCCCCCTGGCTAGAGGTTACTGCCCTTTAGGAGGGGCTTGATGGAACAACTGGCAAGGAAATACGTGTGGGAGTGGCCGGTCAGGATCGTGCATTGGGTCAACGCGCTGTCCATCCTGGTCCTGTCCCTCACCGGAATCTACATAGGCTGGGCGAAGAACCTGGCGCACGACCCTTCCCAGTATGTGACCGGTTGGGCGCGCTTCATTCACTTCGTATTTGGCTACGTCTTTGTCATCAGCATGCTGAGCCGCATTTACTGGGCATTTGCCGGCAACGAATACGCCAGCTGGCGTTCTTTCGTACCTTACCTGTTCCGGGAGGGGCGTGAGAACATGAAGGGGACTTTCCTCTTCTACACCTTCTTCAGGAACAAGCCGCCCCATGTGGTCGGGCACAATGCCATGGCAGGGAGCGTCTATCTATTTATATTCATCCTCTACCTGGTCATGATCTTCACCGGCTTCGCCCTGTATTCGGAGCACGCCCCGGGATCGCTCATGAACAGAACTTTCGGCCTGCTCTTTGCCGTTGCCTCCAACCAGACATTAAGGCTGGTGCACCACGGGAGCATGTGGCTCATCATCTGTTTCGTCATAAACCATGTCTACAGCTCTATCCTCATGGACGTGAAGGAAAAGAACGGCGGAATTTCCAGCATTTTCAGCGGCTGGAAGTTTGTTCCGCGGGAGGATTGATCCTGTCCACGCTGGTGCTGGGCATAGGCAACCTGATTATGACCGATGACGGTATCGGTGTCAGGGTGGTGCAACGGATTGCAGAGGAGTATTCCTTTCCTCCGGAGGTGGAGATCATCGACGGCGGGACTCTCGGGCTCGACCTCCTCCCTCTCCTGGAAGGTCTGGACAGGCTCCTGATCATCGATGCCATGGGAACCGGTGGCCCCCCGGGAACGATCCGGAGGGTGGACGGCGAAGAAATCCCCATCGCCTTCGAGTCCAGGCTCTCTCCCCACCAGATGGGGCTCAAGGACCTGCTGGCGGTCTCCCGCCTGATGGGCCATCCGGTTCCCGAGATGGTGCTCCTCGGGGTCCAGCCCGAATGCATCGAGCCCGGCATGGAGCTTTCGCCGGCAGTAGCGGTCCAGTTGGATGAACTGATTTCCAGAACCCTGCAGGAATTGAACCGGTGGGGCATTTGCTCGGAGCGAATTACCCCGGCACGACAAACCACTCAACAACAAGGCTATGCAGCCTCCCTTGAAAGGAAACCATGATGACCTCGCGGATTATCACCCAGGATTTGCTGGACCAGGTTACCGCACAGGCGAAGTCCATTGAACGGAAGCGAAAAAACTTCAACTTCCACAACCTTGACGATGCGCCGTGCAACCGCCTTCTGAACGCCATGGAACCGGGCTCGTACATTCGCCCTCACCGGCACCTTGACCCCAACAAGGACGAGAGCCTGATAATTGTCCGGGGGAGGATGGGTATCATCTTTTTCGATGATGCGGGATCAGTGACCGGGACAACCCTCCTTTCACCGGGTGCCGGGGCCATCGGCGTCAACGTTCCCCATGGGGAGTTTCATACTGTTGTCAGCTTCGACAGCGGGACCGTCTTCTTCGAATCCAAAGCCGGCCCCTACCGGCCCCTGACCGAAGAGGAAAAGGCGCCCTGGGCCCCCCCCGAGGGAAGCGAAGAAGCCGGTAGGTACCTCTCCAATCTTGTCATTCAATTTACGACGAATTTTCCTGTCCAACCGTGAATCAGACCGGTCAGTTGCCTCCTGCCAGGCAGGCCCTTAAAACCCTCCCATGATGCCAATTTTTGTCACCCCGATTTCTGAATTTTGTCATATTGGCAATGTCTTATGTTTGCCATGTAAAAATGGTGAGGAGCTTCAAGCTCAAAAAAGCTGGCTGCGGAACAGACCATCCCCAGGACGGGAAATGGCATCGCCTGACTGAAACAGCTCTATTCACAGCGGTTTTTCTTCGAACCGATCAATGCCCCCCTCAATAGCCTGCCCCTGGAAACGCACCCCCATAAAAAATATATCGCTAAGATATAATTCTGTGGAATATTTATTGCTAAATGATATCAAAGGCAACTCCTGTTGTCAGCAGAGAGATGACGGACAATTCCCGCTTTCACCATGAATTGTATCAAGGGAGGGAAAAATGAAAAAGTCAGCTTTTGTGATTATGGCCTCGCTTTCCATTCTCGTCCTCACAGCGTTTTCCGTACGTGCGGACCTTTTGAACGGGGGCTTCGAAACAATGGGATCGCAATGGGTCAACGGGGTAACCGACGCTCCTTCCTGGTCGATCAGCGATGCAAGCCAGGCAACCGGGATCTTCAACGGGAGCTACCTGGGACTTGGAGCCCACAGCGGCACTTCATTCTTGTGGGGCGGAGCGTTTAACGGCAACAACGCAGCCATCTCCCAGACGATCACAACCACCGCCGGCCAAGCATACGACCTGGAATTCTGGATGGCAAACACCAATGGTTCCGCGAGCGCCGACAACAATTGGGCAGTCTTGTGGAACGGCGCTTTTCTAGCCAACGGCGCAAACGCAGCAGCATTCACCTACACTGACATGAAATTTCTGGTCACGGGCACCGGAAACGATACGCTGACCTTCATTTTCAGAAACGAGCCGGGCGCTTTTGGGCTTGATGACATTTCGCTGAAGGCTTCCGCTGTCCCGATACCGGCGTCAATGGTCCTTTTCATCAGCGGCCTGGGAAGCCTCATCATTTTCAGGAGGAAGAGATTCGTCATCTGACTGGAGCCTATATTCATTAAAATCAACCTACCATCCTGGCCTTGCCCTCATTTCTGGGGCAAGGCCGATATGCCTACACATCCCTTTCACCCCCTGATCTCCAGGGACAATCTTGCTTAACTGCAGCAGAATCTCCAATCAGCATGGATCGCACCTTCAACCATAAAAATTGTTGACTTGTCTCCAACCCTGTGATATCCCACCTAACATGAAAGAATTTCACGTGGTGAAATCGGCAGAAGTGGCACGAGCTATCAGCGCAGCGGCGCGTAACGCCGCACGTGTACCCGCTGCCATGTGAGTTCTCTCGCACAATTGTATCTTTTCAGAAGGCCGTGGGTATCATCCACGGCCTTTTTTATTTTCAGTCCGGCAATGTCACTTTTTGGGGGAACGCATGAGAAACGAACTTGTCAATCCGGGAGCGGGTGAACTCACTTACGAAATCCGCAACATAGTCAACGTAGCGGAAAAACTCCAGGCACATGGCATCAAAATCAACTGGGAGAACATAGGGGACCCGATTGCCAAGGGTGAAAAGGTGCCCTTGTGGATGAAGGAAGTGGTGGCGCAGGAAGTCATGCACGACGAAACCTACGGCTACTGCCATACCCGGGGAGTATTGGAAACACGCCAGTTCCTCTGCGAGATGACCAACAAGCGGGGCGGTGCGCAGATAACCACCGACGACATCATCTTCTTCAACGGGCTGGGAGACGCCATCGCCAAAGTTTACGGCAACCTGAAACCCGAAACCCGCATTCTGACGCCCTCTCCCACCTACACCACCCATTCCACCGGCGAGATGGCCCACGCCAATGCAGCGTCGGTCTGCTACCGGCTGCAGCCGGAAAACAACTGGTACCCCGACCTGGCGGACCTCCGCAACCACGTCAAGTACAACCCGGCCATCGCGGGCATCCTGATCATCAATCCGGACAACCCCACCGGTATGGTCTACCCGGAACACGTGCTCCGCGAGATAGTTGCGATAGCCAGGGAGTTCGGCCTTTTCCTCATCGCGGACGAAGTCTACAACAACATCGTCTACAACGGCCAGAAAACCCTGCCCATCTCGGCGGTCATCGGAGACGTGCCGGCCCTCGCCATGCGCGGCGTCTCCAAGGAGTTCCCCTGGCCCGGCTCCCGTTGCGGCTGGATCGAATTCTACAATACCGGTAAGAACGCCCGCTTCAAGAAATATGTCAACGCCATCCTCAATTCAAAGATGAACGAGGTCTGTTCCACCACCCTCCCCCAGAAAGCCCTTCCGGCCATAATTTCCCACCCGGAATACCGGGGTTACCTGGAAGAGCGGATCAGGCGCTACGAAAAGATGAGCAACATCGCCTACGACTGCCTCAAAGATGTGCCGGGGCTGCAGGTCAACAGGACCAACGGCGCCTTCTACATGGCGGTAGCGTTCCAGGACGGCCTGCTGAACCACCGCCAGACCCTCCCCATCGAGAATCCGGAGGTGCGGAACCTGGTGGACAGCCTGGTTACGGCGCCGGGCGTGGCCCCTGACAAGCGCTTCGTCTACCACCTGCTGGCCAATTGCGGAATCTGCGTTGTCCCGCTCTCTTCCTTTTCCACCACGCTGCAGGGCTTCCGCGTTACCCTGCTGGAAAAGGACGAGGATGAATTCCGTCGCATTTTCGAGACGCTGAAGCGGAAGATAGAAGAGTACACACGCTCCTGAACGGGTGAAACCAGGCAGGCGGCGGGAATCTTCCCGCCGCCTGCGCTCGCACTGCCCGGATCCTTTTTCCGTTGACACGGGAAGCCATCCGCTCTTTACTATGGCAATGGAATACCAACGATCCATTCGGCAGCCTTCGCAACGCAAAGTCATCTTTTTCCTGGTCCTGACAACCATGCTCTGGGGCGGAAGCTTCGTATTCAACAAGATCGGATTCCGCGAACTGCCTCCGGTTACGTTCCTATTTTACCGTTTTTCCCTTGCGGCAGCCATGATGAGCCTGGTCTGCGTCAACAGGCTGCGCCGCACGGACCGCACCACCATAGCCAAGGGCATCAAGGTCGGCCTTGCGCTCCTTGCAGCCAATCTCTCGTTCGTGGTTGGCCTGGACGGGACGACCGTGGCGCGCGCCGCCTTCCTCAACAACCTGTTCGTCCTGTTCGTTCCACTCTTGGGATTCCTTCTCTGGAGGGACAGAATCGGCCGTCTCCTCGTGGGCGGCATACTGCTGGCTGTTTCAGGCCTGTGGATGCTGGCCCATGGCGGCGCATCGGGCTTCAGCCGCGGCGACCTGCTGTCCACGCTGTGCGCCTTCTGCATCGCCATCCACATCCTGGCCGTCTCTAAGCTGCTCAAAGACGAAGACGTCTACCTGGTAACATTATTCCAGCTGACAACGGTGGCAATCGCAGGGGGGATCCTGAGCCTTCTCTTCGCGACGCCTTTGAAGCCGATCGGAGCCGTCACCTGGGGATCTTTGATATATTGCGCAGTATTCCCGACCATTCTCTGCTTTACCATCCAGAACACATACCAGCGTTATACCACGCCTGCCCAAGCCGGGCTTGCCTATACGCTCGACCCCGTCTGGAGCCTGGTCGGCGGCATGCTCATCCTGGGCGAAAGGCTCACGGCCGGGGAATGGCTCGGCTGCGGCCTGATCTTCGCAGGAGTGGTGGTACCGGTGGGAATTTCCAGGATCCTGGAACGTAAGGCCATTTCTGCATATCGGAAAGGCTGACCCCTCATTTGGCCCTGACGAATTTCAAAGCAGCGGAATTCATGCAGTAGCGCAGGCCGGTCGGCTTGGGGCCGTCGCTGAACACATGGCCGAGGTGTGCCTCGCAACGGCTGCAAAGCACTTCCGTCCTGCTGATTGACAGGCTGTTGTCCGGCCTGGTGATTATATTCTCCTGCGCGACCGGCCGCCAGAAACTGGGCCACCCGGTTCCGGACTCGTATTTGGCATCGGAGCTGAACAGGTCCAGGTCGCAGCAGACACAGCGGTAGACACCTTTCTCATGGTTGTTCCAGTAAGCGTTGGCAAAAGGCTTCTCCGTTCCTTTCCTGCGAGTAACGTAATACTGCTCCGAAGTGAGCTGCCGTCGCCATTCCTCATCGCTCTTGAGAATTCTCGAGGTCATGACATATCCTTTCCGCTCCACGGAAAATACCCTGATACGGTGGGACGCACCCCCTCTTCCCACTGCCTCGACGGGGCCCGCCACCACGTTTGCGACTCCCGGCGACAAAACTACGCTTGCTGCGGCAAGAAACGCGCACATCGCCACTACGCCGCGAAATCGGATTTGCACGAACACCTCCCCGGAAATTCGGACGGCCCGGCCTCAGCGACTCCGGTCCAGATCCATTCGAACCTTGAGAATTCCGGGTTTCGGATAATTATATCCCGGAATCTTCGCTTCAACATCGCTCTTTATCAGATCGCTCCGCAATTCCCACTTGCGGCCGTCAAGGCTTGCCCATTCCCGGTAGACGAATACCGGCCGTGACGTGGTCAGGGTGACATCGGCGGTCGCCGGCTGGGAGAAAAGCGTTCCTTCGATGGCAATCGTAAAACTGATCGGCTGGCCGGGCTCGAACAGCAGTATGTAGTCCTTGTCGGTAATGGGATCACCGAAGCGGATCACCGGCAGCTTGGCCAGGTCGTCGTATGAAGGGACAGGCCCGGCAGCCTCGGCAGCAAACCCGGTGGAGACGAGACAGAAAAGAATTATCATAAACGCCATTTTCATCATTTCTCTCCTTGCATGAATAAAATCGTCAGGAATGATCCTATTCGGCACACCTTCCAAGCTTCGTCTGCTCTGCCTGACCGCCGGAATTCCCGAACCAGGGCGCCAGTATATCACGGAGCTGTTCAATGGAAATGAAAAAGTGCTTTCAGCTCTGCCACTTCCGGTTCCGTCATGCTTGACCTGCGTGCATCCACGGAGGAGTCTGTTGACTGAGGCAGATGCTTTGTTTATAGTTTATCCACAGATAGCCAATTACGAAAGAGGTCCGGCATGAAAAGATCGCATCGCATTGCCCTGTTCGCAACCGTGTTCCTGGTAACCGCCGCCACCACGCTCGCAGCAGGCCTGGAGGACAGGGTCAGGGAGCACACGCTGAAAAACGGCATAAAAATCCTCCTGGTGGAACGCCATGCCTCTCCGACCGTCGCAGCATGGATCCGCTTCAAGGTCGGCAGCGTGGACGAGAGGAGCGACGAGCGGGGCATAGCCCACCTGCTGGAGCACATGCTCTTCAAGGGGACCAGGACCCTGGGAACACGCAATTATGGGAAGGAAAAACCGATCCTGGACAGGATCGAAACCGTTGCCGAATCGCTCATGGCTGAAAAGCTGAAAAGGGACAAGGCGGACAGGAACAAGATCATGGAACTATCCCGCGACCTGGCGGCTCTTGAGGCTGAAGCGGGCAAATTTGCGGTTAAGAATGAGATTTCGGAGATATATTCCAGAAACGGCGGCGTCAATGACAACGCCTTCACCACCAAGGACAACACCGCCTACATGGTCAGCCTTCCCTCCAACAAGCTGGAGCTTTGGGCCGCAATCGAATCCGACCGCATGCGCAATGCGGTCCTCAGGGAATTCTACACAGAGCGAAGCGTGGTCATGGAAGAGCGGAGGCGCTCCTATGACGCCAACCCTGAGGGAAAGCTGTATGAATCTTTCCTTGCCGCTGCATACGTGGCCCACCCCTACGGCCAGCCGACAATCGGCTGGATGTCCGACATCGCGAACCTGTCCCGAAACAAGACCGAATCGTTCTTCCACCGCTACTACGCCCCTGCCAACGCGATTGTCGCGATCATCGGCGACATTGACCCGGACAAGACCATTGCCTTGGTCGAACAATACTTCGGATCGATTCCACCGGGAGTGCCCGTCCCGCCCGTTGCGGCCGACGAACCGCGCCAGCCGGGAGAACGCAGGGTCGAGATCGTGGAAGATGCCGAACCGCAGCTGCTGATCGGTTTCCACAAACCGACCCTGCCGGAGAGGGACGATTACGTCTTCGACGTGATCACCATGATCCTGGCCGACGGCAAAACTTCCCGGCTCTATAAGAAACTGGTGGTGGAAAAGCAGCTGGCTGCCGACATTTCCGCATTTTCCGCACCGGGAAGCAGGTATCCCAACGTGTTCGTGATCGCGGCCACGCCCCGCAGCCCGCACACGGCAAAGGAAGTCGAGGAAGCCATATACGGAGAGCTTGATCTCCTCAAGAGGGAGCCGGTTACCGCCACGGAGCTGCAGCAGGTACTGAACAAGCTGGAAGCGGACGAAATCCAGGGCATGAGCTCCAACAGCGGGCTGGCCAACCGGCTGACCGAGTACGAAGCGATTGCCGGCACCTGGCGTTACCTTGTCGAACATCGGCGCAAGGTAGCAACAATAACCGCAGCCGACGTGTCTGCTGTTGCCCTGAAATACCTGGTGCGGGAAAACCGCACAGTCGCAACCTTGACCAAGCGGGAGAATGCCAAATGAAAATACTCTTAACGTTGTTATTCCTGCTCATGTCATCCATCTCCACCGCTGGAGCGGAGCAAGCTGTTTCTCCCGACCCAAGAACCATGAACTTCCGCCCCCTTTCATTCGAGGTGCCCACGGCTGAACGCCAGGTACTGGGAAACGGCATGATCGTCTATCTCCTGGAAGACCGGGAATTGCCCATGGTGACCATCCAGGCCTATATTGCCACGGGAAGCTCCTATGATCCCCCGGACCAGTCAGGACTCGCCCTGCTTACCGGCGCCGTTCTGAGGGGAGGTGGCACATCCTCCATCTCGGCGGAGAAGCTTGACGACGAACTGGAATTCATGGCCTCTTCCATCGAATCCGGCATCGGCCCGGACTCCGGATCGGTGTCCATGAGTTGCCTCACCAAGAACCTCGGCCGTACCCTGGAGCTCTTCTCCCAGGTCATGACTGCCCCCGTGTTCCGGGAGGATCGCGTTGAGCAGGGCAAGAACCGGGCAATCGAGGCCATTCGCCGCCAGAACGACGACCCGAAGGAACTGGCTGACCGCGAACTGCGAAAAGCCATATACTTCGGCCACCCATTGGGCCGCTTCCCGACCATCCCCTCCATAAGCTCCATAACCCGTGCCGACCTGGTTGCATTCCACCGGCGTTATTTCCATCCCAACGGAACCATACTGGCGGTGTCGGGTGATTTCGACAAGAGGGAGATGCTTGCAATGCTGAAGAAAGCGTTCGCGGGCTGGAAAAGAGAAAAGCCGGATCTGCCCGGGATACGGCAGCCATCACCTGCCCTGAAGAAAGCGGTGTATTTCGTGGAGAGGGATATCGACCAATCGGTCATACGGATGGGTCACCTCGGAATTGAAAAGAACAACCCGGATCTTTACGCTGTAACAGTGATGAACGCCATCCTGGGCGGAAACGGCTTCAGCTCACGGATGATGGACCAGATACGCTCCAAAGAGGGGCTCGCCTATAATGTGGCGAGCTTTTTCCAACCGGGGAGACGCTTCCCCGGCACTTTCGAAGCCGAAACGGAAACCAAGGCAGCCACGACGGTCCGCACCATAGGGTTGATGGACGGAATCATCCGGGACATGACCCAGAAGCAGGTCACCGGGCAGGAACTCTCCCTGGCAAAGGACTCGATCATCAACTCCTTCATCTTTGCCTTCACCAACGCAGCCTCAGTGGTCAATCAGCGCGCCCGGCTGGAATTCTACGGCTACCCCAGGGGATACCTGGAAAATTATCGGGACAATATCGCCAGGGTAACCAGGGAAGATGTTCTGCGGGTTGCCAGGAAATACCTCCGGCCGGAAGAGATGATCCTCGTGGTGGTGGGAGACCGGAAGAAATTCGACAAGCCGCTTGCCACGGTGGGAAAAGTCACGGAGATCGTGCCGGATTCCGGCAATTGAAAACGGAGGTTTTTATCCGGAGGCCTTGCTTGCCAAGAGACCCTAGGCCTCCGGACCTCCCTATGGATGCCGGCCGGAAGATGTGATCACGCTGAATCGGGAATGTGCGCTGCCGGCAGGAAACTTTCCCTCTTTTTTGTGATCCGAATCCGGTTTTCGTGACTCAAGTCAAGGATAACTCCGCGATTTATCGTTAAAGTGGCATCAAGTTCTGCCGATAAGAATAGCAAAAGCAGAACGAACAAGTCTTCCAGCACGGTCTAAGCCATTTGGACCGTCCTCCTCCATGCGCGGCTTCACCTCCTCCGGGGCCGCGCTTTTTTGCGTCTCGATTATCCGTACCTTCGCAACATGCCGCATTAAGCGGCGTACGCCCGATTCTTCCCCCCCTTTTTTCCATTAAAACCCTAAAGTTGAGTACGGCCCGGACGATAAGAATTACAAAGGACTACAGCGAGAGCAGTCCACGGGTGGTCCGTCGCCAGACGGGCCGCGACCCTCCCTGCGCGGCTTCCATCCCGGGAGCCGCGCCTTTTTTTCCGGGAAAAACAGGCCTTGCACCCCCCTCTGCTTGCAGCTCCTGCTTTTCACGGTAAGATGGGAGCAAGCCGCACAACTCCCGTCATCCGGAGAGCCCGGATGAAACGAACCACCGGCTGCCCGCACATCATGAACAACACCCCATCGTTCCGTTCTATCGAACCCTTCTTTTTCTCCGGCCTGCTGGACGACCCGGTGCTCCAGGTGCGCATGAAGCCAACGGGCCGCTCCCTCCTTTTTGACTGCGGGCGCATACACCATCTGGCCAAGCGGGTGCTGAAATCGATTTCCGCCATATTCATCACCCATGCCCACATGGATCATTTCATGGGAATCGACACATTCATCCGCAGCGTCCATGTCTCCCCACGGGAAGTGGAAATTTTCGGGCCTCCCGGCCTTTCGGACAGGATGTCTGCAAAACTGGCAGGCTACGACTGGAACCTATGCGAGCCATACTGGTGCTCGCTCAGGGTCCACGAGGTATTTGCCAATCGCCTGGATACACACTTCTTTTCCGGGCCGGAAGGTTTCACCCGCAGTTTCAAGGGAAGCAAGGAGCGCGATGGAAGGGTAATTTTCCGCAACCGCCTGCTCTCGGTGGAGGCCATGGAATGCGACCACCGGATACCCTCCCTCATGTTCAGGATATCCGAATCGCCCTCTTTCCGGGTTGACGCGAACAAGTTGGATAAAGGCGGGCTGCTCGCCGGACCATGGCTTAAGCATTTGAAGAAATGCTTCCATTGCGGCGATCTTGAAAACGAACAACTGCTCGTGACCGTTCGCGGGGATAATGGGGATTCAAGAGAAACGATGATCAACGGGAGAGTGTTATACGAAAGTATCAGGATGGAAATCGCGCCTGCAAGCATCGGCTATGTGACCGATATCGGCTTCTCCGACGGCAACTGCGACAAAGTATGCGGCATGCTGTCAAGGGTGACGCTCCTTCTCTGTGAATGCTCTTTCCTTGAAGCGGACCGCGACAAGGCGCGAATCTCGCGCCACCTGTGCACCTCCGACGTGAACATCCTGCTGGATCGGCTGAGGCCGGCCTTCTTTTTGCCCATGCACCTGTCCAAAAGCTACATCCATCGCTGGGACCGGCTCTATGACGAATTTGAAATGCCCCCCGGAGTGACCCTGCTTCGCCTGCCGATGTACCTCACACCCCGGCCTCTCATCAGCTGCGAGGCAGTCCGGCTCACCCTGCGGCCCGGCAGTTGGTGACTTCACCTTCCCACAACACGGGACACCTTGTCCAAAGCGCCTTACCAGGGGCAACGACATGGTGCGGTCCGCCAAGTCCGCTCATACCTTCAAGACCCCTGAAGTGACTTCAATGTGAGTCACCGGTTCACCAAAGAGCGCCCGATGGGCAATCACCCTGCCACGGAAAAAAATGGTGTCTCCCGCTGCCGCATTTAAGGGCTCTTCTCCCTTCTTGACGCGGATGACCATTTTCCTCCCATGCCGGTCCTGGCCTTCACAGCGTATGAACCATTCCTTTTCCCTGACACTGGAAAGCAGCATTTCAAAATCATAATGGTTGCCCAACCGTCCGAAATAACTTTGCCGGTGCTGCAATCCGCCCTTCGCTGCCTGCCGGATTTCCCGTTCCGCCCGCACAATTACTTTCTCCGCGGTCTTGATTATCTCTTGCGCTTCCGCATCTGCGGCGCAGTGACTGCGCACAAGGGGCAGCATGGCCCTGCAGGAGTCCAGGAGCAATTGCGCAACTGAAGAATGGCTTTCGTGCTGCATGCCGCTTTCTTCGCCGAAGATCTTTTTTGAAGGAACACCCATAAATGAAACCTTTCCAAAGAATTCGCATGACAGGAGCCGCCGGCTCTTCAAAACGTCTTGTACATATGCGGGAATTCCCCGAAAGCCCCGCTCCACCCTTAATCAGCCATTACCAGGAGTTTCCGGACTGACATCATCTATAGAATAATAGTATAGCGCGTCGATAAGTTTTACCAACAAAAAACGGCAAGATAATTTCCCGGTTTCCATCCGCAAACCTGAATAAATTTTCATCCCCCGATATCCCGTCAATGTGGTATATATGTTTGTTTGCATTATATTGAGGTAAAGATAGATGCTGAAATTAGTCGGTTTTCTAATTCGTAAAGAGGAAAGCTTGCGCAAGGACCTGAGCGTCCTCACGCTGCTCTTCGGCACAGTTTTCTTCCAGTTCCTTGGCCGCATTCCTCTGCTGGAGCCCGACGAGGCTCGCTACGCGGAAATTCCCCGGGAAATGCTTGAACGGTCGGACTTCATCACGCCCTTCCTGAACTACGTCAAATACTTCGAAAAGCCGCCGCTTCTCTATTGGCTTAATGCAGCGTCCCTCTCCATCTTCGGCCGGAACGAGTTCGCCGCCCGCTTCTTTACCGCGCTTTCCGGTCTGCTGTGCGTTCTGCTCACCTATTTCATCGGCCGCAAGATTTTCGGCCGCCGCGACGGGTTCCTGGCCGCCCTGGTGCTTGGCACATCGGTCGGCTTCGTTGCCCAGGCGCGCATGAACATCATCGACATGCTTCTGACATTATGCATGTCCGCAACCCTTGGCTTTTTCCTGCTGGCAATTCAGGAGGGGGAAAAGCGCAGAGGGCTCTATTTCCACCTGTTTTACCTGTTCTCAGCCCTGACGGTGCTGGCCAAGGGACTCATCGGCCTGGTCCTGCCCGGTGCGATCATATTCCTCCATATCGCTATCACCAGGCAATGGCGGATAATCAGGGAGATGCGCCTGGCTACCGGGACACCTCTCTTTTTTCTTCTAACGGTGCCCTGGTTTGTCCTTGTCTCCGCACGCAACCCGGAATTCCCCCGTTTCTTTTTCATCCACGAACATTTCCAGCGCTTCCTGACCAAAATCCACGGCCACTACCAGCCGCCCTGGTACTTCATACCGGTTCTCTTCGGATGCATGTTTCCCTGGTCCCTGTTCCTGCCACTGCCTTTCCTTCAACGGCTTCGGGGAAAGGTATCACCCGGCAACGCGGCAACACTGTTCCTGTCGCTCTGGGCTGTCGTAATCTTCTCTTTTTTCTCACTGTCAGGTTCCAAGTTGATGCCGTATATTCTTCCCATGTTCCCTGCGGTATCGCTCATCGTAGCCAGGTCGTTTTCGCACGTGCTGGAGGAGGAACGCGAGACTCCGGCTGCAGTACTGTATCTTGCGCCTGTTCTTGCCGTAATCATGGGGCTTGCGGCATTTCTCCATTTCCGATTCGCGCACAAGCCCCAGTTGGACCTGCTGACCGTCTCGATTGTCGGATCTCTTTTGATTGTCGGGGGAATAACCGCACTTTTGTGCCTGAGGAAAAAAGGACCGGCGGAATTTTTCGCCGTTCTCTGCGGGATGTCTTTCCTGCTGACGATCGCCGGCCCGCCGCTGATCTTCGGCAAACTGGCGGAAAGGAAGGCTGCGCCCGAACTGGCGGAACTGATAAACGAGGCGTATCGGGACGGCGACAAGGTCGCATGTTACGGGTGGTATCAACAAGGCCTGCCGTTTTACACCGGGAAAAGGGTCATTATTGTCGGTTACAAGGGGGAGCTGGAATTCGGCAGCAATCAGGGTGACAACAGCGCCTGGTTCATCGACCACGCAGAATTCAGGCGCCTGTGGGATTCGCCTGGACGGATGTTCACTCTGATCAAGGCGCCGGACCTCGCCCGCCTGCGCGGAGAAGCAGGGGCGCCAGTCAGGATACTCGGCCAAAAAGGGGACAAATATCTGATCTGTAACCGTTGACGCGGCGGCAATACGGGCAAAGTCCCGCCAAAGACTGTTCATACATTACAAAAAACACCAGGAGGCAGAACGTGCGCAAGGAATTCCTGCCCTTTTCAATTCCCACGATCGGTGAAGAGGAAATAAACGAAGTAGTTGATTCGCTCAGATCCGGATGGATTACAACAGGGCCGAAAGTCAAACTCTTCGAGGATGCGGTAAAAGAATATGTGGGAGCGCCCTTTGCCGTTGCGCTCAACTCAGCCACCGCCGGACTGCATGTGGCCCTCTTGGCCATGGGCATCGGCCCCGGAGATGAAGTCATCACTACCCCGATGACATTTGCCGCAACTGTCAACATGATCGTGCAGGTCGGCGCACGTCCGGTGCTGGTCGATATAGAGCCCGGCACGTTGAATATCGACCCGGGGCTGATTCGGGCAAAAATAACCGAACGGACCAGGGCGCTGCTTCCGGTACACTTTGCCGGTCAGCCGTGCAACATGGACGCTATTTTCGCCATAGCCGGAGAATTCAACCTCAAGGTGCTTGAAGACGCCGCCCACGCCATAGGCACAGAATACGCAGGGAAAAGAATCGGCTCACTGGACAGCATTTCAGTGTTTTCTTTCCATCCCATCAAGAACATCACCACCGGCGAAGGCGGGATGGTCTGCACCCGCGACGAGCATCTCGCGGAAGAGATGTCGCTCATGAAGTTCCACGGCATGAGCCGCGAAGCATGGAAGCGGTATTCGGCGCAGGGGACTCCGAACTACGACATCATTCTTCCCGGGTTCAAGTACAACATGCTCGACATGCAGGCCGCGCTCGGCATCCATCAGCTGAAGAAGCTCGACGCCTTCATCGACCGGCGGACGGAAATCGCCGAGTACTATAATGCGGCATTCGCGGATGTTGAAGAGATCGCGCCCCCTTCGTCCGCGGCTTATGACCATCGCCACGCCTGGCATCTTTATACGCCGTTGATCAGGATAGAACGGCTGAAAATCGACCGGGACACCTTCATGTCCGAGTTGAAAAGGGAGAACATCGGCACCGGCCTGCATTTCAAGGCGGTGCACCATCACCCCTATTATCGTGAAACGCTGAAAATTCCCGAAGGTGAACTGGCCAATGCTGACTACGCTTCGGACAGGATACTGTCTCTGCCGCTTTTCCCGAAGATGGCCGGGGAAGATCCCCGGGATGTGGTCGAGGCAGTAAAGAACGTGATAAACAGGAACAGGAAATGATGCAGGGTTCGCCAGGCATCGACCTTCGGAAGGACGGATGATGGACAAAAAAGCTTACATATCAGTCGTAATACCGGTATTCAACGAAGAAGCCAACCTTGACCGGCTCCTGTCGCGCCTGTATCCGGTTTTGCAGAGCTTGGGGAAATCTTTCGAGATCATCTTCACCGATGACGGCAGCCGTGACAGATCCCTGCAGATCCTCAGGGAAAAAACCCTCGCTATGCCGGAAATCCGGATCATCGAGTTCAATGGCAATTTCGGCCAGCACATGGCGATCCTGGCAGCATTCGAGCAATGTTCCGGCGAGATAGTGATCACCATGGACGCAGACCTGCAGAACCCTCCCGAAGAAATACCGAACCTGGTGGATGGAATCGAGCGGGGCTATGACGTGGTCGGAACCGTGCGCCGCGACCGGCGCGACACGTTGTTCCGCAGGCTGGCCTCGCGCCTCGTCAACGCCACGGTGAGCAGGATGACCGGCATGCGCATGAAGGACTACGGGTGCATGCTCCGCGCCTACCACCGCAACGTGATCGAAAACATCAACCGCTGCCGGGAAAGCACCACCTTCATTCCGGCGCTTGCCCAGACCTTCGCCTCCAATCCGGTGGAAATCGAGGTTGCCCACGAGGGGCGGACCGAAGGGCAGAGCAAATACTCTCTTTACAAGCTGGTACGGCTGAACTTCGACCTGGTAACCGGGTTTTCCGTCGTCCCGCTTCAGCTCTTCGCCCTGTTCGGCATTGTCACCGCTTTCATGTCGTTGATTTTCGCCCTGTTCCTGCTGATCAGGCGCTTCATTGTCGGCGCCGAGGTGGAAGGAGTCTTTACTCTCTTTGCCATCATGTTTTTCTTCATAGGGGTCGTCATCTTCGGCATCGGCTTTGTCGGCGAATATGTCGGGCGGATATATCAGGAGGTGCGGCGGCGGCCACGCTACGTGGTTCGCAGGTTGCACAACTTCGATCACGATTGATGTTCGCGCCATGGCCGGGAATCATGATTCAACCGCACGCGCAAACCCCGTCCGGCAGTTCCTGACGATGGGCGGCTCCAGCGCGGATCGCTGAAAAAGACATTTGAAAGGGAGAAAAATGAAGGTACTCATACTGGGCGTAAACGGCTTTATCGGCAATGCCCTGACACGAAGAATTCTGACGACCACCGACTGGGAAGTATACGGCCTTGATGTGAGCGACGACAAGCTGGAGCATTCCATCGGCAATCCGCGTTTTCATTTCCTGGAAGGCGACATATCGATAAACAAGGAATGGATAGCGTACAACATCAGCAAGTGCGACGTGGTATTGCCGCTGGTTGCAATCGCAACCCCGGCCACCTATGTCAAAAATCCGCTGAAGGTCTTCGAACTGGATTTCGAGGAAAACCTGGTAATAATCCGCCAATGCCTCAAGTACGGAAAGCGGGTGGTCTTCCCCTCAACATCGGAAGTTTACGGAATGTGCCCGGAAAACGAGTTCGACGAAGATACATCTCCCCTCGTGCTCGGCCCCATTCACAAGGAGCGCTGGATATATTCCTGCGCCAAGCAGATGCTCGACCGGGTCATTTATGCCTGCGGAAAACATGAGGGCCTGCAGTTCACCCTTTTCAGACCCTTCAACTGGATCGGCCCCCGCCTGGACAATATAAACACTGCCAAGGAAGGCAGCTCCAGGGTGCTGACACAATTCCTCTACGACATGATCGCCGGCAATCCCATCAGCCTGGTCGATGGCGGACAGCAGCGCCGATCCTTCACCTACCTGGAAGACGGCATCGACTGCCTCATGAAAATCATCGAAAACCGTGACGGCTGCGCCGACGGTGGCATCTTCAACATTGGCAACCCGGCCAACGACCTGTCGGTGAAGGAGCTCGCCTACAAGCTCAGGGAACTGATGAAAAATTACCCGCTCTACCGGGAACGGGCAGAACAGTCCCGCATCGTCGAAGTATCATCGGAGGAGTTCTACGGCAGCGGTTACCAGGATATCCTGACCAGGGTACCGTCCATAAAAAAAGCCGAAGAACGTCTCGGCTGGAAGCCACGGACGGGAATCGACGAGGCATTGCGCCATACGCTGGATTTTTACCTGATCGAAAATGATAACACCGCACAGGTCCTCGGGATGTGACGGTAATTTCCGCCCCGTAACTTCATCCGCATAAAGTTGCGGAAGCCACGAAAATGGCTTGTCCGAAATGGGAGCGACTTCAGTGCAATGTCAGCGGTGAGAAACAAGCCGGATACAGGTGGCGCTTGGCGCATGCCTTTCCCGGCACATGGTCGCAAAAAAAACAAGGCCTTCCGGTGTGTTACGGAAGGCCTTGTTTTTTTTGCATGGAACCAAGGAAGGGGATCGAACCGCCGACACGGCGATTAAGGGGTCATGTCCTTCGGAGATCTGTACGGCATTTCTGAATCGCAGTCTCGGCCAGATTTCCATGATCATTCGTGCCCGTACCAGACTGGGCATATGAGTATCCGAATTTGAAATTTGCTCAAAAACATTATGCGCAGCATTTTTTCAAATTTGTTGTAAATTTTTATAAACTATTCACCTTTCTGTAACTTAGTTGTCACCGTTTAGTTCTAAAATACTGTCCATATCTTGATACAAAAGGATCGATGCCCATGAAAACAATACTGATCATCGAAGACGAACACGATATCGCCGATCTTATCGCGTTCCACCTGAGGAAAGAAGGCTACCGCGTCTTGACTGTCCATGACGGCATATCCGGTCTGGAAATGGCACGGGCCCAGTCACCGGACCTCATCATCCTGGACCTGATGCTGCCGGGCATGATGGGCACCGACGTGTGCAGGACCTTGAAACAGAGCGTCAAGACCGCCGTTATCCCAATTATCATGCTGACCGCCAAGGGCGAGGAAATCGACCGTGTGGTCGGCTTCGAGATGGGCGCCGATGACTATGTGGTGAAGCCCTTTTCCAACCGGGAGCTGGTATTGCGCGTGCGTTCGGTGCTGCGAAGGTTGGAGCCGGAAAATATAGAAGAAAAGATAATTTCAGTGGGCCCGCTCACCATAGACCTGGGGCGTCATCTTGTCACTTCCCGCGATGGAGAGATAGCCCTGACCACAATTGAGTACAAACTCCTGTTGGCCCTTGCCGAGAGATTGGGAAGGGTCCAGAGCCGTGATCAGCTGCTGAAAAACGTCTGGGGATACAATTACATAGGCGACACACGGACCGTGGACACCCATATCACCCGGCTGAGAACCAAGCTGGGCGATTCCGGAGACCTCATCAAAACCGTCAGGGGATTCGGGTACAAGATGGAGGAGGGATGAAAACGAAAATCCAGTGGAAACTCATGTTTTCCTATCTTGCTTTGGTTGTGCTCATAGGCTTAGTCATCTACCTGTATCTTGGCTATTCCCTCAAGAACCATCTGACCGCCGAGACACGTGACAACCTTGTCAATGAAGCGCGCCTGGTGAAGGTCATGGCGGCAAAAGAGATCCGGGTCATGGAGCGTGACGGATTCTACCTGGCGCAGACCGCAGGCAGGGAAATCAAATCACGGGTAAGCATCATCAACGACAAGGGGACGGTCGTGGGCGACTCCGAATTGAACGTCAACGGGGTCCGCTCGCTGGAAAACCACGCCGGCAGGCCGGAAATCCGCCAGGCACTGGCAGGAGATGTCGGGACTTCGGTCAGATACTCATCAACTCTCGGCACCGACATGCTGTATGTCGCAATGCCCTTCCGCACGGAATCCGCCGGAGGAGGGGTGGTCCGTCTCGCGCTTCCCCTTTCAAGCCTGGATAAGGCAGTATCAGGTATGCACGCCATGCTCGGAGCTGCCCTTGCACTGGCTGTCATCTTCTCCCTGCTGCTCAGCTACCTGCTCTCACTGTATATTTCCCGGCCTCTTCGCACCATGTCGGCCATGGCTTCACGAATCGGCAGGGGTGATTTCAGCTGCCGCATCCCGGTCGCCGGCAAGGATGAAATCGGCGAGCTGGGATCCGTCATGAATGAGATGGCCAAACAGATGGAGAACCAGCTGGAGCGCATATCCGCTGAAAAAAACCGGTTGGACACCATCCTGCGAGGGATGGGGGAAGGCGTCGTTGTCACTGATGAAAACGGTTTCGTAACCATGTCGAACCCGGCCTTTCGCACTCTCTTCTTACCTGACGGGTATGAAGACGGGCATTCGCTCTTCGAGATAACGCGGCAGCCGAGCATGTTCAACACCCTGCGCAAGGTTCTTAAGTCTAGGGAAGACATCGTCGAGGAAATCGAGCTTGGGGGGGCGGGAGAGAAACATATTCTTGTTCACTGGGTGCCCCTGGTTGAAGGAGGAACGCTCCTCGGCGCAGTGGCAGTGTTCCACGACATTTCCGAACTCAAGGCGCTTGAGAGAATGCGATCGGACTTTGTCGCCAACGTGTCCCACGAACTGCGCACCCCCGTATCGGTCATAAAAGGCTACGCTGAAACCATGCTCAGCGAAGGCAGCTCACTTGCCCCGGAAAAAGCAGCCCAGTTTGCCGGCATCATCCACAATCACGCCGAACGGCTGGCGAATCTCATCAGCGACCTCTTGACCCTGTCCCGCATCGAATCGAGGGCAATGGCCATGGAGCCGATGCCCACCAATATCGAATCGGCAGTCAATCGGGCAGTTCGCCTCCTCGATCAGAAGTGGGGTGTCAAAGGAATAAATGTATCAAGCGACGATTCCTTAGGCAAGATGCCGATGGTGCTGGCAGACCAGCAAAGGCTTGAACAGGTGTTGGTCAATCTGCTGGATAATGCTATCAAGTTCACACCTGCCAGCGGTTCCATAACCGTTTCGGCAACCGACATCGGCGCCCATGTCAAGATTGACGTGACCGACACCGGCTGCGGCATCCCGGCAAAAGACCTGCCTCGGATTTTCGAGCGGTTTTACCGGGTGGATACGGCAAGGAGCAGGGAACTCGGCGGTACGGGCCTGGGGCTTTCAATAGTCAAGCACATCGTGCAGGCACATGGGGGAACTGTTTCGGTTGAGAGTACGCCGGGCAGGGGATCCACATTTTCCTTCACCCTGAAAAAGCTGGCCGCATCTCCTGATAAATCCGAATCGAATGTCGTGTAGCGATCCGATGGCACAAAAGTTCAGCTATTTTTTTCGCGTGTGTGACACAGATGTAACTTTTATCCAGTACAGTGGGGCATGTAAGCGGCAATCAAAAAAACGGGAGGAAGAAATGCTCAAGAAAGCTTTTGCCATTTCGACGGCCATCATGGTCGCGACAGCGGGCCTGGCGTCCGCCGAGGCCCTCAAAGTGGACACGTCCCTGAAAAAGTACCAGGCGGTTGGAGGAGTTTCCGGCAACCTGAACAGTATCGGCTCCGACACCCTGAACAACCTGATGACCATGTGGGCGGAAGGGTTCCGCAAGAAGTACCCTAACGTCAACATCCAGATCGAAGGCAAGGGCTCCAGCACAGCGCCGCCGGCGCTGACTGCCGGAACCGCCCAGTTCGGCCCCATGTCCCGGGAGATGAAGAGCAGCGAAATCGACGCTTTCCAGAAGAAATTCGGCTTCAAGCCGACCAGGATCGCCGTGGCCATCGACACCATCGCCCTGTTCGTGAACAAGGACAACCCGCTCAAGAAGCTGTCGCTGGAGCAGGTTGACGCCATTTTCTCAAAGAACCGCAAGCGCGGTTTCCCGAGCGACATCACTATATGGGGCCAGCTGGGTGTGAGCGGAAAACTGTCAAAGCAGCCCGTCAGCCTCTATGGACGCAACTCCGCCTCCGGCACCTATGGTTTCTTCAAAGAACACGCTCTTGGCAAGGGTGACTTCAAGGATATCGTCAAGGAACAGCCGGGCTCGGCATCCGTTGTCCAGGGGATCACCAAGGACAAGAACGGCATCGGCTACTCCGGCATCGGCTACAGGACTTCCGGAGTGAAGACCCTCGCCCTTTCGGAAAAACAGGGAATGCCCGCCTATGAGGCCAACTACCAGAACGCCCTCAGCAACAAGTACCCCTTGAGCCGCTTCCTTTACATCTATGTGGCTAAGGCGCCGGGCAAACCCCTGCCCAAGCTCCAGGAAGAGTTCCTGAAATTCGTCCTCTCAAAGGAAGGCCAGGAAATCGTGATCAAGGACGGATTCCTGCCGCTGACGGCAAAAATCGCGGCCAAGAGCGTTACCGAACTGAAGTAGCCATTCGGATTATTGGGATTGCCGGGGCACGGCCGGAATTCCGGTCGTGCCTCTTCCTGCCTCACAACAGGAAGGGATAGCCGCTGAAAGATTTCAGCATAAATGAGGACAAATTCCCATGAACAGCGCAATTTTGAAGCGGGCGAAAAGAAACGACCGGCTCGCTGCCTGGCTGATCAACATCGGCGGTTTTCTGGTAATCTTTGCCGTCATCTGGATACTTGTCCTGATCATGAAGGTCGCCATCCCCCTTTTCCTGGAACCCAAGGCCGGGGTCGTTTCGTCCTTTGGTGTCACGGGCATAACTCCCCACTCAAAAATCGTCGGCATCGGCACGGACGACAACCTCCGTACCGGATTCGTTCTCGACGAGACAGGTACTTTTTCAGCTTTCGACATTCGATCCGGCAAAACAATCGGAACCGTGCCAGTTCCCCCCCCCGGCGGTCAGCAGGCCGTTGCGTCCGTTTCCGAAGCGCCGGGACGGCGTTACGACATACTGTGGAAAGATGGATCGTTCACCGCACTGAAAGTCGATTTCCCTGGCAACGGGTCCCAAACTGAAGAGAACACCAAACCTCTCCAGATAATCACTCTCCTTGAAGAGGGAAAAGCCGGTTTCAAAATCTTGCCGGACCGCTCCCTTGCGCGGTTTCCCGACGGCAAGGCCCCCGTGAGAGTTAACCTGCTTCCCGGAAACCGCTTCTCCCTGGCAAAGAAAACGGTTACCGAGGACCTGGCCGGCAACGAATCGGCCAAAACGGTTCGTTCCGAATTCGGCGGCAATCTTCCCGGCAATGTTTCAGCCATCGCACTCGACAGCAAGGGAGAATTCCTCTATGCCGGCACTGATACGGGACATTTCCTCCGCTGGGACCTCACCGATCCGGCGAACCCCCAGCTGACCGATTCGGTCAAGGCGAGCAAGTCGGGCGACCCCGTCACCGCTCTCAACATGGTTCTCGGCGACGTTTCTGTTGCCGTGGGTGACGACACCGGTTCATTTTCCACCTGGTTCCCGATCTCCGAAACCGGACTGGGAAGCGGCAAGGCATTGACCCGCATCCATTCCCTTGCCCACCATGACAGCGCCATTGGTTCCATTCTGCCTTCGCAGCGCAGCAAGACCCTGTTCTCACTGGATAAGGGTGGAGCGATCAACGTGGATCACATGACCTCCGAACGGCGCCTTCTCTCTCTGCGAACGGATAAGCCCCTTGTGCGCTTTGCCGTCAGCGGAAGAGACAACGGCGTGATAGCTATCGACCGGGACAACCGCGTAACGGTCTGGCGCATTGAAAACCCCCACCCGGAAGTTAGTCTGAAAACCCTGTTCGGCAGGGTCTGGTACGAGGGTTACGACAGACCCGCCTTTGTCTGGCAGTCATCTTCAGCCAATGACGACTTCGAGCCGAAACTATCTCTCACCCCCCTGATCTTCGGCACGCTGAAAGGCACCCTGTACGCCATGATCTTCGCCGTGCCCCTGGCTCTCCTGGGTGCGATCTATACCAGCCAGTTCCTGAAACCGCGGCTGAAGAACTACATAAAACCTGCCATCGAGATCATGGCAGCAGTTCCGTCGGTGGTGATAGGTTTCCTGGCCGGTCTCTGGCTGGCCCCGCTGCTGGACAAGGCGATCGTCCCGTTCTTCCTGGCGATCGTTGTCATTCCGCTGTGCATCGTGCTGTCAATCCTGCTCTGGAAAAGAATCGGGCAGGCACAGCTTCTGAAACGCGTGGCCAAGGGATACGAGTTCCTGTTTCTCATACCGGCGCTGATTTTCGGGGTCTTTGTCTCCCAGGCAGTGGGTGGATTGCTGGAAACCTCCATGTTCGCCGGCGATTTCAAGCTCTGGCTGTTCGACACGCTGGGCACCAGGTTCGACCAGCGCAATTCCATCATCATCGCCTTTGCGCTGGGACTGGCGGTAATCCCCCTGATCTTCACCATGGCGGAGGATGCGCTGTCGAACGTTCCCAAGAACCTGTCCGCAGCCTCTCTGGCAATCGGCGCCAGCCGCTGGCAGACGGCCTGGCGGGTCGTGCTTCCCTCCGCCCTGCCCGGGATCTTCTCCGCCGTCATGATCGGCTTCGGCCGGGCGATCGGCGAGACCATGATCGTCCTCATGGCCACCGGGAACACGCCCATCATGGACTGGAGCATGTTCAACGGCTTCCGCACACTTTCGGCCAATATCGCCGTTGAAATACCCGAAGCCCCGGTTTTCGGCACCCTGTACCGGGTCCTCTTCCTGTCCGCGGTTCTGCTGTTTATCTTCACCTTCATCATCAACACCCTTGCCGAGGTCTTGCGGCAGAAGTTCCGCAGGAAGTACGGCCGCTTCTGAAAAGGACGGATCGCATTATGACTGGTTTCTGGAAAAAGGGTGAACCACAGGTATGGGGCACGGCAGCGGCTCTCTCCATGACCCTGCTGATGGTGCTGTCGCTCATCGGTGTGATCTTGGTCAACGGGCTCGGCTTCTTCTGGCCGTCCGACACTGCCCTGGCCACTTTGACCGACGGCAGCAGGCTGCTGGGCCGGATCACGGCAAGCGAGAAGGCCACGGCGAACCACGGCAAAAGGATCCAGCTCAAGGTGGGCAACCGCGATTTGTACGGCCAGGATTTCCGCTGGGTGGACAAAAAGGATATCCGTTCCATCGCCTGGCCTCGTGATGCGGTGATCCTGGAACGACAGGAGAACGGCAATTTCCAGGGTTTCCTGAAATCCGTTTCCCTCGAAGGATTGCCCGGCACTGCCGCCGGCACTCCGTGGGAGGTCTTCCGGAAGGCTCTCAAGGCAGTGTCCGCATCGCGGAAAAAACTTGCCGGTACGGAAAAGCGCATGGCGGACCTCAACACTGCTGCCGAACAGCTTCGGCTGAAGGTTCTGAAACTCGCCTATTCCGGAAAGGACGCCAACAGGGAAAAGATCGACGCACTCAATCGCGAGCGGGAAAAGCTCCTGGCGCAGTTCAATTCGCTTTTGGAAAAATTCAATGCAAGCAGTATGGAACTTAACCGGCACACGGCTGTCTTCACGGATGCCACGGGACAGGACAAGGAAATCCCGCTGACCGCCATCGTGCGGGCATACCGTCCCAATGACATGGGTGTATTCGCCAAGGCCCTGTTCTATGCAGGGAAAATCAGGGAACTCCTGCTGGACGAACCCCGCGAATCCAACACGGAGGGCGGTCTCTTTCCGGCAATATTCGGCACGGTCATGATGGTTCTCCTGATGAGCGTCTTTTCCCTGCCGTTCGGGGTGGTAGCTGCCGTTTACCTCCGCGAATACGCCAAGGAAGGCCTGATCGTGCGCATCGTCCGCATAGCCGTCAACAACCTGGCAGGCGTCCCGTCGATCGTCTATGGCGTGTTCGGCCTCGGGTTTTTCGTCTACGGCATCGGCAGCGGCATCGACCGGCTTTTCTACCCGGAGCGCCTGCCGACCCCGACCTTCGGCACCGGCGGCATACTCTGGGCCAGCCTGACCCTGGCCATCCTCACGGTGCCGGTGGTTATCGTATCCACCGAGGAGGGGCTTGCCTCGGTGCCCAAGGGGCTGCGGGAAGGATCCCTGTCTTTGGGCGCCACCAAGCTCCAGACCCTGAAGAACGTAGTTCTGCCCATGGCAACGCCCGGCATCATGACCGGGCTCATCCTGGCCATGGCGCGCGCAGCCGGAGAAGTTGCGCCCCTGATGCTGGTGGGGGTGGTGAAACTGGCGCCGAGCCTCCCCTTCGACGGAAGTTTCCCCTTTTTCCACATGGACCGGAAATTCATGCACCTGGGCTTCCACATCTACGACGTGGGATTCCAGTCGCCCAATGTGGAGGCGGCGAAACCGATGGTGTTCGTTACGACATTGCTTCTGCTCGCTATCGTCATCGCAGCATCCAGCGTGGCCATACACATGCGGAACAAGATGAGAAAGCGCTATGCGACCAAGGCGTTCTGAGCCTTGATCGACGGTTGTTTCAGGAAATCACATGGAGAACGACATGAACCATGAATTGAACATCCCACAGTCTGAAGCCGTCCTGGAGATTGCCGGGCTGAACCTCTATTACGGCGACTCCCGGGCCCTGAAGGATATCGCGCTGGGCATCCCGAGGGAGCAGGTTACCGCGTTCATCGGCCCCTCCGGCTGCGGCAAGTCGACGCTGCTTCGCTGTTTCAACCGGATGAACGACCTTTTGGACAATGTGCGCATCGAGGGAAGCATCAAATTGGATGGAGAGGAGATAAACTCGGACGCGCTGGATGTCATAAGCCTGCGCCGTCGTGTCGGCATGGTGTTCCAGCAGTCCAACCCCTTTCCCAAGTCCATCTATGAAAACATCGTTTACGGCCTGCGCATTGCCGGGATCAATGACAAAAAGGTCCTCGACGAAACGGTGGAAAGGAGCCTTAGGGGAGCCGCCATCTGGGAAGAGGTGAAAGACCGCCTGCACGATTCCGCCCTGGGGCTCTCCGGTGGCCAGGCCCAGCGCATCTGCATTGCGCGGGCCATCGCGGTCAACCCGGAGATCATCCTCATGGACGAGCCCTGCTCGGCCCTCGACCCCATCGCGACCGCAAAGATCGAAGAGCTCATCAACGAGCTCAAGGAACAGTACACAGTGGTCATCGTGACCCACAACATGCAGCAGGCAGCGCGGGTTTCCGATTACACCGCCTTCCTTTATCTGGGAGAGCTGATAGAATACGGCGAGACGAAGAAGATCTTCACCAACCCGGACAACAGGCATACTGAGGACTATATAACCGGAAGGTTCGGGTAAAGAAATCCCCCCTGGCCCCCCTTTCACAAAGGGGGGATGAGATTGTACCTTCCCCCTTTACGAAAGGGGGATCGAGGGGGATTTGGAATCATGAATAAATCTTGCGAGGTCACAATATGGAACGAGAACACATCATCAAGCAGTATGACGCCGAGCTGAACGGGCTACGAACCCTGATACTCGAGATGGGGGGAAAAGTCGAGGCCATGATATCCAATTCGATAAAGTCCCTCGTGGAAAGGGATTCGGATCTTGCCGACCGCACCATACTTTCCGACCACGAAATAAACCACCTGGAAGTGGTTATAGATGAAAAATGCCTGGAAGTGCTGGCCCGGAGACAGCCTGCGGCACGGGACCTGCGCTTCATTACCCTCGCCCTTAAGATAGTGACCGACCTGGAAAGGATCGGCGACCAGTGCACCAATATCTGCAACCGGGTAAAGGAGCTAAACGAGGAGCCTCCCTTGAAACCGTACATCGACCTGCCACGGCTGGCGGAATTCTCTTCCCGCATGGTGAAGGAATCCCTGGATGCTTTTGTGCGAGGCGATGAAATTCTGGCTGCCAGGGTCTGCGAAGACGATCAGTTCGTCGACGACCTGAACGTCCAGATCCAGCGGGAGCTCCTCACCTACATGATCGAAGACACAGGCAACATCAGGAGGGCGCTGAAGCTCAACTATATTTCCAAATACCTGGAGCGCATCGCCGATCATGCCACCAACGTGGCCGAAATGGTCATATTCATGATCAAGGGAAAGGATATCAGGCATACTGCCGTTTGACGGCTGGCATCCGTTGTTCAAGCCGGAAGAGTGGGTGGTTTGCGCCGAAATTTCCACCAAAATCTAGAGTTCTTCGTTTTCCTTCCTTGGAGAATACAAAATCGAAAAAATCCTTACGAAAGAAAGGACAAGAACCAGTGCGAGTGCCATGCCAAGCTTCTGCCATGCGATTTCCCGATACCAGAACGCAAGTATTTCCGTCAGTATGGTCACCAGAACTGCATCGATTATATAGGTGACCTTGACTCTTCCGTAGGTGTAATACGCCAGCGCAGTGCGGAGTATTTCAAGAATCGCAAGCACCGTGAGGATATCGATCAGGATTGTTCGGAAAGCAAGATGAAACTGTGTGGTCAATATCAGTCGGAAATCATAGGCTGTATAGACAGTTCCTGCCAATATGGTCAAGAAAATCACAACGACAACCATCGAAATGAGGATTTTGGTAGACACTTCGAAAAAACGGGAAATCCCTGCACCGAGCTGATCAGTTTGAAACATCTTCATTCCTCCCATAGCAACCTATACGCTACACTACTTGATTGACAGCTGAATCTCATCCAAGAAAAAACAATGCAACAATGAATTCCTTCTGAAGCCCTGGCGCCCTGTTGCGGAGCCGATTCCAACGATTTGTCGTCCAGTTTTTGCATTCCTGTAACATGATCGCAACATTAGTATGGGATATTTACATTATTCGCTTACTGTGCTTCACAGGGTAGTTCCCGACTGGTTTTCAAACCGTTATGCTCTCGTATTTTGTAACTATTATTGAATAAAACATGGAGGTCTTGATGTTTGGACTGATCCCCAGGGAAAAGCAGTTTTTCGCATTGTTCAAGGATATGGCAGCCAATCTTCTGGAAGCGGCAAGACTCTTCAAGGAAATGCTGGACGATTTCTCCGACCCGGTTGCCAGCCAGAGACAGATCAAGGAAGTCGAACACAAAGGGGACACGCTCACTCACGATGTGGTCAGAAAGCTGAACAAGAGCTTTATCACTCCCCTGGACAGGGAAGATATCTATGCTCTTTCGGGAGCGTTGGATGACATCCTTGACCTTATAGACGCCTGTGCCCAGCGCTTCGTCATGTATAACGTGGAACAGCCTACGCCAACTTCTAAGGAGCTCGGCTTCCTGATATACACTGGTTGCCAAAGCATTAGCGGTGCGGTCGGTTTGTTGGGCGGCAGCCTTGAAGACATAAAACGGTATTGTGTCGAGGTGAATTCCCTGGAAAACGAAGCCGACCGCGCCTGCCGCGAGGCCATCAGCCAGCTGTTCGACGAAGAAAAGGACCCGATCCAGCTGATCAAGTGGAAGGAGCTCTACGAGACCATGGAGAGAACGTTGGACAAGTGCGAGGATGCAGCCAACATCCTGGAAAGCGTGGTGCTGAAAAATGCTTGAGTCCACCCTCCTCCTGTTGTTTCTGGTGATTGCGGCGGCGCTCGTGTTCGATTTCATAAATGGTTTTCACGATACCGCCAATGCGATTGCCACCTGCATCTCGACCAGGGCGCTTTCCATCAAGGCTGCCATATTGATGGCAGCCGGCCTGAACTTCGCCGGCGCCATGGTATCCACCAAGGTTGCTGCCACAATCGGCAAGGGAATCGTGGATAAGGACAACGTGACGCAGATGGTGGTTCTCGCGGGCATAACCGGCGCCATCATCTGGGACCTGATCACCTGGTACTACGGGCTGCCGTCGTCCTCGTCCCACGCGATCATCGGCGGCGTCATGGGGGCGGTCATCGCCCATGCGGGAGTATCCGCGCTGCATTGGGCGGGGTTGCAGAAGATAATCCTGGCACTGGTCCTGTCGCCGATCGTGGGAGTCATCGCCGGATTTTTTTTCATGGTGATCATGATGTGGACTTTCCGAAGAAAGTCTCCCCATACCCTGAACAAGGCGTTCAGGAAGCTGCAGGTGCTTTCCGCGGCCTTCATGGCTTTCTCCCACGGGACAGCGGATGCGCAGAAGTCCATGGGGGTCATTACCCTGGCGCTGCTCAGTTTCGGTTATCTCCAGACATTTCACGTTCCCGTCTGGGTCATGGTCTCGTGCGCTGTTGCCATGGCGCTCGGCACAGCCATAGGGGGGTGGCGGATCATCAAGACGGTGGGACATGACTTCGTCAAACTGCAGCCGGTTCACGGATTCTGTGTCGAAACCGCTTCCGCGGGCGTCATTCTCGGCGCCGCAGCCTTAGGCATGCCAACCAGCACTACTCACGTCATAACTTCATCCATACTTGGTGTCGGCCTTACCAAGCGTCTGTCAGCGGTAAACTGGCAGGTGGGCTACCGGATACTCTGGGCATGGGTGCTTACGATTCCTGCTTCTGCAGCAGTTGCCTACGTAACCTACCGGGTTTTGGGTCCGATGTTCATGAAATAGCAATTCATGGTACCCTGGCTCGAATCGGACCGCCAATACGAGGATATTTCGGAGTTTGCAGAAAGGCTAGACAAAAGAATAAATAATGCACAAGGGGTTAGGCTTCATAGCCTAACCCCTTGTTTTTACTGGAGCCACCTGCCGGAGTCGAACCGGCGACCTATTGATTACTAATTGTTCAGGCTTCTGAACGTTTGGGCGTGGAATACCGGTTTCTAATAATTCTGACGGGTTGAAACAATCTCATACTCGATACATGTATTCTGTCGGAATACTTTACATGCAACCTGATAACCTTTTAAAACAAGTTTGATATCAATATGATACGAGTATGGTATGTACAATGCATAAGAGTAACAAAACAATTTTTGCTACTCAAAAAGGAGGAGAAAATGAAAAAATTTCTGGCAGCTTTTATGGGATTAGCATTGCTTCTCATTTCAACTGCTGCCTTGGCAGCGCCAATTTCAGGCAATATCGACTTCCTTGGATATGCCAGTTATACGGGTGGTACGACACCATCGAACGCAACCGGAATTCATTTCCTAGGCGCACTCACAACTTCAATTAGCAATACAGGTGATTACGCAGGGATAACAGCCTCTGTGAATTTCCAAGATTTCACTTTTGCACCTAGCCTGCAACCTGATCCGGTGACACTGTGGTCTTTTACCTCATCGGGCAAAACATATAATTTTACCATGGATACCGTCACTTCCTCAGTTTCACCCGATGGCAGTTCTTTGACCCTTGTTGGGACTGGCTTACTTGGAATCACCGGCTTTGATAGCACGGAAGGGACATGGATCTTTACCACACAAGGTTCTAACTCCATTCTTTCATTTTCCGCTGTCGCCGATGCTGCCCCGGTTCCCGAACCGGGTACAATTTCCCTTCTTGGCGCCGGTTTGGTTGGTCTCGGTCTCTATGGTCGCAGGAAAGCAAAAAGTAAGGCCTAGTATGGTGCGTATTACATTCGACAAAAAAGGGCGACACTTTGGTGTCGCCCTTTTTTATCTCATCGTCGCAAATTGTCGATAAATCTTACATGGCGGAAAAATGAAGATGCCTCGCTGCCACTTTGCATCGGTATAGAATACGGCAACAGATTCTACAAGGCCAATTCTGATTTGTCGGCAGTTTTGAAGGGAATCACGAAACAATTCAGTTCCCCGTACGTTTTTGCTACAGAAATGGAAACGGTATGGCGGTATTAAATATCATTTAACATGGTCAAAAAACGTGCTGGGGTTGAGTGGCTTCGGTTTCATGACATGAGACATACGTTTGCAAGTCATCTTTCACCAAACCATCTTGACGGCGCAATGGAAAATCTTGTCACACATTATAATGGTGAAGCTTCACAATGACTGAACAACAAAAATGCAAAAAGGGGTTACGCAGTTGCCTAACCCCTCGTTTTTCCTGGAGCCACCTGCCGGAGTCGAACCGGCGACCTATTGATTACGAATCAATTGCTCTACCATCTGAGCTAAGGTGGCAATATCATTATATTTTATTGTTATCACGCGCATCCGAAACGTAGTCTTTTATTACATAAAAGGAGAAATGTGTCAAGGCTGTTATGGCTCAATGGCCCCAAGAGAGTATTGGGCAAGCACGGGGAATTTGAATTGCATCAACAGGAGGGAGCCAATTGTTTGCAGCTTGCCTGTCATTCCAAAAGCACATGAAGTCAGCCAAGTCGTGGTGTTTGTATCGCAGGGCTTCACGCTCTTCTTTCCGCTTCCATTGCCCGCGCCTGTTTCTCAGTTTCATTTTCTCTTCCTGAAACCATCGATGACATGCAGCACTGCCAGCAGCGGATGCCAAACCAGCATGCGAGGCCCTGCAAAGCTCATGACCTTTCGGATGCCATCTCGCATGGAAGGCTTGAAACAATGGGCCGCGCATCTTCCGCAAGTCGGCTTATTCTCGCCGTGACGGCACCTTTCGATGCAACACAGAGCATTGTCCAGCAAGTTTCCACAATCAAAGCACAACACGTTGTCCGTTCGATGGCGCTTGCGACAGTAAAGCTCTACCATACAGCGTATGGTCTTCTTTTCCCGGCTGATTCGATCCATCTGGCAAACCCTTTACGCACAGCACCTAGACGAAGCTGATATCGAACGGCTTTCTTTTGTTGGGATTTTCCGGAACCCGTTCCTTTTTCGCCGGATGTCCCAGGATGACCGGCGCCACCAACTGGTAGTTTTCAGGAACCCCCAGTTCCTTCTTTATCGCCGGATCGGCGAAGATGTTATGGGCAAATCCGATCCAGCAACACCCCAGCCCCTGTTCTTCAGCAAGCAGATGGAGATTCAGGGCCACCATGCTGCAGTCGTAGACATGCCAGTACGACTCTTTGTTGCCGTAGATGATGACGAGAGCTGGGGCATTGTAAAAGATATTGTAGTCCGGGTCGCGAATGGCTTTTTCATACTGCTGCATGTGAGGAGAGGATGCCAGGTTTTCGAGCCAGTTCTGTTTTGCGGCATCCGAATAACCTTTCATCTTTGCCCTGTCCGTGATGACGACGAATCGCCACGGCTGGTTGTTCGAACCGCTCGGCACCCAGACCGCATCGTTGATTACCTCGGTCATCTCTGCGTTGGACAATGGCAGATCTGAATAATCTCTGCAAGTTCTGCGTCTCCGGGCAACGCTCTTTACGGTATCCATGCCAACTCCTCCTTTTCGATGAAAATAGCCGGGGCCATGCATGAATGGCCCCGGCAGGTTCCATTGCCGACTCCGGCATCATAATCCCTTGAAGGACGACGTAATCCTCCTGAACACCGGCATATATTCCTCATAAAGCGTTTTCGGCGAAGAATAGTGAACAACGTAAAAGCCGCCATCGAATGATGGTACGACGTAAAAAAACTCCCTTATCGCGACCGACTCGTCGGACTTGCTTTCGGGATGCAGAAACACCAGGCGCTCGCGTTCAAGCTGAAAAGCCTTGCGGCCGTTGAGGCTGCACTCTTTTACCGGGCCATAGTTCTCCCGGGAATTTTTTGTCTCCCCAGCGACGTTTCGCGAGTTGCGCCTCAGGAAATCCTCGTAACCCCAGAAATCCTTGTTGTCCTTGGCGTAATAGGATACGTATATGAAGGCGCCTCCCTTCGGGGCGAGAAGCTGTATCTCGTAGATTCGATATTCTTCGTCCTTCTCCGGGGTCCTCTCCAGGCTCCAACCGGAAGGAATTTCACAGGAGTAGTATTGTTTATCCATTACAAACCTGGAATAGTCTTCGGCAACCGATACCGGCACGCTGAACAATGCGAAAAGGCAGATCAATCCGATGCATGGACATGCAAACTTGAAATATCCCGTAATTCTCATCTCTTATCATCCTCCGGTATCTGCAAATCCGACGACGCACCGAAACGCTTGCGCAGGGCGTCGACAAACCCGGCATTCGCCCTTTCGGAAAAAATTTCCAGTGGCGAAACCCCCTTTTTCCAGGCAGTGAAAATGACGAATGCCAGGGCTGCAACCGTTACCAGCATGTTCTGCCATGAGTTCAGCGGCCATTGGCCCGTCCAGGCCAGGTCGCCAGCCTTCGAAAACGGCAGCAGGTAGGGTATGGACCAGACCTGGTCAGGTCCCCGGGAGCCTGCAAGGTCGCACGCAAGGTGGAGGTGGAAGGCCAGGAACACCGCCAGACACGCTAGCGCCCTGCGGGTTGCCAGGAAGCAAGCGCAGGCGACCAGTGCAAGGCAAAACGCTATGTTGTGGCCAAGCACATGATGAAAACCGGCCCAAAGCGCCAGGTCCCCGGTCGCCCCGCGGTTCACCCACAGGTCCCACAGGAGCCCGATGCCGTCCACATCCGGGACGGCGCCAGCTACGGCAACCAGTATGCGGTCCTTTTTGGCAAGGGGAAAAGCGCTCCCCACGGACCAGGACAGAAGCAGATGGGTAACCGGGCTCATGTGGCAGGCGGCTGGGCGCCTTGGTCAGGAGCCTGCAGGTCCTGCAGGGGCGACGGGGCGGGCGACTCGGTTTCAGGCTGCTGTGTAGGGTCCGGCATAACGGTAGAATTTTCCGGCGCTACCGTGTCGGGCTCCTGCGGGGGCGGATTGACAGTCGTCATGTCAGGAGTTTCCATGGGAGTGGAATAGGATTTCAGCTCATCGGTCGTGCCCGACTGCGGGCTGTCGGAATCCTCCGCCGATGCAATAAACGGCAGAGAACAGAAAAACGCCAGTGAAAATACTGCCAGCAGACTCTTGTTCATTTTCATGCCGACCTCTCAATGTTTCTTTCGTTATTCTCATATTTGCTTGCTAGTCGATGCTCTCCCTGACAGGTACATTCTACACCACTGTGCACGAAATTGTACGTGCATTTGCAGACCAGCCATCCCTGTCACTCACCTTGGGCCCGAATCGCGTTGTCTGTCCAGCACCATGCCGTAACCTTTCTTCCTTTCGATGGCCTTCATCCGGTATTGGCCACTGGCACGGAAAGGTCCCGAGAGTTCGAGGATGATCTCGTTCAGGCCGTACGGTACACGCAATATGTTCTTATCCGCTTGTGGATCCCCGATATGGATGTCATATAGCCAGTCGGCACTGTAACCCATGAACACGCAGGCAACGGCGTACCTGTCGAAATCGACCCGGGGGGCAGGCCTGCCGAATGCCGACTCCCACAGACCGTTCCATTCCCTGTCATCCGTTACGACCGTCAGCACCTCATCCCGCTGGCGTGACATGAATCCTTCCCAGTCCATGATCCCCGTCTGCCGCGGTTCGGGAATGTCTTTCAGGACCTTTTCAGGAGAATCAATAAGCCTGGAGGACTTCCTGCCGCTGACCTGGTAGACTATCTCGCCCACCAAGACGCGGGATTCCCTGACGTCAGGATCGCGCCAGAATTTCTCGTAGATTCTGACCGTCGAGCGGCCCGGCCTGGCGCCTTGGAGGGTCAGGCTCGACAGCGTATCGCAGGCAACTATGCGTACGGCATCGCCCTCAATCTCCGCATGGCAGCTGTAGCTTTTGCTGCCCGGGAGAGGAACGGTCACCACTTCACCCACCTTGATTGCCCGGTTCTCACGGGTGACATTATTTCGCGGCGGTTTGACGGCATCCAGCGGAAGTATGGAGCTCCACTCGCTGCCGAAAGACTGAACGGCCAGCAGCGCCCATACCGCGAAAGTCACCAATATTCTCATTGCAATGCACATCTGGTCGTTCCTCCTGAAACAATGACTGCGATACGAGGCCCGGGGTTTCTCAACCGCAATAATTCATCCTATCTTGCTGACAACAGTACGACAACGATAGCCAGTGCGACAAACACCAGCAACAACATCCAGGACAGAACGCTCAGACGAATGTTGTCCTTCGCATCCAGGCTCCAGGACGCATCGTCAGCTTTCCGCTTCGCAAGCACCCTGGATGACAGGATGAAAACCACAATGCCGGAAATGCCCAGGAGCGCGAAGAGAAGCAGCCCCCCGCGTGCAGGCGGCGTAGTCCGGGTTTCCAGAAACACGACTGCCGACACCCCGGTCACCGTCATTATGCTGCCAAGAAGCTTGGCCAGTATCAGCGGCAACTGCTTCAGCTCCGACTTTGCATGCCTGATTATCTTTCCCATGAGCAAACACCGTGTTCATTCGAAAATGCCTGATATTCTTAAGCCACTACCGGGTCCCGGGTTATTTCGAGATGGTTTGGACATTGGCCGGAGACGTCACCGATGTAGCTTTCACTTTGCCGTCGAGCAGTTCGGTGATCTCCACAAGCCTGATGAATTCTGCCCGGTAACCCTCGTAGTCCGCTCCCTTTGCCGTGCGTGCCAATCCCAGGACCTGCGCATAGCTGGCGCTCCCCTTGTGCTCCGAGTTCCTGAGCAGCATGCCCCACTCTGCCACGGCAGCAGCGAACCCGATGTTGCTTCCTGCTTTGTCAAGTCTTGTCACGACCGCAGGTATTTTCCTGACAAGTTCCTTGCTGGTGTCTTCCTGCGGTTTCTTGAAGCGGAAGCGAATTGTGGCCAGCTCGGCGCTCGCCTTTGCGCTGTCCTTGACCCGGGTGGTCTGGTAGGTCAGGTCCTGGCTTCCGGCAGCTGCGCCGTCAGCGGGCACGATTTCATAGAGAGCCGTCACCGTGTGACCCGAGCCCAGCTCACCCGCGTCTTTCTTGTCATCGGCGAAATCCTCAGGGCGCAGCATCCGCTTTTCGTAGCCGATCAGCCGGTAGGCCTTGACCTTCGCGGGATTGAACTCCACCTGCATCTTGACATCCTTGGCTATGGTCATCATCGTCCCGCCGAACTGGGAAATCAGGACTTTTTTCGCCTCCAGCAGGGTATCGATATAGGCATAGTTGCCATTGCCGCGGTCTGCAAGCTTCTGCATCTTGGAATCCTTGTAGTTGCCCATGCCGAAGCCGAGCACGCTCAGGAACACCCCGTCCTTGCGCTTTTCCTCGATCAGCCGCTCCATCTCGGCATCGCTGGAAGCCCCCACATTGAAGTCACCGTCCGTGGCCAGGACGACGCGGTTGTTGCCGTTCTTAATGAAATTCTCCCTGGCCACCTGGTAAGCAAGCTGTATACCCTGGCCGCCGGCCGTGCTGCCGCCTGCCTGGAGGCTGTCGAGGGCCGCAAGGATCTTGTTTTTCTCATCTCCTCCGGTAGAGGGAAGCACCAGTCCGGCGCGGCCGGCATAAACCACTATGGCGACACGGTCCTGGGTTCTCAGCTGGCTGACCAGCAGCTTGAAGGATTTGACCAGCAGGGGCAGCTTGTTCTCCTCGTCCATGGAGCCGGAAACGTCGATGAGGAAAACAAGGTTGGCGGGAGGCAGCTTGTCCACAGGAATCCGGACACCCTGCAGCCCTATGAGCAGCAGCCTGTTCCCGGATTTCCACGGCGCAGCGGCCAATTCCGTGGTGAAGGAGAATGGTTCCCCCTTTGCAGGCTGTGGATAATCGTAGCCGAAATAGTTGACAAGCTCCTCGATTCTCACTGCATCGGCCGGGGGAAGCTGTCCGTGGTTTATGAAGCGCCGCACGTTGGTGTACGACGCGGTATCGACATCGATGGAAAACGTGGAAAGTGGGTTCTTGATCACTTCGAGAAAAGCGTTTTCGTTCACCCGGTCATAGGATTCGGTGTTGAACTCCGTGGGGGAAACGGGCTGGCGTTGGATGGGTGGCATCCTCACGGCCATGGAGGGCGCCATGGCCATTTTTGCATGCATCATCGGGGCAGGCGCGGGAATTTCGGCAAGTTCCCGGAACTCGGACTTGTCAGGCTTGGCCAGCTCTTTCTTGGCGCAACCCGAAACGGCAAAAGCAGCAATCAGCAGGCAGGCGGCCATGCTGCAGAAAGTGCAAAGCTGCTTGGTTCTCCGCCTGCGTACGGCCTCCAGAATGATCCTCAACATGATTTGTCCCTCCTCGTACAAAGTTGTTTGTACTTTTAGACATCGGCATAAAATGGAAAGTTCCGGAATTTTTCAATGTCTGCCTGAGAAACGTTTATTTCCTGAAGCGAATCACCCCGCAAAAGTAAAAAACAGCGACCATCCGGAAATTCTCTGTCGGGCCGGAGCAAACTAAAGAAAAAGCCGCAAGATCGAAATCTTGCGGCTCCATCGACATTTCATCGGGGTTCCGTCTTTTCCCCTTCCTTTTCCATGGCGCTGTCCATGACCTTGTAAGCGCAGAACTCGCCGCACATGGTGCAGGCGCCGTGATCGGACACGCCCGATTCCTCCCGCAGCCGCCTGGCCCGCTCCGGGTCGAGCGAAAGCAGGTACTGGCCTTCCCAGTCAAGCTTCTTTCGGCACTTTGCCATTTCCCTGTCGCGCTGCATCGCCCCCGGCACTCCCTTGGCGATGTCGGCAGCATGGGCGGCGATACATGACGCGATAACCCCTTCACGCACATCGTTCACGTCAGGCAGCCGCAGGTGCTCGCTGGGAGTGACGTAGCAGAGGAAGTCAGCACCTGCTGCAGCGGCTATCGCCCCGCCAATTGCGCAGGTAATATGGTCGTAGCCCGGAGCTATGTCCGTGACCAGGGGACCGAGGACATAGAAGGGTGCGCCGTGGCAGAGCCTCTTCTGCAGCAGGATGTTGGCCTGGATCTGGTTGAGTGGCACGTGGCCGGGCCCCTCGATCATGACCTGGACACCGGCGGCCTGGGCGCGCTGGGTCAGTTCGCCCAGGATGATCAGCTCATGGATCTGCGCGCGATCCGTCGCATCCGCAAGGCAGCCGGGTCGGAAGCCGTCGCCAAGGGACAGGACCATGTCGTATTCCCTGGTAATCTCCAGCAGCCTGTCGAACTCCTCGTAGAGAGGATTTTCCCGCCCGTTGTAGGCCATCCACTCAATGGTGAAGGCGCCGCCCCGGGAAACCACGTCCATGATTCTCCCTTCGTTCCGCATCCTCTCCACGGTCGAACGGGTTACCCCGCAATGGACGGTGATGAAATCGACGCCGTCGTTGCCGTGTTTCGCGATACCCGCGAAAATGTCGTCCACGGTCATGTCGACAATGGCCTTTTTCTGGACGCGGACCGTGTCCAGGGCTGCCTGGTAAAGGGGTACGCTGCCTATGCAGGCATCGGTTTCGGCAATGACCGCGCGGCGGATTTCGTCGACCGGGCCGCCGGTGGAAAGATCCATCAGGGCGTCGGCGCCGCAGGATACGGCAACCCTTGCCTTTTCCAGCTCCTTTTCGATATCGGTATCATCGGAAGATGACCCGATATTGGCGTTGACCTTGGTCCGAAGTCCGGCGCCGACCGCCAGGGGACGGCCGTTTGCGTGCAGCCTGTTGTGGCAGATGACGATTGTTCCGGCAGCGATCCCGTCGCGGATGTGTTCGGGGGAAACGCCTTCGGCGAGGGCAGCTGCGGACATTTCATCGGTAATTATACCCTTGCGGGCGGATTCAAGCTGTGTCATGTCAGTCTTCACTCCATTGTCTCCAGCATCTTTCGTGCAGCCTGGAAATGATTGACCGGCCCTTGCCCGCTCCCCAGGGGGGCGGCCAGGGTGATCGCTTCGGTTATGAATTGCTTTGCTTTGCCTACCGCAACCGGCAGCGGCTCTCCCATGGCAAGGAACGCCGCTATGGCCGAAGCATAGGTGCAGCCGGTTCCATGGGTGTTTACGGTGTCAAGGCGTTTCGAGGTGAAGCAGCGGAAAATCGTACCGTCGAAAAGCAGGTCGGTTGCGTCCGGCCCATGATGGTGCCCCCCCTTGAGCAGCACATTGCGCGCGCCCAGGCGATGGAGACCGTAACATGCCTGCTCCATGGTCTTGCGGTCGCGAATTGTGAGCCCGGTGAGCCTCTCGGCCTCGGGAAGATTGGGGGTTACGAGATAGGCGCGGGGCAGGAGCTTCTCCACCAGGCTCGCGACTGCGCTGTCGTCGATCAGTGAACTCCCGCCCTTGGCGATCATCACCGGGTCCAGTACCAGAAGCCTCTTGTCGTAAAAGGCCAGTTTTTCCGCAAGCACCTCAAGTATCGGCGATGAAAAGAGCATGCCGGTCTTCACAACATCCACCGGTAGGTCGCTGAGCACTGCGTCCAGCTGCTCGGCCACAAACGGTGCGGGCGCACCGTGGATGGCCCTCACGCCCCGCGTATTCTGGGCGGTAAGGGCAGTGACAACTGAAGCAGCGTATGATCCCAGCAGAGTGATGGTCTTGATGTCCGCCTGGATTCCGGCTCCGCCACCCGAATCACTGCCGGCTACGGTAAGGACCGACCCGCGCGGGAACGGCAGACGCCTGTTGAAGAGCAGCGCGAGTTCGGCAGCAGCCAGACCAGGCGCCCTGTCGGAAAGCACGGCGGATATCACCGCGATGGCATCGGCGCCGGCATCGATGACCTGGCAAGCATTGTCCCGGTTGATACCGCCGATGGCCACCATGGGGATGCGCACCTTCTTCCGCACTTCGGCAAGCGCCCCCGGGCCAGGAAGATACCTCACTTCCTTGCTCTCCGTCGGAAACATGGCGCCGAATCCGATGTAGTCCGCCCCTTCGGCCTCGGCCCGCAGCGCCTCCTCGACATTATGGGTGGAGACGCCTATTATTGCGTCCCCCCCGAGCACGAGCCGCGCCTCGGCAACGCTGCCGTCTTCCTGCCCCAGATGAACGCCGTCCGCACCAATTTCGGCCGCGAGTTTCAGATCATCGTTTACAATGAAGGGTATGCCGTGCCGGGAGCAGAGACGGCGAAGCTCCCGCCCTTCATCGAGCTTCCCGACGAAATCTTTCGTCTTGTTGCGATATTGCAGGCATCTGACGCCACCGGCAAGGGCATCCTCCACCCTTTCCGGGAGCCGGTCTTCATGGTCGGTGATGAGATAGAGTCCTTTTATCATCGCAGTTTCCAAAAGTTCCGCTTGCCGCGGGTGGCATTTTCCCCATGCCCTAGAAATCCATAGGGAATACAGAAGTCAGAAGTCCTTTATTATTTCTGAATTCTGCATTAACGAAAAAAGCCGCGGCACCAGGCCACGGCTCCCCGAAACTTCAGTTTGGGTCGTTGCTGCCGCTTTCCTACGCCGGTGCGAACCGGATCAGGTTCAAAGGGTCTTCGCTTGAGCGAATCTCAGTTCTCCCGAACTCCCCCAGCTGGCTTTTCTATGTTCAACCTTATCGGAAATATACAGGGAAGTCAATGATTTTTATGGGTTTCGGCTTTACAGATGTCCTGTTCCATGGTACAAATCGAAGCGTTGAAAGAACCCTATCGGAGTGCCTATGGACAGCCGCCCCACACTCGCGGAGATCGACCTTGCCGCGTTGCGTCACAACTACCACCAGATACGGCAGGCAGTTCCCGACAGATGCGGGATACTGGCCGTGGTCAAGGCCGATGCATACGGACATGGCTTCATGGATGTGGCCAGGGAACTGGAGCGTCTCGATATCACCGCCTTCGGAGTAGCCTTTCTCGCCGAGGGAATCCAGCTCCGCAAGGCGGGAATCGACCGGCCGGTGCTGCTGCTGGGCGGAATCTACCCGGGCCAGGAACGGAAATGCATCGGCTACGGGATTTCCACCGTGGTTTTCAACCAGGAGCAGGCCAGGGCCCTGGACCAGGCTGCAGGGAAGCTCTTCCGCAAAGCCCGCATCCATCTCAAGGTTGATACGGGGATGGGCCGTCTCGGCTTTCATCACCAGGACATACCTGCTTTTCTGCCCGAGCTGAAAAACCTGTCCAACCTGGAACTGGAGGGGATCATATCCCATTTCGCCTCGGCTGACGAACTGGATGAGAGCGGCCGAAGGTTCACGGAAGGCCAGAGCCGTATTTTTGCCGGCGTCATCGAAGCAGCTTACCGGGCGGGATTCTCTCCCCGTTACATCCACCTTTCCAACAGCGCCGCCGCATACACCCTGGACCTGCCGTTCTGCAACCTGGTGCGCCCCGGCATAACCCTGTACGGCGCGCTTCCCTCGCCGGATTTCGAGGGCAAGCTGGACCTTATGCCCGTGATGCGCCTCTCCAGCCGCATTGCCATGCTCAAATGGATCGAGCCGGGCAGGAGCGTTAGCTATGCCCGGACCTTCGTCAGCGAGCGGAAGACACTGATCGCAAGTGTCCCGGTTGGATATGCGGATGGCTATTGCCGTTCCCTCAGCAACCGGGGTGAAGTTCTCATCCGGGGAATGCGGGCGCGTGTTGCAGGCACGGTCTGCATGGATTGGATCATGCTCGACGTGACAGACATTCCCGGGGTGGCGGTGGGAGACGAGGTAACGCTTCTGGGCCGTGACGGCAAAGGAGCGTGTATCCGGGCCGAGGAATTGGCGGCGAAGGCAGGGACAATATCCTACGAACTTTTCTGCGGCATAAGCAAAAGGGTGCCAAGGGTATATCTGAACGGGTCGAAGCAATAGAAGCAGGCACAAGGCAATAACCGGATGACAAACAAGAAAATCAAACTCACCCACATGGTGAAAGCGGCCGGTTGAGCTGCCAAGCTGGGCCCGGAGGGCCTGGAAGCAGCCTTGTCAGGACTGCCGAGGGAAACCGACCCGAACCTGCTGGTGGGACCGGAAACCTCGGATGATGCGGGCGTGTACCGCTTGGGGGACGAGTGCGCCCTTGTGGAGACCACGGACATCATCACCCCGCTGGTGGACGATCCCTACCTGTTCGGAAGCATCGCCGCTGCCAATGCCCTGTCCGACGTTTTTGCCATGGGCGCCCAGCCGGTGACTGCAATGAACCTGGTCTTCTTCCCTGCCTGCATGCTTTCCGCCGAAGTGCTGCGGGAAATCCTCCAGGGGGGGATGGCGAAGATCCGCGAGGCGGGCGCATGTCTCGTGGGAGGGCATACCGTTGAAGACGATGAACTGAAATACGGGCTTGCGGTCACGGGCACGGTCCACCCCGGGCGAATCGTGAGAAATTCAACGGCCAGGCCGGGAGACCTGCTCATTCTCACCAAACCGTTGGGTGTGGGCATCGTTTCCACGGCCATCAAGGCGGAAATGGCCCCGGCCAGCCTGATCATCGAGGCATGCCGCTGGATGGCAACCCTGAACTCCACTGCGGCCAGGATAATGAACGAATGCGGCGCAAGCGCCTGCACCGATGTAACCGGTTTCGGACTCATCGGCCATGCCATGGAGATGGCCCGCGGCTCCGGGGTGACCCTGGTGCTGGACCTTCGGGCAATTCCTGTCTTACCGGGAGTTTACGACCTGATGCGGGACGGCCTTATCCCGGCCGGGTGCTACCGGAATCGCGACTTTTATCTCCAATTCCTGCTTGATGCCAGAAACGAAACGGCTATCCCGCCTGCCGGAACACGATCCCCTGCCGACGATCTCCTGCCCCTGTTCGACCCCCAGACTTCCGGGGGGCTCCTCGTCAGCCTCTCTCCCGGATCGGCGGAAAGATTCCTCGCCCTGGCCGAGGAAAACGGTTGTTTTGCCACCCTCATCGGCACGGTAGCCGAGGCCGGCAGACATGCAGTCGAAATCCGCTGAACGGCTTGCCATTGCCATTGACATCGGCACCACCACGCTTGCAGCTTCCCTCGTAGACCGCGGCAGCGGCCAACGGCTGGCCTTTTGCGGAAGAGCCAATCCCCAGGGGAAGTTCGGCTCCGATATCGTTTCGCGCCTCCAGGCCGCCTGCGAATCGGAAAGCTCACTCCGTGAACTCGGCCTGGCCATCAACCAGGCCCTGGAAGACATGTCGAACCAGCTCCTTGCCGAAGCAGGATCCGGCTGGAACGACCTCGAAGCGGTCGCTCTGGCCGGTAATCCTTCCATGGAGCACTTCGCCCTCGGGCTTCCCGCCCGCTCCATCGCTTTCCCTCCCTTCCGCCCCCTGTTCAGCGAAGGGCAAACCGTGCGGACCACCCGCCTCGGGTGGAAGCACGACCTTGAGGCCTACTTCTTTCCCCTTCCCGGAGGTTACGTGGGCGGCGACCTCGTAGCATTTCTCTTCGGGACACGGCACCATGCTTTTGCCGCTCCTCCGCATCTAGCGGCCCGCCCCATCACCCTTTACCTGGACCTGGGCACCAATGGCGAGATCGCTCTTGAAACAGGAGACACCATATGGGCAACCTCCGCGGCAGCCGGGCCGGCCTTCGAGGGAGGAAACCTGGTCTGCGGCATGCCGGCGCTGGCCGGGGCGATCGACGGGGTTGGCCTCGACGGGGACAGGGTGAATTTCACCACCATTGCCGGGACATCGCCAATCGGAATATGCGGCTCGGGAGTCCTGAACGCCGTTTCCGCATTGCTGGAAGCGGGGGTCCTCGATCAGACCGGGCGCATCAGGCCGCCCGACGAAATCGACTCCAACCTGGCAAACCGGGTCGTGGAGATGGAAGGCTCTCTCGCATTTGTCATTTCCCGCGACGCAGCCGGGACAGTTCACCTTACCCAGGGGGATATCCGCCAGGTGCAGCTTGCCAAGGCGGCCATCCGGGCGGGAATGGAGGTCCTGTTCCAACGGGCGGGCATTCAGGCCGCACAGGTGCGAAAGGTGGTTCTCACCGGTTCTTTCGGAGCGGTTCTCGCTCCCCGGTGGCTAAAAAATATTGGAATTTTCACCGAAAACATGGTAAGTAATGGAATTTTCATACATGAGGGAGCCCTGGGAGGAGTGGAAAACGCCCTCGCCGATCCCCGGGGAAAGGCGGCCATCGAGGAGCTGGCTCGAACTATTCGGGTCGTCCCCCTCTCCGGCACCCCCCTCTTTGAGAAACATTTCCTCGAACACATGAACTTTCCATAAAGGCAATCCACGGATTGATCCTGCAGAACGGCATCATGTCCATTCCGGCCACAGCTTTCGCCGGAGACGATATATCAGCAAGGAGAAGAAAACATGGCAAAAGTAACCCGCGCGCTCATCAGCGTGTCCGACAAGACCGGCGTCCTGGAAATGGCCCGGGAACTCGCCCGATACAACGTGGAAATACTCTCGACCGGCGGAACCGCCAGGATGCTTCGTGAGGCAGGCCTGGCAGTCAAGGATGTCTCGGAATACACCGGCTTCCCGGAAATGCTCGACGGCCGGGTGAAGACCCTGCACCCCAAGGTCCACGGCGGTCTGCTGGGAATGCGCAGCAACCCGGCGCATGTGGCCAAGATGAAGGAGCACGGCATCGAGAACATCGATATGGTAGTGGTGAACCTCTATCCTTTCGAGGCAACCGTGGCCAAAGACGGATGCACCCTGGAAGACGCCATTGAGAACATCGACATCGGCGGTCCCACCATGCTCCGCTCTGCAGCCAAGAACTGGCCGGACGTCACCGTGATTACCGATCCGGCAGACTACGACAAGGTTCTGGCGGAGATGCAGGCCAGCGAAGGGGCTGTTTCCCGCGAGACGAACTTCGGACTGGCGGTCAAGGTATATCAGCGCACCGCTGCCTACGATGCGGCAATCTCCAACTGGCTCGGCTGCCGGACCGGCGAAGGCGTTTCCGGTTTTCCCGAAACCTTCACCGTCCAGTTCAGGAAGTCCCAGGAGATGCGCTACGGGGAGAACCCCCACCAGAAGGCGGCCTTTTTCGTGGAAGCGACCGCCCAAGAGTCATCTACCGCCACCGCTGCGCAGCTGCAGGGCAAGGAACTTTCCTACAACAACATTGCCGACACTGACGCTGCCCTTGAATGCGTCAAGCAGTTCAGCGAAACGCCCGCCTGCGTCATTGTTAAGCATGCCAACCCGTGCGGAGTGGCAGTGGGAGACTCTCTCTTCGACGCATACGACCGGGCATACAAAACCGATCCCGAGTCCGCGTTCGGCGGCATCATCGCCTGCAACAGGGAACTGGACGCAGTCACAGCAGCATCTATCGTGGAGCGGCAGTTCGTTGAAGTCATAATAGCCCCGACCGTATCCTCCGAAGCCGCTTCAATCGTTGCCGCCAAGAAAAACGTTCGCCTGCTGGCCTGCGGCCAATTCCCGGCAATCCCTACCCCCCGCCTGGACATGAAGCGAGTTACCGGCGGATTGCTTGTGCAGGACGCTGACCTGGAACTGTTCAATGAACTGAAAGTGGTGACGAAACGCGCCCCCACCGACCAGGAGATGGCTGACCTGCTGTTCGCCTGGAAAGTGGCCAAGTTCGTGAAGTCCAATGCCATCGTCTACGCCAGGGACAAGATGACCATCGGTGTCGGCGCCGGCCAGATGAGCCGCGTCAACTCGGCCCGCATCGCCGCCATCAAGGCGGAGCATGCCGGTTTGCCGGTAGCAGGAGCGGTCATGGCATCCGACGCGTTCTTCCCCTTCCGTGACGGTATCGACAATGCGGCATCTGTTGGGATCACCGCGGTCATCCAGCCCGGAGGGAGCATGCGGGATGCGGAAGTGATCGCCGCGGCGGACGAGCACGGCATGGCAATGGTGTTCACCGGCATGAGGCATTTCCGGCATTGAAAATGCGATATCTCCCAACTTCCTCTTAAACACGGAAGGGGAGGCCGCAAATCCTACAGGCTCTGGCGCATATGATCCTGTAGGGGAGGGTTTCCAACCCGCCCTTGATTCGGTTTCATAATTGAAAGAGGGCAACCACAGGGGGTTGCCCCTACAAAACCTTCTCAACAGGAGAAACCCCATGAAAGTCCTGGTAATCGGCAGCGGCGGCCGCGAGCACGCCCTGGTATGGAAAATCGCACAGTCTCCCCTGGTGAGAAGGGTGTACTGTGCGCCCGGCAACCCCGGCATCGGCCGGCTGGCTGAGAATGTCCCCCTCAAGGTGGATGACCTGGCCGGACTTCTTGCCTTCGCCAAGAAGGAAGGTATCGGGCTCACCGTGGTAGGGCCCGAACTGCCGCTCTCCCTCGGCATAGTCGACCTGTTCGAGGAGAACGGCCTCAAGGTTTTCGGAGCGCGGAAAAATGCCGCCCATATCGAGGCAAGCAAGGCCTTTGCCAAGGACCTGATGAAAAAATATGACGTTCCGACAGCTGCTTATGAAGTATTCACCGAGATCGACCCGGCCGTAGCCTTCATTGACCGGCTCGGCATCCCGGTGGTGGTCAAGGCCGACGGACTGGCTGCAGGCAAAGGGGTCATAATCGCCCAGTCCAGGGAGGAAGCGGTTGCCGCCGTGACCGACATGCTCTCGGGCAACGCATTCGGTTCAGCCGGCGCGCGGGTGGTGATTGAAGAGTTTCTCCGCGGCGAAGAAGCGTCTTTCCTCGCTTTCACCGATGGCAAAAATATCATACCCCTGGCCAGCGCCCAGGACCACAAGGCAGTCTTCGACAATGATACCGGCCCCAACACCGGCGGCATGGGTGCCTATTCTCCCGCACCCGTTGTTACCGCCGACATTCATGAGAAGGTGATGCAGCAGGTGATGCGCCGCACCGTGGACGGCATGGCATCTGAGGGCCGCCCCTACCGGGGTGTCCTCTATGCCGGGCTGATGATCGACGGCAACAGCATCAAGACCCTCGAATTCAATGCCCGCTTCGGCGACCCCGAATGCCAGCCGCTGCTGATGCGGATGAAGTCGGATATCGTCCCGGTTCTTCTAGCAACAGCAGAGGGGGACATAAGCTCCGTCCGGCTTGAATGGAACGACAAGGCAGCTGTCTGCGTCGTTATGGCAGCGGGCGGCTACCCGGGCAGCTATCCAAAAGGCGATGAGATCTCAGGTCTTGACAAAGCCGGCGCCATTGAAGACCTTTTCGTCTTCCATGCCGGCACCGGGGAAAAAGACGGCAGGTTTGTAACCAACGGCGGGCGGGTCCTGGGAGTAACCGCTCTCGGAGCAACGGTAAAGGAAGCCATTGACCGGGCGTACCGGGGCGTGAAAGAAATCACCTGGAAGGGCGTCCACTACCGGACCGATATCGGGAAGAAGGCACTTTCGAGAAGCGCCTAGCAAACACCAACCTCTTGCTTTACGGAGATTAAATGGACAAACCTCAGGTTCTGATAGTAATGGGGAGTGATTCGGACATCCCGGTCATGGATGAGGCAGCAAAGGTCCTCAGGCAGTTCGGTATACCCTTCGAGATGCGGATATCCTCAGCCCACCGCTGTCCCGACAGGACCACCGCCCTGGCAGCTGAGGCCGAAGGCCGGGGAATCAGGGTCATCATCGCCGGCGCCGGCATGGCGGCCCACCTTGCCGGGGTGATGGCAGCCGCTACCATCCTTCCGGTCATCGGCGTTCCCATCGGAGGCGGCGCTCTCAACGGCGTCGATGCCCTCTATTCCACCGTCCAGATGCCGGGCGGAATTCCGGTGGCCACCGTGGCCATCGGCAAGGCCGGCGCCAAGAACGCCGGGATCCTGGCGGTTCAGATGCTGGCACTCTCTGACAGCGGACTGGCAGCCAAAATGAAGGAATACAAGGAATCAATGGCAACGGAAGTGGAAGAAAAAGACAAAGCCCTTCAGAGAAAGAGGCACGGCGGTTAGCAACCGCTTCCAACCGGAAACTCAAGACCAACTCCATTCTGTTTCCGGAACGGAAAGAGGGGATTTCCGCCATTGTCGCAACCAGTCGCTTCCCGTTTACACGCCCCGCAAAAAAATGTTGACATTCGTTATAATTTATTTTATATAACGATCAGCCCAGTCAATTGATTCCGGTATACTCCCGCCGGTTATCAACACATGAGACAACCCTGCCTCCTGAACGAAAAATCTGCCGGGAAACGCCTCCATTCCCATTCCTTGCCAGCGTTTCCAATCCTTGCGGGCGATTCAGTCGCCCGCATTTTTTTGTCCTCCCGATCATGAGCCCGGAATCAGCTCCCCTTGCGCCGCTTCAGCTCTTCACTCACGCACTCTTTCTGCGCATGCCCGAGACGGCTGGAAACCGAAAGGTTTTTCAGTTCGGACATGGAAAGGGCCGGCAGGAAGACGGTGAACCAGATCAGGGGAGTTTTGCAATTCTTGAGTATCGCCAGTTTCAGTTCGGGGCGGGATTTCCAGCGAGGATGCCGGGCAAGGGCCGAGATGGTTTCGGCACTGGCCCCTGTTCCGTTCAGAAAGCGGAACAGGGATGATTCCTTGAGCCTGGGGCTGGCCAGGCAGGCATCCATGAGCTGTGGAGACGCATCCTGAAGCAGCGCTTCCAGCACATCGGACGTGGCACGTCGGGCCAGTGTCATCTTGCTTCCCAGGGGGGTTACGGGAAGGCGCTGGAGTATGGCCCGTTCCGCCGCGACCTTTCTGTCTGGGGTGACGCCGGGAAGAAAGCACAGATCCACAAGTTCGAACAGGTACAGGTGAGGCAGGAGGGACAGGACCAAATGGGCGGAAGAGGCCGGATGGCGGGCCAAAGCGACCTGCAGCGGGTGGCTTCCATCCGCCAGAGGATGCCTGCTGACGGCCGTGACAACATCTTCCGGCAGGTCCCTGCGCTTGAGCAGCACCAACAGGTGCGGTTCGTCAAGCAAAGGATTTTTCAGCAGCGAACGCACCACATCCAGTGAAGGATGGTCCAAGAAGTGAAATATTCCCTCTCTGTTCGCAGTCAAAGCATCAGACAGGCTCCGAAGCTTTTCCCCATTTTCGGACAACGTCATGCGTTCACCATCTCCCGCCATCCGTCCGCTCCGGAGGCACGGGACAGCGGTTGCCGGGACTTTTAGCTCTGCTATCGACAGAAAGCGGGAATTACCCTATACTACGGCCATGATCCCGCTCAAGGACTACAACCCTACCAGGCATTTTCCAATCGTAACGGTACTTATAATAGCCATCAATGTGCTGGCCTTTCTGCAGGACCGTCTTACCGGGCACTATGAGCCCATGCTGGTGGAGACAGCCCGTGGGATAGTGAGGATCAACCACTTCGTGGGTGGATTGAGCGCCAGGTTCTCCCTGGTCCCGGCCCAGCTTGCCGCACATCCGGCAGAAGCGTGGCACAATGTGTTCACTTCCATGTTCCTTCACGGCAACTGGCTGCACATCGGGTCCAACATGCTCTATCTCTGGATATTCGGCAATAACATCGAGGATTCGCTGGGCAGGGTCAAGTTCATCATCTTCTATTTCTCTTGCGGCTTGGCCGCTGCGGCAGCCCAGTTCCTGAGCGCCCCGGGCTCTTCCGTTCCCATGGTCGGCGCCAGCGGGGCTGTGGCAGGGATTATGGGCGCCTACCTGATCCTCTACCCCCACGCGCGCATTCTCACACTGCTCCCGATCTTTATCTTTTTCACTTTCGTGGAGTTGCCGGCATTCGTGATCATAGGCTACTGGGCACTGCTGCAGTTCATAAGCGTCAACTGGATCAATTCCGGAGCCACACCGCAGGGCGGAATCGCCTACTTCGCCCACATAGGCGGGTTCGTTGCCGGAATCCTGCTGCTTTTCCTCTTCGGCGGCCGATCGTTGGCCGGACGCCGAAGCTATCGCTAGCCGCGGTTGACTTCCTTCTTCAACACCGCGTTGGTCATTCGAGACGCGCAGATCAGGTTGCCTTCCTCATCGCGGATCAGCATCTCCCACACCTGGGTCGACTTGCCGAGGTGAAGGGGGCGCGCCGTTCCGATCACATGACCGGAGGATGCGGAACGGATATGGTTGGCGTTGATCTCCAGCCCCACGCATGCAAACTCATCGCGATCGATGACCAGGTTTGCTCCACAACTGCCGAGAGTTTCCGCAAGTGCCACCGAAGCGCCGCCATGGAGGATGCCCATGGTCTGGCAGGTCCTTCTGTCCACGGGCATTCGTGCAGTGAGGTAGTCTTCCCCGATTTCCATTATCTCTATGCCGAGATGCGAAATCATGGTTTCCCGGAAAATGAAATTGATCTCCTGGGGAGTATGGTCGCGAAACCAGATCGACATGAACAAATTCCTCCATTCAAGTGAGAATAACGGGAAAGCCGGAGACTGCCGTGAGCCATTCTCCCGAAAGCACATTTTCTACACAACATGCAATCAAATAGCAACGAGAAATGGACTTTCCCCCGACAAGAAGCAAGAATCGCACAACAAGTATTTCCTTTTTCTTGAAAATGGGATAGGAAAATACAGGCCTCACTCAGCACCCCGCACATTATGAAATCTCAACCAGGCCAAAACCAGCGGAGAGGACTTTCTAAACCATGGAAAAGTATTTCGCCTTCAAGCAGCACGGGACAAGCTACCGGCGTGAAATACTCGCCGGAACCACGACTTTCCTCACCATGGCCTACATCATCATCGTCAATCCCGCGATCCTGGAAGCAGCGGGCATCCCCCGCGGGCCCTCAACCACAGCCACCATCCTGGCGGCCGCCTTCGGCACTGCAATCATGGGCCTCTATGCCCGCCGCCCCTTCGCCATCGCGCCCTATATGGGAGAGAATGCGTTCATTTCCTTTACCGTGGTGAAAGCGCTGGGCTTTTCCTGGCAGGAAGCGCTGGGGGCGGTGTTCATAGCCGGGGTCCTGTTCATGGTATTGACCGCCCTGAAAATCCGCAGATGGCTTGCTGAAGCGATCCCCCTTTCGCTCAAATGCAGCTTTGCCGTCGGCATAGGCTTCTTCATCACGTTCATCGGCCTGAACGAGACCGGCATCGTGGTGCCGGGAGTCCCCGGCGCGCCGGTCAGGCTGGGGGACATTTCACAACCGCCCGTGATTCTGGCCCTCTGCGGGCTTTTCCTGACCGTTGCGCTGCTGCTGCGGAAAATCAGGGGAGCGATCGTCATCGGCATCCTGGCGACGACGCTCATGTCGTTCCTGACCGGGGTGACCCCCCTGCCCCGAACCCTGGCCGGCCTGCCGCCGGACCTCTCGCCCATCGCGCTGAAACTAGATCTGGCGGGGGCACTGAGCCCCAAATTCTTTCCGGTCGTGCTAACCATTTTCATCATGGCTTTCGTGGACACCATCGGCACCCTCATCGGGCTGTCCGCAAGAGCCGAGCTCCTGGATGAGAACGGCAATCTCCCCGAGATCGAGAAACCGATGCTGGCCGATGCCCTTGCCACCTCCCTGGCGCCCCTCATCGGCACGACAACGACCGGGGCCTATATAGAATCAGCAGCAGGCATCGAAGAGGGCGGACGGACCGGGTTCAGCTCGCTCGTGACAGCAGGACTGTTTCTCCTGGCACTGTTCTTTGCGCCCCTGTGCACAGCCGTTCCGCCGCATGCCTATGGAATCGCTCTCGTAGTTATCGGCAGTCTCATGATCAGCCCGGTCAGCCGACTGGACTTCCGCGACACCAGCGAAGTGATCCCCGCTTTCCTGACCATCGTGCTGATCAGCTTCACCTACAACATCGGCGTGGGCATAACCGCAGGACTCCTCTCCTGGCCGCTCTGCAAAGCCGTTTCCGGCCGCATCCGCGAAGTGCCGGTGGGGGCCTGGGTACTGGCGTTGCTGTCCCTGTCGTTCTTCCTCTTCAGCCCGAAAATGTAAGCGCCTGTCTCGGAAAGGAGTGAGTCGATGAAACGTTTCGTCTTCATAATGCTGGCCATCTTGTGCCTCGGCGGTTGCGGTAAGCAGGAGAGCAGACTGGAAACCAGGGGCACGGAAATCCTGCTGAATCCCTCCCTACCGGAAAACGACGCAACAATCGGCAAGGTGATGGAAAATTTCGCGAAAAAGTCTTTCAAGCCGTTGGCGCGGCATCTCTGGCTTGATCCGGCCAAGCCGAAATTCATGCTGCTCTTCTCCAGGCCGGGAAACGGCAGCCACGCATCCGGGGCTGAAATCAGCGGCCTTTTCGCCGAGTATGACGCGAAAACGAAAAATTGGACCGTAACAGCCCAAGCCGTGTCATTCGCAGAAAACGGCGCCTGGGGCGAGCCGCCCGAGCCCCGCTTCGTCAAGCTCGGGCCGGATCGGTACGGGTTCACCATGGAGCCCGGATTCCTGGGGCAAGGCTATACCAAGCAGGCACTGTTCATTTATGGTATCAAGGGGAGCAAATTCGTTGAGCTTCTGAAAATCCCCTCTTATGCGGACAACGCCGGCGCCGTTTTCAATGACGCGGATATTTACACCGTCAAAGTGAACATTTACCAGGTCATTGACAACGGGAAAGAGTTCTACGACCTGAAAGCGAAAGTCGAAAATACCGGGAAGTATGCGATCACGCCTGACGACGAATACTACGAGACTTTCGGCAAATCAAGGGAAGTCACGATCGTTTTCAAGAACGGGAAGTATATTGTCGAGGGAAAGAGTCAGTAAATATTTAATACCCAATATCTGATCATGTTGAAACATTGTGCTACATTCGCTCGGAAGGTTTTTATTTCAAAAATGATTTGATTTTGCTAAAAAAGGGCAGAGTGTATTTTTGCGGATAGATTGAAGAAAACTACTGAGGCAAACCATGGCTGTAGCATACAAGACGATCCCTGACGGCAAAATATGTGATTTTATTGATGAAAAAATACGCAACGACACCCCGGAAGAATACGTCAGGCAAAACATTGAACGGCGATTGATCCTTGAACTCGGCTACACGCGAGAGCAGGTCGCCGTTGAGTTCCCCATCAAAATCGGCAGCGGCAAGCATAGGGTCGATCTTGCCGTTTTCCCCGACAAAGTGGAACATCTCCAGGAAAATATAGAGATTATTATCGAATGCAAGCGGGACTCTGTCGAACCTTCCAGTAAACGGGACGGCGTAGAGCAACTCCAATCCTATATGTCAGCCTGCCCCAACGCCCAATGGGGGATGTGGACCAACGGCCGCTTCAAAGCTGTTTACCGTCGGGCGGTGGTTGAAGGAAAGGTGGCATGGGAAGAACCAAACGATATCCCATCCAAAGGGGGTGACGCCGAGGAGGTGGATCGCCCTGCCCGCAAAACCTTGAAGTTCGCCACTGCCGACAACCTGCTGTTTTCTTTCAAAATCTGCCACAATCACATCTATGTGACTGACGGACTGCAAAAACAACCGGCATTCTTCGAACTGCTCAAGGTCATTTTCTGTAAAATTCATGACGAGCGTAACATACCCCATCCCCTTGAGTTTTACACTACGGCCAAGGAGAAAATAAGTAATGACGGTCGGTTAACGGTGGCAAGGCGCATCGGAAAAATATTCGACGCGGTGAAGGCCCGTTATCCCGCTATTTTTGACAAGAACGACCAGATCAAATTGCTGCCGCGCTCCCTTGCCTATATCGTCGGGGAATTGCAACGCTACAGCTTCCTCGACACCAACATCGACGTAAAGGGAAAGGCCTACGAAGAACTGGTCGGCGCAAATCTCCGCGGTGACCGAGGGGAATTCTTCACTCCGCGTAATGTTCAGAGGATGGCGATCCGGATGCTGGACCTTCAGGAGCATGATCGGATTCTGGATCAGTCATGTGGAACGGGGGGCTTCCTGGTCATCGCCATGAACGAAATTATCAAGAAGCTGCGGGCTGCCTTCCGTGCCAGCGGGATCAGCTCCGAAGCCTACAGGACCGCTCTGAACGAGCGGATACAGGAACTGGCGAGAAAGAACTTCTTCGGAATGGATATTAACCCCGACCTGGTCAAAGCCACAAAGATGAACATGGTCATGAACAACGACGGCTCAGGCAATATCTTTAGACAAGATACCCTTCTCCACCCTCACCAGTGGGAAAGCTCCTTCAAGGAGGAGTTCGCGGCCTCACTCGGTATCGATCCCGCAACATTGCGCGGACCGGACGATCTCAGACATTTCGACGTTATCGCCACCAATCCTCCCTTCGGTTCCAAACTGCCGATCAAGGACCGGGAAACCTTGGGCCAGTATAAATTGGGCCATGTCTGGCGCAAGTCGGAGCGCGGATGGGAACAGACAAGCCAGATGCAGACTTCACAGCCGCCGGAAATCCTCTTTATCGAGCGATGCTGGCAGTTCCTGAAACCGGGCGGACGGATGGCCATTGTCCTTCCCGATGCCATCCTCGGCGCGCCGGGCCTTGCCTATGTGCGGGCCTGGATACTGACCCACTGCCGGCTTATTGCTTCCATTGACCTTCATCCCGATACCTTCCAGCCGCGTAACGGAACGCAGACCTCTGTACTTGTCCTGCAGAAAAAGAGTGAGGATGAGATGCGCCGGGAGGCGCTCCAGGGACAGTTGAACGATTACGACATCTTCATGGCCCAGTTGACCGCAATAGGTCACGACAAGCGCGGCAACACCCTTTACAAGCGCAACGACGACGGTGAAGAAATCCTTGTGGATGCAGAAAGTGAGGAAACTGAACTCTACGAGACCACCTCGACCGGGCAACTGACCATGCGCCTTCTGCCACGCCAGAAGCAGGTTGACGATGATACGCCTTTGGTTGCCGAAGAGTTCCTGAACTGGAAACAGGACACGGTGTTGGGATGGTAAGAAAGCCGCGGCCGACACAGCCAATAGAGGCGCTGCCCAGGCAGGGGGGGGCTTTCCACCACCGTCCGGCTTGGCGAGGTTATTGATGCAGGAATGCGTCTGGAGGCTTCGGCCTTTAACATAGAGGCTCGGCGGGCGGTTGCGGAGCTCAAGGCGTCCGGTCTGTCGCTTATCCCCCTTTACGGACCGGAAGGGCTCTGCCGTGAGGCCCATAACGCCTTTCGATTCAAGAGGATATATGTCCGGCCTGAGTTCGGCATCCCATTTCTGTCCAGTTCCGACATCATCAGTATGCGGCCGGAGATTGAACGGTATTTGAGCAAAAATGTAACGAAGAAAATAGACGAATTGCTCGTCAAGCCTTGGGAAATCCTGATCTCCCGCTCCGGCACCATTGGAAACGTAGCGTTGGTTTCAGCGACTATAGCCGGCAAGGCCGTTTCTGAGCACGTCATCCGTGTCAATCCGGACGATCCCGACACCGCTGGCTATGTAACCGCCTTTCTCCGTTCCCGTTATGGCCGCCTGCAACTTGTCCAGGCCACCTATGGTTCGGTTGTACAGCATATCGAAACGGAGCACCTTACACGGGTACTGATTCCCGACCTTCCTTCCATCCAGCGAATCGAGATCGGCCGGGCCGTAGTACGTGCATATGAACTGCGCGACGAAGCGAACCGTCTGCTGGACGAAGCCGACCGACTGTTGCATGATCGCCTACGCCTGCCGCCCCTCAACACTCTCCTCACAGGTCATGACGGGCCAATAAGCGCCACAATCAAGGCTTCCCAGCTTGCACTACGCTTCGAGGCAAGCTTTCATGACCCGGTTGCCATGGCCGCTGAACGGCTTATTCAATCGCGCTGCATTGAAGTTGCCTCTTTGGAGGATAAACGGGCTACCAGCGATATTATTGCTGTCACCAAATTTCGCAAACGCGTTTATGTGCCGAAAGGGGGCATACCTCTACTTACAAGCAAGCAATTGTTTCAACTTGATCCGATAGATTCTAAAGGTTTGGCTAAGGGCGCTCACATCAAGGATTTGCCAGAAATTGGTCTCAAGGAAAATATGATCGCGGTTACATGTTCCGGAACGATCGGACGAATTCAAATAATTCCGAAGTATATGAACGGGTGGACTGCAAGCCAGGATGCATTGCGCGTGATCACAACTAAAACTATGAATGCAGGCTACATTTATGCTTGGCTAACCTCTGATTATGGGCAAAGCCTCATCAAACGGCATGTATACGGTTCGGTGGTTGTGCATATTGACAAGGATATGCTGGGCAGTCTGCCGGTGCCGTTACCCGACTTGACAACCATCCACGAAATAGGAGACCTGGTTCTCGAGGCAAACGATCTGCGGAACACTGCATGGGAAGCGGAGCGAAGGGCAATAGATCAGATCGAGGAGATGATAAGAGCAGAGGATCAATTTCTCATTCTAAAAAGAACAAACGGCGATATCCCTTCCCATTCCAATTCAAAAATACCATTAGCAGCTGAAGACTACGAGGATTATCAATAAAATAGTTAACCTTTCACGTAAATAAATTTGACTAACTTTTCAGTTATGGTTATAGTATTTACGAATACAAAACTGCAAAAAGAATGCAACGAGGCAAAGCTCCTGGTCAAGAAACACGGGCCAATACGGGCGAAGCTTCTGCAGAAGAGGTTGACCGAACTCCGCGCCGCCGTTGTCCTGGAAGATATCTTCAGGATGCCCCAAGCCCGCTGTCACGAATTGCGAGGAAACCGCAAAGGGCAGCTTTCCGTAGATCTTGACCATCCCTACCGCCTCATATTCGAATCCGCAGATGAACCCGTGCCAACAAAACCGGACGGCGGACTCGACTGGACATTGGTGAAAACCATACGGATTCTTGGAATCGAGGATACCCATGAGTAGTACAGTGACGAATCAATTTTATCCAAATTATGCGGTTCCACCGGGGGAGACCCTACTGGATACTATCAACGCCATCGGCATGTCACAGGCTGAACTCGCCGAGCGGACCGGCAGACCGAAAAAGACCATCAACGAAATAATCAAGGGTAAAGCGCCGATAACACCTGAAACCGCTCTGCAACTGGAGCGGGTACTCGGTGTTCCCGCCCGTTTCTGGAACAATCTGGAAAGCAACTACCGTGAAACAGTTGCCCAGCTCGCGGAACAGGAGCGACTGAATACCCACATTGCCTGGCTGGAGGATATCCCAATCAAAAAAATGGCCAACCTAGGTTGGATACGACCCTTTAAAGAAAAAGTTCAACAGCTTCAAGAAGTGTTGAACTATTTCGGGGTGGCTTCTCCGGAGTGCTGGCGGGAACTCTGGCTCGGTGCGGACGTTTCATTCCGGGCGTCGGCCGTTTTTACTAGCGATCCCGGCGCGGTTTCGGCTTGGCTTAGAAAGGGTGAACTGGCGGCACGGGAAATAACGTGCCTGCCCCACGATATCGGAAAATTTAAAGCGGCTCTTGCAAAGGTCCGCAGTTTGACGGTGGAGCCACCCGAGGTTTTCCAACCCGAAATGAAACGGCTGTGTGCTGAAGCTGGTGTTGCCGTAGTTTTTGTTCCTGAGTTGCCAAAAATGCGGGCAAGTGGTGCTACATGGTGGTTGAACTCAACAAAAGCTGTAATTCAACTAAGTTTAAGATATAAAAGTGATGACCAGTTGTGGTTCAGCTTTTTTCACGAAGCTGGACATATCATCCTTCACGGCAAAAAGGACATTTTCATTGAGGATGACGAGAAGGGAGTTAAGGAACAGGAAGCTGACCGATTTGCGGCGGAAATGCTGATACCTGCGAGGAAGATGCGGGATTTCACCAGTTCAACACGGATAAGCAAGGAAAACATCTGCCGTTTCGCTGAAAAAATGAACGTTTCCCCGGGAATTATCGTGGGTCGTCTCCAGCACGAGGGGCACCTGCCGTTTAACCATTGTAACGATTTAAAAAGACGTTTTGCGTGGGCCTCTCCAACGACAACCTCAAGGCAGGAAAATTCCGAATAGTGTTCGAGACCGAATATCTTCGCTGAAGCAATAAAAAAAGACGGCCCCTGCTACGCCGATCTCCCCGGGGCTCTTGGCCAACCGATGGAAGGGAGCACCCCGGGCACGTAGAAGGATTTACCCGTCTTGATTTGACCTTAAAGCTAAATTGCGGATTTTGTCAATATATTATTAAC
>POSG01000020.1 GCA_003314535.1 Geobacter sp.
CGCCTTCACTGACCCTGGGCTGCGGCACGGACGGCGGCAACTACCTCGGCAACAACATCAACTACTCAGACCTCATGAGCATCAAGTCGATCGCCAAGCGCATCGTCGACTACGAGAGGGATGAATAATTCGAATCATGTTCTGTAAATACATTCGGTTGATTGTGATCTGAGCTTGATGTTAATGCCTATCTCAAACCCCCGGGCCCTTCAGGGAAACCGGGGGTTTTTTTGTGTTGCGTTCGCGCTGCATAAACTTCGCGCGAAGTGGCTTAGCGGCTGATTAAGTAATTCAGATGTAATCCATCCCCTCTGCATACATTTCATTCTCCTGGAACCAACTGTTGGCAGCGAGCAACAGGTAAGTTAGAAAACGGTTTTACTTGTGATGGTGGAAAATATTTAAATCATAGTAAACTGTTTTATTATTGATAAACAATGTCCTTGACATCTGGCCAAAATACAGTATAAATAAAACAGATATAGTATGGCGAAAAGCAAACGAAAGGGAGGGCAAATCGTTTGCGGGCAGGGTTTTCCTCACTGGAGTGGTGGTGAAGGTGCCGTGTCGTGAATAAACCAGCTAACCTAAGGAGGCAGACATGAAAGACGAGAAAAGATTTATGCAGGATGTGGGCATGACTGATTTACCTTTTCCCATGAAGGTTTTGTCGAGAGATCATGAGGATGGTCAGTTTACCATTGCCAATATCTCGATTGCCGCCCGCATCATGCACGAATTTGAAGCGAGCTGGATCGACAAATTCATCCAGATCGTGCATCAGCACCGGGACAAAATAGGCACTGAGTCACTCAAGTCGAATATTCTCGATTACATGCGCGAGTTGAACGCCACCAAGGTGAAGGTTGATTTCGAGTATCCTTTCTTCGTTGAGAAAAGCACGCCGGTTTCCAAAGAAAAATGCCAGGTTCGCTACACTTGCATGTATTCGGCAAGAGTTTCCAAAAGCGACCTCAAGCCGCAGGTTTCCTTGAAAATTACCGCCCCGTGCATAACCACATACCCGGGTTCGGCTGCTGGCAAACCGGGTGGCCTCTTCGGCCAGATGAGCCGGGTTGATCTGGAAGTTCAGTCCCATAAAGATATTTTTCCTGAAGACCTGATTGACATCGTTGACAGCCATGCATTGGTGCCGGTTTATTCTTTCCTTACGCAAGAGGACCAGGAGTTCGTTATCAAGAAGGTTCACAGCGAACAGAAGACCAGTGTTGTCATGGTTGACGAGATCAAGGAGGACCTGGCCAATATCCGGGACATCGAGGGATATTCGGTCAGTTGCGCAAATTTCGGCATGCTCCACTCCTACAGCACTTTCATCGGAACTGCGAAAAGCATGTGGATACCGTTGAGTTGATGAGACGGTTTTTTCCCGAGAACTGTTCAACTCGGGATGTGCGCATGCCAGCTATTTGCCGTGCACATGGAAATCGAACGAACAAGAGATGTCACATAATTCGGTGACCCATCTCCCGCTTCTATCTTCCGCAGCTTCTTTAATCGAAACGGCCGGTGTCACCAGATTCTCTGGTTGCCCCGGCCGTTTTTTTGCGGGCGGCGTAAGTTGTCGGTACCAAAACGTCAAGTGTTTAGTAAGATTAAAATCAGCAGCGACAATAATTCAATTTGAAATAAATTAATTTGATTGCGACTAAATATTCCTTGACACAAAATGCGAGAAAGACATACCATTGGCTGATTTGCATCATGCCTGCCTTTGGCGGCCATATTTTTGGCGAAGTTGGTACGTTTTACTAATACTGAAAGATACGACAGCGGGGACGCGTCCCCTCACGGGTTCCGTTCATCGTGCAGAGATTATTGGAAAGGAGTTGTCATGGCACGAAGAAATAAGGTTGGGCTGTTCTTTCCGCCGAAGGGAGGTACAAGATGGTAGACGTATTGATTGGTGTCAGCATTTTGCTGCCATTTATTGCCGGAGCGCTGTGCTTCATGATTGGCAACACCAAAGCGCGAGCTGCGGTTATCGTGACAACCGGTGTCGTACTTGCCGTGAGCGCTCTGATGCTCTTTCAGAATGGTCCATGCACTTATACGCCGGAAACCTTGCTTGGCATCAGTGTCAACTCAATCATCACTTTTTTTGATTTTGCGTTGCTCTTCATCATTCTCGGGATTGCTTTCAAGCTCGGCAATCCCCTGGTCATAATACTCACCCTGCTGCAAATCGTTCCCCTCGCGTATTTCGAACTGAAGATGGCGCCCCATGTGGAGGTTGCCCCGGCGTTCTACATCGACAATCTCGCATTGATCTTGAACCTGATCATATCCATTGTCGGGTCGCTCGTCTGCATCTTCGGTATTCGCTATATGGAAGACCACGAGCATCACCTTCAACTGAAAAAAAGCCGGCAGCCCCGCTTTTTCTTCTTTCTCGTGCTGTTCCTCGGGGCCATGAACGGCCTTGTGTTCTCGAACAATCTGCTTTGGCTTTACTTCTTCTGGGAAGTGACCACGTTCTGTTCCTTCATGCTCATCGGGCATGACCGGACGGAGATCGCAATCAGAAACGCCACCAGGGCTCTGTGGATGAACATGACTGGCGGCGTTGCTTTTGTCGGGGCGATAATCGGGATATTCTATAAAACCCAGTCTGTCGAGTACTTTTCGCTGCAAAATCTTATTAACCATTCACCAGAGCTGACCGGGTTTCTTCTTCTCCCGTTTGCGCTCCTCTGCTTCGCCGGTTTTACCAAGGCTGCCCAGGTGCCTTTCCAGAGCTGGCTGTGCGGCGCAATGGTCGCCCCCACACCGGTTTCCGCCCTGCTTCACTCAAGTACCATGGTAAAGGCAGGCGTCTATCTCGTCGTCCGCCTTGCGCCCGGCTTCCAGGGTACCTATCTGAGCACGATTGTGGCGACTTTCGGCGCCTTTACGTTTGTCACCGCTTCAGCCCTTGCCGTGAACATGAGTAACGGCAAGAAGATCCTTGCCTACTCGACCATAGCAAACCTTGGCCTCATCATTGCCTGCGCAGGGATCAACACGCCTGCTGCCATCATCGCGGCCATTCTGCTGATTATCTTCCATGCAGTTTCCAAGGGATTGCTCTTCCTGTGTGTCGGCACAATTGAGCATGCGATCGGCAGCCGGGACATCGAAGACATGCGCGGTCTTTACAACAGCATGCCCGCAGTATCCCGCATTACCATAATAGGCATTCTTACCATGATGCTCCCGCCGTTCGGTGCTCTCATGAGCAAATGGATGGCCATTGAAGCTGCAGCCAATATACCCTGGGTTGTGGTTATGGTTGCTCTGGGCAGTGGTCTGACCGTGCTGTTCTGGGCAAGATGGGCCGGCCTGTTCGTGAGCGGGCCCCAGCTCAAGGAGCAGGAGGTAAAGAAAGAGTCTGCCATCAAGGCTACTTTCCTCACCATGATCAGAGGCTTTTATCCGAATGCGAAATGGAATGATTCGCCTTCGATCAAAGTCCCGTTAGTGCTGCTGGCGATGGGCGCGATCGTTCTGAGCATGGCTGTGCCCTGGATATACACCATTCTTGTCGATCCGGTCGTCGCATCATACCGGCCAGGGCTGTTTGTCGAACCATTCAAGATGGGCCCGTTCGGGCTGACCAGCGGTGTCGGGGCATTCTACGTGCTCCCGGTATTCCTGCTTTCAATCGTCGCATATCTGTTCGCGGTAATCGCTTCCAAAAAAGGCGGGCACAGGGTCGTGAGCGCGCCATACATGTGCGGAGAGCATTACCCGGATCCCAGCCACCCGAAATTCAGGAGCCATTTGAATACATGGAGAGATTATCTTGCCGGTAACGTGTATCTCCAGGATTTCATCGGTGAAGACAAGATTTCATACTGGATCAACATACTGTCACTTATAATCTTGATCGTTATGTTCGGGGAGGTCGTACGATGAGCACATTTGACGTGATTGCCGTCATAGCAGCTGTATTTTTATCACCGCTGGTGGGCGGTCTGGTTGCAGGGATAGACAGGAAGGTGACTGCACGGCTTCAGGGACGTTACGGCCCCCCTATCCTCCAACCCTTTTACGATGTCTTCAAGCTTTTCGGCAAGGAAAAGATGGTTGTGAACTACTGGCAGATTTTCTGTGCCTACATGTACCTGGCAGCCAATATCCTTACCGTTGTTCTTCTGGCTCTTCAGTCCGACCTGCTGCTGATCTTCTTTGTTCTCGCGGTCGGCGGGGTTTTCCTTGTCATCGGCGCCTTGGCTGCCGAATCGCCGTACAGCCAAGTCGGAGCTCAGCGCGAGCTTATCCAGATGCTGACCTACGAGCCCCTTATCATCCTGGTGTTCGTGGGCATCTATCTTGAAACGGGAAGCTTCAAGATTTCCCAGATCGTGGCGAATTACCACGAACCGCTTCTCATTTCCCTGCCGCTACTCTTTGTGGTGCTGGGTTACGCGATTGTCATCAAGCTGAGAAAATCTCCGTTCGACATCTCGACTTCCCATCATGCCCACCAGGAGCTGGTAAAGGGCGTAATGACCGAGTATTCAGGTCCTTACCTGGGGGTAATCGAGATATCGCACTGGTATGAGACCGTCTTCATCCTGGGGCTGTGCGCGCTTTTCTGGCATACAAACTACATCTGGATGACGGTACTGATCATAGCCACCTATTTTGGGGAAATACTTGTCGACAACATAACTGCACGCCTTACCTGGAGATGGATGCTGCCACATGCCTGGACCGGCGGGCTGCTCATGTCTTTTGCCAATTATTTCTGGATTTATGCGAAGATAAAATAGGTTCCGGTGTGACGGAATAAAGCGTTTGAGATGACTTTTCCATCTTGATTGAAAAGAGGTTAGCGAATATGAGTCTTATATCAACATCTCGAGTAAAATCCCCCTGGCTGATCCATTTCGATTGTGGAAGTTGCAATGGATGCGATATTGAAGTGCTGGCATGCCTGACCCCTGTTTACGATATCGAACGGTTCGGAATCATCAACGTGGGTAATCCGAAGCATGCCGACATCCTGGTGGTGACCGGAACGGTGAATCATCGGAACAAGAAAGCCCTGAAGAATATCTATGACCAGATGCCAGAGCCGAAAGTCGTCGTGGCGATAGGTGCATGCGGCACTTCCGGAGGTGTTTTCCGCGAAGCTTACAATGTCGTCGGCGGAGTTGATCAGGTTATCCCCGTCGATGCTTATGTATCGGGATGCGCGCCCAAGCCCGAAGCCATAATAGACGGTGTGGTCATTGCGCTGGGGAAACTGGCGGAAAAGGGCAAGAAGGTCGACCAGGGTATTTTCGAGCGGCTTGAAAAAACCCAGGAGGCCATAAAGGCAAGATAGCACGAAGCAAGGAGGCTTGTTCCATGATAGATAGTGCGGTTGTCATCAATGAAGAGAATACGGCTGAAGTCAGGCCGGATGAGGTCATTACCCTGTCCAGAGAGCTGAAGGACGAAGGTTTCAGGTTCGTTACCATGTCTTCCGCCGAGCTCGAAGAGAGTATCTGCGTGCTGTATCACTTCGACAAGGACCTGGAGCTCAGGAACCTCAAGGTTGACGTCCCGAAAGGCAGCAAGATAGGGAGCATAGCCTCGGTATATTCCTGCGCTTTTCTGGTGGAAAATGAAATCAAAGAGCATTTCGGCGTTGAATTCGACGGTATCCCCCTGGATTTCCAGGGCATGTTGTACAGTGATGAAGAGGTCCAGAAGACACCCTTCTGCAACATCGGCATCAAGAGGGTTTGAGGGCAGGATATCGTCAACAGGCGCTGCAAACGTTCGCAAATGAAACCTATGCGCGCTGACCAGGAATAGGAGGCAAACGTACATGGCAAAGACAGTATTACCTTTCGGGCCGCAGCATCCGGTTCTGCCGGAGCCGCTGCATCTGACCCTTACGATTGAGGACGAAATTGTAAAAGAGGCGATTCCAAAGCTGGGCTACGTTCACCGTGGGCTCGAAAAGCTCGCGGAGATACGCGACCACAACCAGATGATATACATCGTCGAGCGTGTATGCGGTATCTGCAGTTGCTTGCACGCCCTCTGCTACTGCCAGGGGATCGAGTCGCTGATGGGACTGGAAGTGCCTTCCAGGGCGAAATATCTGCGCACCATCTGGTCTGAGATGCACAGGATCCACAGCCATCTTCTCTGGCTGGGGCTTTTTGCCGACGCGTTCGGCTTCGAAAGCCTGTTCATGCAGTTCTGGAGAATTCGCGAGCGGGTCATGGATCTCCAAGAAGAGACTGCCGGAAACCGTGTCATTCTCTCGGTGAACCAGGTTGGCGGCGTCAGGAGAGATATCAGCGCCGAATCTGCGCAATGGATTCTCGACACGCTGAAGACCGTGGAAAAAGAGACCCTCCAGCTCAAGTCCACCATTTTGGATGACTACACGGTGAAACTCAGGACGGTCGGCAAAGGCGTACTGACGAAGGAAAAAGCCTACGAGTTGGGGGCTGCCGGCCCCACCCTCCGTGCGAGCGGGATTGCCCAGGACATGCGGCAGACCGGGTATGCCGCGTATTCCGAGCTCGATTTCGCGCCTGTCGTCGAAACCGACGGAGACTGTTATGCCCGCACGACTGTCCGCTTCAACGAAATCTTCCAGGCAATCGACCTCATCCGCCAGGCTTTTTCCAAGTTGCCGGAGGGTGAGCTGGCAGTGAAACCCAAAGGCCTTCCCACTGGAGAAGTAGTGTCCCGCGTTGAGCAACCCCGTGGAGAGTGTCTCTATTATATCAGGGGAGCAGGCAAGAAATTTCTAGAAAGGGTCAGGATCCGCACCCCGACGTTTGCGAACATTCCGCCTCTCCTGGACATGCTGCCGGGTTGCGATCTTGCTGACGTCCCGGTCCTGATTCTGACCATCGACCCGTGCATAAGCTGCACGGAACGCTAATCAACAGGAGAGCGCACCATGTTCATGACCAAAACGATTTTGAAAAATCTGCTTACGAAATACGCTACCCGCCTCTATCCATTCCAGAAAAGGGAAACCTTCGCGCATTCGAGGGGCGAGCTGAAGATCGATATGGAAAAATGCATCCTGTGCGGCGTTTGTCAGATGAGGTGCCCGTCGCAGTGCATCAAAGTTGACAAACAGGCAAAAACATGGGAAGTTGATCCCTTCTCCTGTGTCTACTGCGGCGTCTGTGTCGAAGCATGTCCGGTCAAGTGCTTGTACCAGGAGAAGCTGTACCGGGCCGCGGTTGCCGAGAAGGACATGGTAATGCATGTACAGCAGCCAAAGGAAACAGCCGAACCGGCCGCAACCTGACGGTATCCGTACGGGAAACTATTTCGCGCCTAAGCGCGACCGGGTGAAAAGATGCATGAATTGTCAGTAACAGAAGGCCTGATCCAGGTCGTCACCGACGAGGTCAAAAAAAAAACCTTCCAAAGGTGACGGCCATAACGATTGTAGTCGGCGATCTGACCAGTATCGTCGATGAGTCGGTACAGTTTTATTTCAATATCATGACCAAGGGCACAATTCTGGAGGATGCGATTCTGCGGTTCAAAAGGATTGCGCCAGAGTTCGTTTGTACTGACTGCGGTCACCTCTTTACCGGGCGTTCCATTGGCATAAGGTGCCCCGACTGCGGCGGAAAGAGCATCGTGGCCGACAAGGGACAGGAATTTTACATAGAGAGCGTAGAGGTTGATGATGGGGCGGATTGAGATACGAAGGAATATCCTTGAGGCAAATGAGAATCTTGCCCGCAGGAATCGGGATTTTTTCGCCAGTAACGACGTCCTGGTCGTTAATGTAATGGCTGCGCCTGGCGCCGGGAAAACCAGCACCATACTCAAGACTATTGAATCTCTGGCAGATCAATACGCATTTGCGGTCATCGAGGGCGACATGGCTTCCAGGATCGACGCGGATGTGATGGCAGAAAGAGGTATCCCGGTCGAGCAGATAAATACCGGCAACATGTGCCACCTTGATGCGAACATGATTAGGGAGGCGGCAGGTAAATTTACCTATGACCGGCCGACAATACTCTTCATAGAGAACGTGGGCAACTTGGTATGCCCTTCCGAGTTTTCCCTGGGTGAGGATCTGAACATAGTTATTGCAAGTACGACCGAAGGCCATGACAAGCCGTACAAGTATCCATCCATCTATCTTCGTGCCGATGCGGTTCTGATCAACAAGATAGACCTCCTGGAAGCGATGGAGTTCGACAGGAAGATGTTCTGCGACGGCGTTGCCGCTGTAAAGCCAATGCCGCCCCTTTTCGAAATTTCCTGTAGAAACGGCAGCGGACTTGATGATTGGGCATGTTGGCTGGCGAGCGAGTGCGAGCGCAAATTAGGCGGAACTCGCGGAAAATTGGCTGAGGGCTAATCAAAAACCTTGACACGGCTCGGCGCATTTCCTATCATGTAAGTTCACTTTGCGGGCCTATAGCTCAGCTGGCTAGAGCTACCGGCTCATAACCGGTAGGTCCCAGGTTCGAATCCTGGTGGGCCCACCAACCTGATCCACAGGATGATTGGGGATGCCTGTACGGTGCCAATGTAGAAAAAATAGCGACTCGAAAGACGAGAAAAGAGTGCAATCCACCAAGGTTGCACTCTTTTCTTTTGGCTGGGAACATGAACCCCAGAGTATCTGACATCATCGAAATTATTGACGGAATTGCACCATTCAGGCTAGCCGAGGAGTGGGACAATGTGGGTCTGCAAGCGGGTGATCCAACCGCAACGGTCACGCGAATCATGATCTCGCTGGATCCCTGCCGGAAAGCGGTCGAGGAATCCGTTGCCTCAGGTTGCCAACTTCTGGTCACACACCACCCCCTCATTTTCAAGCCGATTCGATCACTGAATCTTCTGGAACAGCCTGGAGAGATCCTGGCGAAGGCACTCCGAAACAATCTAAACATAGTTGCCGTGCACACAAATTACGACGCTGCTGATGGCGGGATCAACGATCTCCTCGCCGAAAGGATCGGCTTGCGCCAGATTCAGCCTCTCGCGGCCCAGAGGACCGGCGAACTGGTCAAGCTCGCGGTTTTCGTTCCCAAGGGCCATGAAGAGAAGATCATGGAGGCGCTGTTCAGGTTCAGCGGGCATATGGGGAATTACAGTGAATGCTCTTTTCAGACCGGCGGGACAGGCACATTCAAGCCGCTGAAAGGTTCTGACCCGTATCTGGGTTCAATCGGCTGCCGTGAATATGCCGAGGAGACTCGTATCGAAGTGCTTCTTCGCGGGGAAGATTTGCCTGCTGCCTGTCGTGCGCTTAGAGAGGCGCATCCATACGAGGAACCCGCGTATGATCTCTATCCTTTGCTGAACAAGGGGGCGTCCCAAGGGTTGGGAAGGATCGGGCTGCTGGCTGGTCCCGCGACACTGGACCAGCTTGCCTGCCGTCTCAAGGACGATTTGGGACTTGCCGTTGCCAGATATGTCGGCGAGGGGAGCCGCGTGGTTGAAAAAATTGCTCTTTGCGGCGGAAGTGGAGCATCTCTGCTGCGTCATGCCCACAGCCTGGGCGCACAGGTACTGGTAACCGGTGATGTCAAGTACCATGATGCGCGGGATGCCGAGGCGCTTGGAATAAGTCTCATCGATATCGGGCATTTTTGCTCGGAAATTCACATGGTAAAAGGCTTCTGCCGCATGCTCCGCAAGGAAGTAAACGGTAAAGGGTTCGAAGCTGAAATCATTGTTTGTGAAAACGAGCGGGACCCGTTCGTATATTGCTGAACAAGAAGATATGTGAATAGCTTAACACGTATCGCAAAAGAAGACAGGAGGTAGGTTTTGGGCAAGAATGTCATAATTCTGGCGCAACTTCAGGAGATCGATTTGAAGATCGACTCGTCGCGTGGAGAAAAACAGTCGTTGATGGAAGAAATTGCTGCTCTGGAAGAGAAGGTGGAAGAGCTCAAGCGCTCGGTAGCCGGTTACGGTGCAGACCTGGACACGGTGGAAGAGGAGAAGCGGGCCCTGGAGGAAAATCTCGCGGCGGAGACGGAAGCCATCAACCGTTCGGAAGGGCGGCTGCGTGAAATCAAGACTCAGAAGGAGTACCAGGCTGTTTCGAAGGAAATCGCCGCCGCCAAGAAGGTTAAGACTGAGTTGGAAGACCAGGTGCTGCAGAAACTCAACAGGATAGAGGACCTCAAGTCGGCAATCGCCGACCAGTCCAAGGTTCTGGTAGAATTCGAAACCAGTGCATCAAGCCAGGAGAGTGAGCTCAAGGAGAAGGTCGCCAGGCTTGAAACTGCCATTACTGCGGACCTTGAGTCACGAGAGACCACTGCAAAACTGGTATCCCCCTCAATGATGAAACGTTATGACAAGCTTCGTGAGAGACGCCAGGGAGTGGCTGTTGCCGAGGCAAGGAGCGGCTCGTGCCTGGGATGCAACATGAATCTTCCGCCGCAGGTGTTCAACAGTCTTTTCAATGCTGACAACCTGGTGCCTTGCCCCCATTGCCAGAGGCTTCTTTTCCTGCGCCAAAACGAGCAGGATGCCCAGGCCGAGTCCTGAAATTCGGTCTTGCGGACAGGGTGTTTTTTTCTCAGTGCGTGAGTGAAATGTAAATTGATCGTCGTGCTTGGTCGAAGCAGACCAGATGGCCGCTGCCCGCCTACGCCAAGGCTTCGGCGGGGAGAGGAAAGTCCGGGCTCCGCAGGGCATGGTGCTGGATAACGTCCAGCGGGGGTGACCCCAGGGAAAGTGCCACAGAGAGTAGACCGCCCGCCGAAGCTTATGCGAAGGCGGGTAAGGGTGAAACGGTGAGGTAAGGGCTCACCAGGTTCGGCGGTGACGCCGGATGCTCGGCAAACCCCACCAGGAGCAAGGCCTAATAGGGAGGCGCAAAGGACTGCCCGTCCGTGCTTCCGGGTTGGCCGCTCGACGCCATCGGCAACGGTGGCGCTAGATGAATGGTCATCACCCTCCGGCGGGTAACCGGCGGAGGGAACAGAACCCGGCTTACGGGCTGCTTCGGCCAAGCTTGTTTCCATCCGGAAACAACAAATGTGTGGCCAATGGTTCAGAAACGTGAAAGATGTATTTGCCACCCAAGCAAGTCCATGCATGGAGAGCTGTATTGACCGATCAGGAATCATGGGCTGACGCTTTAAGGGTCGTCCGACAGGAGTATGATGGGCTATGGGACGAAGTCCGTACCGCGCTGGCGCAAATGGCGGGCGAACTCAGGCTCCAAAAGCGGGAATTGCATTCGCTTGCGGCAGACATGGGGGCTGAAAGGTTGTGCGCTGAATGCAGGGGCGCCTGCTGCAGGACCGGAAAGTATCATTTTTCAGTGGTTGATCTGCTGGTGTTCCTTTCAGGCGGTGAGGAGATAGTCAAACCATCATTCCAGGCAGACTGCTGTCCCTACATGGGAAAGGAAGGCTGCCAGATGGAGCCCTCTCTCCGGCCTTTCCCCTGTATAACCTTCTGTTGTGAGGAGCTTCATGCCCTCATGGCGCCTGATGTTGCCGAGCGGCTTGCCGTTCTGGAGAAGGGAGTGCGCGCCTGCTACCATTGGATAGAGGAACTCTTCGGCAGACCCCTCATGAAAAGTCTGCTTATCGCTTATGAGGGATACCTCGGCAACCCGGCTCGCGGAATGATCCGGTAATTACCTGAAGCATTGGTTACGGGAGTAAGCATGCATACCTCGATTCAAGAACTGGTTTGTATCCATATTGACAATAATCCCGCTTTTTATGCCAGGATAGAAGATATTTCGCCCGATGTTAAACCGGGCTGGTGGCAGGTCAGATTACTGGTCCTTACCCATCCTCTCCAGATCTTTACCTGGATACTAGATGAGGGCCAGATAGATGGCGCTTCTTTTACGATGGGGGGCACGCCTGTGATGCTTGAACGGGTTGTCCCACCCGAAAACCATGATGGGTGCGCCCATCAAGATTCCGGGGAAGTGGCTCATGAATGTGCTGAAAAAAAGAAAGAGCGTGGAAAAGTTGTTTCAATTGTCGATCGCAAGAAGAATTCATAAGAAGCATGGATTATGCTTTTCCAATATTTCTCCGATGCAGCTCGAGCGTTTTTTGATTTTTTCGATCCATGCCTCATATCGATTCGCACTGTCTCCCGTAACGGAAAAACGCCGGTCCATGGGTGCGTAACGTGTTGAATTAGTTGAGCTGTTTGCATAGTTTGGTGCCCGTTCCCGCATGACCCTCCCGCAGGTGCTTAACTCCCTAATAAATCGTGGAAAATTTCTCTTTTTTCAGACTACTTTTGCCTTGACAACCTACCGGTCGATTAGTATAGTTTGACACCAAAGTGGTATAAAGTGGTAAATCGTGGAAAATTGGGGAGCGAGGATGTTCAGGGGGGTTTACGAAACCACCATAGACGCCAAGGGGCGTACCAGTCTGCCGGCGAAATTCCGTGAAGTCCTGGCGGAATCCTTTGGCGACGAGCGCTTCTTCATCACCAATTCCAATCCGGTGCGTCTCGCTGACGGGGTATCCTGTTCAGGCCTTGCCATATTCCCCTACAATGAATGGCTAGCCCTTGAAGAAAAACTCGCTATCGGCTCAGGTCTCGGTCTCTCCTCGGCCGAGCTGGCAGCGGTCAAGAGAAGGATTGTCGCTCCGGCGGTTGAGTGTTCAGCCGATAAGCTCGGCCGGATACTGATCCCGCCCCATCTGCGGAAAAATGCAGCCATGGAAAGGGATATAGTGTTTGCCGGCATGTTGAACAAGGCTGAGATCTGGAGCCTTGGAGAGTGGGAGAAAGTCCGTCGCCAGGATGACCGGAACTTCCCCGTCGATTCGCCTGCGCTGGCGGATCTGGGGCTGTAGTGGGGGATTTTCACCATATATCAGTGCTTCCCGCAGAGGTTGCCGCCTGTCTGCAGGCTAGGGCGGGAGGAACTTACGTCGACGGCACGATCGGCGGCGCCGGTCATGCCCGCGGCATCCTTGAAGCTTCATCTCCGGACGGTTTCCTGATCGGTCTGGACAGGGACCCGGAAGCTCTGGAGGCAGCCGGGGAGGCGCTTGCCGCCTATGCCGGGCGGGTGAGACTGTTTCATGCGAATTTTTCCCGGCTCCAGGAAATCCTTCGCTCGGTAGGAGTGGGCGAGGTCGATGGGATACTGCTGGATCTTGGGGTGTCTTCGCACCAGCTGGACAAGGGGGAGCGGGGGTTCAGCTTTCAGCAGGATGCCCCCCTGGATATGCGCATGGACGCCTCGTCGGGCGCAAGCGCGGCGGATTTGGTGAATTCCCTGCCTGAGAACGAGCTGGCGAGCATCATCTGGAAGTTCGGCGAAGAGCGCTGGTCGAGAAGAATCGCTGCCGCCATGGTTGCGGCGAGAAAAGCTTCTCCCATTTCAACCACCAGGCAGCTTGCGGAGCTGGTCGCAGGCGCCATTCCGCGGGCGCGGTGGGAGGCACGGATCCATCCGGCCACCAGGACCTTCCAGGCCATCCGAATTGCGGTCAATGATGAGCTTGCCTCGCTGGAGCAGGTGTTGCCGGCTGCCGTGGCAGCACTACGAAGTGGGGGGAGGCTGGTCGTTATTTCTTTCCATTCTCTGGAAGACCGGATTGTTAAATCAGTATTCAACGAACTGTCCCGGGGATGCATATGCCCCAAAAGCGCACCTCTCTGTGTGTGCGGACGGACCCCGGTGGTACGGAAAGTTACAGGGAAGCCGCTTACTGCTCGCCCTGAAGAAATAGCGGAAAACCCGAGATCGCGCAGTGCCAAGTTGCGGGCCATCGAAAAAATCTAAGGGGAAAGGAGCATCTCCCATGCCGGCAGTTAAAACAGCGTTCAGCAAGCTTGTTGCACCTGGAAAAACCGAGGCCGCGGTTTCGCAGCGTTGGGACCTGTTCCCTTACCTGATAACGGTCCTTGCGCTCCTCACGCTCCTGTCCCTGTTCCATGTCTGGTCACGGGTCAAGGTCGTCGACCTGAATCTCCAGGTGTCCGAGGCGAACAGGTTGTTGAGGGACCTGCAGCAGGAGCAGAAAATGCTCAGGCTGGAAGTTGCCACCCTCAAGAACCCAGCCCGCATCGAGACGGTCGCCAAGGGCGAATTGGGTATGGCGCTGCCGACCGAGCAACAGGTGATAATTGTAAAATGAAAGACACCAAGGAAAAGTGGTCCCGAATACGTATCCGCATTGTCGGGGGCGCTTTTGCCCTTTTTTTCGTCGTTACTTCCGCCCGTGCCTTTTATCTCCAGATAATCAAACAGGATGACTGGGTCAAGCTGGCAGACCGCCAGCACCAGAAGATAGTTCCTCTTACTCCTGCCAGGGGAACGATTTATGATCGTAACGGAGCAGCGCTCGCCGTGTCCATAGAGGTCGATTCGTGCTTCGGCGAGCCGACGGTCATAGAAGATGTTGAGGGAACGGCAGCCAAGCTGGCGCCGCTGCTCGGCATGCAGCGCGAAATTCTGGCGAAAAAGCTTTCCGGCAAGAAGAGCTTCGTCTGGCTGCAACGTCAGGTATCCCCCGACGTAGCTGCTAAAGTCAAAGCGCTGGATCTTGACGGAATCGGCTTTGTCAAGGAATCGAGACGGTTCTATCCAAATTCCGAGGTCGCGGCCCATGTGGTCGGGTTTACCGGTCTCGATCCCCAGGGGCTGGAGGGGATCGAGCTGAAGTACAACTCCCAGATCCTCGGCAATACCGGTTACCTGGTCACCGAGCGCGATGCCCTGGGCCGGGATATCGCTCTCAAGGGCGCCGTGATAAAGAAGGCGTCCAAGGGATACAACATTACGCTCACCCTGGACAAGAACATCCAGTACCTCGCTGAGAAAGAGCTCGCCAAAGCGGTGTCGCAAAACCGGGGCATGGGCGGGATAGCCCTGGTGATGGAGCCCCGAACCGGCAAGATTCTGGCTATGGCTTCCTACCCCACTTTCAACCCCAACTCTTACCACCGATATTCCCATGACATGTTGCGGAACAGGGCAGTGGCGGACAGCTTCGAGCCGGGCTCGACCATGAAGGTTTTTCTCATTGCTTCGGCTCTTGAAGCAAAGGCAGTAAGCCCGACCGACAGTTTCAACTGTGAGCACGGCAGCTATTCCATAGGCGGCCGCGTCATACACGATACTCACAAATACGGGGCGTTGAGCGTGGGAGAGGTCCTGAAATACTCCAGCAATATCGGCGCTGCCAAAATCGGCAGCCGGCTGGGTCCCGAAAGGCTTGCCGGATATCTGAAAAACTTCGGTTTCGGTGAGAAATCCGACGTGGATGTCCCGGGCGAGGTTGCAGGCTACATGAGGGACCAGGGTCGCTGGTTCGGAGTCGACCTGGCAACCATCTCCTTTGGGCAGGGGATTTCGGTTTCTGCGGTTCAATTGCTTACAGCGGTTTCTGCAGTGGCGAACGGCGGCCTGCTGATGAAACCTTACCTGGTGGACAGGATCTTTGACGATTCCGGACGAATTGTGCAGCAGAACTCACCCCAGGTCAGGCGGAGGGTCATTTCATCCCGAACGGCACTGCAAATGGCGAAGATGATGGAGTCTGTCACGACTGAAGGGGGCACGGGACTGAACGCTTCTGTCGAAGGGTACAAGGTGGCGGGAAAGACGGGTACCGCCCAGAAGGTCGATCCAGTCACCAAGTGCTATTCGGCGAACAAGAGAACGGCTTCTTTTCTTGGCTTCGTCCCGGCGGAAGATCCGCGGCTGGCCATATTGGTAATTGTTGACGAACCCAAAACCAGTGTTTACGGTGGCGTCGTGGCGGCTCCGGCTTTTCGTGAAATTGCGCTCCAGTCGCTTTGTTACCTGAAAGTCCCGCCCACCGGACCGATGAAAGCAAGGAAGGAAAACGACAAGGAAATTGTAAAGAAGAAGCAGGAACAACCGGACACGGTTGCCGAAGGGGCCATCGACGAAGCAAGCGCGGGAGCTTCCATGCCCAATTTCCACGGTAAGAGCATCAGGTCTGTTCTCAAGTATATGGAGAAGAATTCGCTTAATGTGAAAATCATAGGAAGTGGCCGCGCTGTTGAACAAAACCCGCCTCCGGGGAGCAGGATAGGGGCTGGTGACCAGGTATGGGTGAAATTCGTCCCTTCTGCCTGATTGATTGATAAGTTTTAAGAATTAACAGTTTTTTTGTGTGGTGAGTGAAATCATGTTTTTGTCCCGACTCGTTAAATCGATCCCCGCGCCGGTACTGACAAGCGGAGGGGCAGACCCGGAAATCCGGGAGCTCTGCTATGATTCCCGTTCCGTCCGGCCGGGATCGTTGTTCTTCGCATTGCGGGGAGCCGCTGTTGATGGCCATTCTTACATAGCTCGAGCCATAGAGGCGGGCGCTGCCGGCCTGGTCATCGAAGACGATACCGGTATCGCGGCGGCCATTCCATATGTCAAAGTACAGGATGCGCGTCTGGCCATGTCGTTGATGGCTGCGGCCTTCTACGGCGATCCCACTTCACGTGTACCGATGATCGGAATTACCGGCACCAACGGCAAGACCACAACCACTTACCTCATCGAATCCATAATGGCAAAGGCAGGCTTCCCTGCAGCTGTGCTGGGAACCATAAACTACCGTTTCGGGGAGACGACGATCCCTGCTCCCCATACGACTCCGGAGTCGGTAGATCTGCAGAAAATCCTGCGCCAACTGGTGGACCAGGGAGCACGGGCGGTTGTCATGGAGGTGTCATCACATTCCCTGGAACAGCACAGGGTGGACGGATGCAGGTTCGATGTCGGCATTTTCACGAACCTCACCCGCGACCATCTGGACTACCATCACGACATGGAATCCTACCTTGCCAGCAAGCAGCGTTTCTTTTCCCAGTTGCTCGCTCCGGACCAGGTGAAACCGGTACGGCACGCGGTGGTGAACATGGACGATCCGGCGGGCAGGAGAATTGCGGACGCGTCAGCCTGCCGGGTTGTGACGTACGGGATTGTTTCGGGAACTGATGTCTCAGCGCGTGAGGTGGTTTTTTCCACCACCGGGATATCGGGAATACTCGTCACTCCAACCGGGGAAGCTGGGTTTTCGTCCAGGCTCGTTGGCCGTTTCAACCTTTACAACATCCTGGGCGCTGCGGCAGCAGCCCATGCCCTGGGGGTGCCGCTTGACGCGATCCGCGCAGGCATCGAAACCCATGGTAAGGTTGAGGGCCGCCTGGAGCCGGTCGAGAACGGCAGGGGCATAACGATCCTCGTGGACTACGCCCATACCGGGGACGCTCTGGAAAATGTACTGAAAACCATCCGCGAACTTGCCTCAGGGAGGATCATCACCGTTTTCGGGTGCGGTGGAGACCGCGACCGCGGAAAACGACCCATCATGGGAGAAATTGCCGGCCGGTACAGCGACCTGGCGATCATAACTTCTGACAACCCCCGGACGGAGGACCCGAAAGATATCATTAATGAGATAAGGGCCGGCATTGAGCCGCTGAACCTGAGAGAATATGCACTGGTTGAACTTGTCGGAGGCTTTGACGGAAAAGGTTTTTGCAGTGTGGCATCACGACGGGAAGCTATAAGGCTTGGGGTAAGCCTGGCAAAACAGGGTGACATTCTCCTCATTGCCGGCAAGGGTCACGAAGATTACCAGATCATCGGCAAGGAAAAGTTTCATTTCGATGACCGCGAGGAAGCGGAAATGGCATGCCGGGAATTGGGGGCGGTTTCATGAAAGCCGCGTTTTCCGCGAGAGAGATCGCAGATGCCGTGAAAGGGACGCTGAGCGGTGATGAGTCTGCTTCCGTTCACGGTGTTTCGACAGATTCCCGCGCTATCGATGCGGGCGAGCTGTTCGTTCCCCTCAAGGGTGAGCGATTTGACGCTCACAGCTTCATACCCGAGCTGCTCGGCAAAGGTATCAAGGTTTTCATCACTGCCCGGAAACAACCGGTTGACGCGGTATCGACAGCAGGTGCGACCTTCATCACGGTTCCGGATACTTTGCAGGCCCTGGGCGACCTGGCGGCTTTTCATCGTTCCCGGTTTTCCGTTCCGGTTACTGCGGTAACGGGGAGCAACGGCAAAACCACCACCAAGGAAATGCTGGCATCCATCCTGGGGCGGACAGGCGGAGGTTTGAAGACATCCGGGAACCTGAACAATCTCATCGGTTTGCCGCAGATGCTCTTCCAGCTGGAGGCAGGTCACCGGTGGGCCGTGCTGGAAATGGGCATGAGCGAGCCCGGCGAGATCGATCGGCTTGCGGAAATTGCCAGGCCGGATGTGGGTATCATTACCAATGTATCGCCTGCTCACCTCCAGTCCATGGGGAACATCGAAGCAGTTGCATCGGCTAAAGGTGAACTGTTCCGTAGACTGGCCTGCGGCAAACATGCAGTTTACAATGCCGACGATTCGCTTGTTGCCGCGCTGCCTTCGCCCCAGGGCGTTGTCCGCATTTCTTTCGGTTTCGGAACTGCGGATGTCAGGGCGGAAAATTACGAAGAATTGGGCAGAGACGGCCAGTCGTTCCTGCTGGCGCTGCCAACGGGCAAATTCCCGGTCCGCTTGAAGGCTTTCGGCCGCCACAATACGCTGAACGCACTGGCTGCAGCAGCTGCTGCATGCGCGCTTGGAGTGCCGTCACAGGTGATCAGGGACGGGCTCGAGGCTTTCGTCCCGTTCGAAAAACGGCTTGCCCCGGAGGATCTGGGGGATGTCCTGCTGGTGGACGACAGCTATAATGCAAATCCCGCTTCCATGAAGGCCGCGCTGCTCACGCTCGGGCAACTGGCAGGCTCGGGCCGCGCCATTGCAGTGCTTGGCGACATGCTGGAGCTGGGGGATGCTTCGGAGTCCGCCCACGAGGAAATAGGCCGTCTGGCCGCGGTGAAAGTGGAGCGTCTGTACCTGATGGGCGAGAAATCCCCTGTAGTTGCAGCGGGTGCGTCGAAGGGCGGCCTGGCGAAATCCGGGATAGTGGTCGCAAACGGCCATGGGGAAATACTGGACGATCTGCTGCGCAATGTCAGGAAAGGCGACTGCATCCTGGTAAAGGGGTCGCGCGGCATGCGCATGGATATCGTGGCCGAGGGATTGCGGAATTCCCTGCGTACGGCGAAACTGAAAGGGGCTGATGCCTGATGCTTTATCATCTTCTGTACCCTCTCGCAACCGAGTTGCACATATTCAATGTCTTCAAATATCTGACATTCCGGACCATCTACGCGGTGATAACCGCACTGGTGGTTTCGTTTCTGCTCGGACCGTGGGTGATCGGACGGCTGCAGGCCATACAGGTGACCCAGGTGATACGGACCGATGGACCCGAATCCCATTTGAAGAAACAGGGCACTCCGACAATGGGCGGAGTGCTGATTCTTGCTGCCACGGTCATCCCCACGCTCCTTTGGGCTGATCTTACGAACCGGTATATATGGATTACGCTTGCAATCATCGTTGGCTACGGTCTGATCGGTTTTCTGGACGACTACAAGAAAGTGGTGGAAAAGAATCCCAAGGGTCTGTCGCCGCGCCAGAAAACCTTCTGGCAAGTGCTCCTGGGGCTTATGGCGGGAGCTGTACTCTATTACACTCCCGGTTTTTCGACCGAGCTGACCATTCCATTCTTCAAGAACCTCCGTCCTGACCTTGGAATGGTGTATATTCCCTTTGTCATGCTGGTGATATTCGGGGCCAGCAGCGCGGTGAACCTGACAGACGGCCTCGACGGCCTGGCAATAGGGCCGGTGGCGATCAATGCCGGCACCTACATGCTGCTAGCCTATATAGCCGGCAATGCGAAGCTTTCCCAATATCTCCAGGTTCCCATGGTTACCGGTGCAGGTGAACTGGCGATCCTATGCGGTGCAATGGCCGGCGCCGGCCTCGGCTTTCTCTGGTACAACGCCTATCCTGCGGAGGTGTTCATGGGCGATGTGGGGTCACTTCCGCTGGGCGGCGCGCTGGGTACGCTTGCTGTGATAACCAAGCAGGAAATCCTGCTGGTCATAGTCGGCGGCATATTCGTTGTTGAAGCCTTGTCCGTGATCTTCCAGGTCGGCTCATACAAGTACCGCGGCAAGAGAATCTTCAGGATGGCGCCCATACATCATCATTTCGAGCTCAAGGGAGTTGCCGAACCGAAGATCATCGTCCGTTTCTGGATAATAACAATCATCCTGGCGCTGTTTGCCATTTCGACCTTGAAGATAAGGTGACGCAGGTGAGGAATCGCTACTCGAGCGGGCGCAGGTAACAAATTGAAGTAAAGGCTGACACATGGAGTTGAAAAACAACAATATAGTCGTGGTTGGGCTGGCCCGGACAGGAGCGTCGGTAGCGCGTTTCCTGTGCCGGAGCGGTGCGAAGGTGACGGTCTCGGATTCGAAGGGGCGTGAAACTCTGGCAAAGTTCGTGGATGCGCTGCAGGGCCTCCCCATAGAATTCGAGTTCGGGCGACACGGCGAGGAGACTTTCCGTTCGGCAGACCTGATCGTCGTGAGTCCCGGTGTGCCCATGGATATCGCGCCGCTCAAACTGGCTGCTTCTTGCGGTATACCGATCATCAGCGAAATAGAACTGGCTGCTTCCTTTATCGACGCCCCTCTGGCGGCCATCACCGGCACCAATGGCAAGACCACGACCACCACGCTTGCCGGGGAGATCTTCACGGGGTGCGGTTTCAGCACCTTTGTCGGAGGCAACATCGGCAAACCCCTCATCGATCTCGTTACCTCGGGAGAGCGCGTACAGAGGGTGGTGGCCGAGATAAGCTCGTTCCAACTGGAAGGCATCGTGAATTTTCACCCGAAGGTTGCGGTGCTGCTGAACCTGACCGAAGACCACCTTGACCGGTACTCGAGCTTCCAGGAGTATATCGACGCCAAGTTGCGCATCTTCGCCAACCAGACAAGCGAGGATTTCGCGGTTCTCAACATCGACGACCCCCTGGTGGCTGGCTGCTCGGGGAGCACGGCAGCACGCATTGTGCCGATGAGCAGACTCTCCGTTCTTGAAGAGGGCATATTTTGCCGGGACAATGTCATCACGTTCAAGATGGACGGCAGGGTGGAACGTTTCCCGACGGAGGCATTCAAGCTGCGGGGTGTCCACAATATCGACAACTGCATGGCTGCGCTGGCAACCGCACTCCTGATGGGGTGCGATGCAGCCAAAGCCCGGGCCGTTGTCGAGAATTTCACGGGGCTCCCACACCGGATGGAGCTGGTTTCGACCGTCAATGGCGTGCCGTATTACAACGACAGCAAGGGCACGAATGTGGGCAGCGTAGTGAAATCGCTGGAAAGCTTTCCCGGAAACATAATCCTGATCGCTGGCGGGAAGGACAAGGGTGGGGAATACACCCCCCTTGCCGGCCTGGTGAAGGAAAGAGTGAAGGCGCTGGTCCTGCTCGGCGAGGCCAAGGATCGGATCCGGTCGGCCCTTGGACACCTCACCGAAACGGTAACGGTCGGCAGCCTCGAAGAAGCCGTTCGTGAAGCCCAGCGCCTGGCGCGGCCGGGAGATGTGGTACTGTTTTCACCTGCGTGCTCCAGCTACGACATGTTCAGGAACTACGAGGAGCGCGGGGACTGCTTTGCCGCAGCCGTGCGCGCGCTTGAAGAAAGGGACCGCTAGATGAACAGGGCCGAGGGATATGATCTGATCATAATGCTCATGGTCATTACGCTGACCTGCTTCGGAGTGGTCATGGTCTATTCCGCGTCTTCCATCATGGCGGCGAAAAAGTTCCACGACGGCTTCTATTTCCTCAAGCGCCAGGGTGTATACACCCTGTTGGGGGCGGGTGCAATGGTCTGGGCCATGAGGGTGGACTACCATGTCTGGAAGAAGGCTGCAGTGCCCGTCCTGATCGTCTGCCTCTTGCTTTTGGGGCTCGTGCTCATTCCCGGCCTTGGCGGGAGCGCCGGCGGCTCGTCCCGCTGGATCCGGCTTCCCGGTTTTTCGTTCCAACCATCGGAACTGGCCAAGATCGCATTCATCATGTACATGGCATATTCGCTTGACAAGAAGCAGGACAAGGTGAGGTTTTTCTCTACTGGTTTCCTCCCCTACATGGTGGTCCTGGCGATCATGCTGCTCCTGCTCCTGAAACAGCCCGACCTGGGATCTTCGCTGACTCTGGGCGCTGTTGCAATGATCATGCTTTTCGCTGCCGGTACAAGGTTGTCATACATTCTGTCCATGGTGCTACTTGCACTGCCGTTCCTCTACTACGCGATCATGCACGTGGATTATCGCCGCCGCAGGATCATGGCGTTTCTCAATCCCTGGGAAGACCCCACCAACACTGGGTTCCAGATCATTCAGTCCTGGATAGCCGTGGGTACCGGCGGCCTGTTCGGTCAAGGCCTCGGCGAAGGAAAACAAAAGCTCTTCTATCTGCCGGAAGCCCATACCGACTTCATTTTTTCGGTGGTCGGCGAAGAACTCGGCTTTGTCGGATTCATGGTCATATCGGCAATGTTTTTTCTGCTGGTGATGAGGGGAATACGGGTAGCACTTTACGCGGAGGACAACTTCGGCCGTTCGCTGGCGTTCGGCATTTCCTCGCTGATTGGCCTGGAAGCCTTCGTCAATATCGCTGTCGTAACCGGCATTTTCCCGACCAAGGGCCTGGCGCTGCCGTTCATCAGTTACGGCGGGAGCTCCCTCATAATAACCTTGTTTGCGGTGGGTATTCTGCTGAACATTTCCTCTCGCGTGAGGGTGACGCAATGAGGTTGATGATCGCTGGCGGCGGCACAGGCGGCCACCTCTTCCCGGGAATCGCCGTGGCCGAGGAATTCCTTTCCAGGGATCCGGGCAACGAAGTGCTCTTTGTCGGCACCGACCGTGGTATCGAGGCCAAGGTTCTGCCAAGGCTCGGTTACCGCTTGCAGCGCATTGCGGTACGGGGCATGCGGAGAGTGGGATTTGCCGCCAGACTGAAAGGCATATGGCTGCTGCTCGCGGGATATCTCCAGTCGTGGAGGATTGTCGGCGAGTTCCGCCCGGACCTGGTGCTTGGAGTGGGCGGCTACTCTTCCGGTCCCCTGGTGCTGGCAGCCAGGATGCGGGGACGACGCTGTTTCATACACGAACAGAACGCCCATCCCGGCCTGACCAACCGGCTGCTTGCCTGCCTGGCGACACGGATTTTCATCTCGATCGAGGAGTCGAAGAAATATCTGCCAGGTGATAAGTGCTTGCTTACCGGCAATCCGCCCAGGAAACAGATTGTCGAAGGCGCCCGGCAGGGAGTGGCCGGAGGTGACGAGGGAGGAGAATTCAACCTGCTGGTCTTCGGCGGCAGCGCTGGCGCCCACCGGATCAACATGGCCATGATCGAAGCGCTCCCCCACTTGGCGGGACTTGCGGGAAGCCTGGTTGTCTTGCATCAGACCGGCGAAAGCGATCTTGCCCAGGTTCGTGATGCATACATCAGTGCAGGGATGCGGGCGGAGGTGGTGCCGTTCATAGATGACATGGCAGGCGCCTACGGGCGGGCAGACCTGGTTGTCTGCAGGGCTGGAGCCACAACCATAGCTGAAGTAACGGTGAGTGGAAAGGCATGTATCTTCATCCCGTATCCCTATGCCGTGGACGATCACCAGCGGAAAAACGCCCAAGCCCTGCTGGAAAGAGGCGCCGGTTTCATGATATTGGATCGTGATCTCTCCGGGGAGGCGCTTGCCGGGACGATCACCGATCTTGTCCGGGACCGGCAGCGGCTGGCAAATGTCGGCAGGAACGCAGCCGCGCTCGGCCGTCCGGACGCTGCAAGGGAAATCGTGGATGACATGCTGGCAGGTTGCACCCGGTAGGCGGCCGACTTGCCGGCAAAGTCACAACCGATTCCGCTTGTGATCATCTTCCGCCTGGGAAGAACAAAAATTCCAAAGTAGTAATTGCAAAAAGCAAAAAGAGGTTTCATGTACGGAAAAATCGAGAGAATTCATTTTGTAGGTATCGGCGGCATCGGCATGAGCGGCATAGCCGAGGTGCTTCTCAATCTCGGCTACAAGGTTTCAGGGTCGGATCTGCGCAGATCGGAGATCACCGACCGCCTCGCGGAACTCGGCGGGGAGATATATTACGGCCACGAACGCTCCAACATTGCGGGAGCCGATGTCGTTGTCATCTCCAGTGCGGTGAAGGATGACAACCCCGAGGTGATGGAGGCGCGGGAATGCCTGGTGCCGGTCATTCCCAGGGCGGAGATGCTGGCCGAACTGATGAGGATGAAGTACGGCATCGCAATTGCCGGCACCCACGGCAAGACCACCACCACGTCCATGGTTTCAACGCTCCTGGGACACGGCGGAATCGACCCGACAATCGTGATCGGCGGCAAGCTGAATTCGATCGGCACGAACGCCCGGCTTGGCCAGGGACAGTTCCTCGTTGCCGAGGCCGACGAATCGGACGGTTCGTTCCTCAAGCTGTCGCCGACAATCGCCGTGGTCACCAACATCGATTGCGACCACTTGGACTTCTACAGCGGAATAGATGAAATAAAGGATACCTTCGTCGAATTCATCAACAAGGTGCCCTTTTACGGACTGGCAGTGCTGTGCCTCGATAACAGCAATGTGGCAGACATAATACCGCGGATCAAGAAGCGCTTCCTGACTTACGGCCTCAGCGCACAGGCTGATATCAGGGCGACAAATGTAAGGCTTTCCGGGTTTTCGACTACTTTTACCGCGTTGTATCGTGGCGAAGTACTTGGCGATGTCACCTTCAGCATGCCGGGAGCTCACAATGTCCTGAACGCGCTCGCGGCGCTTGCCGTGTCCATGGAGCTGAACATCCCGTTCCCGGTAATCCAGGAGGGTTTCAGGCTGTTCGGCGGGGTCGGCCGCCGCTTCCAGGTCAAGGGCGAAATAAACGGGATCATGGTGGTTGACGACTACGGGCACCATCCCACCGAAATCAGGGCGACCCTGGCAGCTGCAAAGAGCGGCTGGGACCGTCGACTGGTAGTGGCTTTCCAACCGCACCGCTTCACCAGGACAAAGGAACTCTTTGACGAATTCGTCAAGGCCTTTTATGATGCAGATGTGCTGGTTGTAACCGACATCTACCCGGCGGGGGAAAAGCCCATCGAAGGTGTGACTGCCGAAGCCCTTGCCCGCAGCATCAGGAAGCATGGCCAGAAGGAAGTGGTTCACATTGCTGACAAGGCAGAGATGGTGGATCACCTGGCAGCGATTCTCAGGCCGGGTGATATTTTCGTGACACTAGGTGCGGGCAATATCTGGCAGACCGGGGAAGCGCTGCTCGCAGAACTGGGAAAAGAACTGAACAGGTTGCCTCTCGAATGACGGGCAGTTTTCCGCGCTGGCGGAAGAAATGGATATGGCAGGAATCATGACGCTCGAAGAGTTGAAATCCAAAAAAATAGCAGTGTTGCACGGTGGACTGTCCGCTGAAAGGGAAGTGTCCCTCAAGAGCGGCGCTGCAGTTCACGGAGCCCTTGTCGATTTGGGCTACAATGCCGTGGCGATTGATGTTGACAGGAATCTGGCGCGTGTTCTGGCCGACAACGAAGTCGACCTGGCGTTCATCGCACTGCATGGCCGTTACGGCGAGGATGGCGCAGTCCAGGGACTTCTTGAAATGGCCGGGATTCCCTACACCGGGTCGGGTGTGCTTGCAAGCGCCCTGGCCATGAACAAGGTCTATGCCAAGGCAGCCTTTGCGGCAGCGGGCATGCTGATTGCGCCCTATGTGGTCGTCGAGCGGGGCAAGCCGTTCGATGTCCAAACCGTCGGCTTTCCTTTCCCGGTGGTAGTCAAGCCTTCCCAGGAAGGATCTTCGGTAGGGATAAGCATAGTGCAGGATGCGAAGGACATGGCAGAGGCGCTTCAGACCGCTTTCCGCTACGACAGGGAAGTTCTGGTGGAGCAGTTCATAGACGGCAGGGAGATCCAGGTCGGAATACTTGAAGACCGGGCTTTGGGCGCCATAGAGATTATCCCGCGAAACCAGTTCTATGATTTCGAAGCCAAGTATACACCGGGAATGGCGGAGCACGTTTTCCCGGCGCCGCTGCCCGAAGGGCTGTACCGCAAGGCGCTGGAAACGGGCGCGGCCGCCCATCGCGCGCTTGGCTGCAGCAGCTACAGCCGGGTCGACCTGCTTGTCACTTCCAGGGAGGAATGTTATGTCCTGGAGGTCAATACCCTGCCGGGAATGACGGCGCTGAGCCTGTTCCCCGAGATAGCCGGCGGTGTCGGCATAAAGTTCGGCGAGTTGCTGGAAAGAATACTTTTGACCTCATCGTTGAAGATCGGAATCTAGTCAACGGGCAGAGTGCCTAGGGGATGGTTGTAAATGCGTGACCTGCGCCAGAGAAACAGGGTTTCCCAAAACCGGAACCGGCAGAAGCGGGAAAAAAAGCCCCGCAAGCCGATCCAGTTTCGCAAGATGCTGCGTAATGCCGCCCGTGCATGCATCGCCCTGGTGTTGCTCACCCTGGCCTGGACCGTCTGCACTGAAGCCTACGAGCTGGTTGCGCGTATGACGTTCTTCAAGTTGGAAAAGATTGAAATCTCCCGTGTCAAGCGGGTAAACCGGGAGGAAATCCTGTCCCTTGCAGGGGTCAGGCTCGGCGATTCCCTGCTGAAGCTGGACTTGACACGTATCGGTGGCAATCTGGGGAAAAATCCCTGGTTCGAAGACATCAAGGTCAGGCGACGGTTTCCGGGTACGTTGTCCATTGACGTAACCGAACGTGAACCGGCGGCTGTCGTGAACATGGGGTACCTGTTCTATGTCGACACCAAGGGCAATATCTTCAAGCCGTTGACCAGCGGTGACCGGCTCGATTACCCCATAGTCACCGGGGTGGAGGCGGACGACATGAACAGGGATCCGGTTGGCACGAGGGAGACGATGCGAACAGCCCTCGGCATTTTGGGTCTTCTCAGGAACGGTACCGTATTCAAGCTTGATGACATTTCCGAAATCCATGTGGACAAGGGTTACGGTTTCACCCTGTTCACCGCGTCGGGCGGCATTCCGGTCAAGCTTGGGGATGGCGCTTACGCAGAGAAACTCGTGAGACTGTCGAGGGTTTACCGTGAGCTTTCCGCACAGATTGCGTCTCTTGAGTACATTGATTTGAACTATCCGGACAAGATTGTGGTAAAAAAGGTGTGACAGAGGAGGGGGTATGGCCAACAGGAGAGAAAATCTGATCGTGGGTCTCGACATAGGCACCACGAAAATATGCGCCATTGTAGGTAATGTTACCGAAGACGGCGTGGATATCGTCGGTATTGGCACCAGCCCATCCCGAGGCCTGCGAAAAGGGGTGGTCATCAACATCGAGACCACGGTCGCTTCCATCAAGAAGGCCATCGAAGAGGCCGAACTGATGGCGGGTTGCGAGATAAAGTCGGTATATGCGGGCATTGCCGGCGGGCATATCAAGGGGTTCAATTCCCAGGGAGTGATCGCCATCAAGAACCGCGAGGTTTCTCCTGACGACGTACGCCGGGTCATTGACGCGGCAAAAGCGATTGCCATACCCATGGATCGCGAAGTGATCCATATCCTGCCCCAGGAATTCATCATAGACGACCAGGACGGCATCCGGGAGCCTCTGGGCATGAGCGGTGTCCGTCTGGAAGCCCGGGTCCATATAGTAACCGGCGCCGTTGCCAGCGCCCAGAACATCATCAAGTCCTGCAACCGGGGCGGCCTCGATGTGGCTGATATCGTTCTAGAGCAACTGGCTTCGTCCGAGGCCGTGATATCCGCGGAAGAAAAAGAAATCGGCGTTGCCCTGGTTGATATCGGCGGCGGCACGACCGACATAGCCATCTTTGTTGACGGGGCCATCAAGCACACCTCCGTCCTTTCCCTTGGCGGCAATCATCTGACCAACGACATAGCAGTAGGCCTCCGGACGCCGATGGCCGAGGCGGAGAGGATCAAGCAGAAGTACGGCTGCTGCTTCTCGCCGCTGGTGGGTAAGGACGAGACCATCGAGGTGCCGAGCGTGGGCGGGAGAAAACCCCGCATCCTGTCCCGACAGCTGCTGGCGGAGATCCTGGAGCCGCGGATGGAGGAGATCTACACCCTGGTCAACCGGGAGATCGTGAAATCGGGCTTCGAAGACCAGATCGCCTCGGGCGTGGTCATCACCGGTGGGACATCCATCCTGGAGGGAATGCCGGAACTGGCCGAACAGATCTTCAACCTGCCGGTGCGGCGCGGGTTGCCGCAGAATATCGGTGGCCTGGTGGATGTGGTCAATTCGCCGGTTTATGCCACGGGCGTCGGCCTCGTGGTCTACGGAAGCAAGAACCAGGGCATCAGGGAGTTTCCCACCGTGCAGAGCGACGACAATGTGTTCAGGCGGGTGGCGAGGCGCATGAAGGAATGGTTCGGGGAATTTTTCTGACATCATAGGCATTTTTTCTTATGTTCTCATTACAAAAGGGGGTAGCTCATGTTCGAATTCGACGAAAGTATTGACCAGAGTGCGAAGATCAAGGTTATCGGCGTCGGCGGTGGCGGCGGCAACGCCGTCAACACCATGATCGACTGCGAGTTGCACGGCATCGACTTTATCGTGGCAAATACCGATGCCCAGGCTCTGCGCATGTCCAAGGCGCCGGTCAAGATACAGATCGGGTCTCAGCTCACCAAGGGGCTGGGTGCGGGCGCCGATCCCACGGTCGGAAAGGATGCGGCCACGGAAAACCGTGAGCAGCTTGCTGAAGTGCTGGCAGGAGCCGACATGATTTTCATCGCCGCCGGCCTCGGCGGCGGCACCGGCACCGGAGCCGCTCCGGTCATCGCGGATGTGGCCAAGGAAATGGGCGCCCTGACCGTCGGTGTCGTGACCAAGCCGTTTACGCGTGAAGGCAAGCTGCGCCTGGCCAAGGCGGAAGCCGGCGTGCGCGAGCTGAAAAAACACGTGGATTCACTGGTCATAATCCCCAACGACCGTCTTCTCGGCCTTGCCGGCAAGTCAATGTCGATCCTGGATGCGTTCAAGCCTTCCGACGATGTGCTTCGCCAGGCCGTCCAGGGCATATCCGACCTTATCACCACGTCCGGGCTCATCAACGTCGACTTCGCGGATGTCAAGGCGATCATGAGCGAGCGCGGCATGGCCATGATGGGCATCGGCATGGCCAGCGGCGAGAACCGTGCCGTCGAAGCCGCGACCAAGGCCATTTCCAGCCCGCTCCTCGAGGACATCGACATCTCCGGCGCCAAGGGCGTGCTGGTCAACATCACCGGTTCGTCATCAATGACCATGGATGAGTTCGATGCCGCCAGCCGGGTCATTCACGAAAAGGTCCACGAGGATGCAAACATCATCGTCGGCCTGGTGATCGACGAGAGCCTGAACGACCATGTGAAGATCACTGCCATCGCGACCGGATTCGGGGACCGCTTCGACATGGAGAAAGTCGAGAAGGGGAAGGCTGATCTGAGGAGCGTGGCGCACCAGGGTGAAACGGAGGATGTCAACAGGGAAATCCCGACTTTCAAGCGCATCGAGCGCAATCCCAAGGAGACGCCGGTGAAACAGAGGAATTTCTTCATGGACGAAGAGGACCAGTACGATATTCCGACGTTCCTGCGCAAATCGGTGGATTGATCGCGGAAACAGATCCGGGCATCCCGAAGAAGTGATGCCCGCTCAAGAAGTTTTATTTCCCCGGCCTTCCGTAATCCCCCCTCCGTGGAAGGCCGGGGCTTTTTTCATTGCTGCAATCTGCCATTGCTCCAGCCCTCGCCGTTTACTGGAAGCTGTCGATTGTCCCGTGCGGCTAATTCATTCCTTCAAATTGTGGTCCTTCTGCTCCCTGACCATGTTGCATCTCCCCGGTTTAGCCCACCCGTTCCAGGCTTGCGTCACCGCGCTTTCCCCAGGGGCCAGAATTCCTTGCAAAACGATTTCCTGTCAACCGACCAGGTATGGATTACGATTTAATTATGGAATTACAGTGTGAATTTGCTTTGGCGGTACTGGACGCAATGAATGTTTCCGAGAGAGTTTTAAGGAAAGATATTTTCAATTCGCATAGTATGCAGTAATATTGATCGGTCGGCAGGCATGAATTTACACTCCTCATCAACTCACCAGAAGCGCAGTAATTTGAAAGGAGCGAGAAATATGAAAAAACTCATCGTCTTCATTTGTATTGTTGCTCTTGCCGCGGCAGGTTGCGCAACGAAAGCCCAGACGGGCGCCGCAGTGGGCACCGGTGTCGGTGCGGCAGTTGGGGCCGGGCTTGGGCAGGCAATAGGGCGGAGCACTTCAGCCACATTGATCGGCGCTGCGGCCGGAGCCGTTGCCGGCGGGCTGACCGGTGCGGCAATCGGCAACTACATGGACAAGCAGGAAGCCTCGATGCGTCAGGCCCTGGCAGATTCGGAAGCGGCCAGCATCAATCGGGAGCAGCAGGTGCTGGCACAGGCTGAAGAAAGCAGTACAAGGAAATCGGTCGATGTCTTGACGGTCACGTTCAAATCCGACTTTCTCTTCGCGGTGAATTCGTCAACGCTCCAGCCGGGCGCCTATGATGAAATCAATCGGGTTGCCGGCGTGCTCAAACAGTATCCGCAGACCACGGTGCAGATTGCAGGCCATACCGACAGCACGGGATCCGCAGAGTATAACCAGAGACTTTCCGAGCGGCGTGCGGAAGCGATAAAAAGCGCATTGGCCGGGGCAGGTGTTGACCCTGCCAGGCTGGTTACCATCGGTTACGGAGCAAGCAAGCCCATCGCACCCAACACCACGCAAGCAGGCAGGCAGCAGAACCGGCGCGTTGAGATCCGCATAATCCCCCAGGCCCAGCAATAGATTGTTTGCCGGCAGATTCGGCGACGAATTGTTTCGGAAATAGAGGGGGCTGCAAATGGCCCCCCTAGCGCCATTACTGCCGAATTATTGATCAAGTGGAATTCTCTGATGCAGAAAACTTCCTTTTCCTGTCCTTTTCGTGCGCATTGTTCATTTTCTTTCCTTTGCCCATCCTTCATTTTTATTCAACATATCACGTGTTATTGACTGCTTGACTTGTCGGAAGGCTCATTTTGGCCTTCAAACGGTTTTCCGTGTTGCGACCGAAATATCTGGCGAATATGCTGATTTTAATGGCATGATATTTGCTTTAATGTTTTCGGGCGGTAAATTGTTTGATCCGAAAGGGAAAAATAACGCAAAAAGGGCCGCTATGGCGGAAAGGAGGCATGGCCATGGGAGAAAAACAGGAAAGAGGCAAGGTTGCATTGAAGGGAGTACTCATTACCCGCAAGAATGGATCGGTTCGATGCCCCTACGATGTCGTGGTGGGAACCTGGGAAGAAACGGACACTATACTCAAACTTTGGGCAAAGACCGTGCATGGAAATGCCGGCTTCGAGACATGCGACTTTCGTGTAGTGTTCGAGGACGGAAACAGCTATTCCGGCACCCACTACCTCATGCAGAAGGACTGTTTCCAGAGAAACATCTTGCCGGCTCACATCCACAGGGTCTGTGAAGACACCCGAATAGGCTGGGATGCTGAAGAATTTCTTGCCAGGTATGACATTCCCCGCGCAGCATGACCCGCGGATTCACGTTTCATTTCAAACCACACACGGGCAATCCCCTGCGGAGAGCCCGTGTGCTCTTTCATGCCTTTTTTCACAGTTCCATAATCTGATTCCAACCTGGAAAAAATAAGCTCTCGCCACATTCAAACAGTATCTGATAGTATGTAAAGGATACGTTATTGCCGATAAGGCATTAGTGACAATAGTTGGGCAGCACGAGTTTGCGGTCATTTTGCGACATTTACATTGCCGAACATAGTGGCCTTCCGGGTTAATGGAGGCAAAAGCAGAGGGAATGGACTGACCTTGATCGCATTTCACGTTTCAGTGATATGAACTTCGTAGCCGAAAAGGTCTCGCAAGCCATATTGTACGTTTTGCATTCGGCTTCATCCCGAAAACAGAGGAGGTATTGTCTTCTGCCATGCCTCTGTGGACGATGACAAGGACAAACCTGAATTGTTTTGAGTCTGTTCTGCCTGGGTTTCCCGGTACGGTAGTTTTCATGGCCTTTCCCGGCGCAAGGCAACAGAGTGGCATAAGCACGAGACAGCACTCGTGAAAGCAGTCAACTAAACTGAAGCTGTAAAAGGGTCACTCGATGAAGAAAACGGTTGTGATCGATGATAACGGGCAGGGTTTCGAACGGCTGGAAATGCTTCTCAGTGGCCAGGGTTTCTCTGTAGCGGCGATTTATGATGAAAACGAGAAGGGTGATGCGTCGGCAATGCCGAATCGCAATGGCACTGATCTCTTCGAAACCGCCCCCATCGGCATTTGCCGTTCGACGTCTGACGGCAAGCTGGTAGATGTCAACCCGGCGATGGCCCGCCTGTTGAGATATGACTCTTCCGAGGATATGATCCGCATCGTCAATTGCACCAATATGGCCGAGGCTGTCTACGTGAGCCCGGGCTGTTGGGAGGAGATCATTAAGTGTGCAGAAGCGAGCAGTGACTGGCATGTGTTCGAAGAAATGTTCCGTTGCAAGGACGGAAGCGTCATAACCTGCAACTTCCATTTCCGCGAGGTTCGGGGTCGAATCGGCGAGTCCCGGCAGTTCGAAGCGTTCATGGAGGACATAGCCGTCCGCAAGGAAGCGGAGGAATCCCTCAGGCTGAGCCAGTTCATTATTGACAATGCTTCAATAGGCATATCGCTGGGAGATTCCGAAGCCAGGATCCTCTCCGTCAATGACTATTGGGCAAAAAAACTCGGCTACAGCCGGGAAGAGCTCTGCTCAATGACTTACTTCGATATCGACCCGGATTTGACGCCGGAATTCTGGCATGCCCACCGGCAAAAGCTGATGTCTACCGGTTTCAACAGTTTCGAGTCGCACCACAGGCGAAAAGATGGAACCATCTTCCCTGTTCAAATTTCGGTTAACTACCTTACATTCGGGGACCGGACATTCAGCTGTTCCTTTACCATGGACATGACCGCGCGAAAACAGGCAGAGGAGGCCCTGCGGCAGGCCAATAGGGTGGTGGAGAGCAGCCCGATGGTGCTGTTCCGCTGGAAAGCAGCCGCGGGGTGGCCGGTCGAGATGGTGTCCAATAATGTCTCCAGGTTCGGCTATGAACCTGAAGAGCTCCTTTCCGGGAGAGTTCTGTTTTCATCCCTTGTGTACTCTGACGACCTGGAGCGGGTTGCCGCGGAGGTGGAAGAGTACTGCCGGCGTGGCGAAGACCGTTTCCAGCAGGAATTCCGGATCGTTACCAAGGAGGGTGAAGTCGTCTGGGTTGATGACCGCACGGTGCTCGAGCGTGATGACGGGGGGAGAATCACTCACTTCCAGGGCATCCTCATCGATATAACCGAACGCAAACGGACCGAAATGGTTCTGTCCGCTCGCGTGCGACTGCTCCAGTTCGCGGCGACCCACTCACTGGAAGACCTCCTTCAGGCCACGCTTGACGAGGCGGAAAAACTGACCGGAAGCTGTGTCGGCTTCTACCACTACCTGGAAGCCGATCAGAAGACCCTGTCGCTGCAGAACTGGTCGACCAGGACGAAAAGGGAATTCTGCAAGGCGGAAGGAAAGGGACTTCATTATAATATCGATTCCGCGGGAGTCTGGGTCGACTGTATCCATCAGCGCCGCCCGGTTATCCACAACGACTATGTCTCACTGCCCCACCGCAAGGGGTTGCCGCCCGGGCATGCGCCGGTGGTACGGGAGCTGGTCGTCCCGGTCTTCCGCGGCGGGAGCATCGAGGCGATTTTCGGCGTGGGGAACAAGCCGCACAACTATACCGACCTTGACGTGGAGACGGTTTCCCTGCTGGCGGACCTGGCCTGGGGGATCGTCGGGCTGAAAAGGGCGGAAGCGGCGCTCGGCGAATCGGAAAAGAGATACCGCGCGATCATCGAACACGCTCCCTTCGGCATAGTACGTGCCACACGGGAAGGAAAGCTGCTCAACGCCAATCCGGCCTTTGCGGGAATCCTGAAATACGATTCGACTGAGGAACTCATGGATTCCGTCAACCGCACCAGCGTGCATGAAGCGCTCTTCGTCAAACCTTCAGATAGAGACACCATTGTCGAACGGATTTTTTCCGGCAATACGTGGCATGTCTTTGATAACCAGTACCGCTGCAAGGACGGCAGCATCATAACCTGCAAGGTCCATTCGCGCAGGGTGCCTGCTCTTAATGGAAATGATTGCGAATTCGAGAGTTTCCTGGAAAACATCACTGAGCGCCTGGAAGCCGAGCAGGCGCTTAGGGAAAGCGAGGAGAAATTCAGGGTCCTGGCCGAGACCTCTCCGACAGCCATCGCCCTCTACCAGGGAGAAGGGCTCGTCTACATCAATCCGACAGCGTCCCGTCTCATAGGCTATTCGGTGGAAGAGCTGTCCGCGTTCAGTTTCTGGGATTGCGTGCACGATGACTTCAGGGAGCTGGTGAGGGAGCGTGGGCTTGCCCGCATGCGGGGCGAGGCATTGCCGGAGCAGTACGAGTGCAAATTCGTCACCAAGGACGGCAGGGAACTGTGGGCACTCATGACCATAGGCCGCATCGAATACAAGGGCAAGCCTGCCGGGATCGTCACACTGATCGACACGACCGAGGCAAAGCTGGCAGATGAACGGATAAGGGCTTCCCTTGCGGAGAAGGAGGTGTTGCTGAAGGAAGTCCACCACCGGGTGAAGAACAACCTGCAGATCATCTCCTCGCTGCTCGACCTGCAGTCCGATTACCTGCGTGACGAGCAGTCCCGCGCCGTCATCAGGGAAAGCCAGAACCGGATCAGGTCCATGGCGCTCATCCACCAGAAGCTGTACCAGTCGGAAAGTTTCGCTTTTGTGAATTTCCGGGAATACATCGAAGAGCTGGTGACGGAACTGTTCGTCACCTATGCCAAGGAACCGGACCTGATAAAGCTTAATGTGGATGTGGGGGAGGTCGCGCTGGGCATGGACGAGGCGATACCTTGCGGGCTCATCGTGAACGAACTGGTTTCCAATTCCCTGAAGCATGCCTTTCCCCATGGCCGGAGCGGAGATGTCACGGTTAAATGTCACATCGGGGCCGACAGCAGGGTTGAGCTGACGATAGCGGATACAGGCATCGGCCTTCCTCCCGGCCTGGATCTTGAGACTACCGGCACGCTGGGCTTGCAACTGGTGAGCATGCTGGTTAAACAGTTGCGGGGAGAGTTGCTTGTCGATAGCGCGAGCGCAATGTTTGTCGTACGTTTCAAGAGATTTGCCACCCAAGAAAAGAATCGACAGGAGCACCAGAGAGGAAATCAATTCTTTCGGAGATGACAAGATAGACCTTATGTCGGGATGTGCAGACTGACGGCAAATTAAACCAAAGGAGTAACTAACCATGCCCAATGATCCGGGGGACGTCAATGGGGCGGAACGGGACGTCAGGTTTTCACGGATTTTCCAGCTACTTCCGGATGCGGTCATGCTTGCCCGAGTCGATGACAGCGCGGTCCTGGAGGTCAATGAAGCTTTCGAAAAGCTGACCGGCTACGGAGCGGACGCGCTTGTCGGCAGGCCTGCCTTGAGCTTCTTTTCATTTCTCGACACTGACCTGTGGGCCCGGGTATGGAGCGGGACGGGCGGAGATGACGGGGTTGTCGGACTGGAAACCAGGCTGCTGAGGAAGGACGGGCAGGTCGCCTTCGTACGCATGTCAATGCGGCGGACCGAGATTGATGGTGTGCCGTGCAACCTGGCCACCTTACGGGAAATCCCCGGGGACGGGAACCGGGCAAATGGCGATAAGGGCTGGTGTGGTGAGGTGCCCTGTGGGCTGGAGAGGCTGGTACTTCCGGAAGCGGTTGTAAGCCGGGAAGATGTCGGGCGACTGATCGACTTCCGGGCTCTTCAGGATCTGGTGAACTCTTTCTACAGGATCACCGGCATCGCCGTGGCGATAACCGATCTCAACGGGAATGTCCAGGTAGCGACCGGCTGGCAGGACATCTGCACGCGTTTCCATCGAATGCATCCCGAGACCCTCGCGAATTGCAGAGAGAGCGACACCTGTCTTACCAGGAATATCGGAGAAGGGGCATACGCCCTGTACAAGTGCAAGAACGGCATGTGGGACATGGCGACGCCCATAGTCATCGGCGGCAGGCGCATCGCCAATCTCTTCCTGGGGCAATTTCTGTTCGATGACGAGGTCCCGGATTACGGCTTCTTCAGGAAGCAGGCGGAAAAATACGGATTCGACCCGGGTGAGTACCTGGCCGCCCTGGACAGGGTGCCGCGCTGGAGCCGTGAACTCATCGACAGCGCCATGGAGTTTTACACCAAGCTTGCCCTGCTGATTTCCAGGCTCAGTTTCGGCAACATCAGCCTGTCACACGCTCTTGCCGAGCAGAAAAAGGCAGAGGACGAGCTGCTCCTGTACAAGTACTGCATCGACAATGCAGGCATAGGCATTTATCAGACCTTTGAAAAACATATATACAATGTCAACGAATGCGCGTGCAAAAGCCTCCGTTACTCGGCTGATGAGCTGCGCGCCATGACCGTCTTCGACATCGACCCGGCCATAACCATGGACAGGATGCATGAAATAAGGCAAATGCTGGAGGCCACCGGGTCGGTCACGCACCAGTCGATGCACCGGCGCAAGGACGGCACGGTCTTTCCGGTAGAAATAACCGCGAACCAGGTGGAGTTCAACGGAAAGCAATACGCAATCTCGTTCGTCAAGGACATAACCGACCGCAAGCTTGCAGAGGAGGCCTTGCGGGAGAGCGAGGAGAAATTCAGGGTGCTGGCGGAAACCTCGCCCGCTGCCGTCACTCTCTACCAGGGAGAAAAGATCGTCTATATCAACCCCGCGGCCGCGAAGCTGTTGGGCTATACCGTGGAGGAGCTGTCGCAGGTCAGTTTCTGGAACTGCATACACGAGGATTTCAAGGAGATGGTTCGGGAGCGGGGGTTTGCCCGGTTGCGGGGCGAGGATGTGCCTAGCCGGTATCAATGCAAATTGGTGACGAAAGAGGGCAGGGACCTGTGGGTGATGCTCTCCGTGGGGCGCATCGAGTTCAAGGGCCGACCGGCCGGCATCGCGACCCTCGTGGACATGACCGAGGCGAAAAATGCCGAAGAGCGGATCCGCGCCTCCCTCGAAGAGAAGAATGTCCTGCTGAAGGAGATCCATCACCGGGTAAAGAACAACCTGCAGATCATCTCTTCGCTGCTCGACCTGCAGTCCGATTTCATCCGCGGAGAAACGATCCGCGAGTACTTTCGCGACAGCCAGGACCGGATCAGGTCCATGGCGCTCATCCATCAAAAGCTGTACCAGTCGGAAAGCCTCGCCTTTGTGGACTTTCGGGACTACTTGGAAGAACTGGCCACCAACCTGTTTGCATCATTTGCCAGGGAGCCGCATCTGATTCAGCTCAATGTGGATGTCGATGAGGTGTTGTTGTGCATGGACGAGGCGATACCATGCGGGCTCATCATGAATGAGCTCGTGTCCAATTCCCTGAAGCACGCCTTTCCCGGGGGGCGGAGCGGCAAAATTACGATCCGGTGCAATGCTGGTGATGATGGTTGGATTGCACTGTCGGTTTCTGACACCGGCGTTGGCCTGCCTGCCGGTTTCGACTTCAGGAACGCGGCGTCGCTTGGCCTGCAGCTTGTGTCCCTGCTGGCAAAGCAGTTGGGGGGCAGGGTGAAATTCAGCGGTGAACAGGGCGGTACGGTTGCCGCAGTCACTTTCCCGTCAGCAGCTGCATGTGAGATACGGCTTAAGTGATGCTCCCGAGAAACTTGCACGAGCATGCCCCGCTGCGAAAAATGGAATCCATCCATGAACAAATTTCTTGAAATCACCGCAGACGGACAGGACATGGCCGCCATGCTGAGACTCCTCCTGGGCCATGGCTACCAGGCGTCTGACGTAACTGATGAAATTTCAGAATCAGCAGATGCCTTGCTGTGGCAGGGAACTGATTCCGGGAAAGAATTACAGACCAGAAAGATTAGGATTGGGGAACAGCAGAATGACTGGTGAACATACTGGTACCATACTGGTGGTGGATGACAGCCCAGCCAACATAAAGTTCTTGTCCGACATGCTGACGCAACGCGGCCATACCGTTCTTGCCGCTTCCGACGGCCTCATGGCTTTGCGCAGTGTCCGGTCCGTTCAGCCGGACCTCATCCTCCTCGACATAATAATGCCGAAGCTGGACGGGTTCAAAGTATGCCAGCATCTCAAAAACAGTAACGATACCCGTGATATCCCGATAGTATTCATGACCTCGCTCGCCGACACCCGAGACAAGGTCAGGGGGTTCGAGATGGGGGCGGCGGATTACATCACCAAACCGTTCCAGTCGGAAGAGGTTCTCGCCCGGGTCGATACGCTGCTGTCGCTTCATGCACTGCGAAAGCGGCTCGAGGCGCAAAACACCGAATTGATGCGCTCCAATGATGAGCTGGCGCGTGTCAATGAAGCGCTGGCCTGCCGCGTCGAGGAGCAACGGCAGGTGGAAATGGCGCTGCATGAGAGCGAGGAGCGGTTGAGGACGTTGATCAACGCCATTCCGGACATCGTAGCATTCAAGGATGGCGAGGGACGTTGGCTGGAAGCCAATGATGTCGATCTCAAACTCTTTCAGTTGGAAGGTGTCGACTACCGGGGGCAAAAGGACTCGGAACTGGCAGCGTACAGTCCATTTTACAGCGATGCCTTCCTTGCGTGTGAGGAATCCGACGAGGTTGCTTGGGAAGCCAGGGCTGCCAGCCGCTCGGATGAGACCATCCCGCGACCGGATGGCTCGTTGCTAGTCTTCGATGTCATCAAGGTTCCCATGTTTCATCCGGACGGACGGCGCAAGGGCCTGGTGGTCGTCGGCCGCGATGTTACCCAGCGCAACCTTGTCGAAGCTGAGCTGAAGCGCTACCAGGAGCGACTTGAGCACCTGGTGGACGAGCGTACCGCTCTGCTTGCAAAGGCTAACAGCCATCTGGAGACCGAGATAGCCGAACGCAGGATTGCCGAGGAAAGGGTCATGGCTTCGCTGGCGGAAAAGGAAGTGCTGCTCAAGGAAGTGCATCACCGGGTAAAGAACAACCTGCAGATCATCTCCACTTTGCTTGATCTGCAGACCGAATCCATACATGACGAACATTCGCTCAAATCCTTCCGGGACAGCCAGGACCGGATAAAAGCCATGGCGTTGATTCATGAACGGCTTTACCAGTCACGGGACCTGGCATCCATTAATTTCGCCGAGTACGTGAACAACCTGGCAGGGTTCCTGTTCCATTCCTATGTCCAGAATCCGGAGCAGATCACTCTCAAGGTGGATGTGGGAGACGTAACCCTGGAGATAGACCAGGCAATCCCCTGTGGTCTCATCATCAACGAATTGATTTCCAATTGTCTGAAGCACGCCTTTCCCGAGGGGCTGCAGGGGGAGGTTGCCGTCACCTGTCATTCTGACGGAGAGGGGATGGTAACGCTCGAGGTAACGGATACCGGCATCGGCTTGCCCGCTGGTCTTGACATCATGAACGCCTGCTCGCTGGGCTTGCAGATCGTTTTCACCCTGGTAAGGCAGCTGAAGGGAAGCATCGAGATGAAGGGCGACAGAGGCGCCTCGTTCGTCATTAGCTTCAAGTCCAGCCCCTTCTGCTAGTTGAGGCGCCGGGCGCTGGACCGTCGCCTGCTGCACAAACAGAGACTGCGGGACCTGGTCGGCATGCGGACGGCGATCTGCTGCCGCCTTCTTTGGGTATGGGTATGAAATTGAAATGATGCAGCTTTCAGCATAGCAGCCTTTTCTCTTGGCGGTGTGGATTGTCACTACATTTTTCGCTTTTCAAGCCGATAAGATAAGAAAGGTGCCTTCATTTCGGCATGCGTCTGGACGTGTGAAGAAGGCGCGAGCCTGCCCTGTGCCTTAGGAGGAAAGATCTTTGCTTGGGCGGCTATTTCATTAAAAGATAAAGCTGGTATACTTTTGCACAAGCGGGATGGCCGCGGCCAGATCAAGGTTTCGGGAGTTATTGCCATGACTGAAAAAACTGCGACCGACAAAAAGACGACAATACTGGTCGTTGAGGATGAGCTTATCATTGCCAAAGGCATAGAGAAACGGCTTAAGGCCCTCGGCTATCACGTTTCCGGTATCGTCGCTACCGGAGAGGAGGCTGTAGAGGTTGCAGCGGAAGCCGTCCCCGACCTGGTGCTCATGGACATCTGCCTGCAGGGAAGCATGGACGGGGTGACCGCGGCTGAGAAGATCAGGTCCGGAGTGGATATCCCGGTGGTCTATCTGACCGCCTATGCAGATCCCGACTCGCTGGGCCGCGCCAAGCTCACCGAACCGTTCGGCTACATCGTCAAGCCTTTTCAGGACATTACCCTCAGGTCGACGATCGAGATGGCCCTCTACAAGCACCGCATGGAAAGCAGGTTGCGGCGAAGCGAGCAGTGGCTGGCCTCCATACTGAGGAGCATCGGCGATGCCGTGATAGCGACCGACAGCCATGGAGTGATAACCTTCATGAATCCGGTAGCCCAGAACTTGACAGGCTGGACCCAGGACGAGGCCCTGGGCCGGGAGTTGCAGGAGGTGTTCAGGGTCCGGGAAACCGCGCCGACCGCCTCCCTTGGCGACATCGTGGCAAGGGTTGTCGATAAGGGTACTGCCGTGTGCTTTCTCGGCACGACGTTCCTGATGGCAAGGAAACACCGATCGAGGCCAAGGCAACGCCTTTTGTCGGAGCCCAGGGGGGCAACACTGGGCTTGCCCTCGTCTTCACGGACATTACCGGTCGAATGCGCGCTGAGGAGGCATTGAGGAGGTCGGAGCATCTTCTCTCCCTCAAGAACCAGGTCGCCAATGTCTTTCTCACGGTTCCCGACGACGAGATGTATTCTGAAGTGCTGAGAATCGTCATTGACGCCATGGAAAGCTCGTACGGCATTTTCGGATACATCGACGATAGGGGAGACCTGGTGATACCCACGCTGACCAAGGGAGTATGGGAAGAGTGCGGGGTTCGTGAAAAAACCTCTGTGTTCAGCCGTGGCACATGGGCCGGCCTGTGGGAATGCGCTCTGACCGAGCAGAAGTCCTGTATTTCCAATGCTTCCCTCGAGGTGCCGAAAGGGCATTTGGCCATTGACAATTTTCTGACCGCACCGATTCTGTACCACACCAAAACCATCGGGTTGCTCGCGGTCGCCAACAAGGAGAGGGGCTATGACGAAAATGACAAGGAGCTTCTCGAATCAATGGCTGCCCGCATCGCTCCCATTCTTGATGCGCGACTGCAGAGGGACCGGCAGGAAACTGAGCGCAGGCATGCAGAAGATGCACTTGCCAACGAAAAGGAGCGCCTCGCCGTAACGCTCCGTTCAATCGGCGACGGTGTCATAACCACCGATGTGGCCGGCAGCATAGTTCTCCTGAACAATGCCGCCGAGGAGATGACTGGCTGGAGCCAGGAAGATGCAGTAGGCAAGCCTTTCAACGACGTGTTCCGGATCATCAACGAGAAGACGCGTCAAACTTTCCGGAGCCCCGTGGAACGCGTATTGGCCAGCGGCGGCATCGTGGAGATTGAGAACCACACCATCCTGATGGCGCGGAACGGCGAGGAACGCTTGATTTCCGATAGCGCCGCGCCCATTCGTGACCGTGAGAGCAGGATTATAGGCGCGGTATTGGTATTCCGGGATGTCACGGAAAAGCGGAGGATGGAGAAGGAACTGCAGAAAGCCCAGCAATTGGAATCCATCGGCATCCTGGCAGGCGGCATTGCCCATGACTTCAACAATCTTCTGACGGCGGTCCTTGGAAACATTTCCCTGGCGAAAATGTATGTCAAGGACGGGGACCGGGTGTCCCAGAAACTGAACGAGGCGGAAAACGCTTCCCTGCGAGCCCGGGATCTCACCCAGCAGCTCCTGACCTTCTCGCGTGGCGGGGCGCCGGTGAAGAAAATGGCGCCGATCGCTGATATCGTGAGGGATTCCGCGGCCTTTACCCTGAGCGGCTCCAAGACGACCTGCCGTTTCCAGATAGAGGATGGGTTGTGGGCAATAGAGGTGGATGAAGGCCAGTTCAGCCAGGTCATCAACAACCTGATCATGAACGCGGATCAGTCTATGCCCGCGGGCGGTGTCATAGATGTTGCCTGCAGGAACGTAAACGTGGGGGCTGAGAGTCTCCTGCCTCTCCAGGCAGGCCGTTACATTCTGGTTTCCATAAAGGATTACGGTGTGGGCATCCCTGATGAATCCCTGGACAGGATATTCGAGCCCTATTTCACAACCAAGAAGAATGGGAAGGGGCTGGGTCTGGCAACTGTTTATTCCATTATCAGGAATCATGACGGGCACATAGATGTCAAATCCAATCTGGGGGCAGGGACGACATTCACCATCTATCTTCCATGCTCGGACTTCCAGGAGACCGGAATCAGTTCGGAAGAAACCCAGATGGCCGATTCATCGTCCAGCGCTCCCATGGGGAGAGTCCTGGTCATGGACGACGAGGAGAACATAAGGGAAGTGGCTGGTGAAATGCTGGTTTTCCTGGGCTACAGCGTTGATTTCGCCAATGATGGGGAAGAGGCTGCCGCCCTTTACAGGAAGTCCCTTGAAGCCAGCCAGCCGTATTCCGCCGTACTGATGGATCTGACAATCCCCGGTGGAATGGGTGGAAAAGAAGCCATCGGCATTCTCAGGGAAATAGATCCGGGTGTGAAGGGGATCGTTTCCAGCGGTTATTCCAATGATCCGATCATGGCCGATTTCAAGGCGTATGGTTTCAGCGGCATAATATCCAAGCCTTACAAGCTGAACGAATTGAAAAAAGTTCTCGAAAAACTTGGAGCGGCCCGTGGTGCATGAAAATGCCGTTATTCCTTCCCAAACGTGTTGGAAATATGCTATCCATCTTTCATGTCCTGGAAAATAAGGGAGAAGTATCGCGCAATTCTTGCCGCTGAAGAGGGGAGTTCCGCCAGGAACTGGGGTGGGAAGCTGACGGTCTGCCTGGTTTACCCGAACCATTATGCAACAGCGATGGGCAACCTGGGGTTTCAGACGGTCTATGCCTTGATAAACAGCTTCCCCGGGGCGGTCTGCGAACGGGCCTTCCTTCCGACTGACGCGGAATTCGCGGAATACGACCGCTCCGCCTCACGCCTGCTCTCCCTCGAATCTCAAAGGCCCCTGACCGATTTCGATGTTGTCGCTTTTTCGGTTTCCTTCGAAAACGACTACCTGAACATTGCCCGGATCCTCGATCTGGCTGGCATCCCGTTTTTTTCTGCCGATCGATCATCCTCATTTCCGCTGCTGATAGCGGGCGGCGCCGCACTCTTCCTCAATCCGGAACCGGTTGCGGACCTGCTTGACGTTGTGTGTGTTGGGGAAGCCGAGCCCCTGCTGCCGCCGCTTCTGGGGTTGCTGCGCGGGGAGGAAGGGACCGGACGTCGGGAATTCCTCCTGAAAGCGTCCCGGATTCCGGGGATCTATGTCCCATGTCTCTATACGTATTCTTATTCCGGTTGCAGCGTGACATCTATTGACAATCACCCGGCATCTGCAATGCCGGTCAGTCGAGTCTTTCATCCCGACCTTGGGCAGTCGGCGGTTACGTCCACTTTGTTTGCACCTGACATCGAGTTTGCCGACATGTACCTCATAGAGGTCTCGCGTGGCTGCCCCCGTGGGTGCCGGTTCTGTGCCGCGGGATTCATCTACCATCCTTACCGTCCTCGACCTTTGGAGCTCCTTCGTGCCGAGGCGGCCCGCGGCCTGAACCTGAAGCGCAGGATTGGCCTGGTTGGCGCAGCGGTCTCGGACCATCCCGATCTTGGAGAATTGTGCCGATGGATATCGGACCGGGGAGGGAAGGTCTCAGTTTCTTCGCTCCGTATCGATGCTCTTGACGACGCACTGCTTGATGTGCTTCATTCAAGCGGCCACAAGACCGTTGCCCTTGCTCCGGAAGGGGGATCCCAGCGACTGCGCGATCTGGTCCGCAAGGGGATAAACGAGCAACAGATACTGAATGCCTGCGACAGGCTCATCGACAGGGACATTCTCAATCTCAAGCTGTACTTCATAATCGGCCTTCCCACGGAAACGATGGGGGACCTGGAGGAAATGGTTTCCCTGGTGGGAAAAATCAGGGAAAGAGTCGTCGCCGCGGCCAGGAAGAACCGGCGGCTCGGTTCCATCCTTCTCTCGGTCAACCCGTTTGTTCCCAAGCCATTCACGCCTCTCCAATGGTGCGGAATGGAACGCCTGGCGTCCCTGGAAAAGAAATATATCTTCCTTCGTCGAGCGGCAGGACGGCTTTCCAACGTGAAGATCCAGCTGGAGAGCCTGCGCGAGGCATACCTGCAGGCACTGCTTTCGCGGGGGGACAGAAGGCTCGGCGCCTTTCTGGTGAAAGCCGGGGAGAAGGGGAGCTGGAAACGGGCTGCGCGGGAGCTTTCCATTGACACCGACGCCCTTGTGCATCGAAACATTCCCTTGGCCGAGGTTCTTCCATGGGACATTATCGACGGAGGGTGCAGGGAAAGGCTTTTGAGTGAATACGGAAAGGCGCTGAGTGGAGAAGAGGGCTGAACCCCTTCTTGTGCGAAGCGTAAGAAATGCCTCTTTGGATTGGCGGATACCGCCGTGAAGAGCAGGCTGTCCCCCTGCCGACAGTTCGTCTTTGAACTGTTTGAAATTGCATGAAAATTGCTGCCCATCCACCATGATCCCCATTTGTATCTTTGCCTTTACAAGATAAGCCGCCCTTTGTTACTATTGCTCCGGAAATGATAATCAGCCGCCTGGAAATACACGGTTTTAAATCGTTCGCCGACAAGATATCGCTCGATTTTCAGAAGGGCATCACCGCGGTGGTGGGCCCCAACGGGTGCGGCAAGTCCAATATCGTCGACGCGATCCGTTGGGTCATGGGAGAACAGTCTGCCAAGACCCTTCGCGGCAAGAGCATGGAGGATACCATCTTCGGCGGCAGCGAGTACCGCAAGCCGTTGGGGATGACGGAAGTTTCCCTGTTCTTTTCCACTGTGGACGGACGTATCCCCGCCAAGTACCTGAACTTCAGCGAGATACAGGTAACCCGCCGGCTTTATCGGGACGGCGAGTGCGAATACCTGCTTAACGGGACGCCATGCCGTCTCATGGACATTTCCGAGCTTTTCATGGACACGGGCGCCGGAGCCAAGGCGTACTCGATCATCGAGCAGGGCAAGATCGGGATGATTCTGAGTTCGCGGCCTGAGGAGCGTCGACTGATCATCGAAGAGGCTGCGGGGGTGACCAAGTTCAAGGCCCGCAAGCATGTGGCGCTGAAAAAGATAGAGGCCACCAGGCATAATCTTCTCCGCATCGGCGATATTATTTCTGAAATCCGCCGGCAGATGTCTTCCCTCCAGCGCCAGGCCAAGAAGGCTGAAAAGTTCAGGGAATACCGTGAGGAATTGAAGGACATAGAACTCCAGTTCGCGGTTTCGGTGTACCTTGCACTGGAAGGGGAATTGAAGCAGTCCGAAGCCGATGCGTGCTCTTTGCAGGATCGTCTTGACGTGAACGACCGCGAAACGGGCGACTGCAACGCGAGCCTGGAGGAGAAAAGGATCGCTCTTCTTGAGACGGAAAGCGCGCTGGCCGGAATCCAGGAGGACTGCTACCGTCTGCGGGGGGAGATCTCCGGGGTCGAGAACAGGGTGTCCTATGAAAAGAAGGAACTGGCGGGCCTGGAGGAACGGAGCGCCCATTCTTCGGCAGAACTGGACTCCCTGCGGGGCAGGATTGCCGAAGCGGAAGACGAAAAACGCCGCTTGAGGGATCAGGTTGAGGAGCTGAAAGTTTCCCTCGCGGGGGAAGAGGAAGCTCTGTCTGCAGCAGATGGACTGCTGGAGCGGATGGTGGAAGAGGAAAAGGTCATGTCCTGCCTTCAGGAGGAGAGGCGGCGGGGGCTTTTCGGCATACTTTCGGAAATTTCCCATTTCAATAACCAGCATGGAAATGCAGTGAAAAGGAAGGATGCGCTGTCGGGGCAGGTGGAGCGCAACCGACGAGAGGTTGTCGGAATCACTGAGAAACTTCAGGAGGCAGGGCAAAGGGCCGCGGAACTTGAGTCGGCCCGCAGTGAACACGCGGAGAAATCGAAAAGCCTTGAAAATGAACAGGCTGCCCTGCGGAACAGGGAAGCCGAACTTTCAAATAAGCTGGAAGATGGGGAGAATCAGTACCGGCGGGAACGGGACCGCTTGAGCAATGCTGCTTCCCGCCTGCATTCCCTTCAGGAGCTGGAAGCCCAATTCGCCGGGTATGGTCAGGGCGTCCGAACGCTGATGCTCGCAGACAGGTTCAAGGGGCGGCTCAAGGGGGTCGTTGCCGACATCCTGGAAGTGGGTGAAGAGAGTGAAGTGCCGCTAGAAGCGGCCCTCTCCGATAGGCTTCAGTATGTCGTGTGTGAAAACGAGGCGGATGCAAGGGAGGCGATCGCCTTCCTGAGGGAAAACAGCGGCGGGCGTTGCGGACTGATTTTCAGAAATCTTCAGCCGCCGCAGATCGGCGAAACGGCGCCCAAGGGCTCGGAACTCCTGTTGGACAGGCTTTCCGTCCGTCCCGAGAACCTGGGCATGGTACGGGCTCTTCTGGCGGACACTTTTCTTGCCCAAAGTCTCGATTCTGCCCTTGCGCTCAGCAGGGATTATCCCCGCCTGACCTTTGTGACGCCGGAGGGCGAGGTTGTTTGCTCCGGTGGGATGCTGCACGGAGGCTCGTTTGAAGCGGCACAACAGGGGCTGATCCACAAGAAGCGCCAGATAAAGGAGCTGGACCGCGAAGTCAAAGATCTTGCTACGCTGGTGAATGAACTGGAATCCGTCAGGGAGGGGCTGAGGGCTGAGGCGGTTTCGACAGGCCAGGCTCTGAAGGACTGCCGGCAGGAACTCCATAGGGTGGAGATCCATCTGGTCAATTCGGAAAAGGATCTGCAGCGGGCCCGTGAAGATTGCGCCAGGCTTGAGGAACGGTTGGCGCTGAAAGACATGGAGGACCGGCAGCTTGCCGACGAGCTTGAATCTCTGGAAACGGAGCTGGAGAAAGTGTCTGCTGCGAAGCGCGATCGCGAAGAGGGGCGGGAGCAGGCGGAACGGGAACTGGAGGAGATCCGGTCTGCAATCGGGACGAAACAGCGTGAGATGGAAGAAGCCCGCGAGGTCGTGACTTCCCGCAAGGTCCGGGCAGCCGCATTCAGGGAAAAGCAAGAGTCCACGCTGCGCACGCTCGAGAGGATCGAGGAGAGCATCCGGGATTTTCAGTCCCGCCGGGTCAGGCTGGAAGCAGATATGGAAAAGGGGGGGCTGGAACGGCAAAAGATCAAGTCGTCCATTTCAGGCGGAGAAGAGCAAATCAGGCAGCTCCTTGAGCGGCAAAGGTATGCAGAGCACTCGCTGGCAGAAATCCGCTCCCGTTATGAAACGGAAGCCGGATTGGTGCAGGAGGGTGAAACCATGCTGAAAAAACTGCGTGATGCGGCTGATGCACTGTCCAGGGACTTGGGGGAAAAAAAGCTCGGAATTGCAGAAATCTCCATGAAAATGAGCGGCCTGAAAGAAACCGTCGCAGAGCGATACCGCCGGGACATGTCGGAGCTGGTGCCTCTGTACGGCGGCACGGATTACGACGAAACGGAAAAGCGAGCCCGTCAGGCGGAACTGTCTGGCCTCATTGACGGCATAGGAGAAGTCAACCTGACCGCTATTGAGGAGTTCCGCGAGATGGAGGAACGGTTCCAGTTCCTTTCCGGGCAGAAATCCGACCTCGAGGAATCCCTGCATGGCCTGCAACAGGCAATCCAGCGCATAAACAGGACAACAAGAAAGAGGTTTCTCGATACGTTCAACCTTGTCAACGAAAAGTTCAAGGAGGTTTTCCCCCGCCTGTTCTGCGGAGGGCGTGCGGAACTGAAGCTGACCAACGAAGAGGACCTCCTTGAGACGGGCATCGATATCGTCATCCAGCCCCCGGGGAAAAAACTGCAGAATGTCAATCTGCTGTCCGGCGGGGAAAAGGCGCTGACCGCGGTGGCCCTGATGTTCGCCATATTCCTGATCAAGCCGGCTCCCTTCTGTCTCCTTGACGAGGTTGACGCCCCGCTTGATGAGGCAAACATAGGGCGATTCAACGAGATGGTCCGGGAAATGAGCGCTTTTTCCCAGTTCATCATCATTACCCATAGTAAGACCACCATGGCCACTGCTGACAGTCTTTACGGCGTCACGATGGAAGAGCCGGGCGTGTCGAAACTTGTATCAGTAAAACTACATTAGAGGAGCAGATCGTGCCTTTCAAAGCAATATTGCAGGAGCTTGTCGAATCGACTCCGGGCGCCACCGGTGCAATCCTGACTGATTGGGAGGGGGAAGCGGTCGAATGCCACGCCATTTCGGGCGATGAGTTCGACCTGAAGATACTGGGCGCTCACCAGAACATCATTTTGAACCGGCTGCGGGAAATCCAGCACGACAATCCGGTGCAGAACCTTCGTGAAGCGGTCATTACCACGGATCTTCAACGAATCGTCATCGGGGCTGTCGGCAAGGATTATTCCCTGGTGCTGGTCCTTAAGCGGCGGGCTCTGCTGGGAAGGGCAATCTTTCGGATGCAGCTCTCGACCGGACTGCTGGAAAAGGAGATCTACTGAGATGGCTGAAGAGAAGAAGGGTTTTTTCAGAAGCCTTGTCGGCAGGATCACCGGTGATGAAGCTCCTGCTGACGAGGAAGGCAGAGTCGCCGCCGCAGAAAAGGGCAACGGAGCGAAGCCCGGTTTTTTCGAGAGATTGAAAAAAGGGCTCGGCAAGACCCACGAAAACCTGATCGGTAAAATTGATTCCCTTCTGCTCGGCAGGAAGAAGATAGATGCGGATACGCTCGAAGAGCTGGAAGAGATCCTGATCATGGCGGACATCGGTGTTGCCGCCACCGGCGAGTTGATCCGCTCGCTGGAGCAGCGTCTGAAAAGAAACGAGCTCGGGGACGGTGAAGCCTTGAAAAAGGCCTTGAAAGAAGAGATGCTGGCCCGGCTCGAACGCAACGCGTCCAGTCTGGATACAACTGCTGCATCGCCGTTCGTGATCATGGTGATAGGTGTCAACGGCGTGGGGAAAACGACAACCATCGGCAAGCTGGCCAGCAAGTTCAGCGCCGAGGGGAAGAAAGTCCTCCTGGTGGCAGGAGACACTTTCCGGGCGGCAGCTGTCGAACAATTGGAGATCTGGGGGCAGCGGGCCGGCGTGGAAGTAATCCGCCACAAACAGGGCGCCGATCCCGCTGCAGTCGTCTTCGACGGCTGCAAGGCTGCCGTGGCCCGCGGAGCTGACATTCTCATCGTTGATACCGCCGGGCGGCTGCATACCAAGGTCAACCTGATGGAGGAACTGAAGAAGATGCGCCGTGTAATGGGACGCGAGATCGCGGGCGCGCCCCATGAAACCCTCCTGATACTTGATGCGGCAACAGGTCAAAACGCGGTATCCCAGGCAAAACTGTTTTATGAAGCCGCGTCCGTTACCGGCCTGGCCCTCACCAAGCTGGACGGTACCGCCAAGGGGGGCATTGTAGTCGCAATAAGCAGCGAGTTCGGAATTCCAGTCCGCTATATCGGGGTGGGGGAGAGCATGGAAGACCTGAGGGAGTTTGAGGCGGACCAGTTTATTCAGGCGCTTTTCTAATAATTACCTTGACTTTTGGCTTGCTATCCACTAGGATTGGTGGCGTCATTAAGGATGGTTTATGGACAGGGAAATTTTTGATGTTCTGGAAAACCGCGTAGAGGTCCTTCTCCGGGATTACGCATCCCTCAAGCAGGAGATCGTGAACCTGCGGGAGGAAAACCAGAGACTGCAGCGGGAGCGGGAAGAATTCAAAGTCCGCATCGATGCGGTTCTGGTCAAGCTCGAAGGGATCGAAAGCCTGTGACTTCTTCGCACCGCGTAAGGGTGTTGGGCAAGGAAGTCCAGGTAAGAAGCACTGCTTCAGCAGAGCAAGTCCAGGAAATAGAGTCTTTCGTAAACAAAACGATCGCCGAATTACAGGCAGCGATGAAAACCAGTGACCCGCAGATTATTGCCATTATGGCGCTGCTGAATCTGGCTGAATCCTGTCTCCAGCAGTCCCGGGACGAAAATGGCTTCAGACGCATGGCAACCGAGAGGATTTCCCGGTTGCTGGGCCTGATCGAGGAGGCGGCGCCGAGAGGTTAGTCCCCGCTGTTTCCTTCCGGGATTTTCGATATAGAGTTAGGTCAGGTTGATCCGGATTCGGGTTGGAAGATTGTCTTCTGAATTACGGATGCTTGCAGCCCGCAGGCTGCCGAAGCGCCGTTTTGCTGATAAGTTACCTTAAATCTGCTTTTCTGATAGCCCCATCTCCGCCTTTACCCCGGCCCGCGAGCCGGGTATTTTGCCGGTTGAGCGGCTGTAACTTCATTGGCGTATCCTCCTTCGTCCATCCCTTGCCCAATCTCACCGAGAGCTTCCAGGTTTCTCCTGGCTTTGTACCAAACCGGCAGTTGCAATTTTCCGACTCATTTCCGGGAGTGTTCCTCATGCCGAAAAGAAGGGTCAGGCGGTCCATGCTTACTCACCGCAGGTCGCTGACCGAAACCCAGTCCAGGCAGGCGAGCATCCTCATACAGAATGCCCTGCTTCAAACTGACGAATATAAACGTGCCTCTGTCCTTGCGCTTTATGCGCCCATCTGTAACGAGGTGGATACTGCCAGGGTTGCTGCCGATGCCTTGGCTTCAGGAAAAAGGATCGCTTTCCCGGTGGTAGTGGAACACGGTCTCATCTTCCGGGAGGTAAAGGAGCTTTCATCGCTGGGAAAAGGCTCCTTCGGCATTTTGGAGCCGTGCCCGACATGCATGGTTTTCAACCCGGAAGAAGTGGACATTTTCATTCTTCCCGGCGTAGCTTTTGATCTGCAGGGCCATCGCATAGGGTATGGCAAGGGATATTACGACAAGACGCTTCACAGGCTGGAAGGCCGCGGGAGATTTATCGGCTTCTGCCATGATTTCCAGCTGATAGACACCATCGCCGGGGAACCCCACGATGTCAGGGTGGACATGATCATTACGGAGAAAAGGATCATCCGCCCCACTGAACCATAAACTCGCACCCAGCGCTGTCCGGTCCATGCGGCAATTGCTCGTTCGCCGGTAAGGCAAGGCGTGGTGGATGCGATTTATTCATACATTCGGGAGGTAAAAACGCATGAGCATGTTGAGATTGGAATATGCGCTTCTGTTCATAATCGTTGCCGCTTGCGTCGGTTTTTTCATTGGCAACTTCCTGCGCAAAAAGCTTTCGGAATCGCTCGTTTCTAAAGCTGAGGACAATGCGGAACGGATCGTTGAGGACGCAAAACGCCAGGCGGAAACCGTGTTGAAGGAAGCATCCCTGCAGGCCAAGGATGCGGTATTCCAGGCCAAGGCGGAATTCGAGAGGGAATCGAAGGACAAGCGGCGTGACCTCCAGGCGCTGGAGAGACGGATCCAGCAGAAAGAGGAAAACCTTGACAAGAAAGTCCTGATCTTTGACCAGCGCGATGCCGAGCTTTTCAAGAAAGAGCAGGGACTAAACAGCAAGGAGCAGGCTCTGGTGCAGAAGGAAGACAGCCTCAACCAGCTTCTGGAAGAACGTCGCCGCGAACTGGAACGCATTTCGGGCTTGACCTGCGATGAGGCGAAGCGGGTGCTGATGGAGGCGATGGAAAGCGAGGCCAAGCAGGATGCAGCCAAGCGCATCAAGGCCATCGAAGAAGAGGCCCGGGAAACGGCTGACAAGAAGTCCAAGGAAATCCTTTCACTTGCCATCCAGCGGTATGCAGGCGAGTACGTGGCGGAAAAAACGGTCTCCGTCGTTGCGCTCCCCTCGGACGAGATGAAGGGTCGGATAATCGGCCGCGAAGGGCGAAATATCAGGGCCCTTGAGGCAGCTACCGGTATCGACCTGATAATAGACGACACTCCCGAGGCGGTCATCCTGTCCGGGTTCAACCCGATCCGCCGCGAAGTTGCCAAGCTTTCCCTGGAAAAGCTCATCGCTGACGGCCGCATCCATCCGGGGCGGATCGAGGAAGTTGTCGCCAAATCGACGGAAGAGGTTGACCAGGCAATCAAGGAGGCCGGTGAACAGGCGGCTTTCGACCTTGGAGTTTACGGAATCCATCCGGAGGTGTTGAAGCTGTTGGGTAGGCTGCGATATCGCACATCCTACAGCCAGAACGTCTATCAGCACTCGCTCGAAGTGGCTTTCCTCTGCGGAATCATGGCTGAAGAACTGGGCATCAACGTCAAGCAGGCAAAGCGCGCCGGGCTTTTGCACGACCTGGGCAAGGCGGTCGATCACGAGGTCGAGGGATCCCATGCGGTCATCGGCGCCGACCTGGCAAGGAAATATGGCGAATCTCCGAAGATAGTCCATGCGATCATGGCCCACCACGAAGATGAGAAGCCGGCCACAGTGCTGGCGGTGCTGGTGCAGGCAGCCGACGCCCTGTCCGGCGCGCGGCCGGGCGCGCGCCGCGAGATGATGGAAACCTACGTGAAGCGCCTGGAAGACCTGGAGAAAATAGCCACGTCGTTCCGCGGGGTCACCAATTCCTTTGCCATACAGGCAGGTCGTGAAATCAGGGTCACGGTTGCCAGCGAAGAGGTCAACGACGAGCGGGCGGTGGTCCTTGCCAAGGACATCGCCAAGAAAATCGAGGCGGAAATGACCTACCCGGGACAGATCAAGGTCCATGTGATCAGGGAAACAAGGGCCGTGGAATATGCCCGTTAAGATTCTCTTCATTGCCGATATCGTCGGCAAGCCCGGCCGCCAGGCAATATCACGGGAACTTCACCGCCTGGTGGACCGGTTCCGCATCGACTGTGTCATCGCCAACGGCGAGAATGCGGCCGGCGGGTTCGGCATTACCGAGGAAACTGCCCGTGAACTGTACTCTTGCGGAGTGAATCTCATTACCAGCGGTAACCATATATGGGACAAGAAAGACCAGATGGATTACCTTGACCGAGATGAAAAGGTCATCCGTCCCGCCAACTATCCGGACGGCGCTCCCGGCCGGGGCAGCGCCGTTATAAGGACACCTTCGGGCGTCCCGGTGGCGGTGCTGAATCTGGAAGGGCGGGTTTTCATGAACAACCTGGACTGCCCGTTCCGGGTTGCAGACAGGGAGATCGATCTCCTGAAGGTGATCACACCCATCGTTGTGGTCGATTTCCATGCCGAGGCAACGTCTGAAAAGCTGGCGTTGGGCTGGTACCTGGATGGAAAGGCGAGTGCCGTTCTCGGCACCCACACCCATGTCCAGACTGCCGACGAAAGAATTTTCCCGGGTGGCACCGCCTATATAACCGATGCCGGTATGACCGGCGGTTTCGAATCCGTGATCGGCATCAGGAAAGAGCTTGCCATAGAGAAGTTTCTTACGCAGTTGCCGGTGAGGTTCGAGGTTGCGAAGAGGGACATCCGGCTCAATGGCGTTGTGATCGAAATTGACGAAAACGATGGAAAGGCCCTGGCGATCGAACGGTTGTCCGTTCAGTGCGACTGAGGGAGCGTATGGTTCTATGACTGTCAACGAGCAACTGGAAATCCTGCGGCGCGGCGCCGTTGAGATCCTGCTGGAGAAGGAACTTGAGGAAAAACTGGAAAAGTCCGTAAAGACGGGGGTGCCCCTGCGGATAAAGGCCGGTTTCGACCCCACAGCACCGGACCTCCACCTGGGCCACACCGTCCTTTTGCAGAAGCTGCGGCAGTTCCAGCAACTGGGACACGAGATATGTTTCCTGATCGGCGATTTCACCGGCATGATCGGTGATCCGACAGGCAAGAGTGAAACCAGGAAGGCTCTGACCCGCAAGGATGTGCTGCGCAATGCTGAAACATACAAGGAACAGGTTTTCAAGGTCCTTGACCCGGAAAAGACCCGGGTGGTTTTCAATTCCGAGTGGCTCTCTCCCCTGAAGGCCACGGACCTGATTGCCCTGGCGGCAAAATCTACCGTGGCACGCATGCTGGAACGGGATGATTTCAACAAACGTTTTTCCAACCAGCTTCCCATCAGCATACATGAGTTCCTGTATCCGCTTATCCAGGGCTATGATTCTGTTGCTCTCAAGGCTGACGTGGAGCTTGGCGGGACGGACCAGAAGTTCAACCTGCTGATGGGGCGCGAGTTGCAGCGCGAATGGGGCCAGGCTCCGCAGACTGTCATCACCATGCCACTGCTTGAGGGGCTGGACGGGGTCAACAAGATGTCCAAATCCCTTGGCAACTACATCGGCATCAACGAGGCCCCCGACGACATCTTCGGCAAGATCATGTCGATCTCCGATCCACTGATGGTCCGTTACTACGAGTTGCTGAGCGATACTCCGCTTGCCGGGTTGAACAAGCTCAAGCAGGGTCTGGAGGACGGGTCGGTCCATCCCATGGATGCCAAGAAGGCTCTGGGACGTGAACTGGTGACGCGGTATCACAGTGCTGCCGATGCCGCCCGCGCCGAGGAGAATTTCGTCAGCAGGTTCCGGGACAACCAGATTCCCGATGATATGCCTGAGATCCGGATAAATGCGGCGGCCGAGCTGGGTTCGGGTACCACCCTCCTTTGCAAGGTTCTGGCCATGGCTTCCCTGGTCAAGTCAAACGGCGAAGGTCGCAGGGCCATCCAGCAGGGCGGGGTCAAGATAAACGGCGAACGCGTATCGGACGAAGGCCTGGAGATTTCGTGCGCGGGTGAATACATCGTGCAGGTGGGCAAGCGCCGTTTCGCCAAAGTCGTGTTTGAGTGAAATTTAATAATTTTCCTGTTGACCGGCTCCGAGGTATTTGTTATAACCCTACTTCCTTTCGGGGCGGCGGCAGATGAGCCGGGGGAAGAGAAGCGACCCCGAAAAAAAGTTGAAAAAAAGTTCTTGACGAAGTAATCTTAGATGTGTATGATGCAAAGTCTGT
>POSG01000021.1 GCA_003314535.1 Geobacter sp.
GGGCCACACCCGTTCCCATCCCGAACACGGAAGTTAAGCCCCTCAGGGCCGATGGTACTGCACGGGCAGCTGTGTGGGAGAGTAGGTCGCCGCCGGGATCTTTCAAACAAAGCCCCGCTTCTCGATTGGAGATGCGGGGCTTTGTGCGTTTCCGCTCGGTGTTTCAGAAAAATGACGCTCCCTTTAGATTGAAGAGACAAGCCTCTCTGCACCGGCACTGGCAGAAAGCATCTTGAGGATTCTTGTACCCCGCACCCTGTTCCCAAAACAATTCCCCCCCGCTCTATCAGCATATATATTCAAAGTTGAAATGAAGAACGATTAATGCTTGACAAGGACAGGCATGATGAACTATCAAAGGTTAAACATAACTAACGGAGGTGGGTTGTGCTGAGAGGATTGTATCGGTTCTTTTTTGGCATTCTGTTCATTGCCTGTATGGCGTCCTTTTCCTGTTCGGCTTCGGAAAAAGGGGCGGCAGCCGGTTCGTCCGGGAAATCGAAAAAAGAGAAAAAGACATCCGCTGCGCAGGAAATTCTTCTCGATATCAATACCGCAACCGCAGATCAGCTGAAGGCGCTTCCAGGGATTAAGGATGAGGATGTGAAGAGAATCATCGATGGTCGTCCCTATGCGCGGAAGAACCAGTTGAAGCAGAAGAATATCATTAGTGCAGCTGCCTATGAAGGTATCAAATCAGCCATCATCGCAAAAAGAGCTGCACAATAGAAGATCGCTATCGGGTGAAGAGGATTACGGCAGCCAGCGCTGCGGGATGGCGTCGATCCATTCGAGGCTGTGGATGATGGACAGGAAAACATCATCCAGCTTGGCGCTGATGGTCATGGTCCTCCCATCATTGGGATGGGGGAAAATCAGTTCAGCTGCATGGAGCAGCAGGCGGCTGCAAACGAACATGCCCCTGAACAGTCGGTTGTGGCGCCCGTCGCCGTAGGTCGAGTCGCCTATGACCGGATGAAAGACATGCTTCAGGTGGCGGCGTATCTGGTGTCTCCGGCCGGTGAGCAGACTTATTTCGAGAAGTGAGTAACGTGCAGTCGGATGGGGGCCGACGGCAAAAGGAAACTCGACCGAGGCGAGTCGTCGGCAGGAGGTGACCGCTTCCCGTAAAGGCAGCTCCCCTGTTTCGCCATGCTCATCGTATCGGTCCGGTAGGTCCCGTAAAGGATAATCGATGACGAATGCCTCGTCCGTGACTCCCCGCACCACCGCCAGGTAGGTCTTGACTGTTCCATCCGACTCGAATACATGGGCAGCTCGGCGGACCGCCTCGGGTGAGAGGGCAAACAGCAACACGCCGGAGGTAGGCCGGTCCAGCCGGTGCACCGGGTAGACATGGCAGCCGATCCGGTCCCGCACCAGCTGCAGGGCGAATTCAGTCTCGTGCCGGTCCAGGTCGCTGCGGTGTACCAGGAGCCCGGAAGGCTTGTTGACAGCCACGTAGTGGGGGTCACGATACAGAATTTCCAGTTCGCTTCCGGTCATTGTTTCAGGGTTTGAATTCCGTGCCGCTCTGCCAGGCCCTGCCGATGGTTTCTCCAAGGCTCCAGTAATGGTTGTCCGGCATGCTCAGAACGAATGGGTTGATTCTCTTCATATCCGGCTTGCCTTCGCTCAGAAATCTCTGCTCAGTGTATACCCCTACTATTTCACCGATGAAGAATTCGTTGACCGGCAGATCGACGGTCTGGACAACGCGGCATTCCATGGTGAGCGGGCACTCCGAGACCATCGGCGCGTGGCGCAGTTCACCGTAAAAGGGCTCGAAAATCCCCGACTTGTCTATCCTGCTTCCCGATACGAGTCCGACATGATCGGTAGCCTTCATCAGGTCGACTCCCGGAATGGAGACGCTGAACTCGCCATGCTCGCGGATGCCCTTGCTGGTATGGTGGTTCTTTCCCAGGGCGATTCCCAGCATGGGCGGAGTGAAATTCACCCTGGTTATCCAGGCAACAGCAAGGTAGTTCGGCGTGCCGTCCACTTCGGCGCCGACGATCGCCACCGGCATGGGACCCGGGAAAGCTTGGGTGGAAATACTGATCTTTTTCATGGGAATCTCCTTTGGCGCAAGTCGATGAATTCCACGTGAATAAATATACATTACGCCAACCTGCAATGGGGACTTCGTAGATTGAATCGTTTTCCTTTCTTGTATCAGATTGCGAGCCGCTTTGCATTCGATTTAAGTTTCTCAGCGACGCCGGCATACCCGAGAGCGTTGAGCGGAAATGGGTGCCCGTGCCTACAGTTGCTGAAAACCTTTTACGAGGCAGGTTGCGAAAAAAATTTATCTTTAGTAACCTGTCCCGCGAGTCATTCACGAAGCTCCCTTTTCAATCATGCTTGGTCAGGAGAATAATTCCAGTGAAAGCGGTGATACAGCGAGTCCTCGAAGCATCAGTCAAGGTTGACGGCTCCGTCGTTGGTTCCATAGGGGAGGGCATCCTCGTGCTGCTCGGAGTCGAGGAGGGGGACGTGGAGCGGGATGCGGCCTGGCTGGCTGAGAAGATCACCAACCTGCGCATCTTCGAGGACGATGCCGGCAAGATGAACCGTTCCGTCAAGAACATAGGTGGGGAGATCCTTGGCGTGTCCCAGTTCACCCTGGCTGGCAACTGCGCCAAGGGGCGGCGGCCGTCCTTCGACTCTGCCGCGGCTCCCGAAGAGGCAAACCGGCTGTATGAATTCTTCATCGATGCATGCCGCAACATGGGGATCCAGGTTTCGACCGGTGTTTTCCAGGCCGACATGAAGGTCAGCCTGGTCAACGACGGACCGGTGACCTTCATCCTGGAAAGCCCGAAAAAGGGGTGATCCCGCGGAGCGGTGTTTTCCATCATTCCTGCAAGATTTCCCGCCTCGATCTATGGTATCCTGACGCCTGTCGCAACATTTTTCCGAGGTAGTCCCCCATGGAACTCAAGACAATCCTGGACCGACTCTACGAAAGTCGCTCCCCGGTGCACCTGGCCAATGACCCACTGTCTTTCTGCCACAAATATGAAGACCCCCGGGACCGGGAAGTGGTGGGCCTTGTCGCGTCCTCCCTTGCTTACGGAAATGTGAAGGCGATACTGGCGAGTCTCGAGTCGATCTTTTCCAGGATGTCTCCTTCTCCGCGCCGCTACCTGGAAAATTTCGATCCGGCTGAGGGACTGAAGATGTTTGCCGGTTTCAAATACCGCTTCCACAATGCCCGCGACCTGTGCGCGCTATTTCTTGCCATCTGTACGATGATAGAGGAAGCGGATTCCATCCAGGAGTATTTCCTCGCTGGCCATGATCCCGTTGCGCCGGACATCACATCCAGTCTGGCCGAGTTTACTTCTTCGGCGTTAAGCCTTGATTATTCCCCGGTCTTTGGAAGCCCTTCCATCCCCAGTGAATCGTATTTTCCGCTGTTTTTCCCATCGCCGACAGGGGGCAGCGCCTGCAAGCGGCTCTGCATGTACCTGAGGTGGATGGTTCGTCCTTCCGACGGCATCGACCTCGGCCTGTGGAAGTCGATTTCTCCGGCGCAGCTTGTAATCCCGGTTGACGCCCACATCCAGAGGATATCGGGTTATCTCGGATTCACTTCGCGACGCCAGGCGGACTGGCGCATGGCCCGCGAAGTGACGGAAGCGCTCAGACGGCTGGACCCGCAAGACCCGGTGAAGTACGATTTTTCCCTCTGCCACCTGGGCATCTCGGAAGGTTGCGACGGCAAAAACAAGGAGGCATGCCTAAAGTGCGCCATCTTCGAGGTTTGCATGGGAGGACCCAAGTGATCCCTGTCGGGGAGATGCTGTTTGAATCGCACCTCGGGCCGAATCCTGGGGCTGTTAAGTTCTCCTGCCTGGTCGAGGAGATGTCAACCCGAACCCTTGACGAGGTGCTGCCCACTTTACGCAGAATCGAGGCGGCGGTGGCGGCCGGGCACCATGCGGCAGGGTTTGTCAGCTACGAGGCTGCAGCAGGGATAGACCCGGACCTTACAACCCGGACTGCCGGCGCCCTGCCGCTCTTGTGGTTCGGAATTTTCGCAAAACGAGACGAGATGCTGCCGGAGCACGAGGAGCCGGAATGTTACGAGACCCACGACTGGAAACCATTCTTGCCTGAGGAAGCGTATCGGGAAGCTGTAACTTCGATCAGGGAATACATTGCAGCCGGGGACTGCTATCAGGTAAATTTCACCATGCCGCTGAGATTCCGCTTCTCCGGCAGTCCGTTTCGCTTCTACCGGGACCTGTGCCGTACCCAGCGGACCGGTTACAGCGCCTATCTGGACCTGGGTAGATACTGCATTCTTTCGGTCTCGCCGGAGCTCTTTTTCCGCCTGGACCGGGGCGTGCTGACCGTCCGCCCCATGAAAGGGACCGCTCCAAGGGGGAGGTGGACCGAAGAGGACGAGCGGTACGCCCGACGGTTGAAGGAGAGCGCCAAGGAACGGGCCGAAAACCTGATGATCGTTGATTTATTACGCAACGACCTTGGGCGGGTCTCCTGCAGCGGCACAGTAACCACCACATCGCTTTTCGACGTGGAGTCATTTGAGACGGTGCACCAGATGACTTCGACCGTTACCTCCATCAAGAATCCGGGCACTGGCTTCACGGAGTTGCTGCAGGCACTGTTCCCATGTGGTTCGGTGACCGGGGCGCCGAAGAAGCGCTCCATGGAAATCATCGCGGAACTGGAGGATTCCCCGCGAGGCCTCTATACCGGATGCATCGGATACATGTCTCCCGGAATGGAAGAGGCACTTTTCAGCGTGGCCATCAGGTCCATCGTGATAGACAAGCTCGAGGGCGCCGGTGAGCTTGGAGTCGGCAGCGGAATCACGTGGGACTCGGTTGCGGATGCCGAATATAGCGAGTGCCTGGCAAAGGGGATGTTTGCGCGGAAGATACGGCCGGAGTTTACACTGATCGAATCCCTGCTTTTCGAATATGGTCAGGGCTATTTTCTGCTTGACCTGCACCTGGAGCGGCTGGAACGGTCCGCCCGCTACTTCGGCTTCGCTCTGGATCGTTGCAGTGCGCTGCGGTCGCTGGAAGAAGCGAGCGGCAAGCTGGAGGGTAACTTCAAGGTCAGGCTTGAGCTGTCAAGGGACGGCAGCTTTTCCGTCCAGGTCGAACCTCTGGGCATAGTGCATGGAGCAGATCGCGGGACCATCTTTATTGCACGAGAACGGGTAGACTCTGCCGATCCCTTTCTCTATCACAAGACCAGCAATCGGGATATCTATCGTCGTGAAGCAGGAAAATGGCCGGAATGTCTCGATGTTGTCTTTCTCAATGAACGTGGCGAGGTCACGGAGGGAGCGAACCACAATATCGTCATCCGCAAAGGCGGGGACATGCTCACACCGAAGCTTGAATGCGGACTTCTGCCCGGCACTTTCCGCCAGTTCCTTCTCAACTCCGGAGAAATCCGGGAGGGGATGATCACCATTCATGACATGGAGTCCGCAGACGAAATTTACCTGGTAAATTCAGTCCGGAGATGGCGGCGGGTATTTCTTGCCGGGGGAGAATGATTCATGAAGATGCTTCTCAAGCTTGCCGCAGTCTCTTTTCTCTGCACCGGTTTTTTCGATCCGCTCTGGGCTGCGGGAATCGGCTTGCCGATCCACTGGTTCCGGGACATTGCTATGGCTGCCGCAGGGGTCGGGTGCCTGTATTTACTGGTACGGTTCAGGAATGTGCTGTAGCAGGCTGCTGAAAGACTAGAGCAGGACCCATCTGCGGCGTTGCGCGGTGCTCACACCCTCGCCTATCTTAGTGATATGTCTCGTTAGCTAGCGTTCCGTGCGCCATGCGTCTGGACTTCCTCATAATGTTTTTCAATAGCCTGGTAGGGATCGCAATCTTCAAAGCAAAATTCGGCTTTCGCTATAAAATTATTTTATAGCTCCAAAAAAAGTTATGTATTAATATTGGAACGTTGATCGCAATGGGCTGCCCGTTTTGTCTCCTGCAACGGCAAACGTATTGAAAGGTCAATAAAATCTCCAAACAGGATTCGGGAAAAATGAACATTGGAACACAGAGTATCAAGGTCCTGGAAGGGAATTCAGCCGAACCCTGCCAACCCGCCGCAGACAAGACTCTTCAGCCGGCATCACATCCGGCTTTCAACAAGTACCCGTCAAAACTGTTCGTCGAGCTGACCACGCGCTGCAACCTTTCCTGCCAGATGTGCGTCAAGCAGTCCTGGGGTAACGGAATCGAAGAAGGCGACATGTCGATGGATACTTTCCTGGACCTTGCTCCCGCTTTCCCGCACCTTGAGGGGCTTTTGCTCAACGGCATCGGCGAATCGCTGCTCCATCCCCGTCTCGATGAATTCATCCGTATTGCCAAGAAAAGCATGCCCTCCGGTAGCTGGGTCGGCTTCCAGTCGAACGGACTTTTGCTCGATGAGGCAAGAGCTGTGTCGCTCCTGGACGCGGGGCTTGACAGGATCTGCCTTTCGCTGGATGCCATCTGCCCGGAAACATTCCGGAAAATCAGGGAAGGAGGAGAAGTGGATGATCTGGCCCAGGCGTTCAACGCTCTGGCGGCGGCCAGGAAACTACGTCCGGAATCCCGAATCCGCGTAGGAGTGGAGTTCGTCCTCATGGAGGACAACATGCATCAGCTGCCCGAAGTTTTGCGCTGGTCTGCAAACCGGGGCGCAGATTTCGCACTGGTTTCACATCTTCTGCCCTATGATGCGGAGCACGTGTCCAAGACTGCATATGACAGCAACACTGAACAGGCAATGCAGCTGTTTCGGGAATGGAAGCAACAAGCCGATGACCAGGGCATCGACATGAGCGACTATTTCTACATCTATTGCTGCAAATACAAGCGAACCGAGGAAGAGGACCGTATGGTCGCTTTCGTCCACGAGATGATGGAAGATGCGCGTTCCAAGGACATATTCCTTCATGTGAAGAACCTCCTTGCCATGGATGTCGGGAAAATTGAACGGGTGGCCGGGATTTTCAAAGAGGCTGCGGCAGTTGCCGAAGAGTGCGGGCTGGAGCTCAAACTTCCCGGGGTGTCGCCGAAAAATGACCGCCGTTGCGACTTCATCGAGGGTGGCGGCGCATTCGTCTCCTGGGACGGTTCGGTCCATCCGTGTTATTTTCTCTGGCACCGTTTCATCTGCTACTTCTCCGGCAGGAAGAAATACGTAAATGCCAAAGTGTTCGGTAATGTGGCCGACAAGGGAATCCTGGAAGTCTGGAACGATAGGGCATTCGTTTCATTCCGCGATGAAGTGCTTCGCCACGAATATCCGTTCTGCTCGAACTGCAATCTCATCCCGTGCGAATACATCTACTGCGAAGAATTCGAGCAGGACTGCTATACCAACACTGTTCCGTGCGGCGACTGCTTCTGGTGTCTGGGGTTGTTCAACTGCATGCAATAGGTTCCCGGCCGAAAACGGTCTTTTTGTGCCCTGGCGGTGTCGGCCTGCGTGTTTGCTTGTGCGACATACTCGAGTATGCCTCCGCGCAAACCCATGGCCTCCTTGCCAGGACAAAAAAATCCTCGTTTTCGATCCGGGAACCGTCATGTTGTGTACGGATTTTCGGCCAGAAGTAGTATTTTGTTGGTCTTGGCGGTGCTTATCTGAAGGTTGATTTCATTTTCTTGCCGTGAAAAAGGCGGGGTATTCACCCCCGCCTTTTTCCGTTCCGGGTCAATTTTGCGGCCTGCGGATTGATAATGTCTGACGTAGGATTTATACTACAGGTATGACAAAGGGACGATGCCCACAAAAACTTCAACTTGAATAAGGAGGAGAAGTCATGCCTGATTTCGGAAATTCCTTTTCCGGTCTGGCGGCAGACCGGAAACTGACTCACAGCGAACTCGTGAGGGCTATCCGATTTATGGTGGCGGCGGAGTATGAGGCGGTGCAGCTTTATACCCAGCTCGCTGAGTCAATTGACGATGAACTGTCCAAGAGTGTCCTGCTCGATATCGCCGATGAGGAAATAGTTCATGCCGGCGAGTTCCTGGCCCTTCTGAAGCGACTGGCGCCAGGCGAAGACGGCCTCTATGCCGAAGGGGCAATGGAGGTACAGGAAATCGCGGAAATGCTGCAGGGAAAGGACGAGGTCGCTGAAACCGGTGAGACGGCCAGGGATGCTGCCCCTCCGACAGTTGGCGATCTGGTGGAAAAGGATTGAAGGGAATGGGCATTGTTTAAGCTTCTCAGGCAATAAAGGAGGCTGGAATTATGGATATTCTCGATAGGCAATCAGCTCCACTTACTCCGGAAGAATGGTCTCGTATAGATGAAGCGGTAGTGAATACTGCCAGAAGCATGCTGGTGGGGAGGAGGGTAATAAACATCCTCGGTCCCCTGGGAGCAGGCGTATACTGCATGCCCTATTCGGTTTTCAGCGGGAAATCGAGGGCGGGCATAGACATGGTAGGGGAAAGTGTCGACCAGGTTGTGGAACCCGACTGCAGAGCCACCATCAACCTTCCCATTCTGTACAAGGATTTCAAGATCTTGTGGCGTGATGTGGAAGCGGACCGGCACCTGGGCATTCCCCTCGATGTGAGCACTGCTGCCGTTGCCGCAAATTTCGTGGCAGTCCAGGAAGACAACCTGATTTTCAACGGCAATGCTGAACTTGGTCATGAAGGCATTTTTACCGCTGCCGGGCGGCAGAAAATCGCGATCGGCAGCTGGGACAAGAGCGGTGCCGCACTTGCCGACGCTGTCAAGGCAGTGGGTGCGCTTGCTGCGGCAGGGCATTACGGCCCTTATGCAATGATTGCAAGTCCGGTGCTCTATGGCAGCATGGTGAGGGTTTACGCATCAACGGGAATGCTGGAACTGGACCAGGTGAAGGCCCTGGTAAGCGGCGGGGTGTTTCCATCCAATGTTGTCAGCGGCAAAAAGGCTGTGGTGCTTGCGCTGGGTCAGCAAAACCTGAGTCTGGCCCTGGGGCAGGATATGATAACCGCCTATCTGGGACCGGAGAGCATGAACCATATGTTCCGCGTACTTGAGACGGCTGCGCTCCTCATTCGCCGGGCCGATGCAATCTGCACCCTCGAGTAAGGCAATCCTGACGCAGTGCAGTCTTGAGAGGGGCGCACGTTCAGGGCGTCCCTCTTCTCTTTTTTCCCCTAAGGATATCCCCACGCTGGAAATTCCGATCAATTCTGTGGTAATGTCAACCCTTGGAACTCCAAAGCGTTACCAAATACAAAAGGATGTAACGGAGGTTTCACTGGCTACGTCTGATGCATTGAACAAGTTTCTTGCCGGCGTGGAGGTCAGAGCATACCGTATGGCGGAATTCTCGATCGGAGATGCCGATGAGGCTCTCGACCTGGTGCAGGATGCAATGCTTGGTTTTGTCAAGCGCTATGCTGCCAAACCGGAGGCCGAATGGAACGCTATTTTCTATCGCATACTCCAGAACCGGATAACCGACTGGTACCGGCGCACGGCTGTCCGTAACAGGTTCCGGGCATGGTTCGGCAATTCCGACGATGACGGCGATGAAAGAGAGGATCCGATCCAGACCATTGCTGATACGAGCAGCCCCGACCCTGCCAAGTCCCTGTACCACTCGGATGCGGTTGCCGCCATGAAAACCGCGATCAGTTCCCTGCCTTTGCGGCAACGTCAGGCTTTCATGCTCAGGGCGTGGGAAGGAATGGATGTCGCCCAGACCGCATTTGCCATGGGATGCTCGGAGGGAAGCGTGAAAACCCATTATTCGCGGGCAGTGCATACCCTGCGCGGCCTGCTCGAGGAGTTTAAGCCATGAGTGGCGAAGAACGGGACAGAGTGTTCGTGGAGAATGTTGCTAAAGTGCTGGCGGAAGCTGAGGAGAGCACCGATACTCTCACGAGGATGCGTCTTAAGGGCGCACGCCTGAGGGCTTTGGAGGCGGCGGAGAAACCCGTTCCATGGTATGTCCGGTTCCCGAAATGGATTACGGCCGGTGGACTGGCTACCGCCATGGTCATAGTCATGGCCATATCCTTCTGGCACACGACTGACCAGCAGCCCAAGACTGCCGGCCAGGTTGAGGACCTGGAAATCATGACGACGCATGAACAGCTGGATCTCTACAAGGATCTGGACTTTTACCGCTGGCTGGAGACCGTGGACAATGCGGGTTAGTGGGGCGGGTTTCGTGGTCCTTGCGTGCTTGATGTGCGCCACCGCCCACGCAAGGACTGCTTCCGGCGCTCCCCCGGCGGAAATGCTGGAATTTCTGGGCACCTATGAAACGTCGTCGGGCAAGGAGATGGATCCTATGGCCCTTTCACCTGTAGCCGAAAAGAAAAGTAAACCGGCCAGGAAGGCGGCCGCGAAGACCACGACTTCCAAGAGAAAAATAAAGAAACAGAAAAAGGATGGTGGACATGAATAGGTTTCTGCGGTTACTCATCACAGTGACGATCCTCAGTGTCGCGGCAATGGCGTGGGGAGAAGGTGCGAGCCCGTCGTCGTGGGATCAGCTTCCCAGGGATGAACAGGAGCTGCTGAAGCCTTACAAGGATAGATGGGAACAGTTGCCGCAGGAAAAGCGGGACAGGTTGCGAAGGGGTGCGGAACGGTGGAAGACCATGACTCCCGAGGAGCGCAGCGAGGCGCAGGAACGTTACAGGAGATGGAAGTCGCTGCCTCCCGAACAGCGGGAAATGATACGCAAGCGTTTTTCCGAATTCCGCAAGCTCCCGCCGGAGGAGCAGGAGAAAATCCGCAGCAGATACAGATGGTTCCGCTCTCTTTCTCCTGAGCAGCGGCGGGCTCTCAGGGAAAAGTGGCACGGCATGACCCCGGAACAGCGGCAGCAAATGCGGGAACGGTGGCATACTATGAGCCCGGAGGAACGCCAGAATTTCATCCGGCGGTAGCTGCTTTGACTTGATAAGCGAACCTGAAACCGCCGGTTCGCCGGAAGGGATTCACTTTTGCAGAATGACTGGCAACGATCTGGCGAGATAGATTTCCACGGGATCAACGTGAGCTTGGTAGGCAAGGGCTTCCACTCCGTTTCCAACCGCGAGCCGCAATAGTCTCCCGTACTCCGGGTCAATGCCGTCAGCCGGAGCAACGAAAGATGCATCTCCCCGCTGGACAACAAAGAATATCACCCCCCGTCCGCCGTTTTGCACTACCTGAATCAACTCGAGCAGATGCTTCTGCCCCCTCGTGGTTACCGAATCCGGGAAGAGAGCTGCGTCACCCTCCAAAAGAGTGACGTTTTTCACTTCTACGTAGCAGAGTTCCGATGCGTTGGAGAGGAGAAGGTCGATTCTGCTCCCGGTTCCGTAGGGGACCTCTGGCCTAATAGTGGGAAACCCTGCTAATTCCGGGACCTTGCCGAGGGACACCGCTTCATGCACCAGCCTGTTGGGGTGGCCGGTATTGATTCCGACCCATGCATCCCTCGCCAAGACCAGTTCCCAGGTGAAAGGAAATCTTCGCTTCGGGTTTTCGCTCCGGGAGAGCAGGACGATGCTTCCGGGCTCTGCACAGCCCCGCATGCTTCCAGAATTGGGACAGTGCGCGGTGATTTCCTTCCCGTTGTCAAGAATGATATCGGCAAGGAAACGCTTGTAACGGCGCACCAGTTTGCCCCGGTATAATGGATTCGGCAGCTTCATGGTCGGCAGTGGACGGCGGCTCGCTTATTCAATTTCGTCCCGATGCGTCTGGCCTGGTGCCTGGAAAAAGATCGTGCCCAGCATGACGTCGGAAATTGCACCGGTAATCACTGCTGCGGGAAGCAGGGCCACTGTCGCGATCAGTGCCCCTGTAGCGACAAGGAAGATGCTGTAGGGCTTCAGCATGCCTCTGAGCGTGTCCTGAGCGCGCAGCAGTTTGAGCCCGAAAAGGACCTGCGTCACTCCGAACACCACGATGAGAATGAAGCAGAATCGATCTATGGCAATTTCATAAGCGGGCATGAAAACCCCTGCAATCGTCGCAAGGCTGAAAATCAGATTTGTCGTGATCAGGAAGTCGATATAATTGTCAACTTCATGGAATGAATGGAAATGGTGCAGGTATTTCTTCAACACAGCTGCAAGGTAAATGAAGAGAAAAAGCCCTGCCAACTGCATGGAAGCCTGTATCACATTCGATATGATGTCTTCTCTTTGCGAGAGCTGATACGACAGCACTAGAAAAGGTATGCTGAGGATCGCGCTGGTCATGGCCAGATACCCCGCCCGTCTGAAATGTTTGCTGGTCAATTGTTCCCCCATGTTCCACCTGCGTCGATTGCTTGCGGAAATGCCGATACGGGCATGAAACCGTGACGCAAAAATTATGGTGATGGTAAATTATATTTATTTATATTGAAAAGCCTGCGGAAATGCTGTATTAGTAGAGGAGTAGACCCTCCTGCTATGCACCCCGGTTTCTTCGTTTGGTTGCACTGCTGATCAACCTGAAACCGGGGTGCCTTTTCTTTGCCTGATCCCTAAATTGAACATTTTTTGTTGAGTACTGCGCCGGTCAGTTTTGAAGGTTTTCACGGGCCTGCTAACCGATTGAAATCAGGGCTCTTGCAATCTGCAACTCTTCTTCCGAAACCTGGAACGGGTTGTCGGCGACCATGCCGGCAAGGGCTTTTCTGACCAGGGAACAATGGCTTGCGTAGAGCCCTTCCATGGACTGCCTGCTCAAGGGCAGCCAGCGTACGGCAGCTGCGTCGTCTCCCGCTTCAGGGTTTACCCTCCGTGCTGTTTCCGCGGGAAGATGAAGATGCTTCGCGGTTGTTTCCATCCAGGCGTGGTCCGTGTTGCGGGGGTCGTCAACGTAGCCCCGATAGGTCAGCCTCCCTTTCACCATGTCGAGTTTTACCCCTGTTTCCTCCTCCAGTTCTCGCGCCAGGGTACGGGTAACCTCTTCTCCCTTGTCAACCATCCCACCGGGGATTGCCCACTGGCCGTTGTCTTTTCTCCGGATGGCGAGAAGCTCGATGGAATTTGTCGCCATGTTGATCCTGGTGATTATCGGGTCGGCAGCGTAATTCGGCCCCCATTTCCCCAGGAGCCCTCTTCCTGACAAGCCGGTTCTGCCGACAGGGTTCAACGGGCGTCCTTTTTCGTCATGGAGAAGACGGCCCGAAAAGCTCTCGACCGGAACATCCGCGATGCGGGAAATGTCTTCCGGATCAGCCCAGCCGCCGGGCTTTTGCGTGGAATCATTGGCGATCACGACTGGTGATACATAATAGGGCGGGGAGTAACCGGGGAAATCCGCAGTCCACGGCACCATGGGGTCAGGTACCGCGAATCTCGCAGGGTATTCGGGGGGCTTCTCGAACCGTGCCTTGCAGTGAATGGCAGGTTTTTCCAATATTCTGTCTGATGCCAAGCCGTTCAGTGTTTCTGTGCCCATGAATTGCCTCCTAAGCCATTCAGCACGGGTTGTCCTGATGGCTCGGATGTCGGCATTAGCCGGAATTGATACCGGAATATTGTATTCCAAGCTTACCCTCTTGTCGAGATCTATGCTGAGGATTTGTAAGGTCAGCCGGCCTTCGTTGCCTTGGATGGATGAGGTGCCATGAAACACCGTCAACCTTGACAAAGAGATCGCATAAAAGGTAGACTTCAACAATTGTAGCATCTGATTCTGAAGTTATTCGCATTTGGGGAAAAGATGGAATTCTGTGGAAAAATTGTCGTGGTCACCGGTGGTACGAGAGGTATCGGCAGGGCCATATCCCTTCATTTCGCACAGGAGGGGGCGCTGGTTTTCGCAGCCTATCTCAAAAACGACGAAGCGGCCGAATCCCTTGAGCGGGAAGCGGCGGCCCTGCCCGGCAGAATCAGCGTGATAAAGGCCGATGTGCGCACCAGCGAGGGCGCCAGGGCTGTCATCGACGCGGCGGCCGGCGACAGTGGCTACATAGATGTTCTGGTCAACAACGCGGGCATCCTCCGGGATTCCTATCTTGCCATGATGTCGGAAAAGGACTGGGCCGACGTTATCGAGAGCAATCTGTACCCCCTGTTTCATTGCTGCAAATGGGGAATCAGGAAAATGCTTTCCAGAAGGAAGGGGTCGATCGTGAACATTTCCTCGATCTCCGCTTACACCGGCAACCCCGGGCAGACCAATTACGCTGCCAGCAAGGGTGCGGCCATAAGCTTCACACGGACTCTCGCCAGGGAAACCGGCCCGATGGGCATCCGGGTCAACGCGGTGGCTCCCGGTCTCATCGACACGGACATGGTTTCTTCCCTGAAGCCCGAAGTAGTCGACTCCATAATCAAGGCCTCTGCGCTGAACCGGATCGGCCGGACCGAGGAAGTCGCAGAAGCCGTGGCTTTCCTCTCTTCAGACCGTGCGGCCTATATCACCGGCCAGTGTCTGATCGTCGATGGCGGCATAGCGTGACGGTTAGACTGAAGCCTGGATCAATATGACGAAGAAAAGAATCGCCATAACAGGAGTCGGGATATTCTGCGCGGCTGGCAAAGATGTTCCCGCTTTCACTGAAAACCTGATCAGCGGGAAAAGCGCGATCGGGCCTGTGGACCTTTTCGACATTTCGCGGTTCCCGGCCAGGATCGGCGCTCAGGTACGGGATTACGACCCGCTGGATTATTTCGACGCCAAATCCGCCAGGCGGTTGTCCCGCGCCGACCAGTTCGGGCTGATCGCTTCCGGCGAGGCGCTGCGGGAAAGCGGTGTCCGGGACTGTTATTCTCCGTATGACATCGGAGTTTCCATGGGTGCGGGGGCATCCGGCATGTACCATGCGGAACTCTGGCTCAGGCATACGCTTTCGGGTGAGCGCGCAAAACCTTCCCTTCTCAGGGGCATCCTTCCGGATCGCACGGCGACCGACATAGCCATGCGCTATGATCTGTGCGGATACCAGGGCAGCATAATGACTGCCTGCTCTTCTTCCGCTACTGCCATCGGATGGGGAGCCGACCTGGTCGCCACCGGGAAGCTCAAGGCGGTAGTCTGCGGTGGCTCCGACGCCATCTCTCTTCTTACCTATGCCGGTTTCAATTCTTTGCGGGTAGTCGACCCTGAGCCGTGCTCCCCCTTCAGTCTCGACCGGCACGGCATTTCCCTGGGGGAAGGCGCAGCCTTTCTGGTCCTGGAGGACGAAGATGCCGCCAAAAGGCGTGGTGCGGCCATCCATGGATTCATTCTCGGCTACGCGGCAGCCGGTGAAGCCTACCATATGACTGCTCCAGAGCCTACCGGCACAGAAGCGGCGCGGGTGATGACGACTGCGATGGAATATGCGGGGATCACCCGTGATGAGGTTGGCTGGGTCAATGCCCACGGCACCGGCACGCCATTGAACGACGTGGTGGAGACAAAGGCCATGAAGCTGGTTTTCGGTGAGCTGGCAGGCAATGTGCCGTTGGTTTCGACCAAAGGTTTTACCGGCCATTGCCTCGGGTCGGCAGGCGCGATAGAGGCAGTCGCCACGCTGCTCTCGATGAGGGCCGGAATAATTCCCCGGACCCTCAATTTCCGCGGAGCCGACCCGGAGTGCGACCTCAATTACTGCCATCACGGCAACCAGCCTGCTGACGCCAGGGTTGCTCTTTCCAATTCCTTTGCTTTCGGAGGCAACATAACAACATTGGTGGTGGGGATATGAGCGCGGATCGGATGGAAATCGCCATCACCGGGCTTGCCGCCATATCGGCTGCAGGCACCGGACTCGACCCCATCAGGCAGGTGATGGCGGGGCGTGAGAGTGTCCTCAAACCGGTGCCTCCCGAGTTGGCTGGTGGGGAAGGGCACCTTTGGGCGCGCGCTGACGGGTTCCGGGCAACCGACCACATGTCACCGCTCAAGGCCCGCAAATTGGACCGCTGCAGCCTGTTCGCCGTTGTGGCTGCAGGAATGGCCCTGGGAGACGCGTGTATCAATGTCCGGCAACAAGGCCCCGAACGTATCGGCATAACCCTCGGTTGCGGCTTCGGCGGCATCGCCAATTCCGAGGAGTTTCTGCGGGGATACTTTACCGCCGGCGCCGAAGGGCTTATCCCGATGCTGTTTCCCAATACGGTTCCCAACGCTCCTGCGAGCAATGCATCTATTGAATACGGGTTCAAGGGTCCTAACGTGACGTTCGTGCAGCGATTCTGCTCGGCCGAGGTGGCCGTCCAGATGGCATGCCGCTTCCTGGAAGAAGACCGGGCCGATGTGATGATTACCGGAGGGGTGGACGAACTGGATCCTTTCATGATTCGCGCCTTCCGAAACATGGGCCAGCTGAGACGCTATGCTGCGGGTTTCGGGGAGGGCGTCGGCATGCTCGTCCTGGAAAAGGCGGAGAGTGCCCGACGGCGTGGCGTCCCTATCAAGGCAAGATTGGGCGAAATACGCACGGTGGGGAGATTTCTGCCCGGTCGCGAGTCCGAGGGCATGGAACGGCTTACCGGCCCACGGCGTGAGTGTGACCTGGTTTCCTTGTCCGGAGTTGCGGCGCGGATTCCATCCCTTCTGGACCGAATCCCGTCTTCAGTGCCCCGGCTCGATACGGGGGAACTTCTGGGCCGCAGCCTGGCCATGGGCGGACTGGCACTGGTTTCCCTCATCCTTGCCATGGAGCCCGGATCAAGCGCCGTTCACTTTTCTGCATCCCCCGAGGGCCCATATTATGGAATCGACGTCATTGGACCGGAAGGGGTTTAGCTCCTCTCCGACAGATTATCTTCCCCACCGCAGTCCATTTCTCCTGATTGACCGCGTAACATCGCGTGATCCGGGAGTCGCCGCGACTGGCATCAAGGTCATACCTTGCGACGCAGGTTCTTTTCCCGTTTTCCTCCTTGTGGAATCCATAGCCCAGCTTGGCGGAATGGCAGCAGCTACGGGGGAAGGCGAAGGCGGATTCCTGGCGGCCATCGACCATGCCGGTTTTTTCCGTGAAGTGCGGCCGGGTGATTGCGTCGTCATAAAGGTCAGCATACCGAAGTCTTTCGGCAGGCTCTTTCTTCTCGAGGGTGAAGCCTCCGTCGATGGCAAAAAGGTTGCGGAGGCCAGGCTTACACTGGGTATTGGTCCCATCTAGCCGGGCTTTCAGGTCAGGTTTACATAACGAATGGACAGGAACGACAAAATGGTCAAATTGCGAACCGTTTTTTTTCCAATATTATGTTTCGTATTGATATTCGCCCCTTCGGTTTCCGCGGCAGCCATAAGCCCGGTCGAAGGGCTGGAGGCATTCCGTCGCGCATTTGCCGGCATCAGTGATTTCTCTGCGGACATAATCCAGGAGAAGCAATTGACGCTCATGAAAAAGAAGATGATCGCCAGCGGAACGGTCCGTTTCAGGAAACCCGACAGCTTTTTCATGGAACTCCGTTCCCCCTATGCCAGCCGCGTACTGCTCAAGGACAACACGCTCAGCCTCAAGCTGCCCAACGAAGCCGAGCGCCAGAAAATGGTTCTTCCGGCCGAACAGGGCCTTTCCCGCTGGTTCGCTTTTCTTGACCGGCAGGTGAAAAGCATGCCCGGCGGTTTTGACGTCCGCGCCGAAAAGCGTGGCACGATCCTCTCCCTGCGTATACTTCCACGGGCAAAGGGAGCGATGAAGGAGCTGCAGGTGACGTTTCGCGAGGACGGCCGCCTGATTCGCCTGGTCATAGAGGAGAACAACGGAGACCGTACGGTTATCGGTTTTCGAAACGTTAAAAAGAATACGGGTTTGACGGACAAGGATTTTCAGCTGTAGCGCTGCAAGAGAAAACCGGCTCCTTTTGGGATCAAAGCCGGTTTTCTCTTGATGACTTCGCAAAGATGCTGATGAATTCAGGGCTGGGAGGGGGAGTCTCCGGACCGGCTGTTCTTTGCCGGGATGTCGTTTCCCCCGGAGCGTTGGCTAACGTCCACGGGAACACCCTTCTTGTTCTTGATTGACGATTTTACCCGCTCCCAGTCGACCATCCGTTCCACTTTGTTCTTTTCTATCAGCGTCCTGGCAACTGCTTCCAGATCCCGGAACTGTTCATAGGCATCCCCGTGGACCTCCAGGAAAACCCTCCCATCATCGGACAGTGCCAGTTTGACCGGCTGGTAGATTATCTCGCCTCCAGTATTTACCCTGATATCGTCGAAAATCTCCTTCATGTTTCCAGGCATGACCCTGATGCAGCCATGGCTGCTGTAAGTATAAATCGATTCGGGTGAAACCGTGCCGTGAATGAGGATGCCCGTCAGGGATGTTTTAAGCGCGTATCTGCCGAGCGGGTTCCGCTTGCCCGGTGGTACGCTGGTTTGCACGTCCTTGCGGTTTTTCTTCATTTTTTTCAGAATGGACTGTGGGATGAACCAGGTCGGATCCTTGACCTTGGAAATGATCCTGAAGGTCCCCGTAGGAGTGCGCCAGACTTCGTCCTTGCGCGAGGTCGGCATGCCGACGGCGACTGGGACCGCCCGTTCCAGCTTCTTTCCCTTGAAGAGGTACATTGTGCGATCCGGGATATTGATCACGATCCCTTCGGCTCTTGTTTTCGGAATGATCCTGCGAGTGTTGATCTTGAGGCGTTGCCCCGGTTCCAGGGGGGTCTTGGGGTCCAGAGAGTTTTCCTTGGCAATGGACCGCCAGCTTACACCGAGCTTTGCTCCGACCATGCGGAGAGATTCCCGTCTTTTTACTGTATAGGTAAATTCCGTTCCGATTATGGTTTTCGAAACGATGGAGCCCGTAGCGGGCTCGTCTGCCAGAGGGCTGTCGGCGTGAACATCCTTGTTTTCACCGTCCTGTTGCGAATTTGCCCCTGTTGATATTTCCTGCGGATTCGCGGCCGGGCCTGGTCCGGATGTCGACATGTTCACGGATGATCCCTGGATAGTGCCGGCCACCGATGGCGCGGCTTCATCCGATTCCAGAAATTTTTTCTCATATACCGCTGATTTCAGTATCGTGAGCCTGTACAGTCTCTGGGCTTCCTCGTTCTTTTTTTCTTTCCACAGTGACTCAGCCCTGGCAAATGTATCTTCGATGCTTCTGAATTCTTCGGACAGTGCTGCCGGAGGCCCGGATCTGCGCAGTTTTTCCATGACCGCGGATGCCTCGTTTCTCATGTCTTGAGGTTCGGCCGAACAGACAGAGGCGGTAACAATGGAAATGATAATTGCAAGCAGGATTCTGCTGCGCATCAATGCAATCCCTCTTCTCATGTCATTAAATCAGGGGAATGGCACAACCCTTGTGATCTCTGCATATGCAAGCAACAGCCCGCGGATGAAAGAGCTTTCCGCTTAAAGTTGTGAATCCCCGCCAAAGCGATGTGATAATAGCAAAACAGTCCCAAAAATCAATTGCAAACTGGCCTGGCTGGCCACATCCTGATGCTTCGCCGTCTTCTTGGGCGATAAACCAAGGCCGGCTCCCAGGAAGGAAGCCGGCCTTTTACGCTGGTGCGCCTTATGAACGGTTAACCGTTGATCGGACTGTCGGATGTCACTTCTTTTTGGGCGGTTTGTCCTTAGTGGTAAAAGAGTAAATGCTGCTGACAGTGGTTCCGCCGTTCTCGTCCAGGTCCGTCACTCTCCACCAGTACTTGGTATTCGGTTCCAGGGTGAGGATGATGTTGTCCTTAACCATGGGGTCGAAATGATCGGACGGTTTTTTCTTGTCCCTCTTGACCATCACTGACGTCCAATCCTTGAGGGCAGCATCCTTGGTGTATTCGAGCTTGTAGCTTACCACGGCATTCCTTTCGATTCCAGGGCTGTGTTTCCACTTGAAGAATGCGGGATGCCAATTGACTTTCATGTCTCCATCGGCCGGGAAGATCAGTTGCGGTCCCAAGAGGGCGCCGTAGATCACGAGCTTGCCCTGGTCGATATACCCCCAGCCAGCTTCCATCGTGTCAATGTCGGTGGTGCCGGCCGGGAGCGGCTCAACCCTGACAATGGTGGTGCATTTCGTGGCAAAGCCTGCGTTGTGGTCGTTTGCGGAGCTGTAAGGCCATATGACGCTCTGATTGCCGGCTGTGGACGCCTGGTCGGGCGGGCCGACAACCTTTTGCGGTGACACGACACGGAAAGGTCCCTCGCTCTGTTCGGTCAGCTTGTTGTTGGGGCCGAGCACTCCCGGCACCAGATCGACTCCGTCTGCCTTGAGGGCCAAAATGAGCCTCAGGCCGTTTTTCACGAGGATCGAGTCGCCGTTCTGGCGCCCGACATTGCCGGGTGAAGTGTAATCGCACCACCCGTAGGAGGTTTTGGCCTTGTCTGCTTCAGTGTTATAGAAATAAGTGGCCTGGGGATACGGGCCGATTACGAACGGGGCGTAGCTTTTTCCGATATTGTCGCTACTGTCAACCATCGGATGGCGCTGGGCATAACCGTCCGGCGCAAAGGCGGATATCTGCGTGGCATCCGGAGCGGCCCCCGCCCGTTTCAGCAGGTATTCCATCAAAACGCCGGAATATTCAGCGTAATAGTCGCCAGATTTGGTCGTGTTCATCAGCATGAACTGCTTGTGCTGGGGCATGGCAGCCAATTGGGCTTTGGTGTAGATGCGGAAGGGGGCGACCACTTTGCTGGGATCATCGTTGCTGTCGCCGGGGTAGCGGTTGGCGTTGATTTCGACGATATTGGAGTAACCGTCGCCATCTGAGTCAAGGGATTCTATCAACGCAAGGGCCGCTTCGTTTCTGCCGGCAGCTTTGTAAGCCTTGCCGTAGTCGTTAAGAGTTGACGTGATGTCTCCCGAGGCGTTGTATCCGTAAACTTTGTGACACCACTGGCAACTTCCATAGGTGGTGGTCTTGCCGTTTACGGTTTCTTTGCCACCTGTGTGGCAGAGCGCGCAGTTGTCCAGCTTCGTTCCTGCCTTGCCTGGATAGACGTTCAGGAATGTCGCGGGATCCTTGTCTGCGTCACCAGCGTGCTGGTAAGCCGCATAGACGATGCCTGCCAGGATCAGCCCGGCCAGGAACAAAATGGACGTGAACAGCAGTTTCGGTTTTTTCATCTCCCCTTCCCCCTTTTTTAGGAATGTGCCAATTTGCCGAGTTTGCAAAATTCTGCGCGGAGTTTTTTTTGCATGTCATTCGCTATATTGTGTAATATATTTCGAAAAATGCAAAAAAAAATTGCCCTTGCTCTTATCATTGATGCTGCCAGCAAGTTGTTGGTGAAAAAAGCATCCAGCGCCAATTGAGGAGTAATGGGCAAATGCATGAAGGAATGCATGTGTTTCGTAATTTTCATCCGGAAAGGGTGCTTTTGCGCCCCGGTTTTTGTCTACAGTTTGCGGAACTTTCCGGATTGGTACTAATGAGAAACGTTATGCAAAAAATATGCTAGCGCCATAACTGGCTGAAAAAGCGTCATAAAATGTTTTTCAGGCAACAATTGCCACGAAGTGTGTCAGTTTTTTCGACAGGCTTATTGCTCGTTGCCAAACTGGGTAGCGTTCACTTGGTGGTAACTGAAGGTGTAAATTACTATAAATACGATATTCCAGCACTCGGGAAAGTGTTAGTTTTCCCGACAAGCTCAGGGCTTGAAAAATCAGAATGATTGCTGAGGGCTATGTATTCGGGACTTGGATGGGCAAGAGTGTTGGACGGCATGCAGTTTGATAAAAAAGAACATTTTTGCTATATTGAGAACCGGTTCGATAAATTGAATAGTTGACGATACGCAATCTGAACTTCATTAATTTTGATGTACTCAACATGCAAAAATTGCCATCGACGAGTGAGGTGAGCGAATCGGAATCGTATCTTTCAGGTGAGGGGGCAGCGGGAAATGTGGAGAGTTCTGGAAAATGGCTGTAGGGAATTCCTGGGTGGCAAGATGAACTGGTCCGAAGCGGCGAGCGAGGCCCGGAACTGCAATGCCTTTCTGGATGACGTGGAGGAGGAGATGGTGGCTGATGAGCCCAGATCATGCTATAACTGCCGCTACAGGCGATGGACTGCGTACTCTTTCATATGCCTGTGCCCTTTTGAGAAAATCAGGAGTTGAGCCGTCGCGATTACGGTTTCTTATTTCTCCTCCAGGTCGACTTCGCATCTGCGGCACTCTATGCCGCAGTGAACGCATTTTTTGGATTTCTCTCCCGCCAGGAAAACATTCATGAATCCGCATATCTTGCACGTCACCTCTACCGGTTCATCCTTGTAGAGATAACAGTTGTAATACCATTCCCAGTTCATGTCCCTGATGGCGGCTAATTCATCCTCCGTCATGTCCCTCTTGGCGAGCTCCCAGTGCAACGACTTGCGCGTAGCCGGTGTTGTATCTTCATTCCTGTCCTTTGCCATCCCCGTCCCCTTGCCGTTTGGTCCCCGGCCGATAAGGCATCGTCCGGTCGGAGTTTTTTCCGCCTCAATTGATTTTCTCGTTAATTTGCCTTTCGTCAAGCAGCAGGTTACAGGAGCGGAGATATTTCATGAAGTTCATCAAAGCGTATCGACCGGGTCTACATCGATACTGCTCCGTATCGTGCGCGGTGGCCGCCATTCCGCCTGGAAGCGAAGTAGGATCTTTCTCAGGTCGGTTCGGTTGGAGCACTTCAAGAGCAACTGCCAGCGAAACCTGCCGCGGATTTTCGCCAGCGGGGCAGGGGCGGGCCCCAGGATTTCAAGCCGGGCTTTCAGGTCGCCGCGCAGTTTCCGCAGCAGGACAGCAGCGTCTTGCGCTCCCTGTTCGACTGGCTTTTCGGCCGTGCCCGAAAGGCATATGAGTGCAAGATTGGAGAAGGGAGGGTAGCCGGCTTCCCGGCGGAACGCAGTTTCTTCCTTGTAGAACCCTTCGTAATCGTGGGATGCCGCCCGTGCCAGTGCGTAATGGCCCGGGTCGGCTCCCTGGATCAGTACTTTGCCCGGCGAATCGCCCCGACCGGCCCGTCCCATGACCTGGCTTACGAGCTGGAAGGTCCTCTCGGCGCTGCGGAAGTCGGGGAGGTTGAGCGTGGAATCGGCCGAGGCCACGCCAACCAGCGTTACGCCCGGATAATCATGCCCCTTGGCGATCATCTGGGTGCCGATCAGGATGTCGATCTTGCCGTCCTCCAGCCGTTTCAGGATACCGGCATGGCTTCCTTTCCTGGCAGTGGTGTCGCTGTCCATACGGGCAATGCGGGCTTCAGGGAAAAGTTCCCTGATTTCCTCCTCCACGCGCTCGGTGCCGCGGCCGAAAAGGGCGATGTCCCCGCCTCCGCAACCGGGGCAGACGGTGGGCGCGGGAAGCGAGAAGTCGCAGTAATGGCAGTAGTGGCGCTGTTTGGACTTGTGGTGGGTGAGGGTCACGGCACAATTGGGGCACCGGAACACATGACCGCAGTCGCGGCAGAAAAGGAAGGTGGCGAAGCCGCGCCGGTTGAGGAACAAGAGCGACTGGCCCTTCCTTTCCAGGTTCTCGCCGAGAGCTGCCACCAGTTCGGGAGAACATGCGCGATCCCGCATTTTGCGGGTGTCGATGATCCGCGCCTCTGGAAGGGGCAGGTTCCGCACCCGCTCGGGCAGGCTCAGGTAACGGAGCCTGCCGTGCATGGCTGCATGGTACGAGGTTATCAGTGGGGTTGCCGAGCCCAGGACGACAGCGGTTCCTTCCATCTTTCCCCGGACGAGGGCGAGGTCCCGCGCATTGTAGGCCAGGCCTTCGGATTGCTTGTAGGAGGCTTCGTGCTCCTCGTCGACCACGATGATGCCCAGATTTTCCAGGGGAGCGAAGATGGCCGAGCGGGCGCCGATGACGATGGCTGCCTCGCCGCGGCGGATGCGGCGCCACTCGTCGTAGCGCTCACCAGGTGTCAGGCCGCTATGCAAAACAGCGATACCGCAGGAAAAGCGGCTGCGGAAGCGCCTGATCAGCTGCGGCGTGAGGGCGATTTCGGGGGTGAGGACCAGCGCCGTTTTCCCTGCTTCCAGGGCGTGGCTGATGGACTGCAGATAGACTTCGGTCTTTCCGCTGCCGGTTACGCCATGGAGGAGGAACGGGGCGAACTCTCCTGCTGTCACCGCTGCGGAAATGGCTTGGAAAGCCGCGGCCTGGGTCTCGTTCAGGGTCTGGGGGGAGGATGCGGGGACTTCCTCGTCCCGGAACGGATCGCGGTACACCTCCCTCTCTTCCATGACCACTAAGTTTTTCTGGAGAAGGCGTTTCAACTGGGCGGCCGGGTTGGCAAACCGGGCATTGAGGTCGCTCCGGGATGTTTCACCCTGATCCATGAGGTAGAGGAGGATCTGTGCTGCCAATCCCCGGGGGGCGGCCGTTCCGGCAGCTTCTTCCGTGGCGTGGAAGAACCATTCCCGCCGAATGCTCCTTCCGCCCCGGATCTGCTCTTCTCCCTGTGCGCCATCCGCTCCGGTCGTTGTCCGTCCCCTGGTTTCGATGTTGATGCCCGAGGGGAGGGCGGTCTTGATCACTTCTCCCAGGGGGTGGAGGTAGTAGGCGGAGATCCAGCGGTAGAAGGCAAGTTCCCTTGGGGTGAACACCGGCTGTTCGTCCAGGACCTCGAGGATGTCCTTCAGGTCTCCAGGTGGATGGTGGGCCTGCCCCAGCACGTAGCCGGTCACTTTTCGCCGCCCGAAGGGGACGAAAACCCGGACCCCGGGAACGACCGCGCAGCGCAGCTCTTCCGGGACCCGGTAGGAGAAGGTCGTTTGGAGCGGCAGCGGGATGGCGACTTCGATCATGCTGTTTTTTTCTGGGGACATGGCTATCCGGTCAATTCATTTGAATGGTATCAGCCTTCACAATACCAGAGGCGGCCGGCAACGACAAGAGGCGTGGTGCGGTGCAGATTCCTGGAGGAGATCGCCCCATTTCCTTGACTTGCCGAAGCTCTTTCCGTTACCCTCAACGTTTGAAATTAATATATAGGAATGGGTTCGGGTATGCGTACCATTTTCGCAGCTTTCGAGCCATGAGCATTCGCAGGAAAAGAGGTTTGCGTGTCGTCACCGGAAGAGAAGCTGTACAAGAAAATCAAGAACGCGGTAGGCAGGGCCATAGCGGATTTCAGCCTTATTGAAGAGGGGGACAGGATAGCGGTGGCGGTGTCGGGTGGGAAGGATTCCTACACGCTGTTGCATCTTTTGGAGGCGCTCAGGAAGCGGGCGCCGATCAAGTACGAGATCCTGGCCATCAACATAGATTCGGGCTATCCCGGCTACCGGGCGGACATCATCGAGGAGCATCTGGCCCGCAACGGTTTTGCCTATCACATGGAGAAAACCGACCACTTCGACATCATCAGGGAAAAGCGGCGGCCCGGTTCCTCCTTCTGCTCCATCTGCGCCCGGTTGAAGCGAGGGGTGCTCTATACGCTCGCCCAGCGCTTCAACTGCAACAAGCTGGCCCTTGGCCACCACCTGGACGACTTCGTGGAAACGCTGCTCCTCAACCAGTTCTTCGTCGGTTCCCTGAAGGCCATGGCGGCGAGCATGCTGGCCGACAACGGGGAAACCACCGTGATCCGGCCGCTGGTCTACGTGGAGGAAAAGGAGATCATCGAGTATTCTGCCATGAAAGAGTACCCGGTGGTCTGCTGCCGCTGCCCGGTGTGCGGGGTCGCGGACCTGCAGCGCAAGAAGATGAAGGATTTGCTCGCCACGCTGGAAAAGGACATTCCCCACGTGAAGAGAAGCATGCTCAAGGCGATGTCGAACGTCCAGCCGAGGCATCTGCTGGACCGGAGCCTGTTGGCGAATCAAATGTGTAATTGAGTTTGCTGTTTGGTTAGCAATATGTTAACATCAACCATGTTCTCCATAGAATATTCGAAAGCAGCCCGAAAAACTCTGAAGGCAATGCCTCGCAACACGGCGCGACTTGTCATGGAGAAGATCGAAGCCTTGGCTGTTGACCCAATGGCGCCGAACAACAATGTCAGGAAACTTACCGGCCATCCGGGCTACCGGTTGCGGGTCGGGGATTGGCGGGTTGTTTACACCATTCACGAGCAGGCCTTGTTGATCGCAGTCGTGCGGATTGCTCCGAGAGGAGAGGTGTACCAATGAAAGCGCAGATTATTGAAAAAGACGGACGCCCTGAATTTGCGGTGATTTCATACGAAGATTATCAGCATTTTCTCGAGCTTCTCGAAGATGAAACCGATGCGCGCGCAGTTGCCGAATTCAATGAAGCCTACAAATCCGGCAGGGAATTCCTGGTGCCCGAGGGGATTTTGCGGCGTGAGCTTTCAGGGGAATCACCCATCAGGATATGGCGCGAACATCGCGGCATGACGCAACAGGAACTGGCAAGCAGGGCGGGTATCAGCAAAGCTTTCCTGTCGCAGATTGAATCAGGTAAACGAAAAGGCACGGTTGATACGTTGTCTGCACTAGCCCGTTCGCTTGGTGTTCCGCTTGATGTCCTTACGGATTGAAAGCAGCCGGATCATGCAAGTCTTCCCCGCACGAAGTCCCTTTCCACGCCCGTTATCTTTACCCTGACCTCGGTGTTGAGTTCCGCTCCCTCCATGCTTTGCAGCGTCACCGGGATGTAGTTTCTCGACAGCCCTTTCAGTGCGCCGTTTTTCCCTTCCTCCTGGATGAGCACGTCAAGCTCTGCTCCGAGAAACCCCTCGAAGAATTTCCTTTTCTTTTCCTCGGACAACCTGCGCAGGGCTTCGGCCCGCTGTTTTATGACGCCGACCGGTACTTTTCCCGGCATGGCGGCTGCCGGCGTGCCTTGCCGGGGTGAAAAGGGGAACACGTGGAACGCGGCCAGCGGCAAGGATTCCAGGAATCGGAAACCCCGCTGGAAGGCTTCGTCCGTTTCGCCGGGGAAACCGGCGATGATGTCGGTGCCGATGAAAATGCCCGGGACGGCAGTTGCCAGTTTTTCCACGACTCCCCGGAAGAAAGCGGTGGAGTAGGGGCGGTTCATGGCGGCCAGCACTCCGTCGTCGCCACTCTGCAGGGGGATGTGCAGGTGGGGGCAGAGGGTTTCGGCGGCTGCCAGGAGCCGGATCAGCTCGTCGGGGATTTCGGTGGGCTCGACTGAGCCAAGCCTGAGGCGGGGAACAATGCGTTCCCTTTCCGCCTGCGAGACCAGGTCGAAAAGACTGGTGGGAGGCTTCAGGTCCAGGCCGAACGCACCCAGGTGTATGCCGGTCAGGACCACTTCCCGGAAACCGTGGCTTGAAAAGGCCCGTATGCCTGCCAGTGCGCTCTCGGGGGTGACGCTCCGGCTCTTTCCCCGTACATGGGGCACGATGCAGTAGGAGCACCGGCAGTCGCAGCCGTTCTGCACCTGCATGAACGCTCGGGTGTGCTCGGCAAAGGATTCGATGATTAGAGGCTCAGCCGTTTCCTCCCGGGAGATGTCCGAAACCTTCACCTGCTGCCCGCTTTCCGATGTCCGCAGCAGTTCCATGAGCTCGCGTTTTTCACTGTTGCCGATTATGAGCGAGACACCGGGGAAATCCCGGAACGTTTCCGGGGTGAGTTGGGAGTAGCAGCCGGCGACGACGATTCTGGCCCCGGGGTTTTCCCGGCGGGCGCGCCGGACCAGGCGGCGCGACTCGGCATCGGTCCTGGCGGTGACCGTACAGGTGTTGATGACGACGATATCCGCCGGTTCATGCGCGGGAACGATCAGCAGGCCTTCTTTGCGGGCGGCCTCGGCCATGGCGGCCGACTCGAACTGGTTGGTCTTGCAGCCGAGGGTAAAAAAGGAGATTCTCTTCATATGCCTTCTTCTATCCACCCTCCCCCCAGCACCCGGTCGTCGTCGTAAAACACGACCGCCTGGCCCGGGGTGACGGATTTTTCCGGCGCCAGGAAGCGCACTTCCCCCCGGTTCCCTTCCCGGGGGATGACTCGGCACGGCACGGGCAGGTGTCGGTAGCGGATTTTGCAGGTGGCTGTGAACTCGCCTGCGGGCGGGGGCATGATCCAATTCAGATCTTTTGCCCGGAGCCCGGAGCGGTAGAGTTCCCGTTTGGGGCCGACCACGACACGATTCCTTTCCGTGTCGATGCCGAGCACGTAGAGCGGTTCGCTCCAGGCGATGCCCAGCCCGCGGCGCTGGCCCACGGTATAGCGGTAGGTTCCCTGGTGGCGGCCGATGATCTTTCCATCCGAGGTGACGATTTCACCGGACAGGTCCCTTCCGATCGAACCTTCCTCGAGGAAACGCACATAATCGTCATCGGGGATGAAACAGATTTCCTGGCTTTCTCCCTTGTCGGCAAGCCTGAGTTCAAGCCGGTTCGCGAGGGCGCGGACCTCAGTCTTCGTCATACCGCCGAGGGGGAACATGCTCTGTGATAGCTGCTTTTGGGTCAGGTCGAAGAGGAAATAGGACTGGTCCTTTTTCGGGTCCGCACCTTTCAGCAACCGGAAGAAGCCTTCCCCGTCCCGTTCTATGCGTGCGTAGTGGCCCGTTGCCAGCATGTCGGCGCCCAGGGCGAGCGCCCTGTCCAGCAGCAGCCCGAATTTGACGTAGCGGTTGCAGCGCGCGCAGGGGTTGGGGGTGCGGCCATGGTAATACTCGCCGATAAAATCGTCAACCACGATCCTGCGGAATTCTTCCTCGAAATTAACATCATGAAAGGGTATGCCCAGCTGACCGGCTACCAGACGTGCGTTCTCCACGGCATCAGGGGGAGGGCAGTGCGAAGGGTCTCCTTCTCCACGTTCGCGGAATGAAGTAGGGTCCCATACCCGCATGGAAATCCCGATTACATCATGGCCCTGTCGCTTGAGAATGGCGGCGGTTACGGACGAGTCGATCCCTCCGCTCATCGCCACTGCAATCCGTAGCGGTTTCACGACTTTATCAAGTAGATCCATCTTATGCTTCCAGCCGTTGCTTCAGTTTCTCGTGTTCCCGGGCAAGATCGGCGTACTTCTTTTCCAGATCCCTCACCTGGTCGAAAAGGCAGGCAATGGCCTTGGCTTCCGGGTCCGGCAGCTTGCCATGTTCCAGGTCGGTCTTTTCCGCCGGTTTCTCGGCTGCCATCACGACCCTTCCCGGTACTCCGACCACCGTGGCGTTGGCCGGCACCTCCTTGATGACCACCGAATTGGAGCCGATGCGGCTCCCCTTGCCCACGGTGAACGGACCCAGCACCTTGGCGCCGGAGCCGATGACCACGTTCGATTCGACAGTTGGATGGCGTTTGACCTTCTCCAGGCTGACCCCGCCCAGGGTGACGCCATGGTAGAGGGTGACATCGTCGCCGATTTCGGCCGTCTCCCCGATCACCACACCCATGCCGTGGTCTATGAACACACGCCTGCCTATGGTAGCGCCGGGATGGATCTCGATGCCGGTAAGAAAGCGCGCCAGGTGTGAAACGAATCTGCCCAGGAAGAAGAGACGCCGCACCCAGAACCAGTGGGAAATCCTCTGCAGCCACACGGCATGGAGTCCCGGATAGCAGCAGAGCACCTCCAGCGTGCTTCGTGCCGCAGGGTCCCGTTCAAAAACCGCTTTGATGTCTTCCCGCATTCTGCTGAACATGATGGCCTCTTTATTGACAACAATATTCGTAAGAATTAGTTATTCTACCGAATAACATACCCTATAAATATTGTCAATTATTACCGGGCCGTCATTTCCTGCATGAGTGGGCGGCGGATGCCGTGGCTGTTTCCTGCCCGTGCAACCGCCGCGGTTTTAGGCAGGCCGGTTCTTTGAGCCTACTGCACTGCGGGCGCCGGCGGGGTGAAGACGCGCGTTGCCAGTTCCTTGTCCAGCATCATGAGGGCTTGGGGGCTGTCGCCCACCAGTTTAAGCTGGCAGATAATGTCGTTGTCGTTTCCTTCCTCCTCGATCTGTTCGGTGACGAACCACTGCAGGAATATCTGGGTGGCATGGTCCTTTTCCTTGATTGCCAGGTCCATGAGATCGTTGATGCACTTGGTGATGAACTGCTCATGCTTCAAAGTCTGTTCGAACATTGAGAGCAGCGTGCCGTATTCGGCCGGCGGTACGGCGATGGCTTCAAGTTGGGAGTGCTGGCCCTGACTGAGTACATAGTCATAGAATTTCATGGCATGGACCATTTCCTCCTGGTACTGGACCATGAACCAGTTTGCCGCGCCCTTCAGGCCGATGTAGGTGGTAAAGGACGACATTGCGAGGTAAAGGTAAGCTGAGTAGAGTTCGTTGTTAAGTTGCTTGTTCAGTGCCTGGACCATCTTTTTGCTGATCATGCGTTTATCCACCTTGTGTTTTTGGGAACTGTAATAACCCTATTATAGCGGGAAAACGGCGATGTGCACGTGGCTGACTCATTTATTGCTGCCGGAAATGGGGCTTGATTTCTCTCCGGCAGATGGGATACAGTTGCGCCAGGCCGCATTGCATCATTTCCCGTATCTCACACGCGCTCGTAGCTCAGCTGGATAGAGCAATGGCCTTCGAAGCCATCGGTCGGGGGTTCGAATCCCTCCGGGCGCGCCAGGCTTGACAAGGGGTTGCATGTTTTTATTACCCCTTTGCCTGATTCCGCCTATATCCTGCGTTTGCAGTGGTCCAAGATGAACTGCAACGACCTGACGGTACCATTTCAGTCGGCTTATGGCGAAAAACATCCTGAGATATGAAGAGCATTTTTCGGCAGGGATGCGTATCCTGGTGGAGATACCGCTTCCGGGGGAGAAGACCTTCCGTGACGATGCCGAGATTCTCTCTCTTCAACACGATCTCCTCGAACTGCGCTTGTCGAGGACAATCCTCCCTGAAGCTGCCAATCTGGAGATAGGAACGCCACTTTGCGTCCGGACAGGGAAGAAGGGCCGCGGCTTCAGGTGCCGGGGCATTCTGCTCGAGTACGATGGACGGTCAGCCCTCTTGATCCGCCTCACCGGCGAGATTCTTACCCACAACGATCGTGAATACTTCCGTATCGACGTTTATATCCCCCTAAAGTACCACTTGTCTGCGGATTCTGCGGGAACAAAAGCGGGGGAAATAACTGCCGTCGCCTCACGTGACAATCAAATAGGGCTAGTCAGTGCGGCAACGGCTTCCGCACCGGAAGAACCACTGCCGGTCGCGGCCAATCTGAGCGGTGCGGGGGCGAGGATCCATGTGCCCGACCGTTTCGGCATCGACCGGTTGCTGGAACTGACCCTTTTCCTGCCGCCTGCTTATGGGGGGGCGATGACCCTCAAGGGCCAGGTGGTGTATGTCGTGCCGCTGGGCCGCCAGGGCGATCCCCGGCAGTTGTTCGACACGGCTCTTCGTTTTGTCGATGTCGACGACCCTCACCGCGACAGCCTGCTTAAGTTCATCCACCATATGCAGCTTGAGCAGTTGCGAAGACTGAGGGAACAGTCTGCGCAGCTCCTCAAAATTGAACCGGAAAAAAGCGGATGGAGGGGTTTTTCTCCCCGGAAAAAGATCATTTTGGTCTTGTGCGCGGTTTCGGCGGCTCTTATCGCTGCCGGGCTTATTCTTGTGCTTGCGGGGTATTACAATAGCAGGAGCAAGGGAGAAATCGAAAAGACCTTCGAAGACCAGGTCAGGAAGTTGATCGACCAACAGTGATTCCGCTTTGAAAACCTGGGCGCATTAAGGATTTTCCCGGTAACAAGGGAAAAATATATCTGGTTGTTCCATTGCCCGGAAAAGGAGGGGAACGGATTTTTCATGAAGAACGAAAACGCCGATACAAAAAACAGCCCGAAGGGGGGATCCACTGCCTACGGGACGATAATAGCCGTCGGTGACAGCCTGACCGCCGGTTACGGTGTCGCCGCAGAAGAGAACTACCCGGCACTTCTTGAACGGAAGCTTCGGGATGCAGGTCATGACTTTCGCGTGATCAATGCCGGGATAAACGGCGAAAAAAGCGGCGAGGCCCTGGGGCGCATCGACTCAATCCTCGCGCAAAACCCCCAGATAGCAATTCTCCAGACAGGCACCAATGACGGCCTGCGCGGCCTTTCTCCCGCGGACATGAAGCGGAACATCCAGGCCATCGTCCGCGCTCTCGTCGGGCACGGAGTGACCGTGGTCCTGGCCGGAATGCAGAACCTGAAGAAGCGCAAGGGTGATTTTGACCAGCTGTTCGCCCAGGCTTACACCGAGGTTGCCCGGGAGGAGAGCGTCATCCTGATTCCCCTTTTCCTGGCGGGAGTGGCGGGCGATCCGGCACTGAACCGCGCGGACGGCATCCATCCGACGGCCGAAGGGTACCGCATCGTCACGGAGACAGTGTTCCCCTATGTGGTCGAAGCCATTGAAAAGCGTCTTCAATCCGGGGAGTGATGATGAAGCTGGGCGTGCTTCGAAGATTTGAAACCCGCCATATACGGTTGAATCAAGCGCCGGGACTCCGCCTTCTGCGAGAGCATGTGGACGTCGGGGCAAATCTTTGGTATTTTCATATGCTGTACAACATATCAGGGGGAAGACATGGAACATGAACACGTCGTCACTTCGGAGCTCACCGACATCAGCAATCGGATGCACGCACTGGGGAGGCATATAGAAGACGGCCACGAGAGGCAGCATTGGCAGAAAGCCTGCGAGGAAATTGACACGCTGCTGATTCTCATCAGGCAAAGGATAGGTGAAAGGGGAAGCTTCTGATCAGCCGGGACGAATCCTTCCGTCATTCCATATTCCCGTAACCGTTTTGTTGCCTGCGGGATCACCACATATGGTCCGGGCCTTCGCCAAGGCCTCCATTCCCATCGCCGCGGGTGAAAAAACAGTTGCCTGCGTCCCGCTGTGCTGTGGTAGACTTACTGCGGCCAATATTGGCATCAGGAGTGTCGCCAGGGAAATTGACTGCTGCCGGCCGAATCTGCAGGACATCCACCATGAGATATTATCCGATCAATATCGACCTCCGCGGAAAACCGGTCATCATCGTCGGCGGCGGAGCAGTTGCCGAGCGCAAGTGCCGAACCCTGCTGGAAGCAGGGGCGAGGGTCGTCATCATTGCTCCCTCCCTTTCCCGCGAGTTGCGAAACATGTTGGCAATTGGAGAGATCGAGCATCTGGAGCGGGATTACCGGCGCGGCGACCTGGCGGGGGCATTCCTCGTCTTTGCGGCAACCGGCGACAAGGAGGTAAGCAGGGCGGTGGCCGAGGAGGCCGCTGAGTGGAGAATACCGGCAAATATTGCCGACATGCCCGAATGGGGGGATTTCTCGACCCCTTCCATTGTTTCGCGAGGCGACCTGCTCCTGACTGTTTCCACGGGAGGGAAATGCCCGATGGTCGCCCGCTCGATCAGGGAAGAGATCGATGACAGGTACGGGCCGGAGTATGCTGCTGCCCTGCGGGTGCTGGGCGCTGTCAGGGAAAAACTCCTGGCGCTCAAGAAGGGAAGCCATGCCAGAAAGGAGATCCTGCGGGATCTTGTGAACGGGGGGCTGCCGCAGATGCTGCGTAATTGTTCGACGGAGGAGATCGACCGGTTTCTTCGTGAAGTTGCCGGGCCGGGATTCAGCTTGTGTGAGCTGGGAATCGACAGAGGGGACATTGAATGAGCGAATCCCTTTATTTGGCCGCTCTAGCGCTCTACTCAGCCGCGACCGTTCTCTACCTGGTGTTTCTGCTCCGTTCAGGGGCGCTTGTCGGCAAGGCTGCAGGATGGGCATTGACGGCCGGTTTCGCCGCGCACTTCCTGTTTACCGTGTCCCGCTATCTGGAAGCCGGGTATACCCCGATCACGAACATGCACGAATCACTTTCGTTTTTCAGCCTGGCCACCGTGGGGGCTTTCCTGGCGCTGGCCAGGAAATACCGGGCTGCGGTCCTGGGTTCTTTCGTTACCCCCCTTGCCTTGGCATTAATGCTTGCCTCAGCCTCCTTCCCATCAGGGATAGTGCCTCTCAACCCCGCCCTCAAGAGCGCTTGGCTCGGGATCCACACAATCATTGCCTTCGGTGGCTATGCGGCATTTGCCGTTGCCTGCTGCGCTGGAATCATGTACCTGCTCCAGGATCGATACCTGAAGAAGAAAAAGCTGGGAGTCCTCTACCGGCGGCTTCCTTCGCTGGATACCCTGGACGAAATCAACTACCGGTGCCTTTCCCTGGGGTTTCCGATGCTGACCATAGCCATCATATCCGGCGCGATCTGGGCGGAGTCGGCTTGGGGCGCCTACTGGAGCTGGGATCCGAAAGAAACCTGGTCGCTCATTACCTGGTTTATCTATGCGGCGCTTCTCCACGGCAGGCTTACCACCGGTTGGCGCGGCAGGAAGGCGGCAATCCTGGCCATCGCCGGATTCGTCGTCCTCCTTTTTACTTTCATCGGGGTGAACCTCTGGCTGCCCGGGCTTCACAGTTACCGGTAGATCGAACTCATGAATATTATTGTAGTGGGCCTGTCCCACCATACCGCACCCATAGAGACCCGGGAGAGGCTTGCGTTCGAATCGAACAGCATAGAGAAACCGCTTCGCGGGCTTGTCACGTTGCCCGATATTTCGGAAGGGGTCATCGTTTCGACCTGCAACAGGGTCGAGGTGTACGCAGTCACCCGCGACATCGCGGGCGGCATAGCCAGGATCAAACGTTTCCTGGCAGACTGGCACAATCTTCCCTTCGATGAAGTGTCACCCTATCTTTATGGTCATCACGGCGACAATGCCATCCGTCATGTGTTCCGAGTCGCTGCCAGCCTTGATTCGCTGGTGATCGGCGAACCCCAGATCCTTGGCCAGGTGAAAGCTGCCTATGGTTATGCCGCGGAATACGGAACATCCGGTCTGGTTCTCAACCGCTTTCTTCACAAGGCTTTTTCAGTTGCCAAGCGTGTCCGCACTGAAACGTTCATAGCCTCTTCCGCAGTATCGATCGCCTTCGCCGCCGTGGAACTGGCGAAAAAGATCTTCAACGATCTCTCAGACAAGACAGTGCTGCTCATCGGTGCGGGAGAGATGGGAGAACTGGCTGCGAAACATTTTTTTGCCGGCGGCGTAAGCGGGGTACTTGTCGCCAACCGAACTTTCGAGCGCGGAGAGCGGCTGGCCGAGGAACTGGGTGGCCGGGCCATCCGTTTCGATGACCTCTACGATCATCTCCACAAGGCTGACATAATTCTTTCCTCCACCGGTTCTCCCCATTTCATCATCGGTCCCAAGGAAGTTGCAGAGGTGATCCGCCGAAGGAAGCAGCGGCCGATGTTTTTCATAGACATCGCAGTACCGCGGGATATCGCGCCGGAAGTCAATGACCTTGAGAACGTATACCTGTACAACACCGATGATCTGCAGGGCGTTGTGGAGTCAAACCGGGAGCAGCGGCTTAAAGAGGCTGCGAAGGCCGAGGAAATAGTCACGGTTGAAGCGGAGCGTTTCCTGTCCTGGCTTTCCTCGCTGGAGGTGGTCCCCACCATCGTTGCCCTGCGTTCCCGCTTCGACGAGATAGTCCGGGCGGAGGTGGAACGGACCCTGGCGGCCTGGAAAGGCATGTCCCCGGAGCATGAAAAGCGCCTTGAGGCCATGACTTCGGCCATGATCTCCAAGCTTCTCCACACGCCCATCAGCGTCCTGAAGCACACCGGCCAGGGGAACAGGATAGACCTCTACCTGGATGCCTTGCGGAGCCTTTTCGACCTGCAGACCGAGCCGGCAGGCAAGGGTGAGGAGATGCTGGAAATAGAGCAGGATGAATAAAGGAAACGGCCTGGCACATAACACCTTGATTTTTCATGATCTTTCTTGTGCCTCGTGCCCTGCGCCTTCTGCCGGAAGGATGCCGGGAGGATGTTTGAACTGCCCGCCCTGGAGAATGCATTGATGACGTTGAAACAACTGACAATAGGCACCCGCGGCAGCCGGCTGGCGCTCTGGCAGGCCGAATGGGTGCGCTCCCGGATAAGCGAACGGTACCCGGAATGCAATGTCTCGCTTTTGATAATAAAGACTTCAGGCGACATGATCCTGGACGTTCCCCTTGCCAAGGTGGGGGGCAAGGGCCTGTTCGTCAAGGAGATCGAGGAAGCGATGCTTCGTGGGGAAATCGACATCGCAGTGCACAGCATGAAGGATGTGCCGACAGAATTTCCGCGGGGGTTGGGCCTTGCTTGCATCACCGCGCGGGAGGACCCCCGGGACGCTCTCATTTCGCGAGGTGTTGCCTTTGCCGACTTGCCGCAGGGTGCGAGGATCGGAACCAGCGCGCTTAGGCGCCAGGCGCAGCTTTTGTCCGTGAGGCCGGATCTTGAAATGGTTGAAATCCGCGGCAACGTGGAGAGCCGCCTAAGGAAGATGGAGTCGGAGAAGCTCGACGCCGTGATACTGGCGGCCGCGGGATTGAAGCGGCTGGGTTTCGACGATTTGGTGACCGAATATCTTCCGCCGGCATTGTCGCTGCCCGCGATCGGCCAGGGAGCGTTGGGGTTGGAGTGCAGGCTCGATGGCACGGCGACGCGGGAGGCGGTTTCCTTCCTCAACGACCCGGCGACTGCTCTTTGCGTGATGGCTGAGCGTGCGTTCCTCCGCCGTTGCGAAGGGGGGTGCCAGGTGCCCATTGCTGCTCACGCGGAAATGCCGGGCGCCGAACTGCGGCTTGCAGCTTTCATAGGGTCGGTGGATGGCGGAAGATCGGTAAGTGGAGTCGTCAGTGGTCCGGCGGAGAATTGCGATGCCCTGGGAGCGGAACTTGCCGACCAGCTCCTTGCACGGGGAGGACGCGAGATTTTGAATGAGGTGTACGGGAAGGAGCTGTGAAGAGGCCTGCCAGGTTTCCAAAACCTGGCAGGCCTTTCTTCCCGGAAGTAAAATAACTCGTGGATGGTGCAGAAAGAATGAATTCGAAGCCTCGAAAAAACGGCCATGTATATCTCATTGGCGCCGGTCCCGGCGATCCCGGCCTCATTACGGTGCGCGGCCAGGAATGCATCGGGTTGGCGGATGTGATCATGTATGACTACCTGGCCAGCTCGTCACTGCTTGAGCACGCCCGGCAGGATGTCGAGCTTATCTATGCCGGCAAGGTGGGCGGAGCCCACAACCGGGAGCAGAGCCAGATCAACGAAATGCTCGTTGAAAAAGCACGGCAGGGGAAGATCGTTGCCCGGCTCAAGGGGGGCGACCCGTTCATTTTCGGCAGGGGCGGAGAGGAATGCGAGGCATTGGTTGAGGCCGGAATACCCTTTGAAGTCGTGCCGGGTGTGACGGCAGGCATCGGCGCGGCCGCATACGCCGGAATTCCGCTCACCCATCGGGATTATACCGCTTCGGTTGCCTTCGTGACCGGCCACGAAAGCCCCGGCAAGGAAGTTTCAGCCATTGACTGGGAAAAGCTTTCGGTCGGCAGCGGGACCCTGGTGTTCTACATGGGGATGAAGAATCTTCCCCAGATAACCGCCAATCTCCTTGACAACGGCAGGGCGCCGGAAACCCCGGTCGCGCTCATCCGGTGGGGGACCAGGCCTGAGCAGGAGGTCCTGGAGGGCACGCTTTCCGACATCGGCGACAAGGCCAGGAAAGCAGGCTTCAAGGCCCCGGCAATAACCGTGGTCGGCGAGGTGGTGCGGTTGCGGGACAGGCTGAGCTGGTTCGATTCCCGGCCGCTGTTCGGAAAAGGGATCATGGTCACGCGCAGTTCAGGGCAGGCCGGCCCTTTCGCCGGGCTTCTCCGCGACCGCGGCGCGCGGGTGTATCACTGCCCGACCATCGAAATTATTCCGCCTGAATGCTTCAATGACCTTGACCGGGATATCCGTTCCCTGCCGGAGTTCGACTGGGTGGTTTTCACCTCGGCAAACGGCGTCGGATTCTTCTTCGACAGGCTCAGTGCGCTGGGGTTGGACAGCAGGGCGTTGGGAAGCTGCAGGGTCGCCGCGGTCGGACCGAAAACCGCTGAAAAGCTGGCTTGCTTCGGCATAAGGCCCGATTTGCTCCCTTGCGGTTATCATGTCGAAGGTTTAGTGGAAGCGTTCGGGCGGAAAGTGGTGTCAGGGATGAGGGCGCTTTATCCGAAAGGTGACCGAGCAGGGGACGCTCTTGCCCAAGGACTGGGCAAATTGGGGATGGAAGTTTCGGCGCCGGTCAGCTATCGTTCGGTGACTCCGGAATCTATTCCGGGCGAAGTCCTTGATGCGCTCGAGGAGCGGCGCATAAACTGTGTAACCTTTACTTCCTCGTCGGCGGTTGCCAATCTGGCCGCCGTAGTTGGGGAAAACCACCTGATCCATCTGCTGAAGGGGGTGGAGGTCGCCTCCATAGGACCCGTAACATCGGCTGCCTGCCGCGATCTCGGCCTTCAGGTGAATGTTGAGCCGCGTGTTCCGACCGTTGAGGCACTGACGGAAGCGATAGTCAGTCACTTTAAGGCGGCATGATTTCTTGGCTTTATCCCCTGCCATCAATCAAGCTCTGTCGACAGGGGATAGGGATCAAGGTTTCCCGTAAGTGGAATTCTCTTCCGCTGCCAGAAGCCCGATTATGGCCGGGTCTTCCTCTTCCCTTGTCCTGCAGTCCTCCCGGTGTCTCTGCAACAACCTTATGATTTCGAGTACAAGAGGGACATCTTCCTCCTGGAGCAGCTTTGCTGCCCTGACGAGTTCCTGCCTGAGGCTTGCCGACCCGGTGCGGTTGTGTCCCCGGGGAAACACATCTACGGTTTTTATCAGCTTTTCGTCCAGAAAAAAATAGCCGGGCGGTACTGACAGGGATTCGCACAGCTTCATGAGGATCTTGAGTGATGGGAATTGCTCCCCCCTCTCGATTTTGCCTATATAGGTATAGTCCAGTCCTCCGCTGACTTTCGCAGCGAGATCTTTCTGGGTAAGCCCCTTTTCCTTCCTCAATCTCTTCAAGCGTTTACCTATTTCTACCTTCATGCGTAACGCTCCTGCAGGCTTTCGGGATGTCCCTGCTTGATTTTCTGAAAACTGGCTCATTGTATAAACCTATTTCGGGGTGATGTCAAATCCGTGCGAATAGGATTAGTATGCATTTATTTCTTGACTATGATGAAAATTTGTCATATTTGTGTTTCGAGAGGGTATGGAAACAAGTGGACAGACTCGCAATGGTCAGAAGCCTGGAGCTATTGGCGTCATCGGAGGGGCTGGAACCGGACGAAATCAGGCTCTTCCTGCTCCTGCTCGCCAACTGCGACGATTCGGGGGAGGGAAGGACCGGTTGCCGCCAGCTTGGGCTCGTTTTCGGGCACTGGCGCTCCCTGCGCAGGGTCAGGCGGGCATTGAGGCGACTGGCAGATCTTGGCCTGATACGTTTTGAAACCGTTCCGGGAGGCAGGGGGGAAGAAAAGGGCTTTGTTCTGTCATATTCGATTCCGGGTGCGAAGCGTTGTGAATCAGAACCCGTTGCTTGAAAGCAGCCCGTGGTTTTTGCAGATGTTTCCCAAATATTTGTTCGGAGTGTGCACGGAAATGAACGATGGCATTAGGGTAATCGTCGTTGACGACGACCTTTGTGTACTTGAGGTTGCTTCTCTGTACCTGCGCAAGGAAGGGGTGCATGTCCAGTGCGCCAGAAGCGGCGAAGAGGCCCTGGGTTTTTTGCGCGAGAAGAACTTCCATCTCATGCTGACCGACCTCCATATGCCCGGCATGGATGGGTTCGAGCTGGCGAGGAGAAGCCAGCAACTGGCCCCTTTTATGAAGATTCTCATGGACACCGGCGATCCGTCCGAGGAAAACCGCCGGACGGCAAGGGAGCTGGGGATAGATGCGTTCTTTGCCAAGCCGTTTCACATGGGAGAGATCATGACCATCGTAAGGAGCCTGATCCCATAGGACGCAGCTGTCAATCGGAAAAGACCAGGCCCTGCAGTTCGGTGTCCGATGAGGTTACGAGTTGGCCCAGCTGGTCGTCGGGGAGGAATGCCATTTCGGCAAGGGTCGGGGTTTTGAAAGTGTTCACGTCGCAATCGCACTGATTGTAGGTGGTCGCGTAGAAGGCGAGGCGCTTGTCACGCTTCAGCCCCATCTGCAGCAGTTGGCCGGCCCCCCTTCGCAGGAGCTTGAGCTTCAGGATCAGGTCGTCACGGTTTTTTACCGACCAGACACCGAGATGAACGGGGCTGGAGAGGTTTTTCACATCCCCGGAGAATTCACCACGGAGCAGCTGGTCGCGCTCGCATGCCAGGAACTGGACGAAGTCCAGGTGCTCCGCAAGCTTGCGGTCGGTTGCATAAAAAAGTCCGCTGAGGGGGTCGAGGGTGAAAATGATCGTTCGATCGATGGCCTGGCCGTAGCTTTTGAACAGTATCCCCTTGTAACTGTCGTAGTCGAAACGGTGCGTGATGAAATTCTCGTTGCGGCGGATCCTTTTGACGATTCCCAGGAGCCATGACTTGATTATTTCATTGTCGATCCTGCTCTTGCCGATTTCTGCTTTGAGAAATGCGTGGTTCTGGCCGCCATAGCGGTAGGCGAGGATATCGCGGTAAATGTCACGGACGTTGTTGTATCTGCTGAAGTGGTAAACGAGATCATAGTTGAAGATCTCCATCTGCCGCAACTGCCAGATGAAGGCGGATACCTCGGTCCGTGAACTCTTCTCGTTTATGCCGATCGCTTCCGTTGCCTTCATCAGTTCGGTATAGCGGTTTTCCAGTTCCGTGAGAAGCGACGTGTCCTGCCGGCTGCTTTTACGAAGCGTTACGGTCCACTTGGAATACTCGCCCACCCGGCTTTCGATGTCGATGTTGGCCGGCCCGAAGGTGGAGTAGATCTGGCGGGTTCCGATTCCCGTGCCGGTTTTTCTTTTTTTTGTGGTCTTGCCCACGAACAGCGGCAGCATGTCGGGACCCTTTTCCAGCCTCTCAGCCGAGATTCCCACGCCGTTGTCCCGGATGGAAAGGCATACCGTGTCATCGCTCTGTTTCATGCTGATTTCGATTATGCCGTGCCGGTCCGCTGCCCTGATGGCGTCCAGTGCGTTTGATGCCATGTTGATCAGCGCCCGGCTTACGTTCACGTAGTTCCCTATCACAGGGGGAATCTTGGAGCCGAGGATCAGTCGCGTTTCACAGGGGGTGTCGGATGATTCGATAAACGGGATCACTCGTTCGATGATGAGCTCTTTAAGGTGCACCTCGTGGTAGACGGCAATGTTGTCCTCGTACATGTTGAGCGTGTTGAGGAGTGCGGTCGTCTCCCTGGTGATGTCTTCGATGACCTTGTTGAAGTTGTCCACGGACAGCATGGAGGTCATGTCAAAAAGGACCTTGACGGTCTTTATGGCGTCATGGCGCACTTTCCCCAGTTCTTCCGCGATCGGGGTGCTCTTCGCCTTCTGGGCCGTGGTCACTTCGCGGATTCGCCCGGCGAGTGCGGACATCATGCTGAACTTCATCTTCCGATAGACGAGTGACCCTTCATGTGAAAACCCCTTGCTGAGGAAAAAGTCGACCGAATCGGTCAGTTTTTCCCAGACATAGAGGTATATGTACGATTCCGCAGGCATATCCTGCACCAGCCTGTCGATGAAGGCCGAGCCGATTCCCTTGCCGCGGCCGAAGGGGCTCGTCACCTGCTTGTAGAGGTGGAAGCGGGTTTTCCCGGGGTTCGAGTAGACAAGGAAATATCCGAGCAGCTCCCCTTCTTCGTCCCATACGTAGCTGTGCTCGTAATCGATGTCCAGCTCCTTTTCCCTGACATAGGGGGACGGGACCAGGATGGAATCGATATTGAGAAACGGGATGTGCTTCATCCTTTTCTCGTATTCACGGGTGAGGCGCCGGATGTACGGATAGTCTGCAAGCATGTGAGGATGCCTTTCCGACCTGCCGGCTGAGGTGGTCGCTTTTTGGCTTCATTGCGCCGCGTCGCCGACAGGTATTGAGCTATTCTACCGCGTAATCCCGATTATTGCACACGCTTTGAAAATATCGGGACCCATTCCCCGAGGTTAAATGGGACATATTTTCGGTCTGAAACGCCCGTTCAGTGCTTGCCTGCCGCATGACAGCCTGCAGCCGGGTTGCATTCCCGTCCCCAGGGGTGGTAAAATGCAAAGCATGTACTATCCCCAATGCCGCCGGAGCATGACCCTTGGGTGTTTCCATCCCTCCGGCGGATAGTCCCGCATTTCAGCGGAGGTGTCCATGTATTTCCCGACCTACAGGTCCCGCAGGATCAGGGGCAAAGAGGTTTTTCGCCGCATGGTGCGCGAAACGACGCTGTCGGCGGATGACCTGATCTATCCCATGTTCGCCACCTACGGCCGGTGCGTGCGCAAGGAGGTATCCTCCATGCCGGGCATCTACCAGCAATCGGTCGAAAACATCGTGGCCGAGGCGCAGGAGGCCCATGAAGCGGGTGTCCCGGCGGTCATTCTCTTCGGCATTCCCGAGAGCAAGGATGCGACGGGAAGCCAGGCCTTCCGTTCGGACGGAGTGGTGCAGGAAGCTGTCAGGGCGCTGAAGAAGCAAGTCCCCGGCCTGGCGGTCATCACCGATGTGTGCATGTGCGAGTATACCGACCATGGGCATTGCGGAGTGATAAGGGATGGCGATGTGGATAACGACGCCACCCTGGAACTCTTGTGCAGGGAGGCCCTTTCCCACGCGGAAGCGGGAGCGGACATGGTGGCGCCGTCGGACATGATGGACGGCAGGGTCGGCGCCATCCGCCAGGCCCTGGACGCCAATGGTTTCGTTGACCTGCCGATCATGAGCTATGCGGTGAAATACGCCTCCGGCTATTACGGGCCGTTCCGGGAAGCCGCGGAGTCGGCTCCCCGGTTCGGCGACCGACGCTCCTACCAGATGGATCCTGCCAACCGGCGCGAGGCGCTCCGCGAGGCGGCCATGGATGTTGAGGAAGGGGCCGACATCATCATGGTCAAGCCGGGGCTCCCCTATCTGGACATCGTGCGCGAAGTCCGCAATGGATTCGATCTTCCCGTGGCGGTATACAATGTGTCCGGCGAGTACAGCATGGTCAAGGCGGCTGCCCGGAATGGCTGGATAGACGAGGAGCGGGTGGTCATGGAGACAATGTTGGCGTTCAAGCGGGCCGGGGCCGACCTGATCCTCACCTACCATGCGAAGGAAGTGGCTCATTTTCTGGGGAAAGGCTGAGCGAATATCCGCCGATCCTTGTTTCCTTGGGGGACAGTCGAAATAATGCCAATTTTGTCAATGGTTTGGAGCGGGCCGTAATGGCAGGTGCGCATTAATGCGCTTTGAAAAAAATTGCTTGACAAACCGTTATGTCGTGTTCTATATAATGCCTCACAATTTGCATTAATGTACAACTCCGACCCGTCTTCCCTACCGCGCTCGCCATGGGAACCGGGCTGTGGGTGCCGCCGGAAACAGCGACGCCTCCCGTGTTTGGAAAGGAGTAAACATTGCGTGGTCGACAACGGCCGGCGGATGTTTATATCCGTCGGCCGTTTCTTCTTCGTGGTCACGTCGACCAGTCCGACAAAGATGGCATATCCTGCAGATATTTCATGTTATTGCGTGGAAGGGTCAATGGAAAAAAAAGAGAAAATAATCGATTTGTTGAATGAGCTAAAAAAAAAAGAATTCACAGGATTCATCAGGATCAACTTCAGCCAGGGAGGCATAACAAGGATCGAAAAAAATGAGGAGATTCTTAAGAAAAGCTAATTGAGAAAATAGATTTTCTTTGTATCACCTGGTCCTTTGCTGACCGTGAACACGGACCCAGAAAGCCCAAGTCGAAAGCCATCGCGCTTTTAACTTGGGCTTTCTGCGTTTTCCGTGAGTGCAATCTGGTTTTTCGACATTGAAGGAGGGGGGCAATCGAGTTATGGAGAGCATCATTTTAGTATGGTTGGCTGTTTTTGTCCCGGTAGCGGGTGCGTTCCTGCTGCCACCCGTCGGCGGGGTATCAAAGGGAGCGCGCAACCTGGGAGCCTTCGCCATGGTAGGGTTTTCGCTCCTGTGCTCCTGCCTCCTGCTGTCTTCCGTGCTGAACGGCGAAGTCGTCACCGTCTCGCTTCCGTTCCTGGCTGGCAACAATCTTTTTCTGGCTGACCGCCTCGCTGTCTTCATGGCGATCGTCTCGTCCCTTGTGGGAGCGGTCATCGTCCTCTACTCCATGGGCTACATCAGCCATTACAAGAACCAGAACGAGTATTACTTCATGGTCGTGCTGTTCCTGGGGTCTATGATGGGGATCGTCTACTCCGCCAACCTCATCCTGATCTATCTGTTCTGGGAGATCACGGCCATCTCCTGCTGGCGTCTCATCGGCTTCTTCCGGGAAAAGACCTGCGTGATCCGCGCGGACAAGGCCTTCCTGGTGACGGCCTTCGGCGCCCTGGTGATGCTCATCGGATTCGTCATGGTGTACGGGCAGTACGGCTCCTTCGATCTCCAGACGATCAAGAGCGCATCCGCCGCCCATCCGGTGGCCAATCTGGCGGTTCTCCTGATCCTGTTCGGCATCCTTTCGAAATCGGCGACGTTGCCGCTGCACACCTGGCTCCCCGACGCGGGCGTTGCCCCCACGCCGGTGACCGCGCTGCTCCATGCCGCGGTCCTGGTCAAGATAGGAGTCTACGTCTATGCGCGGCTGTTCGTGTCCACCTTCACCATCGATCCGGCGTGGGAGACCGCGATTCCCCTGATTGCCGGGGTCAGCGCGCTGGTTTCCGGCGGCGCGGCCCTCATCGAAACCGACATGAAGCGCATCATCGCCTACTCCACCGTGAGCCAGCTCGGCTTCATCTTCCTCGGGCTCTCCATCGGCAACGACATCGGCCTTGCCGGGGGGCTGCTCTATATCCTGATGCACAGCATCGCCAAGGGAGGCCTGTTCCTGTGCGCCGGCGTGGTGGAGCAGAAGCTCCACGTCAAGGACATCACCAGGCTGGGCGGGCTGATCCGGACCATGCCGGTCACGGCGATATCCTTCCTGCTGTGCGCCTTTTCGGTGATGGGGATTCCCCCCTTCGGCGGGTTCTTCTCCAAATACATGGTGATCGCCGGCGCCATCAAGAGCGGCAATTATCTGATAACCGCCACCTTTGTCCTGGGCGCATTCCTCACCATGATCTACCTCTTCCGCCTGTTCGCCATGGTCTTCCTCGGCGAAGCCAAGACCACCCCGGTTGCCGAGGGTGCGCCGGTGATGGTTGGGAGTGTCGCCTTTCTGGCGGTCCTTTCCGTGGCCGGGGGATTCTTCATCTCCTATCCGTCCGTTTTCGTTCAGTCTGCTGTTCATCAGATAACAGGGGTGGTGCAATGATGGAAAAGATGATGCTGCTGGCGGTGGGGATCCCCTTCATCTTCGGGGTCGGGGCGTTGATGTTGCCGAAATACGCGCGGGAAGCCGCGACCATGCTGGCAACGGTTCTGAATCTGGTCCTGTGCGTCCGGATGTACGACCAGGAGGCGATGCTCTCCCTTCCCTGGGGAGGATACGGCATGCTCTTCGAACTGCGGCAGTACCATTTCAGCTCCTTTATCCTGGCCGCGGCCGCCGGCTTCGGGTTCCTGATTTCCCTCTATTCTCTCTATTTCATGAGAAACAGGGACAAGGGCAACCAGTTTTACGCCTACCTGCTCCTCTCCCTGGGAATGGTGAACGGCGCGGTTCTGGCGAACAATCTGGTGCTGATGCTGTTTTTCTGGGAAGGTCTCCTTGGCACTATCTTCGGCTTCATCGCCATCGGCCACCGGGAGGCCTTCCGCTCGGCCGTCAAGGCCTTCATCCTGATAGGCGTCTCCGATGTGCTGATGATGGCCGGCATCGGCATGACCGGCCTGCTGGCCGGGACCCTGACCATGTCCGCCATCCACCTGCCCCTGACCTCGGCGGCTTCCTGCGCGGCGTTCCTGCTGCTGGCCGTCGGGGCCACGTCCAAGGCGGGGAGCCTGCCGTTCCACAGCTGGATTCCGGACGCGGCCACCGATGCCCCCCTGCCGTTCATGGCCCTGATGCCGGCCGCGCTCGAGAAGCTCCTGGGCATCTACTTCCTCGCCAGGATCACGCTCGACCTCTATGCTTTGCAAAAGGGCTCGGCCATGAGCGTCATCCTCATGACCCTGGGCGTGGTGACAATCCTGGTGGCCGTGATGATGGCCCTGGTTCAGAAGGACTTCAAGCGCCTCCTCTCCTACCACGCCATCAGCCAGGTCGGGTACATGATCCTCGGTATCGGGACCGCGGTCCCGGTGGGGATCGTGGGCGGCATTTTCCACATGATCAACCACGCCATGTACAAGAGCTGCCTGTTCCTTACCGGCGGGTCGGTCGAGTCCCAAACGGGCTCCACCGACCTCGCGAAACTGGGCGGCATCGGCAGGCGGATGCCGATCACCTTCATCTGTTTCATCGTCGCGGCCGCGGCCATATCCGGCGTGCCGCCGTTCAACGGCTTTTTCTCCAAGGAACTGGTCTATGACGGGGCACTGGAGTGCCACTGGCTATTCTACGCGGGTGCCCTGCTCGGGTCGTTCCTGACCGCCGCCTCCTTCCTGAAGCTCGGCCACGCCGCCTTCCTCGGCAGGAACGACGCCCTGTCGACCAGGGTGAAAGAGGCCCCCCTCGGCATGCTCGTACCCATGGTGGTCATCGCGGGCGGATGCGTGCTGTTCGGGGTCGCGAACCAGCTCCCCATCGACAACCTGATCGTGCCGATCATCGGCGCGCAGCGCGCCGCCGGGCACCACTTCTCCGGAGCCCCGGAAAACATCTTCCTGGTCATCATGACGGTCACCGTACTCCTCGCTGCCTATGTCAACCACATGTACGGCGTGGGCAGGACCGGCAATGGGGTCGGGGCGGTGGATCATATCCACTATGCGCCGGTCTTCCATCCCATCTACGAATGCGCCGAAAAGCGCCTCTTCGACCCCTACGACATCGGCATGACGCTGGTGCAGGGCATAGCCCGGCTGGCCTGGCGGATCGATCGGGCCAATGACTGGCTCTACAATGTCGCGGCCGTGAAGACGGCCCTGTATCTGTCCTGCTCCGTTCGCAGGCTGCATAACGGAAGCTATGCCGTCTACATCGTGTGGACGGTGGTCGGAGCAGTGTTTCTGTGCATCTATATGAATGCCTGATGATATGACAAGGAGGATTGTACCGTGACATCGTTATTGCTGATTCTTCCCCTGGCGGGCTTCATCCTGGCCAATCTCCCCGCCGGCCGCGCATTCCGGAGGATGTGTATCGTTCTTCCCCTGGTACTTTCGGCGGTTCAGGTGCTCCTCACGCTCTTTCCCAAGGCATCGTGGTGGACGGCCGGGAATGCGGCGGGGCTTTCCCTCGGGTTCCTGCGTATTGACGGCATCAGCATGCTCATGCTGCTCGCCATCGGCCTGGTGGTCTTCGCTTCGTCCCTCATCAGCACCGCAACGGTTCGGGACGAAAGGAAAAACCGCAGTTTCGTCAACCTCGTCCTGCTCTCTCTCCTGGGAATGAACGGCGTCGTCATGGTTACCGATATCTTTACCCTGTATGTGTTCCTGGAAATCGTGTCGGTCTGCTCGTTCGTCCTGATAGCGCTGCAGCGTGAACAGGCCATGTTCGAGGGTGCGTTCAAATATGTGGTCCTCTCTGCCGTGGCCACCATGCTCATGCTGACCTCCATCGGCATCCTGTTCCTGTGCGCCGGCGGCACCTCATTCACCGATCTGTCCTCCATGATAGCCCGGAATCACGCCGACTATACGGTGGTCTTCGCCATCCTCATGTTTATCGTCGGCCTGTTCATCAAGGGCGGCATCATTCCCTTCCACGGGTGGCTTCCCGACGCCTACTCGTCGGCCGCGGCGCCGGTCTCCATCCTCCTGGCCGGCATCGTCACCAAGGTGTCGGGCGTGTATACCCTGATCCGCCTGGTGGTCGAGGTGTTCGGCGCCACGCCCAAGACCAGCCAGGTCCTCCTGTTCATGGGCGCCCTGTCCATTGTGGCGGGCGCTCTCGCGGCCCTGGGGCAGAAAGATTTCAAGCGGATGCTCGCCTATTCAAGCATCAGCCAGGTGGGATACATCATCCTCAGCCTCGGCGCGGGCGGCGCGCTCGGAATTGCGGGCGCCGTGTTCCACCTCTTCAACCACACCATCTTCAAGACCCAGCTCTTCATCAACGCGGCCGCGGTCGAGGCCCAGACCGGGAGCAGGGACCTGGACGCCATGGGAGGGCTGGCGTCGCGGATGCCGGTCACCGGCGCCACGTCCGTCGTCGCCCTCCTGTCGGCCGCGGGCATACCGCCGCTGGCGGGGTTCTGGAGCAAGCTGGTCATCGTGGTGGCGCTCTGGAAGGCCGGTCACCCGGTCTATCTGGCCGTGGCCGTGCTCGCGAGCCTTCTGACCCTGGCCTACTTCTTGGTTTTGCAGAGAAAGGTATTTTTCGGAACCGTCGCGCCCGGGTGCGACAGCGTGAAGGAAGCCGGGTGGCGGATTACCGGGCCGTCGGTGGCGTTTTCCCTGATAATAATCGCCGTGGGAGTGGCGGTGCCGTTCCTGCTCGACACGATACTTCTGCCTATAGGGAGGATGCTCTGATGCTGCTCATGATCCTGTTGACTCTTCTGGTCGGTATCGGGTTCTACGCCGTCCTTTCCAAGACGCTGCTCAAGGCCGCCATCGGTCTCGGCGCCGTGAGCGCCGCGCTGACGGTGCTCCTGTTCTCCATGGATTCGCCCCTGGCCGCGGTCTTCGAGCTGTCGGTATGCGCCGGACTTATCACGGTCATCTTCGTGAGCGTGATAAGCATGACCAAGGCCGCGGCGCCCAGGGACCAGAAGGAGGCGGAGCCGAACCACTATCTGAAGTACCTCCCGCTCCTGGCAACCGGGGCCATCGTGTTCTGCGCCATGCGCTACTGGCTCGGTGACGCGCCGGTGGCGCAGGCCACGGTTACGGCCGGAGTCGACGTCAGGCATGCGCTCTGGGACCTTCGCGGAACGGATGTCTTCGCACAACTGGCAGTGTTGTTCTCCGGGGTTTCCGGGGTGATAGTTCTCTTCAAGGAGTTGAAACATGATGAGTGAAGCGATTGTACCGGCAGGGAACCCCTTCTGGACCTATTTCATCTTCTCGGTGCTGCTGATCCTGACCGGGCTCTACTGCATCACCGTGACGCGGAACCTGATCCGCGTGCTGATCGGCATGGAGCTGATGACCAAAGGGGCCACGCTCATCCTGGCCGCGGCGGGGTATCTGACCGGCAACACCGGAGTGTCGCAGGCCCTGATCATCACGCTGATCGTCGTTGAGGTCGTGGTCATCGCCGTGGCCGCCGGCATCGTCATCGGCTGGTACCGCAAGACGGGGTCGCTCGACACGAGCGCAATGAACAGCCTGAGAGGCTGAAAGGGAGGATTGAATTGTGGAAACCGTACTTTTGGCCCCGCCGATAGCTTTCTTCATCGTGACGCTCGTGGCCGCCTTCGAACTGTGGTCCCTGCGCGCCATAACCGCGCAAGGGAGTGAAACAACGGGCAAAAGAAAGCCTTATGCCTGCGGTGAAGACATCACAAGGCATCGCTCGCAGCCCGACTACAGCCAGTTTTTCTCTCTCGCGTTCTTTTTCACCATCATGCACGTGGTGGTCATGATCATCGCCACCGCGCCGGCGGCTTCGGCGCAGGCGGCCGTCATGGCTGTCCTCTTCACGCTCTGCGCCGCCCTGGGGCTGTTCGTGCTGTTCAGGAAGGAGGCCTGAGATGAAGATCATCGACAAGCTGGTCAACTGGTCGCGCATCAAGTCTCCCTGGGTCATCCATTTCAATACCGGCGCGTGCAATGCCTGCGACATCGAGATAGTGGCCACCCTGACCCCGCTGTTCGACATCGAGCGCTTCGGCTGCATCCTGCGGGGCACCCCGCGCCATGCGGACGTGCTGCTCTGCTCGGGGCCGGTGACCCGCCAGATCAGGGACCGCATCGTACGCATCTACGAGCAGATGCCAGAGCCCAAGTTCGTCGTTGCCATCGGCACGTGCGCCTGCTCCGGCGGGGTGTTCCAGGGGTGCTACAACATTCAGGGGGGGCTGGACAGCGTGATCCCGGTATCCGCGTACATTCCGGGATGCCCCGTCCGACCGGAGGCCATCATTGACGGCGTGGTGAAGCTTCTCTCCACCCTTGAGATGAAAGAAGAAGCGGCATAGACGGCGACGCATCCGGCTCATTCCGCACCATGCACGGAGGAAACAGTTCAATGACAAGGGAAGAAAACGTACAGAAGCAGCTTGCCGGCCGTTTCCCGGAAGTGTCCGCCACGATACGCATCGCGCGTGAACGGAGGATCTTCGTGGATGTTCCGGAGAAGAGGTTCATCGAGGTCCTCGATTATGTGCGCGAGGAGCTGGGCTTTCCCATCCTGTGCCTCATAATCGGCCTGGATGAAGGAGAGAGATTCGGAATCATCTACGTCCTGTCCTCCAGTGACGGGAATATCGTCACCCTCAAGCGACACGTCCCCAGAGAAAGTCCGGTCATTCAGTCGGTGTATGACAGGCTGCCGAACTCGGAGATCTACGAGCGCGAACTGGCGGACCTGTTCGGGATCACGGTGACCGGGCTTCCGGAGGGGCCGCGCTATCCGCTCCCCGATGACTGGCCGGCCGGCCAGTATCCGCTGCGCAAGGACTGGAAGCCAGAGATGCTCGGGAGCAAGGAGGCGGCAATCAATGAGTAGAGTGACCATTCCGCTGGGGCCCCAGCACCCGGCATTGAAAGAACCGGCCAATTTCTCCATCACCGTGGCGGGCGAGAAGATCCTGTCGACGAGCTCGCGTCTCGGCTACAACCACCGGGGCATGGAAAAGGCGTGCGAGGAACGGACCTATATCCAGGACATGTATCTCCTGGAGCGGATCTGCGGCATCTGCTCCCATTCCCACTCAACGGCATTCGTCCAGACCGTCGAGGAGATAGCGGGTCTCGACGTCCCGCGCCGGGCGCTCTACATCCGCACCCTGATAGGCGAGCTGGAGAGGATACACAGCCACCTCCTCTGGCTCGGGGTCGCCGGCCACGAGATAGGCTTCGATACCCTGCTGATGTATTCCTGGAGGGACCGGGAGGTGGTCATGGACCTCCTGGCGCTGCTCTGCGGGAACCGCGTCAACTACGGCATCAACACCATCGGCGGCGTCAGGCGCGACATCACGGCCGAACAGATAGCCGGCGCGTTGCGTGACATGGATATTCTGGAAGAGAGGACCAGGTACTACATCGACATCGCCACCTCGGAACCGAGCTTCATCGCCAGGCTGGCCGGCGTCGGATACATCTCCCGCGAGGATGCGGTGCGCCTCCAGGCGGTGGGGCCGACCGGACGAGGCTCCAACGTGGCCATCGATATCCGCGCGACCGACCCCTACGCGGCGTACGGGGAGGTGGACTTCAAGGTGATAACCGACAGCCACTGCGACGTGTACGGCAGGGCCGTGGTGAGGCTCCTGGAGCTGATGGAATCCTACAGGATTGTCCGCCAGGTCCTGAAGGAGATGCCGGACGGGCCCGTGACCGTCAAGGCGCCGCGCAAGATACCGGCCGGAGAGGCGGTGAGCCGCGTCGAGGCGCCGCGGGGAGAGGACGTCCACTACGTGAAGGGGAACGGCAGCGACAAGCCGGAACGCGTCAGGGTGCGCGCCTCCACCATGGCCAATATCCAGGCCGTAAACAAGATGATGGAGAACAACAACCTGGCCGACGTGCCGATCATCATCGCGGCCATCGACCCGTGCTTCTCCTGCACCGACAGGTGCGTCCGGGTCATCGGGGGAAAACGCGAGGATCTCGGCTGGAGGGACCTCCGGCGCCACGGTATTTCCTGGTACCGGAAACACTGGGGCATCGATTTCGGGGAGCTGAACAGGAAACTTCACTCCCTGCGCGGGGAGAGATAGCCATGGCACAGTCACTTTTCAACATCATCGTTTTTCCGGGATTTCTTTTCCTCTGCCTGGCAGGCGTGTGCGCGGAGTATTTCGACAGGATATTCCACGCCCGCATGCAGAACAGGAAGGGGCCGCCCTGGTTCCAGCCGGTGGCGGACTTCATCAAGCTCTCCGCCAAGGAAGACATCATTCCGGAAGAGGCAGATTCGTTCATGTTCAGGGCAATGCCGGTGGTGGCGGTGGCGGCCACGGTGACCTCCTTTCTCTACATCCCCCTCTGGGGCTCCCAGGCTCTCTTTTCATTCGAGGGAGACGTTATTGTCGTCCTCTACCTGCTCACCATTCCGACCATGACCTTTTTCCTGGCCGGATGGTATTCCACCTCCCTCTATGCGTCTGTCGGAGCGGTCCGTACCATAACCCAGTTGTTCGCCTACGAGGTCCCGCTGTTCATGGCGGTGCTCGCACCCGCCCTGCTGGCGGATTCCTGGTCCTTGAGCGGCATCGCGGCCTACTACCGGGCCCACCCCCTCTACTGGGTGTTCAACCTTCCGGGTCTTGCGGTTTCCCTGGTCATCTTGCTGGGCAAGCTGGAGAAGGTGCCCTTCGATATCCCCGAAGCGGAGACCGAGATTGTGGGAGGGGTGTTCACCGAGTATGCGGGCCGATACCTGGCGTTTTTCAGGATGACCATCGACATCGAGATGGTGGTGGCGTCGTCCCTGGTGGCGGCGGTGTTCCTCCCCTTCGGTCTGGGCTTTGGATCGGTTGTGGGGTTTATCCTGTATCTCCTCAAGGTGACGGCCGTTATCGCTGCAATCTGTCTGCTGCGGACCATCTTCGCACGGCTCCGCATCGACCAGATGGTGGATTTCTGCTGGAAGTACATAGCGCCCGCCGCTCTTTTGCAACTGCTCGTCAATATCGTTCTGAAAGGAGTACTGTCGCAATGAAGATCCCCGGAAAAATGGCGAAAGAAGTCCTGCGGCATTCGCTGAAGCCGCCGGCAACACTGAATTATCCGTACGTGAAGCCGGAGATGCCGGACAATTTCCGGGGGAAGATCGTATTCGACCCGGTCAGATGCATCGGCTGCAGGATGTGCGTGAAGGATTGCCCGGCACTCGCGATCGAGATAGCGGCGGTTGGCGACAAGAAGTTCGAGGCGCGATTTTATCTCGACAGATGTATCTACTGCGCCCAATGCGTTGATTCTTGCCCGAAAGACGCGCTGTTGAATACCAAGGAATATGAGCTGGCCCAGATCGACAGGCAGAACCACAGGATAACCTTCCATGCGCACGCCGATGGAGTCGTTGTTGATCCGGCGCCTTGATGGGTGCGCGAGAGTTGCCGTGCTGGGCGTCGGTTCTGAGCTTCGCGGAGATGACGCAGCCGGGGTGCTGGTCGTCCGCGAGCTCAACCGCCGCGTCGCTGAAGCGCCGTTTGCGCGCCTGGAATTCGAAGGGGTGGAGGGATCCAACGCTCCCGAGAATGTGACCGGCTTCATCGCGTCCTTCAGGCCGACGCACGTAGTGGTCGTGGATGCCGCCGACATCGGCGCACTGCCCGGAGAATGGCGGGAGGTCGGGCAGGATGAAATCGACGGGACGGATTTTTCAACACACACGCTGCCGTTGCCGGTGGTCATTGACTATCTGCGCCAGGCAACGGGAGCGGTAATCGTCCTGCTGGGGATGCAACCAGGCCGCATGGATTTCGGAAGCGCGCCTACCAGGAAAATCAAGGACGGTGTCAGAAGTTTGTCGGGAAGTTTGTTCGATGCTTTGAAAGATTTCGATGAAGGCCTGGACAAAAGGTTTTGAACTCAGCGTCACCTCCGGGGCCGGTTTCACCTTGTGCTGGCGAGTAGCCTGAAGGGCTTCACGTGTCACAGATGCAGAGGTAGATCCGGAAAACAGACCGCTGCTTCTGTAACAACATTAAAATAATGGAGGTATGTCATGGCAGACGTAGTTCAGAAGGTTGACCAATTGGTAGCGAACGCACGCAAAGCAGCCGACATCATGAAAGAGTTCACCCAGGAGCAGGTCGACAGGGTATGCACTGCGATGGACGTTGCGAGTATCGCTAATGAAGAAAGTCTTGCCGAAATGGCCGTCGCCGAAACCGGCATCGGCCGGGCCGACCACAAGGCGATCAAGAACCACCTGGGCGCCCATGTCGTCTACGAGTATTTCAAGGACAAGAAATCCGTCGGCGTGATCAAGGAAGAAGAAGGCGTCACCTACGTCGCCGAGCCTTTCGGCGTCCTGGCCGCCGCCACTCCGACCACCAACCCGACTTCCACCGTCATGTTCAAGGCCCTGATCGCTCTCAAGTCACGCAACGCCATCATCTTCGCCGCCCATCCCCGCGCACAGAAGTGCAGCGTCGAGGCTGCCCGGATCATGCACGACGCGGCAGTGAGCGCCGGCGCACCGGTAAACTGCATCCAGTGGATCGACGAGC
>POSG01000022.1 GCA_003314535.1 Geobacter sp.
GGCATCTGCCCGCCAGCCATGCCCATCATCTGCCGCAGTTCGTCCGGGTCGGACGACCTGCCCATGGCGTCGTCCAGCGTTATCATCCGCCGCTGGTAGAGGTTCAGGAGCGACTGGTTCATGGTCTGCATGCCGAATTTTTCCTGCCCCACCTGCATCTGGGAATAGATCTGGTGCAGCTTGTCCTCGCGGATCAGGTTCCTGATGGCCGGGTTGGGCACCATGATCTCCATGGCCATCGCCCTTCCCTTGCCGGACGCCTTTGGAATCAGCGTTTGGGAAAGGACCCCCTCAAGGACGAAGGAGAGCTGGGCGCGGATCTGCGGCTGCTGGTAAGGCGGAAAAACATCGACGATACGGTTGATGGTCTGGACGCAGGAATTGGTGTGGAGGGTCGCGAAGCAGAGATGGCCGGTCTCCGCCAGGGTCAGGGCCGCTTCTATGGTCTCCAGGTCGCGCATCTCGCCGATCAGGACCACGTCCGGGTCCTGGCGCAGCACGTATTTCAGCGCATGCTTGAAGCTCTTGGTGTCCGAGCCCACCTCGCGCTGGTTCACCAGGCAGCTCTTGTGGGGATGGAGAAACTCGATGGGGTCCTCTATGGTGACGATGTGGTCGTGACGCTCAATGTTGATCCGGTCCAGGATGGTCGCCAGGGTGGTCGACTTGCCGCTGCCGGTTGGGCCGGTGACCAGCACCAGGCCGCGGGGCTTGTACACGAAGTCCTTGACGATGGGAGGAAGGCCTAGCTCCTCGAAAGACAGGATCTTGAAGGGAATGGTCCGGAACACCCCTGCCACTGCGCCGCGCTGGAGGAAGACATTGCCCCTGAAACGGGACAGCCCCTTGACGCCGAAGGACAGGTCAAGCTCGTTCTCTTCCTCGAACCTGTGCTTCTGGTTGTCGGTCAGCACGCTGTAGCACAGCTGCTTGGTCTCCACCGGGCTGAGCGGCGGCATGTCAAGTGGAACCAGGGAGCCGTCGACCCTTATCTGTGGTGGTGTGTTTACCGTGAGGTGCAGGTCGGAACCGCCCCGCTCGATGAGCTGCTTCAACATTTCATGCAAATTTGCCATGGATCCTTCTCCCTGAGTCCAAACATTCAAAAATTGCCAAGTAGGGGCGCCCCCCTGTGGGCGCCCTTCATCACGTATAAGCCTCGCCCCTCACCGGGCGCTGAGCGCCTCCCTCTCCCTGATGGCGAGGGGACAAGAAAGACCTTCCAGGTTTCCAGATCGGAAAGAGGGGATTTTGCGTCCTGGCAAGGAAATCAAGGGATTGCGCGGAGGCATACTGTTAGCATGTCGCACAAGCAATCACGCAGATTGACACAGCCAGGGCGGACAATCCAGCCTCACCGGATTGGACAGCAAGGGCTGCCCGTCAGGGTGAGGCCATCGGCCGAATCAAAAGCACCCTTTCCGGATGGAAACCGTTAGTCGTCCGCCATTGTCACCCGCAACACCTCTTCAAACGACGTAACCCCTTCCTTGAGCTTGGTGAGGCCCGATTGGCGCATGGTCTTCACCCCGAGGCGCATGGATTCCCGCTTGATCTCGGCAGTGTTGGCGCCGTTGAGGATCAGCTCCCGTATCTCGTCGAACATGGGCATGACCTGGTAGAAGCCGACCCTGCCCTTGTAGCCGGTGTTGTTGCACTTGGCGCATCCCTTGCCCTTGTAGCAGACGTATGAAGATGCCTCCTCGGGAGGACAGCCGGCATCGATGAGGGCTTGGGCCGGTACTTCCTCCACCTCGCGGCATTCCGTGCAGACGCGCCTGGCAAGACGCTGGGCGGTTATCAGGTTGACCGCCGAAGCCACCAGGAACGGCTCGATCCCCATGTTGAGCAGACGGTTGATGGTGGAGGGCGCATCGTTGGTGTGCAGGGTCGACAAAACCATGTGGCCCGTTAGCGCAGCCTTGACGCCGATCTCCGCGGTCTCGAAGTCGCGGATCTCGCCGATCATGATGATGTCCGGGTCCTGGCGCAGGAAGGAACGGAGCGCAGCCGCGAAGTTGAGGCCGATGTCTTCATGCATCTGCACCTGGTTGATGCCGGCAAAGTTGAACTCCACCGGGTCTTCGGCGGTGGAGATATTCTCGCTTGTCTTGTTCAGCTCAGCCAGGGCGGAATAGAGGGAAACCGTCTTGCCGCTTCCGGTCGGTCCGGTTACCAGGACCATGCCGAAGGGCTTGTGGATCGCATCCTGGAAGTACTTCAATGCCTGGGGCTCGTACCCCAGCTTGGTCATGTCCAGCTGGAGACTGGACTTGTCCAAAAGCCGCAGCACGATCTTCTCGCCGAACAGGGTGGGCAGCACGGACACGCGGAAATCCATGTCCTTCCCCCCGCCCAGCTTGATCTTGATGCGGCCGTCCTGGGGCAGCCTGCGCTCGGCGATGTCAAGCTCCGCCATGATCTTCAGGCGGGAGGTGATGGCGTTCTTCAGCTTCATGGGAGGCTTCATGACCTCGTAGAGAACACCGTCAATGCGGTATCGGACCCGGAATATGCGCTCATAGGGTTCTATATGAATGTCGCTGGCTTTGCGCTTTATGGCATCGGACAGGATGAGGTTGACCAGCTTGACGACCGGGGCGTCTTCCGTGGCACGCTCCAGCGAGGATACGTCCACTTCCTCGTGATCGGCCACCACCTCCATGTCTTCCAGGTCCAGGCCGTCCATCATGTCGGCCAGGGACGCCGACTGGTCGTAGAACCTGTCGATGGCGGACTTGATGCCGCTGTCCGAGGCGACCACGACCTCCACGTTGTAGCCGGTCATGAACTTGATGTCGTCAATGGCAAAGATGTTGGAGGGGTCGCTCATGGCCAGGATGAGCGTGGATCCGGACCTGTTGACCGGGATTGCCTGGTATTTCTGCACCACCTCGACCGGGATCAGCTTGACCACCGCGGGATCTATGTCGAAATCGGCAAGGTTGATGGAGGGTACGCTGTACTGCTTGGAAAGAAAAGCCGTCAACTCCGGCTCGCTGATGAATCCGTCCTTGATGAGAATAGTGCCGAGCCTGAGCTGGCCGCCGGAGTTCTTCTGCTCCTCGAGGGCCTTCTGTAGCTGCTCCTTTGTGATCAAATTGCTCCGGACAAGGAGCTCACCCATTCTGCTCGGCTGCATGTAAACCTCAATCGCCAGTTCTGGCATTGTAATGTACGGCTTGCGATACTATTTTGAAAGGCCCCTAATGTCAAGATTTTGTTGTTGTTCAAGTTTTCTGAACAATGCGTTTTTCATGACCCCGGTCGGCGGCTTTTTCCCGATCCAGAGACGGAAAGCCGCCTCCCCCTGTGAAACCAGCATTCCGGCGCCATTGGCGCACTTCAGGCCCATCCTGCGGGCTGCGGCTAGCAAAGGGGTTTCTGCCGGCGTGTAAACCATGTCATAAACCAGGAAGCCGGGGGAATTCTCAGGAAAGGGAATACATTCAAAATTCGTGCCGTTCATACCCACCGAAGTCGTGTTCACCAGGAGGCCGGTTGCAGCAGCATTCCGCTTCATATCATCTTCTTCGAGGGAGGAGAGGAAGTATTCCACCCGCGGGAAAAGCGCGGCAAAACGCTCGGCCAGGGATCGTGCCTTGTGAAGAGTCCGGTTGGCGATAATGATCCGTGATACTCCGGCCGTTGACAATGCAGCTATGGCGGCCTGGGCCGCGCCTCCGGCGCCCAGGAGCATGACTGCCGCGCCCCGCGGGTCGAATGCCAGGTCCCTGACCAGTGAGTCAAGAAAACCGGTGGTGTCGGTATTGTGCCCGATCAGCAGGTCCCCGTCGCGGCAGACGGTATTGACCGCCCCGCATAATTCAGCGTCGGGGGAAACCCGGTCCAGGAAAGGAATGATCGCCGTCTTGTGGGGTATGGTGACATTGAACCCCCATACTCCGAGCCTTCTCAGCCCCTCCACCGCAGGACCCAGATAATCCGGCTCAACTGGAAACGGCACATACACGTAATCCAATCCCATCTCCTCGATGGCCGCGTTCTGCATGGCCGGCGACAGCGAGTGTCCGACCGGCGACCCGATGATCCCCAGCACCCTGGTTGTTCCCGTTATATTCATGGCAGTTTCACATTCCTTTTCCGGAGAATCCGCTGGACATCATCCAGCAGGTTCCTGTCGATTGCCGCGGCGGCCCGCAGCTCCGTTATACCTTCCCGTAGCATGCCCCTGTCCAGCAACTCCTTTCCGCCTTCCATCCTGCTGTATGCATAGATCTGGATGGCCTTTACCGAATCCAGGTCACGGAAGGCAGCCGTATCAACCTCCGTTCCCCTGAGGGAATAGACATCCCACGTGGAGGCGTCGACCGTGGAAGCCGCGCCTGTCCGCCTTTTTTCCAGGCCGTAGCAGATTCCCCGTTGCCTGAGGACAAAGTTTCGATGATCCACGGAATAACGGGTGGAAAAATCGACGTAGACCGGCCTCTTGATCAGCTGCTCATCCTCGGCGACTCGGAGGATTTCCGCCAGCGGCCGCTTCCTGGTCCCGGCCTGCCGCAGTGCGCTTGACCGGAAGAGCTTCGGGAAGCCGTCCAGGTACCAGTCGAACTGGAGATGGGGCACATGGAGCAGGGCAAGGTCCTCGCGCATCCGTTCCACCCCCTGCAGGTACCAGAGAGGGAAAGCGCCGCTGTCGCCCCAGGTGAACAGGGCCGCGCCCGGAGGAAGCGACCTGAAGGTATTGACCGCATAATCGTATGCCAGGTAATTGTCATGCTGGTCATTGAAGCGATATCCGGCGAAGCACTGGAAAAGGGGCAGGACAACCACCAGCGGCAATACCCCGAAACGCCTGAGCATGGGGCGCATTTTCGCCATGCCGGCCACCCCGGCTGGCCGGGGACGGGCCAGGTGGAACATGCCGAGCCCTGCGAATACGGCCGCAAGCAGATACAGGGGAGTGAAAAATTCCTCGGTCAGGAAAATCATCTGTTCCGGCGTGTTCTGATAACCGACAACAAACGCCAGGAAAACCGCAACCGCAATTGCGCAGGAAACGATGAACTCGCCTGTTCTGCGGCGATAGCATAACGCTCCGGCAATCATCAGGGCGAAGCCGGCAAGGCCCAGCTCCCTGATCAGGTCGAACGCCGCAAGCTGGTTCAGGAACAGGGTCCAGTCCCGGTCCACGTGCTCCATGGGATAGCCCTTGCGGAGGAAACTCCACATGAAGCGGGACAGGGTCTGGGGGTCGCCCCAGTTGAGGATCGGCCCCCTGGTTGCTCGTACCGGCATATGCAGATACACGGAACAGCCGACAATGAAAAAGGCAAAGGCAATCAGCAGCTCCTTGATCCGCCCGATGAGCCGCCAGTCGGTCGCCAGGACCAGGAAGGCATACGAGGGAACAAGCAGCACGATGGTCTGGTGAGCACCCAGCGCCAGTCCGCACACAAATGCGCCCAGATAGACGTACGCCGGCTTTTCCTCCCCCCTGAGGTATCCTTCCCTCCATGCGAGCAGAAGCAGGAAAATGACCGCTGCAAGGAACGACAGGAGCGGATAGGGCTTGTCATGGTTGGACTGCAGCCACAGCCTGGGAGTGAAGGCGAACAACAGCGCGGCAGAGAGGCATGCCAGCCTTCTGATCCTCCCTGTGGCCGCAGGTTCAGGGCCATCCTCCCCGGCTGCGGACAGGCGAAGCGTGAGCAGATAGACCCCCAGGCAGGCAAGGGAAGCAGACACTGCAGTCGCGAAATTGACGCGAAAAGCAATATCGCCGAACGGAAGGAACGTGAATACCTTGGCGTAGTTTACGAACAGCGGGTACCCCGGGGAATGCGGCGAGCCCAGGGAGGAGATGGCGGTTATGAATTCCCCGCTGTCGAAGAAAGTGACTGTGGGCGCCAGTGTGAGGAGATAGACCGCAAGGGGCAGCAAAAAGGCGGACACGCCAAAGGCATCGATCCGGCAGCCCGTATTTTCCCGACCCGGGATAGCCTTTTCCATGTCAGGCCCTGTTCTTCAGGCCGGCAAGCGACAACCGGTCACGGACGAGGTAATAAAGTCCGAGAAGGGTTATGGGGAAGAAGTTGACCGCATGGATTACCAGGGCCACGCTGAGCGCCTTTTCCCCGGTCACGCCGAAGACGGTCAGGGCCTTGAAGCAGGCATAATGATATGTGCCGATATAACCGGGCGATGCGGGAACCATGACCGCTATCACCAGCAGAATCATTATGAACAGCGAAGCGGCAAGCGGCAGTGATATGCCGAAGGAACGGAGCGCGAGATCTATGGGCCAGATGGCAAAGGCCCACACGATTGCCGACACCAGTAAGAGTGCGGCAATGCTCCGCGGGTGGAGCGACAGGCGGAGCCCGCCGATGAAAGATCCGAGGAGCGGTATGGCGCGGTCCGAGACACATGCCGGGAACGGCTTGAGCAGCTTTCCGGCGAGGCGGACGGTCGCGGAAGCAGAGCGTTTGAGCAGTATCATGAACGCGACGAGTCCCAGGTAGGCCGCAAACGTCACGTATCCCCCCGTGACAAGGGCGGCCCTGACCCCCTCCTCTTCTCCCGGGACCTGCAGGGTCAGTAGTGTCGCCACCAGGATGCAGAGCACTGAAAGTCCGTCAAGAAGCCTGTCCAGGACCAGGGAAGCCAGCACCGTGCCTTTGTCGATGGCTTCCCGCTCTCCGAGCAGGTAAACGCGAATGAGCTCTCCGATTCGCGCAGGCAACAGGTTGTTTGCCATGTAGCCTACTATCGTGGCGGTGAAGCAATTGCTCAGCGATGTTTTCTTCTCTCCCGCAAGGAGAAGTTTCCACCGGTATGCTCTCATGTAGTAGCTGAACATGGTGGCGGCAACCGCCGGCGCCATGAACCGCCAGTCCATCTGGCGGAATGCCTCCAAAAGCTTCCGCCCGTCCATGGAACGAAGCAGGATCGCCAGGAAAAAAACGCTGACCCCCATGCCGATCCAGAACTTCCACCCGGTAAGCATCGTTCCCCGGCGATTGTTCACCATTTCAGCCATGATAGCGAATCACCCCGCTGTTGCGCAGCATTTCGCGGCAGGTTGCCACATCGTGCCTGATCGCCTCCTGCAGCGAGTGGATGCCGGAGAACGCTCTCTCGTCACGCACGCGGTCGACAAAATACACCCGAAGCCTCTTGGCGTAAAGGTCGCCGTCAAAATCCAGCAGGTGAACCTCGACCGTGACCATGGAGCCGTGAAAGGTAGGGTTGTTGCCGATATTGCAGGCTCCGTCCCAAACGTTTCCCTCCCCTTCCACCTTTACCGCATAAACTCCCGGTTCGGGAAGCAGTTCCTCCTCCACCCGGACATTGGCAGTGGGGAAACCGAGCAGCCTGCCCCGGTGGTAGCCGTGCACGACCTTGCCGCCCACGGAAAAATTGCGGCCCAGAAGGCGCACCACTCCCTTCACGTCCCCCTCGGCGATCATCTTTCTGACCATGCTGCTGCTGAAACCCTCGTCACCATTGCCGATCTGCTCCAGGACATCCACCGAGAAACCGAGCCCGGCGCCAAGGGTCCTCAGCAGAGAAGCATCCCCTTCCCTGTTCCGTCCGAAAGCGTAATCGTAACCTACGATTATTGCCTTCATGCCGATGCGGCCCACAAGGATGTCGCGAACGAAATCCCCGGCCGGTATGGAGGCGAGGCAGCGGGAAAAGGGGATGGTCACCAGGAAGTCCACACCCGATTCCGCGATAAGCCGCTCTTTTTCCTCGTAGGTTGTGATGAGGCGGAAATCCCGCTCGGGAGCCAGCACCTTGAGCGGGTGGGGAAAGAACGTCACCACCACCGAGACACAGCCCATGCGGGAAGACAGGTCCACAACCCTGCGGAATATCTCGCGATGGCCCAGGTGAACGCCGTCAAAGTTGCCGATCGTAACCACTGCGTTGCGAAGCCTGCCCGCTATTTCATCCAGAGTACGGTAAACAATCATTTCACGCCTTCGGGCATTAGTCGGCCACCCTCTTTCTGCCGAACAGGTACGCCACCCAGATGCTGATTTCATACATGATATACATTGGCACCATTATCACGAACATGGTCACGAGGTCGGCATGGAATGCAGCGATGATGGCGCATGCGAGAACAGCGTATTTCCTGTTTTTCGCGAGGAACCCGCCCGTAACCAGCCCGAAGCGGGACAGGAGCAGCACCAGGACCGGCAGTTCGAAGATCAGGCCGAAGATCATGATAAGCCGCAGGCAGAAATTGACATAGGCGCTCAAGCTGAACCAGCTTCTTAATCCCTCGGTCTCGTAAGAAAGGGAGAAGTTGATGATGACGGGCCAGATGATGACCAGGAAAAACAGGGCGCCGATGCAAAAGCTCACGGTGGCGGTGCAGACAAAAGGCAGCAGCAATTTCTTTTCACCAGTTTTCAAGCCCGGCGCAACAAACATCCAGACCTGGTAAAAGACCAGGGGAAGCGAAAGGATGAAGCCAGCGATCAGGGATATCTTGCACTGCATGAAAAAAGGCTCCAGCGGCGCCGTGTAATTGAGCCGCCGGTCCGCTTCGCGTGCCGGGGCTGCCTCCTTCTGCAGGTCGAAGCTCTGGTAGATGGCGGGATAACGTTTGCGGGCCTCCAGGTAAATCCTGGCCTTCAGTTCGGTCAGGTAAGTGTGCCCGGTCAAAGGCTGCTCGATGAACACCAGGATATCGTCTGCCAGGTTCCAGGCGATACCCATGCCGATCACCACGGCGACACAGATAATGATGAGCCTTCTCCGCAGCTCGGCCAGGTGTTCGATGAACGGCAGCAATTTCTCATTTGCCATGGAATTTTCCATTAATTATTTCAGGGGCATCCACCTCAACCGTGCCTACTCCGCCGTAGTCGCCTGGCTACGAAGGCCGGGCCTTTAGGGCACCTACTCCCTCAATGGAGAAGGGATAATATAACCCTCTCCATCAAGGGAGAGGGTGGCTACATGCCGGGCGAGGGGTGGTAAAAGGTCCTGTAGGGGCGCCCCCCTGTGGGCGCCCTTCTTGCGGGCAGGCGCGGGGGCCTGCCCCTACTAAGGAAATACAAGGTCTAATTTCTAAAAATTTCGCAAGCAGCATGACCTCTTTAAGACATGGATCGGAAACATGCGCGAAATGTTTAATAATAGCACAGCCTCAAGAAACACCGCAACCCTTTCACCGTTTTTTCCCGCGGCGCCTTACGGCCGCGCCCGCTTTCTTCCGTTTCTGCGGCTGGCCGGCATTCCTGGAAGGAGTCTGCCCGGCCCACATCTTTTTGCGGCCCGCGTCTCTGCCCGGACGCCCCAACGGTGAGAACTGTAGCCTTCTCTTCTCCCGGCTTACCGCATCCACCCGCACCTGCAGCTTGTCACCGATGCGGAATGACCTGCCGCTCCGCTCCCCGACCAGGCTGTGCAGCTTCTCCTCCAGCCGGTAGTAATCGTCTCCAAGCGAAGTCACATGGACCAGTCCTTCCACCGGCAGCTCTGCCAGCTCGACATAGAATCCGTATGTGGCGACCCCGGTGACAAAGCCGTCGAAGACCTCTCCAACCCGGCTTTCCATGTACTCCAGCCTTTTCAGGTCCACTATCTCCCGTTCCGCTTCCATCGCGGTCCGTTCGCGCCTGCTGGTTTCCTCGGCGATCCCCGGGAGCACCTTCGCGAGCCCGCCTTTTTCGCGTCTCTCCAGGCTTCCCGACAAAGCACCCTTCAAAATTCGATGCACTACCAGGTCCGGATAACGCCTGATGGGAGAGGTGAAGTGAAGATAGCAGGGAGACGCGAGGCCGAAATGTCCCGTATTTTCAGCTGAGTAGCGCGCCTGCTTCATGCAGCGCAAGAGCAGCTCGTTCACCATTTTCTCCTCCGGCCGCCCCTCTGCCGACGCCAGAAGCCGTTGCAACTCGGAAGGGTCCACCCTGTCGCCCTTCATCCGGAGGGTGAAGCCGAACGCTTTTATGAAGTCCCTGAAGTCCCTAAGCCGCGCCGGATCCGGCGGTTCGTGGATCCTGAACAGGCAGGGCATGCCACGGTCTGCAAGATACGCGGCGACGGCCTCGTTCGCGGCCAGCATGAATTCCTCGATGATACGGTGAGCCAGGTTCCGCTCAGCCCTGGCCAGGGACTCGATCCGTCCCTGGAGGTCCAGAACTATTTCAGGCTCCGGCAGGTCGAAATCGATGCTCCCGCGCCGGCGTCTCTTTGCCGACAGCCGCAGGGCCAGTTCTTCCATCGTTTTCAGGTCGGCGGCCAGGTGACCATAATGTGCGATGGTATCGGGGTTGCCGTCCACCAGGATTTCCCTGACCGCCGTATACGTCATCCTCTCGTCGCTGCGGATCACGCTCGGATAGAAAAGAGCCTCAACAGCATTGCCTTCCCTGTCGACATGCAACTCCGCCGTAACCGTCAGACGGTCCCGGCCCGGATTCAGCGAACATATTTCATTTGAAAGACTTTCGGGAAGCATGGGTATGCAGCGATCGGGAAAATAAACGGAAGTGCCCCGCCCGAACGCTTCCCGGTCCAAGGAGGAAGACTCTTTCACATAATGGGAGACATCCGCTATCGAAACCCTCAGCCTGATGACATCTCCATCAAGACGACGGACGGAAACGGCATCGTCGAAGTCACGCGCAGTTTCACCGTCAATGGTTATGGTAAGGTCACCCCGTAAGTCGGTGCGGCCTTCAAAATCCGCCGGCGCTGGTTCCCCGGCAACGGAATTCGCCTCGGCAAGCACATCGGGCGGGAATGCCAGGGGCAGGCCGTATTTCCGGGCAATGGTCAGCACCTCGGTGTCAGGGTCGCCGGGCCGTCCCAGCACCTCGACGATCCGGCCGAACATGCCCTGCCCCCCGGCGGGATAGGAGGTTATCTCTACCACGACCACCTCGCCATTGCGCGCCGTGCCTGTCTGGCCGCGGGGAACGGCCACCAGCCGGGAAATCCTCGGCTCGTCGGGGATGACGACCCCTCCGGCCCCATCATTCTCGAACCGGCCGACCAGTGCGGAGAAGCCACGCTCCAGGGTCTGCACGATCCTGCCCTCGCGGCGGCCGGTCCTGCGTCCGGCCTCCACGCTCGCCACGACCCGGTCGCCGTGGAGGTTTTCCCGCAGGTAACGTGCCGGGATGAACAGGTCATCGCCCCCATCATCCGGGATGACGAAACCGTAGCCGTCCTGGTGGCAGACCAGCCTGCCTTTTATCGTGTATCGTGCCATATGTGGATGCCTTTCAGCAGCGGATTCATCACAGTGCTATCCCCCCTCACCCGGCGTTGCACGCCACCCTCTCCCTCAAGGGCGAGGGTAGATAAAGATGGTCATAACCCTCTCCATCAAGGGAGAGGGTGGCCGCAGGCCGGGTGAGGGGCGGGAAAAATGTCCGAAGGGCACATCCTGTGCCTGCCTTCACTTCATAAGCCAACGAACCCAGTTTGTCAAACAATGTGTCAGCCCGAAAACTCCATCCGAACACTATGCAGTTTCCAGATCGGAAGGAGGGGATTTTTTGTCCTGGCAAGAAACTTTTGCCCGTAAAAGTTGACAGCGAAGGCTGACAAAATCAAGGGGTTGCGCGGAGGCATACTATAACACAGCCGGGGCGACAATCCAGCCTCACCGGATTGGACAGCAAGGGCTGCCCTTTAGGGTGAGGCCAGCGGCCGAATCAAAAAGCACCCTTTACGAATGGAAACAAGGTTGCCTCGGGGTATCCTTTTGTATACAATGGAATCCTCATCGATGCTTCCCGCAATTCGCCGAAGCCTTGAAAAACGCCTGCTTTCCAGCCTTGCAGAGGAGCCTTCCGTGTATCTGTACCGAATACCTGTTCTGATTACTATTCTGCTGATGTCCATATCCATCTCGAGCGCTTCCCTCTACCCGCTCGCTGACGACAACCTCGCCAAGGCAGGCCAGAGGATGAAAAAGAGGGATTACCGCGGCGCCAGGGATACGGCATTGAAAGCGGGAACAGGCCCGGCACGGGATCTGCTGCTGGGCATGTCGGCCTATCGTCTCGAAAAATGGGACGAAGCGGAACGGCTGTTGGCAGCTGCGGCCGATGGATTGCCGCTCCTGGGAGATTTTGCGCTCTATTACCGGGCTTCGGCGCTCAACCACCTGCTCCGCTACCGTGAGGCGCTGTCCCTTCTCGCAAGGCTCGAAAAAGATTATCCGGACAGCCCGCTCTTGAGGTCAGGCTGCTTTCTCAACGCGGAAACCCTGTTCCAGGACGGACAATTCCGTGCGGCACTCGAAACCTACCGGCATTTCATAGAGAATTACCCTGAGGGAAGCGACTCTCTCAAGGCGTCATACAAAATTGCAGCCTGCATCGAAAAACTCGGGGATTTCAATGGGGCTGCAGCTGCGCTTCGGGTCCTCTGGCTGAAATACCCGGGCAGGGACGTTGCCAGGGAAGCGGAAGCGGATATCGAAAGGCTTCGCAAAAGCGGGGCCACTGTTCAGCCCTATACCGCAGAAGAAATGTTCGCCAGGGGAATCGCACTGCTCGACCTGAAAAAGTACCGTGATGCGCTGGCGGTTTTTTCGTCCATACCGGCCGGATCCCTCCCGGAAAAATACCGGGGCAAACTGGCTTTCAAGTCCGCCATGGCGCTCTACCTGTCGAAAAAGAACACGGAAGCCGAGCAGGCCTTCGCCCGCCTTGCGTCCCAGGAAAGCCCCTATCGTGAGTATGCCCTGGAGGCTTACTACTGGCATGCCCGGACGCTGGAGCGACTGGGAAGGGACGAATCCGCCTGCGCGGCCCTGCTCAAGCTGGCGGAAACCAGGCCTGATTCTGACCTGGCGGATGACGCGCTCTACCAGGCAGGCCTGATCCTGAACAAATCCGGCAACAAGAGCAAAGCGCGGGAAGTTTTCGACAGACTCCTGCGCACGTACCCCCATTCCAGCCTTTCCTCCAGGGTTCTCTGGGAAAGCGGGTGGAGCCGCTACCGGGCCGGCGACTACCCGGCCGCAGCCGACATGTTCGGCAGGTTGACCGACGACGGCACATACCGGGAAAAAGCCCTCTACTGGCAGGTCCGTTCACTTGAGGCAGCCGGCTCCGGTGAATCGGCCCGCCGAGTCCTCGCGCATCTCCTGGACGAATATCCTACAGGTTTTTACGCGCTGAACCTCGAAAAAGAAAAGGGCCTCAATAGCGGAACAACCCCGTCCCTGGGCAGGAACATTCTTGCAACAATTCCGATTCCCCGGGGTTTCGAGCGGGCGAAATCCCTGATAAGCCTCGGCCTGCATGAAGAAGCCCGCATGGAAATCTCAGCCACGCGCAACCGCATTTCTTCTGGATCGTCAGGCATCATGGACATCGCACGCCTCTACCTGGCAATGGAAGACTACCGTTCCGCCATGCGCCTGTATTCCCAAAAGAACTCCGCGCAAAAAGCCGAACGGTCTCCTCAAACCTGGGCAATCCTCTACCCTCCGGCATTTGCCGAAACTGTCTCCAGGAATGCAGTCGACAACCGCATCAGCGAAAACCTGGCCTACGCCCTGATTCGAGCCGAGAGCAATTTCTTTGCCGAGGCCCGCTCGCCAGTAGGAGCTTTGGGCCTCATGCAGCTCATGCCTGCCACGGCAAAGGACACCGCGCGGCAGATGCGGGAAACCGTGACCATACCGCAACTGACCATTCCCGAAGTCAACGTGAGAATCGGGACCCGTTATCTCAAAGGGCTTTTGAACCGTTTCAACGGGAACCTCGTTTCAGCGATCGCTGCCTATAACGCAGGCCCCTCGCCGGTGCTCCGCTGGCGGAAAAACCTGTCCGGGCTCCGGGAGGATGAATTCATCGAGAGCATCCCCTATGGCGAGACACGTGAGTACGTGAAGAGAGTCCTTGCCGGCATGGAAATATACCGCAGGCTCTATGGCGGCGAAGAACCATCCTCCCTGGCCATGGCAGCAAAAGCGCCGGTGCAGGGCGGGTACTCTTCAGCTCAAGCATCCGCGTCCCTTCCCTGACCGCAGGGGCTCTCCCCTGCGGTCGCCTCCTGCCTTAAGCATCCCCGGAAAGTTTCATGGAATGTTTTTTATTGCAATTCAAACAAATGTTTGATACAAACGTTTGCATCAAACTGGCTTGACCCGCATTGTCCGGGCCGGCGGAACAAGGAAGCTGCATTGCTGAACGAGGTCATATCAAGGAAGGTAACGGATCACGAACTCGGAGAAACCCGGAAACGGATCCTGGAAACTGCGGCGCTGGTATTTTCCGAGCACGGTTTCGCCGCGACCACGGTCCGGATGATCTGCGGCCGGGCCAAGGTAAACCTGGCAGCCGTCAACTATCACTTCGGCGGCAAGGAAAGCCTCTATCGCGAGGCCATCAGGCATGCGCGCCGCCGGGCATACGAAAGATTCCCCGTCAACTTCGGCCTGAGCGAAAATGCGGGCCCCGAAGAGCAACTTCATGCATTCATCCGGTCTTTCCTCCTCCGCACGTCCGGTGATGAGCGGAACCTGGGATTCGGCACGCTTGTCATGCGCGAAATGGTGGATCCCACCAGCGCCCTCGACATGATGCTGGATGAAGGGATCCTGACCCTTCTGGAACAGCTTGCCGGCATCGTCCGGGAACTTCTGGGCAACGCGCACGACCGGGAACTGGTCCTGATCTGCACCAGGAGCATCGTCAGCCAATGCCTGATCTTTCTGTTCAGCAGGTCGGTGATGGACCGGTTGGCGCCGGAACACAAATTCGATCCCGACGACCTGGAAGGCATATCCAACCAGATTCTCCTGTTCAGCATGAAGGCAATCAGGGGGATTGCCGCGGACCTCCATAAACAGCCCGACTGTGCAGGGGTTCACTGAATCATGACTGATTCCGCCAAGCAGGTGAACAAGTGGCTGATCACCCTGACGGTGATGATCCCGGCATTCATGGAGATTGTCGACACATCCATCGCCAATGTGGCGCTCCCCCACATGCAGGGCAACCTGAATGCCGGAACGGACGAGGTAACCTGGGTCCTCACGTCCTATCTCATCAGCAATGCCGTTGTCATGCCCATGACCGGGTGGCTGGCAAGGCTCTTCGGCAGGAAGCGTTTCCTCATTTCCTGCATCATCCTCTTCACTTTTTCTTCCCTGCTCTGTGGTATGGCGCCGAACCTGACAACCCTCGTGTGCTTCCGGATCATCCAGGGCGCTGCGGGAGGGGCGCTGATCCCCATGAGCCAGGCAATCATGCTGGAATCGTTTCCTCCGCGGGAGGGGGGAATGGCCATGGCCATCTTCGGCATCGGCGCAATGTTCGGGCCGGTGGTGGGGCCGACCCTCGGGGGATGGATCACCGACAACATGAGCTGGCGCTGGATCTTCTACATCAATATCCCGGTCGGCATCATCGCCGTCATCATGGCAAAGTACTTCATCTTCGACCCTTCCTACCTGAAGCGGCACAAGGCCGGAATAGACTACCTGGGACTGGCGCTGCTCACGCTGGGAATCGGGTCGCTGCAGGTGGTGCTGGACAAAGGGCAACAGGACGACTGGTTCAATTCTTCCTTCATCATATTTTTTTCAATAATCTCGGTCATTTCCCTGGTCCTGTTCATCTACGCGGAACTGAAACACGAACACCCGGTGGTAAACCTCAGGCTGTTCAAAGATTCCGCCTTCGCATCAGGGAACTTCATCATGTTCATGGTCGGATTCTGCCTGTACGGTTCTGTGGTGATGCTGCCGCTTTTCCTGCAGACGCTCATGGGATACAGCGCCACCATGGCAGGAATGGTCATGGCGCCGGGAGGGATCGCATCTGTTGTCGTAATGCCCATTGTGGGGGCATACATCCAGCGCCACAGCGGCAGGAAAATAATCCTTGCCGGCCTGGTCCTGGGAGCGGTATCCCTGTTTTTCATGCGGGGCTTCACCCTCCAGGCATCCTACTGGGATTTCATGTGGCCCAGGGTCATGCTCGGCGCGGCCCTCGGCATGGTCTTTCCGCCGCTGACACGGTATACCCTGGCCAACATCCCCAAGGTGGAAATGGGCAATGCCACCGGAATGTACAACCTGTTGCGCAACATCGGCGGGAGCGTCGGCATCGCCATTTCCGCGACCATGCTGACCCGGTTGGCGCAGTTCTACCAGGCGAACCTGGTGGGGCACGTGAATCCCTTCAATCCCCTTGCCCAATCCCGGCTCAGGGAACTGACGGATGCAGCCATGGTCCGCGGAATGGACGCGGTGACATCCCGGAAAGCGGCCTTGGGAATCATTTTCGCCGGGGTCCGCAAAGAAGCGGCATTGCTGTCATACAACTATATCTTCTGGGTGATCGGGCTTTCTTTCCTCTGTATCGCCCCGCTCCTCTATTTCCTCAAGAGGCCCAAGCTGGCGGGATGAAAGGATTCGATACGCATTGACAGCCATTAGACAATCCGTATAATGTCAGCCACTCCTGACCTGTTGGGAATCCTTGACTTTTGCCGACCGGCCGACATTGATGCACTACTCCGGATAATCACGGGAGAACACGATGACAAGAATATGCCTTATCGTCTTTTGCGCGACAGGGTTGCTGATCGGCAGGGCTGACGCGGACGTCCTCACGCTTCAGGACTGCCTGAAAAAAGCAGCTGCCGCCAACCATGAGCTCAAGGTGTCTGCGTATGACGAGAAGCTGGCTGCGCAGGATGTTGCGATCGCAAGAAGCGGCTATCTTCCCCGGCTCGACCTCCAGGGAGGCTATACGATGCAGCAGGCGCCGCAGGCATTCAACATAATGGGCCTCTCCATGAAGACCCAGCAACAGGATTATGGCTTCCTTTCCATGGCCGCCGAACAGACCTTGTACGATTTCGGCCGGACGTCAGCCCGATACGACCGGGCGGTGGCGCTTCGCGATGCCGCGTCGCTGAACTACACTGCCCGGGAAAAGGATGTCTTCCTCCAGGTCGTCGAGGCGTACTACGGCATTCTCGAATACGGAAACTTTCTCAAGTCAGCGGAAGAGGAAGTTATCCAGATGACCGATCATCTGCGGGTGGCCAGAAACCTCTTCGAACAGGGAGTTGTGACCCGCAACGACCTGCTCCAGGCCGAGGTCCAGCTTGCCAACAGCCGCCAGCGGAAGCTGGCCGAGGGCAACAGGCTGGCCAACGGATGGCTCTACCTCAACTACCTCACCGGGCAGCAGCCCGGATACCACGCCGACCTGGAAGAAACGGTCGGGGGGGAACGAACAGCCGGGGAACACGGCGGTTCGTTCGACCCTGCCAACAGGGCGGAAGTGAAAGCCCTCAGGCAAGGGATCCGCGCCGACGAACTGTCCATCCAGGAAGTCAGGAGCTACTATTTTCCTGAGATATTCGCCAGGCTTGGCATGGACTACCTGCAGAACAACAGGGTGACGGAGCAGACCATCCTCTCAGCTACCGTGGGAGTCCGCATCAACCTGTTTGACGGCCTGGCGACCACGTCCCGTTATCGCCAGGCAGTTCAATCCCGCTCCCAGGCCGAAGAGAAGCTCCGCATGACGGAAGCCCGGATCAGGCTGGAATACGAAACCGCGGACAACGATGCGCGAATAGCCCTTGAACGCATCAGGACCGCCGAGACGGCGGTCAAGTCCGGCGAAGAGAATCTGCGGATCAACAAGAACCGCTACCAGGAACATGTGGGCACGGCAACCGACGTGATCGACGCCCAGACCCTCCTCACCAGGACACGGACCGAATATCACCGGGCGGTCTTCGATTACCAGGTTGCGGTCGCACGTATCAAGAAAGCAAAAGGGGAACTGTAACCCGACTCCGGGAGGAACCATATGGCAGAAGCGAACAAAACAGAAGATGTTGAAATGGACGAAACGGCACCGCCAGCGAAAAAGGGCGGCATCGGCGGCAGGAAACGGGCCGCCGTCATTCTCCTTGTCATGCTGGTGGTTGCCGTGGTCTTGGGAATGTGGCTCTGGATCAGGAGCAAGACCCACGTCGAAACCGACAATGCGTTCATAGAATCGCATGTCTACTCAATCTCGTCCCGGGTTCCCGGGAACGTGGCCCGGGTGCTGGTGCGGGACAACCAGTTCGTGAAAAAGGGTGATGTGCTGGTCGAGCTGGACCAGCAGGATTACCGGCTGCGTGTGGACAATTATGCCGCGCAGCTGGATCTGGCCAGGAACGAGACGGCCAGCACCTATGCCCAGGTGGACGCGGCCCGGGCCGCAGTGAACTCGGACCGGGCAAGGCTGGAGCAGGCCGAACTGGACCTGGCGCGGGGCAGGGCGCTGTACAAACGGGAGGTCATCCCCAAAGACCAGTTGGACAAGCTGGAAACCGCCCGCAAGGTTGCCGCGTCCAGGCTCCTGGAAACCGAGGGGTCGGTGCGCAGGGCACTGGCGATCCTGGGGCTTACCGGCAACGGCGGGAAAGACGCGCAGATCGCCCGGAAAAAGGCCGAACTGGAAGAGAGCCGGCGCAATCTCTCCTTCACCAGTATCATTGCCCCGGCTGACGGCTACATAACCAAGAAATCGGTGGAAGCCGGAAACAACATCCAGGCGGGCCAACCGCTCATGGCGCTTGTGGAGCTGAACAACACATGGATCACCGCCAATTACAAGGAAAGCCAGCTCACCCACGTGAAGCAGGGGCAGAAAGTGGAATTCGAGGTTGACACTTACCCCGGCAAGACCTTCAAAGGCAAAGTGGACAGCATCATGGCCGGAACCGGCGCTTCATTTTCCCTGCTGCCGCCGGAGAACGCCACGGGCAACTACGTCAAGGTCGTACAGCGGATACCGGTCAAGATCGTCATCGATTCCAGCAGCGACCCCGATCACCTGCTGCGGGTCGGCATGAGCGTAGTTCCCACCGTTTTGACAGGAAGAAAGCTGGGTGACATACTCATGGACCCGTTCCGATAGGCGGGTACTACCCTCTCCCGCCGGGCGATCTCTGACCCTGCGCGCCGGATGCTACAGCGTACTGGTGTGTGATCGCCCTGGCGTCGGACAACCACGAGCCCCTCGGGCGAACACAAGGTTCGCCCCTACAAATCGATCATCATGGAAGAAAACCAGAGAAGCATCAGCAAGTGGCTGATCACCATAACCGTCATGATCCCCACATTCATGGAGATCGTCGACACCTCAGTGGCCAACGTGGCGCTTCCCCACATGCAGGGCAGCCTCAATGCCGGCACGGACGAGGTCACCTGGGTCATCACCTCCTACCTTGTGAGCAACGCCGTCATCCTCCCCATGACCGGGTGGCTCGCGCGCATGTTCGGCCGGAAGCGCTTCCTCATCACCTGCATAATCCTCTTCACGCTTTCGTCATTCCTCTGCGGGGCAGCCCCGAACCTGGGATCCCTGATATTCTTCAGGGTAATCCAGGGCGCTGCCGGCGGCGCTCTCATACCCATCAGCCAGGCCATACTGATGGAAACATTCCCCCCGCACCAGCAGGGCATGGCCATGGCGATCTTCGGCATCGGGGCCATGTTCGGCCCGGTGGTTGGGCCGACCCTCGGCGGATGGATAACCGACAACATGAGCTGGCGCTGGATCTTCTACATCAACATCCCGGTCGGCGTGTTCGCCGTGGTGATGGCCAAATACTTCATCTTCGACCCGTCTTACATGAAGCGGCACAAGATGGCCATCGACTACTGGGGCCTGATCCTCCTGACGCTCGGCATCGGCTCGCTGCAGGTGGTTCTGGACAAGGGCCAGCAGGATGACTGGTTCAGCTCGTCGTTCATCATCACGTTTTCCATAATAGCAGCCGTTGCGCTGCTCCTGTTCGTGTTCGCGGAACTCAGGCACGAGCAGCCCGTCGTCAATCTGCGGCTCTTCAGGGACATTTCGTTCTCGTCCGGCAACTTCATCATGTTCATCGTCGGTTTCTGCCTCTACGGCTCCATCGTCATGATACCCATGTTCCTGCAGACGATGATGGGATACAGCGCGACCATGGCAGGGATGGTCATGGCGCCGGGCGGCATTGCGACTCTTGTCGCAATGCCGGTGGTGGGGATTCTCGTCCAGCGTCTCGACGGAAGGCTGATCGTCCTGGCGGGTCTTCTTATGGGGGGATGGTCCATGTTCGTCATGCAGGGCTTCAACCTGGAGGCCTCTTACTGGATCTTCGTCTGGCCGCGCATCCTGCTGGGAGTTGCCATGGCTATGATATTCGTGCCGCTGATAACGATAACCCTATCCACTATTCCCAAGGAGGAGATGGGCAATGCCACCGGAATGAACAACCTGCTGCGCAACATCGGCGGCAGCGTGGGCATCGCCACATCGGCTACGCTCCTGTCCAGGGTTTCACAGTTCTACCAGACAAACCTGGCCGCGCACGTGAATCCCTACAGCCCGACAGTCCAGCTGCAATGGTCGGAGCTGCAGCAGGGCGCAATGGCCAGAGGCATCGACGCGGTCACGTCACAGAAAACGGCACTGGGCATTCTCTATGGGATCGTCCAGAAGCAAGCAGGAATGCTTGCCTACAACTACATCTTCTGGGTGATCGGCATAGCTTTCCTGGCTGTCATCCCGTTCCTGCTCCTGCTGAAGAAACTCAAGAGCCAGGGATCGGTAGCCATTCACTGAACACGAATCCGTGACGTCTGAACGCCGAGATGGGCAGAATTCCGGGGGAGGCGTCACGGATTCGGATTATTGCGGTGCGCCGGGCTGCTCCGCCTGCACTCGGTTCAACCTGCCAACTCCCTGCACACAGCTTCCAGCTCCGCCCCCCTCGCCTCCCAGGAATGTTCCCGTACCACCTTTTCCCGGACCCGCAACGCCAGGTCACTTCTTTTCCCACTGTCCACGACAAGGTCCTCCAGGCAGCGTGCGAAATCCCCCGCATCGCCAAATCGCGCGTATACACCTGTTTCTCCGAGGATTTCCCTGTTGACCGGCGTATCAAAAGCCACTACGGGAAGCCCGCACGCCATGTAGTTGAAGAGCTTGCCGTTTGCTTCCGTGAGAGAGATTTTCGGCGACATTGCAACATCCCCTGCGGACAGGAGACCGGCAGCGTCACGGTAATCGATGCGCCCGGTGAAGGTCATCCGGTCATCCAGGCCCCGTTCAGCAGCCTTGCGGCGGTAGTTATCCTCGGGAAAGCCCATCAAAAGGAAGTGGATCATCGTTCCGCGTTCCCTGAGGCTGCTCGCCGCATCCAGAACAATGTCCATTCCCTGGTAGGTGTTCATTATGCCGAGGAATACCGCAACCGGCACATCGGCGGGAATACCCAGGCGGCGACGCGCTTCAGTGCCCGGCCGGGGAGAGAAATCATAAGTGTCCACTCCATCCATGAGAACCCGCACCTTGCCTGCCGGCATTCGCCACCTGTCACGCAGGTCCTCGGCGCCCGGCCCCGAGCTGGTAATTATCCGGTCCGCGGACCTGTTGACGAATCCCTCTATCGCCAGGAAGAAACGATACGGCAGAGATCCCTCCCTGACGAAACCGTGATCGACTATTTCCCCGGTCAGGCTCCCCTGGCAGTCGAAGAGGAGAGGGACTCCCAGCAGGCGCTTGAGAAAAACTCCGACAAACGCCCCTTCATGGAGATGGGCATGGATAATGTGCGGTCTGAACCTTCGCGCAACGGCCAGGGCCTTGAAAAACAGCAGGATATCCAGGTAGGGCTTGTGCCAGGACGGACCCGCGGCTAGCTTGCGGTACCAGGGCATGGATGGGATTCGAAAAGTGGGGATGCCCGGAAGGTCCCGTCCCAGGTGATAAGTGACGATCCGCACGTCATGGCCGCGCCGGACCAACGCGCGTGCTTCCTCGTAAATGCGCACATGGCAGCCCCGGTCCGCGAAATAGGGGGTCGGCGCCAGCATCAGGATCCGCATGCTTCCCTTATTCAAGGTTGATCTTTTCCCTGACCGTGTAGATCGGCTTGCCCTGGGTTTCATAATAGGTCCTTGCGATCAGTTCCCCGATGAGGCCGAGCACAATGAACTGGACACCGATAAAAAGGAGCAGCACCGTGAGGAGGAGAAGCGGATTTCTGTTCATGCTCATGTGCAGGAACAGCTTCATGTAAATCGTCGCACCGCCCGACAGCACCGATGCCAGCAGGGTATAGACGCCGAAGCGTCCGAACAGCTGGATGGGCCGGGTGGAATAGTTCAGAAGGAATTTGACGGTCATCAGATCCAGGATGACACGCATGGTGCGTGAGATGCCGTACTTGCTGGCGCCGCGAAGCCGGGGGCGGTGCCCGACAGGTATTTCGGTCACCCTGGCGCCGATCTGGGACACGAGCGCCGGGACGAAACGGTGCATTTCGCCGTACAGGTTGATCCCGTCCAGCAATTCCCTGCGGTATGCCTTGAGCGTGCAGCCGTAATCATGGAGCCGGATGCCGGTCATGCCGGAAATGAATCGGTTGGCGAGAATGGACGGCAAGGTGCGGTTTATGAAGGAGTCCTTCCGGTCACGGCGCCACCCCGACACCACGTCGAAACCCTCCCCTATCCTGGCCAGCAGGCGGGGAATGTCAGCGGGATCGTTCTGCAAGTCGCCGTCCATGGGAATGACCACCTCCCCGGAAGCCGCGTCGAATCCTGCGGCCATTGCAGCAGTCTGGCCAAAATTGCGCCTGAAGCGGATCACCTTTACCCGGGGGTCGGATGCCGCGATCTCGCCGAGGATCCGGAAAGATCCGTCCGTGGAGCCATCATCGACCATGATCAGCTCGTAGTCCGTGCCGCTCCCTCCAAGCGCTTCCCCGACCTCACGGTGAAGGTCGCGGATGTTGTCTGCCTCGTTATAAATGGGTACTACTATACTGAGATCCAAAACTTATCCTCGCAATCCAATAGTCGACAGTAAACGTATATCGGTTTTCAGTAGGGGCAAACCTTGTGTTTGCCCACCGAAAGGGCGATCACGAGGATCGCCCCTACATCACAAACCTGCTACCATTCTGCCCCGCTGTCGAACGCCTTGATCCTATTCACGGTCACCGCACCCTGGGAAGGGGCCCTTTTCCGGCCCGCATACCTGATCATGCCCCAGACAAGTCCTGCGCCGTAAGACAGGTGAAGAAGGGCGAAAACCAGGGGAAGAAGCAGTGCCGGGAGGGGGTCTCTCTTCTCGGCCCCTGCATGAACGGCCCCTGCCATGCACATGGTTAGGTAACACAAAAGGGGAAAGTAGTAAACAATCCCATGCGCGAAGGGAAGAGACAAAAGGTAAACAAGGAACACTGCAGGCACATACGGGGCAGGCCCGCTCCCGCCGCCCAGCAGGATCTGCTGCGCTCTCCCCCTGCCGTAGCCGGAAAGCTGGCGCACGAAGGCCGCAAGCGATCTTCTCTGGCTTCGCAAGACAGAAAGTCCGGGATCATGAATCAACTTCCAACCTTGCCGCCTGATCCTTACCAGGAACTCGTTTTCCTCGTTGGGGTAGAGGCGTTCGTCGAAACCGCCGTTGTCACGGAAAACTCCTGCCGACATGGCGAGGTTGCAGAGGATAAGCTCATGATCCCCCGTCTCGCGGGGAACGCCGCTCTTCCTGTAGCGGTTGCAGACCCCTCCGGCGCCGAAGGGGGAAGCCAATGCCATGCCGAAAGAGCGCTGGAAAACAGAATCGCTTTCCGGTGTCAGGGACGGCCCGCCGACTGCAGCCAGTGATTCGTGGGAAAAATGGGCGGCGATCGTCGACAAAGCAGCGGGCTCCACCATCGAATCGTCGTCCAGGAAGTAGAGGACCTCCCCCTCGGCCCGGGATGCTGCAATATTGCGCTGGCGGCTCGGGCAGGAACCTTCGGCCACCAGCACCTCGAAAGATCCTGCCGGATAGTCGAAGCGGCGCAACCCGTCCAGCGCCCGCACTTCACCACCCGGCTTTACCGGGATGATTATTGATATTTTCGTAAATTCCAAGCTTTTACTGTTCATGCGTACCCATTGTATACAACAAAAAGACCGGGAAGTCCCGGCCTTTTCCTTCGGCATTCTCCCTGTCGCTGCCTGCCCCCTACCCTGCTCCGTAGCTGTGCAGGCCGGAAAGGAGCAGGTTGACCCCCAGGTAGCAGAAGATCGTCGCGGCGAATCCGGCGATGGAAAGGATCGCAGATCGTTTGCCGACCCATCCGCGGGTTATCCTGGCATGGAGAAAGGCCGCGTAAATGAACCAGACGATGAGCGACCAGGTTTCTTTCGGGTCCCAGCTCCAGTAGGTTCCCCAGGCATAGTTGGCCCAGGCTGCGCCGGTTATGATCCCGATTGTCAGGAGCGGAAACCCCACCATGATGGCGCGGTAATTCAATTCGTCCAGCACTTTCGCAGCGGGGAAAAGGGAAAACGCGCCGCCTGCATGGACGTTTCCGCCGGTGCTCTCGTGCCTGGCCTTGAGCAGGTACATTATGGAAACGCCGCAGGCAACGGCAAAAGCGGCATAGCCCAGAAAACAGGTGATCACGTGATACAAGAGCCAGTTGCTCTGCAAGGCGGGCAAGAGCGGTTCTATGCCGCTGTCCAGCCTGCGCTGGGCCCAGGCCATTGCCAGGAAGGCAAAGAGGACGGCAAATGCTCCGGCTGCCCGTACCCGGTACCTTGCATCCATCAACAGAAAGATCAGGATGACGGCCCAGGCAAAGAAAACCACCGATTCGTAAAGGTTCGCCAGGGGAGCATGACCGTAGCCCAGATCGTAAGTTTCCTTCCAGCGGAACCCGATGGCGGCGGTGTGAACGACGAATCCGAACAGGGTTGCCATGGTGCCGCCCAGCCCCACTCTCCTGTTCCTGGATGCCAGGAAGGCGAAGAAAGTGACTGTTGCGGCAAGGTAGGCAAGCGCAGCGATATTGAAAAGATTGGAACTGGACATCCGAATGGTCTCCGTTACTGCAGTTCTTTCAGATTATCCGAAAGTTTTACCAAGAAATCCTTGAACGCCGCCTGGTTCCTGCCGGCATTCCCTGCCATCACGGCACGACCGTCCGCAATCCGGACCCAGATCCTCCTGTTGGACAGGAAAAAGGCCGTGATCAACCCGCCGACCAACAGGAAACAGCCGATCCAGACAACAATCACGCCAGGATCCCTGACCACCTTGAGGCCTGTGATCCAGGCTTCGTCAACGCTGTCGAAGGTGAATGCCAGAGCACCTCCCCTCTGGGAGTCGAAATCGGGATAACGCTGCAGCAGAAGGATGGTTTGATGTTCGCCGACTCTCGGAATGAGTTCCGCGAGAACCGCGGGCCCCGAGGCATGGGGAAAGTTGGGCCGGACTTCGGGGATAAATTCCAGGGGTTTCAGGGAATCACCATTCGGCAGGGAAACCGTTTCACCCTGTCGGGCTGTAACGCGTGCGACTGAACCCGTGGCACGTTCCCTGGCGGAGAAATGGAAAGACGGAGGGCCGGCAGTGCTGTATCCGCTCTGGTAAAAGGTAACTCCCCGGTAAGTCAGCGGACGGTTGACTATGACTTCACTCTTGTCCACAACCGTCCGTCCCTTTTCGATAATGCTCAGCACACTCTTGAATTCCTTGGGAACACCGGTCTCGTAATAGCTGACGGAAAAGGAATCACATCGGAGCGTGTAGCCCAATTCGATTTTCCTGTCGCCGGGACCGGCGACGACCGTGGTGATGCTTCCTCCCTCGGGGATCTCCGCATAGGTCTCTAATCCGAACAAGGACCCTATGATGACCCCGATGAAGATGATAATGATGCTCAAGTGGAGCACATAGACCCCTACCCTGCCATAGCGGCCCTTCTGGGCAAACAGGTGGACCTCCTTGCCGACCCGGGTGACATGGGGCGCTGCAAACTCCCTCCCCAGAAACTCGGAAACTTTCCGTTCCATTTCGGAGGCGCCGTACCTGGTCTTCCACGGCTTCGAAAAGGGGAGCGATCTCTCCAGCGCTTCGTCAAGGACCATCGGCGGGCTGGTGATGCTTTTCCAATCGCGGGGAAGCCTGCGCAGCGAGCAGGCGATGAGGTTCATGCACAGCAAGCCGAGCAGGGCAGTGAACCACCAGGAATGATACATGTCGAAGAAATCCAGCTTGTAATATAAGTGGAATTTGGCCACGCTGACAGAGTGCAGGTATTTCTCGAAGGCCGGACTTCCCTTCTGGGGAATGACAGTCCCGATGATCGATACTGCTGCCAGGCCGATCAGGAGGAATATTGTCAGTTTCAGCGAGGAGAAGAATTTCCAGATGGAATCCGCAAGATCATCGGCAACTGTTCTCAATGAGTTTCTCCAGGAACAAACGAGGGATAACGAGAATCAATCCGTTACCCCTTTCTGACTGCCTTCACGAAGGCCGTTCAATCCACTGCCTAAATCTTTTTTCGGCGAAACCTTGCCCTGCGCGTCAATTCAAAACCGGCGCGGTTTCTTTCCGGTAAAAACAGTATTCATATTTTCATATACCGGCCCGCATCTGTCAAGAATAAACGCTGGCAGCATTTTGCGTCCAGATGAAGACTTCAACCTCGCGCGAATAGGCCCCGGCTGCTTTTTTACCTTGAAAAAAAAGGCGTCTGGTGCTAAAAGTGCAAAAGTTTTCATGCTTTTTTGCTCCGTGGCAGACGCTTGCCGGGGAGTTGACCCGCGAAGCAGGTTATGCTGCCGCAATATACGGTCGGATTCCGGAGGGAACGATGGGCTTTGCCGATATGGCTGGACTGCTTGGTTCCATGCGACTTAGAACGAAGGTGCTGATTCTGCTGGCGGCGGCGCTTATCGGTTTTCTGTTCATCGTCATGACCGCATTTCAGGTCGTCAACCGTGTCGGAGTCGACGGCGCCGGTTATCGCAGAATCGCTTCGGCACAAAACTCGCTGGACAAATCCGCCATGCTGCAGTCCATGCTCAACCGGCTCCACGCCATGGAACTGGGCATTACCTGCAGCACAGGGCAATCATCGCCGGCAAACGAGCCGGACGAGCTGGAAGCACTGACGGGCCGGATAGCGGCCGAGTTGCCCCCGCTTCAGGACGGCTTGAGGCAGACAGAGGCGAAAGAGAAATTCCAAAAAATTCAGAAGACATGGACTAACCTCTCGAATACGCTCAACAAAGATATCTTTCCTGCCGTCAGACAGGGGGACCGGGCGCGGGCGCGTGATCTTTCCGGCACCGTACAGAGCCGTCGTTACCGGGAAATCACGGCAGATCTTTCGTTCATAATTGACAGCCTCAGGGGCGACATTTCCGCCATCAAGGCCGAAGAAGCCTCGTACGCGCGAAGAACCGCCGTCATGGGCCTGATCGTCGGAGGCGGCATTTTCCTCATCGTATGCCTGTTCGCATGGATGGTTATCAACTCTCTGGTAACATCAGTCATCAGGGAAGCGGATTTTACTCGATCGCTGGTCACGGGAGGCAACCTGTCGCTCCGTCTTTCGACCGACACTAAAGATGAAATCGGAGAGCTGGGAGAGTCGCTCAACTGCCTTGTCGACCTGCTGAGCGAGATGGTGACCAGGGTGGATGCATCTTCAGTGGAACTGGCAAAGATCTCCCATACGCTGTCCGACGCCTCGAAGCAGGTATTCAGGGGAGCCGAGCAGACAAATACCCGGGTCGGTGAAACATCGTCGGCCATCATAGAAATCAATGCCTCCATCAGGGAGGTTTCCCAAGGCATAGACAGTTTGTCTCTTTCCGCTTCCGAAAACTCGTCATCGGTGCTCGAGATGGCCGCAAGTGTCGAAGAGGTGGCACTCAACGTGGAAAACCTCGCCCAATCGGTCGACGACGTGAGCTCTTCCATAATCGAAATGGCCGCGGCAATCAAGCACATAAGCGACAGTGTGAACGGTCTCATAGATTCATCCACGGTAACTGCATCATCAGTCATACAGATGGACAGCTCCATACGCCAGGTGGAGAAAAACGCCCTGGACACCGCCGCCATCTCCGAACAGGTGAGAAAAGATGCCGAAACCGGCAGGGCTTCGGTGGAAGCGACAATTGCCGGGATGCAGGAAATCAAGAGATCATCCCACATAACCCACGAAGTCATTGAAACGCTGTCGCAGAAAGCCGGCGACATCGGCACGATCCTGTCCGTGATAAACGAGGTTGCGGAACAGACCAACCTGCTTGCGCTGAACGCCGCCATCATTGCCGCCCAGGCCGGAGAGCAGGGCAAGGGCTTCGCGGTCGTGGCCGACGAAATCAAGGAACTGGCCGACAGGACCAGCAGCTCTACAAGGGAAATCGAAGAGCTCATCAAGGGGGTCCAGGAAGAGACCGACCGGGCTGTCGACGCCATTGACGTAGCGGAAAAAAGGATTGCCGACGGCGAGCTCCTGTCGCAGAAATCCGGCGTTGTCCTGGAAAAGATCGTTGCCGGGGTCGAGAGGGCTTCCGTCCAGGTGGGCGAGATCGCCGGCGCCGCCGCGGAACAGGCAAAGGGAAGCCAGATGATCCGCGAGGCGATGGAGCGGGTTACGGACATGATCATGCAGATCGCCAATGCCACCCAACAGCAGAGCAAGGGAAGCGACCTCATCATGACCGCGGTTGAACGGATGAAAATCCTTACATCACAGGTGCGCTCATCCATCAGGGAACAGAGCAAGGTCGGCAATCTGATCGCGGCATCCACCGAGAACATTACCACCATGATCCGCCAGATCAAGCGCGCCTGCGACGAACAGGCGCGCGGCAGCGAACAGATCGTCACCGCCGTGGACGACATCCAGAAATCCAGTCACGACCATCTGCAGGCGGCGGGAACCATGGACCGGGCGGTGGGCGGACTTTCCCGCCAGGTGGAGGTGCTCAAGAAAGAGATCAGCGGCTTCACATTGAAGGAAGACCGGCACGAGGCTGATGCGGACCAGGACATTACCGGACAGGTTCCATCCTGAGCGCGCACTGTCAGGATAACTTTTAAAACACGATAGAGCGGCGGCCGGAAGCCGCTGCATGGGGAAGCGGACATCATATGGGCAGAATTGCGGCAACCTTCAGGGAATTGAAGAAAAAAAACGAAAAGGCATTGGTCACGTTCATCACGGCCGGAGATCCGGACCTGGCGACAACGGCCGAGATGATTCCCGAACTGGCGCGGGCCGGAGCGGACATCATCGAGCTCGGACTGCCGTTTTCCGATCCCATGGCGGACGGGCCGACAATCCAGCTCTCATCCGAGCGCGCCCTCGCCTCTAAAACGACCCTGCCCGGCATTCTGGAGATGGTTCGCTCACTTCGGCAGTCGAGCCAGGTTCCAATCGTTCTCATGGGATACTACAACCCGATTCTTTCCTACGGATTGGAACGTTTCGTCACCGATGCCGTTTCCGCCGGCATAGACGGGGTAATCCTGGTCGACCTCCCGCCGGAAGAGGCGGATGCCGAAGGATTTTACACCCTCGCCAGGGAAAAGGGGCTCGACGTGATCTTCCTCCTGGCCCCGACTTCCGACAGGCAGCGCATCGACCGTGTCACCAGGAAAGGGCGAGGCTTCATCTACTATGTATCGGTCACGGGCGTGACCGGGGCGCGCAAGGATGTTTCGGCATCGCTGGGGGATGAAATGCGCAGCGTAAGAGAAGCCACTGCGCTGCCGCTTGTCGTCGGGTTCGGAATTTCCGACCCGCAACAGGCGAAAGCCTGTGCACAGCAGGGAGATGGCGCCGTTGTGGGGAGCGCACTGGTCAAATTGTTCGAGAAATACAAGGGCCAGGAACTGAAGGACAACGTGCGGGATTTCGTGGCAGCCCTCAAGCGCGGCATCCTGGACGCGGCATGAAAAGTTGTCGCGGAAAAGACCATTTCCGCTTTCATATCGCAACCGGAAATGGTAGTGTTGCCCATCGAAAATACTGACCGGCCGGAAACGGTCCGCGCAACAGCGACGAAGAACTAAGTTTGCAATGATTGTAATGAGTTTCCGAATTGGAAACCTACTCGTATCTTTCCGGAGTCCCGGATGGACACTGATGAGGCATGAAAATGGGCTGGTTTACGAGAGGCAAGGCGCCGTTGGAACGCAATGAAGGAAAAAAGGTTCGGGTCCCCGAAGGGCTCTGGACGAAATGCAAGAGCTGCAATTCGGCCATATACACCAAGGATATCGAGAAGAACCTCAATGTCTGCCCCAATTGCGGATTCCATTTCAGGCTTTCCGCGCAGGCGCGTCTGGACCTGTTGCTGGACAAGGGCAGCTTCACGGAAAAGGACCGGGACATGGAGTCCATCGATTTCCTGGATTTCCGCGATTCCAAGAGCTACGGCGACCGAATCCAGGCGGCGATGTCGAAAGGCAACGGCAAGGAAGCCGTGATATGCGGCGAAGGGATGCTGGACGGGATCATGGTCCAGATAGGAGTGTTCGACTTCACTTTCATGGGCGGCAGCATGGGGAGCGTAGTCGGAGAAAAGATAACCAGGCTTATCGAGCGCGCCGTGGAATCCCGGACACCGGCCATTATCGTATCAGCCTCCGGTGGGGCGCGGATGCAGGAGAGCATAATATCCCTCATGCAGATGGCAAAGACATCTGCCGCCCTTGCCAGGCTGCGTGAAGCCCGCCTTCCCTACATCTCGATCCTTACGGACCCCACCACGGGAGGGGTGACCGCGAGCTTTGCAATGCTGGGCGACATAATCATGTCCGAACCGAAGGCTCTGATCGGTTTCGCAGGTCCGAGGGTAATCGAACAGACGATACGGCAAAAGCTTCCGGAAGGTTTCCAGCGCGCGGAATATCTCCTCGAACATGGAATGCTTGATCTCATTGTGACCAGGAAAGACATGCGGGACAAACTCTCCCAAATTGTACGGATGCTCTTGAACAAGGGACCGGCGCCGGAGCAGAAGCCCGTTGAATCCTGACAGGCGCTGGACTGCCACTGCTTCCGGCCAAGGGCTGCCGGCACTCATGAGTTACCGGGAAATCCTGACCCGCATATACGGCCTGGGCCGGTTCGGGATCAGGCCTGGGCTTGATCGGATACGGGTGATCCTCAAGGCGCTGTCCGACCCGCAGGACGGCCTGAGCGTCATACATGTGGCCGGCACCAACGGCAAGGGATCGACATCTGCGTTCCTGTCCTCCATACTCGATGCAGCAGGTTTCAGGGTCGGCCTTTTCACTTCGCCGCACCTGATTGCTTTCCCGGAACGCATACGCTTGAACGGCAGGGAGATTGCAGAAGAGGAAGTGCTCCGACTGGCCGAAAAAGTCCTCTCGGTGTCACCCGAGGGATCGACCTTCTTCGAGATCGTCACTGCCATGGCATATCTGGCTTTTGCGGAGAGCGGCGTTGGCCCGGCAGTCATGGAAGTGGGCATGGGCGGCAGATTTGATGCGACCAACGCAGCAACCGGCATACTGTCCCTGATCACCCCGATAGCGCTTGACCACTGCCAGTATCTGGGAGAAGATATCGCCGCCATCGCTTTGCAGAAGGCCGGAGTGATCAAGCAGGGGAATCCTGTCGTTTCAGCTCCCCAACCACCGGAAGCCCTGGCAGTCATCAGGCAACAGTGCGCAAACCTCGGCAGCGCCCTCTATGTTAACGGACCTGATTTCCGTTCCGATTGTAAAGAGGGCTTTCTATCCTACATCGGCCTGGAATGGAAGTTGGACGGAATAAAACCGGGGATACCGGGCTGTTACCAGTCGGCAAACGCAGCATCTGCCTTGGCCGCGGCGGAATTGCTCGCCAGGGGCCGATTCGCCGTGACCAGGTCAGCGGCGCGCAAGGGTATCGAAGAGGCGCGGTGGCCCGGCAGGATGGAGTTGTTCCCTGGAACACCGCGGATCCTCCTGGACGGAGCGCACAATCCGGCAGGTGCGTCGGCATTGGCCGAGTCTCTGCGGGATATCCCGCGCCGGAACCTGGTCATGCTCATCGGCATGGCCGCGGACAAGGATGCGGATGGGATACTGGAACACCTCCTGCCCATGGCTGACCGCGTGATCACCGTAACTCCGGCCATTCCCAGGGGTCTGCCGGCAGTCTTTCTCGCTGAACGCTGCCGTCACCTGGGCTTTGAAGCGGAAGACGCCGGAAGTGTAAATGAAGGGCTTGACATTGCAGTTGCAGTCGCCCATGCCGATGATCTGGTAGTCGTATGCGGTTCCCTATTCGTTGTCGGCGAGGCGCGCGCCCGGCTGACTTTCCGGAGGTTCGAGCCATTCCGAGGATAACACACACAAAAATGAGACCTCATTCCTCTCTGATCCTGGCGGGGCTCTTCCTGCTCATCTTTCCGTTGTCAGCAACTGCCGAAACGCAGGATGGCATCAGGATCACCGCTGACAGCATCGGGTACGACAAGAAGGACGAAACCTACAGGGCGAGCGGCAATGTGCGCATCGAGTGGAACGGCGCCGTTCTCACTTCCGATGGCGCTACCCTCAGGAATAGCGACAGTCAGGCCACTGCAACCGGCAATGTATTGATTGAAAAGGGCGACGACACACTCCGTGCCGAGTCGGTTTCATTAAACCTGGATTCACAACTGGGCGAAATAAGCAACGGCAATCTTTTCGTCAAGCGCGGCAATTTTCACCTCTTGGGCGCTGAAATGCAGAAGACGGGCGAGAACGACTACCGTATAAGGAAAGGTTATTTCACGACCTGCGACAGCAAGGTCCCGAGCTGGAAATTCAGCGCATCGGAACTGGACGTGACCAGGGAAGAGTATGCAGTCGGCAAAAATGCCATATTCTATATCAAAGACATACCGGTATTGTATCTGCCGTATATTGTCTATCCCGTGGCGACTGACCGGCAATCCGGCTTTCTCATTCCCCGGATCGGTGTATCCTCCCTCAAGGGCTTCTACCTGGAAATCCCCTACTACCTGGTCATTTCCCCGAGCCAGGACGCCACGTTCTTCCTCGACATCCAGACCAAGAGAGGGGCCGGCCTGGGTGCGGACTACAGGTACATCCTGCCTTCCGGAAGCAAGGGAGAACTGAAGCCGTACCTTATTTACGACACCGAAAGAGACATGATGCGCGGAAGCCTCAAAGCCACGCACCAGCAAATATTCTCTCCCACTCTCTTCTTCCGCGCCGACCTCGACATGACCATTGACCGGGATTTTTACCGGGATTTCGGCGAAGAAACAGGAGAATACAACAAGCAGTATCTGGAAAGCACCGCGTTCCTTACCAAGCATTGGGAACGCAATTCCCTGACCACCGAGCTGAAGTTTTACGAAGACCTGTATGCCGCCAGCAACGGGGCAACACTGCAGAAACTTCCGACAATAACTTTCACCAGCTTCAAACAGCAGGTGGCCGGCACCCCGTTCTTCGTTTCCCTCGACTCCAATTTCACGAATTTTCACCGGGAGAACGGCGTAAAAGGGCAACGGCTCGACATCCAGCCAACGCTGACGTACTACACTTCACCGGGAGGAATCCTGGAAGGATCAGCGTGGGTCGGCTATCGCGAGAGGATCTACAACACATACGGCGGCAATTCAAGCAACGATCTCAGCGAAATGGGGCTGCCGGTAGTGGGCGCATCGCTTTCATCGACTTTGACCAGGGTTTACGAAGTGAACTGGGGAAGGCTGAAAAAACTCAAGCATACCTTTATTCCCCAGGTCGGCTACAGCTACATGCCGCTCAAAAACCAGGACGAACTTCCATTCTTTGATTACGACGACCGTTTGGTCGCCCAGAACATGATCAGCTACTCTTTCACCAACTACCTGACGGGGAAGTACCTCACCGAGGACAACATTCCGCGGTATGTGGATCTTGCCTATTTCAGGATTTCCCAGGGATACGAATTCAGCGATACGCGTAGGGATGTCCTGGCCGTAGTGGATGAGCAGAGGCCCTTTACCGATATCCGGGCAGAAGCGCGCATCAACCTTATGCAATGGCTCTTTTTCAACCTTGACAGCCGCTTCAACCCGTATCAGCTGCGCTTCACCACGGCGAACGTCGGCTTGGACGCCACCGACAAGACGGGCAATTCGGCCGGATTCTCCTATCATTTCTCGCGCGACTCGGTCAATTACCTGCAGGCAGCGCTCAACATCAGTTACGTGAAACCTTTCATTTTTCACTATGTCGCACGTTATTCCCTGGATAACAACAGATTCCTCGAATCCGTTTATGCCCTGGAATACAAGCAACAGTGCTGGGGAGTCAATCTTTCCTACCATGACCGCATTGACAACAAAAGCTTCCTGGTCAATTTCACCCTTTCCGGCATCGGCGCTCTCGGCAAGGTGAAGGCATTCTGACCGGCCCCCCCGATTGAAGCAGATCATTCACCAAAATTGGCACGCGGAGTTTGATTCCTCGTCCGTCGTCTCCCGGGACAGGCATCTCAGAATCGAGCCCAATTCATACCAACCAGCCCCCGAAGAAAAAGGGACGCTTTGACAACGTGGTGTTTTGCCTGCTGTTTTGTTTTTGCTTTACAATATAACCATGATTATATAATCTTACATATTTGATCTCATCAAGGCACATACGGCATGAAAATAAGCTCCATACGTAATTTTTCCATAATCGCCCATATAGATCACGGCAAGTCAACCCTTGCGGACAGGCTACTTGAATACACCGGCGCCCTTTCGGACCGTGAGAAACAGGACCAGTTCCTGGACAAGATGGACCTGGAAAGGGAACGCGGCATAACCATAAAGGCCCAGACTGTCCGCCTAACTTACAAGGCTGACGATGGCAAAGAGTATACGCTCAACCTGATCGATACCCCGGGGCATGTCGACTTCAGCTACGAGGTTTCCCGCTCACTGGCCGCCTGCGAAGGGGGACTGCTGGTCGTGGACGCATCCCAGGGTGTCGAAGCACAGACACTTGCCAATGTCTACCTTGCAATAGAAAACAACCTGGAGGTTTTTCCCGTCCTTAACAAGATTGATCTCCCTGCGGCCGAACCGGAAAGGATCAAGCACGAGATCGAGGAGATCATCGGCCTTGACGCTCACGACGCGGTTTTGGCCAGCGCCAAGGAAGGGATCGGCACCCGGGAGATTCTCGAGGAGATAGTCCACAAGATCCCCCCGCCGGATGGCGACCCGTCCGCCCCTCTCAAGGCCCTTCTTTTCGACTCCTGGTATGACCAGTACCAGGGTGTCATCATCCTGGTGAGGATTTTCGACGGAACCATAAGGAAAGGCGACAAGATCCTGCTGATGTCCGGCGGCAGGAGCTACGAAGCCCTGAAAATCGGCGTCTTCGCGCCCGGAATGGTCGAGGTCCCCACACTTCGCGCCGGTGAAGTCGGCTTCATTATCGCTGGCATAAAGGAAGTCAAAGACGCAAAGGTCGGTGACACGGTCACCTTGCACAACTGTCCCTGTGATGCGCCCCTGTCAGGCTTCAAGGAAGTGAAGCCGATGGTCTTTTCCGGGCTCTATCCCATTGACACGGCGCAATACGAACAACTGAGGGATGCGCTGTCCAAACTGAGGCTCAATGACGCGTCCTTCACCTATGAGCCGGAGAATTCCGTCGCGCTCGGTTTCGGTTTCCGCTGCGGCTTTCTCGGGCTTTTGCACATGGAAATAATACAGGAGCGGCTGGAAAGGGAGTTCAGTCTCGACCTGATCACCACTGCGCCGACTGTTGTCTACCGCGTCCACAAGACCGACGGGGAAGTGGTTACCATTGAAAGCGCCAATCAGCTCCCTGCGTTGCAAGTCATCGACTTCATCGAAGAGCCTTTCATACTTGCCTCCATTCATGTCCCCAACGAATTCGTCGGCGGCATCCTGGCGCTCTGCGAGGAGAAGCGTGGTTACCAGCGCGAGATCAAGTACCTTACCCAAACCCGTGTAATGATCGTCTACGAGATGCCCCTGAACGAGATCGTGCTCGATTTCTATGATCGCCTCAAGTCCATCACCAGGGGTTACGCCTCACTCGATTATGAATATCTCGATTACCGCCGGAGCGAGCTCGTGCGCCTCAATATCATGATCAACGGCGAAGTCGTGGACGCCCTGTCGCTGATCATCCACAAAGACAAGGCCTATTACCGGGGGCGGGACCTGGTTTCCAAAATGAAGGAGCTCATCCCGCGCCAGATGTTCGAAGTCATAATCCAGGCGGCCATCGGCAGCAAGGTCATAGCCCGCGAAACGGTCAAGGCGCTGCGCAAGGACGTTCTGGCAAAATGCTATGGCGGCGACATCACCAGGAAAAGGAAACTCCTGGAAAAACAGAAGGAAGGCAAGAAACGCATGAAGAACGTGGGGAACGTGGAGCTTCCCCAGGAGGCTTTCCTGGCTATCCTCAAGGTGGAAGACAAGTAGCGGGCGGATTTCTGCCGCGCGAACTTTCACAGCGGTACGTCAAAGCTTTCCATTACATCAGCCGAGGGGTTCAACAGACATGAAAAAAAACATTGACAGAGAAAACGATCCCCATAAGACCGAAACCGGAGCAGAAGCTCACCCGAAGAAGAAGAACCTCTTCAGGGAGTATGCCGAATCTATAATCATAGCGGTCATACTCGCCCTGATAATAAGGGCGTTTCTGGTGCAGGCATTCAAGATCCCTTCCGGCTCGATGGAGGACACTCTTCTCATCGGCGATCACCTCCTGGTCAACAAGTTCATCTACGGGACCAAGATACCTTTCACGGACAAGTGGGTGCTTCCCTTACGGCAACCGCAAAGAGGCGACATCATAGTATTCGAATACCCGGAAGACACCAGGAATCCCGATCTGCATTTCTGGCAGCGGAAAGACTACATAAAACGCATCATCGGCCTTCCCGGCGACAGGGTGAAAATGGTAAACCAGGTAGTCTATGTGAACGACAAACCATATACCATTCCCCAGGAAATCCACAAGGGACTGGCTTTCGACTCCGCGCCGCCGGAAATATTCAACTTCAAGGAAGTCGTCGTTCCCAAGGACAGTTACTTCGTGCTCGGTGACAACCGGGACCGTTCCCAGGACAGCCGTTTCTGGGGATTCGTGCCGAAGGACAATATGAAAGGACTCGCATTCATCCTGTACTGGTCATGGGACAGCGATCGCACGAACGTTCGCTGGAGCAGGATCGGGAAATTGATACATTGAAAAAGGCAAGGATTTTAAGCGGATCACAACGATGAAAAAAACAACCAGATTGTATGTCACAGCCGCCTTTGGAGCCATAATTCTTGGCCTTGCAGTGCGTGCTTGTGTCCTGAAGCCCTATGTCACGCCATCTTTCTCCATGGAAAACACCATCGCCCCGGGCGACCGGTTCCTGGTGAACACGATGATCTTCGGCGCCCGTCTGCCATTCACGGACATAATCATGCTGGAGTTCCGTGCGCCTCAACGAGGTGATGTCATATTGTTCCAGTACCCTGAGGACCCGCGGAAAGAGCTCGTCAGCCGTATCGTCGGCCTGCCCGGCGAAGTCGTGCAAGGTATTGACAAGAAAGTGTACGTCAACGGCCGGTTGTTTGCCCACCCGTCGGAAACCCACAAGGAGACGGACCTGGTTCCAAAGGAGCAGAACCCGCGAGATACCTTCAAGCCAGTGACGGTCCCGGCGGACTCCTATTTCGTCATGGGAGACAACAGGGACCGCTCTTACGACAGCCGTTTCTGGGGCTGCCTGCCCAGGAAGAACATAAAGGGGCTTTTCCTGTTCAAATACTGGCCCATTCCGTAAACGGACCAGGGATTCATCCTGAAGAAGAAACAAGAAGCGCCATTCGCAAATTCATCGCGAATGGCGCTTCTTGTTTCATTTGCCGCGCAGGGAAAGTTTCTTCTGCATCCCGCCAGGGTATACCAGGGTTACTGCATCCCCTTCAAACTGGGCAGTATCCGTCAATGCTGGTATGTCCACTGATTCCTGGACCTCGCATTTAGCCAGGTCCACCGGGATTGCTCCGTAGGAGGCTTCACCCCGGACCTTGAAAATGACCAGGGACCAGTTGCCGTCGGGTGAGCTAAGGACCTTCTGGACCCGGTCGGGATTGATGGAAATATGGTCGCGCGCCTGCTGGGATCCTGCTTCCATGAGGCTGATGACGGTTTTGTCACTGCTTATCTTGACAGTGCAGGATGACTGGCCGGTCATTATCTGAGCCGGCTGGAGCATGGGCTGGCTTCCGGGCACGGACTGGTCCGGATAGAGTTGCTGCTGCGGCAGTTCCTGCTGCACCGGAGGCTGGCCGACCTGTGTCTGCTGGTCGGGTTGCTGCTGGGGAGGTTGCTGCTGAATCTGCTGCGACTGGTCCGGAAGCTGCCCGCCCTGCTGCAGGCCTCCGCCCAGGTCCGCAGCATGCGAATTCCGGGCCGGAAGAACAGGAGAGTACAAGAGCGCCAGGAAGACTACAACCATCAGCGGAGCAAATCTCGCATTCATTGTTGCCTCCACTCTTTCAATCTGGGAAACTCAGGCCTCTTGAGCGGTAGGATCACCGGCCGGATTGCCAAATCCGCAAACTCCGGAGCCATCCCTCTTTCGAACGAGTAAAGCTGCCTGTTCCCCGGTCGTTGGCATGGATAAGCCGTCAGAATCTGCAACGAAACCGGCAAAGGTCTGTTCCTGTCGAATCTGGGTATCCATTCCAAAAGCAGGAAAATCTCGGCCGCAGGGACATCGTCAGGCAGGGCCATACCCGCGACAAACGTGCGCCTCTCCCCATGGCGAAATGCCATCCTTCCTTTGTCTGAGAGCTTCAGCTCATATTTCATCCCCACCTGTCCGAATGGATGGTTGTCCAGAGCGTACACCCTAAGCCTGTCCCCATCCCCGTCATGGCTTAAGACCAGGTTATAGGAGACGCCCCGCTGCATTCCGAACCGGTAAATGGAATACCAGGCATCCCGGTTCCCGGTAAAGCGCTCGGCCGCTCCTCCCCCGGCGAAATTGAACCCGACGTTAAGGGGAAACTCGTCAGGATACAAAGTGACGGCTGGAGGCATATCGTAGAAATCCGGGAAATCGGCCCGGACAGGACTGCCACCCATGGCGAGCGAAAGTATCATCAGGAGCATGATACCTGCACTGGACCTGCCGTTTCTGACCACTATTCCTCTCCGTAACGTTTTGTAATTTCATATACGGCAGCTTCTATGCATGCCCTAAGCGCCCTGTCGACGCTCTCCTTTTTCGAATGCGATATACTTGCGTCGGGATCAAGCGGAATGTTCTTGCCGCGCAGGGCGGCTATGGACTGGGCAAGTTTTCCCAGGCCGCTCACCGACTTCTTGGAATCTTCAAGCGGTTTGCGGACGTTCACCGAATCCAGTACCAGCCCGTTTTCCGCGTCGATGATACGGATGTCGACGCCGATGCTGGATTCAGCGCCCCTTCCCCCCACATCCATGCCGCCGACAGTTATTCCCCCTTCTGTAGCTTCATCATCCTGGCTGTACTCGGATATCGTGCCTTCGAATATGTAACTTGCGGCAGCAAGCTTGACCGACCCGCCTCCTCCGGTCGTCATGCCCGAGGTATTCAGCTGTTTTTCCCTCATGACTCCCTCGTTGAGGCGATGGCGCTCGGCAACAGCGAAATAGCCCGTTTTGATGAGAGCCGTCGTGAACATGTCAGTTGCCGCCCTGGCGCCGACCTCGGGGACACCGCTTCTGAACTCGTAGATGGTGACCACTTTCTTCGCCCCTTTCTTCCTGAGGCTTTTCAGTTTCTTCGTGGTCCTGGAATTGTCTACAACGGGATCCTGTTCCGCGATAGCCGCTCCTGCCGACAGGGACAAGCTGATCGCCAGACAGACAAGGAACGGAAAACTCCGCAAGACTCCGCATCTACCCATCACACACCTCCCACAGTTATTGTTGGATCTGTTCCATCAATATCCACTATTTCCTGAGCCGTGATCCGTCGGCAGCACGCCGGTTCAGCTCAATGTGTCGTTCCCCCGCCACCCTTGTGCATATCGGCAACAAAGGCAGCCCGGGCTTTTTCCATCGCTTCCATCTCTTTCAGCCGTTCCCCGAGCCAGAGATGGAAGTTGCGGACGTTGTCGTAGGTCATGATTATCCCCACATCGACGGAGCGGACCATGGTGTTGGCCGTCGAAGCTGCTTCGGGTTCCACCTCTCTGCCGATGGTCCCGTCAGGCGACAGTTCATGGGTGATGGTCTCCGGCAAGGGGGGACGTTCATGGTAGAAATTGATGACCATCTCGCCACGGGGTGAAATTCCCCCGTGCGCGCCGTTCACGAAAACGGGGCGATAATCCTCGCCGACGACATAGGTGAATCGGATTTCCGGCTTCATCGCTTTTCCTCCCCCGCTTCCCCGGCAGCGGTTCCACTTGCGAGAACCGTCATTATCCTGTCGGCATCCAGCTCCACTTCCTGCTGCGCTCCGCTATCCATAACTTTTATGGCAGCCACTCCCTTCGCCATTTCCTCCTCTCCGAGGATCAGCGTATGGCGCGCGCCCAGCTTGTCGGCACGCCGCATCTGGCTTTTCAGGCTTTTTCCTTCATAATCCATCTCCACGGAAGCCCCAAGCCGCTGCAACCTGCACATCAGCCTGAAAGCCTCGTTCCCGGCCGCCTCCCCGTGGAAGGCGATGAAAAGGTCAGGCCTGACGCCGAAATCGGCATCGCCAAGCAGGAGGACAACGCGCTCCACACCCATGGCAAACCCTATGCCCGGCAAGGGGGGACCGCCAAGCTCCTCTATCAGCCGGTCATAGCGTCCGCCCGCCGCAACGGCGCTTTGAGAGCCGAGCATGCCGGTTACCAGTTCGAAGGTCGTGCGGGTGTAATAGTCAAGTCCGCGCACCATGCGCGGGTTGATCTCGTATTCTGTTCCGGCGGCTTCCAGATAGGCGCGGGTACGTGAAAAATGATCTTCACATCCCGGACACAGGTGATCCAGTACCGAAGGAGCAGCTGCTGTAGCTTCGCGGCATCCAGCTGCCTTGCAGTCGAGAGCGCGGAGCGGGTTTGTAAGATAGCGGCGCCGGCAGTCGTCGCACAGATCCTCCAGCCGCGCCTGGAGGAAATCCTTCAGTTTTTCCCGGTATGCAGGCCTGCACTCGTGGCAGCCGAGCGAATTTATCTGCAGACGGGGCTCAGTGAGCCCCAACTCGGCGAAAAACTGGCACAGCATGGTGAGAACCTGGGCGTCAATTTTCGGGTCCGTTACGCCCGCCACCTCGACACCGATCTGGTGGAACTGGCGGTAGCGCCCCTTCTGCGGCCTCTCGTAACGGAACATCGGCCCCATGTAGTAGAGCTTGGCAACCGAGTCCGCCACGTGGAGCTTATGCTCTATGAAGGACCGGATCACCCCTGCAGTTCCTTCAGGACGGAGCGTAACCCCGTTTCCGCCCTTGTCAGTGAACGAATACATCTCCTTTTCCACTATGTCGGTGGCATCGCCGATGGAGCGGGCAAACAGCTCGGTTTTTTCCAGAACCGGCACCCGAATCTCTGAGAAACCGTAAATACCGAATACCCGCCGCGCAGTGTCCTCCACGTGCCGCCATTTTCCCACCTCTCCAGGCAGTATGTCATTGAAACCCTTGATGCCGTTGATTGCCACTCTTTGAACCCCTTCCCGATACTCCGGATACCTTTTTACTTGTCGCGCAATGCCCGGAAAACCCTGTTCCGGCCGCTGAACTTGCCACGGTACATGGCCTTGTCCGCAACTTCCAGAAGTTCCATCTTCGAACTTGTGTCTTCAGGAAAGCATGCATAGCCGATACAGACCGTAAGACTGATGTCCAGGCCGTCCATTTCCATGAAATGGTGCGCCTCGACGGTGGCCCGGATACGCTCCGCCACCAGAGCGGTGCTTTCAGGGTCAGTCTCAACCAGAATTATAGTATATTCATCACCGCCATACCTGATGACCAGGTCCACATCGCGGACGGATTTTCTCAGCAGCGAGCCCACCTCGCCCAGCACCCTGCTCCCCACAAGGTGGCCATGGGTGTCGTTTACATCCTTGAAATGATCCAGATCGATGAACAGCAGGCCGACATGCGAATCATACCGGTCAGCCCTCTTCAGTTCCCGGTCCAGGGCTATATCCAGGTAACGGTAGTTGAAAAGGCCGGTCAGTTCGTCGATATAGAGCATGTTCCGCGCCGAGGCAAAGCGGGCTGCATTCTCGAACGCAAGAAAGGACTGGTCGAGGAGAAAACTGATGTTTCGGGACTTGATATCAGCCGGGAGCTTTCCCTTGCTCGGGTTGAAAAGCGCCACTACCCCCTGGAAAGTGGTTCGGGAGCGGATCCAGAGAATCAGCGCTTCATCCAGGTCGGCTGGCAGGATATCGCCGGATTCGCCATGGCTTGACAAAAAGGCGGCCAGGCTTATCTTCATCCACGACTCGCCGGTGCTTCTCCCGTAATTCTCCAGCAACAGGTCGCCGATCAGCCTCCCCTCGGCGTTCCCTATTCCGCGAAGCTCAAGATGGGGAGCCTTGCCTTCACCGTCGGGGAAAATGCCCAGCGCTCTCCCGGTTCCGATTTCCTTGGCGAAAGTGTCCACCACGAGGGTGCCGAGCCGCTCTATCTCCAGGCAGTTGGCTATTGTCTGCCCGACCTGGAACAGGTGGAGAAGCGACTTGAGCTCGATATTTTCGTTCAGCAGCCGCCGTTGCTCCATGCAGAGAGAAACCGTGTGGCGCAGCTCATCATGGTTGACGGGCTTGAGCAGGTAGTCCCTGGCGCCGTTCTTGAGGGCATGTATGGCAGACTCCACGTTGGTATCCCCGGTCACGACGATCACATCGATGTCGGGATCATGGCGCTTGACCCGGAACAGCAGATCCAGACCGCTCTGGCCCGGCATGACAAGGTCGGTCACGATAAGGTGATATCCGGTCGTTATGAGGCGTTCCATGGCTTCATCGGCGGAAGCTGCCGTGTGCACCTCGTAGCCTTCCCCATTGAGAAGGTGGTAATACATTTCCCTGAAGAATCTGTCGTCCTCCACGACGAGTATTTTCTCCATATTCTGCCACCTCGAACTTCTTATCACCCTGGATTTGACAATATGCAGCTGAACTTTCCGCGGTCCTAAAACTTACAAAGAATTGGGGAATATGTCAATGGAAATGCCCGGTTTGACGCCAGGTGGTCACCTCCCATTTGCCGTTGCCGCAAATGATGCTGACGGTTCCGTCAAGATCGGTCCTGAAGATTGTCGCCCCATGGCGGCGGAAGCGTTCAAGCGTGTCCTCCGCGGGGAGGCCGAACCTGTTGCGGTAGCCGACGCCGATCAAAACGGCTTCGGGAGACGCGGCATCCAGAAATGCAGCTGAAGACGAGAGCCTGCTGCCGTGGTGCGGCGCCTTCAATACGGTGCACCTGAGCGTCGATCCCATGCCGGAAAGCCTTTTTTCAGTCCGCAAGCCGATATCCCCGGTAAATAGAACGGTGAAATCATCCATGAGAAGTCGAAACACCATAGAGGTGTCGTTCAGGTCAGGAGACCCTTGATATTCTGAAATCATTTCGGTAGGAGCAGGCGCCAGGGTCTCGAGGCGGACCGCGCCGATATGCAGGACCATTCTGCCGCCGATTCTGCGGACCGGCACACCCTTGGCCTTCAGGATGTCCTTGAGCATCCCGTACTCTTCAATATCCGCATTTGCGCCGGTTTCCCAGAATTCACCTATGGAAAAATTGCGCGCCAGGAAAAGCATGCCGTTCAGATGGTCGGGATGGGGATGCGTCAGCACCAGGTAATCCAGCTTAACGATCCCCCTTTTCCAGAGGGCCGGCGCCAGCAGCCTTTCACCCGGATCAAAACCACCCTTTCTCGTACTGCCTCCGCCATCGACAAGCATCTTCCTGCCATCGGGAAAGCTGATGAGGGTGGATTCGCCATGGCCGACACTGAAGAAGTCGATTCTCAGTTTTCCCGCCCCCGGTTCGGTCGGAACAAATCTGAGCACGGCAAACAGCACCAGGACACAAGAGCCTAACAAAATTCTTTTGCCGCGGCCGGTAAATGTGATCACCATGAGCGCCAGAAACGAAAGGAAGTAATCCGTACCTCCCGTTTTCCAGGCAGGCAGAGTCGGCAGCCTTGCCAGGACCCCCATGATACCGTGGGAAGCCTTGACCAGGCAACCGGCCGCCAGGAGCAGCAACCGGGCCAGGGAGCCACAGAAGAATTCGCACACCATGGCTGAGAAACCCAGCACAACGGCGCCGTAACCCAGGAGTGGAACTATTATGAAATTGGCAATAAGGCCGGTAAGTGTCGTACGGTGGAAATGAAAGGATACGGGAATCATGGTAGACGCGGTTGCAGACAGCGATGCCGCCAGGAAAAGGAGCAGCTTTCGGGAAATGCCCGCTGCGCGCCTGAACGGCGCCATCAAGAGCGGAGTCAACACAAGGATGCCCCAGAGAGCCAGGAATGACAGCTGAAATGAAATGTCGAACAGTGTCGGGGGTGAACAACCAAGAATGAGGAACGCCGCCAGCATGAGAGAATGGACCGGATCAGCTTCCCTCCCGACCAGGAGAGCAGCAATGTAAACCGTGATCATCATGACCGATCGAACCGTGGCCGGCGCAGCCCCTGAAAGGAAAAGGTAGAAAAGCAGGACAGGTACCGTGCCGACAAGGATTGCCCGCCTGAGGTTGGCTCGCAGCAGTAGAAACCTGGAGCATCGGGCGCAAAAAAGTGCCAGGTGGAACACGAAGAACGCGATCACCCCGACATGAAATCCAGATATGGACAGGATATGATTTACTCCCGTCCTGGTGTACAAATCGCGCAGCTCCGTGGGGACGCCCCCCATGTCGCCCAGCAGAATGGCCCGCATCACAGCCCCTTCTCCGCCCGGCAGGCTCTGCCCGATGTGTTTGCCCAGGTCGAGGGCAAGCCGGTCCATGGAAAGCCCCAGGGGACAGGCCACGCCGCGTCTCAGCAGGAAGATATCGGCCGAAGATCTCACGAACCCCGTTACATAGATCCTATGGCATGCCAGGTACCGCTCATAGTCGAACTCGCCGGGAACGCCGAAATTGCGCGGTCTTCCAAGGCGAGTTCTGAAACGCACGAGGTCGCCGGTCAGCAGCTCCCCGCTCCCCTCGCCGACATTCAGCAGCATCCTGCCGGAGATTCTGACCGAATTCCCTTGGGAGATGAGCCTGACCGTGCGAAGACACACCTTCCCGCCCACATCCTTCCACTGGGGCCGTTCATCAATGATGCCGTCGATGGTTCGGTATTCGCCATCAGTCAGGTTCACGACAGAGTCGGCGGGAAATTCGGGGTCCAGGTATGGCTTGAGAGATGCACCGCCCCATATGGAAAAGCAAAGGGATGCCACGACAAGGAAAAGGCATCGGCTTCCCGAGAACACGCAGACAAGAAGCAGGAGCAAAAGGGGGATCAAAAGGATCGGTGAAGGGAATATATCCCACAGATACGCGGCCACGAGACCGGCGATGGCTGAAAAGAGGGGTATTGAAAGGGGATGGGCCCACATGGCCCCATGCTATCACATTAACAGTTGCAAATCATAATGAATTAACTCAATCGGCGATGTCCCGGTCAGGCTTCCAGGCGGCAAGAAGTCATTCATTACCGGCTCCCTTCGTTGCACAGGAGCTTATTTGTTGCCTTGTCCTCATACATGCGCATATCGGCCAGATGCAAAAGGTTTTCTATTTCTTCCCTGGCGGCGGCCGTCGCACTCCCCAGAGAAAAGCAGACCCGGATCGCATCATTGCCCTCTCGATTCTTCATTGCTGCCTCACGAATACGTTTCACTGCCCGGGAAGTCATGCTCTCATCGGCCCGAAGCAGAAGAACCGCGAATTCATCGCCGCCGATGCGCGCCACCAGGTCATCGGGCCGGCAAGCGTCCCTCAGCAAACCGGCTGCAGTCCTGATCATGTGATCGCCCGCAGCGTGTCCCTGTGAATCATTAACCATCTTGAGGCCGTCCAGGTCAGCCATGATAACGCTGACCGGATAGATTTTCCCTTTTGCCGCCCGCTCGAACTCAGCCTCAAAGTGCGCCCGGTTGTAAAGTCCGGTCAAGGAGTCATGGGAGCTCAGGAACTGCAGCCTTTTTTCGATTTCCTTGCGGTCGGCTATATCACGGACAACCGCGAGAACACGTCCTTCACCACCGATATGGGAAGCGGTCAGAGAGACCTCGGCCCAGAAAAGCCCGCCTTCTTTTTTCCTGCAGAGCCACTCGTAGTTCTGCGATCCTTCTTCAACAGCCTGCCTGATATACCGGATCGCCTCGTTCAGTGAGTAGGGAGGTTTGCCGGCGCTGAAATCATTGACGTTCATGAAGAATATTTCCTCGCGAGTGTAGCCGAACATCTTTTCCACGGTTTTATTGGCTTCCACTATGGCGCCGGTATAAGCGTCATGAACGAAAAGCGCATCATGGGTGGAATTGAAAATCTCCCAAAAGCTGCTCTCGATTATGTCGATCTTCCTCTCGGTCTCGCGCTGCTCGGTAACGTCATAAATCGTGGCAATCATCCCCTGCAGGCTATCGTCGTCCCTTACAAGCCTTACCGCTGCGAAATTCCCCCAGAAATCTGATCCGTCATTCCGAATCAAGCGCAATTCGTAAGTAAATTCATCGATATCCCCCCTGAACAGCTTTTGCAAATCATTCTTGACAGGTTCAATCTCTGCCGGATGCAAATAATCCATAAAAGCCTTGCCGCTTAGCTCTGGTACCGTACAACCCAACAGCTCAGCCATTCGCTTATTGGCAAAGGAAATGGTCCATTTTTTGGACTCGGTCGCGAAAATGCCTGCCTTGGACATTTTCATGACTGCTCGCAGCTGCCGTTCCTTGTCACGTAGAATCTGCTTATTCATTTAATGAAAACCTGTCTTTACGGTACTAGCTCCGACGCAGGCAGACAACAGATAAAATATTCATAATAATTATTTGCAATTAGCCCGCACTATATACCGGGCATTAAATGTTGTCAAAGGAGATCGCAGGTTCTCATCGCAAAAAAATATGGATTCCCAATATACAGTTTCATCTCGGAAACTTCTGGCAATGGCTAAGAAAGGCCGGAGAGGCCCTCCGGATGGACGCTTGTGTCCCGTGCGGTTAGTTCACCACGCAAATTGCGAGGAATTTTGGTTCCCGGCACGGCGCGGTGACGCAAGCCTGGCACGGGCTAAGCCGAGGGACCGCAACACAGCCGGGGGCCAAAGGGACCACTACTTGAAGGAATGAATCAGCCGCACGGGACACTAACTTCCCGTTCTCCTGCGTATCAGCCCGAGAAAGGCCAACCCGGAACCCAGGAGAGCCATGGCAGCAGGAATGGGAACAGGTTCGTACGAAACCGACCAATCACCGGAGGAGAAGAAGACAGCCGCAGTGTTTACGGCAAAAACCGGACTGCCATCAAGGGCTGCATACGGGTATACGACGTTGACCTGGTCGACCGGGTCCATGGAAGCGAGACCGCCACCGGAAGTTATGAAATTCGATCCGGTATCGGAAAGCCGCGATCCACTGATTACCCAGCTTGAAGGGCCTGACGGGCGCGCCACAGCCAGCACCAAACCCAAGACATCGCCGTAGTTGCTGCCAAATGTGACACTTCCCGCCGTCATCTGCCAAAAAGCGAGAGATTCAGTATCGATATCCTGATAAGCCCCTCCCGTATCCAGATAATCAGTAAATGTAAGGGTCAAAGACAAGAAATCAGACGTGGAAAACAGCTGGGGATCAAGGGATGTGTTGTTGAAATCGGTAAAATTATTCCCCCTGTATGAATAAGTTACAGCGGCAACAGCCGACAACGATGGTAGAGAAACAAAAAGCAGTCCAGCGAAAAATGCAACCAGGCAAACAGGTTTTACATAATGTTTCCTATGACCAAATCTCATTTTGCATCCCCTTTCTATTTCGGTATCCCGGCGGAAAGCCCTTTTGGGGGCAATTTGCGCCTGCATCGACAATCATCGGAAAATTCCGGCAGCGGCTTGTTGCATGCGGCTCCTTCTCAGGAAGCAATTCCAACCATCCACGCACCTCCTGCGTGAAATTACCCAATAAAATATATACCACAATATATATTTTTGAAAACATATTTATTAAATGTTTCGAATCCACCAGGCTTACTGTGGCGGCAGCTCAAGACACCAGAAACTGCAGGGTATCAACGCAGCCGTGCTTTATAGCCGGCGGACTGCGCAAAAAAAGGCCGCTCAATGTTTGAGCGGCCTTTTTTGAGATCGGGAAAACATATCCCCGGCCTTGTTGCAGCGATCTGTTTGAGGGGCTTCCTATTTATCCACGTTCAATGCCAGGCTGTCAAGGAACTTCCCGAGTACATCCTCAGCCTTAGCGTGAACGACTGTGTCGTACGTGAAACGAACCTTGAGGAAATGATTCCGGAAAGGAAGAAGATAAAGCTTAGACAAGCGATCCACGCCATTCTGGGTGTAGCTGAACGATGCGGCGAGCACCCTGGGGACGTTCTTTCGGCCCGGCAAGGGAACGGATGTTTCCGTGGACTTCTTCAGGTTGCCGTAGTACCCGAGCTGCCCGGCCTGTACTACATCATCCACAACCTGCTTGAAGTGTAAAATGAAAATGGCAGATTCGATGTTGTCGGGAACAGACTCCATCCCCATCTTGTACAAATAAATCGTCAATGTGATGCCGGGAGCATTATAGCCGACACTTACACCGAGCCCGGGTTGCTCCGCTTCATAATCAGTCACCTCACCCCTGTCCATGTCGGCGAGCTGATCGGGAAAAACCATCCCTGTTTCAGAATGCCTGAATGGCTCTGCCGCTGCTTCATGCATGCAGGGCATGAAAAGAAAAAAGGCAAAAGCAAATACCAGCGCTGATTTCTTCATGCAGTATCTCCCAATGGAGCAATAACGATAGATCCCGGACCGGGAAACGTGCTAATTATCCCAACAACCACTTGAAACCCATCTTGAAGTCCCACCCTTCAACACCTTACAGGCCCAGAAAAATCACGGGAAAATGTCCTGCCGCTCCCCGATATGGTAGACAGGGTATTTTCCATTTTCAAGCTCCTCCATGGTGATCAATTCCATGTTTAACGCAACCACAAGCGGCATCATTGCTGACAACTCTCCCTGATACTGTATGGCGCCCGGGCTTCTCGACGAGTTGCCTTCCGCCCAGGTGTCGCGATTCCTGGCATATGCCTGGAACGCCGGGGAATCAAGTGTCACCAGGGCTTTGGCGATAACCGGCTTGATAACTCCCTTACGCTCTTCGCCATGTATGAGCGCCGCCAGGGGTATCCCGATCGGTTGTGATCCATTGCTCAGGTTGATCATTGACGCCATGTAGCCGGTTCGGCCTCCAAGCGCCAGGGAGCCGGCAGTGAGCCCCAGGTTCACGGAATAGTCGGCATCAAAGCGTGTCGGCGCCCCACTTCGCCCTTCATAACCCAGAAAACCGGTCTGCACGTTGAACACGAATTTCAGGAAGTTTTTCATCTCCGTTTCATTGGAAAAGCGCAACTCTCCCGATTTCTCATATCTTTCAGGGTCATGCTGCATATCCCGGATTCTTTCCTTCATCATTCTTACCAGGAGGTTTTCGGACGGTATTTGGGAAACCTTGAGATTGCCGTGGTCGTCACGGTCCAGAAGCATGGCCTCCACGATATCGTCGGGTAGCGACAAGAACAATTCTTTCGATGCGTCAGACAATTCCTGTGCCCCGACGATGAAGTCCTTTTTCACCCTGGTGGAGAGCTCCATCTCCCTGGCGACATAGTTTGTTTCGCTGATACTGTAGCCAAGTCCGAGAATTTGCAGATGTGCAAGGATGTCGTCAACCCCGTACCTGCTTTCAAGCTCCTTCATTCTCTGCACGTCGAGAAATCCATTGCCAGCGAGAATGCCAGCTTCCGTCAGATCTCTTTTGATCGTCATGAGCCTCGCCGACAGCTTGTTGAGCTCATGTATCAGTACTTTCATCTCGGGAATGAACTCGATGATGCCTTCGGGAATCACTCCGACACCATAATATTTGCCCTGTTTGGCGCGATTGGCCACAACCCGGGTCATGTAGGAGACAACGTCATTCAGAGAGTGCTTCTTCTCGGCGATTTCCTCGGAAATCAGGGTTATATGGGGGCGTGTCTGCAGGGCGATTTCCAGGGAGATATGACTGGCGGAGCGACCCATCACCTTGTAGAAAAACCAGCTCTTCCCCTGTGATGCCGCATCCGTAAGGAGATTCCCGATGGTCTTGCTGTAAACCCTTGCAGCAGTATAGAAGCCGAACGAAATGGGAAGAAGGGTTTTGCCGCCCACACTAATCTGGAGGTCCCCATCAATCGTCTTGGGTACGCCGACTACTGCACAAGGCTTGGCCAGGATACCGGCCTTGTACTGTTCGCAGAAGAATTCGGCCAGTTCGATGGCGTTGGTATTCGAATCGTCGCCACCGACAATGATTATTCCGTCAAGACCGTATTTCTGAACGGTGCCCAGAACCGCCGCAAACTTTTCCGGAGAATCTATCTTGGTCCGCCCGGTGCCCAGGTAGTCGAAACCGCCGGTATTGATCAGGTCCTTCATCTTCTTGCTGCTTATGAGCAACCCCTCGCTCTTGATGAGGCCATCAGGTCCCTTTTCGAATCCTATGAGCATATTGTCCGGTCCCAGTGCTTTCAGTATGCCGGAAAGGACATTGTTCCCGCCTGATGCAGGTCCTCCGGAAAAGATCACCCCGATCCGCTTCCCTGACAGATTCCGTATTTCCTTAGAGGCATCCTCTGAACCCGCAACAAGCAGGTGAGTTTTCATGTTCGGGAACTGTCTTTGCAGGAGCGCATCATCCTTGACGGGTAGAGATTCCTCCGAAACGGTGAAGGCAATCGGGCGGATCTCCCCTTCGGACATGAAAGCCTGTGCCACCTGAACCGGCAATGCAGCCAGGAAGCGCTCGGTCGGAGATGTCCGCTTTATGTTGATTTCCTTATCCTTTACCTGGAATTCTGCAGCGTCACCTTGCATGTAAAACCTCCGGAATTATTTCTCACCTGCTGTTTCAGCAACTTTCAATCAACAAACGGCAAAAGTCAATTGCGAACTGTGCAGAGGTGAAATTTGGCATGCCCGCAGAAGATACGTTTATGACGGGAACGCGCCTTCAAACGGGTCTGCCGTCTCCTGCAGAGTCGCGAGCATCAATATCATGCAACCAACCAAAAAAGGCCGCTCTGTCGTGAGCGGCCTTCGATTACGGATTCAGGAGACCGGAGGGACTGATCAGCCCTCCTCGTCGTAGTCGTCCTCTTCCTCGTCAGCCTCGGTTCCGAATTCCCCACCGAAACCATGGCTCTCGCCTTCCTCTTCACCCTCCGACTCACCCTCATCATAGATGTCGGGCGGGAAATCATCTTCCTGGCTTATCGCCTCGAACTTTTCCAACAAGCGGTCGTCTGCACAGAAACGCCCGTCCTTCTTGTCGCATTTCGTCTTTTCGCAAAGGTCGAAAAGCTGTATTTCACTGCAAAGCCTGCGCGGTTTCTCTGCTCCAGTCATAATGGTTCCTGCTTCTCCTTCAACTCCGGGATACAAGGTGTCAACCGGCGGTCCGATCTCCTTTAATACTCTTCTACCTGCCGAACGTCCTCCCGACTCGATGGATGCCTGCGTTACCTGGTCCAATCCACCGTGTCAGGCTCAAAAGCCATGGCAAGCCTCCGGAAACTGCCTGTTAATGCGGTCTCGACACTGCATCAGGGTAATCCAAATGCGTATCCAAAGCAAGGGAAAAGTGCTGTGAAACAGCGTCCTTGCGGGAGCAGGCAGTTACCCATCGAGAATGAATGCAGTGCTGGAAAGCCTTGTTCAATATTTAATCTGTTTGGCCACACATCCTCACGGAATCATGCTAAAAAGGTGATGCTCCAGCATGCTGGCCAAAGGGATTTCCCATGATGGTAAAGACAGTCAAACTGGCCAGCCATGAGTTTTGGAATTTCCTTCCAAACGAAATCACCCCCCTCTGCGCTTTCAAAAACTTCAGCTTTACAACTGCCCGCATGACGCGTTGAAAACCCGTGGTAAAATATATTGGCTTGCAAATACTGTCTGAAGTGGAATGCATGATTTTTTCGCTGGGTGTTGTATATTCCACAGGGGTTTATCATGGCACAATGAGCATATGTCGCGAAATCAGGGTGTTTTTGGGCGTGGGATGGCTCATGCAAAACTTTATTCAACTCAAGATATGTTGGAGTGACCCATGAAAAAATGGCTTGCCGGTTTTATTTTACCTATCGTCATCCTTTCCCCGCATCTTTCCATTGCTGCAGATGAAAGGCCCGTCGAAAACTTGCGGTCCCTGGTGTCGCTCGCCCTGGAAAACAATCCTGAACTGAAGGCCTCGCAGGCCCGCTGGGAAATGTTCCGAAGCAAGGTCGAACAGGCCCGTGCGCTGGACGACCCGATGTTGATGCTGAAGATCCAGAACGGTCTTGTCAGCGCGCCGTTGAATTTCCGCAAGGATTCCATGACCCAGAGGGTGATCGGAGTGAGCCAGCAGCTGCCTTTCTGGGGCAAGAGGGCGCTGAAGGGCGAGGTGGCGGGAAAAGAAGCGGATTCTTACAAATGGGCGATTGAAGAGCGCAAGCTGGAGTTGGCGCGCATGGTCAAGGAGAGCTATTACCAGATTTACTTCATCGACCGATCGCTGGCCATCGTGGACCGGAATATCAGGATTTTCGACGATTTCATCACCCTTGCCCAGACAAAGTATTCCGTAGGTCAAGGCACCCAGCAGGATATTTTCAAGGCGCAGGTAGAGCGCTCTAAAATGCTTGATATGAGAATTACCCTTGAGCAACAGCGCAAATCCCGGGAAGCCGGGCTCAATACGCTCCTGTCCCGCCCTGCTGGAACTCCGGTCGGCCGGATTGCGGATTTCGAGATACGCCCCCTCCAACTGACCTCCGAACAACTGGGAACCATCGCCGACGAAAACCGTCCCCTTCTGAAAGGCGATCGCGCCCTGGTGGAAAAGGCGCAGGCCGGCCTGAAACTGGCGAAGAAGGAATACCTCCCCGACTTCAACCTGGCTTTCGAATACATGCAACGGGATCCGGCAATGGGCAGTGACGGCGCCGACATGTATTCCCTGGGCCTCACTTTCAACCTGCCCGTACAGCGGTCGCGACGCCAGGCGGCGGTTGCCGAATCAAACGCAGAAGCCAGGATGGCCGCGGAAGAACTGAACAGCCTGAAAAACGGCATCAACGAGGGAATATCTGACCTTTTGTCCCAGCTGGAGCGGCGGCGGAAGCTGGCTGAACTCTACAAAACCGGCATCATACCGCAGGCCAGGCAGTCCCTGGAATCGGCCGTGATCGGCTACAGGGTCAACAAGGTGGATTTCCTGACGCTCCTGGATAGCAGGGTGACCCTGTTCAACTACGAGAAGGAATATTACGATTCCATCTCCGATTATCAGATGAAGAGGGCGCAGTTGGAGGCGCTGGTGGGAAAAGAATTATAGAGTCAGGAGTCAGGAGTCAGGAGTCAGGAGTCAGGAGTCAGGAGTCAGGAGTCAGGAGTCAGGAG
>POSG01000023.1 GCA_003314535.1 Geobacter sp.
GCTTCATCCGGGAAGTTACGTCGCAACTCCTCAACATTCATGACCTTTCCTCCTTGTTATGGACGAAAGGCTAACCCTGTCTAGCGACAGAATATGTCACAACCTTTTTTTGGGTTATAGGACCGAAAAAAAAAGGATGAAGCCGATGGCTCCATCCTTTTTTTTTCGCGAAAAACGGGATATTACTTTGCTACGGCTTTGGCCAGTTCGAGAGCCACATCCTTGTAAGGGTTGGCGTACAGGATGATCAGGCAGATAACCAGCACATAGATGGCCAGGGATTCGATCATGGCCAGACCGATCATCATGGTGGTCAGAATCTTGCCGTAAACGCCGGGATTGCGTGCAGTCCCTTCCAGTGCTGCCTTGATGGCGTTACCCATGCCGATGCCGGGGCCGATAACCCCGACGGCCATGCCGATACCTGCTGCGAGAATACAGATGGTCAAAAATAACATCGATGCTACCTCCTTCTTTTGTGAATTCTCCTAAACAGTATAGGAAGCTGTTTTGAGTATCATGGCTTGAATACCGCAGGTACGTAAGCCATGCGGATGCAAGCGTTGCTCGTCAGATCAATGTGCTTCCTCGAGAGCTCCCTGGATGTAGATGGTTGAAAGGAGCATGAAAACGAAGGTCTGGAGAAAAGCGACCAGCACACCCATGAGCATCATCGGCAGCGGCACCAGGAACGGCACCAGTCCGAAGAAGATCAGCAGTATCAGTTCATGGCCGTTCATGTTGCCGAAAAGACGGAATGAGAGGGAGAGCGGACGGCTTATGTGGCCGATGATCTCAACGAAGAACATGAACGGGGCCAGCCACCAGACCGGCCCGAAGAAGTGCTTGATGTATTTGAAGCCATGATTCCGGACACCGACAATATGGGTCGAAAGGAACACTATGACCGCACAGGCCGCAGTCGTGTTGAGGTTGGCCGTCGGCGGGTAGAACCCGGGAACCAGTCCGATCAGGTTCGAGGTGAGGATGAAGAAGGCGAGGGTCGCAATCAGGGGGAAAAACGCCCTGCCCCTCTCGCCCATATTGTCAACCACCACACCTTCGATGCCGCTGATGCAGACTTCCATGAAATTCTGCAGCTTTCCCGGGAGGGTCTTGATCGAACCCCGGACCATGAGCGAAAGTCCGACGAGGATCGCGGTTACCAGCCAGCCATGGACGATGGCGTCGATGCCGGCTTCGTTGGTGTACTTGGCTAGCGGCGCCAGCAGATCGCGGAAGAACTGGAGAAAGAGATATGGATGGACCATCTTGTGCTAACCTCCGTTTAGGGTTGCCATGTAGACAGCCATGATGATAATGGCAATGGCAACGACCGAGAGTCCCAGAAGCAGACCGAATATGTTTATGTTAACGTAAAGTATGAGAAGTGAAACGATTACCGCGATGACGAGCAACCGGATCACATATCTCATTTGGGCGAATCTTACCGCTTTTCCGGCCGGGAGCTGCATGGCGCGTTGCAGGATGGTATAGAGCCACTGGCAGTTGGCGATTGCAACGAGCCCGCCGACTGCGACTCCTGCGGCGAACCGTAAGGAAACTGCTGCAAGTCCGGCGAGGGCGAAAATAATCGTCAGCGCAGTACTGCAGACAGTCAGAATGGTGAAGATGTTATTTTCGTCGATCTTCACCCTGCTCACTGTTCCTGATTTCTTTCCCTATTATTATGAAAATGTTGCGAAATGCCGCAACAATGCCGACCAGCAGAAATATGAAGAAGAACCACGGTTCCGTTCCCAGCCATTGGTCGAGCTTCAGGCCGACCAGGATTCCTATGGCGATGGCAAGAACCACCGAAATGCCCAGGCTGGACACCACGCTGAGTGTTTTCAGCAGCCTTTTTCTCTCCTCATCCATGAACCTTATCCTTTTAGCACAGCAAAAGTAAAAAAAGCAACCCAAATTTTCATGACGCTAAAATTTTGAATGCCTTGGCCGCCGCTTCTATGGTGAGGTCGATATCCTCGACGGAATGGGCTCCGGAAACGAAAACCGTTTCGAACTGGGAAGGCGCCAGGTAGACGCCCTGGTCAAGCATGGCGCGGAAATATCTGCCGAATGTGGCGGTGTCGCATCCGGCCGCGGATGTCCAGTTGTCGACTTCACGGTTGGAGAAGAACGTGCACAACATGCTCCCCACCCGGGCCGAATACACGGGGAATCCGGCATCTGCGGCCGCACGGGCAAGTCCTGCGGCGAGGCGGGCGCTTTTTTCCTCAAGGTTTGCGTAGAACCCTTTTTCCTGTAGAAGGGTCAGCGTAGCTATGCCGGCGGCCATGGCCAGAGGATTGCCCGAGAGGGTGCCTGCCTGGTAGACGCCTCCCGAAGGAGAGAGCAGTTCCATGATTTCCTGCCGGCCACCGAATGCGCCGACCGGCAGGCCGCCGCCGATGATCTTGCCCAGCGTGGTCATGTCCGGGGTGACGCCGTAAAGTTCCTGGGCGCCTCCGTAGGCAACCCGGAAGCCGGTCATGACCTCGTCGAAGATGAGGATGATCCCCTCCCGGTCGCACATGCGCCGCAGTGCTTCGAGGAACCCCCGACGCGGCGCCACTGTTCCCATGTTCCCGGCGATCGGTTCGATGATGATGCAGGCAACCTTGCCTTTGTTTTCCGTGATGAGGGCTTCGACGGAGTCGGGATCGTTGTATTCGGCGATCAGGGTGTGCCGGGCAAAGTCTGCCGGCACCCCGGGGGAGTCCGGGACTCCGAAAGTCGCTGCCCCGGAGCCAGCCCTGACCAGCAGCGAATCGGCATGGCCGTGGTAGCAGCCGGCAAACTTGATTACCGCGTCCCGTCCGGTGTAAGCACGGGCGAGGCGGATGGCGCTCATGGTAGCCTCGGTTCCGGAACTGACCATGCGGACCATTTCGATGGAGGGTACGGCTTCAACGACCATTTCCGCAAGCCGAATCTCCAGCTCGGTGGGCGCGCCGAAGCTGCTTCCCTTTTCCATGGCCGAGGTGACGGCATGCACTACCCGGGGGTGGCAGTGTCCCACGATCATCGGGCCCCACGAACCGACGTAATCGATGTATTCGTTGCCGTCGGCATCGTAAATCCTGGAACCGGCTGCGCGTTCGATGAACAGGGGGTCGCAGCCGACCGACCTGAATGCCCGCACCGGGCTGTTCACCCCTCCCGGCATGAGGGATCTTGCTTTGCCGAACAACGCCGAGGACCGGTCGAGTTTCATGGTGTCACCTGTAATCAAGCTGCTTCAGCGGATAAGTCAGGAGTTCTGGTAATCCTTGGAGTACTGGACGTAATTCTTCGACGATTTTTCGAGCCGTTCCAGTTCCAGGGTCGTGAGGTCGCGCTTGTATCGGGCGGGAGAGCCGAGCCACAGGGTGCGTGGAGGGATGACGGTGCCTTCGGTGACCAGGGCGCGGGCGCCGACCAGGGCCTGTTCCCCCACGACCGCATGATCCATGATGATGGCCTGCATGCCGATGAATGCGCCGTTTTCGATGGTGCAGCCGTGAAGGGTCACGCTGTGGGCGACCGTAACATCGCTGCCGATGAGCAGCGGGGCGCCCGGGTCATCGGCATGTTTCTTGTGGGTGACGTGCAGCAGGGAAAGATCCTGGATATTGGTCCGGTCTCCTATCCGGATGCGGTTGACGTCGCCGCGTACAACGGTGTTGAACCAGACGCTGCTTTGGCTGCCGATTTCCACGTCTCCGATAATTACCGCCGTATCGGCGATGAACGCCGAGTCGTCGATTTTCGGATGGACACCCTTGAAAGGGCGTATCATGCGAATGCCCTCATGGTACGTCTCAGTCTCTCGGCACGGCAAGCATCCGGTCCAGCGCCGTTTTCGCGGGAATCCGGATATCTTCCTCCACCCGCACTTCTGGGGCCAGTGTCCGGAGCGAAGCCAGTATGTCTTCGAGCGAGATCAGTTTCATGTTGGGGCAGATGAGGCCAGGTGAAGCGAGAATGAACTCCTTGTCCGGATTTTCTTTTTTCAGACGGTAGAGGATACCCGCCTCGGTGCCGATGATGAAGCGTTTCGCCGGGCTCTTCCGGCAGTAGTCGTACATGCCGCTGGTGGAGCAGGCATGGTCCGCCAGGTCGGATACCGCCGGGTTGCATTCCGGGTGGCAGATGAACAGGGCATCGGGGTATTCAGCCTTGAGGCGGATGACGTCTTCGGACCGCAATCTCTCATGGGTCGGGCAGAAACCGTCCCAGAAATGAAACTTCTTGTTCGAGGTTTTGGCCACGAAGCGGCCCAGGTTGCGGTCCGGCGTGAATATCAGCTCGTCTTCGGCAAGGGAATTCACCACCCGCCCCGCATTTGCCGATGTACAGCAGATGTCGGTATGAGCCTTGACCGCCGCGGATGAATTGACATAAGTCACGACCGGCACACCGGGAAAGCGTTTCTTCATCTCGAGCAGGCTTTCGACGGTGATCATGTCTGCCATGGGGCAGCCTGCGTCAAGCCTTGGCAGCAGCACCTTTTTACCCGGTGAGAGGATCGAGGCCGATTCGGCCATGAAGTGAACGCCGCAGAATACGATGACTTCAGCGCTGGTCTTTGCCGCCTCTATGGAGAGGGCCAGGGAATCGCCGGTTATGTCCGCTATCTCCTGGACCTCGTCGCGCATGTAATTGTGGGCAAGCAGAACCGCATTTCGCTTTTTGAGAAGCTCCCTGATTTCGCTCTTGATGTCTTGGTTATCCATACCTCTTCCGTTTTCCTGTCGATCCGATTCGTTTACTGTCAACTTTCCGCTGAAAACAGGTGCTCAGTAAACCGGAGAAAAGATTTGCAACCTGGCAGATAGTAGCCAATGTTCCCTGTTATGTCAAACAGTTTGCACGGCCGGCGAGCTGGAAAGTGCCGTTTTGCAGGGCGTCTTCCCGATTTCGGAACCTGCCTTGACACGTAACGGCAAAACCTCTATCCTTTCTCTATCAGCGGAACGGAAAGTTCCGTCAAATACTGTTATGCTCTGGGCTGAAACCGGTCGCTGCATGGATAGGACGGGCCGATCCGCCGGGGGGGCTAGGATCTCGCATGTTTGGCATCGGTATGCCTGAACTCATCGTAATCATGGTGATAGCGCTCATCGTCATCGGTCCCCAGAAGCTTCCCGACCTTGCCCGATCCCTTGGCCGCGGACTTGCCGAATTCAAGCGTGCAGCCGATGATTTCAAGCAGACTATCGAGGATGAAAGCAGGATTCAGGAAGAAGGGACGGCTTCAGGTGCGGAGCATGGCCCCGCGACGGGAGATAAGCCTGCCGAGAGCGTCGACCCCGGAAGGGAAGAAGTGAAAAAGGGGTGACAAGGGGGAAATTGAGCGTTGGCAAAAAAAAGGCGGGAGAACCGCCTTTTTCAGTTTCTGTGCGAGAGCGGCTACCTCAACGACTTCAGCAGCTGCTGTGCCTTTTTGGCTTCAGAGGAACGGGGATAGGTTTCCTGAAGTTCTTTCAGCACGTATCGTGCATTTTTCTTGTCGCCAAGGGCCTTGAAAGACATGGCCTGCTTCAACATGGCTCCGGGGGACTTGTCCTTTTTGGGGAAATTCTTTATGACTTCCTGGTAGGCAAGGATGGCCTGTTCGTATTTTTTTTCGCTGTAATAGCTTTCACCGATCCAGAACAGGGCATTGGCCGTCAGGTCATGCTTGGGATAACGTTCCGAAAACCTGGTGAAAGTATCCCGCGCCTTCTGCATATCGCCTGCCTTGTAAAAATTGATCCCGCTTTCATAAAGCCCTTCGGCAGTCTCCGCTGCCGGAGTTCCCTTGGTGTCCGCTGGTGTGCCGACCTTTTTTTCCAGTTTCAGCATCCGGTCTTCAAGGGCCGCCAAACGGCGTTCAATCTCTTCCTTTTGAAAGACCTTTTCCTCTGAAGGCTTCTGGACCTGGAGCTTCAGGTCGTCCAGCTTTCCGGAAAGTTCCTGGATATCCATGCGGATGGTGTCCTGGGTGGCCTGCAGATCGGCCGATCCCTTTCGCAGGCTCTTGACCGAATTCTGGACTTCCTCCTTGGTTTCCTGACGGATGCCCCCCATGTCCTTTTCCAGTCTGGTGATCCGGCTCTTCAGGTCGTAACTGTCCCGCTGGACGCTTTCCACATCGCTTCTGCTGGCGCATCCGGCAGCCAGGCAAAGGAAAACGAACAGGATCATACATCGTATGGTCCGCACAGGCATGCCACTCCTCCTCCTTCTCAGCGAACTTTGATGAATAGGGGAAAGGAGCCGTCACCGACCCCTTTCCCCAAAAGACTTTTCTACTTCACGATAACGAAGTCAACCCTTCTGTTCTTGGCCCATGCGGCTTCGTCATGGCCAGGATCGACAGGCTTCTCCTTGCCGTAGCTGATCACGCTGAGGCTGTCCTGGGGAACGCCCAGGGTCAGCAGATAGTTCAACGCGGCCTTGGCGCGCTTTTCACCAAGGGCCAGGTTGTATTCGTCCGAACCCCGCTCGTCACAATTTCCTTCGAGCCGGATCTTGTCGCCGGTTTTCTTCTGCAGGAGCTGCGCGTTCTTGTCCAGGGTTGCCCTGGCGGCATCACTGAGGGCAAAGGAGTCAAAATCAAAATAGATGGTTTCGAAGGCCATGGCGGTTTCCTTCATGCCTTCATCCTTGACCGTGGTGTCCTTGGCGGCCTGCTGGTCCTGAACGGGGGTGGCGGTCTCTTTCGGCTGGGCCGCGGTCTGGGCCAAGGTCTCATCCTGTTTCACCACTTCCTTTTTGGCGCAGCCCGCGGCGGCGAAGATTCCGCAGCAAAGCAAAAGCATCATTCCGATAGTTCTGGTTTTCATCCTTTCCTCCTCACTTGAAATTGTCAACGGGGACCGGTACGGATCCCCGTTGTCGTATCGGGGCATCGTGGGCCCCTTGTGGCGTCATGGTTCCTGTCATCAGATTTCCGGAAGTCTTGCCGGTCGTTCCAATACCGGATTTGCCGAACGGATGCCGGCTGTGTCACAGGGAAGGGCCGGCCGAAAATACCGTCACATTATACATGAACGGGAATGCTTTTCAAACATTAACCGGTTCAAAATGTCTTGCGATGGTGAAACATTCCATATATCCGGCAAATTACGGACGTTCACCCTTGCCAAAACTGATTCGATTCCTTAGAGCCGAGGGGACCAGGTCGGGTGATTGTCAGAGTTCGGTCCCCTGGAAACCTTTATCTGCCCGGTCCCGTCCGCACGCATGACATAGATGGCCGTCCCGCCGCTGCGTGTCGAGCTGAAAGTTATGAAACGCCCGTCCGGAGACCATCTGGGATGCTCGTTGCTCCCCTCGGTGGTCAGTTGCGTATCTCCACTGCCGTCCGGAGCGATTGAGTGGATCTGGAAGCCTCCCTGCTGGCGGCAGTAAAGGATGCGGTCGCCCTTTGGCGACCAGCTGGGAGTTACATTGTATGCGCCGCTGGTGGTAAGACGGTGGACGTCTGAACCGTCGGATCTCATCACGAATACCTGGGGTTTGCCGAGCCGGTCCGACACGAAGGCGATCCTGGACCCGTCCGGCGACCAGGCGGGCGAGATGTCGATGGCGCTGTTCCGGGTCAGCCGGGTGGCCGACCCTCCACCTTTGCTGATGGTATATATTTCCGAATTTCCGTCCTTGCTCATGGCAAGGGCGATCCTGCCGCCATCGGGAGACCAGGCGCCGGTCACGTTTATGCCCGGGCTCGAGGAAATGCGGGCTTCGGCGCCCGTGTAGATTTCCCTCCGGTAGAGATCGGGATTGCCGTGTTTGTAGGAGGTGTAGAGGATTTCCCGGCCGTTGGGGGAAAAATCCGGGTTGAGGTTGATGGAGCGGTTGGACGTGAGTTTCTGGACGTTATGTCCGTCATAGTCCATGAGGTAGATCTCCTTGTTTCCGCTCCTCTTCGACACGAACACTATTTTGCCGGTGAAAGGCCCCCTTTCCTTGGTCATGAGAAGAAGCATGTCGTCGGCAAAGGTGTGCGCCATTCTGCGGAGATCCTTGCGTTTTCCGGAGTATCTCTTGGCAAGGAGCTGCCGTGAGTTTCCCACGTCGTATAACCGGAATTCCATGACCAGCTCATCGCCGTTCATGGTATAGCCGGATTTGATGAGAAGTTCAGCGTTTACCGCCTGCCAGGGGGCAAAGTCGAATTCCCCCGCACGTATTCCCCCGGCAGCGGACGACGGAAGTTCCATGACCGCGTACCGTCCGGTCAGCGTGAGGTCGAATTTCAGGACATCGCTTGCTTCACCGGGAATATCCCCGCCGGTGGCGCCGCCAAGATTCACTGAAGGGGCGATGGCCAGGCGGAGTTGGCGGTCCATGGAAGCGGTTACTTCAAGGTAATCCTGTGCGCCGAAAAGCATGGAAGGCAAAAGCAGGATGGCAAAGATCATGAAGAGAAATGGTTTCACTTTTTTACCAACCCTTCGGGCCTGAAGATAAAGCCCTGCTGGAATTCCCTGCGGTTAGGCGGCGGCGGGAAGTTTTCGGCTGCCATGTCGATGGCCCGGGCAACCGCGTCCTCGAAGACCTTGTCGCCTGAACTTCGCTGTACTCGGTAGCTGGAGAGCTTGCCGTAGCGGCTTATGAACACCTGCACCACCACCTCGGGATTTCTGCTCCGGTATGCGATGGTCATCTTGAATGCGTCGCGCAGGCGTGACTGGATATAGCTTGCGTAGTCGCTGCCGGCTTCGGTTCCCTTGCCTCCCGGCATGCCGCTCCGGCTGCCGCCCTGGGCAGAGACTCTTTTCCTGAGATCAGCCATGGTCGATTCCACACTCTGCCTGCCGACCTTCCTCTCCAGCTTGGCCAGGCGCTCCTGGAAATCCTCGCTCGATTCCTCCTTGGCCGGAGTTTTGGGAGCCTTCGACGACGGGACGGGTTTTGACGGTTTGGTCGGCTTTGGGGGGAGCGCCATGGCTTCCTGCTGGCGTGACGGGGCAGCGGCAGCGGCTTCAGGGGCTTCTTTCCCCGGCGATCCCGACCTGGGGTTGGCAACGGGGAGGTTGACGATGTCAACATAATAGACCGGTTCTGGGCTCTTGTTTATGGACGGGTAGAGGTCTATGAGGGAAAAAGTCGCGAGCAGCGCTGCATGCAGGAGGAACGAACAGGCAATGGAGATGCCCAGTCCGGAATCTTTTTTCCGTAGGCGGTTCATCTTTTACCGGCGGGCTCCGTCATCATGCCGAGGCGTTCTATACCCGCTCCCTTGATTTCGGCCATGGTCTTTACCACTTCTCCGTAGGGCACATCCTTGTCAGCCTTCAGAAAGACCTCTTTCTTTTCCCTGGAGGCGAAGATGGTGGTCAACCTTGAGGCCAGCTCAGCGTGTGATGTCTCCTTGTCGTTTATGAACACCCGGCCGGGCCTGTCGATGGAGACAACAACTGTCTCCTGGTCGGCTGAGAGAGACTTCGCCTGCGTTTTCGGCAGATTCACCTGGACTCCCTGCTGCATCATGGGAGCGGTGACCATGAATATGATCAGCAGCACCAGCATGACGTCCACCAGGGGTGTGACATTGATCTGGGACATGGCGCCATTGCGCTGTTCCCTGGTTCCGACTTCCATGGCGCCCCCCTATTTCCCGAAGGTTCTTTGGACAATGTTCAGGTATTCAGTGGAGAAGCTGTCCATGTCGGCGATCAGCACCTTGATCTTGTGCTGGAAATGGTTGTACCCCATGACTGCCGGTATGGCGGCTACCAGGCCGACCGCCGTGGCGATGAGAGCCTCGGCGATGCCGGGCGCGACGACTGCCAGGGAGGCTGACCCGGTTTCCCCGATTCCCTTGAAGGCGGTCATGATGCCCCAGACAGTACCGAAAAGGCCTATGAAAGGAGCGGTGGACCCTGTCGTGGCGAGAAAGGTCAGCATCCTTTCCAGGCGGGTTATTTCGGATGTCGTGGCCCGGCGCAAGGCACGGGCAATGTTGTCGAATGCGCCCAGCTCAGTGCTGATGATCCCGGGAGCTTCCTTTTCGACCCCTTTTTCCATGATCTTTTTCATTTCGGCATAACCTTCGCCGAAGAGAACGGCCAGTGGAGAGTCGTTGAAACGGTCCAGCTGGGAGTTGATGGAGTCGAATCGCTTGACTTTCCAGAAGAATTCCAGGAAGCGCTCCGACTGGCTCTTGGCCCTGTAGACCTGCCAGAACTTGAAGAAGATTATGCCGAGCGAAAGTACTGAAAAGCTGCAGAGAATTACCAGGACCACTTTGACGACGAGACCGGTCACGGCAAAGATTCCCAAGATTGATACCTCCGAGTTTTGATAATAAAACGTTTATAAAATATGCCTCCCTGCATGCTGAAGTCAACACGAAATTTGTTGCGGCGCGCCTCCGGACACGGCCGGAGGCGGCTTGCGGCGCAGCATCGCCTCTATGCCCGGTTGTTTTGGCTTGGACTTTTGCAGCGCATATGGGTAACAATATGATGCATGGATATTTCACTTTACATCCATTACCCGTTCTGCTTGCGCAAGTGCCTGTACTGTGCGTTCAACTCGGTCGAAGAGCCTCCCTGCAGCCCTGAAGAATACACAGAGGCGCTCCTGCGCGAGATGGAGATCCGCGCCCGCACCATGGTGCACGAATGCACGGCAGTGACGCTCTATTTCGGCGGCGGAACACCGTCGCTTCTGTCACCTTCCCTGGTGGGCCGGATTGTCGAAGCTGCGGCGGCGCATTTCTCTCTCAGGGCGGATGCTGAGATCACCCTGGAATGCAATCCCGGGACGGTCGACAGGCAGCGTCTCGGAAGTTACCGAGCCGTTGGAATAAACCGCCTTTCGCTCGGGGTACAATCCTTTGACGACGGCATGCTCCGGCGACTGGGCAGAATCCACACTTCCAGGGAAGCCATTGATGCGTTCATGCTGGCCAGGGAGGCGGGTTTCACCAACCTGGGAATCGACCTGATCCATTCCCTTCCCGGGCAGACCCCGGCCATGTGGGAGCGGGAACTGCTGCGTGCCCGCGATCTGAGTCCTGAACACATCTCGGTATACGGGCTTTCCGTCGAGGAGGGGACGCCTTTTGCCGTGCTGGAGAAAAAAGGCGAGCTTTCACTTCCCGGGGAGGACGATTACGTGCGCATGTTCGAGCTCTCCGCGGAGGTTCTCTGTTCCGGAGGTTTTGAGCACTACGAGATTTCCAATTTCGCCCGGCCGGGCTTCCGCTCCCGCCACAACACGGGTTACTGGAAACGCATACCCTGCCAGGGATTGGGCGCCGGAGCACACTCTTTCATGCCGGAACCGGCTTACGGCGTCCGCTACGCCAACCCGGAAAAGGTTGAGGAATACCTGGAGGCGCTCGAGAACGGGGATCTGCCTTGCTCTGAACAGCGGACCCTCTCCCGGCAGGAGGCCATGGCGGAGAAAATGTTCCTGGGATTGCGCATGATCGAAGGGGTGAACCTCCATTCATTCGAAGCCGAGTTCGGGCTTTCCTTCCAGGAGGCATACGGCGCGGCCTGCGCCGATCTCTTCACGGCTGGCCTGCTGGAGACCCGTGACGGTTTTCTGCGCCTTTCGCCTCGGGGGCTTTTGCTTTCCAACCAGGTTTTCTTCAGGTTCCTCTGACATCGGGGCGTTTGCCGGTATGCCTCTGGGGCCTGATTCGCGGAACCCTTCCAGATGCTGTTTCATTGTCCTAAATTTCCTTGACAAACGGAGGGGTGGTTGTTACTTTTGACTCAGTTAGCACTCTGAACCTTCGAGTGCTAACCGTGCGTTATGGGGGCCGCAATGGGCGATACTCTTACGGAGCGAAGCAGGCAGATACTCGAAGCGATAATCGAGGACTATATAAAAACGGCCGAACCGGTCGGGAGCCGTTCCGTAACCAGGAGACACGGGCTCACGCTGTCGCCGGCAACGGTGCGGAACGTCATGTCCGACCTGGAGGAGCTGGGTTTCCTCGCCTCTCCCCATACCTCCGCGGGCCGCGTCCCCACGGACAAGGCCTTCAGGTTCTACGTCGATTCGCTGCTGCAGGTCAGGTCGATCGACGAGGAACAGCGTGACGAAATACGCCGGCACTACCGGGGCCAGGGACATGATGTGGGTGAGATCCTGAAGGAAACCAGCAGGATACTGTCTTCCATATCCCATTACATCGGCATTGTGGTCGCACCCCGTTTCACGGCGAACGTATTCCGGCAGATCGAGTTCGTGAAGCTTTGCGGCAGCAGGATTCTGGCCATACTCGTGTCCGAGAGCGGCGTGGTCCAGAACCGCATCGTCGAATCGAACGAGGGAATCCCCTCCGAAGACCTGGTGAGGATGTCCAATTATCTGAACAACCTTCTCAAAGGGTTGACCATTTCGGAAGTGAAGAACAGGATTCTCCAGGAAATGGAAAGCGACAAGGTCAGGTACGACGAGCTTATGAGCAGGGCGCTCAAGCTTTCGGAGCTGACCCTTGACGAACCCGACGCGGAGGTTTTCATCGAAGGCCAGGTGAACATCCTTGAGCAGCCGGAATTTGCCGATGTGGACAAGATGAAGGAGATTTTCCGGGCATTCGAGGAAAAGGGCCAGCTCATAACCCTGCTCGACCGCTGCATGGATGCGGAGCGGGTCAACATATTCATCGGCGCGGAAAACTTCCTCAACAGGATGAACCGGCTGAGCGTCATTACCGCACCCTATGCCAGCGGCAGGAACACCCTGGGAGTGTTGGGTGTGATCGGACCCACCAGGATGGGCTATGACCGGGTCATCCCGATAGTCGACTATACGGCCCGCATGCTGAGCGAACTTCTGGGCAGCGGGTAAAATACGGAAAGGAGCAGGTGTGGACAGGAAAAAACATGACACCGACAAAGTCGGTGCTGAACATAGCGGACAGGAATCTGCGGCTGAAGCCGCTGAAGCCCCCCGGGCAGCGGCGGTAGCGGACGAGGATCCGGGTGAACGGATCCGGCAGCTCGAAGAATCCCTTGCCGCCAAGGAGGCCGAGGCTGCCACGAACTGGGACAAGTACCTCAGGGAACGGGCAGACCTGGAAAATTATCGCAGGCGGGTCCAGAAGGAAAAGGAAGATCTCATGAAGTACGGCAACGAGTGCCTGCTGTTGGAGATTCTCCCGGTTCTGGACAATATGGAGCGCGCTCTTGACCATGCTTCAGAGGAGAGTTTATCCGCTGTCATAGAGGGAATCAATTTGACGCGCACTATGCTTCTGTCAGTTCTGAAGAAATTCGGTGTGGAGCCGATAGAGTCCAAGGGAACGGTTTTCGATTCGGCATTTCACCAGGCAATGTGCCAGATCGAGAGCGGGGATTCAGCTCCCAACACGGTCATTGAAGAGTTCCAGAAAGGGTACATGCTGAACGACCGGCTGCTGCGGCCCGCCATGGTTTCCGTCGCCGCGGCTCCAAAAAATAACCAGGAGTGATAAATATTTTCATCTCCCCCTTGTTTTTCCCTTATGGAATGACTAGGTTTTGGTTGCAGAGACTTTAAAGGAGGAAAACATAAATGAGCAAGGTAATCGGAATTGACCTGGGAACTACCAACTCCTGCGTGGCGATCATGGAGGGGGGAGAGCCGGTTGTAATAGCAAACGCTGAAGGGAGCCGCACAACGCCTTCCATCATCGCATTCACTGAAGGCGGCGAGAGGCTGGTTGGCCAACAGGCGAAACGCCAGGCGGTCACCAACCCGGAAAGCACCCTCTATGCCATAAAGCGCCTCATCGGCAGGAAGTTCGATACGGAAGCCGTCAAGAGGGACATAGCCATTTCCCCGTTCAAGATCGTCAAGGCGGACAACAATGACGCCTGGGTGGAAGTGCGCGGCAAGCAGTACTCTCCGCCGGAGATTTCCGCCATGGTGCTGCAGAAAATGAAGAAGACCGCCGAGGATTACCTGGGTGAAACGGTCACGGACGCCGTTATCACGGTCCCGGCCTACTTCGACGATTCCCAGCGCCAGGCTACCAAGGACGCCGGCAAGATCGCCGGGTTGAACGTCCTCAGGATCATCAACGAGCCGACCGCGGCTGCCCTTGCTTATGGCCTGGACAAGAAGAAGGACGAAAAGATCGCAGTGTTCGACCTGGGCGGCGGCACCTTCGATATTTCCATCCTGGAGCTTGGTGAAGGGGTCTTCGAAGTCAAGTCCACCAACGGCGACACGTTCCTCGGCGGCGAGGATTTCGACCAGATGGTCATCGACTGGATCGCCGATGAATTCAAGAAGGACCAGGGCATCGATCTCAGGGGAGACAAGATGGCCCTGCAGCGCCTCAAGGAAGCGGCCGAAAAGGCCAAGTGCGAACTGTCCACTTCCATGGAGACCGACATCAACCTGCCGTTCATAACCGCCGATGCTTCCGGTCCCAAGCACCTTACCCTCAAGCTGACCAGGGCAAAACTGGAACTGCTCTGCGCAGATCTGATCGGCAAGCTCGAGGCCCCCTGCAGGACGGCGCTGAGAGACGCGGGACTATCCGCGGGCGAGATTGACGAGGTTATCCTGGTCGGCGGCATGACCCGCATGCCCTCGGTGCAGAAGAAGGTTCAGGAAATCTTCGGCAAGGTTCCCCACAAGGGCGTGAATCCCGACGAGGTGGTTGCCATCGGTGCGGCCATCCAGGGCGGCGTGCTCCGCGGTGATGTGAAAGACGTGCTGCTCCTGGACGTAACCCCGCTTTCGCTGGGCATCGAAACCCTGGGCAGCGTCATGACCAAGCTCATCGACAAGAACACCACCATCCCCTGCCGCAAGAGTCAGGTGTTTTCCACCGCCGCCGACAACCAGCCCGCGGTGACCATACATGTGCTCCAGGGTGAACGCGAGATGGCGGGGGATAACAAGACCCTGGGCAATTTCGAGCTGACCGGCATTCCGCCGGCACCGCGCGGCGTGCCCCAGATCGAGGTTACCTTCGACATCGACGCCAACGGAATCGTCCACGTTTCCGCCAAGGACCTGGGCACCGGCAAGGAGCAGTCGATCCGGATCACTGCGTCATCCGGCCTTTCCAAGGAGGAAATCGACAAGATGGTGCGCGACGCCGAGTCCCACGCTTCCGAAGACAAGCAGAAGCGTGAGTTGATCGAGGCCAGGAACCATGCGGACAGCCTCGTCTATTCCACCGAGAAATCGCTCAAGGAATTCGGCGACAAGATCGACGACGGGGAAAAGAAGAAAATCGAGGATGGCATTGCCGCGGTGAAGAAGGCCATGGAAGGAAACGATGCGGCTGCCATCAAGACGGCCAGCGACGAACTGACCCAGGCTTCCCACAAGCTTGCCGAGGCGGTTTACGCCAAGGCCCAGCAGGCCGGGGCCGAGCAGCCGGGTGAGCCCCACCAGGAGGGGGGCGCAAGCGGTGAAAAGGTGGTCGAGGCGGAGTTCGAAGAAGTGAAAGACGATAAAAAATAAATAGTTAGGCTCTGGACAGGGGGCTTGAGGCGAAGGGGAGAATCCAAAACTCCCCTTTTGCCGTTTGTTCTCTGCTCTCGTGCATATGGGGTAAAGAGTGGCAAATGGGGAAAGACGTGATTATTACGAGGTGCTGGAAGTTCACCGGAACGCCTCGGAAATTGAGATCAAGAAGGCTTACCGGAAACTGGCCATAAAGTACCACCCCGACAAGAATCCCGGGGACAAGGAAGCCGAGGAGATGTTCAAGGAAGTTTCCGAAGCTTACGAAATCCTCTCCGATTCACAGAAGAGGGCCCAGTACGACCAGTTCGGCCATGCCGGCCTGGGGGGCGGCGGCGGTTTCAACGCCTCGGGTTTCGGTTTCGGCGCGGGGACGCCGTTCGGCGATATTTTCGGCGACATTTTCGGCGACATTTTCGGCGGCGGCCGCCAGAGGGGCCGCGGCCAGCGTGGCGAGGACCTCCTCTACAACCTGGAAATCTCCTTTGAAGAAGCGGCCTTCGGGGTCGAATCCAAGATCGAAGTTCCTTACAACAAGCGTTGCGGCGCCTGTAACGGCAGCGGAGCCAAGGCGGGCACCGAACCGAAAGTCTGCCCCACCTGCCGGGGCGCCGGCCAGGTTCGCTTCCAGCAGGGCTACTTCAGCGTGAGCAGGACCTGCAACCACTGCGGAGGGGAAGGGCGGATCATCGAGACGCCCTGCGCGGTCTGCAGGGGAACCGGAAGCGTCAAGGACACCAAGACCATGTCGGTCAAGATCCCGAAAGGCGTGGAGACCGGAAACCGGCTCAAGCTGTCGGGCGAGGGCGGGCAGGGGACCAGGGGAGGAGCGAACGGCGACCTGTATGTGTCCATCAACGTAAAACCCCATCCGATTTTCACCCGGGACAACAATGATGTTATCTGCGAAGTTCCCATCAGTTTCGTGCAGGCTTCCCTGGGAACCGAGATCCAGGTCCCGACCCTTGAAGGCAAGGTCAGCCTGAAGGTCCCGGAAGGCTGCCAGTCGGGCAAGGTCTTCCGGCTGCGGGACAAGGGCATTCCAGTCCTGCAGGGATACGGCCGTGGCGATCAACTGGTTATCATCAAGGTGGAAACCCCTGTCCACCTTAACAAGAAGCAGCGGGAGCTGCTGGAGGAATTCGCCAGGATCGGCGGGGAGGAGATTCATCCGCTGAAGAAGAATTTCCTGGACAAGGTGGTGGATCTGTTCAGCTAGTTTCCATTCGGAAACGGTCTTTTTGATTCGGCCGCTGGCCTCACCCTGACGGGCAGCCCTTGCTGTCCAATCCGATGAGGCTGGATTGTCCGCCCTGGCGGTGTCAACCATCGGGCTTGCTTGTGCGACATACTGCAGTATGCCTCCGCGCAACCCCTTGGTTTTGTCAGCCTTCGCTGTCAACTTTTGCGGGCAAAAGTTTCTAGCCAGAACGACAAAATCATCGTTTCCGTTCTGGAAACTGCATTGTAAATCTGGGGTTTCCGGGTGGAAACCAGCAAAAAAATATTTCTACGGACATGAAAAAAAGGCTGAAGGAAGAGGCGGAAACCCGTCTCCTGCTTCAGCCTTTTTGATTATCGGACATGTCGGGATTATCCCATCACGGCCTTGCGGAACCCCTCGATGCCCATCTGCTCGACGATGCGGCAGATGCGCTCTTTTTTGCCGCATCCCTTGTAGTAATTGACGATTTTCTCAATAATCGCCAGCACCTCGTCATCGGTGGCGATATCTTCGGCAAAGACATCGGCGATCCGGGGCCGCATGCCGGAGTTGCCGCCCACGAGTATCTTCCACCCTTTCGGTGTTCCCATGACGCCGATATCCTTGACCCATACTTCCGAGCAGGAAAGCATGCAGCCGGATACGCCCATCTTCATCTTGTTGGGGAGTTCCATTGCGTGGTAGATGGCGTCCACTTTCAGGCCGAGGCCCACCGAGTCCATCACGCCGCGCTTGCAGAAGGTGGTGCCGGGGCAGATTTTGACGCTGCGCACGCAGAGGCCGATGGCAGCGCCCGGCGTCTGCTGGAGGTCGGCCCATACGGAGTCCAGGTCTTCTTCCTTGATACCGACCATGGCGATGCGCTGGGCCGAGGTGAGCTTCAATGCCTGGACTTTGTATTTATCGGCCGCGTCGCAGATTTTCCGCAGGGTAGCCGTGTCAGTGATTCCACCGGGGATGTGGGGCGCTATGGCATAAGTTTCCTTGTCGCGCTGCAGGATGGCCCCTTTTTCCAGGATATCCTTTTTCATTAAAACCTCCCTGATAATAATGGCTTGTTTATGATTCTAACTATGTAGCACAGTTTCTACCGGAAATAAAGAGGCACGGGGCCTGAAGTGGCTGTGGGCGGGCTGGTTGCGTTAATTGAGGGCAGGTTTAAAACATGCCTCCTACAGCGGCTGTTGTTCAACTCGGGCCATGTCGTTCTTGATGAACCGGGTGCAGACAAAGCAGAAGAACGCCGCAATGCCTAGGGCGACGGGCGTGACCATGAGAGAGGTCCGCAGTCCCCAAAGGTCGGAAAACCATCCCAGGATGGTCGGGGATACCGCATCGCCCAGCGCATGGATGAAAAATATGTTGACGGCAAAAGCCATTGCGCGGCAGGCAACCGGGCTGACATTGACGATTACCGTATTGAGCGGTCCGGTGTTGAAGAACAGGAAGAACTCCGCGAAAAAAGCTGCTGACAGGCAGCCGGTGAGGGTTGGAGAGGCGATGGCATAGACCGCGAAAGGTATCCCTGCCAGAAAGCCCCAACCTGAAACCAGCAGGTAGCCGCTCGGGCTTTTCCTCTGGAAGCGGTCCCCGAGCCATCCCCCCGAAAGGGTTCCGCAGATTCCGGCCAGGACCGTTATCGCCCCGAACAGGGTATTGCCCCGGGCCACATCCAGGTGGTGGACCCGGTAGAGGAAGGTGGGCATCCACTGGGCGAGCCCCCCCATGGCAAAGGTCATGGCGGCCATGGCCAGGGTGTTGATGATGAAGGACCGGTTCTTCAGGAAAATTCCGTAACCGGCCAACCCGTTTCGGCGGATCTCTTGCCTGCCGGGCAATGATTCCTCACGCTTCGGGTCCCTGATGAACCAGACCGCGGCAGCCAGCAGGATACCCGGAGCGCCCACCATGAGGAAGGCGCTCTGCCAGCCGAAGTGGTAGCCCAGCAAACCGCCCAGCAGATAACCGATGGCGCTGCCGACGGGGATGGCGAGATAAAAGTAGGAAAGGACCCTTCCGCGGTGTTCTTTGGGGAAAAAGTCCGAGATCAGCCCCGGCGATACGGTTCCGAAGCTGGCCTCTCCGATTCCCACCACCGTGCGGGCTGACAGGAGCGAACGGTAGCCGGGCGCAATGCCCGACAGGGCCGTAGCCAGGCTCCAGACCAGAACCCCGCAGGAGGCGAGCCGGACGCGACTTCCCCGGTCGCCGAGCCATCCCAAGAGCGGCGCGGAGCACATGTAGCAGATCATGAAGGCACTTCCGAGGAACCCGAGAGCGGTATCGGAAAGGCTGAAGTCGGCCTTGAGCAGGGGAAAGACGGCGTAGAGCACCTGGCGGTCGATATAGTTGAGGAGGTTGACCGCCAGGAGCAGGGCCAGGGCGTAGCGGGCGTATGGGGATGAGGGTGCATGGTTTGTCATGGTGTTTCCAAGTATCTAGTTTCCATCCGGAAAGTCTCCTTGGGGGCCGGAGCGGAACTTCCTCGTAGCTCGTGATAATCTGTCAACTCATGACTCACTGGCCGGAGCTTTTACCGGTTTCAAGCGCTTTCCCGGTTTTCGGGATCTTGCAGTGAAACCGTATCACGATCTCCTCGAAAGCCCCGCTCCGTCCTTTATCAGACATTACCAGGAGTTTCCGGATGGAAACTATCTAATTTCTTATCTCTCCCTTTCCTAAAGGGGGGTGACGGTTCCTGGCAGTTTTCGACAGATCAGTAATTGCACAAGAAAAATATTATTCCCCACGCGACCAGCATAAGCATCGCAGTCCCATACATCAACCGGATCGCGCCCCGGTAGGAATCGCGGGACAATTCACGTAAGGGGTCGCCGATGGTCGGCTTTTCCACGATGGCCCCGAAATAGCTGTTGGCGCCGCCCAGCCTTACTCCCAATGATCCGGCGGCAGCAGCTTCCGGTATGCCGCTGTTGGGGGAGGAATGATTTCTTCCGTCCCTGGACATGATACGGAAAGCGGATTTTCCCGACAGGCCGAGCAGCGGAGCAACCGTAACCATCAGCAGACCCGTCAGGCGTGCCGGAAGCCAGTTGGCCAGGTCGTCGAAGCGGGCCGAGGCCCAGCCGAAGCGGAGGTAGCGCTCGTTCTTGTAGCCCACCATGGAATCCAGGGTGTTGACCGCCTTGTACGCCAGTCCCAGGACCGGGCCGCCGAGCATGAGGTAGAAAAGCGGCGCGATCACGCCGTCCGAGGTATTTTCAGCAACGGTTTCCACGAGCGCGCGCCAGATTTCCGGCTCGTCGAGATTCCCGGTGTCTCTGCCGACGATGCGGGACAGGAATTCTCGCGCGCCTGCCAGGTCCCCGGCCTCCAGCCGGTCGGCCACCAGCTTCGATTCCGCGTGCAGGGAGCGGGCGGCGAGACAGGTGTAGGAGAGCCAGGCCGATACTGCAAAACCGAGGTAAGGGTGCTGGGCATAGGCACCCTTCACGAGGAGCAGTGTAATTGATGCAGCCGATCCGACCACGGTGATGAGCAGCAGAATGCCGCCCAGGCGCTCATTTTTAGCCAGACGACGCAGGACCTTTTCCAGTATCGAGACCATGTGGCCGATCCCCACCACCGGGTGGGGGAGCCAACGCGGGTCACCCAGGAGGAGGTCCAGGAGGACGGCGGTTAATAATATGTAGGCGGTGATTGGGTACAACGGTTATCCTTTGCCTGGGTAAGAATATCCGGCTTTTGCCATCAGTTTCAACTCATTCAATCAAACAACCGTCAACCAATTAAATTGCATATAACTAATTGATGTTTATATGTTATTGTTGAGCATGGCAGTAAAGAACAACCATATTCATCAAACAACGATCAAGCAATTGTACGCTGTGATCAAGTACACCAGTTAAGATTCTTTTCCGTGCTTCCGACCAAATTATTAAGAACAACGGATAAGCCCGGCCAGTAACTGAACGGTCATAAGCATATGAAAATTGCTGGGCACAAAAACTCAATTTTTACTCCGTTTGATTCAAGCGGTTCTCTGAAGTTCCACCAGTCTGAATCAGTTGCATTGAGAACTGTGGATTTTTTGCCGCTTGCCAGAGCAACTGCCACGAATTTTCGGTCCGCACGATCAAAACACGCCAAATCAGGATCATTGGGGAATTCGTCAAAATCTTGGGGATCATTTTCTTTCGGTGTAATCTCAATCTGCTGGCAATAGCGAGAGTTTGCCTGATTGTACCAAAGCCATTTGCAGAACGCATCACCCAATCCCGGCTGTCCGGAGAGACAGGCATATCGACGGTACTCGTCGAATATCCGCATGCCAGAATCAACCAGCACCAGTTTGCCGGTCTTCACCTTTGCAAGGGCAGAGACACAGGCCAGAACACAATCCGGACCTGCCTGTTCGGACTTGTCGTTGGCCGCCACCAGGACATTGGTGTCGATCACCACGGCCGGTCTCATCCCTCACCCCGCTTCTTTCGCTCCATTATTGCACGTGACATGGCCGCCATCTCACCGAACTCATCTCCGAAGAATCCATCCGGCCAATTCGTGATATTACCGAACAGATCTAGGTTCAACTGTTTCAGTGTCGAGACGCCAGCCGTCATATCGCAAAAATAAAGGGCTGCTTCTTCACTCGAAAGCTTTTCTTCGGCGATTCGTCTTTGCAGACGCTTCAGCAGATGCTCGCTGTGGCTTTCAAGGATTATCTGAATCTTTCTCGTTTTAATGGCGTCGATGAATACATCTGCCAGCCCCGCCTGGACAGAAGGATGAAGGTGAATCTCCGGTTGCTCCATCAATACGGTGGAGCCTTCAGGAACGTAGTAGCAGAGGGTAAGGACCGGCAGGATCTGCGACACCCCGAAGCCGACATCGGTAATCAAAACCCTCGCGCTGGTCGGGCTTTTCCTCACCCAGACCTGGTAAAGATTGCTTCCCTCCTTGATTGGTTCAACGGAGAAGCTGTGAATCAGCTTAAGTTCTTTCAGCCAATGAGCCACGAACTCTTCGACGGTAAAACTCTTTTTCCCTTTGCCGCGCGAAATTTTTTCCTTCCTTTCCCGTGAAGCAAGCAGGGCATCCACAACCTTTTCACCGCGCCGCCCCATGTCTGCGGGTTGGGAGCCGGCCCAGGTATATTCCCGTTTCGGATATTCTCGCAGGGGACCGAGATAATAGACACTGGCGAACAGGTTTTCAAAAGCAAGTTCCAGATCAGCGAGAAATGCGGCGTTCTGGTAATATGCCTTGACCTGATCCGGGAAGCCGTAGCATTTGGTTGGGGCGGGGAGAGGCCACACCCTGCCCGGAGTCCGGATAAACCTGAAGGTCTCGCCGGAAACTTTTTTCTCGGGGAAAAGATCGTATTTATCCTTGGATTTGGGTTTACGGACCATTCCGAAGGATTGGCCCGCAAAACCATAGACTAGTTTTTTTACAGATGTGCGACCCGATCCGTTCTCATCTATCTCAGCAATGAAGGAAAGAGACGTCCCCTCAAAAAGATTATTTCCTTCTCGCTCCGGATCTTCGATGGTCAGCACCTTTTGAAGGTCCCACTCCAAAGCATATTTCATCGAAGTAGCTTCAGCGTGGTTGAAGAGCACTTCTCGAAATGTACCCAATTCCACTAGACTCCCCTTGTCACCTAGATGGAGTACCTGGGAACGATCAGCAGATTCAGCGGTCTGCTTTAACATTAGAAATAGCTGGAGAATGCTGGTTTTTCCGGAACTGTTGCTGCCGAAAAGGCCGGTGATCGGTGCTAGGGGGATTTCTCCGGTTTGCTCCCAGGATTTGAAATTGGATGCGGATAGTTTCCGGATCATACGACCACCTCCTCAGTGGCTTATGGGGTTTATGAAGATTTGACGAATTCGAATGCATTGAGACAGGATTTGCTTTTGTTCATCGGAAAAATATGGTGACTGCGTGATTAAATATGCGGTTGCGCGTTGAATTCTCCTTCTCATGCGGCCCATTTCATGCCTTTGCCGGCATAATCCAGCATGGACTCGAATATTGCATCGCATTTCATCTTGAACATCACACGGTCATAGCTGTCAGGGAGCTTTTTGTCAAGCACCTGCTCCACTGCTGCCCGAACCCGCTTTTGCGTCTGTGAGTCCTTGAACCAGTCTTGCACAAGCACCCTTGGCTGTTCTTTCAGTAAACGGTGCAGCAGAGCTTTTGCCGCCAGCTTGACCTTCTGTTCTTCTGCTTTGGTCATCTTTTCTTTTTTCAGAAGATCGAAAAGTTCCAGTTCATCTTCCGTCAGCCCTTCTTTTGCCGCCCGTTCGTCTTCTTCCCGCAACTCCTGGGTGTATTTGACCAGTTCATCGAAATAGTTCTCATTGGACGACCCGCCGGCGTTGTAGGTGTCGATTATCTGTTGCAGTCGCTGGGCAAAGTCGATTCTTGTCAGGTTTTGCTCAAGCATCAACTGCAGTTTGTTTTCCAGGAACGCACGGAGGTTGGCAATCTCGATGTTCTTGTACGATGTCTGTTTGAAATCTTCCCGCAATTTGTCAAAGTTGATCTTGCTCAGGTCCCATTTCTTCCCCTTGACGACAATCTGATATTCCGGCTTGTGGTCACCGCCCATGAATCTTTCAGCGTTATCGACCACAACGCTTTCATCCAGAAGCTCGCCGATGCGGATGCTTATCTTGTCGATATCTGTCTGCTCGATTATGCCGTCGATCACTCCGCGCAGATACTGGAATACGGCCACAAAACGGACCGCCGGTTTCCCCAGGATCTCCGGTTTGGTGGCCTCGTAGAGCGAGGTTATCGTATTCTCGTACACGTTGAACGATTTGCGCCATTCTTCATTCCCCAGCAGAATGTCGGCAAATTCGGTGAACCGTCCGATGTTTTTGAATATCTCTCTGGAATCCATCACTTCAGCAAGGTCGATTTCCTTTTCTAGGCAGAATGCCAATCCTTGTTGCACGGCTTCGTCCAACAACCGAAACAGCTCCGACTTCTCCCGTACCGGCGGTTGGTCCAACCCTTCCTGCCCCTGCGCATAATCCTTGAGGGCCTTTTTCATGTTGCGGAAGACGTTGTAGTAATCGACTATCTCGCCGTTTTTCTTGGTTACGTCATTGATTTTCCAGGAGGTTACCCGGTTGGCGCGGGCGATTGTCTGCATCAGGGTGTGGTCCTTCATAGGCTTGTCCAGGTAGAGTGTCGAAACCGTCGGCGCATCGAAGCCGGTCAGCCACATGGCGCAGACAAAGACCAGTTGCAGCGGATGGGCGGGATCTTTGAAGTTGTACTCGATATCGTGACCCTGTTTGTCCAGTTTGTTTATCCGGTCGCGGTGCTCTTTGACATTGAGTTTCTGTTCCTTGAACTTCTCTTCCTCCCCTGCTTCTTCGCTGATAACAACTGCCATCTTCACCGTGCGCATGTACTCAACTATCCGCTTCAATCGGGCCTTTTCGATTTCGTTGGCGGTTTTATTGATAATTCCATGCAGCCGCTTCAGTTCTTCTTTCCAGTGGTTCTGAACTTTGTCGAACATCTTGACGGCGGTAAATTTGTCCACCGATATGACCATCCCTTTACCCAGATAGCCGCGACGGGGGAAGTGGAAGACGAGATCTTTGGCAATTGTTTCCAGCCGATCATCCCGCTTGATGACTTCGATCTCCTGAGAGAACTTTTTCTCCAGCTTTGCCTGCTGGGCCTCGTCAAGGTTCTCATCTTCCAGGATCTCGTAGAATTCATCACCCAGATCCTCGTTCTGGATCAAAACTTCCGGAACCCGCTTTTCGTAAAAGAGCGGCACCGTTGCGCCGTCGTCCATGGATTGCTGGAAGTTGTACTCGCTGACGTAATCCCCGAACCACGCGTTAGTTTTGCGTTCCCGCCCGAGCAGTGGGGTGCCGGTAAATGCCAGATATTGAGCCTTGGGGAGACCTTTGCGCATGTTCTCGGCGAAGGTCCGGTACTGGGTGCGGTGGGCCTCATCGACGATAACCACGATATCATTCCGGTCGGAGAGGACCGGATATTCCTTCCCCTTGTCGAAGCGGAACTTTTGAATAAGGGTGAAAACGAGCCGCTTGTTCTGGCCCAGGAACTTGCGCATCTCTTCGCTGTTCTTCGGCTGGGCTGCTTCGTGTTTTTTCACCGTGCCGGTATTGAGGAAGTTGCGGTAAATCTGGCCGTCCAGATCCTCCCGGTCGGTGATGACCACAAAGGTAAAATTGCCGGTCAGTTTACGAAAGATTTTGCGAACGTAGAAGATCATCGAAAAGCTCTTTCCTGATCCCTGGGTGTGCCAGAAGACCCCCAGCTTCCCTCCCTTTTTTTTCCGTTCCAAGAACGCTTTGAAGGCATTGTTTACACCGATGAACTGGTGGTTCTGGGCGATGATCTTTTCCGTGTCCTTGTGGTATATGATGAAGTTTTCCAGGTAATCAAGCAGCCTCGCCGGAGCGCATAACCCAGCGACGGCCAGTTCCACGCTGGTGCCCTGGCGCTGAATCTTTTGCGTGTCAACCTTCTCTTTTTCGCTCTCCACCCGCAACCATTTGAAAAAAAACTCCCACGGAGAATTGAAGCTGCCGACTTTCGTCTCGACGGCATTGGAGAGGATACAAAAGGCGTTGAACAGGAAGAGTTGCGGGATTTCCTTGCGATAGGTAATGAGGTTATCGTCAAAGGCGGTCTTCAGTTTGACATTGGAATTTTTCAGCTCGATGAAGACGAGCGGGATACCGTTCACATAGAGCAGAATGTCGGGCCGGCGGTAGTTCCTTTCTCCCTTGATCCAGAGCTGCGAGACGACCAGAAAACGGTTATGTTTCGAGCCGGGATCGAAATCAATAACCCTGACCCGTTCCTGCTCCTTTTTCCCCTGCGCGTTTTCGAACTCCACCGGGATGCCGTCGCGGATGAGCCCGTCGATCTCCCGGTTTGCGGCAATGGGTGACATGGCGTAACGCTTGTCTGTAAGAACCGCTAACGCCTCGTCGATTGCCGTTTCCGGGATTCCCTGATTGATCCGTATCGCCGCCTCTTTCAACCTCTCGCCGAGAATCACCTCCCGCTTGTCACTCCGCTCCGATCGGTCGTTCAGGTCTTCCGCGTCGCTGGTATAACAGTTGAGCATATCAAAACAGAACTGCTCTTTCAGCCGTTTCAGGATGGCCTTCTCGATGGCGTCTTCGGAGATGAAGTTGGGCATGGGCGGAATCCTTTATCTCACGGTCTCTTCCTGCATGCTTGGTGGAAACTGGATGTCGAGATTTACGACGGACAGTTTGCCGGAGATGAGGCGGGGGTGCAAGGAATCCCGTACAGCAATTAACTTGTTGTTTTGACTATTCAAATTGTCACGCAGGGCAAACAGGTCCCTCGCGTAGTCCGAAAATTTTTGAATAAGCGAAGCTGGCGGCAAATAAAATTGATTGGAATATGCCTGGTTGCGGTTTAAGCCCGGTACGGCCGCATCGTTATTTATGAAATTCATGGATTCCAGCATGAAATAGAGGTAGTGGACACTGATGTCTGAGCTTACATAGTAGACCGTATCGATTGGGAAAAAATCCTTATCAGACCAGTGAATACTTCCCACGTTTCCTTTTCGTCCAACGATTATGCCCGGTGCATTCACTAATGCTTTTTTGTGCATTCCGACAATACCGCTAGATCCGAATACTGGAAAATCACCTGGAACTCGTTCATCTTCCTTGAGTGCCTTTCCGTAACAAAGCTTTAAAATCTCGCCAAGCCTTTTGATTTGCCACCCCTCCGGCACCCCTTTCACAACCTTCACTTTCTCATGCCCCGGAAACCGCATTCGCACAAACCATTCACGGTAGATTTCCTCGGCCATTTTTTCCAGCAGGGCTATGCGGCGCTTGTTGTTTTCGATCAGGTCGTCGTAGGCGGAGAGGACGGCGGCGATTCTTTCTTGTTCCGGTTTGTCAGGCACTTTGACCTTAATACTTTCAAAAACTGATTTGGGAACTATTGGTGTATCTATCCCGGAATTGTACGAGAAAATTATGGGCTCGTATGCCCTCAAGAGGTAATAAACAAATTTGAAGTTGTTTTCACTGTTCACAATAATAGAATTGATCTGCTGATTGGTCAGGCATGTTTTGCTTGCAATGCCCATCTTACCAAAAGCAAAACTCAAACATGTAAACATCACGGCATTACAGGGAATTACCTGATTCTTAAACTTTTCAAGAGCCTTAGCAGAAATGCGCGTTTCAGTTTGGGTTACGTAGTAGCTGTTCCAATCAAGGTCTTTGGGAGAAACGAATAACTCATCACCATCGAAGAAATCACGGTTACCAGTTGGCGGTGTCTTACCCGTTATTACTCTCCCGAGTTCCTTGATTTGCTTAGTTTCCCAACCCTTCATTCTTCACCTGCCAACTGTCGAAGATTGCCTGCAATCACCGCTTCCAGCGTCCTTGCCTCCTCATTCCACCCAAGCAACTCCTCGTTCATCGTCAGTAGTTCCGCAATAAACTCCTCCTCAGTCTTCCCATCCTCCTCGATCACCACCCCCACGTATCGCCCAGGATTCAGTGAATAATCCTGCTCCTTCACTTCCGCCAGCGAGGCCAGCTTGCACAGTCCGGTGACATCCTCGTACTCGGCCATGGGGAAACGCTCCTGCAGCCAGTGTATATGCCGGAAGAAGCTTTCGGCGTTCTTTACCTCTTCGTGCAGCGCATCCAACGCCTCTTTCAATGCCTTGGTCTTGCGGTCAATACCCCCTCGCTTCCCTTCGGCCTTGGCCTGTTCGGTCTGCTGTTTCTCGTGCTGGCGGACGATCTTGTCCAGTTTCTTCAATCCCTCGTGCAGACTGGCAAAGAACGGGTCGAACGCCTCGCGCAACTGGTGCTGGGCCTTGTTCTTTTTATTGATGTCGGACGCATCATCGGGCACGGCACGCCGTGCCCCTACGTAACGGTCATACGCGGTCTGTAATGCCTTTAGGCCGGACCACTGTTTGACCAACTCCGCCACGGCTTTTTTGCCGGCATCATCGTCAAGCACATCCAGCAATTGTTCAGAAACCGGTTCCACCTGTGTCTTGTTCTCGATAAGCTTTTCCATCCCCTGCCGGAAATAATCATCGATCAATCGGACGAACTTGTGCCGCCCACCTCTGTGCAGATGGCTTATGACAGCAATGTTCTGAATTTGCTCCTCGGAAAATTCCCTGTGCGCCCGGTCAATCTGGGTAAAGATGTTGCGGGCGTCGATAAAGAGGATGTTGTAGTCCTTTTTCGCTTTGTCGAAGAACCAGAGGGTGGCGGGCAGGGTAACCGTGTAGAACATGTTGGACGGCAGGGTAAGCATGCCGTAGATCAGGTTCTTTTCTATCAAGGTCCGGCGAATATCGGCCTCGGAATGGCGAGCATCGGACGCGGAGTTGGCCATTACTAGCGCGGCGCGTCCACCCGCTTTCAGCGAGGTAGCAAACAGGTTGATCCAGAGGTAATTGCCATTGGGTACGGTCTCTTTTCCCTCGTCGCTCTTTTTAACCTTGCTCTTGTTGCGCGGGATGCCGTAGGTATTGAAGCGCTTGTCCTTTTCGACGCTTTTGAGGCTGACGTCATCCACGTTGAACGGCGGATTCGCGAGCACGTAATCGAATTGGCCGAAGCTACCGAAGGAGTCCTCGTAATAGGTGTTGGCCTGTTTGATATCGCCCCGCAGGCCGTTGACCGCCAGGTTCATCCTGGCCAGTTTGACTGTCTCCAGGGTCTTTTCCTGACCATAAACGAAAATGTCGCCGTCGCCGTTTGTCAATTCCTCCCGGTGGCGTTCAATAAAACCGGCCGATTGCACGAACATACCGCCGGAACCGCATGCCGGATCGTAAACGGTTCCCTTGTGCGGTTCGATGATCTCCACCATCAGGCGTACCACAGAGCGCGGCGTAAAGAACTCTCCTCCCCCTTGCCCCTCGGCCTTGGCGAAATTGCCTAGGAAATATTCGTAAATCTGACCGAACATGTCGCCGCTTGCGTCCTGAGGAATATCGGCGAAGTTCTTCAATAACTGCTTGGGGATGGTTTTGTCGGTGCGGGTCAGGCGGAAATATTCATCCTTCGGCAAAACCCCTTTCAACTCCTCTTTGTACTCCTCGATAGCCTCCATCGCGTTCTTAATGGCCTTGGCGATATCTTCCTTGTCCGGCATCCTGAGGAGGTAATCGTAGCGTGCATGGTCCGGCAGATAAAAGCCGCACTTCTCAATAGCGATCTCAGAAACGGGCTTTTCTCGCCTGGTTCCCTTGAGTTTAGCGTATTCCTTCAAAATCTGTTTTTCATGCTGACGATACTTGTTATCAGCAAACTTGAGAAAAATCAGTCCCAGAACGGGGGTGGAATATTCACTTGATTTCAGATCGGAATTGGCGCGCAGCGTGTCCGCGCTGCGCCAGAGGTCATCTTCCAGTTGTTTCAGGTCTTCTTTGGTCATTTATTGCTCTCATCAGTGTTGGGAGTTCACATTACTACGTATTTCAGCCATCGCTTTTTTGTATCAGAAACCCAGTGTAGCCGCCATAAAAAGTTGGCAGAATGCTTTTGAAGGAAAATGCTAAAGATGCTTGATAATTGTTGAGGAAACGGATGGCAAAAGCGGACTTTATGTGGAACTAAAAAATCAACGCTTCCGGATTATATTGCCTGAGCACGTCAATGTGTTCTTCATAACGAGGAATTATTGCCAGAAGCGGCGCTGAATCGGGTGTATCCCTCCGCATATCGGTGCTGTCGCAAATTATGTGCGCAATTAAATCGTCCGCTACGGAGAAGGTGATAAGTCCAACGTAGCGAGAAAGGAGGGCATGACGCGCGAAATTGGCATAACGGGCAGGTGAAATTTCTGGGGTGAAAAGAGACGCCAGGCAATCACCGGCGAGACAGAAACGTAGATCAACCAGTAACTTATCGCGAGATTCAGGGCCAACGATATAACGGAACAACGGCAGTAACTCGCTTGCAAAACCTATCAAATCTTGTGCGGAAAGACGGATTTTCGGATAGACGGGCACCATTGCTGACTCAACTTCGGCTTCATCATCGTGCTCATTTGGCAGGTATTTGAGCCGAATAAAGCGACCTTCGTCAATTCGCCATTCCGCACGTGCATAAGGCCCTAAGCGGTCGTCGTGAACATAAATGCGTGTAAGAGCCTTGAAACGAATGCCAAAACTGGTCCCGTCCGTTTCCCGGTATTCAATTGCTGATGTTTCTTCACGAAAGCCGACTATTGTTACCGCATGAGCCTCATATGAATCTTCCGGATAACGAATCTTCAGAACTACCGGTATTCCTGAGCGTAGGTAACATTTCACGGCCAACATAAATAAGGTGGGCCGTTCCAAAGGGTTAAAATGAAAGGGTGAATATCCGAATTGGCGAATTGCCTCGAGAATCTGTTCGTCTTTCAAACCGGATGCAGCCGGAAAAACCCGATCATTTACCCAGTTGCGAGTTGCGGCTTCGGTAACTGCAAAGGGCGTGGGCGCCCGGCCGCCATCATGTCGCATGACCTGGGCAATGGCCGACCACACAGCAGTCGTAGCGCAAGCGCCAACAGCCTGTTCCTGCTGTTGAAACGGAACGCCGAAAACTCCCAGCCTCAGCCCACACAAATGCACTCGATAGGGATGCGGCGGTAAGGTATAGCATCTGTCTGCAACGCTATGAAAGGTCGTCAGCACCGTTCGGCCGACAGGGGCATCTGGTAGCGGGCGAATAACCGAAAAGCCAAGATAATCTTTATTCAACTTACGAGCTGTCTTGTCGAATCCCTGGGTAGCGGCTTTTCTAAGCAAAAACGTAAATTGCCGATTGGTGATTTCCCTCCTGAAGAAATGAAAACGAGTCGCCTTTGGAGGAGGAGGACGAAGCGTTGTAGCATAATAGTTCGCGTATTCTTGGAGAAAGTGTCGGTCAACATAGGGGTGTTCGATGACGATTGTCTTTGCGCCCATTTCCGCATCGGCCAGATATGAACCGAGATAACATACCTGATCCAGGGGTTCGCACTCACCAGAAACTCGAGAAGCCCTGCAGATTTCTCTGTGCAGGGCTTCTCGTGAAAATGGAACACAACTTATCTGAAGTCGGTCGTCGGTCATCTCATCTTGACAGAAGATTCAGATGAAGAGACGGCAAACATTCGGGCAGAGCTTTTTTCGACCTCACGCCGGAACTGCAGACCCTCTTCGCGCAAACGCTGCAGCGTTGCAGTGTCGAGATGGACAGTTTCCGTGGGCGGGAAGGTAATCAGTCCTGGTGCAGCATTATGTATTCTTCTCGGAGTAGGCATGATGTTCCAGATGGTTTTTCTTGGAAACACAATAGATATTATACTGAAACTATAATTCAAGTTAAACATAAATACAGATTTTTCAACCATATGTCAAAAAAATTATGCATGTTTAATATAAAAAATGAGATGGAAGGCAAAATCTATTGCCTTTGCCAAATAGTCTTGATCGGAAATTATGATGTAATCCCGCATATCTGCAGCAACCTCTCCATGTCCAGGTGCTTCTCCAGGTGCTCTGCCAGGAGATCGAACGGGTCTTCGCTCCGGCAGTCGGCGGAAAACGTGGGAAAGCCCTTTGCCATTCTTATCCGGTTGAGGAGAGCGGAACGGAAGCCGTCGTTGTCGAACAGTCCGTGGAGATAGGTGCCGAAAACCCTGCCGTCGGCGGAAACCGCTCCATCGGGAACTGCCACCTCATGGTCCGAGCGGCTCACCAGCTGGGCGAAGGGGAGTGAACCGCCGCCCAGGGTCGTGGCGCCCATGTGGATTTCGTAACCCTCGATGATGCCGCCGCAATCCGGCGCGGCAAGCGAAGCGGCGGGCAGGAGCCGGGCCCGGGCCTGGTGGGTTTCCTTGTGCGGCAGCAGCACCGTCTCCGCATCCAGCAGACCAAGTCCCTCAGTTTCAGAAAGGGATGATTCCACATGGTCAGGGTCCAGTATTTTCGTGCCGAGCATCTGGTAACCGCCGCAGATTCCGGCTATGGGGCCATGGAAATTCCGGATCCGCTCCGTGAACCCATGCTTGTCCAGAAAGCGCAGATCGGCCATGGTGGACTTGCTCCCGGGCAGGATCAGCAGGTCCAGGTCATCCATTTCCTCGGCCCGCTCCAGGTACCTGAGCTCCACATCCGGCTCCGCTTCCAGGGGATCGAAATCAGTGTAGTTTGAAATGCGCGGGAACCGCACCACCCCGATTCTCAGCATGCCTTCCCCGTGCCTTTTGCCTTTAGCCTTTTGCTTGAATTTGTTGCCTTTTGCCTTCCTGTCCAGCGCAACGCTGTCCTCTTCCGGAATGCGGAAATGGGTGAAGAACGGCACCACTCCCAGCACCGGAACGCCGGTCCGGCGTTCCACGAAATCGATCCCCGGCTGCAGCAGGGAAGCGTCGCCGCGGAACTTGTTGATGATCACTCCCCTGATCAGCTCCTTTTCCTCCGGGTCCAGCAGCTCCAGCGTGCCGACGATCTGGGCGAATACCCCGCCCCGGTCGATGTCCGCCACCAGGATGCAGGGGGCGCCGGCCATCCGGGCTATGCGCAGATTGGCGATATCGTGGGCCTTCAGGTTGATTTCCGCGATGCTTCCGGCGCCTTCGATGACGACGAACGCAAAGTCACGGCACAGGCGCTGGTAGCTCTCCACGATCTTTTGAAATGCTTGCGGCTTGTAGGCATTGTATTCCTTCACCGACATATTGCCCACGGCAGTACCCTGGACTATGACCTGGCTGCCGGTGTCCGAATTCGGCTTGAGCAGCACCGGGTTCATGTCCGTGTGGGGAGGTATGCCGCAGGCTAAAGCCTGCGCCGCCTGGGCCCGGCCGATTTCACCCCCCTCCGGTGTGGCGAAGGAGTTGAGTGCCATGTTCTGGGACTTGAACGGCGCCACTTCGATGCCCCGGTTCCTGAGAATCCGGCAGAATCCTGCCGCAATGACCGACTTGCCCACGTCCGACCCGGTTCCGACGAACATGAGGGCGCGGGCCTGCGCGCCCCGGGGAAGTTCAAAGGGCAACCGGCAAAAGGGTTCATCGGTTTTTCCCTGTGCCTTGTGCCTTGTGCCTTGTGCCCGAATTTCATACCCCCTCGGCGTGACCATCCGTCCTTTTCCGTCAATGAACGTGGCGGAATTGCCGACGATGACGAGGGAAAACATGTCGGCCTTTTCCAGCGGCATGTTGGCCAGACTGGCGATGATCCGCTCTTCGCCCGTGCGGCAGGCATTGCGGACGATGCCGACCGGTGTCCGGCCGGGGCGCGATCGGAGGATTATGTTCCTGGCCCGTTCAAGGTGCCCGCTCCTGCCCTTGCTGCGGGGATTGTAGAGGGCGATGACGAAGTCTGCCGCTGCCGCTGAAGAAAGCCTTTTTTCGATAATCTCCCAGGGGGTGAGCAGATCGGAAAGCGAAATCACCGCGAAGTCGTGCATCAGCGGTGCGCCCAGCACCGCGGCTGCAGCCTGTACCGCGGAGACTCCGGGGACGATCCCGATCTCCAGTTCGTCCGGATGTTCAAGCTCCAGCACCAGGCCGGCCATGCCGTAGACTCCGGCGTCACCGCTGGAAACGAGGGCGACTGTTTTTCCTTCGCCGGCAAGGCTGATCGCCTGCCGGCAACGTTCAACCTCTTTGGTCATTCCTGAGGAGACGACCTCTTTCCCGGCCAGCAGGGGCTCGATCAGTTTCAGATAGGTGGCGTATCCGATCACGGCGTCCGCGCTACTGATAGCTTCCCGCGCCTCGCCGGTCATGTGTTTCAGGTCGCCCGGCCCGATGCCGATAATGAACAGTTTTGACATTGTTATGCTTCATTCCTTGCAGTCATTGGATTTCCGCTATGGCCAGCGTCACATTCCCGCTCTTGACCTTTTTCAACAGCAGTCTCCCGCCGTCTGAGGCGATTAATGCCGCCGGTTCCGCTACTCCAGTGGCGCCTATGGCTTCAAGCGCATGTGGGGAGGGGGGTGAAGGTGAAGCAACTGCGTTCAACTCGTTGCTTTCGTAGTAAATAACCGGGAGAGAATTCTTTTCGGCAAAGAGCGAGAGTCCCGGTTCGTTGCGCTTTGCAGCAGCAGTGGCGATGCATCTGACGCTCCTGATGGAGAGGAACTGCCGCTTCAGGTTGGCCAGGACCACTTCGCCGATCTCTTCGGCGTCGGTCCCGCTGTTGCAGCCGATGCCCAGCACCAGGTTCTGCGGCCGGAGAACCAGAAGCGCCGGGTTTTGGAGCTGTGGCGGGATGCTGCGGTTGGTGATGAACAGGAAGCCTTGTGCCCCGCTTTTCATTGCTGCGCTGAAATCGGGGTGGAAGGTCAGGTTTCCCCGGCCGCAAAAGTGCTGCTCCACGTGCCCAGTGGGATCGACAACTGCGATGCGGCCTTTTTCCAGCAAGAGGGCGTTCAGTGTCTTGACCCTCGACAGGTCTTCTATGGCCCAGCCCTGTTCCTTGGCCAGCATGTCGAAGGATGGGAGGCCGTTGGCATCGGTGGCGGTGGTGATGACCGGCATCGCTCCGGTTATTGCGGCACACCTGCCGGCCAGATCGTTTGCGCCGCCGAGGTGTCCGGAGAGCAGAGACACGGCGAACTTTCCGGAATCATCCATTACCACAACGGCCGGGTCTCTATCTTTGCCTTCCAGGAGGGGCGCGATCAGCCGCACGACGATCCCGGTGGCCATGATGAAGACCAGACCGTCAGCTTTGCGCCACAACAGAACCACGAGTTCTCTCAGGCAACCCGGAAAGGGGGTGAACGGTCCCGTGCATGCGCCGACCCATTTTGGAGGGAGGTACAGCACCGACTCGGGCAGGGCGTCCCTCAGTCGGCAACCGAGACGGGCGCCGTTGCCGGTTATGGCTATGATGGCAATATTCATGAAGGGTGTCCGTAGGGGCGAACCTTGTGTTCGCCCGCAGGTCGGCATATCAGGTCACGATACCCCTCCTGCAACCGTGGCTAAATTCCCTGTCGTAGAGGAGCGATTTCGCCTTCAGGCCGATCGTTCGCGCATTCAGCACGTCCCCCACCAGGATGACGGCCTGCCGGTCGATGCCGGCTTCCGTGACGAGAGCAGCGATGTCGGCGAGCGTTCCCCGGATGATCCGTTCATCGGGCCAGGAGGCGCGCGATACCACGGCAACCGGAGTCTGCGAGGTGTAGGCTCCCTGCAGCAGGTCCTCAACTACCTTGCCGATCATGGAAACCGACAGGTAAATGGCCAGGGTGGCGCCGGTTTTGGCGATTTCCTTCAGCGATTCCCGTTCCGGTACCGGTGTCCTCCCCTCCAGGCGGGTGAAAACCAGCGTCTGGGACACTTCCGGCAGGGTAAGTTCCTGTTTCAGCGAGGCGGCGGCGGCAAAGGCGCTGGTCACTCCCGGCACGATGGCGTACTCTATCCCCAGCCGGTCCAGCTCGGCCATCTGTTCCTGGATCGCGCCGTAGAGGGAGGGATCGCCGGTATGCAGCCGGACCACGCTCTTGTCCGAGATCACGGCTTCCGCAATCAGTCCGGTCGTCTCTTCCAGAGTCAGGGATGATGAATCGTGAACTTCCGCGGCGGGCGCGAACCGGCGAACCAGTTCCCGGTCCACCAGGCTGCCGGCATAGATCACCAGATCAGCCTCTCCCAGTATCCGTGCGCCCTTCACGGTAACCAGTTCCGGGTCGCCGGGACCCGCACCGATGAAATGGACAATTGTCACAATACCTCCGGAAGTTATTTTTTCACGATCAAGAGCGACAGGTAGTCCAGTTTCTTTCCCACCAGCGAGGCCAGGTCGAAAACAACCTTTTCATCCGCGGTTCCTGCCCGGCTGACAAAGGCGCCGTTCCCGGCCAGCCCCAGTTCTTCAAGCAGGGAGTATACCCGGTCGAAAACCCGGTTGATCTTCATGAGGACCACGGTGTCGAAATCCAGCAGGGTCCGACGAAGTTTCTCGTCCTCGAAAGTGGCGGGGAGGATGGCCACCCGTTCCGATGCCGCCGCAAGGGGTATGCCTGCAGCAACGGCCGCCGTGGTTACGCTGGATACACCCGGCACCACCTCTACCGGTATGTGGGGATAACGTTCCCGCAGTATTTGGTAGAGGTAGAGGAAGGTGGAGTAGAGGAACGGGTCGCCGATGGTTATGAAGGCCACATCCCGACCTTCCCGGACGTGGGATACCACCGTTTCGGCCGCCTCTTCCCAGAATGTGTCCAGGCCTTCCTGGTCCTTGCGCATGGGGAAAACCCTGATAATGATTTCCTGCCTGGACCGGTCCAGCAGTGATTCGACGATGGAGAGGGCATGACTGGAATCCCCCTCGCTCGCGGCCGGCGCGCAGACGACCGGCGCCTGGCGCAGGATCCGTTCGGCCTTGCGGGTCAGGAGCTCCGGGTCGCCCGGCCCCACTCCCACGGCATAGATGCGGGCCACTATTCTTCACCCCGCCTGGCGGAGATGATGTAGACCGGGTTGTGGGCTTCGAACATCTTGTATTCGGTCAATCCTATGGTCTTGGACACATTGACGCAGGTCACCTCGACGGTGTAGCCGTGGTCCTCCAGGAATTCCACCGCCTTGGTAAGGGTGTCCAGGGTTACTGCATTGAGCACTATCATGCCGTCCGGCTTCAGCCGGCGGTCGACGGCGTCGATGATGTCTTCCAGCATTCCGCCCGACCCACCGATGAAAACCCGGTCGGGGTTCGGCAGATCGTCCAGCCCCTCCGGGGCCATCGCTTCCACCAGCAAGACGTTCTTTGACGTGAATTTCTTGAGATTTTCGCGGATGAATGCCAGGTACTGGGGATTCTTTTCCAAGGCATAGACCTTGCCGTTCGGCATGATGTTGCCTGCCTCGATGGAGACCGAGCCGCTGCCGGCGCCCACGTCCCACAGGACCAGGTCGTTCTGCAGCTGCAGCTTGGCAAGCGTTACCGCGCGGATTTCCTGCTTGGTGATCAGCTTCTTCGCGGTGGAATATTCGTCATCCGCTATGCCGATGATGGGAAAGTTTGCCAGGTTGGGTTCCCAGGATTTGATGAGGATCAGGATGTTGAGGGCCGAGGACTCCATCTCGGCCAGCCCCCTCACGTCGGTGCGGGTGAATTTTTCCGTGGGCAGGCCCAGGTCTTCGCACAGATACACCTCGAAGCCCTCGGCGCCGCGCGCAATGAGCTCCCGGGCGATAGCCGCCGGATTGTTGACCGCATCGGTCAGCACGGCGGCTTTGTCGGCAGCGATGATCCGGTCGATGGCGCTTTTCAGGCCGCGGCCGTGTACCGAGAGGAAAATAGCGTCGTCCCAGGGCTCCTTGATCCTGGCAAAGGCATACTGGGTGCTGGTGACGTTGGGAAATATCTCGATCCTCTCCTTGGGGAGATTTCGCAGCAGGAACCTGGCGACGCCGAAGAAATTGGGGTCGCCGGAGCTGAGCACCACCACTTTTTGATCGGTATCCTTGAGGAAATCGAGCATTATGGAGAGATCGCCATAGGTCTGCTTTTTTCCCTTGAAATCCGGGAAGATGTCGAGAAGCCGCTGGTGGCCGATGAGAAGATCCGCCGAATTGATCACTTCCAGCGCCTTGGCGCCGAACCCTTCCCATCCTGCGATGCCAGCGCCCACCAGAAAGATTTTTTGCTGCGACATGGTTGCCCTCCCATGAAAATGAAAACGGATATGTGGATGCTCGAACATCCTTGAGCAGTTTCCATCCGGAAACTCCCGGTAATGGTTGAAAAAGGACGGAACGGGGCTTTCGAGGAGTTCGTGATACGGCTTCAGTGCAAGATCTCGAAAACCGGGAAAGTGCTTGAAACCAGTAAAAGCTCCGACCAGTGAGTCATGAGTCGACAGACTATCACGAACGATGAGGAAGTTCCGCTCCGGGCCAGTAGACTTTCCGGATGAACACCAGGGATGCGTGCCCGGGGGAATTTCACCCGAAATATAACACTTCTCCTCCATATCCCGCCAGAAAAACCTTTACTTTGGGACCGTGGAAGAGACCTGAGGCGAAATCAGACGCTTTGCCGCATACGAGCTCTACCAGCCCGTGATCATTTCCGGATGATTCCAGCACCTCGCGGGCGCTGTTGGCACATGCTGCCGCCGGAGCGAGATGTGAGGTCCGGGGAGAAGCTTCCAGCCACGCAGCCAGCGTGTACAGGTCGAGAGCGGATGATGAGACATGGGTCTGTTCGTGGCCGCAGGCAATCTTCAGGAGCTTGGCGAATTGCGCCACCAGGATGACGTGTTTTACCCCCTTGCCCGAGCAGGCCCGCAGGGCGTGCCCCACATGGTCGCCCATCATGATGAACGCTTCTTCGGGAAACGGGGAGCTTTCGGCCGGCACAGGGCACAGGGCACAGGGCAAAAGGTCTTTTCCATCAAGTGAGCCCTGTTCGTTCATCACGAAAAAACGCTGCGCTGCCAGCTCGCTGGTCCGCCCGGTGGACAGCACGACGGTTTCACTGCCGCAGGCAAGCGCCACGTCGATGGCAGTGTCGATCGTATCGGTCCATGCCGCAGCGGAGACCGGCTTGACAATTCCGCTCGTTCCCAGGATGGAGAGACCGCCGATGATGCCCAGGCGCGCGTTCAGGGTTTTTTTCGTCAGCTCCGCGCCATTGGGAATGCTGATGGTGACATGTGGGGCAAATGTGGCAGCATTCCCGGCGGCAGGTACCCGGTACGTTGCGAAAATTTCCTGCACAGCTGCGGAGATCATCTGCCGGGGTACGGGGTTGATGGCCCATTCCCCCACGGGTAGCGCAAGCCCCGGCTTGGTAACCCGGCCGATGCCGACGCCCCCTTCGATGATTATTTCCTCAAACTCTCCCTTGGAAGACGCTTGGGGAGAGCGGGAGTCCAGAGAGACAGTCGCATGAATTTCCGCGCCGTTGGTCACGTCCGGGTCGTCGCCGGCGTCCTTCACCACGAAACAGGAAGCGGAATTCGGCGTGAATACCTGCCCGTGAAGAGGGAACCGTGCGCATTCGCCGCGGGGAAGGAAGATTTCCACACCGTCCACGGCATTCTGCTCCCGCAGCATCATGGCAGCTCCCTTGGCCGCTGCAGCAGCGCATGCCCCAGTTGTGTAGCCGGACTTAAGATTTCTTTTCCCCATTTTCCATGTCCGCCATGAGTAGAAGGGCATTCAGGACTGCCGCGGCGACATTGGAGCCACCCTTTCGTCCCCGGTTGGTGATGAAGGGGATTCCGGAAAGCTTCGCTTCCCGGATGAGCAGTTCCTTGCTCGCCTCGGCGCCGACGAAGCCCACCGGCAGCCCGATAACCAGGTCGGGCCGCAAACCCTCTTCCCGCACCAGCCGCAAAAGCTCGAACAGGGCGGTGGGGGCATTGCCGATGACGAATATCCCGTTTACCGGGTCGGCCGCCCCCTTTCTCATTGCCGGAATGGACCGGGTTATGCCGGCTTTGAGCGCTTCTGCCGAAACGTCCGGATCCGAGACAAAGCAGGCGGCCTTGACGGAAAAGCGTTCCAGCAGTTTCTTGTTGATCCCGGCCAATGCCATGGTGGTGTCGGTGACGATTCCCCGCCCCCTGACCAGGGCTGCCGTCCCCCGGGCCACAGCATCGGGCGAGAAGACCATCGTGCGCGCGTAGTCGAAATCGGCCGTGGTGTGGATTGCCCGGCGAACGACCGGCCACTCCATGGTCGACCAGGGATGTTTCCCCACCTCTGCGTCGATGATGCGGAACGATTCAGCCTCGATGTCTTCCGGCCTCATATTGATCGACATCAGCTCCATCCCTTTTCGCTGAAGGCCTCTTCGATCCGGTCGATGACCAGTTTGGCAAGCCGCTTGTGCACTCCCAGGTGGCGGCCCATGGCCATTTCTACACCGGGGTGGCGCTGCCTGGCCTGTTCCATCTCCTTGGGCAGGTCTTCCTGCACGTGGGCGCCCATGTAGAGGAAATAGGGGACCAGCAGGATCCGCTGCGCACCCTGGGCGACGCAGGCATCGATCCCTTCCTGGATGTTGGGTGAGTGGTTTTCCCGGAAGGAAACCTCGACAATCTCGTAATCGGCGAAATTCTTTACCATCCTGGCGATTTCATGCACGGCGTCGTTCGCTTCGGCAACACGGCTGCCGTGTGCCATGAGCAGAATTGCGGTCTTCATGTTAACTCCCTTGATCAAGAAGAATTTCGTATTATTTCATCGTTTTCATCCGCTCCAGAATATCCCGCCGCGCTTCGCCTATGGTCAGGGGGAGGCGTTCGAACGGGATATTGTCCTCGTGCTTCAGCCGGTAGATGAGTTCGGCGATGTGGGGCAGCCGCAGTTTGACGTCGGCCATATCCGCCGGAGCGGTGAAAACATCCTCGGGCGGCCCGCCCCGGGCAAGGATTCCCTTGCTCAGGATGTGGAGGTGGTGCAAAAACAGCGGCACCAGGTCGACGCTGTGAGTCGCCATGACGATGGTTACCCCGTTTTCCCGGTTCAGGCGGGTCAGGAGCTCCATCATGCGGTACTCGCCCATGGGATCCAGGCCGGCGGTCGGCTCGTCCAGGAGCAGGATCTCGTGCCCCATGGCCAGGAGGCCGGCTATGCAGACCCGTTTTTTCTGGCCGAAGCTCAGATGGTGGATTGACTTGCCGGCGCAATCCGCCATGTCCACGCTGGCAAGGGCGGTGCGGACTCTTTCGGCGATCTCCTTGTCTCCGAAACCCATGTTGCGGGGGCCGAAGGCCACGTCTTCGGCGACCGTGTGCGCGAAAAGCTGGTCGTCGGGGTTCTGGAAGACCAGGCCCACCTTGCTGTAGATATCCCGCGGCGAAAGCTTGCGGATGTCGTCGCCATCCAGCAGGACCTGCCCGTCATAGTCCTTGATGATTCCGTCCATCACCTTGAGCAGGGTTGTTTTGCCGGAACCGTTGGAACCCAGGATGCCGATGAACTGGCCGCGCTCCACGTCGAATCTGATGTCGGACAGGGCAACGGTGCCGTCAGGGTATCTGAAAGTTTCTACGTTTACTGAAAGTCGCGGAGCGTCCACAATTTCCTTCATTTTAATGAAATTTCGGGGTGTCTGCCGGCATCCCCCGGTTCAGATAGACCACAGCATCCCCATGCACATGAGGAACGCGCAGCCGGCGGCAACTTCAACGCTCCTGAACGGTTTCTGCTTCAGCATCGGCATGGTCCCGTCATACCCCCGCTGCACCATGGCAGTGGTAATGCTCTGGCTGCTGTCGAAAGCCTTGATGACGAGAGTGCCCGTGAGCGTGCCGAATGAACGGAGCCCTTTCCGGTATCCTGAGTAGCCGAGACGGTTTTTCTGGGCACTGTAGATCACTTTCGCGTCGTCGAAAAGGAGAAACAGGTAGCGCCAGGCAAAGATGGTGATGTCAATGAACACACGTGGCACGCGTAGCCAGGCAAGTGCGGCCATGAGCTCAGTGAACGGCGTGAAAACCACCAGGGTGGCCATTACCGCTACCCCTCCGGTTATCCGGCTGCCGATGGCCAGGCCTTCCGAAAGCCCCTCCCGGTAGCCGGAAATCTCCAGGCCGGCGAGATGGATGGTGAAAAGAGGGCTCTTGCCGGTGAAAAACAGCTTGAGCAACACAATCATGAGAATGATGAACCCGGGCTCGGCAAAACGGAGCAGGAGCGTCTTGATGGGCACTCCGCGCATCCGGCAGACCGTTATGCAGAGTCCGGCCGTTACCAGCGGGAACAGCCAGCCCCCTGCGCTGAGCACCATGACCAGCAGGGCGAGAGCGGTCAGGAGTTTGACCCGCCCGTCGATGAGGGAGAGGAAACAAGCTCCGTTATGGTCCAAATGCTGATGCATGTCAGGTTCCTTGCCGTCCGGCCTAGTGTCCCGTGCGGTCAGTTCACCGCACAAATTGCGAGTAATTCTGGTTCCTGGCAAGGCGCGGTGACGCACGCCGAGCACGGGCTCAGCTGAGGAGCCACTAGTCCCGTTTCTTTTTTCCGTCGATCAGCACGCGCCAGTAATAGCCGGCCGCAAAGCCGCCGGCAGCGCCTGCCAGGAGGAAGGCGAACAGCAGCAGGTCCCCCTGGTCAGTGTTGATGAGCGGTTCCTTTGCCTCCCGCCCATGTTCCCGGGATATTTTCTCCACTACCGCTTCGTCCACGCCGGGCCATTTGTCCGCGCCATGTGCGGCCTGACGCAAGGCACAGGGCACAAGAAACAAGATTGTAAATGATAATATTAAAGGGATAACGAGTCCTTTGGCGATTTTTCTTGCGCCTTTCGCCTCGCGCCCTGAGCCTGATTCACTATCCATTTCCTTTGACCTCGCGTGCTTCCAGCACATTCATCCTTACCAGTATATCAGGTCGTTTGCGTTTCAGCAGCACCACCATGCCCACGGTCATGGCGCCTTCCAGTATGCCGAGAGGGAGCTGGGTCGGTACGAAGGCCAGCATGATCTTTTCCAGGAGCGGCAGGAACGGCTCCGCACCGCGGATCCCCGAAGCCAGTTCGACGGAAGTGACCAGGTAGGTGGCCCAGTCGGCCTGGATGCCGGCGAAGAACGCGGCCACCGCGAGTGAGGCGCCCATTGCCCGAAGTCCCTTGAAGGTCAGATAACCGGCAAGGGAACCGACAACTCCCATGGAGACGATATTCGCGCCCAGGGTGGAAAGGCCGCCGTGGGACAGGAACAGGGCCTGGAGCAGCAGGGAAACAGAGGCGATTACCGTGCTGGCCAGCGGTCCCAGCAGAATTGCGGCCATTCCGGTCCCGCACGGGTGGGAGCATGTCCCTGCGGTGGGCACCGGCACGGGCATGCAGGATATGATGAAGACCACAGCCGCCATCAGGCCCGCCAGCGGCTTGTACGAGAGGTCCTGCCGGGACAGCGCGTTCAACTGCCGGATTCCCAGGGCAACGAAGGGAAGCGCTACGACATACCAGGCAACGGCCCACGGGAGGGGGAGGATCCCTTCCGAGATATGCATGGCATGGGCCGGGGCGGCGAAGAGCAACAGCGCGGCGAAGACAAGGAACTTTAACATAAACACCTCGAATTATCGGGCATATTTCTCATTTCTTTCCAGATCAACACCTCTGCCGCTTGCGTATCCGGCGCAGTACTTGACGAAGGTGGTCGCCAGCTCAGGGCAGCTGCCGAAGTGGAGATGTATATAGGAGCCGAGGCAGTTCCTGTAGCGGTAGCCTTCCAGGCCAAGATCGGCACCGTGCTTCTTTACCCGGTACAGCCGCTCCACTTCGCCAGGCATTTCCTCCGTCTCGGAATAGTGGAACTCGTGCCCCCTGGCAACGGTCCCTTTGCAGCCGATCACGTTGTCGGCCAGGAACTCCACTTCCCGGTAGCCGAGGGCTTTCCTGCGCGGGAGCATCCGGGTGGTGACGGGAAAAACGCCCACGAAAGGGGCGGGGTTTTCGCCGGCCAGACCCCTTGTCAGGTAGATGAAGCCGCCGCATTCGGCATAAACCGGCATGCCCGCTTCCACCGCCTCCCTTATGGCGGTCTTCAAGGGTGCATTGGCTGCTAGCCGCTCGGCATGGAGTTCAGGATAGCCGCCGGGAAGGTATATTCCGCCGATTCCCGCGGGAAGGTCCGCATCTCTCAGGGGAGAGAATTCCACGAGCCCGGCGCCTGCCTCTCTCAGCAGCCGCAGGTTGTCCTCGTACACGAAGCAGAACGCTTCGTCGCGGGCAACAGCGATGCGAACCGGGGTCATAGGGGTCAGGTCTTGACATTTTACAGGTTTGTCAAATGTCAAGACCTGACTCCCTTGGTCCGCCAGGGAAACGATCCCGTCCAGGTCCAGGTGTCGTTCAATGTTTTCCGCCAGCCGGTCGAGGAAATCGTCCTGAAGCGGATTTTCCCCGGCCGTCACCAGGCCCAGGTGGCGCGACGGGATGGTCAGCCCGCAATCGCGGGGAATGCATCCGAGGACAGCGACATCCGCCACTGATGAGGCGATGGCCTGGCGGAGGATGCGGGCGTGGCTGTCGCTTCCGACGTTGTTGAAGATGACCCCTGCCACATGGCCCCTTGGGTCGAAGCGGGCGAATCCGCTGACCAGGGCGGCCGCGCTCCGGGCCTGGCTCCTGGCATCGACCACGAGGATGACCGGAGCGCCGAGCAGCCCGGCGACCTGGGCGGTGCTGCCCAGGTCGGATGTGGCGTCGATGCCGTCGAACAGGCCCATGACCCCTTCAATGACTGCCAAATCCGCACCTTCCGAGTGAAGGACAAAGGTTTCGCGCACGAACCGTTCCGGGCACATCCAGCCGTCCAGGTTGACGGAAGTGCGGCCGCACGCCGCGCTGTGCCAGCCCGGGTCGATGAAATCCGGTCCCACCTTGAACGGCGCCGGCTGCAGGCCGCGCCTTTTCAGGGCTGCCAGCAGCCCCAGGGTCACGGTGGTCTTTCCCGAGCCGCTCATGGGTGCGGCGATGACTACGGATTTCATGGAGATCACCCGTTAAGCAGCGTTACTACCGGATTTCCGTCCGCGTAGTAATCGATGATGTTGAGGCAGCCGTAATCCTGTTCGATCCGGAACATTGATGAGAGCGGAGCGCCGAGGGCGGAGAGGAGTATGACCCGGTTGCCGCCGCCATGGCCGACCACCAGCACGTCTTCACCCTGGTGCCCGCCGATGATTCTTCCCAGCGCAGGCAACAGCCGGCTTTGCAGGTCGTGGAGGTTCTCACCGCCCGGTACGCGGTAGCCGACGAAATCGTTCATCCGCGCCTGCCATTCTTCTGGGTATCGCTCGGCCAGTTCGTCCCACGTCAAGCCTTCCCACGCGCCGAAGCTCAATTCCCGGAGTTCCTTTTTCAGGACCGGCTGCAGGCCCCACCGGGCGCACAGGATGCGCGCGCCCTGCACGCAGCGTGAAAGATCGCTGGTGTAGCAGGCGGCAATCCTTTTATCCGCCAGGCGGTCGGCCAACAGATGGTACTGGTGGAGCCCCTGCGCCGTCAGCTGCACATCAGCCTGGCCATTGTAGCGGAAAACGCCGCTCCCTTCGATTTCGCCGTGGCGGATGAGGTATATGCGCGTCTTTGTTATCAAATGTTCAGAACCTGTAAGTTTGATAATGCAAGGATCACCAGCAGGCAGAGGACTTCGTTCAGTTCGCTGGCAAATCCGATCATGTCGCCGGACACGCCGCCGAGCCTGCGGTGAAACCAGGTCTTGATGCCCCAAGTCACGATATAGGCGGCGACAAACAGCCACAGCCCCTGGATGCTCAGGAGCAGGACGGCTGCGGCCAGGGTCGTTGCCGTGGCGATCAAGAGCTGCAGCCAGCCGGCGCCGGCGATGAACGTGGTGCCGAGCCCGTCGCTCCGCGCCTTTACAGCTCCCACGGTCATCTGCACCTGGGAAAACCGGGCCATGAGGGGAAAGCAGAACAGGGCCTGATGTTTGATTTCCAGGGGCAGGTGGAGCAGGGCCTGGTACTTGAGCAGCAGCAGCAGCACGAGGCCTACGGCTCCGGCTGCCCCGGTCCGGGAATCCTTCATGACGGCAAGGAAACGCTCCCGGCCGCCGCGGGCGGCAAGGCCGTCGCAGACATCAGCCAGCCCGTCCAGGTGAAGCACGCCGGTCAGGACCGCAAGGATGGCGACCAGGAGAAGATCGACCACCCCGCGGGGCAGAATTCCTGAAAGGAGGTAGTTTCCGGCTGCCAGCAGAGCGCCCAGCATGAGGCCGACCAGCGGGAAAAAGGCCATGGAGCGTCCCAGGTCGCGCTCTTCGCAACGGACGGAAAAGGGCAGGGGGATTATGGTAAGAAACTGCAATGCGATGAAGATGAGACGCATGGTCAAATCCGGTGGTTTTCAGATGCGCTGCCTGCCGCGCCCCTGCTAGTCATGTCCCGTCACTCCCGCCTCTTCGAAAGAGGCCATCTCCTTGAGGATTTTCACGCCCGCTTCGATCAGCCCCATGGCCAGGGCAGCGCCGGTGCCTTCTCCCAAGCGGAGCTTCAAATCGAGAATCGGTTCCGCGCCGAGGCGTTCCAGCATGAAACGGTGGCCGACTTCCACCGACTCGTGTGCCGCGAACAGATAGTCCCGGATATGGGGGTGCATCTCCGAAGCGATAAGCGCACCGGCTGTGGAAATGAAGCCGTCCACCACGACCGGGATCCGGTTGGCCGCGCATCCGATGACCAGTCCGGCAATGCCGGCGATCTCCAGGCCGCCCACCTTGGCCAGCACGTCCAGGGGGTCGGATCGATCCGGCTTGTTCAGATCCAGCCCGTGCTGGATGACACGGATCTTGTTCTCCAGTGCTGCGTCGTTGATCCCGGTTCCGCGGCTGGTGACCTGCCGGACCGGCAGCCCGGACAGGGCGGCAATGATCGCCGAAGCGGAGGATGTGTTGCCGATGCCCATTTCACCGGTTCCGGCCAGGGCGATGCCCTCGTCGCGGCACCCATTGGCCAGCGTAATGCCGGTTTCCAGCGACGCCTGCGCCTGCTCGCGGGTCATGGCCGCGCCCCTGGCGAAATTTTTCGTTCCCCTGGCAATCTTGCGGTCAATGAGGCCCGGCAGCGCCCCGAAGTCGTGATCGACCCCCATATCCACCACCCGGACATCGGCCCCTGCGTGCCTGGCCAGCACGTTTACCCCGGCTCCCCCACGAAGGAAATTGTAGACCATCTGGGGGGTGACTTCCTTCGGGTAGGCGGATACCCCTTCTTCCACTATGCCGTGATCGGCGGCAAAGGTGAAGATGATCTTTTTTTCCGTAACAGGCGACATTGTGCCGGCAATAGCGGCAAAGCGGCGGCCGAATTCCTCGAGGCGGCCGAGCGAGCCCAGCGGCTTGGTCTTGTAGTCCAGCCTGTGCTGGGCCTGCTGCAGAAGTGCGGTGTCTACGGGTTGGATGCGGGCGAGGGTGAGTTCCAATAAATTCATGATTTGATTACCTGCCATTCGTGTAGGGGCGATCCTTGCTCTTGCGCACCGAAACGCTTCAGCGCACAGGTGGGTGATCACCCTTCTGGCGGGCGAACACGAGGTTCGCCCCTACGGGATTCCGGGTTGGAATTATTTCAGCTTCAGCGGTATTCCGGAAAACGTGACGTATGCTTCATCGGATGCTTCCGCCAGGAGTTCGTTGGCGTTCCCGGCCAGATCGCGGAAGGTTCGCGCCAGGGCGTTTTCCGGCACTATGCCCATTCCCACTTCGTTGGACACCAGGATGATGGGCGTCTGGCATTCCGCGAGAGATTTGATCAGGGTCCGCACTTCATTCAGCACCGCTTCAGCTGTTCCATGGCGGAAAAGGAGATTGGAAATCCACAGGGTGATGCAGTCCACCAGCACTGCCTTGTAGCGGCCATGGACTTCCCTGAGTACTTCCTGGAGGTTGAGCGGCTCCTCTACGGTTTGCCATGTTTCACCGCGACGGGCCTTGTGGGCCGCGATCCTTTCGGCCATTTCGGCATCCCGCGCCTCCCCGGTGGCGACATAGCACAGCGGGCCGCCGAAAGATTCCGCCAGCTTTTCTGCAAGGCGGCTCTTGCCGCTCCGGGCGCCGCCGGTGATGAAGATGATGCGCGCCATAACAAAACCCCCGCCTCCCTTGAAGAGAGGCGGGGGTTCCAAACCGGTCGCTGGATGCACGCATGGTTTCGGCGCCTCTCCCTCGGAGGTCCTCACGCATTCGGCCGGGCAGGTTTCCTGACTCGCGGATCGCTTTACTCGCTGCGCCTTCCCGATTGGCTCAGTGGCGTCTCGTGCAGCTTTTATCACCGCTCACAGTTGCGGGGCAGTGAGGGGTTTGCACCCTCTTCCCTTTTACCTCCCGTCGCCCCCGTTTCCCGCGCATGCGCACGGTTGCTCTGGGATCGATCAACGGAGCACCCGGTCGTACTTGTTTTTAA
>POSG01000024.1 GCA_003314535.1 Geobacter sp.
GAAATTCAGGGTGACTACCGACTCAAATCACAGCCAACCGGTGGCGCCTAACCTCCTTAATCGGGAGTTCAATCCGGGCCGGCCAAATCAGGCTTGGGCCAGCGACATAACCTACATCTGGACCGCCGAAGGGTGGCTATACCTGGCGGTCGTCATGGACCTGTATTCCCGCACTATCGTTGGTTGGTCCATGGCAGAGCGAATGACTCGTCAACTTGTCATTGACGCCCTCATCTTGGCAGCAAAAAGGAGAGATCCGCCCCGTGGGTTGTTGCATCATTCCGACCGGGGCTCACAGTATGCCAGTGAGGACTTTCAGGAGTTGCTGCTCCAATACGGCATGATCTGCAGCATGAGCCGCACCGGCAACTGCTGGGACAATGCCCCGGCGGAAAGCTTCTTCAGCATTCTGAAACGGGAACTTGTCTTCCACAACCGGTATCAAAGCCGCGCCCAGGCTCGGCAGAGCATCTTTGACTACATCGAGCGTTTCTATAACCGCCGAAGGATTCATGCTTCCTTCGGCTATGTAACCCCTAGCGAGTTCGAGGAACTTAATCTCGCAGCCTAACTGACTGTCCACGAAACTAGGGTAAGTTCATATTGGATGGAATGAGGATTATCCAGAAGTTGTGGTAGCTGAGGTTGAAGACTAAAGAGGGATGAGACAAGGAAAGGCTGCTACTTGAAAAGCCTTACCTTGCTTCTGCATGCAGTTTGAGACCAAGTGCCGCAACGATTTTGAGAATCGTATCGAAGCCAGGAACTCTCTCTCCTGAAAGTGCCTTGTAAAGGCTTTCACGGGAGAGGCCGGCATCTCGTGCAACCTGTGACATCCCCTTGGCGCGTGCGATGTCACCGAGTGCCTTGGCGATAAAAGCTGCATCGCCGTTTGCCTCTTCCATACACGCTTCCAGATAGGCCGCCATTTCATCAGGGGTGCGAAGATGTTCGGCAACATCATATCGACTGGTAGCTGTTTTGGGCATTTTTGACTCCTATAGGTTCTGAGCAAGTCGAATTGCTGATTTGATGTCCCTAGACTGGCTGCTCTTGTCGCCACCGGCCAGCAGGACAATCAACTCGCTGCCGCGTTGGATGAAATAAACACGATAACCAGGACCATAGTTGATTCGCATTTCCGAGACACCTTCCCCAACAGGCTTAACGTCTCCTGCATTTCCTGAAGCAAGACGTTCAATCCTGACGAGTACGCGGGCCTTGGCCTGGATATCACGCAGGTTGTTCAGCCAGTTGGCAAACAGTTCGGTCTTGCGTATTTCAATCATGGATTAATTGTAGCCATCGGGCTACAGTGTGTCAAGGTTTTAGTCATAAGGAGAACCCAGCCAACCATCGGCACGACCGGCCCTTGTAAAACCTAGCCGGTCAGCCTCGGCCCCGTTGCAAGCATGGAATTAAATGATATTTACGACGAGAACTGAAAATTGGCGAGGGATGGGCCGCTTTTAGAAAAAACATCCCGAGAGGAGAAAAACAGTCAACCCCCTTTCGGATACCACGTACCGGGTTTCGCCACAACTAACGACAAACAACCAGGAGACGCACATGAACCGCAAAGCTCCATTCCTTTTCCCCGCGAACACCACAATCATCGCAACACTCGCCTTGATCCTTGTTCTTCCCGTTTTGAGCCGGGCAGACTTCCCCTTGCCGGACGAAATCGTGGACAACGTGGAGATCATTGCAACCTTTGACTCGAAACAGGTCGTTACTCCGACTGAGAAAGCAGGTTACGCGGAGCAGCAGCATATCTATGCGAATCTGATCGGCAATGCGCTGAAAACGGAGGGGAAGGGCGGAGTTTACGAGGGGAAAGTCCTTAAAGTCAAGAAAACCTTCCCTATTTTCCGCGTCTATACGAAAAGGGAAAATCCGCAAACGGGGCGCAATAACCGGTTGGGAGGGTGGTGGACCCACGTCCCGCCCGCCAAGGGGATCTCAAAATCGGATTACCGGCGCCGTTACGAAATCTGCGAAAGTTTCAACCATGATCTCGACCGGGTCGTGCAATGCCGTATTTATCCGGGAGCATTGCTGCTGATAGGTCCGGGGCAGAGCGTCACTGAAGACCTTTGCGCGAAACCGGGTGAAAGCTACGCGTCGGATACCAAGAAGGAAAATCTCCAGATTTTTGTCTTCGACATGTACAATCACAGCTTCCAGATCCGGGACGCGCTTGCCCCTTGAAAGATACGGAACACTACATCGGGTGCCCCGCTGAAACCGATGACCGGCTGTTTGAATGGTATTCCTGGGGAATGGCGCCACAAAAGAAGGATTTCGATCAATCAGCCGGGGAGCAAGAGTGATGCTTCAGACGCCGATTTGGCTTGAAAAATGTAATTCAAAGCGCTGAAAACGACTTCTCTTTAATAGGATTTCATGCTAATTCAGCCGGACAGCCTGATCCGACCCATTTAACGTCTAATCCGTTACAGCCTAACCGCATCAGAACGAGCGAGGAATCCATGCCCGACACAAGCACGCATAGCCGCACGACAAACCTCTCCGGCAACGAGATATACTGCCTGGACAAACTGTCCCTCAAGCCCGGCAACATCTGCATCGGCAACAGCGTCTATGCGCTGGGCATCCTGGGAAGCCTCACGGCGGGCCTCAACATACTTGTGGGGGGTGAAATCCCGCAGGTGACCGAACTGATCCACGACGGCCGCCTGAATGCCATCGAGCGGATGATGCTGGAGGCCAAGGCGAGCGGCGGCACCGGCGTGACGGGAGTCACCAGCGAACTCGTCAGCCACGGCAGCAATATCGAATTCCTTTCCATCGGCTCGGTCGTGCACAAGCCCGATGCCGCCAGTGAAACGCTGTCCTTTTCCACTTCGGCCGATGCGCAGGAACTCTACTGCCAGGTGGATTGCGGGTTCAGGCCGAAACGGTATGTGATCGGCAACGTGGCATATTCCATCGGTCTCGGCGGGAACGTCTTCGGTTTCCTGCGCAGCCTGGGACGGGGAGAAGTTACGGAGTATTCCGAGATATTCGACCGGACCAGGCACCTGGCGCTCGAGCGGATCACCCGCGAAGCCAAACAGTGCAAGGCCAACGCGGTGATCGGCATCAATACGACCATCACCCCGCTCATGGGCGCCCAGGAAATGCTCATGCTCGGCACGGCTTCGTTCCACCCGGCGCTTACCGATTACGCCACCAGACCGGTCACCTCCGACCTGACCAACGAGGAAATGTGGAACATGATCCATATCGGCTACATGCCGATCAGCCTGGTGATGGGGGTCTCGGTCTATTCGCTGGGGATCGTGGGCGGGATCAAATCACTGTTCAAATCCATGGTGCGCGGGGAAGTGGACGTGCTGACATCCCTGCTGTACGAGGCCAGGGAGAAAGCACTGGACAGGATCCAGAGGGATGCCCGGCGCCATGGGGCGGATGATGTGGTCGGGGTGAAGATACACGTGTACGAGCTCGGCGGGGGGTTGATAGAGTTCCTGGCTATCGGCACCGCGGTAAGGAAGATCGACGGCATATCGACCAGGACCACGGCGCTGATACCGCAGGCCATCATCAGGGACCGGGATACCTTCTTCGAAAAGAAGCCGCAGTGTGGACGCGCCACGTCTCTGACAGCGAGCGGAAAGGCATCTGCAGCAGCGACACAGGGCGGCCCGATCGCCATTATCCTCGCCATAGCACTGTTTGTTTTCTATATTTTCATATTTGTCCTGAAGCGGGGGTAAGAAACTCAAAGGCGCTGCATTTCTATTTGATAAACTGACCAAAGTATGGGAAAAAGTCCAACGTCATGCGTAACGAGAAAAAAACTGCTCTCGTATGGTTTTACCATGCGGTTGCCCTTGATCCGGCTGGTTGCGGATCTTGTCCGGAATAATCCCCGACAAGTCCGTATCAGGGGCTGAATTACTATTCAATTCGGAGGTGGGACATGAAACTTGTTTGCATTCGTCGGTCAATCGTAAAAGTCTTGCTTGCTGTTGCCATTCCCTTTGCTTCAGCCGCTCTGGCCAATCCCACGGTATCGGTGAACTACAATCCCCAGTCGGTCCAGGTTTCCCACACCGGCTACGTGGGCGGCACCCAGGGGAGCCGCACCGTCAACGTAGCCGTTTCCCGCCGGGATCCTGGCATGTTCTGCAGCAAGGTAAGCTGGATCTACGTCTACGTGGACGTACCGAACTCCACTTTTCAGAGTGATCACCGGCTTTTCGACAAGCAGGTCGGCTCCAACGGCCTCTGCAATTTCGACGAGACGATCCCGATCGAGCTGGTCTCGTCGAGCGGGGCCGACAACGAGTGCGGCGGCGGCGCTGTCAACGCCGGCAAAACCAAGCTTCTCAACCGGTCCGTAAAAGTTGAGCTTCATTACAACGGGGGCAACAAGCAGCTCATCGACCAGCGCACGCTGCAGGCGCAGATCAAATGCGCCTGTACCCGCGTGGGGCTCGACTCCAGCGGGATCCAGCCCAACCCCAAGGCGTATACGGAATACAACAACCATGTACCCCTGATCCGCGCCTATGGCATGGAGCCCTTACGCAAACAGGTCACGGGCGCGGTGCCGCCGGGCATGTCGGTGGACCTCGACCCGGCTTACGATATCCTGTACCTGAACGGCAAGCCAACGGCTGAAGGAAACTACACCTTCACCGCGAATATTTCCGACAGCTGCCCCCATGGAGCCCAGTCGATCCAGAAAGCTTTCACGGTTCCCGTGAGGTGCAGCAGGTTTGATTTCCCGGCGGGGATGCAGCTTCCTCCGGCCAATGTCGGAATGCCGTACTCATATCAACTCCGCACCACGTGCAGCCCGGCCATCACCCCGCAGCAGTTCAGTGCCCAGTACCTTCCCGCCGGTTTAGCCGTCAATTCAGCAGGGCTTCTTTCCGGAACCCCTACGGCCACGGGCAAGTACAACGTTTCCGTCCAATCGCGCTCCAGCTCCAGCCAGTTCCCTTCTCCCGCGCACGGCATATTCCCCCTGGAGGTGCGCGACGCGTCACCGCCCGTCGTGAGCTCATTTTCAGTCATGCCGATGATGATGCCCTCTCAGGGAGGCCAGGCAGCAGTGATCGTCAGGGCAGCGGACAACCTCGGCATAACGGCTGTTAGCATAGCACTCGCTCAACCCGGGGGGCAGCAAACAAGCGCCCAGGCCGTGCTTGCGAGCGGAAACGCCAAAAACGGCGAATGGCGGGCCAATCTGGCCATTCCCGCCAATTTCAGCAACAGGGTTCTCACCTTAGGCGTGAAGGCCGTGGTTTCGGATGCTGCCAATAACATCACCACCAGGACCGCGGCCCTAATGGTAAAGGAAGGGACCCGGACGGGAACGACGACGCCGGCTGTCCAGGGGCCCAATACGCAGGCTGCGGGCTCGTCCCTCCAGAAGAGAAAGCCGCAGTCGATAGCGCCGGGAAGCGTGCCGGCCGTAATCAGCCAGGAGCCCAAGACCCCCGGAACGATCCGGTAAGCGAAAAAGGGAGGAAGCCCGTGACCACAACAAAGCCATGTTTCGGAAAACGTGCCGTGAAACCGCTCATCTGTTTCAAACTCGGCTGGAACCTCATCAGGGACCAATACTGGATGATGGTCGGCGTGACGTTCATCGGCATGCTCATCGGGAGCCTGGTGCCCATGGGCATCGTCATGGGCCCCATGATGTGCGGAATTTACCTGTGCCTGTTCAGCAAGATGAGAGGGGATAAGGCTTCCCTTGATCTGCTGTTCAAGGGGTTTGACTTCTTTGCCGAAAGCCTGATCGCGACGCTGATCATGATCGTTCCGATTATCATATGCCTGGTACCGCTGTATATTGTCATGATAGTGGCAATGACCATGGGCGCTGCCGGGAATTGCGCGGCCGACCCGGGACGGATATTGTCGACGTTGGTCCCCATCCTGGTTGTGGTAATGGTCTTTTTTTTCCTGTTTGCCCTTGCCGTTGGAGTGTTTTTCATCTTTGCCTATCCGCTCATTGCGGACCGGAGGATTTCGGGGATCAATGCGATAAAGACCAGCGCCAGGGCCGCATGGGCCAACCTGGGAGGGCTGACCGCACTCTTGCTGATCAACATGGCGCTTGGGCTGATCGGGATGTGCTGCTGTTATATCGGAGCCATATTCGTCATGCCGGTCGGTTTCGCAGCCCTGGCATTTGCGTACCGCCAGGTGTTCGGCACGGAATCCGAAACGATGGACGCTGACGTGCAGATTCAGCAACAATAATAGTAGAGCCGGAGGGTGTTCATTCCCCTGGAAATCAATAATCCTCAGGATAAACTTCGGAATCTCCCGGCGATTTCACCGGATAGCGATTATTATGGGGAGGCATCATGAAAACTTTCCTGATTTTTTTGACAATACTCGCATTAACCGGATGCTCCACCTGTCTATCGTACAAACCCTTGCCGCTGGCAGTGGCCGACCCCCGAAGCGTAAGGGGATGTCGATTTGTCGGCGTTTATCCGGGACCTTACGGCTACCGGTTCTGGGGGCCCCCGCCGGTATTGGGGGATTTCAAATACCAGTCCGCGGCAAAGGCCAAGGAAGCAGGCGCTACACATATCTACTGGCGGCAAGATATCATGGGGTATTACGGCCAGACCAGGGTCACGGGATTCGCATTTGACTGCACCGGCGTAACCATGCCTCATTACTACGAGGACCCGACCCAGTACTGATGCGTCACTGCCATCAAGGACCCGAAGATTTGCCACCAAGCCTCAGGTGAACTTGCCTGAAGCCGGCACGGCCCGCTTGAAGGCCCATGCTTCTATTTTCTTGATTTGTTCAGCCATGGTCACTGAAAGGGGCACCGTCCTGCTGACCATGACCATCAAGTCCCGCTGGGCCAGGGGACGCTGGTCAGCGAGAGCCTCGAACGCAGCGGAATGCACGGCCTGCTCTATTTCTGCGCCGGAAAACCCCCTTGTGGAGCCGGCCAGTAGCGGCAGGTCGAAGTCGGCAAGCTCCAGCTGGCGCGATTTAAGGTGAATGCGGAAGATTTCCTCGCGGGCCGGGGTTTCGGGCAACCCCACGTAGAAGATCTCGTCGAAACGCCCCTTGCGCAGCACCTCCGCAGGAAGCATCTCAACGGCATTCGCTGTCGCCGCCACAAAAACCGGCTGGCGTTTTTCCTGCATCCAGGTGAGGAACGAGCCGAGCACTCGGGAAGCTGACCCGCCCTCGGTCTTGAAGCCGTGGCTGGTGATCCCCGCCTCGATTTCATCGATCCAGAGCACACAGGGCGCCACAGCCTCGGCGGTTCTGAATGCAGCGTTCAGGCTCGTTTCCGGGCTTCCGAAAATTCCTCCATAGACGGCCGACATGTCGAGGCGGATGAGGGGCAAGCGCCATTCCGCGGCGATGGCCTTGACGAACAGGGACTTGCCGCACCCGGCGATCCCCATCACCAGGACCCCCTTGGGCAGGCCTATGCCCGACGAAATCGCCTCCAGCCCGAAGGCGCTCTCGCGGCGTTTCAGCCAGTACTTGAGGTTCTCCATCCCGCCCAGATGTTCGCAGCCGGCATGATCCAGCACCAGTTCCATGATGCCGCTCTCCTGGATGATCCGGCGCTTGTTCTCCAGAAGCTCCCTCACAGCCTCGGTGCCATCGGATTCCGACAGCCTGAGCGTCCGCACCGCCCGCTCCAGTTCCGGAAGGTCAAGGCCGCGGGCCGCCACCACGAGCTTCTCGAACAGGCCAGGCTCGGCTTCGCATGCATCGGCCAGGCTGGGGTCCTGCTCCCGCATTTGTCCGAGCAATGCCTGGATCTCCTCAACTGCCGGCAGGCCCTGCTCGAAAAGATGGATATCCTCCCGCAGGCCCTGGGGCACCCATGCACCTTCACCCAGGATGGCTGCCACCTTGCCCTGTCCCCTGGAAATCGAGGCAAGCTCCTTGATTTTCCTGACAAGGAACGGGTTGTCGCGCCAGAAATGATGGACGTCCTTGAGGATCAGCATCAGCGGGCCCGGCTGCAAGGCAAAGAAATCAAGCGCCAGCAGCGGATCGACCGTGTCCGGAACGACACACCCTTCCCGGGCAAGGCCTGCGGTGCAGGTCCAGACCAGCGGTGCGCCCATCCCCTCTATGCAGGCGGCAGCTTGCGTCAGCAGCTTTTCGCTGCGCCGTTCATTCCCGGTGTTCACATAGAAAAGGGTCGAACCCGCGCTGACAAGACGGACGAACTGCTGCGGAGCCAGGTTTTCCATTGTCTTTCCCCATGATTGTTGCCGCCACGATACATGCGGAGTTGATCCGTTTTCGCTCATCGTCCCAGCTCGGCCCGGTATATCTCATCCAGCTCCAGGCAGCGCGCATCCCAGGAATGCTGCTGATCAGCCCGCTTGCGCAACATGCGGCCCAGCCGGGTCCGCTCCTCGCTGTTTTCCACCAGCCAGGCGATTCTAGCTGCCAGTTGCGACTCGTCACCGCTATCGGCGTAAATTCCCGCTTCACCCAGAAGGTCCTGGCTTGCATGCGTCTTGAAGGCTACCGTCGGCAACCCGCACGCCATGTAGGTGAGAAGCTTGCCGTTGGCATTCATTGCGGAGAATCCCGGCGAAACTGCAAGGTCCCCCGCGGAGAGGCAGAACGGAGCCCTTGCATAGTCAATCCTTCCGGTGAAGGTTATCATTCTGCCGATGCCCAATTCCATGGCCTTTTTCCGGTAGCCCTCCTCCGGGTACCCCATGGCCAGGAACCTGACCGGGCTCTCCTTCGCTTTCAGCTGCACTATTGCGGACAACAGCACATCGATTCCGCTGGAAGGCTCCATGAGCCCGAGGTAGACCCCGATCGGGACATCCTGGGGGAGGCCCAACTCCCTGCGCACTTCACTCCGAACATGGGGTCGGAAATGCGCCGTGTTAACGCCGTCGAGCAAAGTGCCTACCCTGGTTTCATCCACGCCCCATCTACCAGCCAACTCGCTGGCCGCAGTGCGTGACCTGGTGATTATGTAATCGGCGTTTCCATGGTTCATGCGCCGCTCGAACTTTTCAACGAAACGATGCAGAAGCGAACTGTGCCCGACGAGGCCATTCTGCAGCAAATCATCGGACAGGCTGCCCTGGCAATCGAAAAGCAAGGGGAGGCGCAGTCGCTTTTTCAGCCTTCCACCGATCCATGCGCCTTCGTGCAGGTGGGCATGGATAAGGTGCGGCCGGAATTCCCGTGCTACCCTGAGTGCGCGACGGTACACGAGGACGTCCAGGAACGGCCTCTGCCAAAACGGCACAACGTGGTGGCTCTTGCACCAGGGGACACGATTTATGCGGTCGACCTGGACTCCCGGCATGTGGCGTCCGGAATGGTAAGTCACTATGCGAACCCTGTGGCCGAGCTGCGTCAGCGCTCTCGCCTGCTCGTAGATCCTGACATGGCGCCCGCAGTCGGAGAAGTAGGGAACAGGGGCCAGAACCATAACCCTGAGCTTTCTGTCCACCATAGTCTCGATTCTCCTTTCATTCTCCTGAAACGGTAAGCCTGCCGGCTGAAACAGGAGCATGCCCGGTGAGCTTCCAGTCGCTGTGCTCATGTAGAAGGGAGACGTTATATCCGGATAGCAGAAGAATGTGGATGAAATATGCAAAAATAATGATTTTCCGCAATCAGCAGCATCATTTTCACCCACACGGCAGGTCAAAAGCTTTCATTCCTCAAGCGGAGCGCGGTGGTTGCCGCCGAAAGCTCATGGCAGCGGCAATTACCTGTCTCGTCCTGCAGCTGACCATTTGCGGATCATCAGGGCTTCCTTTTCCGGGATTCCCAGTGAAAGGAGGAATTCGTGGTGGGACTCGGGCGCCCTCCGCTCGAACTCCGAGTGCCAGCGGCACATCTCGTCATCGCTCATGCCGGCTGCCCGGAGCATCTCCACCCACATCTCCTTATCCAGCAAGAGGGGAACCCCGCCCTTGGCATGCGCATGCAGCATCCCGGTCAGGAGCCTCTGCTTCAGCCGGAGGGCCCGGACCTCCTCCCCCAATATCCGCAGCCTCTCGCTGAGGACCCGAGACGTCTCGTCCCCCTCCCTTGACAGGGCAATTTTGACCTCGGCCACGCTCAACCCCGCCCGCCGGAAGGTGCAGATGGCGTCGAGCCGCTCGCAGTCGGCCTGGGAATAGCGGCGATAACCTGCTTCCGTACGGCCTGCGGGGGTGAGCAGCCCGATGCGGTCGTAGTAGAGAAGGGTGCTACGGGAAAGGCCGAACTTGCGGGCCAGCTGGGTGATACGGAACATCTGCTCCTCCCAAGAAAAAGGGGCAGGCGTCACCTCCCGGCGGCGCCTGCCCTCCGTCACGCCGACTTGCGGCGGATCTCCGCAATCCTTTCTTCCGGAAGCCCCAGCCAGCGGAGAAAACTATCGTGCCCCGCGGGATTCTCCCGCTCGAAAAGGGCATGCCAGCGCTCCATGGCCGCGTCATCCAGCCCGACCGCCCGGAAGCGCGCGACCCATTCCTCGACCGTTACCTTCTTTTCCATCTTCCAGCTCCTTTCACCTGTTCAATGTCGTCACGGCCATGACGGGGAAAAGGCTAAACCGTGAACCGGTGATCGGGTCAAGAAAATATTTCAGACCTCAGCCGGAAAAATCTCATCAACGGAATTCCCGACTTCCGCAGAAAGAAGAAGGAGGCATCCTTCTTCTTTGTATAAGCCGCTATCGATCAGAGGTGAAAAGCGGACTGACTCCTTTCCACCCTTGAGTCTCTTGCTGCAAAACATGTCCTCGATACACATTATCATTAACAATGGCTAAATATCAATTAATTTGCTGTTGTATCAAGCAGTTTATAATTGAATGGACAGAAAGCGAACGAATACCATTTTGATAAAAAATCAGCATGTTAGAGGATAACAACGAAACAAGTTTGATCGCAATATAAAGATATATATTGACAAAATTTTACATCTAATTAGAATGTATATTTGGATAAACTTAATCCTATCGCGAATCAGGTGCGGAAAGCCATTGGGCTTAGCTGAGACGGCCGATCCACCGCATATGGACCGGCTTGAAGTCACATATGCAGCTTTTTGTAGGGAATAAACTCATATTTCAGCCGATCCAATTTAATTCAAGGAACATTGAGTTAGGTTCTGGATAACAACCTGCCGACGATCTTGCAGAAAAATGGCAGTGGAGGTCGTTTATGAAAAAAGTGGCTTTATTGTTTGCGATGAGTATCTTGTCGTTTTCAAACCCATCATTTGCCAATATCGTGGCAAATGGAAGCTTTGAAAGCGGAGATCTTACTGGTTGGACGCTATCAGGCGAAACAGATTCGACTTTTGTCGCAGCATGGGCGGAATTTCCCAAGTGGCAAGGACAGCCTATACCCCATCAACCGGCCGGAGTCGATATGGGTCAATATCTGTTGCAGGCCGGTCCGACTATCTTGGGGTATATCACCCAAAACCTTCCCACAACACCGGGAGCCACCTATCAGCTTAGTTTCTGGTTGGCTGATGATACCGGATATGGCGATCCAACTGAATTTACCGTAAACTGGGGCGATACCACACTAGTGGACAGCGTGACCGCTATTGGATATGACATGACGAAGTTTACCTATTATGTCACCGCTTCAGGCAACACCACACCTCTCACGTTCGGCTTAGCCAATCCCCCCCTTTTTTTCTATCTAGACAATATTGAAGTAGAACAGACTGCGACGCCTACCCCGATTCCGCCTGCACTCCTGCTTTTTGGCTCGGGTCTTACCGGATTGGGTTTGCTGCGGAGAAGGTACTTAAGGGTTTAGCTTTTACCGCGATGACAGGGGTCACGGCCACATTATTCATTCTTATGCTGGCATGCAGACCTGACCCTCTCCAGCCCTTCGATCAGAGGCTGACCACAATGTCGTCGTGGGGATGCAGGATTCAGGTTTTTCAATTGCAAGGAGAATGTTTTAAAAAAAAAGACCCAGAATAAAAGGGTTGGAACTACCAATCTCCCTCCAGACTTTCCAGGTATGATGCGATGACGGGAATGTCGGCCTCGGGCCAGTCCAATGCCTTCAGCTCACGGGGTTCGACCCAGATGATGGCGCGGTGTTCGGCAAGGCTTATCTCACCATCCACGAGCGTGCAGACGAACGGCAGCAGTTCGATATCGAAATCAGCGTAGCTGTGGAAGACCGGCGGCAGCGGTCGGCCGACTCTGGCGCGCACCCCCAGTTCCTCGTAGAGCTCCCTGACAAGGCAATCCTCGGCACTCTCCCCTTCATGGAGCTTTCCGCCCGGAAACTCCCACTTGAGCGGCATGTTCATCGTTTCGCTGCGCTGCGCGGCCAGGACCTTGTCGCCATCCTCGATCACTGCGCAGGCAACCCGTATGCTTGGCCTTCCCAATCCAGATCCTCCCGGATGCAGATTCCGCAAAGTCGCTCCTTAAGTTTTTCTTTATTATTTTTCATACCGTGCTAATATGGGCACCAGTTGCGTCGTGCAACCGCATCCTCAAACCACCGCCGGGAGGCATTCCCATGTCCGAGCAGAGGCGCTTCAGCCGCATTAAATGCATAGAAAAGAGCATCGTGGAAACCGATTCCCGGACCGTCCAGGTCCAGTTGCTCGACATATCGCTCAAGGGTGCGCTCATCGAGCATCCCCAGGACCTGGCCGTTCAGTGTGGAGACCGCTGGAAGCTGCTTTTCAGGCTGGGCGGCTCGGACATTGTCCTCCAGTTCGGAACGGAGGTTGTCCACTGCAGCGAGACCCTTGCCGGCGTCAAATTCGTCGAAACGGACCTGGATACCATGATCCATCTCCGCAGCCTGATCGAAGCGAGAAGCGTCAACCCGAAGCAAGTGAAGCACGAACTCTCGTTTCTCACGGACAACGACTGACATGCCCTGAGGCTGCCCATTGCCAGACACGCCGGTCCTGCGAGGCACCCAGGCAGCTATCGGCCGGGCATCACCATTTCTGTTTCATCTCGAACCGCAATATCTCGGGAAGATTGCGCAGAAAAACGCCGATGCTGTGCGGAGACCTCCAGAGCATTTTCGTGTATCCCCAGTGAATCCTTGTCCGGCGGTAAAACCGCCTGATGAATTCGTTGTACAGCTCCTCCAGCCTCTCAAGCGTCATGCCGTGGGGTACGAATACGAAGTTCATGCAGTTCATGGACGGCCAATCCTCGTGGAACTCGCCGTGCTCCCTGATGGTGCGGTAGACCGGCGCTCCCGGAAAGGGGGTGAACTTGGTCACGTTGATCTCATCGAGAGGAAGGGCCAGCGCATACTCTATCGTGCGCTGGATAGACTGCTCGGTCTCGCCCGGGAACCCCATCATGAAGAGCCCCTTTACCCGCATGCCCGCCTCCCGGACCATCCTGAGTTTCTGCCTCACCTCTCCCGGATCATAGAGCTTCCTGTGCTTGGAGAGAATCTCCGGGTCCCCCGACTCGATGCCGAAATTGACCTGCCAGCAGCCGGAACGCTTCAGCAGGGCCAGCAGCTCGGCATCCACGTGCTCAAGGCGGGCAATGGAGTTGTAGCCGACCGGCAGGCGCTTTTTCTCCATCAGGATGCAGAACCGCTCCACCCGGCTCCGGTCGAAGGTGAACAGATCATCGTAGAAGAAGACGTGGCGTATGCCGAAATCCCGATGAAGGTATTCAAGGTGTTCGACGATGTAGTCGGGGGAGTTGAAGCGGAAGCCCCGGCTGAACACGGACCTGTCGCAGTAGCTGCACTGGTAGGGGCATCCGCGGCTCGAAATGACGCTGGTGTTGGGAGCCTTCGGGTAACTGAACAGGGGGAGGTTGTAGCGCCGGGGGAAATCGCGCAGTCGGCCGTAGGCCGGAAAAGGCAGCGCATCCAGGTCGGGCATGTTCTCCCTGGTTGAAGTGAGAACCCCCTTGCCGTCCCTGCGGAAAGCGACGCCGGGAATCGACTCCGGGTTGCGGAACTGGTCGCGCAAAAGCTCCCAGAAGGTGATCTCCCCTTCGCCGATCACCAGGAAATCGATGGCGGGGAAGTCATTCAACAGCGCCGCGCCTGCCGAACAGGCATGGGAGCCGCCGAAAACGACCCGCACATCCGCGTTCATCTGCTTGAGGCGTTCGGCTATGGCGTACCCTTCAAGAAAGGAGGAAGTGGTGCAGGAAAAGCCCACCACGTCCGGGCCGCGGGACAGGATGTCCCCTGCATGTTCCTCCACCGTGGCCGGAGCGCCGTAGCAGTCCAGTATAGCCACATCGACACCTTTGCTTTCCAGGAAAGCCGCGATGCTCAAGAGGCCGATTGGGGGCATGAGGTTGAATATGGTGGTAATGTCTTTCCCCGCCCCCATCCAGTTGCTGCCATGTGGGTGGACCAGAAGCGCTTTCATCAATCTCCTTCCCCTGCCCTGCCGTTTCCTGCCAGATGTTCGTTCATGCTCCCGGTCCGGTACCCTTCCAGGTCCAGTGACACATAGGTGAACCCCGTTGATTTGAAGTAAAAAGCTATCTTTCGCCGCAGTTCCGTGTCCAGCAGTCGCGGGATTTCCGCCTCGCCGACCTCGATCCTTGCCGAATCGCCGTGGAACCTTACCCGATAGGTGCAAAAGCCCAGTTCCCGGAGGAACTCCTCGCACTTCTCTATCTTTCCGAGGCGCTCGGTATTGATCTCCGTACCATAGGGAAAACGGCTGGCAAGACACGCGAAGGGCTGCTTGTCCCAGGTGGGCAGGCCCAGCTCCCTGCTGAGCATTCGTATTTCCGCTTTCGACAGCCCCGCCTCCATGAGCGGGCTCCGCACGCCCAGCTCCACGACAGCGCGCCGGCCCGGGCGGTAATCGCCAAGGTCATCGGTGTTGCTGCCATCCAGGACATGGGACAGGCCAAGCTCACCGGCCTTTTTCAGGCATTGCCGGAACAGCTCCTTTTTGCAGTGGTAGCACCTGTCAAGGGGATTCGCGGAAAAACCCGGCATATCCAGTTCATTGGACTTGATGACGATGCGGCGAACGCCGATCGCTTCGGCCAGCTGCCCGGCCTCGTTGAACTCGGACTCCGGATAGGTTGGCGATGTCGCCGTAACAGCCCACGCATTGCCTCCCAGAACGTCGTGGGCCGCCTTCAGGAGGAAAGTGGAATCAACACCGCCGGAAAACGCCACCAGCACCGAGCCCATTTCGGCAAGGGACTGCCGCAGGGATTCATATTTTTCGTGGAGCTGATACATTTGTGCCGGTTTCAGTCGTAGATCCCGGTTGAAAGATACCGCTCGCCGGTATCGCACATAATTGTCACCACGTTCCTGCCCCTGCCCAGCTTCCTTGCAAGCTGGAGGGCACCGAAAAAATTGGCCCCGGACGATATTCCCACCAGCAGGCCTTCCAACCTGGCAAGCTTCCTGGCGCCCTCGAAGGCTTCCTCGTTCTCCACCCGGATGACTTCATCGTAAACGCTGGTGTTCAGCACTCCCGGAACGAAGCCGGCGCCGATTCCCTGTATCTTGTGCGGACCCGGCACCCCCCCGGAAAGGATGGGCGAATCGGCAGGCTCTAAAGCCGCAATCCGGATTCCCGGGTTGTGCTTCTTAAGCACCTCTCCCACGCCGGTCAATGTCCCGCCGGTGCCGACCCCGGCGGCAAAGCCGTCGATGGAGAGCCCTCGCATCGAATCGATGATTTCCGGGCCCGTCGTGCGGCGGTGAGCCTCAGGATTGGCCGGGTTGTTGAACTGCTGCGGCATGAAATATCCATGCTTTGCAGCAAGGTCCTCTGCCTTCTGCACCGCTCCCCGCATTCCCTGGGATCCAGGAGTGAGAATCAGCTCCGCGCCGTAAGCAGCCAGGAGCCTTCTCCGCTCGACTGACATGGTGTCGGGCATGGTCAATACGAGCTTGTAGCCCTTGACGGCGCAGACCACGGACAGCCCGATACCCGTGTTACCGCTGGTGGGCTCGATAACGGTGGCGCCTGGCTTCAGGCAGCCGTCCTTCTCAGCCGTTTCGATCATAGCTCGGCAGATCCGGTCCTTGACGCTTCCGCCGGGATTCCGCGATTCCATTTTAACGTAAATGTCGGCGCAATCCCTTTCGACAAGCCTGCATATCCTGACGAGCGGCGTGCCGCCGACCAGGCCGAGCACGGCGGCGTCCTTGATATCGGTCATTTCATGCTCCTTTCAGCAAGCAGATGAGCGCGCATCGAGCACATCTTCAACCGGAACCGTCCCCCGTGCTCTGCATGTGAATACGCGCAATCATTTCCTTTAGGGGCAGACCCCGTGTGTGCCTTTTTCCGGGCAGGCACAGGAGCCTCCCTACCATCCTGATACTCCTCAAATGCAGTAAGTGAAACGATGATCCTGCTCCCGCTTGATTCCCAGCGCCTGCCCGCGTTCGCAAAGCGTCTGCAGGGTAAGCTCCGAGAAGAATTCGTTGAGCCTGTCACCTGCAGCCCTCCAAACCTCCTGGGTCACGCAGCTGCCATCCAGCACGCATTCCCCTTTCTTTTTCTTCTTCGTGCCCGCACACTCCACCAGCAGGGTGTCTCCTTCAGCCGCCTCCAGGATTTCACGCACTGTTATCTGGTCCGGCTTTCGCGCCAGGCAGTACCCTCCCTGGGGGCCCCGCTTGCTCTTCAGTATCCCGGCTTTCTTGAAGTTCTGGAAGATCTGCTCCAGGTAACGGGGCGATATGTCCTGCCTGCGGGAAATATCCTTGATCTGGGCGGGAAGCGTCCCCGAATTGTATGCCATGTCGAACAGTGCCCGCAAACCATAGCGGCTCTTGGTGGAAAGCCTCATAAACGCACTCCTTTGTTGAAAACGGGTCCGGGAGAAACAGGACATTCGGATTGGCCCCGGCATGGCGCAATTCAATCATAATTTATCCGAATCATATTATTATTGTCAAGAAATCATGCAGATTGACCCCTGATTCTCCATGGTTATACTGAAGTATCATCGGGTTGTCCGGCGGCAAACATTCTGCTAGGATACTAAGAGATCAAATCAAGAGAGGACACTGCAATGAAAAAGCTGATAGAGAAGGGAACGTACCTGTTCCCCACGCCCGCGGCGATGATCTCGTGCGCAGGCGCCGGTACGCCGCCTAACATCATCACCCTCGCATGGGTCGGAGTAGTATGCTCTGAGCCGCCCATAGTGAGCATTTCAGTGAGGCCCGGCCGCCACTCCCATGGCCAGATAAAGGAATCGGGGGCTTTCGTAGTCAACATACCGCGCGAGAGTCAGCTCCGTGAGCTCGACTTCTGCGGTGTCGCCAGCGGCAGGAATGTGGACAAGTTCAAGGCGCTCGGCCTGACGCCCGTGCCCGGCACGCAAGTTTCGGCCCCGCTCATCAAGGAATGCCCGGTCAACCTGGAGTGCCGTGTAATCGACATGAAAAGCCTTGGAACCCATGACCTGTTCCTGGGTGAAATCGTGGCAGTCCACGTTGACGAGGAAGTCATGAACGATAAGGGGATTATGGACATTTCGCTCCTGCGGCCCATAGCTTACTGCCCACAGGCAGCCCAATACTGGAACCTCAAGGAAGCCATAGGATCGTACGGTTTTACCGGCGGGAAGGTAAACTGATTTTTCCGCACTACCCGAATACGATCATTGTCGCGGTCTGATTCATATGGCCGATACACTGTTCACCGTAGGAATTGAAGCCGATGGTTGGAAAATCCGCGAACAATTCACCGTAGTTGCGGATAAGTTTCTTATACTCCAACTCAAGGGCGCGATGTGCGCAGTTGAATACGATGACTCCCGATATCCCCCCGAGTTTCGCCTTCGATCGCTCCAGCGCATCCCTGGTGTCGTCGATGAGGTTGGTCAGCTCCAGCAGGGAAAGGGGCATCCCTTCAACTGAGCTGCAATGGAAGAAGACACTGTCTCCGGTGATCTGCGTCGGGCTGCGGATATAAGGTTCACCGTCGATGACCAGGCCGAGCGGGTGGCTGGGGAAACAGGCTGCCAGTTCATGGACTGACACTCCCAGCGCTTCCGCATATGCAACTGAAGCAGGCTTGTTGTTGAACTCGATGATTTCCCGCTTATCCTCGTTCGCCCTGGTGACGACGAGTTCGGGCCCCATCTCGCGGACACTTTGGGTCTTGACCAGGTCGAACGGCATGGCAGGCTTGAGAAGCGTGAGGACAGCGGCATCGCTGTAAGACCTGCCATTAGCGTAGACATGGCTTTTCTTGAACCGCAGATCGTCCGCCGCCGATCCGCCGATGAAAAAGACATTGGTCTTGTCGCCGATGGCATCCATCACTTTCTCCTCCACCCCGCACATCCCGTCTATGAGGATGATTCCAAGGTACTGCGATGGCTTCATCTCGTTCGCTGTTTCGCCGAAGTGCCGTTCGAACGAACGGAAGGCTTCGCTCACATTTGCCTTTTTTCTCAGGCTATGAACCACTTCGACTTTGACATCCAGGATTGATTCCCTGTCGAACGACATGGCAACCACTGAGCCTTTCAAAAGGCGGCCGCTTACTATTTCGCCGGCTGTCGAACAGCCGAAGACGGTTGCCCCCGGAAAGGCTGCGTGCATCTTCGCGCTTATCTCTTCGGGATCATATCTGGTGGAAGCGAAATAAACCAGCATTGCAACGTTGACGGAATCGAATGCTCCCGCCAGCTCATTAACAGCCTGATCAACAGTTGCCTTACCTGAACTCGCTATGCTGATTGTCATGCAAAGTCCTCCTGTTTCAGAGGGGCTAATTCTGCATCATCTTTTCCAGTTTCTCGATTATTGCCGGATCGTCGTCCGAAGACTCGGTGAATTTGGCAGGATCTATCCCCTTCAGGATCAGTTTCGTCCTGACTATCTTCTCCACCATCTCGTTGCCCTTCGACCGCTCCGCCAGGATTTCATCTATCATCCTCTTGATTTTCCCAGGCATACTTGCACCTCCTTGTACAAACAGGGAAAGTATAACACCATTCCAAGGGTCGGCGGCAATACCTAATTGCAAAAATGCCGTCAACTGCCGTGCATTGTCCGATTTTTTTGGGGAGGGGGTATTGCATGCCGCGTTATTTTCCGGGTTTTCTCGCAAGAAACTACCGGAGAGAGCGGTTGCCGACATACCGGAGACGTGAAAGATTGCGTGCGAAAATCATTTAGGAATCGCTTCCATCTGCTGCATCTTTTTCCTGTCTGGGAAGGCCCCATGGAATGAGTATGCAGCAGATGGTCCTTTCCGGATGGAAACTACCTGAATGCGATCATCGTGGCGGTCTGGTTCATATGCCCGATGAACTGCTCTCCATAGGAATTGAAGCCGACTGTCGGGATATCGGCAAACAGTTCGCCGTATGCCTCGGACTGACGCTTGTTGGCCAGCTCCAGCGCCCTATGGGCGCAGTTGAAGACGATAAGGCCGGATATTCCTCCAAGCCTGTTTTCCGCCTCAGTCACGTCCCTTCTGGTATCTTCGATTATGTCTCCTGTCTCAAGAAGAGACAGCGTCATTCCTTCGACCGACCCGCAATAGAAGATGACGCTGTCGCCTTGTATGCGCTGCGGACTCCTCACATATGGATCACCGTCGATAACGAGGCCGAGAGGGTTGGTCGGGAAATAATCCCTGAGTTCATCGATAGATACTCCGAGTGCCTGCGCATAGGCCGACGCTGCCGGCTCGTTGTTGAGCTCGACTACCTCGCGCCTGGCACTGTCCGCCTTTGTGACGACGAGTTCGACCCCCCTGTCCCGGACACTCTGTGTTTTGACGAAATCGAACGGCATGCCCGGTTTCAGAAGAGCCAGGACAGCGGCATCCGTATATGCCTTGCCATTGGCGAAGACGTGGGTGGACTGGAACTTCAGGTCGTCACCCGCCGAGCCGCCTACAAACAGAACATTGGTGCTGTCGCCGATAGCTTCCATCAGCTTCTCTTCCGCACCGTTCAGCCCGTCCGCCAGGACAATCCCCACATACCGGGAAGGATTCATTTCCACCATCGGTTCGCCGAAGTGATTTTCGAAAGAGCGGAACGATTCGCCCACGTCGATCCTCTTCCCGATATTTTCCAGCACCTCGACCTTGACCCCCCCCATCGATTCCCCATCAAACACCATGGCCACCACCGCCCCGGTCAACATCCTGCCGCTCACTATCTCGCCGGCAGTAGAACAGCCGAAAACCGCTGCGTCCGGAAAAGATTCCTGCATCCTCATGCTGATCCTGTCCGGCTCGTATTTCGGCGAGGCGAAAAACACCACCATTTTTACGTCAATAATGCCGAACGACGCCTTCAACTCCCTTACCGCTTCATCAATTGTGTCCTTCGCGGAGCTCGCGATGCGAATGCTCATTGAACGCCCCCTCTCATCGGCACAGTTCCTGTGCCATTTTTTCCAATCTGGCAATAATTGCCGGGTCATCAAACGACTGTTCGTCATATTTCGCAGGATTAATCCCTTTCAAAATCAGTTTCGTTTTGATGACCCTTTGCAACAACTCATTATCATCGGCACGCCTGGCAAGTATGGCGTCGATCATCTGCTTGATTTTTCCAGCCACGTTCGTTACCTCCCTTTATCTGAATACGATCATGGTGGCAGTCTGGTTCATATGGCCGATAAACTGCTCCCCGTAGGAATTGAAACCAATGGTTGGAATTTCAGCGAACAGTTCGCCGTATTCTCTGCTTTGTTTATTGAACTCAAGCTCCAGTGCGCGATGTGCGCAGTTGAACACGATAACTCCGGATATCCCGCCAAGTTTGGCCCTTGATCGCTCCAGCACATTCCTGGTGTCTTCGATCAGGTTGGTCAGTTCGAGCAGGGAAAGCGGCATGCCTTCCACTGAACTGCAGTGGAAGAAAACGCTGTCGCCGGAGATCTGCGTAGGGCTGCGGATATATGGCTCTCCGTCGATCACCAGGCCGAGCGGGTGACTGGGAAAGCAGGCGGCCAGCTCATGAACGGACACTCCCAGCACTTCCGCATAGGCAATTGAAGCAGGCTTGTTGTTGAATTCGATGATCTCCCGCTTGTCCTCGTTCGCTTTGGTGACGACGAGTTCGGCGCCCATTGCGCGCACGCTCTGGGTCTTGACGAGGTCGAAGGGGGCCGCGGGCTTGAGAAGGGTCAGCACAGCGGCATCGGCATAAGATCTGCCGTTTGCGAAGACGAAGGTTTTACGGAACCGCAGATCGTCTGCCGCGGACCCTCCGAGGAAGATGACGTTCGTCTTGTCGCCGATGGCATCCATCACTTTTTCCTCCAGGCCGCACATCCCGTCTATGAGGATGATGCCCAGGTACTGCGATGGCTTCATCTCGTCAGCCGCCTCGCCGAAGTGCCTTTCAAACGAGCAGAAGGCATCGCCGACATCAACCTTTCTTTTCAGGTTCCGAACCACTTCGACCTTTACATCCAGCAATGACTCTTCGTCAAATGCCATGGCAACGACAGAGCCTTTCAGCAACCTGCCGCTCACGATCTCGCCTGCCGTGGAGCAGCCGAAAACCGTCACCCCGGGAAAGGCCGCCTGCATCCTGGCGCTTATCTCTTCGGGATCGAATTTGGCCGAAGCGAAGAAAATCATCATTTTCATGTTGTTGGAACCGAAAATGCCCATGAGCTCATCAACGGCGTCCTCAGCCGTGTTTTTTTCCGAACTTGCTGTCCTGATGTTCATGAACGGTCTCTTGTTTCCGTGGGATACCTCCTTGGTCATTTTCTTGAGTTTCCTGATTATCTTCGGATCGTCATCGGACTGGTCGGTATATTTCTCGGGGCTTATTCCCTTCAGAATCAGCTTCGTTCTGATTACCCTGGCCAGCATCTCATTCCCCTTCGAACGCTCGGCAAGGATTTCTTCGATCATCTGTTTGATTCTTCCGGCCATTTCGAATATCTCCTTGTGCATGCTTGCAGCGTCTTTGATTCACCAAGGGTTGCCAACGGCACATCCGGGGCCAGGCCTTGCGAAGCCACGCATCAATCTCACCGCCTGTTGCTGGCGCGCCAAATCTTCATCTTTTCCGCCTCCCTGACAAGGTCGTCGCGGAAATCCGGGTGCGCTACGGATATGAGCGCTTCCGCCCTCTGCCATGTACTCTTCCCTTTCAGGTTTACTTTGCCGAACTCGGTCACCACCCATTGTGCACAGGTCCTGCTGGCCGTGACGATGCTTCCGGATGTCAGTGTGGGCACGATCCGCGAGCCCGCATTGCCCGTCTTGCCGTAGGTGGACGACAGGCAGATGAAGCTTTTTCCGCCTTTCGACAGGTAGGCGCCCATTACGAAATCCAGCTGCCCGCCCGTGCCGCTGATCTGCCGGGTTCCGGACGACTCGGAGGATATCTGGCCGAAAAGGTCGATCTCGACCGCGTTGTTGATGGACACGAAGTTGTCGATCTTGGCCACCCGGTTGACATCATTGATGTAATCCACGGGGCAGCTCTGGATGCGCGGGTTGTCATGGATGAAATCGTAGAGCTTCTGCGTTCCGGTGGCGAAGGCGAACACCTGCCGGAAACGGTCGATGTTTTTCCGCGAACCGTTGATCTTGCCCTGTTCTGTCAGATCAACAAAGGCGTCCACGTACATCTCAGTGTGCACGCCCAGATCCTTCAGGTCCGACTCGCCGATCAGCATCCCCACGGCGTTGGGCATGCCGCCGATCCCCAGCTGCAGGCAGGCGCCGTTGGGTATCTCCTCCACGATCATCTGCGCGACCTTGCGGTCCACGTCAGTGAGGGCGTTTGACGGAAGCTGCGCGAGGGGGGGATTGTGCCCTTCCACTATGTAATCCACCTGTGAAACGTGGATCGCTTCCTCGAATCCCCCCAGACAGCGCGGCATGTTGAGGTTGACTTCCACGATGATCTTTTTCGCCTGCTCGCACATTGCCATCAGGTGGGAGGCCTGCGGGCCGAAATTGAAGTACCCGTGCTCGTCCATGGGCGCCACCTGGAACATGGCCACGTCCACGGCTTCCACGTTTTCGCGGTACAGCTTCGGCAGCTCCGAATAGCGCATGGGGCTGTAGTACCCGCAGCCCATGTCGATGATCTTTCGATCCACCCCGGTGCAGTGCCACGAGTTCCAGGTGAAGTGCCTGCCCGGATCCGGGACGGTGAGAATCTCGGGCATCCACATGGTTATCCCGCCCCGGACCTTGACATCCGTCAGTTCAGTCGCGCGGGCCGCCAACGCCTTGTCCGTCGCCACCGGATGCCCCAGGCAGAGGCCGTAGTCCACCCAGTCCCCGGATTTGACTGCCTTCACGGCTTCTTCAGCCGTCACGAGCTTCTTCTGGTATTCCTTGTAATGCATGTTGTAGTCTCCCTCTGCAAAATTATTCATAAAAACGGTGACAAATTGCCCCCATTTTAACGGGCCTGCCTGGGTGAAGGGCACCCACAGGGGGTGCCCCTACAAAACCAATCGCCCATATGGGGAAAGGTTATGTGCCCGCTATTCCGCCGGTACATCCGGCCTGACCCTCCGTGCCACTCTCTTGATGTTGATCAGGTTCCGGAAGGTCACCCCTTCAGTGGTGCTGTTGCCGCCCCGTGCCCCGCAACCCAGGGTGAAGGACGGCACCATGCCGCTGGTGAGCCCGACGACGCCGTGCATGGACGGCTGGTTCCAGATGACCCTGCCGGCCGGCACCTTGAGGGCAAACTCCTGTAGAATCTCTTCGTTGTTCGAGAAAGCGACTGCCGTGTGCCCTGCGCCGCCGAATTCCAGCTGATCGACGGCAGCCTTTATTGCACTGTCCTTCCCGTCGGCAACGAACCAGCCGAGAACAGGGGAAAGCTTCTCGTGGCTCATCCAGTCGTCCGGTCCGATGGCGCGCAGGGGAACCAGCAGAAGGTTCACCTCGTCCGGAACGGAAAAACCGGCCAGGTGGGCGATTTTCTGGGGAGATTGCCCGACAATCTGGCCTGAGGCGACCCCTTTCTCCTTGTCGAACATGATCGCTTCGAGCTTTGCCTTTTCTTCTGCGTCACAGAGATAGGCGCCCTTTTCTTTGAAGATGCGCAGCGTTTTTTCAGCTGCAGCTTCGTCATCGAAAATGACGGATTGTTCTGTCAGACAGAGCGTTCCGTAATCAAATGCCTTGGAAGCGATGACGTTGTTCACGGCCATTTCCAGGTCGGCGGTTTTTTCGATGTATACCGGAACGTTGCCGGGGCCGACCCCGAGAGCCGGATGGCCCGAACTGTAGGCGGCCCTGACCATTGCGCCGCCGCCCGTGGCAACAATCATGGATATGCCGGGATGCTTCATGAGGACATTGGTGGCTTCCACCGACGGTTCATCGATCCACTGGATGCAGTCCTGCGGCGCGCCAGCTGCAACGGCTGCGTCACGCAGAACCCGTGCCGCTTCGGCGCTGCATTGCTGCGCGCGTGGATGGAATGCGAAAATAATGACGTTGCGGCCCTTCAGGGCGCTCAGGCATTTGAACATGGTAGTGGCGGTCGGATTGGTGGTGGGAGTGACGCCGGCGACAACACCATAGGGTTCGGCTATGCTGATGACGCCGTCCGTTTCATCGATCACGCCGACCGATTTCTTGTCTTTCATGAAGTCGTACACGACCTGGCTGCCAAAATAGTTCTTCACGACCTTGTCCTCAAGCTTGCCGATGCCGGTCTCCGTAACCGCCATTTCAGCCAGCCTGTTGCCGCTTTCCACCCCGGCCCTGCACATGCGCTCGGTTATCCTGTCCACATCCTCTTGCGACAACTCTTTCATTGCCGTCAGCGCAAGCTGTGCCCTTGCAACAATCACATCGATTTTCTCAATAACATCCGCCATTTCGTACCCTCCGAATATAAATGTATTTTAGCAAGGCAGAAGTGATTCCGCTTACTAACACAATCGGCATACACTCTTATAACAATTGAAAAAGTGGGCGGGACAATGTCCCGCCCCATGAACAAAATATGGAGTGTATGTTTCATTCATTACATAAGCATAATACATGCCATCGCAAAAACACAAAAAATGTACGCAAAAACAACATTTTTTGACTTAATAACAATTTATTATGACTAAAATTAATTGTCTGCTGTCTATTTGTTTTACATCTATGAGGTAATCATACGAAAGATATGTTCTATTGATGTCAATTTATTTTACAGGTGTGATACCACATCCCGCCCTCAACCCATGCGGCACATGATTACGTTGACACTGTGGCACTCAAAGCTTTTCATGAAACATCGGAAAGCTCATGGAAATAAATGCGGGCCCCTGGGCTGGGCCCGCTGGAGGAAAATTCTTTCTCAAATAAATATGAATGACTCGCCCCTTCAGATCATCCTGACAATAAAAAAACGGGCGCCCGTTTTCATACAGCGCCCTAACCGAAAAGGAGGATTTTCGGAACAGATTTCAAAATTATGAGATGATCAAATCGGATCACATGTCGAAGCAGTTATGCTTCATCGCTGTGAGACACATTAGTTCGCAACAACTCCCTATGCTCAGATGATCAAACCTTGTCTCAGAAGAAATAAGCCCAGCGCGCGCCGAAGGTGTTGGCGCCGGCCCCGCTCTTGACCGAAAAGTCGTCCCGGTAGGAGAAGAGCAGCTGGTTGTTGGTTCCGACCATGAAGAACAGGGTTAGCCCCAGGCCGTGATTGCTCATTTCGTTGTTCTGCCTGACCCCGTTCACCTTGGTCTCCCCGCCATAGACGTAGTAATAGTCCATGGCGATGGCCCACTGCTTGGTGATGTCGTAGCTCAGATGGGCCTCAGCCTGAATGGTGGGATCCTGGGCCAGCTTGTTGCTCCCCGCGTATTTGTCGTTGTCGCTATAGAACTCGCCTCCCAGGATGAGATCCAGGTAGGTTTTTTCCCCGAACCCCTTCACCACCCCGATCTCCGGCTTGATTGCCCAGCGGTTGTTGCCCGGGCTGGCCAGCCGGTTCCGGTTGTACTGCCCCACGGGGAGCGTGAGCCAGGGGGTGAAACCCACCCAGAACTTGTCCTTGGGGTCGTTGATGAACCAGAAGGTGCACAGCACGATGGGATCGGCAAAGCCGGTGGTGGAGAATTCGTGGCCTCCGTTCAGGGTCTCGTATGTGCCGCTCAGGTTGATATCCACGAACGGCACGATGAACTGCGGGTCTATGGTGAAGGGGCCGTCGCCATAGAGGGACTTACCGATGCTGGTGTAATAGACGTACCTGAGCATGCCCACGTTTGCCGTCTGGTTGAAGTCGTCCCCCACCTTGGTGCCGTCCTGGTAGAGCTTGTCGGCGCTGACATGGTTGAAATACATGCAGAACAGGGACGTGCCGGGCGGCAACGGGATGTAGTCCCTGGCGTAGGCAGCGGCACGGGATTCCCGGGATGCCGCCAGACTCAGAAATATGACCGCCGCGATAAGAATCTTTTTCATCACTTCCTTCCTCCTGTGCCATAAATATTCAAATGCATTGCAGACAAGGACAACTGCCTTTCCTCATCAATCCGAAAGATGGGGGCGAACCAGCCGCCCCCATCTGACCGTACAGCAGTGAGTAAATGCTACATTGCCTTCTTGTAGAGCGCGATTATGTCATCAAGCTTTACATTTCTGGGGTTGAAAAGAGTACAGATATCTTTCATTGCGTTTTCAGCCAGAAGCGGAATGTCCGATTCCTTCATGCCGAGTGCAGCGAAGCCGGAGGGGATGCCGATATCGGCGGACAGGGTTTTGATCGCCTCGACCGCTTTCATGGCTGCTTCTTTCACCGAAAGCCCGGTGATGTCTTCACCCATTGCCACGGCGACTTCGGCATATTTTTCCAGGTTGGCAATCAGGTTGAACTCGCAGACCACGGGAAGCGCGATGGCGTTGCAAACACCGTGCGGCAGGTTCAGCACGCTGCCCGGTTGGTGCGCCATGGAGTGGACGATGCCGAGACCGGCGCTGTTGAAGGCCATGCCCGCAAGGTATTCGGCATAGGCCATGGCATCACGCGCGGCGATGTCCTGGCCGTTTGCCACGGCCTTGCGCAGCCATTTGGCGACAAGTTTGATTGCCTGAATGGCGCATGCATCAGTAATGGGTGTCGCCAGTGCCGCCACGTACGCCTCGACGGCATGGGTCAGAGCGTCCATTCCGGTGGCGGCGGTCAGACCGGCAGGCATGCCCGCGTGCATCAACGGATCGTTGATTGCCACCTTAGGCATAACCCGCGCGTCGGCAAAGACCATTTTTACTTTGATATCAGTATTCGTAATAACCGCGAAACGGGTCATCTCGCTGCCGGTACCGGCAGTGGTGTTGATGGCTATATAAGGAGGAAGCTCTGCTTTCAGCGTATCGATACCGGCGTACTCGCGAATATTTCCGCCACTGGTCGCAACAATCCCGATTCCCTTCGTGGTGTCGTGGGAGCTGCCACCGCCGAGTGAAAGAAGCGAGTCGCAGTTATTTTCCTGATATACTTTCAAGCCGTCAGCAACGTTCTTGTCAGTCGGATTCGGCTCAGCACCGTCAAACAGAATCACCCGCACGCCGGCAGCCTCCACCAGTTTCATGACCTGGTCGGCGACACCAGCCTTGGAAAGGCCCTTGTCGGTAACCAGCAGGGCTTTCTTGGCGCCCAGCTTCTTCATTTCTTCACCGACCTGATCAACCGCGCCGAGGCCCATCAATGCAACAGGGGGGGTAAAAAAACCGAATACTTGTTTAGCTAATGCCATTCCAGTCTCCTCCATTAATGAAATATTAGGCACAATTGCCTGGTTGCAGCCTTTTTAAAACCACGTACTACACAAGAAAAATCAGACTTCCATCACCTCCGTTCCTCCGCAGCTTTCCGCATACCTGTATCCGGACAACAATTCCAAACGCTTATCAGGCGCATGTCTTATGCAGTCGGCACAACAAGATGGCACGACATCATCGGACTCGGACAGGATCTGCCCGCGGCAGCACGTTACCACTAAACTCATTTGCATATAGCAGAGGCCGTGCCGAAAGATTTTATTTTTAAAAAGATGTTTTATTTTGGAGGGTTAAAGAAATTTTCCAGGATTAGCGAAACAGTGCTGATGTAAAGGTATTTGCAGACAGAATGGCATGCAGCTGGACAATACGCTGTAAACTATTACTACAGGGCTCCTGTAAAACATTTTTACAGATGGATGTTTTTTTTCACCCGAAGGCGCCCTGTCATAAGGGGCGCTTTCGTCATGCAGGTCTGCCGGGACTTGCAAGGGGAATTTCTGCTGAAGGATGGAAAAAGGCTGAACAGGGACAAGGAATGGGAAGGCTGAACAGGGAGGAACGGTATCAGTCGCCTTTTTCTTTTCGGATCTTGAGCCGCTTGTTCAGCGTCTGCCGGGTGAAACCGAGGAGCGAAGCGGCAATCCCCTGGTTGCCCTTGGCGAGCTTCATGGCCACGTCGATCAGCAGGTCCTCGACTTCCCGAACCTTGGGGAAACGGCCGCGGGATTCCAGCAGCCAGTCGTTGAGGCGCTCCGAGAGAAGTGTTTCATGGCCGGTGGGCGCCGGCATGGTACCGATGACCTCCCGGAAACGCTCCAGAGAAAGGATTCCCGAGCCGTGCCTGGCCACGGCATCAAAAACCATGGCCTTGAGTTCACGGATATTGCCGGGGAAATTGTAGCTTGTCAGCAGGGTCACCAGTTCCGCAGGGTAACTGGGCGTGCTTTTCCTGAATATCTGCGCTGCAGCCTGAAGGAAAAAGTCCAGCAGCAGGGGTATGTCTTCACCCCGTTCCCTGAGCGGCGGAACCAGCACCTGATGGGAACAGAGCCGGAAGTAGAGATCGTTGCGGAACGTCTTGGCCTCCGCCATCTCGCGCAGGTTCCTGTTGGTTGCGGCAACGATCCGCGAATCACTGACCAGGGGGATGTCCGAGCCGACCGGGTAGTACTCCTGCTCCTGCAGGAGCCGCAGAAGCTTCACCTGGGACAACTCGCTCAGGTCGCCGATCTCGTCAAGGAACAGGGTTCCACCGGCCGCCTTGGTGATCAGCCCGCTTCGGGCCTGGTCCGCGCCGGTGAAGGCGCCCTTCTTGTGGCCGAACAGCGTATCGGAAAACATGTTGTCGTCAAGGCCTGCTATATTGACCGGAACGAACTTGCCCCGCACCCCGCTCAAATCGTGAATCGCCTTTGCAATCAGCTCTTTCCCGACCCCGGTCTCGCCTATTATGATGACGGGCTGCAGGGATTCCGCGATGACCTCGCAGTACTGGAAAACAGCTGACATCTTGGGGCTGGCGGTGATTATGGTGGAGAAGGCATCGGGCCGCTTCAAGCGGTTGGTGAGCAGATGATCCCTGAGATCGGTCACCTGCTGTTTCAGCCGGCATATCTCCAGCGCCCTTTTCACGCTGGAGATGAGCCGGGAATTTTCCACCGGTTTGACCAGGTAGTCAAAGGCGCCCGCCCTCATGCAGTCGACCGCAGTATCCACCTCATCTGCGGCCGTCATGACGATGACGGGAATGTGGGGATAATCGCGGCATATCGTCGCCAGGAGTTCCTTGCCCGATATGTATGGCATGAACAGGTCGAGGACAACAGCACCGATTTCGCCCTGATCGAGAAGCGGCAGGACCTGGCGGCTGTCATCAACGGCCCTTACCTCCCTGATGCCGGCAAAACGGAGCACCGATTCCGAAGAAAGCAGTATGTGACTTTCATCGTCAACCAGAAGAACGGGAATGATTCCGGATGTTTTCATGACTTGCTATCCCCCCCTTTCCCGCATTGCTGAACCGGAAGCCTCACGAAGAATGTAGCTCCCCTTCCCTGTTCCGATTCGCACTCAATTATTCCACCATGCTCCTTGACGATGCTGAAGCATATCGAAAGGCCGAGACCGGTGCCGCCGCTGTCCAGCCTTGTGGTGTAGAACGGGTCGAAAATGGCCTGCCGCACCTCGTCAGGCATGCCTACGCCCTCGTCGTTGACCTTGATGATAACCTCATCTATGGACCGGACATAGGAAGTGGAGAGAGACACCCCCTCCTCTCGTGTCCTGAGGGCCTGGAGAGCATTCATGGTCAGGTTGACGATGACCTGCTCCAGTTGCTGGAAGCTCCCCGTAACCGGCGGCAGGTTTTCCGCCAGGATGCACTGGAATTTGTCCGTATGTTTCCTGATCTCGTTGTGGAGCATGGACAGGGCCGCTTCAATGACCTTGTTGATGTCCACCGTCTGGTCGAGCCGGGTCTTTTCCTGGCGGGCAAAGTCCTTCAACCCGGTAACGATGTTGTTTATCCGGCATGCTCCCTCCACAAGGCCCTTGAGCATGTTGGGGATAAAGGAGCCGGCCTCGGAAAAGCGCAGCTTGCCGAGATAGAATTCCCCGTTGTCCTCGGCATACTGACAGAGGATCCTGCTGATATCGGGCCAGATGTCCGAAACGAACTGAGCATTGGCCAGTATGAAATTGTTCGGGTTGTTTATCTCGTGGGCAATGCCTGACGCCAGGGTGCCGATGGCGGCCATCTTGTCCACCTGGCGCAGCCGCTCCTGCATTTTGCGGCCCTTTTCTTCCGCTGCCTTGCGCTCGGCAATGTCCCTGCACACCGCCAGCACCTTGTACTCCCCGCCGATCACCGCCCCCTTCATGTTCACCTCGATCCAGAACAGCTGGCCGGAACTGTCCTTGGCCAGCCACTCGAACATGTGGGATTTGTCGTACCTGGTTTTCCAGATCTTCTTCAGCACATCATTGTAGGTATAGGGAGGCACACCGGCGCTCAGGTCTCCCACATTCAGCCGCAATACCTGTTCGCGGGTATAGCCGTACATCTCGCACATTTTCAGGTTGACGTCAAGCATGGCGCCGTTTTCCGGGTCGAACACAAAAGTCGCATCGTTGGCAGCGTCAAAGATGGTCCGGTAATTGGCCTCCGACTCCTGCAAGGCCTGTTGTGCCCGTTTCTGCTCCCGGACATCGGCGAACATGGCCATGTAACCGTTGATGTCACCGTCGTGGTCCAACATGGGAGCAGTGGAGAGGAGAACATCGATGAGCGTGCCGTCCTTGTGCATGCGTTGCGTCTCCATGGAGCGGAGCGAGCCTCCCTCATTGAGGTCCTGAACATTTTTCATGAATTCATCGTGGTATTCAACAGGGACAATCGGATACCGGTTTCCAAGCACCTCTTCCTTGCTCCAGCCGAAAATCTTTTCCGACTCCGGATTCCAGAGTGTGACATCAAGATTGGTATCCATGACGATGATCGACGTAGGCGACGAGTTGATGATGGACTCCAGCATCTGGTTTTTGTCGCGAAGGGCATCTTCCGCCTGGCGCCTGGCGTTTATGCTCCGATGATATTCACCGGCCATGATGACTGCGCCGTTCTCATCGAACACCGGAAATGAATGAATCTCGACATGACCCACTTTGGGGTGGTATTTCTCCGTTGTTATGGCCGTTCCCGAATTGAAGACTTCCCGCAGATGGCAGTCCGCGCATACTTCGGTCAGGCCCGGGTAGTAGACTTCATAGCAGCGGGGTCTGGATCTCTTCCCCGGCACTTTGCGGCTCACGTCATCGTACGCTCCGCGAAAATTGCTGAAAACCAGCTTGAAATCCCGGTCCACAACCGAAACCAGATCAGGAATCGCCTCGAGGATACTCTGGAAGATTTTTTTCGAGGATGAAAAGCCTTTCCTCCTGTCCCGTTCCTCATGAGCTTCTTTCATCGCCCCCTCCGGTTTTTGGTAACAACAGTCGGCATCGCGCGCTAATGAGACTCGATAGCATCCTGTTGCCAATTCATTCTGATGGAACCGTCAACGACCCGGAACGTTACCCCGTCCCCATTCGTCCACCGGTCCCCCTCGCGCAGAGGATACGGCACTTCCCTTGTTCCGATAAAAACCGGTTCGCCGTCAATATAGGCAAACCATTCCAGGTTGCCGGTCATCCATACCCTGGTTTTCAGTTCCATGACCATATACCTCCCTGGCGCTCCGTTTTCATCGTGGAATCAGACGGAACGGATGCCGAAAGACACATTCTTACCCATCCGGAAAATAATCGCAAGAAAATGGCAACAGTGGCCACAAGGGGAAGGCATGACCTCACATGGCGGACCTCCGCAAGATCCGTTCCATTCTGGTGGTTGTTTCCGTCGCCGTATTGGGGTACATTACGGAAAAAGTCTTCCGGAGAAGCAGTGGCAAACATTCTCATCGTATCAGACCAGGAAAGGCTGATTGCAATTTTCACCAGCCCCGGCTTTCTGCCCGATTCCGAGGTCTGCGCCGCCAGGACGATCGAACAGGCCCTGGCAGCGCAGGCAAACGGCAGGTACCGGTTCATCCTCATCCAGGAGCGTCTCGGAGAAATATCGGGGCACATGCTTGCGCACAGGATGGCTGCCGGGTCAACAGGGAAAAAAACGCGAATCATCATGCTCGGCAACGGCGAGAGGAACGGCGACGGCAGCGGAAAGCAGGTGCAAACCATTCATTGCGCCGGGCTGAGCGACGAGCAGATTGCCGCAGCCGCAAGGGAAATATTGGCTGGGCACGAACAAAAACCCAGAAGCCGGCGGATCAAGCCGAAGAACCGGGATCAGGCGGAACCGGATACCGGGGACATCTCCCCCTCCCCGCCGACCGTGGACATTGTGGATGATGTTGTAGAAATAGGCAAGGCTGCGGCACACCCTGGAAACCAGGCGCCACAGCGGGAAACAGCTGCCGGCTCATCATCTGGCGGCCAGGCAAGATCGCGCTTTCAGGAAGAACTGGAAAGCGTTTTGGGTGAAAGCGGCAAAGAGGCGACCACCTCTCCGGAAAAGCCTTCCGCACCAGGCAAGGATTTCAGCCCGTCTCCTTTGCCGGTCGAGCGGGGCAAGAGGACGCCGGCAGGACAAATCCTCGAACGTGCCGGCGGACGGAAGCCGCTGGCAATAATCTTTGTGGCCGTTGCCGTAACGATCGTTCTGGCATTGTTTGCCGCAACCAGAATGCACCCCCCCCCCGGCATTGTCGAAACAAAGAGAAAATCAACCGTGCCCGGCGTCGCCAAGCCTCCAGCTGAAGCCATTCCCCCGAAAAGGGAGCTGCGCTCTCTCCCTTCATTCATTCCTGTCCGATCCCTGGAGCCGGGATACGGCAAGAGCCATGCCGGATGGGAACGCTACCTGACTCCCGCCACCGAGTTCAGGGTCTACCGGGAAGGAGGATTCATACGGGCAATCCAGGTGATTGGCCGGAGCGGCCAGGGGGTGCAGGCAGGGCTCTTCTCATCCGCGTTGGACGAGTTAGCCTCGAGCCGGCACTACCTCGTTGAGAAAAGGGAGAGCAAGGGGGCTTTTCAAATAGAGCAGGGACAACTGGCAAATGGCGCAAAGATAATCGTCTACCGTCATTTGCCTGATAACAGGGTCAGGGCGCTCGTCATCGATCTGCACTGACTTGTTTTTCCGCGCCGTAATCACCGCGAACGGCAACAGAGGACCATGGAATCTCCGCCAATGAACACTATCAAGCTGATCATCCGCCCGGGCATTTTCCGCTTCGGCCCGGCAATTGCGGCACTTCTCCTCGTGAATACCATGCTGGCCGGCACATCATCCGGCGCCGGCTCGCCTTTCGAGCTGGAAATCGGCGACCTTGAAAAGACCACCGGCAGTCAGCCTTCGTCCAAGCCCAGGGGAAAAAAGAAGCGCCAGTCTCCGAAGAAAACCAAGCGAAACCCTCCTGTATCGACGCAACAAGTCCCCGCGGAGCAGGAGGGAGATTACCTGAAATACATTATCCGGCCTGGTGATCATATCTACAAGGTGCTCACAACCCGTTTCGGCCTCTCCTCCGAGCGTGCGGAAGAGCTGATTCCACGTGTTCTGCAGTTGAACGGCATTACCAACATTGCCAGGCTTCAGATCGGACAGGTCATACTTATCCCTGCATCCGCGGTAAAAGGCAGCAAGCCCTTGGCGCCCGGACCATCAAGCGCTGCAGTTCCCCGGGCGGATGCGGCCGTTGCGGAAAAACAGGAATTCCCTGCTGAAAAGGGCCTGCTCGAACGGATCAGGGACCTGTGGATGCGCCTCTTTCCCGAAAGGGGCCAGGCGGCAGGAACTCTGCGTGCAAAGACCGTCGGCAACACGAGCTATCCTGTTGTTACGGGCGCGGACAATGGGGAAATTCTGATCACCAGAGAAGGGCTGCCGCCGGTATTTGCCAATGTTTCCGGGGCTCAGCCCGCCCGCCGCGAAAAGGTCGTGGCCTTGCCGGCCGACGGCAGGGCTTTCGCCGGACCGCTGCTGAAAGCCGCGGGATTCGAAGAGGTGGAGGAAAACGCACCCGTCATGTTCGGCACTGATCCAAGGATCAAACTGTTGCCCGATTTTACAATAGTGAAGCGGACCAGGGAAACGCAGACCAGGGAACGAATCCTGCTGTTCACGGGTGACAAGGGCTGCCCGTCCCAATTGGAGTCACTGGCCGCTTTCCTCTCGGGCCAAGGCATTCGACTCGTCAGCATGTGCAACGGAGCAGCGGCAAAAACATCTGCAGAAAGCTGCAGTGTTTCGCCCATTGCCGCAAGTGATGCGGAAAAGCTTGTCGACAGCATGCTGGATGCCCTTTCTATCAAATGGAGTAAAGCGCATCCCGTGGAAATCGTGCTTGACCAGAAAGAAGGATACAGAATCGGCGTGAAGCTGGACCGGTATTTCGAAGACCAGGGTGAAAGATATTTTGTCGACTACGGGAGAGAGGACGCCACGCACGAAACCCTGATGCGGCTCGTGGAGCTGTCAGGCTACCGCAGAATCCCCCTGGCTCCCAAGGCAGGTCCGAGAGCCGTTGCCGAACAGCTCCTGAAGGCGCTTCAGCTTTCGCCCGAATACCGGAGGCGGCAATTCGATGCATCACCTGATGGACGCATCACTGTCGAGGCATCTTGTTTCCTGTTCAGCGGCAGATCAGATCCGCGTAAACTGTTCCTGGTGTCTGACCCTCCCCTGGACAGGTTGGTGCTCGAATTGCTGGCCGCTGGCCAGTGGTCTGCAAAATAATCCGCTATACTAGAGAAAGAAGGAGTCATTGAATGAAATTTACCAAGATGCAGGGTGCCGGCAACGATTATGTCTATGTGAACTGTTTTGAGGAAAAGGTCGAAAATCCGGCCGAATTGGCAATCCGGGTATCCAACCGCAACTTCGGAATAGGCTCCGACGGCCTGATACTGATCATGCCTTCGCAGGCGGCCGACGTCAGGATGAGGATGTTCAACTCCGACGGGTCGGAGTCGGAGATGTGCGGAAACGGCATCCGCTGCGTGGCCAAGTACGCATACGACCACGGAATCGTCACGAAGCAGGAAATAACGGCCGAAACCGGCGCCGGGATTCTCACCCTGCAGCTTTTCACCAACGATAACAAGGTTGAAAAGGTGCGGGTCAATATGGGCACACCCCGACTGACCCGGTCCGAGATACCCATGACAGGCGAGGGCTCGCTGCAGGTGGTCCATGAGCCGCTCAATATCCTCCACTCCACCTTCCATATCACCTGCGTCTCCATGGGCAATCCCCACTGCGTGATATTCGTCGATGACGTGGCGAGCTTTCCGGTGGAAAAATACGGCCCACTCATCGAGAACCATGAACTTTTTCCACGCCGGACCAACGTGGAGTTCGTCCAGGTCATTTCCAGGACCGAAGTCAGGCAGCGCACCTGGGAACGGGGGGCGGGGGAAACCCTTGCCTGCGGAACCGGCGCCAGCGCCGTCTCGGTGGCTGGTGTGCTGAACGGCCTCACTGAGTTGAAGATACTGAACCATCTCTCAGGAGGCGACCTGGAACTGGAATGGCAGGAAAACGGCCCGGTATTCATGACCGGCCCGGCTGTTGAAGTCTTCTCAGGGGAGATAGATATTTGAAAAAAGCGATCAGGACCGCATCTCCCGACTATCTGGGCGCCCACATGTCGATTGCGGGTGGTCTCCACAAGGCTGTCGAACGGGGCCTGGAAGCCGGGTGCGGGGTCATACAGGTATTCACGCAGAATTCCAATCAGTGGAAGGGGAAGGCGCTCACCGAAACCGATATTTCCCTCTATCGTGAAAGGTTGGAAGAATCAGGCTTGCACGAGGTGGTCTCCCACGATATCTACCTCATCAATCTCGCGGCGCCTCCAGGCGACGTCCGTGACAAGAGCCTGGCCGGGTTCGCCGAGGAAATGGCGCGCTGCGCCAGGCTGGGGATCGACTCGATCGTGATGCACCCGGGCTCGCACCTGGGAGACGGCGAGAAAACCGGGATCATGAGGATCGTGGAGGCATTCGATACCCTGTTCGAAAAAGTCCCTGAATTCCGTGGGTTGGTCCTCCTGGAAACCACCGCGGGCCAGGGATCCAACCTGGGTTACCGCTTCGAGCATCTCCGGGATATCAGGGACCGGTCCGGCTTTCCGCAGCGGTTCGGCATATGCTTCGATACATGCCACACCTATGCAGCCGGTTACGACCTGACAACAAAAGAGGGCTACCAGGAAGTTTTCGAAGAATTCGACCGGATTCTCGGGCTGGTAAATCTCAAGGCCTTTCATTTCAACGATTCCAAGAAAGGCCTCAACTGCAGGGTGGACCGGCATGAGCATATAGGCCGGGGCGCCATGGGGCTGTCCGGATTCGGCTTCCTAATGAATGACGAGAGATTCGCGAGTATCCCCAAAATCCTTGAGACGCCCAAGGGGGACAACAACGAAATGGACGCGATCAACCTCCGGACTCTGCGCGACCTCGTGCCCTAGAGTCCCGTGCGGTTAGTTCACCGCACAAATTGCGTGGAATTTTGGTTCCTGGCAAGGCGCGGTGACGCAAGCCCAGCACGGCCTAAGCCGAGGAGCCGCAACGCAGCCAGGGGCAAAAAGACCGCAATGTGAAGGAATGAACCAGCCGTACGGGACACTAAGGAGGCAGGACATGAAGGATAAAATCCGCATCATCCAGGGAGACATCACGAAGCTGGAAGTGGACGCCATCGTCAATGCCGCCAACAACTCACTGCTAGGCGGCGGGGGAGTGGACGGAGCCATCCATCGTGCCGCGGGGCCGAAACTGGTGGCCGAATGCGCCACCCTTGGCGGTTGCCGTACCGGGGACGCCAAGGTTACGAAAGGATACAACCTTCCCGCCCGACATGTGATTCACACCGTTGGCCCTGTCTGGCACGGAGGCGGCAAGGGGGAACCCGAGCTTCTGCACAGCGCCTACCGGCGCTGCTTCGAGGTGGCGCATGGCAACGGCCTCAAGTCGATCGCTTTCCCGGCCATCAGCGCAGGGGTCTACGGCTATCCCATGAAAGAAGCCTGCAGAATCGCCATGGAGGAAGCGAAAGCAGCGCTCGGAAAGTTCCTGGAACTGGAAGAGATTGTTTTCGTCTGCTTCAGTGGGACTGCCTTGAAGATCTATCAGGAAACGTTTTCAGAAATTTTTGCATGAACGATCGGGGGGCGAAACGCCCCCCCAAATTCCTCGAAGAGATAATTTCCAGCCTCACCGCAAGGGCTGCCCTTCAGGGTGAGGCCAAAGGCCGAATCAAAAGCACCCTTTCCGGATGGACACAGCGAAGTTTCCTGATCGGAAAGAGGGGATTTTTCGTCCTGGCAAGGAAATCAAGGGGTTGTGCGGAGGCGTACTCGAGTACGTCGCACAAGCAAGCCCGCTGATTGACACAGCCAGGGCGGAAAAGCACCCTTTCCGGATGGAAACTACCGGTAATAGCCGTTGTGATTCATCCTCCAGATGTCACGGCTGGCCACATTCTGCTGCCTGTGCAGGCGCATCCGCTCACGGGCCGTGAGATGACCGTCGGCCATCATCCTGTGCTTCTCCCACCTGATCCGCTCCTGTTGCGCCATCAGCCTGCGCGCTTCCCAGGGAGCCAGTCGGCCGCTATGGACACCATGGGCTATCCTCTGCTCCTGGCGCCATTCCCTTCTTTCAAGACCGCCGTCGTGATACCAGCCCGCGCTTGCCGAACCTGCCCCGATCACCACCATCAACGATGCCATCACTCCGAGTACGATACCTTTTTTCATTTGTAATCTCCTTTTCCCACAAAGATAGAAGACCATCAGAGCTCTCTTTCCGGTTTCTTTGCCCATTCTAACGGCCGCTTTTCCATAAAGTTGACAAATGCTGTGAAAAAAAACTCTCCGCAGGAGCTGCAAACATTTCATCGATTGGAAATTAATTCTTTATTTCCGGTATTTCCATACAGTTTTCTTCCTGTCAGGCCAATCCGAAAGCCTGAACTTTCCGCGAAAACCTTCGGGTGGAAATGACCTGTCAGAAAAAAATAATTATTTCTATGCGAATATTATCTTGACAATATATTGCAAAGAGATATTATGGAACCAGCCAGACGATTTTTTGGGCTTAAGCTGTCCTGCCGATTTGGCAGATCCAGGGTCAGTTATCTCTCTGCGATTTTCATTGCCCTGCTTCTTCTGGTGAAACACTGAAAAAGACCTAACCCTAGCCTTTGCTAAGGACCTGACAGCAGGTTCCACCATGGTGCGCACATGAAAGACTCCGTCACGCTCGAAAATTTCCTCAAGGCCCTCAAGTCCTGCAACTCCATGTACGGTTATTCGCTCTCGCTTTACGGCGAAAAAAACGGGCCTGTCGTTTCCGAGGGACATTTCCTCCAGCTTTGCAGCAACCAGGGCGGGCAGCCCTATACCGAGTCCATTTATGACCTATGGCTGGAAAAACATTTGCAGACCGCGCTCAAAAGAAACAAGCCAGTGGTTTTCAAATGCCTGGGGGGGATATTGTGCTTTGCCGTTCCGTTCAACTTCCAGGGAGCCGCTTTCTGCCTGTACGGATACGGTGTCCGAGAAGAAAAGTTGGACATCAAGCAAATTGCCGCGATCGCCAAAGAGAAAAAGCTCCACATATTGTCTTGCATCGAGGCACTTGCCAACCTTCCGGTAAAGACGATCGAGGCGGTCCGGAATGATGTCAACGATATACAACGGATCCTGCCGTCACTCACAGAGCAGAACCTTTACAAGCCCCTCTATCACTCATGCATCAAAGTATTGAAAACAATGACGGAGCTGTCGTCCAGGATCGAAAGGCTGAAATCCGTCGACGAAGTGATGTCGAGCTGCGCCGCAACCCTTGAAGGCCTTTTCCATACCCGCAAGATTGCTTTTGCCCTGCGCAGCGAAAAGAACCACGGTTTGCATCTCGTCGGGACAGGTGATCTTCAGAAAGAATTAGGCAGGCTGCCTGAAAAATACTTCCAGGAAATGTTGTCCGAACATAGCGCGGGAAATTCATTAAACGCTGAAAAAATGCTCCTGGATAACGGCATTCAATTGCAGGCCTCGATCGTGTCCTGTTTCCCCCTTGCAACTGAAGATGGCGTTCTTGGGGCCATACTCTGTTTCGACAGCAGACTTACGACCCTTGCCGCCTCCATGATGGAACTCCTTGCCGCCAGAGCAATAACCCGGATCATCAACCTGCAGAAGGAACAGAAGCACTCCCATGAAAAGGCGCTTGCAGACCGCTTGCTGTCCTTGAAAAACAGCTTCCTCAAAACCGAAACCCGTGACGAGCTTTACAGGGTGATCCTGGAAACAGCGTCGGAGCTGGTTTCAGCATCCCGCGGCTCCATCATGCTTGTGGACAATAACGGCAAGAGCCTGCGCATAAAATCCGCCAAGGGGATGAAAACGGAACTCGCCAAGATAGTTGCGGTCAGAATCGGAGACGGCATAGCAGGCAAGGTCGCCGAGAGCGGAACGCCTATCCTGGTGAACGACCTGGAGAACGACGACAGGATCTCAATGGCCAGGCGGCCGCGGTTCAAAACGAATTCCCTCATATGTATCCCGATGAAACACAGGGACAATGTGATAGGCGTCCTCAACCTCTCCGACAAGGAAAACCTCGAATCGTTTACCGAGTCGGACATGAACCTTGCGCTTTCGTTCGTAAACCTTGCAACCCTCATGATCGAGCATTCCCTTGCCGTCGAACGCTCCTCTGCTTTGGAGCAGCTGGCGATAACCGATTCGCTTACTGGATTGTACAACCGGCGTTTCCTCACGAGGAGGATGGAAGAGGAACTGAACCGGAGCGCACATCAGAACCTGTGTTTCAGCGTGCTGCTTCTGGATCTCGACTATTTCAAGTCTTACAATGACATGTGCGGGCATCTGGCGGGCGACGAAGCTTTGAAAAAGACTGCCGTCATAATGAAATCATCAGTACGCGATATGGACACCGCCGTCAGATTCGGAGGGGAGGAGTTCTGCATCATACTACCGGGCACATCGAAAAAAGAGGCCTTTCCGGTTGCCGAGAGGATCCGGCAGGAGATATCCAAGGAAGCTTTCCCGCACTGCAACCAGTTGCCGTTGGGCATGCTGACCATCAGTGCGGGAATCTCCTCGTTCCCGGAAGACGGAAACACCATCAACGAACTGATCCATGCCGCCGACGTGGCGCTTTACAGGGCCAAGGAGCAGGGCAAGAACCGCGTCGTCCTGGCGCACAAAACACCGGTAACCGGGGTCGTTTCCCTGTAAACCGGGGTTTCGCCGCTACAGTATCTCCAACAGTTCGACCTCGAAGGTCAGATCCTCTCCGGCCAGGGGGTGATTTGCATCGAATGTTATCTCTTTTTCATCCAACTCCGCCACTACAACATTCAACTCGTCACCATCCTCATTAACCAGCGTGATTCCATCACCGATTTCAGGCTGCAAATCGGCGGGGAGATCGTTCCTTGCAATAGAGAAAACCTTTTCCCCGTCATAGGGGCCGAAAGCATCGTCCATGGGGATGATGACCGATTTTTTCTGCCCTATCTCCATTCCAACCAGGGCTTCCTCGATAAGGGGGAGGAATTCTCCCTTTCCGACAATCAATTCCCTGGGGCCGCCTGCGCACCCGCAATCCTCGGAGCCGCAATCCGCCTCTTCCCTGGTGGAGTCGAAAACCGTCCCATCTTCAAGCGTTCCGATGTAATCGATTCTGACTCTGTCGCCAATCTCTGCCGTTAACTTCATTTTGCACCTTTCTTTCTTCTTTTTTGTGCGACGATCGCATTGAAACCTGCCATGTATCAAGATTATGTTTTAAATATACTTGTCGTCAACCAAAATTGCCGCTTTCCGCTTTTAGTATAAAAATCGCGATCCCCGGCGACATGCAATCGGCCTTAAGATGTGCCTGTCCGGAAACTCCGGGGAATTGCCGATAAAGGCCAGTGCGGCGCATGCGGACACACTATTAGCGACCCATATTGACTTGGCAGGCCAAATAGTGTAGCGTAGATTTTTTAGCAAGTTACAGGATAGACACGCAAAACTCTTGAAGAACGTAATCACGATCGATGTCGAAGACTGGTTCCACGTCTGCGGATGCGAACCGGCAGCAGTGCCTGCCCCTCATCCCAAAAGGGTTCGCCCCAACGTGGAAAGGATACTCGGCCTTCTGGCTGAATATGATGTGACGGCAACATTTTTCGTACTTGGCTCCACGGCCGAAGACGACCCGAATCTGGTCCCTATGATCGCTGCGGCAGGGCACGAAATAGCATCTCACGGATATTCCCATAGGTTGCTGACTCGAATGAGTCCAGATGAATTCAGGCATGAACTGAAACTGACCGGCGATATCATCGAGCGACAGACCGGCAGGAAGCCCGCAGGTTTCAGGGCGCCGCAATGGTCGCTGAAATTGACCGACTCATGGGCATTTGAGATCCTGCATGAAGAAGGATATCTCTACGATTCCAGCTTGAATCCCCTTCCCCTTGTCGGCGACGGTTCCGGTCCTCTCTTCCCTTTCGAAATCCGGAACGGAAAAGCGGATATGGTAGAATTACCCCCCATGGTCACCCCGACGGCAGCCGGCAATCTTCCAACCGGCGGCGGATGGGGTTTCAGATTCTTCCCTCTGCGGATGATACGATCCACCATTCGCAGGTACAATCATTCCGGAGCAGCGGCAATCCTCTATCTCCACCCCCGTGAGATGGAAAGTGACGGTCCCCGTCTCAAACTGCCGCCGCTGCGAAAATTCGCGACGTACGGTCCAAGGACAGAGGCAGGAGGACGTCTGCGCAATCTGCTCGAAAACTTCCGATTTCAGACAATGGAGCAACTGGCAAGATCGTGGCAATCTGCATAGTCATACCCGCTTATAATGCTGCGGCTACCATCGTGCCTGTGGTCGAGGAAGTAGTCTCCCTGGGTTATCCGGTCCTGGTGGTCGACGACGGCTCTATCGACGGGACTGCCGACCTGGTATCGGCTTCGGGGGCAAGATGTATCCGGCACCGGTCGAACCGGGGCAAAGGAGCCGCCCTCCGCACCGGCTTCGGTTGTGCGCTGGAAGAAGGTTTCAGCGGTATTGTGACCATAGATTCGGATGGTCAGCACGACCCGTCGGCCATTCCCCTGCTCGTGGCTTCAGCCGAAGAAAGCAAACTGGATATTCTCATTGCGTCCAGAGCCATTCAGTTCGAGGAAATGGCCGGCCTCAGGAGTTCCTGGAACCGCTTCGGCGTCTGGTGCATGAGAAAGCGGACCGGCTTCGAAATTACTGACAGCCAATCAGGATTCCGGTATTATACGGCCAGGCTTCTCAGAAATGTGGAATTGACGGCTGACGGATATGACATGGAAATGGAAGTGCTGATGAAGGCCTGGCGAAGTGGGTATGCAATCGGCAGCATGCCAGTGGCAGCCAGAGTCGCCGACGGCAGATCCACCAGCCATTACCGCCCGGTGCGGGATACCTGGAACATATGCATGACCTTCCTGAAATTCATGTGAAGCGAGAAGGATACTGAACCATGCTTCAGAGCCTGAAAACCTATTCGACCGAAAAGATCATATCGCTGCTCCTTTCAATGGCGACCAACTCTTCCAATGAGAACCTGGTCCGCATGACTTATCTCATGGAGCTGATCCCCAAGAAGGATTATTACCGCGAGCGGATTCGCTGGATCAGGCAACTTATCCGGGAAAACCATCCGAGCATCGAGTTCCCCAGGAGAATCCTGCGCGACCTGCACCCTAACCAGCGCGACAAGTGGATATCCAACCTCGCGGTCAACCACTTGCTGTCAGGGACCAACAAGAGAAAGGCCTGGCTGGACCGGGAAGGATACTATCCCCCCTCGACCGTGGTCATCAGCCCCACCATGCGCTGCAACCTCAACTGCTACGGCTGCTATGCGGGCGATTATGACAAATCACTCGAACTCACCAGGGATGAAATCGATTCGGTGCTGATGCAGATGAAGGAAATGGGCGTCTATTTTGCGGTCATCTCCGGCGGCGAACCATTTTTCAAGGAAGACATCTTCGATATATTCGCCAAGCACAGCGACATGGCCTTCCTGGTCTTCACCCACGGCGGACTCATCGACGAGAAAATGGTGCAGCGCCTGATCGAGGTGGGTAATGTCATGCCCGCCTTTTCCCTGGAAGGTTACGAGAAAGAGACCGACGAACGGCGCGGACCCGGGCATTTCGCCAAGGTGATGCGCGCCATGGATCTCCTGCGCGAAGCCGGGCTCTCCTTTTGCGGTTCTTTCACCCAGACGAGCAAGAACACCGACATCATAACCGACGGGGACTACATCGACCTGTTGGTCGACAAGGGCTGTTCCGCCCTGTGGCTGTTCTCTTACGTGCCGGTGGGGAGACAGCCCGACCTTAAGCTGATGCCCACCCCTGAGCAGAGGGACCTGATGCGACGACGCACAGTCGATTTCCGTGCCTCCAAACCCATGATCATCGTGGATTTCTGGAATGATGGCCCCATTATCAGCGGCTGCATCGCCGGCGGGCGGAAATATTTCCACATCAACGCCAACGGAGATATCGAGCCGTGCGTCTTCTGCCACTTCGCCGTCGACAATATCCGCAGGACAACCCTGAAGGAAGCGTTGCGGTCTCCCTTGTTCCGGGACATCCGTGAACGGCAGGGACAGCATGAAAACCTGCTCAGGCCCTGCATGCTGATCGATCATCCCGAAGTAGGGCGCGAATTGTTCCAAAGCCCCGGTGTTTACGCAACCCATAACGGCGCTGAGCAGATCTTCACGTCCCTGTCGCAATCCATGGACTGCTACTCCGCCCACTACGCGGAGATTGCCGACCAGGCATGGGAAAAGGAATTCTGCGGGTCAGCCGTACAGAGAAAGAAACTGCTTTGCGGAAACAAGCCCTGATGGAGCCGATCCTGTTACACTGTTACCTTGTTGCGCCGGGTACATTCACCTTGCTTGAGGGATTACCGGTGAGTTGCGCCCTGTGACACTGTATAACAGCATCAGCCTTTTTTTCATAAACCTCCTCACCCTGGTGGTGCCCAGGGCCTTTTTCCCTTTTTTCGCGTTTGTCACCGGTGGGCTGTTCTATCTCCTCCTGGGCAGGATACGGCGCATCATCAGGGCCAATCTGCGGATCATAACCGGGAAAAGGAATGTGGACAGGCTGGTCATCGCCACCTTTTACAAGTTTTCCCGCAACTGGACCGATGTCATGCTGATGATGCGGCTACGGGGGGGAAAACTTGATGCCCTGATCGGCAGGAGGGTCGGCAAGGAATACCTGGACGACGCCCTGGCAAAGGGTCATGGCGCAATCCTCATCTCCCCGCACCTCGGCAACTGGGAACTGGGTGGCCTGGGACTTGCGGAGATGGGATATCCCATCAATGTCCTTACCTTTCGCGAGCCGGACGAACGGGTAAACGAACTTCGGGAAAGGGTGCGGAACGAACGGGGGATACGCTTCATATACGTGGACCGGAACGATACTTCGCCGCTGGCGATCATCGAAGCGGTAAACGCCCTGCGCCGCAACGAAATCCTGGCTCTCCTCGGAGACCGGGACGGATCTTCACATACTGCTTCCATGGATTTTTTCGGCATGAAAACGGACATTCCGCTGGGCGCCGCCTATCTTGCGCTGGCCAGCGGCGCACCGGTATTCCCGGTATTCGTCCCCCTTGAAGGAAACCGTTATGCCACGATCATGGAAGGGCCGATCCGTTTCTCTGCCGGGCACAGCGGCCATAAAAATGCCATCATGGAAGGAACAGCGGAAATACTGAGGGTTTTCGAAAAATACATCAGGGCCTACCCCGACCAGTGGTATAACTTTTTCGACTACTGGGAACTGGTGGACGGCCGGGAAAAGGATGCTTCATGCAAGAGGACTTGATAAACCAGGTGAAACAGCTGATCATAGACAGTCTCAGGATCGAGGGAATGAAGCCGGATGACATCGAAACGGATGCCCCTCTGTTCGGAGAAGGGCTGGGTCTCGATTCAATCGATGCCCTGCAGCTGGTTGTGGCAATGGAAAAGGACTTCGGGGTAGTCGTACCCGATGCGGCCACCGGCACGGTGGTTTTCCAGTCCGTGCGCAGCATGGCCCAGTACATCGCGGAACACAGGAAGTGAAACTGCTGCTCGTGGCCCCCGGCTGGCCCAAGGGAAGGCTGTGGGGCGAACTGGGGTTCAAGTTCCCTTCCCTTTCCCTTGCAGCTATCGCGGCAGTCACTCCGACCAGGTGGCAGGTTGAGCTGGCAGACGAGAACATCGAGAAAATCGATTTCAGTCGGGAAGTGGACCTGGTGGCATTGACCGCCATGACCCCCCAGGCGCCCCGCGCCTACCGGATCGCAGATGAATTCAGAAAACGGGGTATTCCAGTCATCATCGGCGGCTTCCACGCCAGTAACCTTCCGGATGAAGCCCTGCAGCACGCAGACGCGGTTGTGGTTGGCGAGGGGGAGCTGGTCTGGCCCCGCCTGCTGGCCGATTTCGAAAAGGGCTCCCTTGAAAGGTCCTACCGCGCGGCAGGGCACCTGGACATGGCAGAGATACCTCCAGCCCGGCGGGAAATCTTCACGGGCAAGAAATATCTTTTCACCAACACCATCCAGACCACTCGCGGCTGCCCTTTCGACTGCGAATTCTGCTCGGTCACGGCATTCTACGGGAGGAAGTACCGGAAACGGCCGGTGGACTCCATCCTGCAGGAACTGGAAATCCTGCGTCAAAAGAATTCCTTCGCGTTTTTCGTCGACGACAACCTGGTCGGCGACCGGCGTTTTGCCCTCGAATTGTTTGACGGGATGCGGGGCATGAACTTCAAATGGCTATCCCATGCGCCGATCGACCTGGCGCACGACCCGGAACTGCTGCGCGCAGCCGGGGAAGCGGGCTGCGTCGGCATGTTCGTGGGATTTGAATCGCTGGACGAAAAGTCGCTCGAGGCAATGGGCAAGGTGACAAACCGCGCCGCGAGCTATCTCGATGATTCCAAGTCATTTCGCGACAACGGCATCGGCATCCTCGGTTCCTTTGTCCTCGGATACGACGGTGACACACCCGAGGTATTCGGGAAAATCCTGTCTTTCTGCGAACAGGCAAGGCTGGAAGCAGCCATTTTCCCCATCCTCACCCCCTACCCGGGAACGGCTGTCAGGGCCCGGCTCGAGTCGGAGGGAAGGATTGTCTCCAACAACTGGGAAGACTATGACATGGGACATGTGACCTTCCGCCCGACACGAATGAGCCCCGAGGAGCTCCAGGCCGGACATGACCGGCTCAACCGCTCTTTTTACTCGTTCGGCTCGATGTACCGGCGGATATTCAAGCTTCACCGCTCGGTACAGGTTTTCGCCCCGATGAACTTCGGTTTCCGAAGCGCCATCCGGAGAGCAGAAAAAGCCAGAAGCAAGCAGCAGGCAACTTGCAGCAAATAAATTCCGGAGTAACCATCTGCCATGAACTGTTTCATGTTCCCGGGCCAGCCCCTTTCCCATAGCGGCGCATTGCCCGACGATTCCGATTTTCAGCATATCGCCCGCCAAGCCCGAGAAAGGGCCGGCCTGAGCCTGCACGACTTTTCCTGGACCGGACAACCGGTTACCGATTCGGTCGCACTTCAGGTCTACGGCGTGGCCATGAGCCTGTATCGGTCGCGGATGCTCCTGCGCGACGGCATCAGGCCACGCCTCATTGCCGAGCACAGCATGGGTATCTATCCTGCCCTGGCCGCAAGCGGTGCGATGGCCGAAGGGGACGCCCTGGAACTTACCGCCCGCATCGGGCGCTGCATGAGCCTCATGTCCGAAACTGGCGAGTATGCCCTTGGCTGCATCGTTGGGCTGACGGCCGAAACCGTACTCTCCATCGCCGAAAATAACGACGTCTTCATGGCAAACCACAACACTTCGCGTCATTTTCTTCTCTCAGGAGAACGCGGGAATATCGAATGCATGGAGGCAGAAGCCCTGGCCTGCGGCGCATTTTCCGTCAAGCTGTTTCCATGCGACGCGCCGCTCCACACCCCGCTGATGGAATCCATTTCGGCGCGACTGCGGGAGATAATAGCTGAATACATGTCAATCGGCATTGAAAAATGACCCACCATCGGCGTCCAAAATTGACCCACCCCAGCGGTTAGTTTTTGTCTGAATTTCTAGTTTTCATTCTCCAACTATCATTGCCAGTTTCGATGATGTCGCAG
>POSG01000025.1 GCA_003314535.1 Geobacter sp.
AAAGGGTCTCCACGTCCAGTACAACGTTGTAGATTCTAAACGGCTAAGAGACGCACAGAAAAATCCTGATAAGTATAAGGACTTGGTCGTAAGGGTGGCTGGTTATAGTGCTCTTTACGTTGGACTTGATCCGGACCTTCAGGAGGACATAATTACAAGAACAGAAATAGAGGAAATTTGTTAGTGTCTTTATAAAGTTTTAAGGAGATTTAAAAATATAGCCGCCCCACAACACCATAAAGGTGTTGTGGGGTCTAGGAGGGGATAGAATGAATTTAAATAGGGGGTCTGATCATATTTCATGTTCTGACCCCCAATTTAAAAAGAAATAGAACTGCAAAAACTAAAATGTTGAGGTTTCTAGGGAAAATATAGATGGGAGATATCTTGTGAAAAACGAATCTTCAGGTTTGGTATTTGACATCCAAAGGTATACCTTGCATGACGGGCCAGGGATAAGAACCATGATATTTTTGCAAGGATGTCCATTACATTGTTTTTGGTGTCATAGTCCTGATTCTCAATCATTTGTCGGACAGTTGGCGGTAATGCCAATATTATGTGTTGGTGTGGAAGATTGCGGTGAATGTCTAAAAGTATGTAAGCAAAAGGCCTTAAATAAAACAAAGCCAACCTATTCAAAGATTTTAAAAAAAGATATTACTGCAATAAGTTTAGATCGAAATCTTTGTAGCGAATGTGGAGATTGTGCAAAGGTTTGTTATCCGAAAGCCTTGTATTTTACATCAAAGTCAATGTGCGTTGATGAGGTAATGAAAATTGTAGAGAAAGATAGACTTTATTATGAAAAAACAGGAGGGGGAATAACTATTTCGGGTGGAGAACCCATGGTGCAGAATTTATTTGCATATGAGTTACTTAAAGAGAGCAAGTATCGAGGTCTACATACGGCTCTTGATACATCTGGTTGTGTAGATTGGGGGAAATATGAACCCTTACTTCCTTATGTTGATCTTTTTCTTTATGACTTAAAGATTATCGACGATGAAAAGTCATCTAAATTTATTGGCGTATCAAGTAGCGTGATCTTACATAATTTGTTTAATATTGCCGAAAAAAAAATTCCTATACAAATAAGAGTTCCTGTCATTCCTAGTATCAATGATGATGATGAAAATCTTAAAACCATTTCTCGAATATGCAAAAAATTAGGAGATTCCTTGGATAAAGTCCAATTGCTGCCTTACCACAAGCTCGGTACTTCAAAATATGAAAGAATTGGATTGGAATATAAAATGCCACCCGTTGATCCTCCTTCAAAGTTTGAAATGCAAAGAATAAAGAATTTGTTTGAAAGAGATGGACATAATGTAATCGTTGGTTAAATAAATTATTTACCTTCCTCATTGTAAGGATTTAAATATTTTTAAAAAATTTTCCTTAAACCATTATTGACCCTAAGCTATGAACTACCTCGCCACAAATAGCTGGGTTTCAAAAGCCTGTAATCTATGCCGAGTCGCGTAATAAGTGCGAGGAATTAGATATAACGTTCGGTTAAATATTATTTTTGCAAGCTGTCACAGTGATAGCTTGGTCTTACGTAATTCAAAGCTAAATGAGAGGAGGATTTAAATGTCTAATGTCACTACTGTCCGGTTAAAAAATCGCACAACAACGTAAGTCTCTGAGAATAATAGATCTTTGACATAACTGACCCGTTTTCGATTTGAATTCGCCCCGGCAAAGCGGGGTGATACCTTCCTGGTATCGGAGGAGGGTATCTATGAATTCAGGTCAAACCGTTTTCCGGCAACTGTTGCAGTTTCTGCCACGGCATGATTTCAATCTGTGTGTTCGTCGCTATCGCGGCAACTACAGGGCCAGAAGCTTTTCCACGTTCGATCAGTTTCTGTGTCTTGCTTATGCCCAGATGGCTGGTCGCGAAAGTCTGCGGGATATCGAAACCTGCTTGAACTCCCACCGGGAAAAGCTTTACCACGTCGGCTTTCGAGGTGCCGTCCCGCGTTCCACTCTGGCTGATGCCAACGAACGCAGAGATTGGCGCATCTTTCAGGATTTCGGTCAGGTCCTGATCCGGATGGCGCAACAACTTTACTGTGGCGAGCCTTTCGCGATGGAACTCGATCAGCCGTTGTACGCCTTTGATTCAACAACCATCGATCTGTGCTTGACCCTGTTTCCTTGGGCCGAGTTCCGGACGACAAAGGCTGCGGTAAAAATGCATACGCTACTTGACCTGCGGGGAACCATCCCGACGTATGTGGCGATTACGGCCGGCAAGGTTCACGATGTCCGGATGCTCGATGTTCTGCCGGTGACCGAAGACGCCATCTACACGATGGACAAAGCCTATACCGATTTCTCACGACTCTATGCATTGCACCGACAAGGAGCCTTCTTTGTCATCAGGGCCAAAGACAACTTGCGATTCCAGCGCCTGTACTCTGCCCCGAAAGACAAAGCAGCCGGCATCAAGGCGGATCAGACGATCACTCTGGTGACCCATAAATCGAAAAAGGACTACCCGGAAAAACTACGCCGGATCAGTTATGTTGACAAAGAGCGCAACAAGCATCTGGTCTTTCTGACCAATAACTTTACGATCCCTGCCAGTACCGTTGCCGAAATCTACAAACAACGCTGGCAGGTGGAACTGTTTTTCAAGTGGATCAAGGGCCATTTGCGGATCCAGTCGTTTTACGGAACGTCGATCAACGCTGTGAAGAGTCAGATCTGGGTGGCACTAAGCATTTATCTGCTGGTGGTGATTGCCAAGAAGAAGCTCGACATCCCATGTCCGCTCTACACTTTTCTACAGATTCTGGAGGTCAATTTGTTCGAGAAAAAGCCCATTTCTTCACTGGTTGCAGATTCTCTCAAACAAATCCAAGACCTCCCAGATGACAACCAGCTGAATTTATTCAGTTATTAACCGGACAGTAGTGGTCTAATGTTTCTGATAAGGTTTTTGAGTTTTACTTGCCCGCTTTATCACTAATGGGAGTAGGTGCAAGGAAGGAAGTAGGTAAGCATGCCAAGTCTCTGGGTGGGAGGAAGGTTCTAATCGTTACCGATCAAGGGATGGTCAATGCTGGATTTGCAGAACAGGTTAAAAGTTATATTCTGGACGAAGGCTTAGAAGTATTTATATTTTCTGGCGTTTGTCCAAATCCGACCGATGTAAATGTTCGCGATGCGTTAATGGTTTGGCAGGAAAACAAATGCGACCTACTAGTTACGCTTGGTGGAGGAAGTTCCCATGATTGTGGGAAAGCGATGGGGATAATGGCCACAAGCGGAGGAGATATCAGAGATTATGCAGGGGTCAACACACTTAAGTCTTCTCTCCCCCCATATATTTCTATAAATACAACTGCAGGGACTGCAAGCGAAATCACTCGGTTTGCCGTTGTCACTAATACGGATACTGATGTCAAGATGATTTTTGGCGACGGAAGGTTGACGGCGGATGTTGCTATTAATGATCCGGTTTTCCATATGGGAATGCCTCGCTCATTGACTGCTGCTACTGGAATGGATGCTTTGACTCATGCCATAGAAGCCTATGTTTCCAAACAGGCGACGCCTGTTACAGATGTATGCGCTCTAGGGGCTATCGAACTTGTTGCAAAATGGTTGCGTCCAACTGTTGCGGATGGGACGAATTTAGAGGCGCGTTCTCAAATGGTTTATGCAGAGTATCTTGCTGGTATGGCATTTAATAATGCAGTTCTGGGCATTGTGCACTCGATGGCACATCAGGCAGGAAGTTTGCGTGATTTGCCTCATGGTGTGTGCAACGCAATTATTTTGCCTGTTGTGTGTGAGTATAATTTGCTGGCTGCCCCTGAAAAATTTGCAAAAATTGCTGAGTCCATGGGGGAGAACATTGACGGGCTCAGTATTTTGGATGCTGCTGACAAAGCAATTGGTGCAATCAGGCGGTTGGCTAAGGATATTGGTATTCCCGCGGGATTGGGGGAATTGGGAATATTGGAGGAAGACGTTCCCCAAATGGCAGACAATGCTTTGAAAGATGTATGTACTTTATTTAACCCCAGATCGGTTACGTATGACGACATTGTTAGGCTTTATAAGTCCATAATTTAGGTCGGTGTCTAAAGTTTGTAAGTTTTTGTAAACGCATATAAAATCTAATCTATTATTATCTTTTTAAAAATAAATAATAGAAAAAGTTGTTATTGTGGCCAGGCAATGAAGGTCAGTTTTTCCTCCTCCCCTGACCGGTAAGCAATAGATTCTTATGATGTATCGAGACTTTGCATAGCAAAGCCTATCTTTGCCTTTGCCTGGCCAATTTTTTTCTTAAGATAAGAAACACCTCAATTGTTATAAAAACTTCGAATAAAACAATAATTTATTAAATTTAAAATTATACTCTATAGATAGATTCTGAAGCGATGAAATCCATCGAAGGTTGGCGATTGTAAACTGAATAGCACTAATTTAAATGATGAGCTTTGAATTTCATGTTGATTCGCTAGTATAACGATCAATGTAATGAATCGCTCCCGAAAGCGTCCCCTCAGACCTATAGGTCAAAAGTAGAGCTAAATATTCGAAATCGCTAATCAGCGTGTCGCCGAAACCAGTGGTCATTTTTTTCTGCGAATTTGGAGTTCGGACTCCCCCTCCATCTCCTGAATATACACCTAAATGGGACAACTCCAAGGAAACTGGCAGGAGTCAGAGCAATTGTCACCTTGAGCCATCATGGGTATCGGCCCTATCTCCTATATTGTGTTGTTGATTTTGAAGGTCGCCAGAGGTAAACATTCGTCCATTCTTACTAACCCTGCAATCCGGAACACCCCAGCGGTCCCCCGACAAAGTATGGACGGCTTTATGCCAAGAATGCTTGGATGGTTTTGATCAGAATAAGCAGCCCAACAACTCTATCCTGCAGCTTCTTAGAACTTTCAAGACATTGTATGCCTATTATTTGAATGAACTGGCATGCGGTTTCCCCCCCCCACTTGTTAAAACTTTTCAACAATAACTATTGACTAAACATTAAATAATCCTTTAATAATATGTTTGTTATTTTAATCTACAAATAATTAATTTATTTTCCGACGAAGAGCTTTGTGGCCACCAAAGAAGATGATCAGGTAGCTGAAGCCAGCGATCATATGCGCCACGTCAATCATTTTTGGCGGGAGCAAATTGTCTGGCGAGCAAGAGTCATCCGCAAAGCTGAGGGTTGCAAAGCAAGAAGAAGAGAAACCATGACATAACCAACCAGGAGGAACATGGAGAGTAAACATAATCGCACTGTCTATCAACGTCCTGACGGCACCTGGGCCAATAAAGTCTTTGATGAGGAAATCCCAACCACCATCCATGAGACAAGGCGCCATGCTATCGCAGCCGCAAAAAGCCTCCTTCAAAACCAAGGCGGCGGAAGAATAACCGTTTTGGGACAAGATGGCGAAGTCATCTTCAAAACAACAGTCCCTTCAGCAAAAACAACCTATCCCATAAACAAAACAGCACATTGGCCTTAGAGACAAAACTCTGAGCCCCATCCATCAATCGAAAACGCCAGAATCATCCGGTAACGCGACAATGGCCGCAAGGGCAAACAGCACTATCTGACTTTGTACGATTGCGACGAAGCCAGAGCCAAAGGGGATTCTATCTGAATAGGTGGAGGGTTTTGAATCAACAAGGCCCGATGGGTTCAGGGAAACAACAATTGGTGGGTTTGGTATCAGAATCCCTGGCGGTTTTCTTTAGAACGAAATTCTCCTTAGATTGGCTGATCTTTCCAATCCTTGGCCATTATTATTCTTCAAGATTTTAAAATCCTATAAACCGAAGCGACCCCAATCCCTAATTCCTCCGCTATTTTTTGTTTTGCCATCCCCGCTTTAACAAGGGTCCTGACCTCTGTCGCTTTGGCTCTGGCGGTTGCTTTACGACCTTTATATTTCCCCTCCTGCTTTGCCTTCTCAATGCCCTCAGCTTGCCTCTCAAGCATCATTTTTCGCTCGAATGTAGCTATAGCCCCAAGCATGGTTAACATGAGCTTACCGGTGGGCGTAGAGGTATCCAGGTTGATATTCAACACGCTGAAGGTTACTTTTTTCTCCTGAAGGCAATCAACGATATCAAGAAGGTGCTTGGTGCTCCTTGCAATACGATCCAGTTTGGAAACAATTACCGTATCTCCCTCCCGAATGTAATCCAGCATAGCTTGCAGCTCTGGGCGATCTTTTTTGACCCCAGAGATTTTTTCCTGAAATATTTTCTCGGCCCCAGCTTTTTCAAGTTGGATCAATTGAGCATCAAGGCTTTGTCCAACAGTGCTCACACGTGCATAACCGATAATTGCCATATTCCCCCTCCTTTTTTCTATCAATGGATACAAAGACATTATGATAGATTTCTATCAAAAGTCAACAATGAACCCTATTGATAGGGGCGGAGAGGCTTTACGGGAGCTATCAAATGGCCATGCCTCAGTAATAGGAAACAATATGGTTGATTTTTCACTTTTGTGAATGAATGCACTTCTACCACCCCTCATTGATGTTTTTGGGTGGCCTATTGTAAAAATGGGAATAGGGCAATCTGAAAAGAAGGTTCATAAGTAAGCAACTAGGCGACTCAAATAGGCTCTTTCACAGTGACCCTGGGAAATAGAAAAGGCCCACAGATTTTTTTTGCGGACCTTTTTTATGAAAGGCGTGAGAATAGTCTTCCCATTTATTTTTACCAGTGCCATGGATAAGGAGTTTCTTCACCAAAAGGATCTTGTGATCCGGAAATTTTGGCAAATAAGCGAATGGCAGCGATTGTGGTGTCGTGTGCCCATTTGGCTACGCTAACCGCACCAAAAGTTGTTGTCCAGGTAGTATTCTCTTTTATTTTAGGATTACTTTTAAAAAATGCTTCTTTTGTTCGAATTGGCCATTTGTTTCCTGCTGTCATATCGGGAGAATAATGAATAATTTCATTTCTCAATCTAAATAGTGCAATCAGATTTTGGTAGGTGCTTCCATTTGTGTCAATTCCAACGTCCTCTGAATCATATCCTTTGTAAAACAATTTTATCTTATCTTTAATTTCTTTTGCCTTTTTTATGTCATCGATTCTTTTGAGAATCGATTCCTTGTTATTAGTGTCCTGTTTTATGGCAAGAGTCCTGCTGAACTCGATAGTTTCATTTAAATATGATTCAAAAGCAGTACAGAACATTATAATTGCAGGAAAACAATATCTACAAGAGTCAAAACTTGACCCTTTCATTTTTTTTGTTACCTCGGAAGTTGCGAGAGTAAGTAATTCATTACCTACCTTGAAGAAATTTGGTGAAAGTAAATCCATTCCGCAATGAAGTGACGAGTCTATATTTTTAAGATGAGGAGGAGTGAAGTGTTTTGATCTTTTCATTTTAGTTAAAGTTAATAATAATGAGGGTTGATATGTAACGCTTCCGCTTTGTATATGATTTTTAAATAAGGACAAAAATTTTCGGTTTTTAATTTTTTTATGGAATTCTCTTGTTTTTACCGGACTTGTATTGTACGTGTATCAATCTATATTGATTTATAAATATATCATACATTAGTTTTACTCGAACAATCCCAACAGTATTTGCATCTGGATCTGTTTTAAGAAAATTTTCAACTTTTTTAAGGCCTTCATACACCAATTGTTCTTTTAAGCACTTTTCCTCATTGCCTCTATCTGGAATGAATTGTATTTGTATTAATTCTCCCTTGAAATCGCCAGCTTGTTGAATGAAATCTATTGATAATCCTTTACTTTTTAAGTTTTGAGTTTTTGAGAAAAGTTTTTTTATCATTGGTGCAACGTGGTTGTTGTAAACGTTTGTCCAGAGCGGAGCAAACATGAAGATGGCCACATTGTAAATTAAGCCTACAGTGTCGGGGTCAACAGTTTTTTTTCGCCATTTTCCTACAGCCAAATCTTTATCTTCGCTTAACAACTCGTCAATAAGGTCTTGATTATTATAATGCGGCCAAGGGAGATAAATTTGGTACTTTGCAACATCAAAATTATCCGAGATAGGTTCTGTAATTGAATAACTGAAACCACCTAATGCTTCATCTATGGTTTCGCAGGAAAAATAAACATCTGCTTTTAAAAGCCATTCTCCTGAAGACTCCTCATCTGGAACAACTTTAAAATTTTTTAGATACCCAAGGGTTTCAAGCCGCATGTCGTGATGTTGGTGAAGAGGGATTCTTTCACCGAATCTTTCTGCTAAAGCTAGCAGAAACTCTTTGGTATTTTTCTCCCCCTGGGAGTCTTCGTGAGTGCTCGAAATTGTTTGATTTAAAATGTATTTCATCGTCGTCTTTTTCGTTAATTATTGAAATTCAATGAGTTATGTATTGTGGATAACGAAAATCCAATATTGTCTAACAGAGACAATATTGCCAATTTCCGAAAAAATAAAACATAATTCCTATAATAATATTAGGTGGTTAACTCCAGTCCTTACTTAACTCCTTTTAAGCAAGAACTTTTAAATAACGATAAAAATAAACCAGGGTAAATGTAGACAGATTAAATGAAAAGGTCAAGGTTGAGTTAGGGGTATAGTAATTGCTAATATGTTGGGGCATGCTACCAATTGCATCTAACGGGCTTTTTGTGTCAGGTAGGTCCTAAATTATGATTTTTGATCGAATAGATCCTTTAGGTCATCTGATTCTAAGCTCTAAGACAATCGCCTTAGGAAAGGATTATTCTATTGGAAAAAATGGTACCTAGAAACATTACGTGAGATATTTCTGGAGCCAATTTGATTCCGGTAGGTCGGAATCGAATCAAGGTGAAGGAGACGGTCTGTAGTTGGAAGAAACTGGTTTGCCTTCTCTCGTTATTCCCGCTAGTATATCCAAATAAGGTGGTACATTTGGGTGGTACATTTGGTACAAAATTGACTAGATAACTCCACCACTATAGGCTTGCATCAAATGATATAAGTGTCCAAAACCATTTAGAAAACAAGTTAGGCAAAATGATTTCTCGGCTGCTGAAATTGAGGAGATGGCGATTCCCGCCACCTCCACCATTTAAAAAGAGGGTTACCCTTCAGGGTAACCCTCTTTTTAGTTGTGACTGTGACGCGGGAATCGAAGCGCAGCGAGCGCAGCCAGTGGCTGAAAAGCGGCCAGGGAGGGCCGCGTCAGCGAGCGAAGGGGAGCCTACGCAGGAGGGGACAGGACGTTCCTGACGTAGTAGGCGGTTCCCGCCACTGGCCCGCAGGGCCACAGGATCAGTTTCGGGAAATCCATCACACCCCGCTTCTCTTTCGCCTGAAAATTCTCCGCATTGTTACCCTCATTCTCCGGACCTCGTCCGGACTCCTGCATTTTTTCCTGCAACCGCTGCTCGGCGGGATCAAAGGCAAACTGGTTGATACTCTTCATGATTCCGTCAAACAGGTCGTTGATGTCCATGGTCGGTGGCTCCTCGTTTTGGATTCTGCCCTTACTTACCGGAGAGACAGAGAAAGTGTCGAGCGGCGGTTGAATTTTTTTCGTGCTGGCCTTCTGGTGGCTTATTTACCGGAGCGGTTTCAAATCTGTTGGAACTCCTTCGAATTTTGAGTTGTACGCCGCATAGCAGATGTTATATTGTCGGGTAGTTTTGAATGGCCTTCGTGCGCCCGGTGGTTTCGGGTGCGCAAAAGCCCAGAAGATGAATCCGCCTTGGGAGGCTGAGCGATGAACAGACAACGTGCCCTTGCCCTGCTGAGAGATAGCAAGACGGAGCTGCAGGCCCGTTTCGGCGTGACCCGGCTGGCCCTGTTCGGCTCCACCGCCCGTGATACGGCGAGTAGCGGCAGCGATGTCGATGTGCTGGTGGCTTTCGACGGCCCGGCCACCTCCAAGCGCTATTTTGGCGTGCAGTTTTACCTGGAGGACCTGCTCGGCTGTCCGGTCGACCTTGTCACCGAAAAGGCCCTGCGACCGGAGATGCGTCCCTATATCGAACAGGAGCGGGTCAACCTCTGAGATTCATGCCTCACGCGAAGACGCGAATGCGCGAAGGGATATCGAGGAAGTGGCCGCGATGGTAGTCGATGCGGCATTGCAACTTCACCGTGATCTCGGGCCGGGGTTGCCGGAATCGGCCTATGAGGCGATTCTGTCCAAAATGTTGGAAAAGCGTGGCCTGTCTGTCGAGAGGCAGAAGCCGGTTCCTATTCAGTATCAGGGTGTTTCACTCGATGAAGGTTTTAGGCTGGGTTTGCTGGTCGATGGTCAGCTGATCGTTGAGCTGAAATCAGTCGAAAACATCCACCCGGTTCATCCCAAACAGCTACTGACCTACCTGCGCCTGATGAACCTGCCCCTCGGACTGCTCATCAACTTTGGCGCATCACTTCTGAAGAATGGCCTGCAACGCGTCGCCAACAAACACATCAACTTCGCGTCTTCGCGCCTTCGCGTGCACCAACAGGAGGATCAGCCATGAAGCCCGGCAGCGTCAAGATCGTCGACCGCGTCTCCGCCGTCGAGGCGATCAAGCGGTTGAAGGAGGAAGATCTGCTCTTTCTCAACCGGCTGATCGTCGAGCGGCTCAAGCTCATTTCCCAAGCCCGCGCCACCACGTTGATGACCAGCTTCACCAGGGGCGATCGAGTCGGCTTCCAATCCCCTGACGGCCGGATGCTGGAAGGCAGGGTGCTGCGCCTTAACAAGAAGACCATCAGCGTCGCCACGGACGATGGCCACCAGTGGAACGTCGCGCCCGGCCTGCTGCGCCTGGTTCAATCAGCGGGAGATGTCCAATGGCCATGATCCGCCAACCCGAAAACTTTCCTGAAACGGTCAAGGAGGTGCGGCGGCAGTTGGCGCTCTCCCAGGAGGAGTTGGCCCACGCCCTCGGGGTGAGCTTCGCCACGGTCAACCGCTGGGAGAACGGCAAAACCATTCCCTCGAAGCTGGCGCAGCGGCAGTTCGAGCAGTTTTGTGTGCAGAAAAAGAAAAAGGGGGAGCTAATCTAATGGTTTTCACTGAGAAGGCCGCCAGGTCAAAGTTCTCTTTTGGCAGGAGTTTGAATATGGAAAAGCAACGATCACTACAGGACTTAGCCGATATTGTCCGAATATTCTGCGAAGCCCGCGACTGGGATCAGTTCCACGGCCCTAAGGATCTGGCCATCGGTGTTATTACCGAGGCGTCGGAGTTGTTAGAGCATTTTCGCTTTCAAACGGACGAACAGGCGATGGCGTTGCTGGACAACCAGCAGGTCAAAGGTGATATTGAGGATGAGCTGGCCGATGTCCTCTTTTTCTTGCTGCGGTTTTCCCAAAGGTTTGAGGTTGATCTGACCAAAGCTCTACTTCGGAAGATCGAAAAGAGTGAGAAGAAATATCCTGTAGAAAAGGCGAAAGGGAAAAACACCAAGTACACGAAGTTGTAGATCAATATCTGCATTCCGAGGGGCCAACATTGATCGTTTATTCCGCTACAAAAGCTAGGTTCAAAGAAGATGTCATGACCAATGACATCGGCGGCATTATCTTTGACGCATTCCGGAATGCAACAGGGAGAAGCACCGGTAGAGCAGAAATCGAGTCGTGGATGCACTCGCTGCAGTATATGGATCGAGTGCTCAATGACGACGAGATCCCCCATGATGCAGGCGTCGCCATCGAGTACCACCTCCCGCAGACCTCAAAACGTATCGACTTTATCCTGACCGGGAGGGGCAGAGACCAGCGTGAATCGGCCGTCCTCGTAGAACTGAAACAGTGGCAGAAGACGGAATTAACTCAAAGTGACGCAGTCGTCATCACCCGGTTCAAGCATGGCTCTACCGAGGTCCTCCATCCCTCCTACCAAGCCTGGTCTTACAAGCGTCTTCTTGAAGATTTTAACCAGACCGTTCAGGAAGAACAAATAGGGCTCTTCCCATGTGCCTATCTGCACAACTACGATGACGATGGCGTGATCACCCATCCCTTCTACAGCGATCACATCAAACGTGCCCCGATCTTCCTCAAGCCCGATGCCCTGAAACTCCAGCAGTTCATTAAGACCCACGTCAAATACGGCGATTCGACCCGGATCATGTACCGGATCGAACACGGGAAGATTAAACCTTCCAAGAAACTGGCCGACGAACTAGCGTCGATGCTTAAAGGGAACCGGGAATTCGTTTTGATCGATGACCAGAAAGTGGTGTTCGAGAAGGCGAAACGACTGGCAGAGCAGGCTTCCGAGCATACCAAAAAGGTCTTGATCGTCGAGGGTGGACCAGGCACTGGCAAGTCGGTTTTGGCGATCAACCTCCTTGTGGCGCTCACGGAACGGGAATTCGTTGTCCAGTACGTCTCCCGAAACTCGGCCCCCCGGCTCGTATATGAGGCAAAGCTCATCGGTCATTTCCGGAAGACGCATATTTCCAACATGTTCTCCGGTTCCGGCTCATACCACGCAGTTGCGCCCAATGCGTTCGATTGCCTTATTGTGGACGAGGCGCATCGCTTGAACGAGAAATCCGGCATGTTCAGCCACCTGGGTGAAAACCAGATCAAGGAGATCATCAATGCCAGCAAATTGAGTGTGTTCTTCATCGATGAAGACCAGAAGGTCACGTTGAAAGATATTGGCGACAAAGAAGCGATCCGCAACTGGGCAAAGAAGCTTGGGGCTGAAGTTGTCGAGATGAGTCTGGAGTCCCAGTTCCGCTGCAACGGCTCCAACGGCTACCTGGCTTGGCTCGACAACAACCTGCAGATCCGGAGGACGGCCAACGAAGTCCTGGATATCCGTGAATATGATTTTCGCATCATCGACACCCCATCAGAGTTACACGACCTCATAAAGGCCAAGAACAAAAACAACAAGGCACGGATGGTAGCCGGCTACTGCTGGGACTGGATCAGCAAGAAGAAACCGCTGCTGAAGGACATCGTAATCGGAGACTACAAGGCGACTTGGAACCTGGAAACGGACGGACAGGCGTGGATCATCAAACCCGACTCCGTCAGCGAGGTGGGGTGCATCCACACCTGCCAGGGATTAGAGGTGGACTACATAGGCGTCATCGTTGGCCCGGACTTTGTTGTTCGTGAAGGTAAAGTAGAGACCCGGCCAGCCGAGCGTTCGAAAATGGATAAATCGATCCAGGGGTGGAAGAAACTGGTCAAGGAAGTTCCTGATGGGGGAGTATTAAGGATCGATGCCATCATAAAAAATACTTACCGTACCCTCATGACCCGTGGACAGAAAGGGTGTTACGTCTATTTTGTCGATGACGAAACGCGCAGGTACTTCGCTGAGCGGCTGCAATTTGGACCAGCAGCAGAGTCGATAATCGAGAAATCGATTCTGCCTTCACACGAAGAAGCTGTGGACCTGCCGTTTCGCCGGCTGGGTTCGGAAGAAGCAAGGCCTTATGTGAATTGTGTGCCACTCTACGACCTCAAGGTCGCCGCCGGAGGTTTCAGCAACGAGCAGCAGATGGACGGGTGCGACTGGGTGGAGCTGCCGGAAGAATTCCGGCCACGGAAGGGACTGTTTGTGGCTCAAGTGGTTGGGGAGTCGATGAACCGGCGCATCCCGTACGGCGCATGGTGCCTGTTCCGTGAAGAAAAAGGGGGCTCACGGAACGGCAAGGTCGTCCTGGCTTCGCACCGGGAGATTGCCGACACCGATACCAGTTGCCACTACACCGTCAAGATTTATGAAAGCACCAAGGAGATTCAGGATGATGGCACGTGGCGGCACACGTCGATCATTCTTCGACCGGACAGTTATCTTCCGGGCTATGAGCCGATTGTTTTGAATGAGGAGCAGGCGGACGATTTGCGGGTGATTGGGGAGTTGGTGGCTGTGCTTGGGTGAACCTTTAGCGTCACGCCTGCATGGGAAAGTTTCGAGTGATTCGTCACCATACAGATAGCGCAAATTCAAGTATGCAAGGATATATCAGCCGTTCCGTACCATTACCCCCCAGATGCTGAACCGAGTTGTTGCTATCAGCGAGGGATTTCAACAATGGAAGAGATGGAAGGGAAGAAGATAATGCCCACCTGCTGGATCATCGCCGGACCCAACGGCGCAGGTAAAACCACTTTCGCCCTGGAGTATCTGCCCCAAGTGGCGGGCTGCACTCATTTCATCAACGCAGACTTGATCGCCGCCGGTCTCTCGCCACTCGCACCGGAGCGGGAGTTGCTGGCTGCCAGCCGTCTCTTTCTGCGGGAGATCGAGCAGCGCATCGCCGCCCGCGAGGATTTCGCCTTTGAAACCACTCTGGCGGGGCGCACCTACCTGCGCCTAGTCGAGCGGCTGCATACCGACGGCTGGCGGGTGGAGCTGATCTTTCTGGCCCTGCCGAGTTTCGAGATGTCCAAGCTGCGCGTGGCCGAACGAGTCGCCCACGGCGGGCACAACATTCCGGTGGCGGATATCGAGCGGCGTTTTCCACGCAGCCTGAGCCATCTGCTGAACGACTTCAGCCACCGGGTCGATAGCTGCACCTGCTTCATGAACGACGGGGAAAGCCCGGTGCTGGTCTTTGAACAGCGCCGTAGTGAGCGTGAGATTGTGCATGATGACTACTATCAGCTTCTGCTTGAGGAGGCCCAAGGATGAACACAAAACGCAAAAGCACGCCCTCCCCGGAAGGGCAGCGACAGTTGGAAACACTCCGCCAGGCCGTCGGCAAGACGCTGGAGAAGAAACGGCGTTTGGGTCAGTACGCCGTCACCTGGCAAGATGGCAAGCCCGTCGTTAAGGGCGAGGATGCACCGGGCTCGAACGACAACGCCCAGTGAAGGGTGTGACTATGAATGTCTACCAGCCACCCTACACCATCACCGCCGATATCCTTAACCGGGTCGCCGCGATCAGCGAGGCCATCGGGCGGCTGACCGTGCTCACCGATCAGGCGAGAGCATTGCGGCTGCGGCACATTAATCGCATCCGCACCATTCGCGGTTCGCTGGCCATCGAAGGCAACACCCTGAGCGAGGCGCAGATCACCGCGATTCTGGAGGGCAAACGGGTCATCGCCCCGCCCCGCGAGGTGCAGGAGGTGAAAAACGCCCTGGCTGCCTACGACCGTTTCGACACCTGGAAACCCTCATCGGAAAAGGATCTGCTGGAAGCGCACCGGATTCTGATGTCCGGTCTGATCGACGAGGCAGGAGTGTATCGGCACGGCGGCGTTGGCGTGATGGCAGGCCAGCAGGTGATTCACATGGCCCCGCCCGCCGACCGGGTGCCTCATCTGAAGAGTGACCTGTTCGACTGGCTGGCCGCCACTGACGCCCATCCGCTCATCGCCAGCTCGGTCTTTCACTACGAATTCGAATTCATCCACCCCTTCGCCGACGGCAACGGCCGCATGGGTCGGCTGTGGCAGAGCCTGATCCTGGCCCGCTGGAATCCCCTGTTCGCCGATATCCCGGTGGAAAGCCTGATCTTTGAGAATCAGGCCGAGTACTACCAGGCTATTCAAGAAAGCACCCACAAGACCGACTCCGCGCCCTTCATCGCCTTCATGCTGCGGATGATCCTGGATACGGTGACCAGCACAGCCCCCCAAGTCAGCCCTCAAGTCACCCCCCAAGTCGGCGAGCTGCTGGCGGCGATCCGGGGCGAGATGGGCCGCGAGGCACTGCAATCCGCCCTGGGGCTTTCGGACCGCAAATCCTTCCGCGAGCGCTACCTCAAACCGGCCCTGGCCGACGGCCTGATCGAAATGACCATTCCCGACAAGCCCAACAGCCGCTTGCAGAAATACAGCCTCACCGACAAGGGTCGCCAGTGGCTTGTGCAGCATGGCGATGGATAAAACCGGGGGGAAGATATGGCACTGGACTACGTTACTTTAGAGCTGCTCCGCCAGAACCACCCTGCGTGGCGGTTGTTGTGCGCACATTACGCGCCGCTGGTGGCCGGTTTTCTGCACCGGGTGTTCATCGTGCCCAATGTCCGCAATTTGTCTCAGGCAGACCTGGCCGAGGCGTTAGAAGATGAGCTTTTCGCTCTGCGTGAGCAGCTGGGGGCTGAGGCCTTTCCCGGAACCGCGCAAAGCTATCTCAACGACTGGGCCGAAAACGACAAGGGGTGGCTGCGGAAATTTTATCTTGTCGGGACGGACGAACCGCACTTTGACCTGACTCCCGCGACGGAAAAGGCCTTGGCCTGGCTGGAAGGTCTGACCGAGCGCGCCTTTGTCGGTACGGAATCCCGCTTGCTGACTCTGTTCGAGCTGCTGCGGCAGATGAGTGAAGGGAGCCAGACTGACCCACAAGTACGCATCGCCGAACTGCAAAAACGCCGCAACGATATCGACGCGGAGATCGCCCGCATTCTGGCGGGTGATATTCCGCTTCTGGACGATACCGGTCTGAAGGATCGCTTTCAACAGTTTTTGCAGCTGGCTCGGGAGCTGCTGACCGACTTTCGCGAGGTGGAGCACAATTTTCGCACGCTTGACCGACGGGTGCGCGAACGCATTGCCCTTTGGGAGGGAGCAAAAGGGGCACTGCTCGAAGAGATCATGGGCGAGCGCGATGCCATCGCCGATTCAGATCAGGGGAAGAGCTTTCGCTCCTTCTGGGATTTTCTGATGTCCCAGTCCCGTCAGGAAGAATTGACCCACCTGTTGGAACAGGTTTTGTCCCTTCCGCCGATCCAGTCCATGCATCCCGAAACTCGTCTGCAGCGCGTACATTACGACTGGCTGGAAGCAGGTGAACACACCCAGCGGACGGTGGCGAAGCTTTCCGAGCAGCTGCGGCGATTTCTCGATGATCAGGCCTGGCTGGAGAACCGCCGCATCATGGACATCCTGCACAGCGTCGAAAACCATGCGCTGGCGTTGCGCGAGGAGTTTCCATCGGGGGATTTCATGCGTTTGGCCGAGACCTCCGCAACGGTTGAACTTCCCCTGGAGCGACCTCTCTATCGGCCGCCGCTCAAGCCCCTCATTGACGAGATGGCGTTGGACGAAGGGGATGCGGATGTGGATACGGCGGCTCTCTATGCCCAAGTGGTGGTTGACCGGGCCGAGTTGACCCGGAATATTCGGCAGGAACTCCAGGGGCGCAGCCAGATCAGCCTCGCAGAAGTGGTGACTCGCCATCCGTTGCGTCACGGTTTGGCCGAACTGGTTGCCTATCTGCAGCTGGCCGGAGAATGGTCCAAAACGGCCGTGGACGATGAGGTGCAGGAACAGGTGAGCTGGCAGCTGGAAACTGGCGTCATGCGCCAGGCGACCTTGCCGCGTATTATTTTGCTGAGGGACCGATGATGATTGTCGCCGATACCAACCCCAGCCATTCGACTAAGCCGACCCACGAACTCTCGTCCGTGGTGGTGCCTCTGCTCAAGGGGGTGCTCTATCAGGAGGATAACCCGGGATTGTGGGGCTCGCTGCTGAATTTGCAAGCGAGCGTTCGGGATTACGTCGCGGTTCTTGGTCTGGATCTGATGCTCGACGAGGCGGAAGGCTACGCTTTTTTACGTTCCCGGCAGGATGAGGACAGTCAGGCTGTCATGCCGCGCCTGGTTGCCCGGCGGCAGCTCTCCTATCAGGTCAGTTTGCTGCTTGCGCTCTTGCGGAAAAAATTGGCCGAGTTCGACGCTGGTGGCGGCGATACGCGTCTGATTCTTTCCCGGGATGAAGTGGTGGAATTGATCCGGATTTTTCTACCGGCGGGCAGCAACGAGGTGAAACTCATCGATCAGGTCGATGCTACCTTGAACAGGATTGCCGAGCTCGGCTTTATCCGCCGCTTGCGTGGGCAGGGGCAGATGATTGAGGTGCGGCGCATTATTAAGGCGTTTGTCGATGCGCAGTGGCTCGCCGATTTTGACCAACGATTGGCGGAATATCGACAGCAGCTTGCGCAACCGCTGGAGGGGATGGATGGCTGAAGCGCTCGAATTGGAATTCATGGCAGATGACCGGCTGGCCGGTTTTCGCCTGCAACGACTCGAGGTTTTTAACTGGGGAACCTTTGACGGGAGGGTCTGGACTCTGCGTCTAGGCGGAAAAAACGGTCTTCTCACCGGGGATATCGGTTCCGGAAAATCGACCTTGGTCGACGCCGTCACCACCCTGCTGGTGCCGAGTCATCGAGTTGCCTACAACAAGGCGGCCGGGGCCGACAGCCGCGAACGTTCGCTTAAGTCCTATGTGCTCGGGTTTTACAAGTCGGAGCGGCAGGAAACCCTGGGCAGCGCCAAGCCGGTCGCACTGCGCGACTTCAACAGTTATTCGGTGATCCTCGGCGTTTTCCATAACGCTGGCTACAACAAGACAGTCACCTTGGCGCAGGTCTTCTGGATGAAAGAGGCCAATACGCAACCGGCTCGTCTGTATGCGGTCTGTGAACGCGATCTGTCCATTTCGGCAGATTTTTCCGGATTCGGCAGCGAGATGGTCGGTCTTCGCAAACAGCTGCGGTCAGGTGGTGTCGAGTTGTTCGACAGCTTTCCGCCCTACGGTTCCTGGTTCCGCCGTCGTTTCGGCATTGATAACGAACAGGCGTTGGATCTATTCCACCAGACCGTGTCGCTCAAGTCGGTCGGCAACCTGACCGACTTCGTGCGCAGCCACATGCTTGAGCCCTTTGATGTCGCGCCACGTATCTCCGCCCTGATCGGCCACTTCGAGGATCTCAACCGAGCTCACGAGGCGGTTCTCAAGGCCAAACGCCAGGCGGAGATGCTTACGCCTCTGGTGGCCGATTGCGAGCGACATCGGGAGTTGGCGCAGACGGCGGATAATCTGCGAGCTTGCCGTGATGCCCTGCGGCCATGGTTCGCCACCCTGAAACTCGATCTCCTGGAGAAACGACTCACCTCGCTGAATGAAGAGTTGACCCGGCATCAAGTCGCCACCCTGCGGCTGGAGGAGCAGCGTCGTGCCCAGCAGGGGCAGGAGCGTGAACTGCGCCGTACCATCGCGGAAAATGGTGGTGACCGTATTGAAAGCATCGGTCAGGAGATTCTTCAAAAACAGGATGAACTGGAACGTAGGAAGCTGAAAGCATCCCGCTATGAGAAGCTGGTACGCGCCTTGGGGCAATCCCCCGCCGCGACTGGAGAAGAATTTCTGCGTCAACGGTCTGAAGCCGCCAAGTGGCGCGAAACGACAGAAGAAACCGAAGTTCGTACACAGAACGATCTCAATGAGGCAGGCGTCTTGTTCAAACAGGGAAAGGATGAATACGATCAGCTGCAAACTGAAATCACGGGGTTGAAAGCCCGGGTTAGCAATATCGACGAAAAACAGATTGCCATGCGGCGTTCCCTCTGTCAGGCGCTTGCTCTTTCCGAAGAGGAAATGCCGTTTGCCGGTGAATTGCTGCAGGTGCGCGAGGACGAGCGTGACTGGGAAGGCGCCATCGAAAGGCTGCTTCACGGCTTTGGCTTGTCTCTGCTGGTTCCGGATCGGCATTACGCCAAGGTGGCGCAGTGGGTTGACCAAACCCACCTGCGGGGGAGGCTGGTTTATTTCCGGGTGCGGGAAGGGGTGCGGGGCGAGTTGCCATTGCTCCATCCCGACTCACTGGTGCGCAAGCTGCAAGTCAAGCCCGATTCGCCCTTTTATGACTGGATCGAACGGGAGGTGGCCCACCGTTTTGATCTGGCCTGCTGTGAGAACCAGGATCAATTTCGCCGCGAGACCCGTGCCATTACCAGGGCCGGACAGATCAAAGCTCCCGGGGAGCGGCATGAAAAGGATGACCGGCATCGAATAGATGATCGCCGGCGTTATGTCCTTGGTTGGAGCAACGTCGAAAAAATCGCTGCGTTGGAAAAAGTCGCCAAGCGGCAGGAAATACATCTTGCCGACCTTGCCGATCGCATCAGCACGCTGCAGAAGGAACAGACCGCCTCCAAGGAGCGCCTCTCGGTCCTCTCGAAGCTGGGTGAGTATACCGACTTTCGTGATCTCGACTGGAAACCCGTGGCGGTTGTCATTGCCAGGTTGGAAGCCGAGAAACGTGAGCTGGAAGCGGCCTCCGATCTGCTCAAGACTCTGACGTCACAATTGGCCGCGCTCGAAGGGGAGTTGAAAGAAACGGAGATTCAGCTTGATGGACGGAAAGATAAACGTTCGAAAACCGAACAAAAAATCAGTGCTGCGCAAGAGCTGCAGCAACAAGCCCAAGCTCTTTTAGCTGAAATAACAGAAGATATTGTTCAGAGATTTGACCTACTGGAAGCGATGCGTGAGGAGGCGCTTGGTGGTCAAATGCTGACAGTCGAATCTTGCGACAATCGCGAGCGCGACATGCGTGACTGGCTGCAGGCCAGGATCGACGCTGAAGATTCGAAGATCAAGCGCCTGTCCGAAAAGATCGTTAAGGCCATGACTGAATATAAAGGGATGTGGAAGCTGGAGACAGGAGATGTCGATGCCAACCTGGCTGCCGCTTCCGAATACAGATCCATGCTGGATCAACTGCAGGCCGATGACTTGCCCCGGTTTGAAGGACGTTTCAAGGAACTCCTGAACGAGAACACCATCCGAGAGGTGGCGAATTTTCAATCCCAGCTGGCACGCGAACGGGAAACCATCAAGGAGCGCATCGCCCGGATCAACGAATCGCTCACCCAGATTGATTACAACCCGGGCCGTTATATCAGTCTCGAAGCACAGATGAATCTCGACGCCGACATCCGTGATTTCCAGACCGAGTTGCGTACCTGTACCGAAGGTGCGCTCACCGGCTCGGAGGATGTGCAGTATTCGGAGGCAAAATTCCTCCTGGTGAAGCGAATCATTGAGCGGTTCCGGGGACGGGATGAACACTCGGATATGGATCGGCGCTGGACGGCCAAGGTGACCGATGTGCGCAACTGGTTCGTATTCGCCGCCAGTGAACGCTGGCGTGAGGACAACGCCGAGCATGAGCATTATGCGGATTCGGGTGGTAAATCGGGTGGCCAGAAGGAGAAGCTCGCCTACACCGTCCTGGCCGCCAGCCTAGCCTATCAATTTGGTCTGGAATGGGGTGAGGTACGCTCCCGTTCCTTCCGTTTCGTGGTGATCGACGAGGCGTTCGGGCGCGGTTCCGATGAATCGGCCCAGTATGGCTTGCAGTTGTTCGCGCAGCTCAATCTGCAACTGCTGATCGTCACGCCGTTGCAGAAAATCCATATCATCGAGCCTTTTGTCGCCGGTGTCGGGTTTGTGCACAATGAAGACGGCCGCAACTCTGTCCTGCGCAACCTGAGCATTGAGGAATATCGGGCCGAGAAGCAAAGGATGCAAGGATGAGGTGGACGACCTCGGCTGATCTCAAAACTCAGGTGCAAAAGCTTTGGGATCGCGGTTTGCTGCTCGCCTCAGTGGCTGGCGAAGAGTCGCTCTTCCCTCGGCGTCTGACCCTCAAAGGCCCTGACTCCCGTGAACTGAGCGAACGGTTTCCCGAGGTGCGGGATTGGATCGCCCAATTGTCCTCAGCCGCCGGTCCCTATCGAATTGAATGGCGCAGCGTCAACCATCGCGTTCTTGGAAACAATGAAATCCCGGCGGCAATCTGGATCGACCAGCTTTCGGACGCTCTTGGACTTCTCGGTAAACGCCGGGCAGCAGATCAGTTTGCTGCGCTGGTTGAACTGACCAGAGACAAACAGCCTGAATTGCTCCCCTGGCTGACAAGGCGGCCGCTACGTGCCTTGGAGTTGGCCGAAGACTGGCCGCGATTATTGGATATTGTCGGCTGGTTGGCGAAACATCCCCGCCCCGCGATTTATCTGCGTCAGATCGATCTGCCGGGTGTCCATACCAAGTTGGTTGAAAGGCATCGCAGCGTTCTGGCGGAATTGCTCGATCTCGTGCTGCCGGAGGATTCTATTGATAGGAATCACACGGGCGTCGGCGGGTTCTGTCGTCGTTATGGTTTTCTGGATAAACCGTCACGGGTGCGTTTTCGGATGCTGGACTCGAATGTCCGGCTGCTGCCAGTGGAAGCCGATCAGGATATCACCCTGACACAGGCAGCCTTCGCTTCACTTGTTTTGCCGGTATCGAAAGTGTTCATCACTGAAAATGAGATCAATTTCCTGGCTTTTCCGGCTGTCCCTGATGCGATGGTGATCTTTGGGGCGGGATACGGATTTGACAGTCTCGCAGCCGCATCCTGGCTGCACGAAAAGGAAATCTACTATTGGGGGGACATCGATACCCACGGTTTTGCTATTCTCAATCAATTGCGCGGGTTCTTGCCTCATGTCGTGTCTTTTCTCATGGACCTGCAGACACTCCATGCCCACAGGACACTCTGGGGAGTTGAAACGCAGCCTGAAACAGGAACTCTTACGCGGTTGAACTCCGAGGAAAGCGCTCTTTTTGATCAGTTGCGCCAGAACCATTGGGGGGAGCGAGTTCGCCTCGAGCAGGAGAGGATTGGGTTTAACTTTCTGCGTGATGTTCTCCAGGGGCTATGAATCGCAACTGTCAACGAATTCTTAACAGTTCAACGGTGTCGTTTTTTGTCTAAATTTCTGTCTCTGGAACAACCGAAAGGCGACTCATGCCCCTTGCCTTTATTGCCGTAATTTTTGGCTTGGCGCTTCTCGTCTGGAGCGCCGACCGTTTTGTGGAGGGCTCGGCCTCCACCGCACGCCATTTCGGCATGCCGCCGCTGCTGATCGGCATGGTGATTGTCGGGTTCGGCACCTCCGCACCAGAAATGGTGGTTTCGGCCCTGGCCGCATCTCAGGGTAACCCGGGTATCGCGCTGGGGAACGCCTACGGCTCGAACATCACCAATATCGCCCTGATCCTGGGGGTGACGGCCTTGATCAGCCCCATCGCCGTACATTCGCAGGTGCTGCGCAAGGAACTGCCCATCCTCACGGTGGTGACCGCCCTGGCGGCATGGCAACTCTGGGATGGCGAGATCACCCGCCTCGATGCCGTAGTGCTGCTGGCCGTATTCGGAGGCCTGATGGCCTGGACCATCTGGCAGGGGCTGCGGAAAAAAGAGGATGCGCTGGGAAGCGAGATGCAGCAGGAACTGGACGTCCGCACTATGCCTATCAATCGTGCGGTTTTCTGGCTGGTGGTCGGGCTGGCGCTTTTGATTGTCAGCTCCCGCATCCTGGTCTGGGGCGCGGTGGAGATCGCTCATGGGTTCGGGGTCAGCGACCTGATCATCGGCCTGACCATCGTTGCGGTCGGCACCTCGTTGCCGGAACTGGCTTCATCAATCATTGCAGCCAGGAAAGGCGAACACGATATCGCTCTCGGTAATATTCTCGGCTCCAACCTGTTCAACACCCTGGCGGTGGTGGGGATCGCCGGTACGATTCACCCGCTGGCCGTTGGGCCGGAAGTCTTCAATCGGGACATGCTGGTGATGGCCGCACTGACCCTGTCGCTGTTCGTCATCGGTTATGGATTCTGGGGGCCAGGACGTATCAACCGCATCGAGGGCGCGGTGCTGCTGGCCTGTTACGTGGGCTATACGGCCTACCTGATCAGCACGGTTTTCGGCGGGCAGGCGTAGGCCAATTCGATTCCCGTTTTGGGAACCGAACCGGCGTCCGAAACCGGATTCGAAGTTGTTGCGGATAGACGCCAGGTATCCGGTTTTACTGCAAACCCGTCACCCTCGTCCGGTGCCAGGAAATCTGGGGAGAAAATCGTTTCTCTGGTCGGGTTGTAGGGAAGTGGTTGTGGGAGATGACTTCGGCGTTTATTATCAAGGAGTTACGAGGAGCGCGGGCTTTGAGACTGTTTTGCGGTAGGTCGTCGTTCCCTCCGATTTTGCCGGTCTGAGAGCTAACGCAAATCGGACTCACCTCAAAACCGCAAAAATTATTCACCCGGATTTCCCGCGTTCCCGATCTTCCGCCGACACAGCCTCACACCGAAATCCTGACTTTACAATGGGTTGAGCGTCAAGGACGGTTCAAGACGAGTTTGCGAGATTTTCCGGTGGAACGGAGAAAACGCGCGTCCGAAAGCGACCCCGAAAAGGAAACGGGCTTGAAACGGTACTTCCCGACCCCGGAGAATGCCCGTTCCGGGCAGCGGCCCGAAACCCTTTGATGGCAGGGGCTTTCCGGCGACCGAAAAATCGGAGCCATGGTTGTAACTTTTTTCCGCTTTAGCAAGTGCGTTGCGACGTCGAACGCTCGTCTGAGGAAATCGAAACGGCCAATCGGGAAATCCGCTTGATTTTTCCTTCTCGATTCTTTATTTTAGGATGTGCAGTGAAAATAAAATAAAGACGAACCTTATTTTAGGTTCGAGGTAGGCAGGATGAAGCGAGAACTCCAAGGCAGATACGTGACCATATCGACGGTGGGCGAGAAGGCCCAAGCCTTCGTGCCCGCGCCGTTACCGCCACGTCCGCCTATCGACTGGACACCGGAGCTGCGCAGCAAGTTCGACCAGGCGCTGCTGGCGCTTGGCCGTCTGGACAGTGTCTCGACCCTGCTGCCGGACACCTCGCTGTTCCTCTACATGTATGTTCGCAAGGAAGCGGTGCTCTCCTCCATGATCGAGGGGACGCAATCGTCGCTGTCCGACCTGCTGCTGTTCGAGCTGGATCAGGAACCCGGCGTCCCGCTGGATGACGTGCGGGAGGTCAGCAACTATGTTGCGGCCCTCGACCATGGCCTGCGTCTGCTGGAGGAAGGGCTACCGCTGTCGCTGCGGCTGTTCCGCGAGATCCACGGTGTGCTGCTGACCAAGGGTCGTGGCAGCAATCAGACCCCGGGCGAGTTCCGGCGCAGCCAGAACTGGATCGGCGGCACCCGGCCGGGCAACGCGGCCTTTGTTCCGCCTCCGGCCGAAGAGGTACTGGAGTGCATGAGCAAGCTGGAGCTTTTCCTCCACGATCAGCCGGAGCCGACACCGGTACTGCTCAAGGCGGCGCTGGCCCATGTGCAGTTCGAGACGATCCACCCATTTCTGGACGGTAACGGCCGTCTCGGTCGTCTGCTGATCGCGTTGCTGTTGTGCGAGCAGAAGGTGCTGCGGGAGCCGATGCTCTACCTCAGCCTCTATTTCAAGACGCACCGCCAGTATTACTACGAGCTCCTCAACAACGTGCGTATGACCGGCGATTGGGAGGCTTGGCTCGACTTCTTTGCCGAGGCCGTGATCGTCACCGCCACCCAGGCGGTGGAAACGGCCCAGCAGCTTCTCGACCTGTCGAACCAGGACCGTGACAAGATCAGTGGTCTGGGACGGGCGGCTTCATCCACCCTGCAGGTTCATCGGGCGCTCATGGAGCATCCCATCGCCACCTCGGGCTCGCTGGTGGAGAAGACCGGCATCACCCCGGCCACGGTTAACAAGGCGCTCGGCCACCTGGAGCAGCTCGGCATCGTCAAGGAGCTGACTGCCCAGAAACGCAATCGTCTGTTCAGCTATGCGGGCTATATCGAGATCATGAGTCGCGGTACGGAACTGCCGGGTAGGTAGGCCAGTTCGATTCCGGTTTTCGGAATCGAATCAGATTCGTTGGGAGCTTGTTCCTGGTATCCGCTCGCGTTGCAAACCCAGCATCCTCGTCCGGAGCTTGGAAATCGGGAGAGAAAAGTTGCTTCCCCGGCGGGAACTTGGGGCGTGACTCGGCTTCCTATGTGAAGCCCTTGTTTTTCAATGTGTTACGGGGTAGTTTGGGGTCGGAGACTGAGTTGCGGTCGAGAGCTGTTTGCTCCACCAGCCTTCGCTAAAGCTTCGGCTGGCAAGCCGTAAGGATTGCCAAAAGAAGCTTTTGTTTTAGGAGGCTGTCCGCCGTAGCTGCCGGAGTTTACGAAGGCGGTTAGCGAAGGCGGGCTTCCCCCCTTCGCCCAAAAGGGCTTCGACGGACAAATTCGGCTGGCCCCACCTGCAATCAAATCCAGCAGGTTCCCGAACAAACCACCACGCAACTTAACCCTTCCAACTTTCCGAAATTTCTAATATATTAAGCACTACCAATATAAACTTGCGGGGTTTATCGTGAAATACGTCTACCTCATCCGCAGCCTGAAATTTCACAACCAGACCTATGTCGGCCTGACATCAGACGTTCGGAAGCGCCTCGCAGCGCACAATGCGGGCCAATCCACCCACACCGCGAAATACAAGCCCTGGGAGCTGGTGACGTACCTGGGATTTTCCCGCCAGGAGCGGGCCGCTGAGTTCGAGAAGTACCTGAAGTCTGCTTCAGGGCGTGCCTTTGCCGCAAAGCGGCTCTGGTAAGCATCTCTCAAGACTGGACTGTCACCAGTCGACTATTCCCTGATTTCTCCTTCCTGGCAAGTACTTCCTCACCTCTTCATCAAAAAAAGTGGATGGATCTGCAACGTGTTTGTGACACATTATGTCTCATGCACATGCTATAAGGAAAAAAGCCGGTATATCCCGTCCCAACAAGAGCTTCCATACGATGACAGTTAAAACCTGCATCACGTCCCCTTTGCGGATTGATTCTGTTCCGGTAAACGCATCGGGAGGGCTTATCGGTATGACCCTATGCCCCGGGAAGAAGGACAAGGGTATCTTGTCGGGGCCGTGGGACCGGGACCTTGACATGGACCTTGAGGTGATCCGCAAATGGGGAGCGGAGGCTCTCGTGTGCCTGGTGGAAAATTTCGAACTAGATTTCCTTCACGTGCCGCACCTTCCTGAGAAGACGGTAGCCTTTGGGACACAGTGGTACCATCTGCCGATAACCGATTTGTGCGCACCGGATGATGATTTCGAAATTGCCTGGGAACAGGCAGGTCAAGAGTTGAGAAATATTTTGTTAGTTGGTGGAAGGATAGTCATCCACTGCCGGGGAGGACTAGGCCGTACCGGTACCGTGGCGGCCCGCCTGTTGGTGGAGTTCGGGATTGAACCAGGAGAGGCCATTCAACTGGTGAGAAAAGCCAGGGTTGGCGCCATACAGACTTCTTCACAGGAGGATTACATATGGAGGGTGGGGAATCGGCAGTCACGGTAAGCAGTTCGGACAGATTCGTGGGTTGTCTCCTGGGAGGGGCCGTCGGCGATGCGCTGGGCTGGCCGGTGGAATTTTTGTCCATGACGGAGATCCGGCGTAAATTCGGACTTGAAGGAATACAGGATTTCGCTGAAACTGCGGGAGGGATCGGCGCCATAACCGATGACACGCAGATGACTCTCTTTACCGCGGAAGGGGTTCTGAGAGAGTTTGATGACAGTCGCCAGTCCGGGCGTACCCCAGATTATCCCGCTTCCATATACCGGGCTTACCTGCGCTGGCTACATACTCAGGGCGAGGTGTCCCGGGATCCAAACTTTAACAACTGCCTGGATGGGGAACTGCTTAAGGTGGCCGGACTTCATCACCGGAGAGCGCCCGGCAGCACCTGCCTTTCGGCCCTCATTGCCGGAAAGATGGGTACGGTTGGGCGTCCGATCAACACCAGCAAGGGCTGCGGCGGGGTGATGCGGGTCGCTCCCGCCGGCCTGTTCTGCAGGACTTTGCCGGGGGATCTGGCTAACGAGGGAAGGGCAAAGATGGCTTTTGAGCTTGGGTGTGCCGCTGCTGCCATCACCCACGGCCATCCCTTGGGGTACCTGCCGGCCGGTTTTCTCTCGACCTTGATTTTCGGTCTCGTCTCGGGGAGAAGTTTAGAGAAATCCGTTTCCAGCGCCATGATGATCCTGGTGGAGCGGGCGGAATACGAAAAGAGCTCCCTGGCCGCCATGGTTTCACAGGCAATTCGCCAGAGCCGGAAAAGCAAGACATGTCCCGAGACCATCGAACGTCTCGGTGGTGGCTGGGTCGGGGATGAGGCACTGGCGATTTCGCTCTACTGCGCCTTTGCAGCTGAAGGGGACTTTGCCAGGGGTGTCTGCTTGGCGGTCAATCATTCGGGGGATTCGGATTCGACCGGGGCCATCACCGGAAACATACTCGGGGCGCTGCTGGGGAAGGGGGCGATACCAGGGGAGTTTCTGGAGCAACTTGAGCTTCGAGAGCTGATTGAAGGGATGGGAAAAATGCTGCAATCAGCCGGTTACTAATGTTTTTTTGCACACCTTTTTCCTGGTCCTAAGGTGGTTTTGTAGCCCTCCGTCGTGTCTTAATTGAAAATATTTAAATGGTATTAAGGGTTTGGGTCTGGTATAAGGTTAGCAATCCTTCAGTTGTGCAATGATTTATTAGCGGAATCGATGTGTAAATAGTTGCTAAACGCGATATTGCCGCATTTTGATGTGATTTTTGGAGATGCTGATGGACGAATACGACGAAGAAAAATTGGACTTCTTACGATTATAAAAGCCGCCTATACCGGAATATTCCGGGAGGCGGCTTTTTTTATGCCGTGTATTTTTCAAACGTCGATGTGGCGCATGTTGTCCCTTGGAGCGTGCACCGGAATGACGATATCCGAAACGGCATGGCGCTCTGCAAGTTATGCCATTGGGCCTTCGATGAGGGGATGATGGGCGTGTCGAAGGTCTACAACGTAATCACATCTCGGTAGGTTGCTGCATATTCGAACGTGCCGGGATTTTTGCTGACGCTTTCAGGAAGGGCGATCATTCCACTGGCTGAAAGTGATTTGTGGCCGGGACAGGAGCATTTGCAGTGGCATAGGAGGAAGTGGGGGTTGGCGTGAAAGAGTGAGTTGCAGGATATGGACCGGAAAGTGCTATATAGGCGAAAAATGCAACAATTCAAGCCTGTCCCGGGGATTCCTGACCCGCGGTTTCCACCATTATTAAGATGCCGATATGATTCGTGAACTACTTCATATGTCTTGAAAAATATGCTAATATCGTTTAATTTAACCGGAATATAACGTCGTCTTAGGGGAAGGCCGCGCGGATGAACAAGATTCTGAATCTGCTTTCTGCTAAAGGTATAAAGTGCTTCAAGACTGAGCGATTTAATCTTGACCATAAGTTTTTGGAAAAATACGAAGATGAGGGTGAAGTTTTTGACACCAACATTGTGTTCGAGAATGAGCACAAGTCCGGCCAGTTCATAAAAATAGACAGAGAGTTTAAGGACTCCTTTTTTCGGTATTTTCTGGACGGCTCAAGGTATACGTATAAAATTGCCGATATGGAAACGACTGATGGGAAGTACCTCCCTATTGTCGCTGGGCAGGTGGCAACTGGCGTAACCACCAGAGACGGTGAGAAGATACGAAAGCATGTTCTGAAAAACAAAAACCTGCTGCTTGTGTCTGATCGGACGAATCAGGATGACCTTGCAGAAATAAAAGAAGAAGTGAAGCAGTTTCCTCGCCTTTTAATCCACATCGAAACATACAATTCAAAACGTGACAGCTCATCCCGGCCAGAGAATCTTGCGATAGCTCGAATCCAGAAAATAATGATGGATATGGAAATCGACATTCTTTCAGAAATTGCCAGATCAAGAACGTTAAGACCCGATGCCATGTTGATTATTGATGGTTCATTGCAATTTATCGACAAAGGTGATGATAGGCTGTTTGCAAATGTTGTCGGCTTGTCAAAATCGTTCAACCCCAATCTCCAGGGTATGCTGCGGAGAAAGAATGATGAAATAGGTATTGCTTTGACGAAACTGAAGTATGGGGAACGTACCCCCGTTTATAAATACCCGATGCGTGACAATAAACGGGTTATCGGGGCATGGTATCTGAGAATCCGTGATGAGAACAGAGTGAGAAATCCGCTCGACGGGATTGTGAAATTGGAGAAGATAGCAATAGACGCGGAAGAGAAAGATAACGGCTTTGAGTCAGGTCTCATTGATAATATTTCAGCTTCCATTCTAGCCGAACGAAATGTGACCTGTTACGGTTCCGATCCTCGCTGGCACAATCACATTTATCCTATGTATTTGACGGAAAAGATGCTGAAAGCCAGTTTTCTCGGAACCGAGCATTTTCTGAATATTTTCTGATGTTTTGAGAGGAAACCCTATGACTTCAACTGTTATCGGTAAAGTATCTGCAACCGAAAAAAATCCGACGTGTACGGATAATTTCATTTTTTGGCTAGATGACAATGTCGAGATAAAGCCATTTGATATCGTAAAGGCAACAAATGAGGTTCAAGGGAAAAGGTCCACCACCTATGCCATCGTTGAAGACATTTTCCATATCACTGACAGCACAGGCCATTTAAGCAACTATGTTTCATCGGATTTCGGCGATATCACATGCCCACCGATGACAAAACGGCTGGGAGTAACCTATGCGAATGCAAAGGTCATAAAAAACACCCATGAAATATATATGCCGCTGAAAGACAGCACGTTGGTAGAATTTGCAGATGAAAACGACATTAAGGACGCTCTCGGTCTTAATGATATCAAGAATCCAATACCGGCAGGATTTATTGAAGGGGCCAACAGTGTTACGGTTCCTATAAACCTTAACAGTGAATTTCTTATCGGTCCCGAAGGGGCACATCTTAACATTTCGGGGATATCCGGTTTGGCAACGAAGACCTCTTATGCAATGTTTTTGCTTCAGGCTGTCCAGCAGACCATTGAAGATGCTGCAATCGTCATTCTCAATGTTAAAGGTGACGACCTGCTGCGTATCGATGAGGAAAACCCCCTTTTAAGAGAGACTGATAAGAAGGTTTGGGGGAAAACAGGACTCTGTTGCAAACCCTTCGAAAAGGTCAGATACTTTTACCCATACAAGAACAACAAGGACTCCTTTTACGCCAACACAGTACTTGAGAAAGGGGCGCTCACAAAGCAAGTAGATTTAGGAATCATGAGCAACTTCATCTACACCTACGACCATGACAAAAACAACATCGACCTGATATTCAGTAATGTTGATGACCCCTCTTTCACTATGGAATCGATCATCAACGTAATTATGGAGAGTGACGAATTCAGCAATCTTACTTGGGATGAATTCAAAGCTAAACTGGGCGAAAAGTGTTCTGCCGGAACGAAGAAAAATGGCAACGTTGAGATTCCGTTCAGTCCTGGCGCAAGTTCAAGAGACTCATACAAAAATCAGTTAATAACCCGTTTTTTGTTAATGCCAAGTCTGGGACTGCTGACCGCAGGCAATGCCATCTTTCGGATGAACTCAAACGGATAAAGAAAAAGGATGTTTTTGTCATTGATGTAGCGAGACTTGAAGAGCAGCTTCAATGTCTTGTGTTTGGTGACATTCTGAAAGCGGTGAACGAACTGAAGTTTGGTGAAACTACCAGATCTGAAGAAGAGATTCCGGGTCGCATCATCATTTTCGTCGATGAGCTGAACAAATACGCTGCGAGCAATGCCCCGAAAAACTCGCCGATACTTCGATACCTTCTTGAGATTACCGAGCGTGGTAGATCGGAAGGGATCATACTGTTTTCGGCAGAGCAATTCAAAAGTGCTGTTCATGATCGTGTCAAAGGGAACTGCTCAACACATATCTATGGACGGACAAATGCCATTGAGATTTCAAAGCCGGATTACAAATATATCCCCAAGGTGTTCTCAAATATGATGACCAGGCTTTCCAAGGGGGAGTTAATCCTTGAGCATGCAATTCTCGGCACTCCACTAAAAATGACATTTCCTTACCCATCCTATTACCAGAGAAGGAGTGAGGATGCAGAATAAGAAGCCTGTAATTGGGATATTTTCCCTTGAGTCCCTGACAACTGGTATGTATTCAGACCCAAAAGTTGTCTACCGGGAATATGTACAGAATGCTACGGATGCCATTGACGACGCAATTGATGCAGGAATTCTTTCCAATAGAGATGCAGGCGAGATTTCGATAAAGGTGAACAAGAAGTCCCGTTCAATAATCATTTCAGACAATGGAATCGGACTCCCACAAGAAAAGGCGTTATCTACTCTTTATGATATTGGCCGTTCGGCAAAACGTTATGACAAGAAGCGGGGATTCAGAGGTATCGGCAGGCTTGCGGGCTTGAGTTACAGCGATAAACTTGTTTTCAAGACCTCCACGAAAGGTGAAGAAGTTGCGACTGTTGTAACCTGGGATTCCCAAAAAATGCGCGAAATGCTCCGTCCTGACCATGCATGTGACGAAGATTTGGCCGCTGTCATCGAATCAATTGTGTCATATAAGACGGTTACAGAAGAAGTCAATAAGCATTACTTCACAGTCGAGCTGGCTCATGTGGATGAGAAATTCGCAGAACTGTTGAATGAACAGGATATCCGGCAGTACTTGTCGCAGGTTGGCCCGGTGCCATTTCGAGCTGACAAATTTCCATATTATAGCGACCGCCAATGCGGGATTAAAAAACAAATCGATAAGTTGGGAAAATCCCTCGAAGAATACAATATTTATCTGAACGATGATCCTAATCCTTTATACAAGGGATATAAAACTTGGATTACTACGAGCAAGGATAGAGACGATATCCGCGAGATAAGATTCTTTGAAGAGTATCACGATACTGGCGAACTGTTTTTCTGGGGATGGTATGGGATGTCATCATTCAAAGGGTATGTTAAAGATCCAGAAATTCAGGGACTGAGGGTAAGAAAGCATAATATCCAGATTGGGAATGAGCGAACTCTCGACCCGTTGTTTTCGCAGGACCGCTTTAATAGATGGTTCGTCGGGGAAATACACGTTTACGACAAAAACATAATTCCGAATGCCCGTAGGGATGATTTCGAACCAAATGATACCTATTTTCTTTTCAAAGAAAAGCTCGAAAAATACACGAAGGACATTCTTTCAAAAATTCCGGCAGTGTATTCGAATATCAACTCAGCTTTTTCAAAAATAGAATCCTCAAGGTCATCATTGGAAGACATTGAAAAGCAGTTGAAAAACGGGGTTAACTCTGAAATTGAGCGTGACAATTTATTTAAAAAACGTGACCAGATAAAGAGCAATATCGAAAGAGGGAAAAAGGAGATAGAGAAATCACAGGCCAAAATCGAAGACAAGATTTTGGTTAAAAAAATAGCCGACACCCTTGTAGAAACCAAAGCGCTGGAAAAGAAGTCTGCTGAACTGGAAAACAAAATTATTGATGTTGAATTCAACTCGCATACTGCCAAGGCATTATCATCATACTCAAAAGAGATACGTAAAGTTGTGTATAGAATATTTGAAATAGTTGAACGAGAACTTGATGCTACAGCTTCTAAAAAGATGCAGGAAGCTATTCTTAATGAGCTAAGTAAGGGGAAATCCAAGTAAAATGGCCAGAAAGATACTTCTAGTAGAACCTGCTTATTCAAACAAATACCCGCCATTAGGGTTGATGAAGATAAGCGCTTACCACAAAATGCTAGGCGATGAAGTCATTTTCGTCAAGGGTACATCTGCTGCATTGCGCGATGAAGTCTGGGACCGTATATATGTTACGACCCTGTTTTCATTTTATTGGGACATCACAATAAAGACAATCAAGTATTATAAGCGGAGCGTATGCAAGACAAAGGATTTTTTTATCGGGGGTATTCTTGCATCAACACTCGGCGTCGACATTGAATTAGAAGTTGGGATAAAACCATTCAAGGGGTTATTGAATTCCCCAGGTATCCTGGATGAAGACAATGATATCATCATAGACCAGATTACTCCAGATTACGATATCCTCGACCAAATCGAATATGCTTACCCTTCCGGCAACTCCTACATAGCGTACATGACTCGGGGATGTGTTAATCGATGCCCTTTCTGTGCTGTTCCTGTTATTGAACCTAAGTTCGATGATTACATCTCTATTACAAATCAGATAAGCCGCATTGATACTTTATTCGGGAAAAAGTCAAATCTGTTGTTGATGGACAATAACGTTTTAGGGTCAAAGAAGTTCAGCCTGATCATAGATGAACTGAAAGACCTTGGATTCGGGAAAGGCTCATCATATATCCCTGACAACCTATTCGAGATTTATTGCAATCGATTGCGGAACAATTCCGAAGATAACGTTGCTCGCAATAAAGTTTACAGTATTCTTCAGACTTTCCCTGCAAGATTGAATCGTTATGTTGAGGCATACCGTAGATACCATGAAGTTATGAGTCAATTTTCTTTGCAGGAAGTGTCTCATTCTGACTTTGTTGCTAATGTTCTCGCTGCGTATGATGATTTGTCACCTATTATCGAGAAATACAGGAATAAGGCCAAAAGGCAGCGACTCGTTGACTTCAATCAAGGTATCGACGCTCGACTTGTAAATGAATCAAATATGAAAAAATTGGCTGAGATAAATATCAAGCCTCTTCGCATAGCCTATGACCATATAAGTCTCACTGATATTTATTCAAAAGCTGTCGCCTTGGCTGCAAAGAACGGAATATACAATCTCTCTAACTACATACTGTTTAATTATGACGACAAGCCGGAGGATTTTTACTATCGACTTGAACATAATATTAAATTAAATACCAAGTATGGTACGCGCATATATTCATTTCCTATGAAGTACATACCGGTCACTGATAAGAATAGACGTGATTATGTCGGAAAGCATTGGTGTAAAAAATATATCAGGGCTGTACAAGCCATAATAAATGTTACGAAAGGCTCAGTAGCTCCAGGAGAATTGTTTTTCTATAAAGCGTTTGGTCGTGATGTTGAGGAGTTTCACAAAATCATGATGATGCCCGAACCTTATATTGTGCAGAGATTTGCAAGCGAAGAAGCTGGTTTAACTGATATGTGGTGGGTTGAATATTCAGCTCTTAATAATGATGTTAAGAATACCGTTGATGAAAGAATCCGACAAAATAACTTCAACGTTGATGATAATGTGCGACACTTACTTGGTATGGAAGCCATGAACGTTCTTAGGCACTACGAAAAAATTGAATAATAAATTACTAAGGAATCTAGTAATGAGGTCGCATCTACACAATGAAGTGCTTAAAATAAGTTATAAGTGACACTCGATGATGGAAAAGAATTTAGAGCCATGAAATTACATATATATAAGGATATGTGCTATGTCACATAATGACTTTACAGACTTCATGTTAAAAGAATATGAGTGTATTGCACAGGCATTTTTCGAATCAAGGGAAGTGTTGACCAAATGGTTTAAGTATTATTTAACGATAATGGCTTTGCCCTTAAGTTTGATTGCTTTGCTTTATAAGGATAAGTCTAACGAGTTTAATTTGTATTCTTTGCCTAGTACATTGTCTATATCACTCATATTTGTTGGATTTATCGGATTGTTTATCACATTTATTATGCTGAATGCAGCATATGATAGCGTATTGTACGCAAGAGCCGTCAATGGAGTGAGACAATATTTTTGTAATACTGAGAATAGTATTTTGTCAAGCCAAAACCTTTCAATTGATAAATATATTGTTTTGCCTGTAGATGTTATGTCCCCACCATATCGGAGTCAATTCTTTACTTGGATTATTATTAGCGCAAGTGTAGCTAATTCATTTTATTTGTCATTGGGAATAACACAAATATGTATTACCAATAAATACCTTGATAAATACACAAACATATCGGTAATGCTATTCATGTTCATAATATATTTTATAATTCACATTGGATACTATCACGTAACAGCTTATATTAAAGAGAAAACCTAGGTGTAGTCAGGAATGTACCTCCTCGAAATAGATGATATCAGTGGAATTAAAGTTGACCCCATGTGCAATTATAACATAAGGATATTACTATAAAATGTAGAGTCATCATGATACTGTTGCTGAGTTCGTGCATTAAAAATGATTCAAGTCAAAGACACTAAAAAAAATTATGGAAAAAATATGAAAGTACTGGTGTTACACAGTGGTGGACTCGATTCTACCTTATGTCTGCTTTTAGCGAAAAAAGCCGAACACGAGGTGCTTAGTCTCGGAATAGATTACGGACAGCGACATCGTATTGAACTTGAGTATGCTTTGGCACAATGTAGGAACTATGATATTACGCGTCGAGTATTACGAATTGAGTGGGATAAACCAGTGCGAAGTATCCCGACTGACCGCTCTTTAAATGATATTCGTAATGGAGTATCTCCTGCTTTTCTTCCTGGCCGTAATGCTTTATTTCTTACCCTTGCATGTGCTGAAGCCGTTGGTATTGGTGCAAAAGAAGTTTGGATCGGTGTAAATGCGATTGATTTTTCTGGATACCCTGACTGTAGACCTGATTTTATTGAAGCCTTCCAGGCCATGGTGAGGTTGGCAATACCAGACGGCCCCGAGATAGTTGCTCCCCTGTTAAATATGACCAAACCTGAAATTGCTTCTGAGGCTCAAAGGCTAGGCCTTGGTCTTGGTGATACATGGAGTTGTTATCAACCCTCCTTCACTCCACAAGGTATTTCTCCATGTGGACGTTGTGATGCATGTGTATTACATAACCATGCGTGGCAAGAGGCAAGCAAACAAAGTAAATAGAGTATACGGAAATGGCAACAGTTGGATTAATATCTTGTGTCAGTCAGAAAGCTCTGCGTAAAGCTGAGGCGCAAGACTTATATCTTTCGCCACTTTTCACTAAGTCAAAAGAGTATGTCGCGCACCGATGTGACAAGTGGTTTATTTTGTCTGCCAAATATGGTCTTGTTTCACCAAATCGAGTTATACCGCCGTACGAAGAAACATTGAACTCAAAACATCGAGCAGAGCGTGGGCAGTGGGCAAAACAGGTTTGGAGTGACTTGCAGCCTCATTTATGTCCTGGTGATCTAGTAGTTGTGTTAGCCGGGGAACGGTACAGAGAATTCTTACTCCCCCTGTTGATTCAATACGGATGCAAGGTCGAAGTACCAATGCAAGGATTGGGTATTGGTCGGCAACTTCAATGGTTAACAATTAATGCCAAACAACCACTTCGAAAGCGTGACATTGAGAGACTTTACAAGTCGTTAAATAAACTTGAGCAAGGATTAAGCGGAAAACGGTTAATATCAACATGTACTGGCCAACAAAATTGGCCTCATAATGGTGTTTATTGCTTTTTTGAACCCGGTGAATTCAGGTCTCAAGGTAATGAACTACGAATTGTACGTGTTGGCACTCATGGTGTAAGCCATGGTTCAAAGGCAACCCTTTGGAATCGTCTCCGCACGCATCGGGGGACAGGAGAGGGATTAGGAAATCATAGAGGGTCTATTTTCCGACTTCACGTTGGCGCAGCCCTTGCCGCTAGAGAACAAAAACTTTATGTCCCTTCCTGGGGAATAGGCCAATCGGCAGACGCCGATATCCGAAAGAAAGAGGAAGGCTTAGAGCGCGTAGTATCAGATTACATTGGTTCTATGAGTATTCTGTGGTTAGCAATTGAGGATGATGCTAGTCCGAGAAGTGACAGAGCATACATAGAACGCAATTTAATAGGTCTGGTGGCGGGGAAGAAAGGTCCATATGACCCTCCATCAAGTAATTGGTTAGGTAATTTCAGCCCTGATTTACGAATACGAAATTCGGGGATGTGGAATCTCAATTTTCTAGATTACGAGTACTCACCTGAGTTCCTTGATATTCTTGATGAGTATATCATGATTACACTTGGTGAAAGACCGCAGCCTACTCGGTCAATCGCTCCCAAAAACTGGCATACGAATGACAGCTTGAAAAAGTCTAATAATCAATTGTCACTTTTCGAGGAATAGCAATATGCTCAAACTCAATGATAAACATAAGTCAGTCCTTGAGTGCTATAGCCGTCCAATAGTACATATGCGTAAACAAGTGTCCATGAATCGTTTTGGACTTATATTCGGAGCAGGCTTAAGTAAATCTTTTGGTATTCCTAATTGGGATGAACTTGTTGAAAAATTAGCTAATGACCCGCAAGTAGATGGGAAAGCTATATTAGATATGGTACCTCCACGAGCAGGTTTGCCGTACCGCACTGAAATGCTATTCGAGCATTTCAAACAAAGCATATATAAGTCGTCTCTTCCAGAAGAACACCATACGCGCGAACTTGATTATCGTATTGGTGCAGATTGGCGTGAAATCGTCCGCAAGCATCTTTATAACGGTGTAACTGAGGACATTGGACAATTATTAGATAACCACCCATACCTGAAGAATTACCTTCCGCTTATCCATAAATCGCATATGACAGTCACATATAACTTTGATGACTATATTGAGCAGTCACTTCTTTATTCACGCCAAGGACCTGATAAGGATACAAGAGGTTTTGAATCCGTAACAAACACTTGGACACAATTTCGTAGGACAACAGCAGTAATTTATCATCCAAATGGTGTAGTTCCTAAGAACCCACTAGAAACTCCAAGTGACCGCTTTGTTTTTTCTGAGGCATCCTATGCAGAACAATTAATGGGGATTTTTGCTGGTGATCAGGCCGGCCTTTTAAACCATTTGTCAAAACATACTTGTTTACTTATTGGTCTATCGCTTGAGGATGAGACGCTAAGAAATGTTCTCATGCAGAGTGCAAGGTCATGCCCAGGGAATTTCCATTATTATGTGCATTACCTGAAACACGGGGAGATCTTGGAAGAAGAAAAAAAGATTGCGATAACCCTTGCGAATTTTAAAGTATACAATCTTGTAACCTTATTTTTGAATGATGAAGGCATACGCTTACTTGGCGAAATGATTAATGTTGATAATTGTCCTTCTAATCGATTTTGTGATTTTGCGGATGTCCATAGCATACCTGTAAAGTTCAGGTATTACGTTACCGGGCCACTTGGAGTTGGAAAGAGTACAGCAATAAATCAATTCCGAAATCTTGTTGTTTTGGATGAGTGGCTAGAACAACGACCTGCCGTGTTGGCAAAAAATTGGGAACTGTTAACCGGTAAGGAAAAACAAGAAGCGGATGAATGGATTGCCGGACAATTTCGTCTTAAGAATGACAAACTCCGAGATAATAGGGAGGGCATTTTTCTTCTAGATCGTGGACCGATTGATCCATTGAGCTTTACGCCTGATGATGAATTAAGTCAGAAAGCTGAATTTTTGCTTTCTGCTCTATGCCCTGGAAATGCCAAATGGGAAGTAGAAGATGGGCGTGTTATCTTGTTACAGGGTGATGGGTATGAACTTGCTTTAAGAATGATTGTTTCACTTCGTAAAGATTACACAGCAGAAAAGCTTGAAAAGATGGAGGTTAGACTAGGAAAGGTTTATGGTTGTGAAGGTGTTATTACGTTTGATACAAGAGGGCTATCGCCTTCTGATGTTACTCGGCGTATAGCGGAGACCATCCACTTAGAAAAATATATTCCAACTTGCGCCTTACATAAGCGCCTTCAAGAAATTAAGAAGGAGGGCATAAATGCAATCTAATAAGGGAGGCGGCGCTAGTCGCTACAAAATTTATTTGGCAGGTCCATTATTCAGCGAAGCAGAGCGTACATATAACAAGCAGTTAACGCAACTTTTGGAAGAATGCGCAGACGTGTACTTGCCTCAACGTGATGGAGGGCTAATGTCAGAAATGGTGCGTGACGGTGTGCCCCCTGAGATAGCTTCTAAATCAGTTTTCATGTTGGATATGGACGCAATAAGTCAGGCTGATTGTTTAATCGCTATTCTCGACGGGAGGGCAATTGATGAGGGCGTGGCTTTTGAACTTGGGATAGCATACTCCTATGGTAAATGTTGTATAGGGCTGCAAACAGACAGCCGACGGTTGGCATGGTGGGGAAATAATCCTATGATATCAAGTGCTCTCGAAAAAACATTTGAAAACATAGAAGAACTAGTCTCTTGGGTTATGAGCAAAGCTACTTGTAGGACACCCTCTCTTATTTACCCATTACCCGTTGAGAGGGTACATGAAAGGTCCTGTTGGAAAGGGCCTGGTAAACGCGTTCATTTGTCAAAAACGTCGGCGTCAAAATGAGAAAATGCGGGACAAATTTATTTTCCACTCATTGGCCTAGCGTGGACGTAGGCATTTTGTCAACTTAGGATGGCTAACATGCTGATTCCGCGCTTTCATCTTTGTTATCCACGCAAGGTGACCAGGGGTAGGCTCACGAGGGAAGTGAAATCCCGGGACATAATACAGATTTCAATTTTTTTGTGAATCTAGAAACGGTAAGAGTTCCCTTCTGGGAGCTCATAGTGTCAAACCTACACTTTTGACAAATCAATAAACAATAGAAGTGCCAAAGGGTTAGGTCTCAACAATCAACTACTTCTTTCATATGTTTAGATCTGACCCCCGTGTGTAGCTTCAGCCCTGTTGAAGGAGAAACGATAAAATGAAGTATCTGCTTGGATTAACTGATGGTTGAAACGAGCCAATCAAGGATTTAGACAATGCAAAGAGAATAATTCTCGTCGACAAGGACACCGTAGGTGCGGAGGATATAACGTTTGCCTACTGTAAGTTTGAAGCGAAGACTTCAACACATAAAGGGCATGTTCATAAGGACGCAGAGGAAGTTATATATATCCTTTCAGGAAGAGGTGTCAGTGGGCTCAACGAAGAGGAAGTGGAAATGGTGCAAGGCGATACGATGTTTGTGCCCCGGGGCGCTGTTCACTGGTTTTACAATCCATTCGACGAACCTGTTGAGATGATTTTTATTTATACGAGACCATCTCTAAAATCGGCAGGTTACCAAATCATGGAATAAGGGAAAAGTTGGGGTGTAACCGTAAGCTTCCCTGTCAAGTAGACAGTTTGAAAGTAGAGTTTCCGTAGTGTTGGCAGAGGAATTCTGCCGGGGGCAAGTCTCCCAAAGAATCATGTGGCCGTATTTCGTTGTAGTCTCGCAGTCACAAATACGTTACCTCCCGTACTTCTGATAGGTTTCTGAAGAGATAAAGGCTCAGAACCTCATTACGAAACGTACGGTTGAATCGTTCGATATAGGCGTTTTGATTCGGCTCTCCCGGCTGAATATAGTGAATCATCATGCCGGCGAGCTCGGCCCAAGCAACAAAATCGCCGCTCAGGAACTCAGGGCCATAGTACATATGGAATTGAATTTATAAACAAGACTTCCTTAAATGGACTCTATTCCATAGAAGGAGGGTCTTCAGGATTCCGGGGACAGTTTATTTAATTCGGTAAAGATAAATATACTGTTTGAATGCATAAGTAGGGGGTTAAGAGGAAGCTTCCGATGGTATTGACAGTTTGTATGAGCATACTGTCGGACCTACGCAGCCGTCAAGGATCACCAGTTTAAGTTCAGTTCAAAAATCTATGATCTGGGGTCGGACCAAGATAAGGTGTTGAAAAAGGATGTTGTTTGGTAGAAAAAGACCGGATTACCCTATTAGAACTGCATTTTATAGGCAAAAATGAGTGTCTCGGAAATGGCCCGCAAGAATGATTCACCTATAGTTTGAAGCTTTTTTGCCGTCGAAATGCGGTTCCATACGCAGGAAAAGTCGTCTTTTTGGAGTAATTCTCTCATGATTCCGGATGGTTAGCTTGGTCCGATCCCTGGACACCCGCAATTGCCAGTTACCGCACTGCGAAGGATTCTATGAGCTTCTGCAAAGTTGAAATTTTCGATAGCACTGCGCTTTTTTCATTGCCGCAAATACCGAATGTTATCAGTTCCTTTCTTAGGGAAACGCATTCAATTCCATAATAGGAATAATCGGTTTGCATGCAGTTCCAGCCCTGCAGATTTTTCAGCGCGTTAGCTTCGTCAGGTAAAGCTTCGTACGTAATTCCTGATCCACTGGCTTGATCGTAGTAATCCTGATAATTCTTGAAATTGTTCGAGTATATTGCGAAGTTGATGATGGTTTCGTTTTCCTTCAGGATCTTCCTTGAAATCGATTCCCTGCTTTCCCAGAAAGTCACGACAAAAGCTTGCGATGTATTGTCTCCTGGTTGATATTTCCTGGGAAAAAACCAATGGCCGGCAGGTGGCGTGAAAGCGTACCTGCCGAATGTCAGTCCGCCATTGGTCTGCACTGGCGAGGTTGTTGCCGAGCATCCGATAAATAATAAAGAGAGTAGTAGCTTTAGAAGCCTATCAAGTTTCCAACCGGAAACGGTCTTTTTTCGCCCTGGCTGTGTCAACCTGCGAGGTTGCTTGTGCGACATACTGCAGTATGTCTCCGCGCAACCCCTTAATTTCCTGGCCAGAACAAAAAAATCCTCATTTCCGTTCTGGAAACTGCTTCTGTGTCTACCTGGATTTTCCCGATGGATACTATCAAGATATTTCATGTTGAAATCGATGACCTCCTCTGTGCCTTTTGCAGAGATATTGTCTGACCGCATCGGTAGGTAATCACTTCAATGGAATAATATGACCTCTACCGGCTGGATCTTTACACAAGCATGAGTCGCCTCTTTTGGCATTATCACCAGTATTGACGATCACGCCATTGGTAGCGGGCAGGCCATACCAATTTCCTGACCATAACTCTCCATGTTTGCTTGTGCAAAGCCAATGGCACCGGCACACGACATTGAAAACCCTTATTGCTGCTCCTCTCCAAATGCCATTGCAATTATCGGTCGTCTCAGATGAATCTTTTTGCGGTAAATGCTCCCCATTCAACAAACCAGTATTGATAGTGTTCCCGTTCAATAATTTGCTTTCAGACATCAGGATGACCCTCCCTTGGGATTGCAGAGAAAAATTATCTAGGTGTTGTCCATGAGTCTTCAGCTTCGATACCATTAGGTTCCCATGTCATTTTTATTTTTTTGTAAGTAAATGAAACTGCCTCCATATGTCCATAAGGATCATTTGCCGCCACCAAAGTACTCGGCATGGCTGGGTGAAAGCTTACCACGATGGCATCATCGAGAGTGGTGGTGTAATAATGCTCTTCGGTTCCCTGCTTGGTGATCCGGTAATACCTGAGTGTGACGTTCTTCATGTGTTCACCGGTGCAGAGCGCCTGAAACAGTTTGGGGGAGCTTCTATCAATCATCTTGACGATGGTCAGAGGTTCATGTACTCGCTTGCTGGTTGGCAACCCCGAATGGGTGTCACGTGGCATGTGGATATTGTGCTGCAGTTCATAAACAAGAATGGTGCCTTCGCGGCCAACCATTTCGCAGGAACCTTCTATTTTGCCTTGTTTCTCCCCGATGAGTGTAAGATGGCATGGCATCGGCATAATTGATTTCCTCCTTTGATAAGAAAAGTTTAATCATCATACCTGATCAGGTTTTCTGTATCAAGTAAAAAATTAACACAAACCAATATTAACCTGTGAGCAAAGGGGACGTAGGTGACTTTGTCAACTAATTACACCTAACTGCCTGAGCAAAGGGGACGTAGGTGACTTTGTCAACTAATTACACCTAACTGCCTGATTTACCGTTGTGTAAGGTTTCCTAGACGCTCCCTAACACTTCCGGTGACCACCACCACAACGCTACATACCAAGATGCCTCTCCGCGTGGCAGCCGAGCCCCATTGTCGATTCTAACTGTGCGACGCATGTTATTTCGGTATGTTATTACACATAAGTTGACGAAGTTGCCTACGTCCCCTTATCCCTGGTGCTTTTCCAGATCAGAAACAGCCCGCCAGACAGCAGGATCAGGTCTCGTCCGGAAATATCATTGCCGAGAACGGTAAACAGCGGCATCCAGGGGACGTTCTTGGCAAACAAAACTTATCAATAACGGATTAGCCCCGTCATTCTGTTTGAGCTCCACAGGGCCATGACTGAATCCGTTTGCTTCATATTACATCTTCATGATTGGTATTATT
>POSG01000026.1 GCA_003314535.1 Geobacter sp.
CCGCTACTGGATCAGTTCAAGAATCTGTTGCGTTTTGCCCCGGCTTGTCAGGTTCGCAGATCAAAAAACTCAGGTATCCGACACTTGCCGGGGGCAATACCTTTGTTTGGGTTATAAATCCGTTTTTTTTCGCTTCACAACCAGTCTCCACTCTTGCAGCAACCTTTCTTCACTTCCTCAACATCTTCATGATCTCCCCCATGAAAACCGGAATATCAGACGGCTGACGCGAAGTGATGAGGTTCCCGTCCACAACAACCTCGGAATCCTGGTAAATCACCCCTGCCACCTTCATTTCCGGGGCCACAGATTTGTAGCAGGTTGCGCGCCGGCCATTCAGAAGGCCTGCCGTAATGAGTATCTGGGGCCCATGGCAAATTGCCGCAACCGGCTTTCCCGATGCAAAGAAACGCCGCGCTATCTCCAGTGCGCACTGCAGCTTCCGCAAGGATTCCGGAGCCTTTCCTCCCGGCAGGAAGAGCAGGCCGTAATGTTCCGGTTCGACTTCTTCCAGGCTCAGGTTAGCGTTCACTTCGTAGCCGTGCTTGCCGGTGATCTTTCCCTTTGCCACGGAAGCAATGTCCACTTCGAACCCCTCTTCCCGGAAACGGTAATAGGGCGCCAGAAGTTCCGTATCTTCAAAGTTCTCCGCACTCACTATAAGCACTTTCACTGTATCCCCCACGGTTCATCTGTCCTTAACCTATGGTTGCCGGTCTGTCAATTCTATCACTTATGCCCTGCCCTTCAACGGCAGGGAGTTGCGGACCCGCTGTAACCATCCCCGCTGTGCGTTGATTTCATTTTGATATACTTGATCCTGTTGAACCACCTGCAAGGAGGCAGAACATGAAAACAACCCTTTTCCTTATGCTGACCCTTGTCGGCACTGCATTGGCAGCGGAGGCGGAACTGGTAACAAAGACCGTGGAATACCGTCAGGGAAACGCGATTCTTGAAGGTTTTCTCGCCTGGGACGATGCGGTCAAGGGAAAGCGGCCCGGTGTGCTCGTGGTGCACGAATGGACCGGCCTCGGAAATTATGTGAAAAAGAGGGTGGAACAGCTCGCACGCCTTGGGTACGTTGCATTTGGCGCCGACATCTACGGCAAGGGAATCAGGCCGCCAACTCCGGAGGCCGCGAGCAGGGAGGCGGGGAAATACAAAGCCGACCGGAGCCTTTTGCGCTTGAGGGCGCGGGCGGGCATGGATCAGCTGTCGGGTCACCCCATGGTCGACCGCTCCCGCATTGCCGCTATCGGCTACTGTTTTGGCGGGACAACGGTGCTTGAACTGGCCAGGAGCGGCGCCGACCTGCAGGGCGTGGTAAGTTTCCACGGGGGCTTGGACACGCCTTTTCCCGATGACGCCTCCAGGATCAGGGCCAGGGTACTTGCTCTCCACGGCGCCGACGACCCCTTCGTGCCGCCGGCACAGGTTGCCGGCTTCCAGGATGAGATGAGGAAAGGCCACGTTGACTGGCAGATGGTCTTCTACGGGGGCGCGGTCCACAGTTTCACCAATCCCGAGGCCGGCAATGACCCGGCTAAAGGCGCCGCCTACAACGAAAAAGCCGACCGGCGCTCGTGGGAGGCCATGAAATCCTTTTTCAAGGAGATCTTTTCCAACTAGGGGAAGGTTTTCTCATTCGCGGGATGGAGATTCGTCCCCAGCCAGCAATTCCCGCAACCGTCTGGCATCCGCCCGCTCCATCGGCCGTCCGGTGATGCTGCTCACCGGGCGGCGGTGGCGCTCGGACGTATGGTAGACCGTGCAGTCGATCACCAGCCCGTTCTGCTCCAGGTAGAGGTGATAATACTCGCGGAACTCGCTCCCATAGCGGATGGAAACCGTTTCCGGATCATAGGGAATACCCCGTTCCTCAAGGAACATCTCCACATCTTCCGGTGCATCGGCAAACAGGTGGATATCGATATCGCTCCGCTCTGTGACCGTGCCGGTGAGAACCGAACCCACCAGGAACGGTCGGAACTGCTCGAACAGTTCCAGCAGGGAAAGGGCCAACTCTCTCATGCGCAGCAAACGCTCCGGTTGCGCCTCACCCTCGTGCATGCAGATCAAAAGGCTCAGCTCCCGGTGGATCTCGGCATTGGAGGGTAGATGGGAACCGAGGGAAAGGGCCTTCTCCGGCCCGAATGCCTTGGCGGCCTTCCGCTTGGCATCCCGGTATTCCTTAACTCCTTCCTCGTACATTATGCGGGCAGCCTCGCGGGCGATACTGGCGCGTATCCGGTCTGCAGTTCTCATGGCAATTCCGATCCTCGCGGATCCTGCAGTGCTCCAAAGGATATTTCAGGGTGTTTCAAACCCGTGCCTCCCGCTCCTGGAGCGTTCTGCCGATGGTCATGAGCCGGTGGATACGCATCCTCATGGGCGGGTGGGTGGCAAACCAGCTTGTCCCGGCATCAGACCCCACATCTGCGGCCGTGGGGGAAGCTATGCAGAGATGAGCGCTAGCCGGTTTGACCAGGGCAGTCGGTGAAACCGCTGCAGCGATTTTTTCCAGGGCCTGGGCCAGGGCTTCGGGGTTGCGGGTGAACTGGGCAGCCGAGGCATCCGCCAGGTATTCCCGTTCCCGGCTGACCATGAGCGCCATCAACTGGGTGACAAAGGGGGCAAGAATAACCGAAACCAGCCACAGGGCGAAGATGATTCCCCCGATTTTCCTGTCGTCACTCTCCCCCCCGCCGCTCGAACCGATGCCGAGCAACCGCGAGCGGCCGACGAACTCTGAAATGAGTGCAGCCAGCCCGACCAGCACCGCCAGGGCAGTCATGAGCCTGGTATCCTGGTTTTTCAGGTGGGCGATCTCATGGGCCACCACCCCCTGGATTTCATCCCGGTTGAGGACCCGCAGCAGCCCTTCGGTAACCGCGATGTGATAGTCGCCTTCTTTCAGTCCGACTGCCAGGGCGTTGGGATCGGGATCGGGAATGATCCAGACTTTCGGCATGGTCATCGAGGAAGCGATGCACATCTCCTCCACGACGTTGAGCAGGGTTTGCTCCCCGGGCGAGCGGTTCCGGTCAGCCGGCCGCGCCAGCATGGCCCCCAGCACTGTGCCGGCGGCATTGGACATGCTCCACCAGGCAAGTCCGACCCCGGCCATGCCCACTATCAGTGTGAAGATGGGACGGAAATGCTTCTCTTTCTTCACCGGGGATGTTGAAGGTGCTGATGAAGTGTAATGATGGCGGTAACGATAGCCGTAACTGCCGGTCCGGACGTTGCCGCCGCTCCAGTAGTAAAGGGCAAGGTCAAGCCCCAGACCCAGCCAGATCAAGAAGAGGACGAAACAGACCACGATGAGCCTGGTCTTCTTCCGGTTCTTTTCCTGCAGATCGAAAAATGTGGCCATGGCTTTTCTCCGGCCGGGATCACTTCATGGAAAGATCGACCACCGGCACGGCGCGGTCCGCCTCGTCGGTGATCTCCCACAGTTGGGCCGGTGCGGCGCCGGCCATGCCGGCCATCAGCACGGTAGGAAACTGGCGCTGGGTCACGTTATAAATGGTTGCAGTATCGTTGTAGGCCTGCCGTGCAAACGCCACCTTGTTTTCGGTGGAGGCGAGTTCCTCCTGCAACTGTCCGATGTTACCCGTTGCCTTGAGATCGGGATAGGCTTCCACAACTGCCATGAAACGGGTGAGGGCCGCGGAAAGAACCCCCTCTGCGGCAGCAACCTGGCCCGCCGTGGCCGGCGTTGCGGAAGCGCAGGCATTCACAGCCGAATTCCGCGCCGCGACTACAGCTTCCAGTGTTTCCCGTTCGAACTGCATGGCCCCCTTGGCTGCGTTTATCAGGTTCGGAATCAGGTCGTGGCGGCGCTTCAGCTGGACATCGATTTGCTTCCATGCATTGTCCGTCTGTCCTTTGAGTGAAATCAGACGGTTATAGGCGGATACGAGCAGAAAAAGTATTGCAACGACAATTACCAGAAAAACGATTCCAACCATCATGGCGCTTCCCCCCTTTTTTCCATTTAATATGTCGGCAGCAGTGGAAATGTGCAGTAAATGTCACCAGGCTCTCCAAAAGTTGGCACTGTTTCGGAGCGCTGTAATGAAAAACAGCCTCTCAGCCCGGTTCGTATCCGGTCGCCAACCGAACTGCTGTCATTGCTGCAATGTTCGGGCCATTGCAAAAACCGAAATCATGCGGAAAGGTCCCGTTAAGGATTGAGTGAAGGGAACATGATGGCGAAATTCAAGTCGGCGGTCACAGGAATCCCTGCGCACTGCCCGCCATATTCACTTTGAGGATCACGCTCGATTTTCTGCAGCAAACACAACGCGCGGCAATCAATCATCTCCCGGATTCGCATGGCCAACCATGTTTTTCTGATGGACAAACATCAACGCACCGGTGTCAAAGCCAAGACTTTTGGCTTTCTGAACGAGGGAATCAGTGACGGTTCGCGGAAGCTCCGGCTGCCTGGCCAGAATCCACAGGTAGTCCCTGCTGTTGCCGCAAATGAGCACGTATGAATATTTTTGCCCGTCGATCCCGATTATGTTGTAGCCGCTGTAAAACGGGCCGAAAAAAGAAACCTTGAGTCGGCCCACATCTGTCCCGGAAACAAAATACGCCTTTCCCACCGCTTCCTTCCACCGTTTGAGCTCCGGATCGAACCCCCGGTTCACGACTCGCAGGCTGCCATCCTTGCCGAGACTGTAAGTTGCCGTGACGTTCTCCAGTCCTCTTTCAAAAGAGTGGTCGAGTCTGGCGATCTCATACCAGGTACCCAGATAGCGTTGCACATCGAAGCCCTTTACTGCCGTGACGCCATCGGGAATCCGGGCGCAGCCCGCCAGACCAAGTATCAGCGCTATCAGAATAATTCTCATGGACTTCACTCCCGGGCAATAGGGAAATGCCATAGCCATTTCTCCTGCCACGACAATACTCATTTCCGCAATTTCTCCATGAAGACAATTTCCACTTCAGGGACAATCGCGCTGCCCGATACTAGTATACCCGAGTTTTCGGTATAAGCGGATGTTTCAATCATTCTTCTTCCTGGTGAACATTGGGTAACGATGCCCCGTTCATGACGGAAAAGAGGGGCACCGTTCCTCACGATGTCCCTCTTTTACACCCGAATCTGACAAGGAAGTCTCAGCTTCCCGTCAGCAGTTCAAGAATCCTTTCGAGACTGATCACCAGTTGTCCGTGCCCTTCTTTGAGATAGACCCCGAACTGGGCAACCAGCGAATATGCCGCGGCGAACTGCGCCAGGGCAAATCCGGCGATCGTGAACTGGCAGACGCTTATGAGGCCGATGCCGAACTGGGAAATGGTGACGATGCCGCAGGCGAACTGGCCGATGGCAATCACGCCCTTGGCAACGACCGGAACCCTGTTGGGACGGTACTTGAAGGAAATGTGCAGCAGCGGAAGGCCCAAAAGGGTCGATTCGGATTTGTACTCGAACCCCCAGCCATCCCATTTCTCCCGCGCCGGGTACGGTGCCCCGCACTGGGGGCAGGTGAAGGCCTCTTCGGAAACCTCGCGTCTGCATTCACGGCAGGGTCTCATGATACCTCCCGCGCCATTGAAAAAACACCTAAGTGATTGGCAGGCATCAGAACCATCCCTTGTGCCCCTGGACGTAAACCTGCTCGAATTCCTCGTCGGGTTTGGTCAGATAGATGATGCCTTCGATCAAGCCGATAATCGACATCACGCCTGTGGCCGCACCACAGGTAATGAGGCCCGCACCGAGCGAAATGACCAGCATTATTATGGCTTCCTTGTTGTAACCCAGGTAGAACTTGTGGATTCCGAAGCATCCGAGGAAAATCCCCAGCAGCCCGGCAGCAACTTTGTTCTTCGTTTCCGTTGCCTGAGGCTTCACCATGAGCGCCACACCGCACTTGATGCACATCGCCTGGTTCGGCTGGGTTGCTTCGCCGCAGTTCTGGCAGAACTTCTTTTCCAGCATGGGCGGGACACCACACGACGGGCAGACGACTGCCTGGGGATCGATCTCTTTACCACAGTTTCTGCAAAACATGTGTTCATCTCCTTTTCGTGCGAAGGTTCAGGCGCCACGGTCCGCGGAACCTCACCGCAACAATCCCTGCGGTTATTTCAAGCCCGGGCGGACGGTGAAGCCTTGGCGATGGACTGCCGGTAGCCGAAATTCATCGGGAAGAAGAAATTGTACCTGGTGCCGTTCCCCCACATCCTCTTGAATATGGAAGAATAGGAAAAACTTTCCTTCAAGGCTGACCAATAGCCATCCAGCAACCGCTCCGGGGTCATGTTCTTCGGCCGGAAGACGACGTTGTGCGTGTTGTAGTGGTTCCAGTCATGGTCTATTATCCGCCCTTCAGCTACCATCTGGCGGTAGAGGACAGTTCCCGGATAGGGGGTGAGGATCGAGTAGTAGACCACATCGACCTTCGCTTTCTGCGCGAACTCCACCGTCCGCTCGAACACCCCCTCGTCGTCGGTGTCGAAGCCGAAGATAAAGGAGCCTTTGACACCGATGCCGTGGTCATGCATCCGCTTGACCACGTCCAGGTACTGCTGCGGCTTGTTGACCCCCTTGTTCACGGATTTGAGTGTCTCCGCCGACAGGGACTCGAAACCCACCAGCAACCCCATGCAACCGCTCTTCCTGCACAGGGCGAGCATTTCGTCATCCTGGGCCATGTCCACCGAGGTCTGGCCGAGCCAGTCGAGACGGTACGGGATCATCCGGGTCAGAAGTTCGCGGGCGTGGCTCCTGCTGCTGATTATGTTGTCATCGTTGAAGAAGACCAGGTTCTGCCAGGTGAACCTGCCGGGAAAAGGCTTCATCGCCCTGATCTCTTCTTCAACATCGTCAACGGGACGGTTGCGGAACTTCCCGCCGAAAGAGCTGGTCACCGAACAGAACTCGCAATTGAACGGGCACCCGCGGGTGGTCTCGACGAAGTGGACCGGAAGGTACCCCTTGCCCCGGTAGAGGTCCCAATCCGGAAGCGGCCTGCGGTCGAGGCAGGGAAAACCGCCCTCATGCCGATAGATGCTCTTCATCTGCCCGCGTCCAAGGTCGGCAAGCAGAACATCCCACAGGTCCTCGGCCTCTCCCACTACCACGCTGTCGCAATGCTGCAGGGCCTCCTCCGGCAGCTTGGAGACATGCATGCCGCCCATCACTACCGGAATGCCCCGGCTTCTGAAACGATCGGCAATTTCATACGCACGCTTCGCCACCGGCGTCATGGCGGTGATTCCCACCAAGTCGGCATCGCTGGAGAAATCCAGCGGTTCCACCTTTTCGTCGACGATGTTGACTTCCCAGTCGGGAGGTGTCAAAGAAGCGAGTTTGAGAAGGCCGAGTGAAGGGAGGCGAAAGTAGAAGTCGCTTCCAAGGAGGCTCCGGTCGCCAAGGGGGGAGATAAGCAGCAAGCGTTTTTTCATCGGCTACCTCATGGGACTCTAACGCCCTGATGTCTCATGGAAAATCCGTCATTTGCCATCACTCTTCCTGCATATCATCAGAACGCGATAATGGCAAGCGGTAACAGCCTGTGCTGTGAAAAAAAGTCTCTACAGGTCATAGAGCTCGGGACGTCGGTCGTCCAATACCTTCATGCCCGACCTGACTTCGGAAACCAGATCCATTTCGATTTCCGCAGTCAAAAGCATTTCTTCCTCAGGAGCTTCAGCAACAGTGTCTCCCCAAGGGTCCACGATCGTCGAATGGCCGAAGTAATTCACCGAGCCTTCGGTCCCCAGGTCTTCACTGCCTGCCCGGTTCACGGCAATGAAATACATCTGGTTTTCTATGGCCCGTGCCCGGATGAGTATCCTCCAGTGCTCCAGGCGGGGATGGGGAAACGCTGCGGAACAGATCGTGATGCATGCGCCTCTGAGCGCATAAGTTCTGAACAGTTCCGGAAAGCGGATATCGTAACAGACGGCCAGCCCCGTCGGCCCCCATGGCGTATCCGCCACAACCGGCGAGTTCCCCGCCGCGATATGGTTGCACTCACCCATCTGGCTGAACAGGTGGATCTTGCGATACACCGCCGTCACATCTCCTTCCGGTGAAACCAGCAGTGACGTATTGGCAATATTGCCATCATCATCGAGGGCAGGCATTGAGCCGTTGATCCAAATGCGGCGACGCCGTGCCAGGTCAGCCACCCCGCTGATTATGCCCCCATGCTTTCCAGCCATTTGCCCTATGGTTTCCCAGTGAAAGCCGGTGGTCCACATCTCCGGGAAACATACCAGGTCGCTCCCCCTGGCCGAGGCTTCGGCAACCAGGGCTTCCGCCTTGAGCAGGTTCTCCTCCAGCAGTCCCGATGCGACATTCATCTGGGCAATGGAAAGGGTAAGTTTCATCTTTCAGGTTCTTTCTGCGCAGGCGTGCTGCTTTTCCGATAAACAGGCCAGTTCCGGCAGCGGCTCGCGCCGCGCCAGCCAATCCATGGGCAACCTTTGTGCTGACAACGCCACAATTCCGCCGACAATAGCGCTGGTTGTATCGCAGTCTCCATGCCCTTTTACAGTAGCCCAGAGAGCGGATTCATAGGAATCCAGGTTGTGGGCCGCTGTCCAGACGCAAAAAGGGACGGTGTCCTGGGCCGTTACCTGGCTGCCTGAGCCCAGGAGACGCACCGCTTGCGAAATCTCGCCGGCAGGAATGTCGAGGGAAATCCGGAGCCGTTCCCGGGTCAGGCCTTCAGGCACCAGGCGAATAACGGCCTCAATGAAAGCTGTTCCGGACAAATTGGGGTCGACAACGGCTAAAACCGCGGCAACAGCTACCCCGATCGCCCCGGCCTGTCCCTCGGGATGGGCATGCGTGACCATGGCGGAGAGACGCGCTTCATGGGCAGCCCGCTCAGGGTCGTCGGCAAAATAAGCGCCGAGCGGGGCGACACGCATGGCAGCTCCGTTCCCGCACGAACCCATTCCGAACAGCTTGGGAGAGACCACCCGCCAGTCCGATCCGGTGGCGACCTGGGCCAGCAGCCGCCGTGCGCCACCCCCGTATCCGCGATTCGGTTCCTCCATGTAACGTCGGGCAAAAGCACCAGCCAAGGCATCCTGGTCGATCCGGCCATGCAGACCGAGAACCTCCACTATGGACAGCGCCATGTGCGTGTCGTCAGTCCAACGCCAATTGGAGAGGGGAAGATCTTCTATCGTGGCAGATTCTGCCGGAATGAAAAAGAACAGCTCTCCGAATGCGTCGCCCAGCGAAAGCCCTTCCAGGCTCAGCCTAACTCTTCGCAGCCTCTCGTCCATGGCAAGCCTCCGTTTAGATGCGTTTTCAGCATTTCATCCCTCAACTATTTTCTAACAAGAAATCAGTGCCGTGCAAATCGGAAATTTTTGCCGATTATAAGGATGTGCAGAGTAAGGCGCATATTTTAGCCCATAAGAGTGACGCTAATTTTGCCATCAGTAGTAAGGCATTGCTGGAATTGCGGACAGGACCCAATCCTTCTCCAGATTCTTCAGCAACCTCGATTCTTTTCCATAATCACCCGGCAGAACAGTATCGCCAACAAGGAAAACCGGCTGCCGATCACCTGAGCCAGCAGTGGAAACAATGTCGGGAAGCCGGGCGCATGACACCCCATCATTGTCCCGGGCAAGTCACTCGTTCATCGATAAAAAAAATAACCGTCCGGCGGATTGTTCTGCAAATCCCGATCTGTTAATAATTGCTAAGCAAAAAGGCGCCTTGGCATGGCGTCGACGAAAGTTGCCGCATCTCAGAGGAAATGGAGGTGATTCACAGGTTCCCAACCGCGGACGCCGGCCGCAGCCGTGCTCCCGGCATTCACAACAATCCGGGAAGTTTCACCATTCTCAAGGAGGTACGATATGAGATTATCCAAGAATGTTATCGCCGCTCTCTGCCTCACCCTTTTTATCGGTTACGCTGTCAACAGTTGGTCAACCGAGCTGACCGATCCTGTCAAAGCCGCATATTCCGCCCTGGGTGATGAAGCCGTAGTCACCAGGATTGAAAGCGGTAACGTGACGCTCCAGTCAACAGGCGACAGCAGCAAGGAATTCATACTGGCTGCAAAATACGTGGAAAACGCCCGAGTCGGCGACAAGGTGAAAATAGACAATAAAGGCATACGCAAAATTGACCAGCCTTCGCTATCCGACCCGGGCAACGAAGTGAAAAAGGAGCCGCAGAGCGTGGAGCAGCCCGCTTCCACTCTCGACCAGAACCCCAAACCGGGGACCCATCCATGATTGAGGCCGACAACAGGACGCCGCCGTACCTGGCTGGCAGAATGAAGGTTAGGTAGCGTCCGTGACATCGCCTCCCTTCCTTTTAAAGCTGCCGCAACAGCAGCAGGCTGCACAAGGAGGGGGGACCCGTGTTTCGTATCACCGGCCCCCCCTCCCTCCCATGATGCAAAGCTGCGGCTTGAAAAAGAATGCCTCAGACCCTGATCAGGAAAAGAGATATTGCGGCGAGGACCATGCCGGCGAAACATACCGGTGACAGCCGCTCACGATATATGAGCACTGAAAAGACTACCGCTACCACGAAATGCATTCCCGTAATTACAGTGACCAGTGAAAGAGGGCCACGGGACAATCCCTCCAGGTAGGCATAGTAACCGGCAACATTCAGAATCCCCATGGAAACGCCAATGGACACGGAAGATCGAAACCTTGCCGACGCATTGTGGATTATGGCGCCTCTTCCCATTATAAAAGCAAAGATAGTGGACAAAGCGTATGACACGGCTATGAAAGCGGTCTTGTCGGTATAAAGCACGGCAAAGCGGCTCGACACGGCTGCAGCTGTCCCGGCGACGACAGCCATGGCAATGAACAGAAAACCTCCATGGGATGGAGCGGTGGGCGTCTGGAAACGGTTGCGGTCATATGCAACCAGTACGGCAGCCAATACTGCGATAAAGATCCCGAGCGCCTGCCTGTCGAGCATGCTTTCGTGAAAAAAGACAGTGGAGATAACGACCACCAGGACCGCATCCATCCTTATGAGCGGATAGGCTATGGCTGCAGGGAGTCTTTTCAGCGCTTCGATGTGGGTAACGGTTGCCGCAAGGAACGCCAGGCTGTTGACGAGCCCTACCAGCAGCAGGGCCCGCAGATCCTTTACTTCGGCACTGCCGGCGAAGAACGCCGCAGCGCTTATGGCAGTCACCGTTGCCATGAAAGAGAGGGTCGTCAAAACCGTGTCGCATGAACGTTCGGCAGCGACCTTGTACAGAAACCGTTGTGCCCCCATGAGCAAAAGCGCTGCCAGGGCACAGGCAAACCAGCCGGTCATCTACCCAGTTCCTCTTGAGTCGACTGTTGAAAAACGTCATGGTACAGACCGTATGCAGGATTCTCCGAGCACGGCACCCGCGACATATCACTTGAACAGGCGAAGAAATGAGCGCCGCTAAAAACCGCAGACCTCCGTCGGCCGTTGTTTTTCAACAACCTGTCTCCCCCTTTCAACAGAGCCCCCGGAGATAGTGGATGAGGAGTCTCACTCCTATTCCCGTAGCGCCTTTCGGCAAGTAATGCCGACCTTTTTCCTCCCAGGCAGTGCCTGCTATATCAAGGTGCACCCATTTCGCGGAACCAGTAAAGTTTTTCAGGAACCATGCCGCGGTGATTGTGCCGGCAAAAGGACCGCCGGAATTTTTCAGGTCCGCTATATCACTTTTCATGACCTCGCCGTACTCTTCCCAGAGCGGAAGTTCCCAGACCCTTTCGCCCGTGGCCTCGCCAGCCTTCCTGAGCGCCCTTTTGAGTACTTCGTCGGTTCCGAGCATTCCGGTTGCCAGATTGCCGAGCGCAACCACGCAGGCTCCGGTAAGAGTGGCAAGATCAATGACTGCCGACGGCCTGAAGCTCAGCGCATGATGAAGTGCGTCGCACAGCACAAGCCTTCCTTCGGCATCAGTATTGATGATCTCCACGGTCTTGCCCGACATGGAGCGTATCACGTCTCCCGGTTTGCTCGCATTTCCCCCGGGCAGGTTCTCTGCGGCCGGGATAAGGCCCATGATGTTCAGCGGCAGCTTGAGAGAGGCAGCGGCCATGACAATTCCCATGACCGTCGCTGCACCGGCCATGTCGTCCTTCATTCGTTCCATGCCCTCCCTCGGTTTCAGTGAAATCCCGCCGGAGTCAAACGTTATGCCCTTGCCCACCAGAACCAGTGGTTTCGATTTTTCATCCGCCCCCCGATAGTCGAGGGTGATGAAGCGCGGCTGCTGGCGGGAACCGCGCGCCACTGCCAGCAGGGCATGCATGCCGCGTCGCTCTATTTCGTCCCGATCCCAGGCTTGACAATTGACCCCGAATCGGGCGGCCATCTCAGCGGCTCTCTCCGCCAGATAAGCCGGAGTGGCCACATTTCCCGGCTGTGACACCAGGTCACGGGTAAATCTGACCGCTTCACAGATTCGCCTGGTATCCGCAAGCACGCATTCGGCCTCGCCCATATCCGCGCCATCAGGCATTATGAAAGTGACCGTTTCCACTCTTTCCAGCTTCTCCGGTTCCGATTTGTACTGTTCAAATGTATAATCACCGAGGGCATAGCCCTCCGCGGCATGCAGCAGCAGATCGGTCCGGTTCAACATGAAAAAAGCCACGGAATGCTGTGAAGAAGTGCGAAGAACCCTGGCTGCAGTCCCGGCGGCTTGTCTCATCCTGTCCGGGATAAAGTCACCTTCCTTGCCGAGCCCTACCAGGAGAACACGTTGCGCAGCAATCCTGCCGAAAGTATGGATGACTTTTGTGCTGTTGAGGGCGCCGGTGAATTCCTTGCCCTGAAACAGGCCTGCAACCGCTCCATCCAGCAGCTTGTCCAAACCTGCCAGGCACGGGTCATCGGGTTTTCCTTCGAAACAGCAAAATACGAGAACCGGGCAGGGATACAGAAGCGGATCCTGCGTTGTCGTATGAAATTTCATTTCACCCTCCATTATTCGTGTTCATAAAAACCTCATGACAAACATAAATTGTTTCCAGAACGGAAAGAGGGGATTTTTTGTCCTGGCTAGGAAACCAAGGGGTTGCGCGGAGGCATACAGTTAGTACGTCGCACAAGCAAGCCCACAGGTTGACAACGCCAGGGCGGACAATCCGGCCTCACCGGATTGGACAGCAAGGCCTGCCCGTCAGGGTGAGGCCAACGGCCGAATCAAAAGCGCCCTTTCCGGATTGAAACTAGTAATAGTTGCAAAATTAATCTTTTGCAAGTCGAATCCGTATCTTGGCATGCGTGCGACCGGACCCGTCATTGACTTTTGCTTTTCGCCATGGAATAGTGTGAGCATGAAAATCATTGCCGACCTTCACGTCCACACGGTTGCCTCGGGCCATGCCTATTCCACCATCAACGAGATCGCTTCGGCTGCCAGCCGCATGGGCCTTGAAGCCGTTGCCATGACCGACCACGGTCCGGCCCTGCCGGGCGGGCCCCACCTCTATCACTTCGGCGCCATGCGTTTCATTCCGTCCGAAATCTGCGGTGTCAGGATACTTCGCGGCGCCGAAGCCAATATCATCGGAAGTGACGGATCTCTCGATATTCCCGAATCGTACCTTGCCAGGCTGGATTTCGTCCTGGTAGGTTTTCACGAGGGATGCGGTTTTGACAACAGGGGGATTTCGGAGAATACCGACGCAGTTCTCAGGGCCATGGAAAACAGTCATGTCAAGGCTGTGGCCCACTCCGGGAACCCTTCATTCCCGGTTTCATTCGGCGACCTGGTACGCGGAGCTTCTGCGACGGGGACGGCTATCGAAATTAATAATTCATCCCTGTCACTGAGCAGAAAGGGAAGCAGGCCCAACTGCGAGGCTCTTGCCGAACTCATTGCCGGGACAGATGCATTGGTTGCAATTGGCAGCGATGCGCACATCGCACAGGGGGTCGGAGTTTTCGACGAAGCGCTGGCAATGATCCTCAAGGCTGGAATAAGAGAGGAGCAGGTAATCAACGCTTCATTCGACAGGCTGGCCCATTTCCTTGATCTGGATCGGCCTGCGGCAGATTGATACCGCCTGCCCGGAAAATCTTCAACAGGGCGTGATGGTAATGGTCCAACCAGGTCAACGGTCGAGGATTTCCCGTACCCTGGTCAGCAACTCTTCCGGGGGAAGCGGTTTCGGGAGGAAATCGAATTCCTTGTCTATGCCGCATTTGGCATTCAGGATGTCGCCGGTATAACCGCTTATGAAGAGTACTTTTATTCCTGGCTGAACGCGGCTGATTTCTTCGAAAACCTGCCGGCCGTTCATCTTGGGCATTATCACATCGAAGATCACCATGTCTATTTCATGCCGGTGCTTAAGAAAAAGTTCCAGGGCCTCTTTGCCGTCCGCAGCCTCGATCACTGAGTATCCGCATTCCTCCAGCAGCTCGCGGTCCAGCCGCCTCACATCGTCATCGTCCTCCGCAATGAGGATTGTTTCTTTGCCTTTTTTCAGCAGGGGGAAGGAGACGCTTTCGGATTTCTCCCTCTCAGCCTTGATCAGCGGAAAATATATGGAGAAATCAGTGCCCTTTCGTGGAATGCTTTCAACCGTGATGAAACCGTTCATCTGCTTGATTATGCCGTAGACGATCGCCAGCCCCAGGCCTGTCCCCTTCCCGGGTTCCTTGGTGGTGAAGAAAGGCTCGAATATTTTCTCCAAGGTGGATTCATCCATGCCCAGGCCGGTGTCCTGCACGGATATTCGGGCATATGAGCCGGGGCTCCCGTAGCCGAAACCGCCAATGAATTCAGCGTCCAGAAAAGCCGTGCCTGTGCTTATCGTTACCCTTCCCCCATGGGGCAGCGCATCCCGGGCGTTGGTAACGAGATTCATCAGCACCTGCTCGACCTGGCCGTCGTCTGCCAGTATGTTGAGAGGGTCTGAACAGAGTTCCGTCTTGAATTCCACATCTTCCCTGATCAGCCTGGAAAGGAGCTTGCCGATCTTTTCTATCGTCTCGTTCACATTCACGTGGTGCAGGTTGGCGACCTGTTTGCGGCTGAAGGTGAGGAGACTCTTGGTCAGACCCGCTGCCCTCTCGGCGGATGTGAGTATCTGCGAAGCGAAATGCCTGAGCTGGCTTTCCTCATCTGTTTTCATGACCAGGAGATGGCCATAGCCTATAATGGCTGTCATTATGTTGTTGAACTCGTGTGCCACCCCCCCCGCAAGCTGTCCGATTGCCTCCATCTTCTGGGAATGATGCAGCTGGTTTTCCAGGTGTTGCTTCTCTTCCTCGGACAGTTTCCGGTTGGTCACATCACTCGTCGTGCCGGTAATACGAAGCGGCCTTCCAAGGGAATCCCATTCTACCACCTTGCCGCGGTCCAGGAGCCATTTCCAGTCACCTTCGCGGGACATCATCCTATACTCAGCCGTGTACTGGGGGACCAAGTCCTGCAGATGTTCCGCTATGAGTTTCATTACTTCACGCCGATCATCGCTGTGCATCAGGAGCCTGCCCTCGCTGAAGAGCCGGCCGAGCTCGTCCGGTGTGTAACCCAGGAAATCGGCACATCTTGAACTGAGCTTTATCTCTCCTGAAACGAGTGACCAGTCCCAGAAGCCGTCATTGCTTCCTTCCATGACCAGCTTGAGCCGGTTTTCACTTTCCCGCAGATTCCGCTCGGCTGACCTGGCCTCCTCAAGGGCACGCCGCACCTGAGCCGTCCTTTTCTCTATTTCCCTGTCCATCTGGGTCACAAGCCGGTTCGTGACGATTATCTGGCCGAGACAATTGCAGAATACCTGCAGAAGGCGTTCATGCCATTCATTGAAGAATCCGGGAAGGGAATGGGAAATGTTGAGTACTCCGAGGACATCACCGCCCAACTGGAAAATCGGCACACTGATAAGGGAACCTATGTCATGGCCGGGAAAAACCTTGTAGCGAGGGTCGATCGAGCAGTCATGGCTATGCTGCAGCTTCCCCGTTTTCACTGCCAGCCCCATGATGCCTTCACCGATGGATGCTTTCAGCAATTCGGTATCTCTTGCGCCCGGAGCCTGGTCCCGTCCATTTTCCAGAAGGTCGTTCCAATCAAGCCCGACGCAATTTACAAGCTGGTCTTCATGGAGAATGAAAACGGAACAGCGCTCCATGTCCAGGTTCTCCATCAGTCCCCGCAAAGCCTTATTGAGCAAGGTCTCAAGGTCCAGGTTCCTGACATCGATGGAGCTAAGGACGCTCAGCGCCGAAAACGAATCGAGCAGGCTGACTATCCGTTTATTCAATTCACTGAAAGCCTCCTGGGACAAACGGGACTCCATTCCTACCCCCCCGTGGCCATCAGTGACGCCATGGAATTAATATCCTCCATCTGGCATTCGATTCTGTAGCCCATTTTTTCCACAGTTGCTTCATTAATACCGAGCACTGCCTCTATCTCCGGCTCGGGGATCATGCCTTTCAGCTGGTAAAATCGTTTCGCCTGACGTTCGCAGTACCCCACAAGGAGCACGACAGGCCAGAAATCACCCCGGTAGGCAATGTCCTTGTGGTTCTCCATTACACAGACGATGTCCCGCGGAAGGTGCCATTTCCGCGCAAGCCAGCCTCCGGCATGGTTCTGGTCAATGCCCAGAATCGCCCTAATGCGTTCAGTGGTCGTTTTCTGTTGCTCGTCGGGTGATGATGGCAGGAAGGCTTTGGACAATTCGTCGGGGTACAGGTGAGCAAGCACGGGCAGTCCGAAATTGTGCAGCAACCCGTTCACATGGACATTGTCCACGTCTCCCCGCAGGGAGCTGAAAACCGAGCGAAGGAATCCCTGGGACAACTGGGCGGTCACTATCGCGGAAAACCAGTACTGCTCCGGCCTGAAACCCCTGCACTTTTTCACGTCGAACACCTCGCTTATGGCAATGCCGATGGCGAGACTTTTGACCAGCTTAATACCGAGCACCTTGTAAATCGCATCATAGATGCTCCTTACACCGCCAGGCCATCCGAAATAAGCCGAGTTGGCCACTCCGAGAATCCGGGCCGCAATGCAGGGAGCCTTTTCTATCATGCCTGCAAGCTCGACGACATCGGAATCGACCGACATGCAGAGGATTTTTTGGGCGATCAACGGCAGGGGCGGCACTTCTTTCAGAAGAAGAATCCTCTGCCGTATTTCCGCCGCACTCGTCTGAACCGGCATCACTTTTCCCTTTCCAGCAATGCCCTGGCACGGCATGAAGTCCACGATCAGCTCCGGAGGGCCGTCAACTCTCTGCTCCCACGCAAATGGCGACCGGAGATCTTGCGGCTTTCGAGAATTGTCCTTTTCACAGGATACCTGTGCCAGCCAGGCCCTGAAACAGGCTTTTCCATTTTATCGCACAATTTGATGAAAACTTGAATTAATTTTACCACATAACATGTTTTTTCCGAAGCAGGCAATACATCCGTTCAATGCATTCCAGTCCGAAAAAAAAGGTCATTACATCAGGCGGAAATAAGCTTTCAGGATGAATCCCGGAGAAAAAAAATCCTGAAAACGAATACCGGCATGGCTATTCATTCCCCATGCCTAAACGCTTTCAGGATTTTCTCTTTACGTGCTTAAGTGGAATATGTCACTCTTTCTCAAAGGATCCCTTTTCCTGGCATTGGGGACATTTTTGAGGCTTGCAGCGGCCTTCTTTGGTAAAACCGCAGGTCTTGCACTTCCAGACAGCCATGTCATTTCCTCCTTTCAGAATGATATGGTGGTTCCGCACTCACCCACTTCAATCAGCATATCCGGGGGAGCTGTTCACCGGCGAGCATCTCAACTGTGCGCATGCCGCCGGTGATTGTCTCCATCCGTACCCTGCCGCCACCCTCGGAAGTCACCTCACCGATGATTGCGGCATCCTTTCCCAGGGGATGCATGCGCATCCTGGCCAGTGTGCGCTCAGCAGCATCCGGCGAAACGAAGACAAGTACCTTGCCTTCGTTGGCCACGTAAAGCGGATCCAACCCCAAGACGGCGCACACCCCCCGGACAGCGCCTTTGAGCGGCAACGCCGTTTCGTCGAGGGTAATGGTTACATCCGACTGGATGGCTATTTCTTTCAGAGTTGTCGCAACCCCCCCCCTGGTCGGATCCCGCAACACGCGGATAGATTCACCCTCTGCAAGAAGTTCGGCAACGATGCCGTTGAGCGGGGCGCAATCGCTCCGTATATCCGCTTCCAGTTCCAGGCCCTCCCTTTTGGCCATCACCGCGATCCCATGGTCCCCGATAGTGCCATTAATGAGAATCCTGTCCCCGACCCGCGCATTGGCTCCGCCGATTCGCAGATCGTGGCGGAAAATTCCGATGCCTGAAGTGTTGATGAAGATCCGGTCAGCCTTTCCCCGGGGGACTACCTTGGTATCTCCGGCAACAATCGATACGCCGGCAAGATCGGCGGCCTTTCGCATGGTCTCCAGTATTGCTCTCAGTTCGCTGCGGCTGAAACCTTCTTCCAGGATAATCCCAACGCTGATGGCAATCGGTTCCGCACCCACCATGGCCAGATCATTAACCGTCCCGTTCACTGCCAGGTCACCTATGTTGCCTCCTGGAAAAAAGATCGGGTCAACAACGTAGGAGTCGGTTGTAAATGCAAGCCTCCGGCCGTCGTGTTCCAGAACCGCCGAATCATTCTGGCCGGCAGTTGGAATTCCCGACAGCGTGGGGATAATGAGCTCTTCCAGCAGCTGGTGTGACAGTCGTCCTCCGCTGCCGTGCCCGAGCAGGATCAAATCTGTATCCATGGTATCCTCATTTCTATTGTCCGTACTTGTACGCCGCCGCGCAGCTTCCCTCAGACGACACCATGCAGGCGCCGACCGGGTCCTCGGGGGTGCATGCAGTGCCGAACAGCGGGCATTCCGACGGGGAAATTTTCCCCTTCAGAACCTCACCGCACAGGCATCCCGTCGGTTCCCTGGATTCCTCCACCACGACCGGCAGCGACTTTTCCGCGTCAAAACGGGAAAATTCCTCCCTGATGGAGAGACCGCTATCCGGAATGGCGCCCAGTCCCCGCCATACCGAATCACACGGGATGAACACCCGCGATATGAGCTCCTTGGCCCTGCTGTTTCCCTCTCTCGTGACAAAGCGCCGGTACTGTATCTCCACCTCGGTCCGCCGCTCGACTATCTGCCTGATCAGCATTGCCACACCCTGCAGGATGTCGGCAGGTTCGAACCCGGTCACCACGCAGGGTATGCCGTCCTCCTCGGCAAGGAAGCGGTAAGCATCGCCGCCTATGATTGCGCTCACGTGGGCAGGGCAGAGATAGCCGTCTATTCCCAGGTCGGGATCGGATGAAAGGATGCGCATGGGAACCGGTATGGTCTTGTGGGAGGCGAGCACAAGCAGGTTGGTCAGTCCCTTGGCCTGGGCGGTGAGTATGGTCCCGGCGATCGTGGGGGCAGTGGTCTCAAAACCGACTCCGAGAAAAATCACCCGTTTCCCGGGATTCCTGTCGGCCAGGGAAACGGCATCGAGCGGAGAATAGACCACCCTGACGTCCGCTCCCCTTGCACGTTCCTCCATCAGGCTCGAAGAAGAGCCCGGCACTCTGAGCATGTCGCCGAACGTGGCAATGATCGTATCAGGAAGCCTTGCATAGGCAACGGCCTTATCCACGTAGCCAATGGGCGTGACGCATACCGGGCAGCCCGGCCCGGAAATGAGCCTCACGCCCGGGGGCAGGATGCTCCTGATGCCGAACTGGTAAATGGCCATGGTATGGGTCCCGCACACCTCCATGAAAGTCATTGGACGGTCGTGGCGTTCAGCCAGCCGGTTAATGAGCTCGGCCAGACCCCTTACTATGTCCCGGTTGCGGAATTCTTCGAGGATCTCCCGATTCATCTCGTATCCTGTCCCAGGGTAAGGCATTCCCGCATCAGGTCGAGGGTCTCGAGCGCCTCCTCCTCATCCAGCCTGCTGATGGCAAAGCCCGCATGAATCAGTACAAAATCACCCACGGCCACTTTTTCATTCAGCATCATCAGGCTCGCTTCACGGCGCACTCCATCTATCTCCGCTACCATGTTGTCGCCTTCTATACTTACAATCTGCATGGGAACCGCAAGACACATTCGTTATTCTCTCCTTCCTGCTATTATTGCCTGCCCGAGAGCCAGCCCGCCGTCATTGGGGGGGACAAGCCGCTGGACAAATACACGGAAACCGCTTGCTTCAAGGAGGTCATATACCCCCTCGCTGAGCAGCCTGTTCTGGAAAACGCCTCCAGAGAGGGCTACCCTGTCGGCGCCGGTTTCGGTACGAATCCTGCCGCAAACTTCCGCAATGGCCGAAGCAACGGTATTGTGAAACATCCTGGCCATTTCCGCGCCGCCCACCCCGATGGCAACATCGTTCGCCAGGGCGCGGACCATGGGTGCGAAATCCACCAGCAGGCCCCCTTCCCCTTCAAGGAGGGTAAAAGGATAGTGATCCCTTGCCTGGCCCTGCTCTGCAAGCGCCTCCAGTTCGATGGCCGCCTGCCCCTCATAGGTCACCCTGTTCCGCAGGCCGATTATCGCAGCAACCGCATCAAAAAGGCGACCGCAGCTGGAAGTAAGCGGGGAATTTATCCGGCGTTCCAGCATGGAGAGAAAAAGCTTCCGGTCACCGGCCGGTATCTCTTCCATGAAGGGGAGGTCAAGGCTGAACAGGGCATCCCCGAAAGCCGAGTAAAGATACGACAACGCCATGCGGAACGGTTCCCTGACCGCCGCGTCTCCCCCCGGCAGGGGAACCTGGCGGAAATGGCCCCATCGCTTGAAGGAGGCATATCCGCCAAGGAGGAACTCCCCTCCCCAGATCGTGCCGTCCGGTCCCAGACCGGTCCCGTCGAAGATGACGCCGATGACATCCCCCTCCAGGCCGTTTTCCGCCATGCAGGATGCCATGTGGGCATGGTGATGCTGAACCCCGATCCTGGGCAGGTCCGGAATCTCCCTGGCATAAACCGTTGAAAGGTAGTCGGGGTGAAGATCATGTGCGACGATATCAGGCTTGATCTGCAGGACCCGTTGAAGGTGACGCACGGTCTCGTCCAAGGACTTAAGAACCGCATCGTTCTGCAGGTCACCGATATGCTGGCTCATGAAAGCCCGGTCCGCCCTTGTCAGGCATACTGCACCCTTAAGTTCTGCTCCGACTGCCAACACGCTCCTCTGAGCTGCAGGCAGAACCACGGCACGCGGCACATACCCACGGGAACGGCGCAGGAATATGGGGTTGCCACGGAAGACGCGGATCACTGAATCATCGGTGCGGACATGAATCCTCCGGTTATGCAGCAGGTAAAAATCGGCAATACCCGTCAATCGCTCACGCGCCTCTTCGTCGAGATAGGCGATCGGCTCGTCCGAGAGGTTTCCACTGGTCATCACCAGTGCAAGGAAATTACCCCTGAGCAGGAGATGATGGAGCGGCGTGTAGGGCAGCATCACTCCGAAATAGCCGTTCAGGGGCGCGACCATGGAAGCAATGGGATTGCCGGCCCTTTTGCGGAGCAGGACGATGGGATGCTCAGGCCCCTCAAGGAGCCGCTGCTCCGTATCATCGTAAACTGCATACCGGTCAACCTCTTCCAGCCCCGGGGACATCAGGGCAAAGGGTTTTTCATCACGCTTTTTCCGCAGCCGGAGTTCCATGACAGCTTCCGCGGAACATGCATCCACTGCCAGGTGGTAGCCGCCCAGGCCCTTGACGGCGAGGATTTTTCCCTGCTTCAACATTGCGACGGCAGCCTGCAGGGGGTCGCCGGGCACCTCACGCCCCGCCCCGTCGACCAGCCGGAGCCTGGGGCCACAAACAGGGCAAGCGACCGGCTGGGCATGGAAACGGCGGTTTGCCGGCTCTTCATACTCTGCACGGCACTCGGGGCAGAGCGGAAACTCGGCCATGGTCGTTAACGGCCGGTCGTAAGGGACACCTTCAATGATGGTATAACGGGGACCGCAATTCGTGCAGTTGATAAAGGGATAAAGGTAGCGCCTGTCTCCCGGGTCGAAAAGTTCGCGGAGACAATCGGGACAGACATCGCAGTCAGGGGCTATCTGGATGCTGCTTGACCCGCCAGTGCTTTCCAGGATTTCGAAGCCGTCCCCTTCTTCGACAGGGAGCAGCTCTTCTTCCCTGACAGCACTCAGCACAGCAAGAGGAGGCGCTTTACTGCGAATGTCGGCAAGGAACCCGGAAACATCATCTGCCTCCCCCTGCGCCTCCAGCAATACGCCTGCAGGTGTATTGCGCACCCATCCGCAAATCGAATGGGCCTTTGCCAGCCGATATATGAAAGGACGGAAACCAACTCCCTGGACAATGCCCTCGATTGAAACCTTTAGCCGTCTAGTCGTTTTTAGCATTCCGGATGGTCCGCGTGGGACTTCATCCCTTCCTGGTCCCGGAGGCAAGCCATGAATACCAGGCTTCCATACCTTCACCTGTTTTGCTTGATACGTCGAAAATCAAGATATCGGGGTTCACGCGGCGAGCCATCTCCTTGCACTTGCCGGCATCGAAATCCACGTGGGGCAGAAGGTCGACCTTGTTGAGAAGCATCACATCGGCATTGTGGAACATTGCAGGGTACTTGAGCGGTTTGTCCTCACCTTCGGTTACGCTGAGGACAACCACCTTGTGATGTTCTCCCAGGTCGAACGCGGCCGGGCAAACCAGGTTGCCGACGTTTTCGATCATGAGTACATCCAGGCCGTCGAGATCGAATGCCTCAGCGGCATGACACACCATGTGCGCGTCAAGGTGGCATCCCGCGCCGGTGTTGACCTGATGCACCGGCACGCCCGTGGCGGAGATCCGGACCGCATCATTATCGGTCTGCTGGTCGCCCTCGATGACGGCAAACCGGTATTTGTCCTTCAAGTCCGCAAGGGTCCTCTCAAGAATCGTGGTCTTCCCCGAGCCGGGCGAACTCACAAGGTTGAGAACGAAAACCCCTTTCCTGAAAAACATGTTCCTGTTTTCCCTCGCAATCCTGTTGTTCTTGGAAAGGATATCTGCCTCGACCGCGATAGTCTTTTCCGCAAGGGACTCCTTTGCAGGATGGTCATGGTGATGGGAATGGCTATGATCATGATGGTGATCATGCCCGTCATGGTGATGTTCATGCTCGTGATTCATGTCTTCGGGACTGCAACCGCATGTCGTGCACATGTCTTCAGTCTACCTCCAGTTCTTTTACCCGCAATTCCTCGCCAGAGAGGATGGCCACCCGGAAGCCTCCGCAGGTCGGGCATGGTTCATAGTATGACCCAAGGTCAAATTCGCAGGAGCAATCCTCACATTTTCCCCGTGCCGGAATATTTTCGATTATCAGGCGGGCGCCTTCCAGAAGGGTACCTCGCGTGCATGCTTCGAAGCAGAACTCGACAGCCTCCGGAATAACCCCGCTCAACCGGCCGATCTCAAGAACGACAGTCGTTATGCGTCGGCCTCCGGCGTTGCTCTCGCAGATATCTACGACACCCTGTGTTATTGAAAGTTCATGCATGTGGCATCCCCCGCGGACTTGCCCTTGATTTCCCGGCAGCTGCCAGCAAGTTGCCACTTTAACTGGCTAAGCCGGGCGCATGCAGCTGCACCCTGTGCAAGCAAAGCATTCAATTTTTCATATATTATCAGATCGCAAAATTTTTTAGAAGGAGTAAAATGCTCATGACGCGGAAAAAGAAACCAGGGGTTAGGCAATGGCGTCGCAAACGCCTGCGTCAGGGCTCCTTCACTGCTTCGGCATGTCCTCACGCCCTATGATATGCCCGGAACAGGCTGACCATGGTCTTGCTGTCGGTGATGTCTCCGGCTACTGCCATGGCCAGCGCTTCGGCCATGGGAATTCGAACCACTTCTATGTCCTCGTAGTGTTCCGGTTCCGCCTGCCCTTGGACCAGACCGGTTGCCAGATAAAGATGTATCTGCTCATCGAACACTCCCGGCGACGTATGTACCACACCTAGTGATTCCATGTTTGCGGCCACCAGCCCTGTTTCTTCGCCAAGCTCTCTGATTCCGCAATGGAGTGGGTCTTCTCCCGGGTCGAGGCGTCCGGCGGGAATTTCCAGCAGAAACCGATCGACGGAAGGTCGAAGCTGCCTGATCAGGGAAACCGTGCCATCGTCATGGAGCGGGAGCACGCCGACACCCCCCGGATGGCGAACGATCTGAAATACATGCCATCCCTTGGCGCCTATCTTGACTTCGAATTGTTCAAGTCCGACAACGAGTCCTTTAAAAAGAATCTCTCTGTTTCTGGTTTCCAAGACAATTTACCCCCTTTTCAACGGAATGCGGATTAGGCCTGTCCTGGGCGGCAGGAATTCGCCGGCCGCAAGTGTTTCCTTTGTCTGCAGATGAGACATCCACTATCACATGGGCCAGTTGAAATCCCTCAAGGCAAAACGGCAGAACTGGCAGATTACAACGAGGCGGAATACGGCCCCATTATTATGCAGATCTTCAAAAAACGTTTTTCCATGAGATACAGGGATACTAACACATGCAGAAAAGTCTTGGGCTTGCGCATTGGCGCACACTCGCGATTTATGATATGCTTTCACTATCGTGAGCAGGCTTCCCGCTTCACCAGCCAATTAATCATCATGAGGTGGAGAATGAAAAAATTTATTGCCGCTGGAATCTTTACGACTGTCTTTGCCGCTGTCGGTTGTGCCATGCTTACTTCCTGGAAGGCAATCCCGCCACCAGGGGGATGCGACCAGTGCCATAGTGTTCCCATAAATGCCAACTGGACAGTTGCTTACAAGGCTCCCATGCTCCACGATGAAAGGGACAAGGAATATTTCCAGACCGAGCAGTACAACCTTCCTCCCTCGGACAAGCCCGCTTCGAAACTCGAGGTGAAAAAAGTCGAGGACGAAAAATGTTTCGAATGCCACAAATCTCCATCGCCTTCTCACAAAGGAAGGACCGGCCGGTTTCACCACTGAGCCTTCGGGAAAGCGAACGTTATCATAACGGGGCGCCAGGCACGAGCACGTTAAATCCGTGTGTCAGGCGCGGAATCAATTTGACTGCCTGCCCAGCATTTCGCGGGCGTTTCTGATGCCGTGTTCCAGGTCTGACAGAAAACAGATCGAGTCCGTGTTCTGCTCCACCTCAGGGCAGGCGAGTTCCAGCAGCGCGCGAAGCATGAACATGAACCACTCCGTGCTGTCATGCATGGGCGAAATTGCGTGGGTATGTGCCAGATAAACGACGGCCCTGACCAGAATCTGCGGATCATGCCCCTGATCCCTCAAGCGGCCGACCTGGTGCAGAGAATGCCGATAGAATATTTCTGCCAGCCTTTTGATTTTCGCCACGTCTGTGGGACGTATGTCAGCCATTGATTTACGCGCGGCCTCGAAGCAGGCGGCGCGCAACGCCTCGTGATTCAAAGCGGTCCCTCCCTGCTTGAACTTCAGTCGCTCATAAGGCCTGCCAACTCTGCTGGCAGACGCTTGGGCTTCATGCCAGGTCCAACGCAGACCAACGTGACCTTTGCAGCAGCCAGGAGTTTTCCATCGATTGAGCGAACCACTTGCTGTCCAAGCGTGAAAGTCGTCTTTCCAGCTTCTAGGATTTCCGTTTCGATACGGACCAGATCATCAAGCACGGCAGGCGACCGGTAGTCAATTTCAAGTTTGATTACCGGGAAAACGTATCCTCGGCCGGCAAGCTCTCCAACCGAGACTCCTTGCTGTCTGAAGAACTCCGTTCTGCCGCGCTCCAGGAAGCCCAGGTATCTGGCATGGTATACAACCCCTCCTGCATCCGTGTCCTCGTAATAGACTCTGAATTCCATCATCATATCCTTGATAACTAGTTTCCATCCTGAGACGGTCTCATTCCGGCCTGGAAACAGCGTTTATTCCAATCCGGGGTTTCCAGACGAACAATCATTATATTAATGATGCAAACAACAACACAACAAGCTGCCGGATGATTCTGTGAAGCCTCATTGAATCCTTAGCATTCAGAGCCTGCGAGCAAATCGCCAAAACTTGCAATATATTCCAAGGAATCCTGAAAAGGAGGAGCATCCTCGTTTTGGTGTCCGACCGGCATGGAAGGGTTGCCCCAGCCGGAAGCCGACATGTAACGCCGCATTAAGCGATGAAAATATGAGCAAAGCCGGGCGAAATACCGGATTCCAAAATCAAGCTACAAGGACCTTCCGGCTGCCCGCCGATGGGTAGGCCTGCCTTTTTGCCGCAAACCCATTTGAGGGCAGATAAGGACGTGATGCGCTTATATTCAGGAAACGGAATGTATTTCTTCCCGGTTCGCGGACATTTTAGACATGACGACCAGGCAACGGTCATCTCCTGAAGCCGGAAGTTTCTGGCAGGTGCGGGAAACGATTCGAATGCCAAGCTCCGCCATCAAATTCTCGGCGCCTTTTGCCTCTTCCCCCCCCTTCTTTCCTTTCATTGCAATCATAAGGCCATCCTGCTTCAGGTAGGGAAGCCCCAAAGCCGCAAAGGTCGGAAGATCTGAAAATGCGCGGGTCACTATAAAGTCGAAGCAACCGTGGTAGTTCTCCGGAAGATGCTCAATTCTTGCATGAAGCGCACTGAACTCTTGCAGGCCAAGAATGCGCGCTATTTGTCGCTGGAACATGATCTTCTTTTCCACTGCGTCCACCGAAACGACTTTCAGGGCCGGCAGCATTATTTTCAGGGGAAGCGCAGGGAATCCTCCGCCCGATCCGATATCGAGAAGACTTCCCTGAGGATGGACGGCCGGAGTCAGCATCAGTGAATCGACGAAGTGTTTCAGGACAATCTGTTCATCTTCCCTGATGGAAGTCAGATTGACCTTGTTGTTCCATTTCTTGAGCTCTGAAAGCAGGGTCATGAAGAACGACAGCTGCTGACTGTTCAGCGCCAGACCAAGCTCTTCCGCGCATCTCACCAGCAATTGGCCTGCCTCGGTTGTCATCGAGCCCTTCCCGCCCTGATCGCTATTGCAAGGATTGAAACCGCTGCAGGGGTAACGCCTTGAATTCTCGACGCCTGTCCAAGGGTACCCGGTCTGAAGCGTAGAAGCTTTTCCCGCACCTCGCTTGAGAGTCCAGCAAGTGTCACGTAGTCGAAATCTTCCGGTATCCTGCTGTTTTCCAGCTTCGAAGAGCGCTCAATCTGGTCGAGCTGCCTTTTAATGTAACCCTGGTACTTGACCTGTATTTCAACCTGCTCCCGCACTTCCGCCGGCAGGCACGCACTCTGGCCATCAATCCGCATCAATTCGTGGTAGGTGAATTCGTTCCTGCGCAACAACTGTTCATAGCTGATCCCGTTATGCAGATCCGCAAGCCCGAACTCTTCAAGAAATGAACGCTCCGTTTCGGAGGGTATGAGTCGTTTACCGCGAATCCTGTTCATTTCCTCTGCGATCATATTTCGTTTTTCGCGGAAACGGGCGTACTCTTCCTCCCCCACCAGGCCTACTTCGTATCCTTTCTCACGCAACCGCAGGTCTGCGTTATCCTCCCTGAGCAGCAGGCGGAATTCGGCCCTGGAAGTAAACATTCGATAGGGCTCCCTGGTACCAAGCGTGACCAGGTCGTCTATGAGCACTCCTATGTAGGCCTCCCCCCTCCCGAGAATGAGCGGATCCCTTCCCTTGGTTCGAAGGGCTGCGTTTATTCCCGCAAGTATGCCCTGTGCCGCCGCTTCCTCGTAGCCTGACGTGCCGTTGATCTGGCCCGCGTGGAAAAGGTTGCGCACAAGCTTGGTCTCCAGCGAGGAGCGGATCTGGATCGGATCGACGTAATCGTACTCGATGGCATAAGCAGGCCGCATCACTTCCACGGACTCCAGCCCTTCAATCGACCGGTACATGGCGTACTGGACATCGATGGGCAAGGAGGTGGACAGCCCGCTGGGGTAGATTTCAACGGTATCAAGCCCCTCCGGTTCCAGAAACGTCTGGTGCCTTTCCTTGTCTGGAAACCTGACGACCTTGTCCTCTATGGAAGGGCAATAGCGTGGGCCAACACCCTCTATCAGCCCCCCATAGAGCGGCGAACGATCCAGATTTGCCCTGATGATGTCATGGGTCCTCTGGTTCGTGTATGCTATGTGGCACGGCAGCTGCTGACGAACGATCTTCCCGGTGGAAAACGAGAAAGGCACGGGCGGATCATCCCCGTGCTGTATCTCGAGCTTGCTGAAATCAATGGTTCGTCCGTCCAGGCGGGCCGGAGTTCCGGTCTTCAATCGTCCGACATCGAACCCTTGGGCGATGAGTGACGCGGACAGGCTGTCGGCCGGGAGATCGCCGGCCCGTCCGCCCGCATAGCTGGTAAGGCCGACGTGAATAAGACCGCGAAGAAAAGTTCCCGTGGTCAGGATTACCGTCTTACCCATAAACCTGACGCCCACGCGGGTATCAACTCCCAGGACCACGCCTTCTTCAACGTACAGGGCGGTCACTTCCCCCTGCTTCATCGAAAGGTTTTCCTGGTTTTCCAGCACCCGCTTCATGCGCAGCCTATAGAGCTGCTTGTCGGCCTGGGCGCGGGAAGCTCGAACAGCAGGACCTTTTCTTGTATTGAGGGTCCTGAACTGTATTCCGGTCTCGTCGATGTTCTTTCCCATTTCTCCGCCCAGGGCATCGATCTCCCGTACCAGGTGACCCTTGGCCAGGCCTCCAATGGCAGGATTGCAGGACATGAGGGCTATAGCATCAAGGTTGATTGACAGGAGCAATGTCGCGCACCCCATGCGCGCTCCTGCAAGAGCGGCTTCACAGCCTGCATGCCCCGCCCCGACCACGATTATGTCGTACTGCTTGTCGTAAATTACCACTGAACTGCCCTCAATATTCCTGCAAGTGTCCCGTGCGGTTAATTCATTCCTTCAAATTGTGGAACGCTGCCAAAAGGGGCCCTTCAAAGGGGCCGATAAAGCGGCCTCATGGCTATGAGGCATTTGCAGCACAAATAATTTTATCGCTTCCCAAAGCCCGTGAACAAGCCATCCAGAAGCAATGTTCCACGTGGAACGGTCACTATTTGCCGATGCAGAACCTGGAAAATATTTCATCAAGAATTGAGTCCGGGGTCGTTTCACCGGTTATCTCACCCAAAGCACCCAACGCATCCCTCAGGTCAAGGGCAGAGAATTCGAGGCCGACACCGCGCCCGAAACCGTCAAGAAATGAAGCGATATGCACTTTTGCCTTTGCCAGGGCATCACGATGCCTTACCTGCGTAAGCACGGTGTAGTCACGCCCCTCGATAATACCCTCTCGAACAAACATGGAAAATATTGCTTCACGCAACTCGTCGATCCCCTCACCGTCCCGCGCGGAAATGCTCACGACCTTCAAGTCACTCAGATCATCGGGTAATTGGACTACTCGCTGCAGATCGGATTTGTTCAAAACAAGGATGACCGTGCAGCCGGACACCGCATCCATTATTAATCGATCCTCATCATCAAACGGTTTTGATCCGTCAACAACGACCAGCACAATGTCCGCAAGCGGGATCTTCTCCAGGGTCAGCCGCATTCCTTCCTGTTCGACCTCGTCCTCGGTTTCCCTAATGCCGGCCGTATCGAGAAGGGTTACAGGCAATCCTTTTATGTTGACAACCTCTTCAATAATATCCCTAGTAGTTCCCGGAACTGAAGTAACAATAGCCCTTTTTTCCCTGAGGAGAGTGTTCAAAAGGCTTGATTTTCCGACATTCGGCTTTCCTGCGATAAGGACGGACACTCCTTCCCTTATGACACGTCCCTCCCTGAACCCCTCGAGAAGTTCCTCAATTCTTTCGAAGCTCCCGCGTACTGACGATTTGATCTCATCATTGTCAGGCAATAATATATCATCCTCAGGAAAATCTATATATGCCTCAATCAATGCAAGCGATTTGAAAATGCCATCCCGTACCGCATTTATCCTGTTCGACAGAAATCCTTCTCTCTGGTGCTGTGCTAATGATAGCGCAGTCTCAGTCTTGCTGCGTATCAATTCAATCACGGCCTCGGCCTGCAGCAGGTCGATCCGTCCGTTCAGAAAGGCGCGTTTCGTGAATTCGCCCGGATCGGCAAGCCTGGCCCCCTGGGACAACACCAGCTCAAGAACTTTCCTCACCACCAGATAACCGCCATGGCATTGAATTTCCAGGACATCTTCCCGGGTATACGATCGGGGCGCCAGCATGACGACCACCATTGCCTCGTCCAGCACCAATCCGCTTCCGGGATCAACTATTTCGCCATAATAAAAGCGGTGGCTTTCCAAGCCACCGCTCCCACGTGCGCGAAATATGCGTGAGGCTATCCCGCCTGCTCCCACGCCACTAACCCTGACTATTCCGATCCCGCCCTCCCCCACTGGAGTGGCGATAGCGGCGATAGTGTCCTTGTGATACATTTATTCTCCCGCGGCTGTAAATGTTCCTATTCGGCGGTGATCCTGTTGATGTACATCTGTTGGGCGATGGTCAGGATATTGTTTACCAGCCAGTAAATAACCAGCCCAGAAGGAAAATTCAAAAACATGAAGGTGAATACTATGGGCAAGGCCATCATCATCTTGGCCTGCATCGGATCCATTGTGGACGGAGTCATTTTCTGCTGAATGAACATCGTAGCCCCCATGATTATGGGGGTCACGTAATAGGGATCTTTAGCAGAGAGATCGGTTATCCATAACATGAAAGGCGCATGGCGCAGTTCGATGGAGTACATCAGAGCCTTGTAAAGAGCGAAGAAAACCGGTATCTGGATAACCATGGGAAGACAGCCGCCCAGCGGGTTCACCTTGTGGGTCTTGTACAGATCCATCATGGCCCTGTTCATGCCGTCTCGATCGTCCTTGTATTTCTCCTTAAGCTCGGCCATCTTGGGCTGAAGCTTCTGCATGTCCTTCATCGACTTGTAGCTCTTGTGAGTCAAAGGGAAAAACAAAAGTTTTATGATCACCGTTATGATGATTATGGCTATCCCGTAATTGTGAGTGTACTTGTAGAAATACTTCAGGACATTAAGCAGCGGATTGGCGATGGCGGAGAACCAGCCCAGATCCAGGGCCTTCTCCAGGCCAGCATTTTCGGCCTTAAGGATTTCCAGATCCTTGGGACCGAAGAAAATCCGGAAATCGACTTCCTGTGATTGACCGGGCAGAAGTTCGAAATCCTTTGAAGCAACGGCAGTTTCGAGATTTCCGGACGGACTTTTCTGCATGGCAACAGAAGCTATGCTTCCAGCCTCACCCAGCACAGCACTCAGGAAATACTTGTCAGCATACCCGCTCCACGCCACGTTCTGTGTGAACCTGGCAGGTTTTTCCACCAGGTCCTTGGCCGGCTTGGATGTAAAGCTGCCGTCTGTGAGAGTAACTGCTGCGTTGACCTCGAACCTTCCCTGCTTGGAAGTCACGTCAGGCTGATGGGGCAACAGGCAATTCAGGCTGCTGGTGCGCTTTTCGGGACTCCGGTTGTCAATCCTGTTCTCGAGGCGTACTTCATACTTGTTTCCGGTGAAAACAAAAGATTTTGTTACGATAACGCCCTGAGGAGATTTCCAAACGAAATCAAGCTTCTTCTTTTCATCTCCAGACAACTTGAGGGACCGGGCGCCAGTTTCATAGAGTGCAGACTGATCAAGGGACAGGCCGGGAGCTGAAATTCTCAGCGCGAACTTCTCCGGATTTGCTGAAGATATCAGCGAAACGAGCTTGCTGCCCCTGTCGGCTGTTTCATGGTATTTTTTAAGGACCAGGCTCTTTATTCCCGCGCCCTGCGTTGAAAAGACCATGGAAAACAGATCAGTTTCAACTTGCACGTCCCTGGGCGGCGACGCATTGGCATTCGCCTGAACCGGTGCCATGGCAGCGGTCGTTGAAACAGCCTGTTGCGCCTTGGCAGTAGTGGCGGCACTCTGAACAGGCACAGCGGGCTTCTTGGTCTCCGGCGCCGGAAAAAGCATCGTATAAACATAAAAAAAGCCAAGTGATAGTACTACAGCCAGTAATGCACGTTTTTCCATGTAGACTCCTGGAGGCTAAGGTACGGGATCGTACCCTCCCGGGTGAAACGGATGGCACTTCATCAACCGCACACAGGTAAGGGCAATGCCCTTTACAACGCCATATTGCTCCAACGATTGCTTTGAATAATGCGAACAGGTGGGATAAAAACGACAGGCATTCCCCAGGTAGGGTGAAACAATCTTCTGGTAGACAACAATTAAATTGATCAGCAACCGCTTGAACATGTCTGGTTCCGAATAGACCTTAACGCCTTGTCCAGTTCTCGGCATATACCATGGTAGGAGAGCCTCTCGGCCCCCCGTTTACCGATGATGTTGAAATCGGCGGTGAAGAAAAGCTCCTTATGGAGCCTGAAAAACTCCCTTATCCGCCTTTTTACGCGGTTCCGTATCACCGCGATACCCACCTTCCTGCTGACAGTGATTCCCAATCTTGCATGCCCGCATTCACCTGTCCGCCAGATGACAATGAAATGGGTCGTGCTTATCTTTTTTCCGGAATCGGCTAGAAGTAGATAATCGCGGCGTTTCCTGATCCTTTCACCGCGGGAAAAGGAGGTATTCACATCACCTACTTGCAGGCAATCTGCACGGACAATTTCTTGCGCCCCTTTGCACGTCTTCTCTTGATTACGAGCCTGCCGTTCTTGGTCGACATGCGGACGAGAAACCCATGGGTTCTCTTGCGCGAAATGTTGCTTGGCTGATATGTTCTCTTCATATGAACGAACTCCTTTTTGGGCAAAGATAAAGAAGTAATGCGAACTGGTATTTTTAAACCCATCCACTGCGCTTTGTCAAGCTCATTTTTACCTCACCAGGAAAAAATAGCCTTGCAAATTAGGGGGTTCTCTGGTACTGTTCAAACTTCTTGAATAGATTGAGATAATGCCGTTTTTTACCCTTATTTTTTTCTCCAAAATATTGATATATTTCATCTTTTAATTTTATCAACATCTGTTGAAAAACCTGTTTATAACTTACCCGGGCGCGAGTATGTTTTCTATGGAAAAAGTATGGATCGATGTACTTTCCAATATTGAGAAGGTCCTCACTCCCCACACCTTCACCACGTGGATTCAACCGCTGAAGTTCCTTGACGTCAAGGGAGATCTCCTGTACCTGGAAGCCCCGAACAATTTTTTCAGGGAAATGGTAAGGGAAAACTATCTTTCCATGATAGAAGAAGCTCTCTCGGCCCTGCTCAAAACGAAAATAGCTGTAGAAATCCGCATATCCCCAAAAGTGCCGAACGAAGCCGCAGCAGAGCATCCGGCATCCATGCCGGAGCCGGACGCTGCTCCTTTGACCGAATCCAGGAACAGCCTTGACTTCTGCTCAAATCTCAATCCCAAGTACTCCTTCGAAACCTTCGTCTGCGGAGCGGGAAACCAGTTTGCACACGCTGCGGCCCAGGCTGTGGCAAACAAGCCGGCAACCAACTACAACCCCCTTTTCATATACGGCGGTGTCGGTCTCGGCAAAACGCACCTTTTGACAGCTATCGGCAACCATATCCTGGCTGCCAACCCGGCAGCGCGCATATGTCTCTACACTTCCGAAAAGTTCATGAACGAGATGATCAACTGCATCCGTTACAAGAAGATGGAAGAGTTCAGAAACAAATTCAGGAGCATGGATGTTCTCCTGATAGATGATATACAGTTCATGGCGGGCAAGGAGGCAACCCAGGAGGAATTTTTTCATACCTTTAACGCTCTCCACGAATCCCACAAACAGATCGTTGTGACATCGGACAAGTTTCCAAAGGATATGGCCGGCCTGGAAGAACGTCTCCGTTCACGTTTCGAATGGGGGCTGATCGCAGACATACAACCCCCTGATATCGAAACCAAAGTTGCAATTTTAAAGAAAAAATCCGAAACTGACACCATAAATCTTCCGGATGACGTCGCTTTATTTCTCGCCTCCAGTTCTACTACAAACGTACGCGAACTTGAAGGAATGCTGATACGGTTGGGCGCTTACGCGAGCCTTACCGGTAACGAAATAAACCTTTCAATGGCTCGCGAAGTGCTCAAGGATATAATCGTAGAGAAAAACCGCGAAATCAGCGTGGAAATGATCCAGAAATTCGTCGCCGAGTTCTTCAGCATCAGGGTATCTGATCTGAAATCCGACAAACGTCTCAAAACTCTCGTAATACCGAGACAGATTGCAATCTTTCTCTGCCGGGAGCTTACCAAATCCTCTTATCCCGAAATTGGCGACAAGTTCGGCGGTAAAGATCATTCAACCATCATCCATTCTTTCAAGAAGATTACGAAACTCTTGTCTTCTGATCCCGAGTTGAAGAATACCGTTGAAACCCTGAAGAGAGGATTGTTGGAGTAAACTGGATAAAGCTGTTGGCAAAATGCCGGAACCTGTGGAAAAAAAACTCCCTGTTGATATCAGCTCAAAAGACTCTCCAGGGCCAACACGGTTTTCAACAGCGCAAACCTGAAGTGCCGCGCACATTTATCGGCATTTTCAACAATTCAACACCGGCTACTTATTACTACTTGATTCTTTATTTAAACCTATTAGTATTAACCATCCGTACAAGATTGGGGGCCACATGGAATTCGCCATAGCAAAGGAAACATTTCTCAAAGCACTTCAGCGTGTCCAGGGAATTATCGAAAACCGCAAAACCATGCCCATCCTATCCAACGTTCTCATCGACGCCCATCCTGAGAAAATAGATCTCATTGTCACGGACCTCGAAGTGGGCATGAAAAGCACCTATCCGGCAACCGTGACAAGCGAAGGGAAAATCACCGTTTCCGCAAAAAAACTCTACGAAATCATCAAGGAGCTTCCGGAACAGGAAATCCTTTTTTCTACCAGGGAAAATGACTGGGTTGATCTTCGCTGCGGCAAGGCACACTTCAATCTCGTCGGGCTTTCGCCGGAAGAATTTCCTTTTTTCCCGGCAATTAACGACAGCAACTTTATCAGGCTCGACAGCACCATGATAAAACAGATGGTTGAGACCACATCTTTTGCCATATGCCACGACGAAACTAAATACAATCTCAACGGTATTTTCATCAAGGCAGTGGAAGAAGATACCGGCCCCATGCTCCGCATGGTCGCGACCGACGGTCACCGGCTTTCCATATCAGAGCGCTCCATTGATCCCGTTGAATCCCAGGATTTGAAGAACGGGGTTATCTTTCCCAAAAAAGGCATCTTCGAGCTGAAAAAAATGACGGATGACAGCGACAGTGAAATCCTCGTCACTTTTCTCGACAACAGCGCGGTAGTCAAGAAAGGCGATACTGTCGTCATGATGCGACTGGTGGACGGTTTCTTCCCGGACTACACCCGCGTTCTTCCGAAGGACAACGACAAGAAAGTCACCGTCAATCGCGACGATTTCTTCCATTCGCTGCGAAGGATGGCAATTCTGTCCAGCGAAAAATTCAAGGGCATAATGATGGAGCTTTCCGAAGGCTCAATGGAAATATCGGCAAGCAATCCCGAACTTGGAGACGCACGTGAAAACCTGGATGTTTCATACAGCGGTCCTGACATATCCGTCCGATTCAATGCCCGATACCTGATTGATGCCCTGTCGGTCATCGATGAAGGCCAGGTTGACCTGGAATTGAAGGACGGCCTGTCGCCGGCAGTCGTCAGACCCCACGGGGACAAGGGTTACCTTTCGGTGATAATGCCGATGCGGGTTTGACAGAGGAGATGGCCTTTACCCCGACCCCTATAAAAGGCCTCTCGTCGGAGCGGCCTTTTTTCTGCGGTAACCGTTTCCCATGAAGTTGATAAAAATACGGATCAGTTCCTTCAGAAACATCATGGAAGCCGAGCTTTCACCACATGAAAGATTCAACATCATCGTGGGAAACAACGCCCAGGGAAAGACGAACATTCTGGAGTCAATCTATCTGCTCGGAACGATGAAATCATTCCGGATGGCCCGGAACGTCGACCTGATTTGCTACGGAGCTCCCCATTCCCTTCTCAAGGGATGGGTCCGCCGTGACGGAATAATCCGCGAAATTTCCCTGTCAATCAAGGGCTCCGGCAAGAAAGCCTTCGTGGATCGCAAGCCGGTTGTGCGGCCGGCTGATTTTTTCGGAAATCTCAACATGGTTGTCTTTTCACCGGAAGATATATCAATGGTGAGGGGGCTGCCGGAAGCCCGCCGCAGGTACCTTGACCGGGCCATATTCAGTGGAAACACGGGCTACCTGGCAGTCCACCACGAGTATTTCAAGATCCTGAAAAACAGGAACTCCCTGCTCAAAAGGGGGGAAAGGGACGGACTCGGCGTCTGGACAAGGCAACTTGCTGAAGCCGGCGCCAGGCTGATCGAAAAAAGGGAGTCTTTCGTTGCCGAAATTGACGGGCTGCTGCGCGGAATTTATCCCGGCATTTCAGGGCCGGGCGAGACGGCGGTTGTCAGCTACCGTTCCCGGATTCCGGCCAAAGGGTTGACCTTGGCGGAAATAAAGGGCAGACTGCTGGAGCTTCTCGAAAGCATGGCTGATGATGAAATCCGCAGGGGGACGACACTCGCGGGACCTCATCGCGACGACCTGGAATTTCTTCTCAACGGCAAGCCTTTGAACCATCACGGCTCACAGGGCGAACAGAGGAGTTTCGTTCTGGCCCTGAAAATGGCGGAGATCGAGCACCTGAAGAACAAATGGGGCAATCCCCCGGTCCTGCTCCTGGATGACATGACCTCTGAACTGGACCGGGACCGCAACGGAAACTTCATGTCGTTCCTGAAAGAACAGGAGATGCAGGTTTTCATCACTACCACCAGCCTTGATAACATAAGCCTGGAAGGCATAGGATACTACTCCACCTTTCCCGTGAGCAACGGGAGATTATTGACAGAGGTATAGAATGTCCGACGAAATTATCAATGATTACGGCGCCGACAAGATCAAAGTTCTCGAAGGCCTGTCAGCGGTGCGCAAACGCCCTGCCATGTACATCGGTTCCACTTCTGCACAGGGACTCCACCATCTGGTTTACGAAGTTGTGGACAATTCCATCGATGAAGCTCTTGCCGGGTACTGCAACGAGGTGAATGTCACCATACACCTGGACGGTTCGGTTTCCGTTGTTGACAACGGGCGCGGAATACCCACCGATATTCATCCGACCGAGGGGCGGTCGGCAGCGGAAGTAGTGCTCACCGTTCTCCATGCCGGAGGCAAGTTCGACAATACGTCTTACAAGGTGTCAGGCGGATTGCACGGAGTTGGAGTATCGGTCGTGAATGCGCTGTCCACCCAGCTGGAGCTGGAAATACGGAGGGATGGGAAGATATTCCAGCAGTCCTACCGGCGGGGTGAACCCCAGGGTCCGCTCACGGTTACCGGGGAAACCAAGAAAAGGGGCACTAAAATCCGGTTCATTCCGGATGGCGACATATTCGAAACCACTGAATTTTCCTTTGACGTTCTTTCGCAGCGGCTGCGTGAACTGGCGTTCCTCAATGCCGGCGTCAAGATCACCATAACCGACGAAAGAGAAGATGGAAAACGGCATGAATTTCACTACGAGGGCGGGATTGTCTCCTTCGTGGAATACCTGAACCGCAACCGCACCCCCCTCCATCCCAAGCCGATCTACATAAGCGGCGACAAGGCCGGTGTGGACATGGAGCTTGCGCTCCAGTACAACGACTCCTACGATGAAAAGGTGTTCTCCTTCGCCAACAACATAAATACCCACGAAGGCGGAACCCATCTGATAGGATTCCGTGCTGCCCTGACCAGGACCATGAATGCCTATGCTGCGGCGAACAACCTTTTGAAGAACGTAAAGGTCTCCATTTCGGGCGAGGATCTCCGGGAAGGTCTGACAGCGGTAATTTCGGTGAAGATTCCGCAGCCCCAGTTCGAGGGACAGACCAAGACCAAGCTCGGCAATTCTGAAGTCAAGGGCTATGTCGAGTCCCTCATGAACGAGAAGCTCGCAGTTTTCCTTGAAGAAAACCCGTCCATCGCCAAGAGGATACTGGAAAAGTCCATCGATGCGGCCAGGGCGCGGGAAGCGGCGCGAAAGGCAAGGGAGCTTACCCGCAGGAAAGGCGCCCTCGATGTCTCTAACCTTCCCGGGAAACTGGCCGACTGCCAGGAACGTGACCCGTCTTTGTGCGAGCTGTACCTGGTTGAGGGCGATTCCGCTGGCGGCAGCGCCAAGCAGGGCAGGGACCGCAAATTCCAGGCAATCCTTCCCCTCAAGGGGAAGATCCTCAACGTGGAGAAGGCCCGTTTCGACAAGATGCTGTCGTCCCAGGAGATCGGCACGCTCATCACGGCTCTCGGAACCGGAATAGGCAAGGATGACTTCGATCTGGCCAAATTGCGCTATCACCGCATAATAGTCATGACCGATGCTGATGTTGACGGCTCGCACATACTCACTCTGCTGCTCACCTTCTTCTTCCGCCAGATGCCGCAGATAGTGGAGCGGGGCCATCTCTACATCGCCCAGCCTCCCCTGTACAAGGTGAAGCGCGGCAAGAGGGAACTCTACCTCAGGAACGAGTCAGCCCTGCAGAATTACCTGCTGGAAGAGGGTACAGACGATACCACCCTGTTCCTCGAAGACGGTTCCAAGAGTTATACCGGCAGGCAGATCATTCCGCTCTTGAAGCAGCTGGTCGAGTACCGCATGCTCCTGGACAAGGTCGTCCGCAAGGGAATCAACGAGGACCTGGTCAGGGTTCTGCTGCGACTCCGCGTCACGGGCAGCATTGAGGACCTTGAGGGCCTGGCGCCAAAAATCGCCCATATTGCTGATGTCTATGAGGGCGCCGACTACAAGGTCCTTGACGACGGCCGCATCATCGTACGTCTCGACAACCTGCGGATTGCCATTGACAGCCATACGGTGGATTTGATCAGCTCCCACGAGTACGGTCTCCTCTCGGAGAGCTTCAGGAAGGTCAGGGATATTTTCGGGACCGGGCGCGCCGTGGTTTCCAGTGAGGGCAAGGAACTGTTCTCGACCACCATAGGTCTGGATCTCCTTTCCTTCTTCATGGACAGCGCCAAGAAAGGCCTCAGCATACAGCGCTACAAAGGCCTGGGCGAGATGAACCCGGAACAGCTTTGGGAGACAACCATGGAACCCACCAACCGCACCCTCCTGCAGGTGAAGATCGAGGACGCTGTCGAAGCGGACAATGTCTTCACGGTCCTCATGGGTGACCAGGTGGAACCGCGAAGGGATTTCATCGAACAGAATGCTTTGAACGTATCGAATCTGGACATATAAAAAAATCAGGCACGAGGCACAGGGCGAGACTCGACGGAACTCAAGACGCTCCTCGACCTTCACCCGCAAGCCATGCCATTGACAAGAGGTTGTAATGCTCGAAACCATCAACAAGACCTCCATCAACATCGAAGACGAGATGAAACGCTCGTACATGGATTATGCCATGAGCGTCATCATCGGACGCGCTCTTCCCGACGTAAGGGACGGGCTCAAACCGGTGCACCGGCGCTGCCTCTACGCCATGTACGACATGGGAAACGACTGGAACAAGCCGTTCAAGAAATCAGCCCGCGTGGTTGGTGACGTGATCGGTAAGTATCATCCTCACGGCGACACTGCGGCCTATGACACCATCGTCCGCATGGCGCAGGACTTTTCACTCCGCTACCCCCTGGTGGACGGACAGGGAAACTTCGGCTCTGTGGACGGCGACTCGCCTGCGGCCATGCGCTACACGGAGATCCGCATGTCCCGGCTCGCCCACGAGCTGCTTGAAGACCTGGACAAGGAAACCGTGGACATGGGGGAGAACTACGACGGCTCGCTCCAGGAGCCCCTGGTCCTGCCCGCCAAGTTCCCGAACCTGCTGGTCAACGGTTCGGCCGGGATAGCGGTCGGCATGGCGACCAACATACCGCCCCACAACCTGACGGAGGTCATCGATGGCATAATCGCCCTGATCCGCAACCCAGGCATCGAGCTGGCAGAACTGCTTTCCCTGGTGCCGGGTCCGGACTTTCCCACGGGGGGCTTCATTTACGGCCGGGAAGGAATCCTCCAGGCGTACCGGACCGGGCGCGGCATCGTTCAGATGCGCGCCCGGGTCTTCATAGAAACCCAGAAAAAGACCGAGCGCCAGTCCATCATCGTGACCGAGATCCCCTACCAGGTGAACAAGGCGAACCTTGTGACCAAAATCGCGGAACTGGTGCGGGAAAAGAAGATCGAGGGGATCTCGGACCTGCGAGACGAGTCCGACCGGGACGGCATGCGCATCGTGATAGACCTGAAGAGGGACGAGAATCCGCAGGTGATACTCAACCATCTCTACAAGCAGACCCAGATGCAGTGCTCATTCGGCATCAACATGCTGGCCATCGTAGGCGGACGACCGAAGGTGCTGACGCTGCGCGACGCCATGGGGCACTTCATCGACCATCGCAGGGAGATTGTCACCCGGCGCACCATTTTCGAGCTCAAGAAGGCCGAAGCCCGGGCTCACATACTGGAAGGCCTGAAAATCGCCTTGGATTGGCTGGATGTCGTAATAGAACTGATCCGTGCCTCGAAGAACCCTGAAGAGGCCAAGGCAGGCCTGATGGCCGGTGATTTCTCGGACCCGGACTACCTGCGCAAGCTGGGGATTCCCGGCTCCGTCTATGCGCCGAGCGTCCACCTGTCGGAAAAGCAGGCCCAGGCCATCCTGGAGATGCGCCTGCAGCGGCTGACCGGTCTGGAGCGGGAAAAAATACTCCAGGAATATGCCGACATCCTCAAGTACATTGCCCGTTTGAAGGAGATTCTGGCTTCAGAGGCTGAAATCCTGAAGATAATCGTGGGCGAACTCACCGAGGTCAAGGAGAAATTCGGCGACGAACGACGCACCGAGATCGTGGACCAGACTGCAGAGATATCCCTGGAGGACACCATTGTCGAGGAAGACGTGGTGGTGACGGTTTCCCATACCGGCTATATCAAGCGGACCGCAGTTTCCCAGTATCGGGCGCAGCGCCGGGGAGGCAAGGGAAAATCGGGCATGAAGACCAAAGAGGAGGATTTCGTTGAACATCTGTTCATCGCTTCCAGCAAGGACTTCATGATGTTCTTCACCGACACGGGACGTGTCTATCTCCTCAAGGTCTACGAGATCCCCGAGGGAGGCAGGGCAACCCGCGGCAAGGCCATTGTCAACCTCCTGAACCTCCAGTCAGGCGAGAACATAGCCGCCATCCTTTCGGTGAAGGAGTTCGATGACGAACGCAACCTGATAATGGCCACACGCCAGGGCGTGGTGAAGAAAAGCCCGCTAAAGGAATACGCCAATATCAGGAGCGGAGGGATTATCGCCGTCAACCTGGACGAGGACGACAAGCTGATAAGTGTTGCAATCACCGACGGGCGACAGGACGTGCTGCTCGCCTCACGCCACGGCAAGTCCATCCGTTTCCATGAAAAGGACGCCCGGCCCATGGGCAGGGTTTCCCGCGGGGTTAGAGGAATGACCCTGGATGAGGACGACATGGTGATAGGAATGGAAATCATCAATCCCAACACCGCCTCCTCGACCATATTCACCGTCACCGAGAACGGCTTCGGCAAGCGGACCGATCTTGACGAATACCGCTTGCAAAGCCGCGGAGGCAAAGGTATCATCACCATCAAGACCACGGAGAGAAACGGTTATGTCGTAGATATCAGCCAAGTGACGGACGAAAACGACATGATGCTGATAACCGACCAGGGCAAGATCATCCGCATGCCCGTGGCAGGTTTTTCCGTTATCGGCCGCAATACCCAGGGTGTTCGCCTGATGGTCACCGAGGAGCAGGAACGGATCGTGGCGGTGGCCAAGCTTGCCGAGAAGGATGATAGTGACGAAGGGGAAGAGCCTGTGGATGGTGAAACCGTCCCGGCTGCCCCGGACAACGGCGAAGACGAGTAGGGACGAAGCATTCACCGACAACCGGAATGCTGTCGCCCCCAACGATGAAGGAAATGGCCTCACAGGTCTTGAATTGCAGTTGAGTTGCGTATGAGGCTGCTTTCTCCGTCGAAGGGGGAAAGCAGGGGAGGAAATGATGCTCAAAGTCGGAGTCATCGGCGCCGGAAGCTGGGGTACGACGCTGGCCAATCTTCTTGCAAGAAAAGGCCACGACGTGACCCTTTGGGCGTATGAGGAAGAGCTGGTGAAGGAAATGGCCGCTACTCGCGTCAATTCCACGTTTCTTTCCGGGATCAGCCTGACCGGCAGCCTGAAATTCACGAACTCTTTGCAGGTGGCGGCAGAAGGGAAAGAGCTCGTTCTCTTCGTTTCTCCCACGCAGGTTGTCAGGGGCGTCATCAAGGGGACGCTGCCATTCCTCGGCCAAGGCGCACTGTTGGTCAATGCTGCGAAAGGCATTGAGCTTGACACGCTTATGACCATATCCCAGGTTTTTTCCGAACTTCTGCCGCCGGAGCTGTTTTCGAAGTTTTCCGTTCTGTCCGGGCCCAGTTTTGCAAGAGAGGTGGCGCTCGACATGCCGACGGCGGTTGTGGCCGCTTCACCTGACCAGGCAGTTGCCCGCAGCATCCAGGAAGCGTTTTCAACCCCATGTTTCCGGGTCTATACAAATAACGACATGATCGGCGTGGAACTGGGCGGCTCGATCAAGAATGTCATTGCAATAGCAGCGGGAATTTCCGACGGACTGGGCCTCGGGTACAATCCGAGGGCCGCATTGATAACCAGGGGCCTTGCCGAGATGGCGCGCCTGGGTCTTGCCATGGGCGGCCATGCTGCAACATTTGCCGGACTGGCCGGCATGGGGGACCTGGTGTTGACTTGTACGGGAGACCTGTCAAGGAACCGCACAGTCGGCATGAAACTCGGCGAGGGGATGAAACTGCCCGAAATCCTTGCAGGCATGCGCATGGTGGCCGAAGGTGTCAAAACGGCAGAATCAACTTATCGTCTTGCGCAGCGGCTTGGCGTGGAAATGCCCATCACCGAACAGGTTTACCGTGTTCTGTATGAAGACAAGCCGCCTCGGCAGGCCGTGCTGGACCTGATGACCCGGAACCTTAAAGAGGAAGGCGTGGAATTCGGTTAATAAATATACGGATTTATAACCCAAACAAAGGTATTGCCCCCGGCAAGTGTCGGATACCTGAGTTTTTTGATCTGCGAACCTGACAAGCCGGGGCAAAACGCAACAGATTCTTGAACTGATCCAGTAGCGGCAA
>POSG01000027.1 GCA_003314535.1 Geobacter sp.
TAAAAGAATGGATTTGCGTCGCCACTGTGGTAACTTCTGGTTATCACTCGAGCAATGCTGATCGAGGAAGAAATATCCCGCGGAGGTCACTGATGCGCAAAACCGATTCGACAAACCTTCCTTTCAACGCCGGAGTCCTGCGTAACGAGTTCGTATCCGCCAAGCCGGGAGAACATGATTCAGGAGAACCGGGCATATGGATCGTCTTCCGCGGCAACGAACTGGTGCTGAATGCAGGGGATGGCGTATCTTTCATCGAAGGCGAGCCCCCCGAATGGTTCGGCAGCGGTTGCAGCGGACTGCTCATCGGAGCATGGAACGGCATCCCCGTCCGCCTGCTGGAACTGGACACCGGCACCGAGGTTCCCCCCGGCTACCTGGCAGAGCCGCTCCTTGCTACTTTCTTCAACTCGCGGCTTGCCGACGAATCCCTGACCATTGCCGGGCTCGCCCAGCAGATCCTCTTCTGGGAACGCAAGAATTCGGTTTGTTCCCTCTGCGGAGGGGGTATGAAGCGGATTCCGGGAACTTGGGGCAAGAAGTGCCTGGGGTGCGGTCACGAGCACTTCCCCCATATCCATCCTTGCACGATCGTGCTGGTAATCAGAGGGGACGAGCTGCTCCTGATCCGCAAGCCCGAATGGCCGCAAGGCTACTACAGCATCCCTTCCGGGTTCTGCGATTTCGGCGAATCCCTGGAAGAGTGCGCCCGGCGCGAAGTGGCAGAGGAGACGGGGATCCGCATCCGGAACCTGCGCTACGTTGGAAGCCAGAGCTGGCCTTTTCCTGGGCAACTGATGATCGGTTTCATTGCCGACTACGAAGGAGGCGATATCATCGTTGACCAGGACGAACTGGAGAATGCGGCCTGGTTCCGCCGCGATTCAATGCCGCCGACCTTCTCCAGCAGCAGCATCGCGGGATGGATCATGGAAACCTTTGGAAAATGAACTGGAACATGGCGCGAGACGCAGCTCCCGAGCCGTTTCCGGGCAGAATATACCGATCGGTTTATTTTTTGTTGACAAAAATATACCATTCGGTATATTTCCTCGCATGACCATCAACTTCGGAGACTTAAGTGGGAAAAGCTGAAGATACCCGGCAATCCATCATCGAAGGGGCAGCCGTCATCTTCAACAAGAACGGCTACCAGCGAACCTCCATGTCCATGCTGAGTCATTCCCTGGGACTGACCAAAGGGGCCATCTATGGCCATTTCACCGACAAGGACGCCCTGGCGGTCGAGGCCTTCCGCCACAGTATCAGCCAGGTGTCCCGGCGCGTGTCAGAGAGTCTGACACCCCACGGGAGTGTGCTGGACAAGCTCCATGCGTTCGCCAGGACCTTCGTGTATTTCTTTGAGGATACGGTCAGGGAAGGTGGATGCCCCATACTGAACACAGCCGTTGATGCCGACGATGCCCACCCCCTCCTGCACGGGGAAGTGCGCCGAGTCCTGACCGCCTGGGAAGGACGCCTCATTGCCATGGTCAACGCAGGAAAGGAGAGCGGCGAGATTCGACCGGATACGGACAGTGAACTTTTCGCCACCACCTTCATTGCCCTGGTTGAAGGGGGAATACTTCTGGCCAAGACAATAGGAGACAGGAAATACATGGAGAGATCGGTCGAGGGAATCGACCTGCTCATCAAACAGATGGCAGTCCGACGCGACTGACCATCGCAACATCTGCTGACTTAACGGAGGTTTTCCATGGCTCTCATTACTGTTGATGAAAGCAAATGCCGACGCTGCGGGTTTTGCGCCAGGGCATGCCCTGTGGGCATCATCGCTCTGGGCGAAGGCTTCCCGGCCACCGGTTTTCCGACCACTATCGAGAAGATCGAAAAGGGGTGCATCACCTGCGGACACTGCGTGGCCGCCTGCCCGGCAGGAGCTCTTGCCCACCGGGGGATGAAGCCCGAAGAATGCCCGCCCCTGGCCCCGGGCTGGCGACTGACCACCGAACAGGTCGGCCAGCTCATCAAAGGTCGCCGTTCCGTAAGGAATTTTCGAGCAGAACCCATCGAACCGGAGGTCATTGCCGACCTGCTCGACATCGTACGGTATGCGCCCAGCGGCATGAATTCCCAGACGGTTTCGTGGAAGGTCATCCTGGACGAGCAGGAGGTGCAGTTCCTCTCCCTTGCAGTTATCGAATGGCTGCGCACCCTGGGGGACGACTTCCCGTACAGCGTCAAGGGGATGCTGAAGGCGTGGGAGATGGGGCGCGACCCAATCCTGCGCAAGGCTCCGGCCCTGATCGTCGCCCACGGCGCCGCCGATGACCCCATGTCATCGGCCTCCGCAACCATCGCCCTCGCCACACTGGACCTGGCCGCCCTCCCTTTCGGGCTGGGCACCTGCTGGGCCGGATTCCTTACCATGGCGGCAGCGGGTTCCTATGAAGTCGCAACAGCCCTGGGTCTTCCGCCGGGCCACCGCATGCTGGGCGGGATGATGATCGGCTACCCCGAATTCGAGTACGCCCGCATACCGACACGCAACCCGGCTGACGTGATATGGGGGTGAACCCTCACCCCTCATCCGCCCCATCGGGGCACCTTCTCCCTAAGGGAGAAGGGACAAGAGATATCCTCTCCATTCAGGGAGAGGGTGGCCCCAGGCCGGGTGAGGGGGTAAAAATTGGCGTTCACCAAACAGAAACTGATATCTCCACAAGGAGCCGCACCACCATGACAGAAAAGAACTTCCACCAATTCGGCGGCGCCAGCCGCTACGTGCTGGACGACGAACTGGCCAAGATCGTCAACGTTTCCATGGCCCTGGAAATGCCGCTGCTGCTCAAGGGCGAACCGGGCACCGGCAAGACCATGCTCGCCCACGCCATCGCCGAAAGCCTGGAGATGCCGCTCCTGATCCTCAACGTCAAGTCGAGCATGAAACTGGTGGAGGCGCTCTACCACTACGACACCCTGACCCGGCTCAACGACAGCCGCTTCGGCGACTCGTCCCGCGATGTTAGCAACATCTCCGAGTACATCCGCATGGGCAAGATCGGACAGGCGTTCGTTGCCGACCGGCGCGTGGTGCTGCTCATCGACGAGATCGACAAGGCCGACACCGACTTCCAGGACGACATGCTCGACGTGCTGGATCAGATGCAGTTCGACGTCATGGAGATCGACCGGACGGTCAAGGCCCGCTACCGGCCGGTGGTCATTATCACCTCCAACGCCAAGAAGGACCTCTCCGACCCGTTCCTCGGCCGCTGCAACTTCCACCACATCGCCTTCCCCGATGAGGAGATGATGCGCCGTATCATTGCCGTGCACTTTCCAGACCTGTCCGACGACCTGGCCCAGGCCGCGATCAACGCCTTCTACCGCCTGCGCCAGGTGGAAGGGGTAGAGAAGAAGCCCGCCACCCGCGAGCTTCTCAACTGGATCCGTGCGCTCAGGGCAGACCCGGACTTCCGCGCAGAGGCGTTGAGCAGCGGGGCGCTCCCCTACCTGGGGGTGCTGTTCAAGAAGAGCAGCGACCTGGAACGGGCCATGGCGCAGGACGGCGCCTGAGGGAGCTGGAGGTTCGCAATGTTCGTACCATTCTTCTATGCCCTGCGGGACCGGGGAGTGGCTGTGACGCCAACCGCCTTCCTTCGCCTTCAGAAGGCTCTGAGCCTCGGCCTGGTGGTATCCATGGACGACTTCTACACCGTTGCCCGCTCCATCCTGGTGAAGAGCGAGCGCGATTTCGATGCGTACGACCGGGTCTTTGCCGAACTGTTCGCCGGAGCAGAGGCCGAGGCTCTGCAGGGAATCACCATCGACGACACGGTGCGCGCCCTGCTGGACCAGTGGCTGAAGGAGCCGGAGGAGGTCGCCAAGGCGCTGGGCATGGACGTGGAAACACTGCGCAGGATGAGCGGCGAGGAACTGGTGCAGTATTTCATCGATCGGCTGAAGGACCAGAAGGGCGATCACCACGGCGGCAGGAAGTGGATCGGCACCGGCGGCATGTCGCCGATTGGCCATTCCGGAAAACGACCGGGCGGCATGCGCATCGGCGGGGCATCGCGCAACCGCTCCGCCATGAAGGTGGCCATGGAGCGGCGCTACAAGGACTACTCGCGGTCCGCTCCCCTGACGCGGGGACAGATGGGCGAAGCGCTGAAACGCCTGCGGCACCTGGTGCCGGAAGGGCCGCGCGACATTGTGAGCGTGGACAAGACGGTCTACCATACAATGCGCAACGCCGGGGAGATCGAGATCATCTTCGACCGGCGCCTGGCCGACCGCCTCAAGATCCTGCTGCTCATCGACAACGGCGGCTGGTCCATGGACCCGTACGTGGAGACGGTGCGAACGCTGTTCCACTACGCCCGCTCCCAGTTCAAGGACCTTTCCATCCGCTATTTTCACAATACCGTAGCCGACCGGGTGTGGTGCGATCCCGAGCGGCGCAGTCGCCCGGAGACGGTGCAAGACCTGGCCGGACGCGATCCGGAGACACGGCTGATCTTCGTGGGTGACGCCAGCATGGCGCCCGAGGAGCTGCTGGCGGTTGACGGCTCCATTCAGGTGGAGTACCGGCAGCAACTGCCCAGTATCGAACGGTTGAAGATGCTTGCCGGAACATTTCGCCATGCGGCCTGGCTCAATCCCATGTCCGCTTCCCTCTGGGATCACGGAGAGACTATTACCCGGATCCGGAAGATCATTCCCATGTTCGAGCTCAACCTGGAGGGGCTGGAAAAGGCGGTCCGGCATCTCACCGCCCGCTGATTTTGCCAAGCCGGCTCACCGTCGGCCTGCTGTTCCGAAACAAAGGAGGTTTCTCTAACCGTTATAACCGGGAGGTGCTGTATGGGACACCTTGTTGGAAAAGACATTTTTCGGGAGCTGGGCGCGAAGATTGACGGGATGGAAATGCGCGTCCCCTGGAACGACAGGCTGCGCGCCGTTCTGGAAGAACTCTACACCAGCGAAGAGGCGGAGGTGGTGGTGAAGATGCCCTACGGGCTGTCCACCTTCGAGCAGCTGGCAGCTGCCACCGGCTACGGGGAGGCGCAGCTGCAACGGACTCTCGACGCTTTGACGGCAAAGGGTCTTGTGGTGGATATCTGGATCAATGAAGCCTATCACTATGCACCGTCTCCCCTCATCGTCGGGATATTCGAATTCACCATGATGAGGATGGCGCCCGATGCCGACACCAGGAAATGGGCAAAACTGCTCCATGACTATATGGGAGGAGACGACGCCTTTCTGGCGGGAAATCTCGGCAATGGGGAAAAGATCGCATTCATGCGCGCCATGCCCCACGAGGGCACCATTGCGCCTTCGGAGTATTTCGAGGTGCTGGATTATGAAAAGGCCTCGGCCCTGATAGCCGAAGCCGACAAGTTCGCCATCGGCATCTGCAGTTGCCGGCATGAAAAGATGCACCTGGGAGAAAAGAAGTGCGACGTCCCGCTGGAGAGCTGCACCCAGTTCGGTTATGCGGCGGATTTCATGATCCGGCACAATATGGCGCGCGAAGTAAGCAGGGCGGAGATGGAGGAACACTTCATCAAGTCGAAGGAGAGGGGCCTGGTGCTGGCTGCCGACAATGTGCGGAAAAACATGCGCTTCGTCTGCCACTGCTGCAAGTGCTGCTGCGGCCCGATGCTGGCCATCAGGGAACACGGCTATCCCAATGCGCTGGTCACTTCAAATTTCATCGCCGGGATACAGGAAGATAAGTGCGTGGGCTGCGGATTGTGCGCCAAGGCCTGCCCGATAAACGCCATCACCATGATTCCCCAGGAAAAGCCCGCATCAGTGAAGAAGCAGAATGCCCGTGTCGATACTTCCCTGTGCATCGGCTGCGGCGTGTGCGCCCTGAAATGCCCGACCAAGGCATGCATGCTGGCGAAACGGGGGCAGAGGGTGATTCATCCTGAAACGACTTTCGAAAGGATCATGCTGCAGAGCCTGGAAAAGGGGACTCTGCAGAACCAGATCTTCGCCAATCCACGCACCATCAACGAGAAATTCATGCGCGCCTTTGTCGGGGCGTTCCTGCGCTTCCCGCCAGTGAAAAAGGCGCTCCTGAGCGACCGGCTGAGGTCTCGGTTTCTTTCCGCAATGAAGGATGGCGTGGCAAAACAGGGCAAGGGGTGGGTCCTGGACATGTGACTCACCAGGCAGCCAGGTTGAAGGACGGGCTCCGGCACATTTCAGCAGATGGAGAAATCTTGCACACGGCGACTGCCCGTCGTATACTCCCTTCATGCTGACATTCGACATTACCGACAAAGACCATTGCCGTCAGGCGGGAAGCCTGCTGCGCAACCTGCTGCCCGACGCCCCCCTCTCCTACCTGGGAAAACTTCTCGCATCGGGCCACCTTTCAGTGAACGGCAAGCCTGCCGGAAGGGATACCCTTCTTTGCGCCGGCGACCGGGTGACCCTCAAGGAAAGCGCCAAGACAAAGTGTTTTCTTGCCGACCGGCCGTCCATGCCGGATATCCTGCACGAAGACCAATGGCTCATCGCCCTCAACAAGCCAGCGGGCCTTGCCATGCATCGCACCTCTGTAGCCGGGGAACCCAACCTGGTGGACCTGGGAGGCAACCTTGTCGCCCGGAGGGGAGAGCAGGGAAAACTGCGGCCGGTCAACCGACTGGACCGCGGCACCTCCGGCGTTGTGCTGCTCGCACGCAGCTCACGGTCCGCCGGCATGCTGGGCAGGCTGGTAAAGGAGGAAGGGCTCGGGAAGATTTATCTCGCGCTCGCAAACGAGGCATTCCCGGCTGACGAGGGCGCCATTGACCATCCACTTGAAGACAAGGCATCGGTAACCCGTTACAGAGTCATGTGCCAGGGGAGCGGCGGCGCTCTGGTGGCACTGTGGCCCATGACCGGGCGGATGCACCAGATCCGCCGGCACCTGAGCATCATTGGCCACCCGGTATGGGGAGACAGCCGCTATGGCGGAAGAGCAGTCCCGAACTGCGAAGGCCAGTTGCTCCACTCATTCCGCACCACGCTGGCCCATCCGGCAACCGGGGAAAAACTCGACATCTTTGCCCCGCTCCCCGAGGCATTCCTCTACAATCTGCGGCGCATCGCAGGAGATGGCTACGGCGCCCTGCTCCAGTCGCTTGCGGCTCTTGAACCTGTCCGGCAGGATCTGCAGGCGCTATGAACTGGGCCATGCAATTGCCTATCCAGTCCCCCCCGTTCAATTCCCGTTCATTCTTCAGGAATACGGTATCTTTTGACAGGCTCCGGCAAATGGGTTATTTTCACCGAATCCCCGGGAAATGGGACCTGAAAGGGAGTTTTACGGGTTGCCTGCTCATGGGAATTCTTGTCAATCAGAAAAGGAAATGAATCAACTGTGGCCGACTACCTGGTTCGCATCATAACCGGATCGGAAAATATCCGGGCACTGGCCTGCATCACCACCGGGCTGGTCGATGAGGCCTGCCGCCGTCATGGGACATATCCCACCGCATCGGCAGCTCTGGGGCGCGCATTGACCGCGGGAACACTGATGGGAGCACTGCTGAAAACCGGCCAGCGGGTCGCGCTCCGCTTCGAGGGAAACGGCCCGCTCAAAAAGATACTGGTGGAGGCGGAAAGCAACGGTGAGGTTCGCGGGCGCGTGGGAAATCCCGAAGTCAGCCTCGTCACGCCCGAAGGAAAGCTTGACGTTGCCAATGCCCTGGGCAAAGCCGGCTTCCTCACCGTGACCAAGGACCTTGGACTGAAGGAGCCATACAGCGGGATGGTCCAGCTCCTGAGCAGCGAGATAGCTGAAGACCTGGCCTATTATCTCACCGACTCGGAGCAGACCCCGTCTGCCGTGGGCCTGGGAGTCTTCGTTGAGCCGGACAACAGGGTTTCAGCTGCGGGGGGCTTCCTGATCCAGTGCCTGCCCCCAGCAGACGAAGAGGTCATCGACCGCCTCATGGAACGGCTCGAGCAGATGCCGCCCCTGACCAGGCTGCTGCGCGAAGGCGCCACTCCCGAATCCCTGCTGGAAAACCTGTTTCGGGGAATCCCCTACCGGACCCTTGAAAAACGGGCCCTGGCTTTCCGCTGCAGTTGCAGCCGGGAAAAGATCGAACGCGCGATCATTTCACTTGGTTCCGCTGAGATATCCGACATGCTTGACGGTAAAGACAATACCGTGGTGACCTGCGAATTCTGCCGGGAGTCATACAGCCTCACGCGGGAAGATCTTCTCCGGCTCCGCGAAGAGGCGGGAAAGGGGCGATAACTTGTGCCCATCCGGAAACCCCGCATAGGCACAAGCGGGGCACCGTGCCTGCCCAAAGCAGGGGCAGTCGCCCCTGCGAGAAACATCAACTTTCCCGTGACGGATGGGTCCGGCGGTGTCGCCGGATGTAGACAGCAAGGATGACAGCGCTGCACAACAGCACGACCACCAGCGCCTGGTGAGAATAACGCATGATCAGCTCCCTGTTCTGCCCTATGAAGTAGCCGATATAGGTGAGAACAGTAACCCAGATGCCGGCGCCGAGAAGAGTGTAGAGAGAGAAACGCAGGTGGTTCATGCCGGCCAGCCCCGCAGGAAGGGAGATCAGATGGCGCACCACCGGAAGCATGCGGCCGAGGAACGTGGATATCTCCCCATGCTTGAGGAAAAAGCTCTCGACTTTGGCGAATTTTTCTTCGGTTATCCATACATATCTGCCGTATTTCAAGAGCAGCGGACGTCCCAGGTGGCGGGCCACGAAATAGTTCACATACGCCCCGACCAGGCTCCCGAAAGTCCCGCAGAGAATTGCGAAGATGATGTTCATTTCACCCTGCTGTGCGAGATACCCTGCCGGTGGCATAACCAGCTCGCTGGGCACCGGTATCACGGAACTTTCCATGGCCATGAGCAGAAATACGCCCGGATATCCCATGGCGCCGATGGTGGCTACGAGCCAGTCGATCAGTTGCTGCATTTTTCGTCCTTTCCGGATGGCATTCGGTCCAGGTATGCATATTAACCGGTTCGCCGCAAAAAGACCATAAAAAGCGAAGAGGTCGGGGTCGTGAATTTCAAAGAAACAGTCTCGGAAAAGGTTCTCGTGGGAGACGGCGCAATCGGCACCATGCTCTACGCCAGGTGCGCCGGCATGGAAAGCGGCTTCGAACGACTCAACCTGACCTCGCCGGACCTCGTGCTCGAGTTGCACGAAGACTATATCGCGGCCGGTTCCCAGGTTATAGAAACCAACACTTTCGGCGCAAACCGGCTGCGCATGGCGCCCTTCGGCTATGAAGACCGGGTCCGGGAAGTGAACCTCCGGGGATCCCTGCTGGCACGGAAAGCTGTGGCGGGAAAGGATGTCTTTGTCGCCGGATCCATGGGGCCTATTCCCCGCCCTCGCGCGGACGGCGATTCCCCCAAGGACGACGAGATGCTGGCCGTTTTCCGGGAGCAGGCTGAAGCACTGGCCGAAGGCGGGGTTGACCTGCTTTTTCTGGAAACCTTTTCGGACCTTGACCAGATCCGGCTTGCCCTGAAAGCCGCCAGGGAAACCGGGCTGCCGGTAATTGCCTGCATGTCCTTCCTGGAGCGAGGCCGGATCATGGGCGGGCTGGGAGCCGAGCAGGTCGCCCTGGAGCTTGAGTCCGCAGCGGCACACGCGGTCGGCGCCAATTGCGGCACCGGCACCCTGGAAATGACGCAAAACATCAAGCGCATGGCTTCGGTCACCTGCCTCCCACTCGTTGCCTACGCCAACAGCGGTTTCCCCGAATACGTGGACGGACGCTACATCTACCGCACCACACCGGAGTATTTCGCCGCCATGGGGCTTGAGACTGTCCGCGCCGGCGCCAACCTGGTGGGAGGCTGCTGCGGCACCACGCCGGAGCACATCCGCTGCCTGGCGGGTCTGCTTCGCGACCGGGCTCCATCGGCCAGGACCATCTCCGTGAGCGCAGCCGAAAAGCCCGGGAAGGCTGACACTTCAGTCCCGCAGACCGGCTTCCTTGCCAAATGGGGGCGGGAAACGGTCATAACCGTGGAACTTGACCCGCCCAAGGGCCTGGATTGCAGCAGGGTCCTGGAAGGGTGCAGGTCGCTGAAACAAGCCGGCGCAGATGCCATAAACCTTGCGGAAAATCCCCTGGCCAGGGTGCGGGTCGGCAACATTGCGCTGGCCGACCTCATCCAGCGGGAGGTGGGCATCGAGGTCATCGTGCACATCACCTGCCGCGACCGGAACCTGATCGGCCTTCAGTCTGACCTGATGGGAGCCAGCCTGCTGGGCATCCGCTCCATTCTTGCCGTTACCGGCGACCCGGCCGGAATGGGCGAACAGTCCGGCGCTTCGTCGGTGTTCGACCTGAATTCCATCGGGCTCATCGGGCTTCTCCGCGACCTGAACAACGGCCTGAACGGCGCCGGAAATCCCATCGACCGGGGCGCCGGTTTCACCATCGGGGCCGCATTCAATCCAAACGTCCGCAACATGGAAGCGCAGGTGGCAAGGCTTGAGAAAAAAATCGCGAACGGCGCGGTGTTTGTGCAGACCCAGCCTCTTTTCGAGCCGGAAAGGCTGGAAACAATGCTGTCGCTGACGGAGGACCTGGGGATTCCCGTTCTGCCCGGAATCCTGCCCCTTCTCAGCGAGCGTAACACGGAATTTCTGCACAACGAAGTCCCGGGCATCAACATTCCCGACGATATACGGTTGAGGATGCGCGGCAAAACCGGGGAGGCAGGGGTGCGGGAAGGGCTTGCCATCGCCAGGGAATTCATAGACACGGCCCGTCCGAAAGTGGGGGGATTCTACATTATTCCACCATTCGCCAAACATGCCGTTGCAGCGGAACTTGTCAGATACATCAGAAAGGGATACCAGCCCGCCGAGGAGGAAACCGGGATATGAAAATACGCATCGTTGTCCTTTTGTCCGCAATAGCCCTGCTGGGCGCTTGCGCAGCTATGAGGAACCAGAACGCCAGTGATGATTTTCAGCAGTCGAGCACTACGTACAACCGCATGATCCGTTGGGATGAGATGGAAGCCGCCCAGTGGGCATTCCCCACCGAACAGCTCCGGGAGGAGTTCGGCCGCAGGGTGGATTCTGCAAAGGGAGTGAAAATAACCGATTTCCGGGTCAAGAGCACGGCATGCTTACCTGAAAAGGGAGAGGCCACCGTCATTGTCGAGTTCGAATACTACCGCGAGCCCTCATACAAGGTGAAAACGGTCAAGGATGTTCAGAAGTGGAAATACACGGATGAAAACGGGAAAAAGATCTGGAGGCTGACGACCCTCTTGCCCGAGTTCCCCTGAAGCGGACAGCCGCCCGGCGCACCCGCCCCCCCCCACGCCGCAGCATCGGGAGAAAGCCGGGTGCGCGCTGCACGGCTCACCCGTGGCTCAAGGGCGTCATGGTCATGATCTTCCTGGCCAGTTCGGGATACTTGGCCACGAACCTGAGTTCGTCATCGGTGAGGGGCTTCTGGGTATGCACATTGGCATACCTCACCAGTTCCAGGATGTCGTTCGCTTCCCTGTCATTCTGGAATTCGATCTCGAGCTTGCCGTAGACGTTGCGGAAACCCTTGATGCCGCTGTATTCGCCGGCAGTGATTTCTCTTCCCGTATCGATGAATTCCGGTTCTCCCCTGCCCAGTTCCTCGAAATCGTAAAGCTCGTAATTGCGCCGGTCTTTCAGGGCTCCATCGGCATGGATTCCCGACTCGTGGGCAAAGGCATTGGCGCCCACCCCCACCTGGTTGATCGGAATGGGCACTCCAAAGGCATAGGAAGCATATTTGGCGATTTTCCAGGCCTTGGTCAGGTCCACACGTTCATCGAGCTGGTATTTGCCTGACAGGCCGCTTGCTTTCCTGATCGCCAGGATCACCGAAACCAGGTCGGCATTTCCGGCCCTCTCTCCCATGCTGTTTATGGCAGTGTTGACATAGGCGTCGACTCCGCCGTCGATGGCGCCCTGGGCTCCGGCAACCGAACAGGCGACTCCGAGCCCCAGGTCGTTGTGACAATGCAGCTCGATAGGCAGACCCACTTCCTCGGCAAGCATACGCGTGCGGCGGTAAATGGTCAGGGGATCGTCAAATCCCAGGGTATCGCAGTAACGGAAGCGGTCGGCGCCTGCCTCCTTGGCCCTGCGCGCGAAACGGACCAGGAATTCGTCGTCCGTACGGGAGGCATCCTCCGCGTTCACTCCGACGATTTCGGCGCCGAGCCGTTTCGCCAGCTCCACGTTCCCGGCCATGATATCCAGGAGATTGGGGAGGGCCGGATTGTCTTCCGGTTTCCTGACGATCCGGCCGCTGAACTTTCCGTCCGTCATGAGCTGGGATGTGGATATGGAAAGGTTGACGTTCTTCAGCTTGCCGGTGCGAAATGAGTCCTCGATCTCTTCCTTGCGCATGGGACACCAACCGCTCAGCCTTATGGGGCTCAACACTCCCATTGCCGCCAGGTCCAGGTTGGCATCGATATAGTTCTTCTCGTGATGGGTATAGGGGAAACCGAATTCGCTCTGGTGAATCCCCATTTCGTTGAGGTAGAGGTTGATTATCGTCTTTTCCAGCTTGGCGAGGCCGAGACGCGAGGTCTGCACGCCGTCCCGGTTGGTCACGTCAACAATATAAATCTTCGGCATGATGCTCTTCCTTTCTCGTGTTCATCCCCCATCAGGTCCAACTCAATCCGCCGCAAACGGAGGGTGCGGAAAATGGTGCAATGTTCCAGTTTACGTTCAAAGCATGCGAAATGCAAGGGGGAACAGGAGAAGAGCCTCAGTGCAGTTCCTCTCCGGTAGTGGTCATCACCAGCTTGCCGTGCTTGACCCCCTTGACTCCGATCAGCTCATCGGCAATCTTTTTCACCTCCCGCGCCTTTCCGCGCACTACCAGCACTTCGAGGCAATTGTGGGCATCGAGGTGTACGTGAAGCGTGGAGACTACCTGGTCATGGTGGGAATGCTGGTGTTCGGTGAGCTTGTCAGCCAGGTCATGAACGTGATGGTTGTAGACAAGGGTTACGGTACCCACGGTCTCCTCTTCGCCCCGTTCCCATTTGAGCTCCACCAGCGAGGCCCTGATCAGGTCGCGGATCGCCTCCGAACGGTTCAGGTAGCCCTTTTCCTCAATCAGGCGGTCGAAACTCTTCAATAATTTATCGTCGATTGAAATACCGAAGCGCACGATTTCTGCCATTTAAACCTCCTGAACTGCAAATATGAAGCTGCGATGCTACAGCATCTTCCTCAGGAACTGCCCGGTATAGGATCGCGTAACCGCGGCAACCTCTTCCGGCGTGCCGGTAGCGATGACCTCCCCTCCCCGGTCCCCACCCTCCGGCCCCAGGTCGATCAGGTAGTCGGCGGTCTTGATCACATCCAGGTTATGCTCGATGATAACGATTGTATTGCCGGCATTTACAAGGCGCTCCAGCACCTCCAGGAGTTTCGCGATGTCATGGAAGTGGAGGCCGGTTGTGGGTTCGTCCAGAATATAGATTGTCCTTCCAGTCGCCCGCTTGGAAAGCTCCTTGGCCAGCTTGACCCGCTGGGCCTCTCCTCCCGAGAGAGTGGTGGCGGACTGCCCGAGCTTGATATAGCCGAGCCCGACATCCTCCAGTGTTTTCAGCTTGTTCCGTATCCTGGGGATGTTCTCCATGAACTGGACCGCCTGTGAGACGGTCATGTCGAGGACCTCGGCAATGGATTTCCCCTTGTACTTCACCTCCAGTGTCTCGCGGTTGTAGCGGGCGCCTTTGCAGACCTCGCACTGCACATAAACATCCGGCAGGAAGTGCATCTCGATCTTGATGATGCCGTCGCCGCTGCACGCCTCGCAGCGTCCGCCCTTGACGTTGAATGAATAGCGGCCCGGCTTGTACCCCCTGAGCTTGGACTCCGGAAGCCCGGCGAACAGGTCGCGGACGTCGGTGAACAGGCCGGTGTATGTGGCCGGGTTTGAGCGGGGGGTACGGCCGATGGGCGACTGGTCGATGTTGATGACTTTGTCCAGGGCATCCAGGCCGTGTATCTCCCGTACAGCCCCTGCCCGTTCCCTGCTCCGGTACAGTCGCTGGCATAAAACCTTGTAGAGGGTGTCGATTATCAGGGAAGACTTTCCGGAACCGGAAACTCCCGTGACGCAGGTCATCACCCCAAGGGGGATGGTCACATCCACTTCCTTGAGGTTGTTTTCCGTGGCCCCCTTTATCTTCAGGAAACGGTCCGCGGTCCGTCGCCCTGCCGGCACGGGAATGGAGAGGTCCCCGCTCAGGTAGCGGCCCGTGAGGGAGGCGGGATTCGCCATTACCTGGGCTGGAGTCCCCTGCGCCACTACCTCCCCCCCGTGCACACCGGCTCCGGGCCCCATGTCGATGACGTGGTCAGCCTCCAGGATGGTCTCTTCGTCGTGCTCCACCACCAGCACCGTGTTCCCAAGGTCCCTCATGTGCTTGAGGGTGGTGAGAAGCCGGGCGTTGTCTCGCTGGTGCAGACCGATGGAAGGCTCGTCCAGAATGTAGAGAACTCCCACCAGGCTGGAGCCTATCTGGGTCGCAAGTCGGATGCGCTGGCCTTCCCCGCCCGATAGGGTGCCGGAAGTCCGGTCCAGGGAAAGGTAATCGAGGCCGACGTTGACCAGGAAATTAAGCCTCTCCCGGATCTCCTTCAGGATGCGCCTGGCAATCTCCGTCTCCTTTTCCGAGAGGGACAGCCCCTCGAAGAAGGCCAGGGCATCAACTATGGATAAAGCAGTGACCTCGCGTATGTTCTTCCCGCCGATGCGGACAAACAGGGCCTCTTTCTTCAGCCTCGCTCCATCGCAAGTCGGACAGGGCATGACGTTCATGTACTTCTCCAGCTCCTCCCGCACCTGTTCCGAATCGGTTTCCCGGTAGCGCCGCTCCAGGTTGTTGAGCACTCCCTCGAATTCCTTGTAGTACGTGTGGCGACGTCCGCCATCCTCCTCCCACCAGAACTCCACCTTGTCCTTTCCCGAGCCGTGGAGAATGATCTCGCGGGCGCGCTCCGGCAGCTTGTTGAACGGGGTGCGGATGTCGAACTTATACGCTTTCGCCAGGGCCTCCAGGGTCAGGTGGAACCATCCCGAAAGCCGCTTTTCCCACGGGACGATGGTCCCCTCCCGCAGTGACAGGTCAGGGTTGGGCACAACCAGGTCCGGATCGAAATACATGCGGGTGCCGAGCCCGGTGCAATCGGGGCATGCGCCGTAGGGATTGTTGAAGGAAAACATCCGGGGGGTCATTTCAGGATAGGAGATTCCGCAGTCGATGCAGGCCAGGGCCTCGGAGAACAGCAGCGTCTCTCCATCCGCAATGGCCACCTTGGCCACTCCCTCCGCATGATGGAGCGTGGTCTCCAGCGAGTCGGCCAGGCGGCGCTGGATGCCTTCCTTGACGACCAGGCGGTCGACCACGATATCGATGTCGTGTTTCTTCTTTTTGTCCAGCTCAATCTCTTCGGCCAGGTCATGGGGCTTGCCGTCGACGATCACCCGCACGAATCCTTCCTTGCGCAGCTGGAGCAGCTCCTTGCGGTATTCCCCTTTGCGTCCGCGCACGATCGGGGAAAGGAGGCTGATCTTCGTCCCTTCGGGCAGGGCCATGACCTGGTCCACCATCTGGGATACGGTCTGGGAGGATATTTCCCTTCCGCACTGGTAACAGTAGGGACGGCCGACCCGGGCGAAAAGCAGCCGCAGGTAGTCATATATTTCCGTCACCGTGCCTACTGTTGAGCGGGGGTTCCTGCTGGTAGTCTTCTGCTCGATGGAAATGGCCGGTGACAGTCCCTCGATCGACTCCACATCCGGCTTTTCCATCTGCTCCAGGAACTGGCGGGCATATGCGGAAAGCGATTCCACGTAGCGTCGCTGGCCTTCGGCATAGATGGTATCGAAGGCAAGTGTCGATTTTCCCGATCCGGAGATTCCCGTGATGACCACCAGCTTGTCTCGGGGGATTTCCACATCGATGCACTTCAGGTTGTGCTCGCAGGCCCCTTTTATGATGATTGAATCGTGTGCCATCTGTGTTTGCTGTTCCTTGTCATGCCTTTTCATGCCTGTAGGGACGGCCCCCAGTGGCCGCCCTTCACCGTCACGAAGGGCAGGCACAGGGGCCTGCCCCTACCTCTTATCTTTCTCTATACAGTACAGCGGCTCCCTGATATGCCCCTCACCGCAAACCGGGCATTTTCCCGGTTTCGTCAGGCGGTCCCGCTTGTGGAAGACGAATCCGCATTCAAGGCATTGGGCAGGCGTCACCACGAGCCGCCTGCCCGTTGCGTGAAGCGTCTTCCTCACATGCTCCAGGTGAGCGTACACGTCCCGTTCAGGAATCCTGACCTCGCCGGAGATCTCCATGGCCGACAGGGGTTCGCGGGAGAGCACAGCCAGGATCGTATGGCGTACAGTTTCATCCTTCGGTGACGGGACGGAAGGCTTTTTGGGTCTGGCGCGCTTCATACCGATTTCTATACACCGGCGATTTCCCGCCCTGCGCGAAGGAGCTCCTCGACAACCTCCGGGCTTTCAGCTTCACTGTACAGCCGGAGCACCGGCTCGGTTCCGGACGGCCGGACAAGCAGCCAGGACCCGTCGGTGAAGATATACTTGAAGCCGTCCAGCAGGTTCTCCCTTGCCACCGTGCGGGAACCGACCTTTCCAACCCCTCCGGCTTTGAGCTGTTCGATCAGCCGTTCCCTGGCCTGTTTGCTGATGGGGAGATCGATCCGCCGGTAGTGGAAATTCCCGATCTCGTCCATGATGTCGTTGAGGAGCCGGCGCAGACCCTTGCCGGTCATTGCCATGGCCTCGAGAAGGAGCAGGCCCATGAGAATGCCGTCCCGCTCCGGGATATGCCCCTTGACCCCCAGCCCCCCGGCCTCCTCGCCCCCCATGAGGATGTCGTGCTCCAGCATCAACTCGCAAACGTGCTTGAAGCCGATGGGAGTCTCAAACAACTCGAGGCCGTACCTGTCGCAAAGCAGATCGACCATGCGGGTCGTGGAAACTGTCTTCGCAACCCCACCCCGCATCCCCCTTCGCTCATGCAGGTGGCGCAGAATCACGGCAAAAATCATCTGGGGGGAAAAGAAATCCCCGTTTTCGTCCACCGCGGCGATGCGGTCCGCGTCACCGTCCAGCGCAAGGCCGACCCGGAACGGCCCTCCCCTCACAAGGGAGCAAAGCTCGGACAGATGCTGTTGAGTCGGCTCCGGCGGCACACCGCCGAAATACGGGTTCTCCTCGGCATGGATCTCGGCAGATCCGGGCAGGAGCCTGGCGAAAAAGCCGGATCCTGCGCCATGCATGGGATCGACAATCAAGGGAATTGCCGCGGCACGGATAAGCTCCAGGTCCACATAGCGGGCAAGCTGCCGCAAATACGACTCGCCTGCGTCGAAATACCGTATCCGGCCATCCGACACGGCTTCGCTCAATTCGGTCTCACAGATCCCGCGTCCGGAGGAAATGTTTCCGTCGATCATTTCTTCCAGCGCCCTGGTCGTGGACGGGCGGGCAGGGCCACCGAATCGCTCCTTCAGCTTGAAGCCGTTGTATTCGGGGGGGTTGTGGCTGGCGGTTATCATGACACCTCCGCCTGCTCCAGAATCCCGCACCGCCCAGGAAACGGCCGGGGTCGGCACATGGCTGTCGGCCAATTTCGCCTTTATTCCGTTGCCGGCCGCCACCTCGGCCACCCGTTCGGCAAAAAGGCGGGAAAGGAATCTCCTGTCATAGCCGATGACCAACCCCTTTTCAGCCAGGCCGCAGGTATGCAGATAATCCATCGTCCCCTGGGCAACCAGCGACAGGTTGTCGAATGTAAAGTCCTTCGCGATGACTCCGCGCCACCCGTCGGTTCCGAAGTTTATCCGCACGAGCTGTCTCCCCTCGACAAGAAAAACAATAGATAGTATCCAGGCAAAGAATCTTCTGACTTTTCGCGTTTCTCTAAACTATTGATTGTCGTCCAGGGGGGGCCGGATTGTCAACATTTTGTTGCCGGATGGCACTGTGGCGGGAATGAAACGGTAAGGTCGCAATAATCAAAGACAGCAGCAGGACTATGCCATGTCCGCAAGCAAGGCAGATTTGACCTCGCCGAATTCAGCTTCGATATCACGCTGCAACCCGGCAAGATCAGAAAAAACGGCCATGCGGGCCCTGCTCTCAATCTGCCCGCAAAGATCCGCCAGTTGCAGGGCGCCTACTACGGCACAGGAAGATTTGAGGCTGTGGGCGGTCTTTTCGATCGCCGCAGCGTCTTCCATGGCGATAACCTCATTGAGTGTACGAATGAGCTGGGGAGTGTGGAGCAGAAACATGTCGACCACCTTGCGGAAAGCATCCTCCTTTCCGTCACGGCCCAGGGACCGGATATCGGCCAACACTGCGGCTTCGATGGGCGCCTTGCGCTCGCCGCTGCCCACGATTGTCGTGCCGGGCAGGTTGCCGTGGTCGGGGCTGTGGTCCTTCCGAGACCCGGACTTCGATCCCAGCCAGGCATTCAGCATTTCCTTCATGTCTTCCATGGTGAAAGGCTTGGCCAGGTAATCATCCATTCCCTGCTCCATGCAATGTTGCCGGTACCCCTCGATGGCATGGGCAGTAAGCGCAATGATGGTGGTATGGCCGCCGGACGCATCTTCCCGTTCACGAATGAGCCTGGTTGCCTCTACACCGTCCATCTCGGGCATCTGGTAATCCATGAATACCAGGTCAAACCTGCCAAGCGCTACGGCATCGACAGCCTCCCTGCCGTTCGATACGATGCTCACCCGGCATCCAAGGGTTTCGAGTATGGCGCGGCATATCTCCTGGTTGACCATGTTGTCTTCTGCAACCAGTATGTCCCACTGGTGTTCGTTCCGGCACGTGGTCTGTGCCGCGGTGACATCAGCGGATTCTTCACCAGGGGGGACAGGCGGCAATTCGCCGCATGCGGCCTTTTCCAGGCGCACGGTAAAGCGGAAGACTGAGCCCTTTCCAGGTGTGCTTTCCACACTGATACCCCCATCCATCATTTCGACAAGCTGCTTGACAATGGAAAGGCCCAGCCCGGTGCCTCCGAACTTCCGGGTCGTTGCACCGTCTCCCTGGGTAAAGCTCTCGAAGATGCGGTCAGTGTATTCCGGGGGTATTCCGATTCCCGTGTCCCTGACTTCAAAGGAAATGAGCGCATGGCTATCCCCTTCATTGACTGCGGAAACCGAAATTGAGATCTCTCCCTGCATGGTAAACTTGACTGCATTACCCACCAGGTTGACGAGAATCTGCCGCAGTCGGGTCGGGTCCCCAACCACCAAAAGCGGCAGGTTGTACCCGAACGTGTTTGCCAGGGTCATTCCTTTTTTCGTAATTTGCTCTCTGAACAGCTGGCAGACTTCTTCTATGGTTTCCCGTATTGAAAATGGGACCTTTTCCAGTTCGAGCCTGCCCGCTTCAATCTTGGAAAAATCCAGGATGTCGTTGATGATCTCCAGTAAAGATTCCGCGGAAAGATAGGCCGATTCCGCGTATTTACGCTGCCTGTCAGCCAACTCCGTGGCCAGGAGCAGCTCTGTCATGCCGAGCACGCCATTCATGGGGGTGCGTATTTCATGGCTCATGTTGGCAAGAAACTGCGACTTGGTGATGTTCGCCGCTTCGGCTGCCTCCTTGGCCTTGCGCAATTCGTCTATCGTCCTCTGCAGATTTGCATTTGCATCGCACAGTTCGGCAGTCCTTGCGGATACCTGGTCCTCCAGCTGTTCATTGCTTCGCGCAAGCCTTTCATCGCGTTCACGGACTCTTTCCAGCATCTCGTTGAAACCGCTGATCAGCACCCCTATTTCGTCAGTGCTTTCCCTGTCCACTTTGACCGAGTAATCTTTGTCTCCGGAAACCTTTTTGATTACAGCTGCAAGATGCAGTATGGGCTCGGAAATGATGCCCTGAAGCATGCGGGACAGCAGGAAGGCCACCATCGAGGCCCCCGCCATAATCAGTATGACGAAGAACAGCTCCCATTTGATCTGGTCGAGCAGCTCAGCAGCGTCTGACTGAATCATGACCGTTCCCAGGTTCTGTCCATTCACCATGATCGGCTGGACAGCCTCCAGGGTGCCATCCAGGTCCCAGGCGGAATCGGAATCCTTCCTGATATTCGCTATGATCGATTTCATGCGGCTGTCGCGGTTTGCATCACTTTGCCGGGCAGCTTGAGCAAGGTGGTAGAGGCCGTCGCGGTTGTCCGTTGTATCCGTTGTGACGTTCTGGTTGTTGTGACGGGAAGCTATTTTGGGGGAGATATATTCAGCGAAAACCGAGCCGTCCTTTGCTATGATGACAGCCCCAAGTATATACGGCTTCGCGCTGAGCCCGGAAAGGGTATCAGAGGCGGATTTCTGATCGTAGAAAGCCACTGCCGCGGCGCTGTTCTTGCCGATGATATCTGCGAGGGCTTTCAGTTCCTGCCGGATGCCTTTGCGGAATGAAACGATTTCATTTGCCAGGAAAGCCAGGGAAACGAGCACCACCACCGTTGCGCTGGTCAACATGATGATCATCATCAGGTTGTTCTTGATAGATGCCGTACGTAAGATATTTCTCATCTTTTCACCCTGGCGGCGCACTCCGCTCAGTGCAGTTCATTCCGACCCTGGCCAAGTCCCTGGTGTCAGAAGCGCCAGGTCGCTTTTACCCGGAAACTGCGCCCGTCCTGGCGGATGCTGTCCTGTGTGTGCTCTTCGCCCGCAGGCACAGCATATCCGGTATTGAAAAGATTGTAGACGCTTCCCGAAACTTCAAGATTTTTCAACAAGTTGCGACTGAAAAGTGTGACGTTGGTCACAAAAAAATCATGCACACTTCCGCCGCACAGGGTCGCTTTGCGGCTGGTATACTGTTCTTCCACCCCCAGGAACACCTTTTCCGGCAGCAGGGGAAAAAGCAGGGCCAGCTTGGCCAGGTGCCGGGCCGAATTGGGGAGCCATTCTCCCGTGTCCGCATTCTTTCCTTCCTGGTACGCGTAACTGGCCCTGCCCCGGATGCCGTTGTCCCATTTCCCTTCCAGCTGCAGCTCCACTCCCCTGAGTTCCGCCTGGTCGACATTCCTGAAGACCAGCATGCCGTCGTCAGGGTCGGTGACCAGGGTGATGAGGTCGCTCACCCTGGTATAGTAGGCGCTGATCGACCCATGCAGACGCCTGCCCAGGCGCTGCTCCAGGATCAGTTCGTAGTTGATGCTCTTCTCTTCCTTGAGATTCGGGTTGGGTTTCTGCGTATAGTAATCGGAATAGTAGATCTCGTATCCGCTCGGCGGCCGATAAGCGGTGCCGAAGAGGAATTTGAGGGTAGTGCGGTCAAACGGCGAATAGATCAGGGCGATTCGTGGATTGACAGTATCACCGAAAGTATCGAAGTGGTCGTAGCGCAATCCCGCGTTCAGGATCAGGCTGTCGAGCACCTGGTATTCGTCCTGGAGATAAACTCCGGCATTCCAGGTGGATCGGTGGTCGTCCAGGTAGATATCCGTATCAAAATTCTTCTGATCCATGCGGAACGCATTGCGGAATTCGACACCACCTACGAGCTTGTGCCTCTCCGTCAATTCCTTCGTAAGCTGCACTTCTCCCGTGAGCCACGAGTTGCGAACTTTGTCGATGTTGGTGTAAACACCGGCCCCGCCCCTGTCGTATATGTAGTAGCCATCGTAATCGTACTGGTTCCAGGATATGCGGCCCATGACATCCAGCCCGCTTTCCAGGGTCCGGCGGTATTTCAGGTCGAGAAAAAGGCTGCTGTCGGTGGTGCTGGTGCCGGGGTCGTTGAACACGGTCCCCCACGGCGCCGTAGGAAGGGTCTTGTCCCGTTTGACGTATGCGCCCTCCAGCGTCAGGTCGCGGTAGGCCAGCTTCAGGAAAGCGCTGCCGGACCTCTCCCCGTCGCATCCCCTCGCCCATCCGGAGTTGGTGGAAGGCGAATCGAATTCCGGATAGTAGAGATCCTGCCCCCTGCTGTGCAGGAATGTACCGGACATAAGCATCTCCGGCCCCGTGGCAAACTTTTTGCCGAAGGTCAGGCGCCCCTTGTACGTATCGAAGCTCCCTGCCGCGCCAGATACTTCCGCACCGCCGATATCCCTTCCGCGCCGGGTGATGACGTTTATCACGCCCATCATGGCATTTGCACCATAGAGGGTATGGCCCGGCCCGCGTATTATCTCGACTCGCTCGATCAGGTCGACATCGACGGCAAACTCGTATCCTGTATACCCGGTCTGGTACACGGTATCGTTCTGCCGCACTCCGTCCACCAGGAGCAGCATCCTGCTCCCGTAATCGCCGGGTATCCCCAAGCCGCGGATCCCGGTATACTGGTAATTCCTGTCATTGGTAACCGAAAAACCCGGGACGCTGCGCAGAATGTCGGCCAGGGTGCGGTATCCGAACATCCTTATCTCGTCGGAAGTGACAATGGTGACCGAGGCCGGCGCCTCGGTCACCGGTTGCTCATATCTCGATGCCCCGGATACGGTTTCCACCTCGATATCCATCAGTTCTTCTATGGACAGAGTTGTCAGATCCGGCGGGGAGGCCCCTTCAGAAATGCCATCCTCAGCACATGACACAGCTCCAGACAGAGCAAAGGCCGTCACCAGAATCATGGCGACTGCCCACCATTTCAGGAAGCTGAACTGGCAGGGGATCGCATGTTTCATCGCCGTCCTGCACGAAGAATCTTGTTGTTTGAAAGAAGGACGGATTTTCATTGCTCGACGACCTCCTTTGCCAGTTTCAGGAGCTGCGAGCTGATCCTGACGCCCGAGCGCTGCGATGCCGAGAGATTGATTTCGAAGCCGACCCGTTTCCGCACCAGCAGCATGTTGATCATCACCCCGGTGCGGGCGAATCCCTGCTGGTCCCCCACGGTCACGACAGGACGGTTGCGCAGGGTTTTGAGAATCAGCGGCAATGACCTTTTTTCCGAGGGGCTGATGAAAAGGATAGCTGCGTTACGGGCATCCTCCGGTTCATCGTAGTGCCTGATGATCACTTTCCTTCCCTTTACGGTTTTTCCCTTCAGAGCATCAATGGCGCCATCGGAAGGATCCCGTCCAAGCACACCTATGGTGATGGTATCAGCCGGCAGGACGTTATCCGGCCATTCTATGAAATTCACGAAATTCATGATGAAGGCAGCCTTTACCTGGTATTCCCCGGCCTTCCCCACATCAGCCCGTGCAGAAGTCGGCACTCCGGCTGAAAGCAAAATGACCAGGCAGAGCAGACTCGAGCACAGGAGATGCCGGAAAGACGCATTTACCCGTTCAACGCCTCCGCATCGACCCTGGCTGCTGTAGCACATTGACGTTATGTTTGAAAAAACCATGAGGCCGCCTCTTACCGCACCTAACCTTCCATGACAAATAAGAATGAAAAGAATTTCAGGAAAAACCATGTCTGATCTCTTTTCGGCATTCGCTGCAAAATCTTCAATTAACTCTCGGAAATTTCCCCAAACATCAGCATTTCCAGCCACAGGCATCCACAGAATGCATATTTAGTGGCTAACCGGAAACCCCTGGAATCAGCTGGTAAGGGCCGGAGCGGGGCTTTCGAGGAGATCGTGATACGGATTCAGTGCAAGATCTCGAAAACCGGGAAAGCTTTTGAAACCAGTGAAAGCTCCGATCAGTAAGTCATGAGTTGACAGATTATCACGAACGACGAGGAAGTTCCGCTCCGGCCCCGGAAGTACTTTGCGGATGGAAACTATTTATGAAAAAGCGTTTGCAAATTGCTCTATTATGTTTACTATCGCACTAATGGCAACAAGAATTTCGATCACGACCGGCTCCGTTCACACCTGCCGCATTCTTTTACCGGATCGGATAACAGGAGATGCAGATTAACGAATATTCCCGCCTGACAAACTATCTTCGATCATGCCGCGGCACATACCTTTCCGGTTTCGTTCTCCTGGCTGCCGCCAACGGTTTTGCCCTGGTGATTCCCTGGCTACTCAAACTGGCCGTCGACAGCCTGGAATCCCCGGCCCGCGCCACCCGCACCCCTGGCTTCTACGGCACGCTCATCATCGCCGCGGCCGTGGTCCACTGCGTGGTGCGCATCTTCTCGCGCACGACCCTGCTTCACGCCGGAAGGAAGATAGAATACAGCATCCGTGAAGACCTTTTTGCCAGGCTCATCTCCCTCGACCTCCCCTATTTCTCCAGGGAGAGGACCGGGGACATACTCTCCCGCTTTTCCAACGACCTGACCAATGTCCGGATGCTGCTCGGTTTCGGCATACTCAATGTGGTGAACACCTGCATCGTCTACCTTTCCGCCCTGTTCCTCATGGGCCGGATCAGCCTTTTCCTGACCTTGTGCGCCGTCATTCCCTATCCACTGATGCTCCTGCTGGTAAAGAGGGTGAGCAGGCGGATCTTCCACCATTCCAAGCGCGCCCAGGAAGAACTGGCAGCACTTTCCAGCCATGCGGAAGAGACATTCGCTGCAGCCGCGGTCATAAAGTCCTACCGGCAGGAGGAATCGCGCCTCGCCGCATTCCGCGAACTCTCGGAACGCTATCTCGCCAGCAGCATGCGCATGACAAACCTGCGGGGTATCGTCATCCCTTTCATGGCATCCATGGCAGGGTTAGGAACGCTGATCGTCCTCTTTGTCGGTGGGGCACGCGTCATTGGCGGAACCATGACACTCGGCGATTTCGTCGCCTTCAACGGTTACCTGGCCATGCTCATCTGGCCGACCGTCGTGCTCGGATGGATCCTCAACCTGATCCAGCGGGGCGCGGCATCCATGGGACGATTGAACGCCGTCCTCGAGGCAAGGGCGACGGTAGTGGAATCCGAATCACCGTTCGTTCCGGGAAAACTGTACGGGGATATCGAATTAAGGGGCCTGTCCTTCGGTTACAGTGAAAAACCGCTGCTGAAAAACATCAACCTCCGGATCAAAGCCGGCATGAAGCTCGGTATCGTCGGCCCGGTGGGAAGCGGCAAAACAACCCTGGTGCGGCTCATCGCGCGGCTCTACCCGGTGGCGGACGGAATGATCTTTCTTGACGGGTCGGACATCAACAGCCTCCCCTTGAAGCAGCTGCGGGATGCCATCGGATTCGTCCCCCAGGAAAGCTTCCTCTTTTCACGCACCGTAGGGGAAAACATCGCGTACGGAAAGGAAGGAGCCACGGACGAAGAGGTCAGGAAAGCGGCATTCCTGTCCAGGTTGGATGGAGATGTGAGCGGCTTTGCCAAGGGGTACGACACCCTGGTGGGAGAGCGGGGAGTCACCCTTTCGGGAGGACAGAAACAACGGGCCGCCATAGCCCGCGCACTGCTGAAGGATCCGGCGGTCCTGATAATGGACGACCCGTTGTCGGCGGTCGACGCACGCACGGAGGAGGAAATCCTGAGCGGGTTTGCGCGGTATTACGGCTGGCGCACCGTGCTCATCGTCTCCCACCGGCTATCCGCGTTGCGTGATTGCGACCAGATCATAGTCCTTGAGGAAGGGCGCATAGAAGAGCAGGGATCCCATGATGAACTCCTGGTCCTGGACGGCCGCTATGCCGCCATCCATCGGGAACAGAACCTGCGCGAGGAAATTGAGCGGTTGTGAGGAAAAAGCTCCCCCTTCCGGCGTGAGCACCGAAAGGGGTTGAGGCAGGATTATCATGGACTTTCCTCAGCCGCCGATGCCCACCGTTATTCCCCGGTCCGAGAAAAAACCGGCTGCCTTCAAAACCTCCGTTTCGGCATGGGCCGCGAGGCCCGACAGAGCATACTGCACGCCCAGCTGCCGCCACTTGCCCTCGCCCAACCGGTGATAGGGGAGGATGTCGAGGCTTTGGAGGCTTTGGAGACCGGCCACGAAATCGGCGGTACGCCCCAGGTTCGCCTCGTCGTCGTTGCTTCCCGGTATCAGCGGCAGCCGGATTTTCATCGGTATGCCGAGCCTGGAGACAGAGCGCAGATTATCGAGGATGAGCTGGTTGGATACGCCGGTCAGCCGTCTGTGTTCCGCGTCATCCATGTGCTTGATGTCCGTCAGCACCAGGTTGACGTGTCGCAGGATGGATGCGTACGTGTCCCAGGGAACGTATGAACTGGTTTCGATGGCGGTGTGGATTCCCCGCTCCTGAAGCTCGCACAGGGCCGCTTTCAGGAATTCCGGCTGCGCGGTGGGCTCTCCGCCGGAAAAGGTCACGCCGCCGTTGCTCTGCTCATAGAATTTGCGGTCCCGCTCGATGATCGCCATCAATTCCGCTACGGACAGGTAGCGCCCGATGATGTTGATGGCCCCGGCGTAGCAGTATTTCGCGCACCGGCCGCACAGGGTGCACTTGTCACGGTCGATGGTCAGCCCTTCGCACCCCGGTTCTCCCTGCTGGATTGCGCCGTTCCCGCAGACCTTCAGGCACTCGCCGCAGGCAATGCAGTTGTTGGCCACGAAGATGATTTCCGGCTTGCCCGCCAGGGATTCGGGGTTCGAGCACCAGCGGCAGTGCAGGGGACAACCCTTGAGGAATACAAGGGTGCGGATGCCACCGCCATCGTGGACGGCGAATTTCTGAATATCGAAAACCAGCCCCGATAGCCCGTTCTCCGGCCGGGCTATCTTGTCGAAATCCAGGACCTTTGATCTCCAGTTCATTGCTGATCTCCTGGTGTTTATGGGGGACCTGCCGGGTATCGAAAACCCGGCAGGTCTTCATCGGTTTCAGAATACCTGCTCGGTGCGGGAGATGATGTCGTCCTGCAGGGATTTGTCCAGGGCGGTGAAGAAGGCGCTGTATCCCGCGACGCGCACCACCAGGCTGCGATAATCGTCCGGCGCCTGCTGGGCCTTGAGGAGCGTATCCCGGTCCACCACGTTGTACTGCACGTGGAAACCGCCGTTCTTGAAGTAAGTCTCCGTGACCCCGATGAGGTTGCGCAGGCCGCTTTCACCCTTCACTGCGCTGGGGTGGAATTTCTGGTTGAGCAGGGTGCCGTTGGAGGTGACTTCGTGGTCCAGCTTGGCCACGGAGTTGACCGTGGCGGTCGGGCCGGATATGTCGAAGCCGCCGATGGGGGAAACACCGTCGGCCAGGGGGGTACCCTTCTTGCGGCCGTCCGGGGTCGCACCGACCACGCTGCCGAAGGGCACGTTGGCGGATGCGGGATAGAGGCCGGGCTGGAACACGCCGCCGCGCGGGTTGCGGTACTTGTTGACTTCGCGGCAGTAGATGTTGGCCGATTCCACGGCGATATCGTCGGCGTAGTCGTCGTCGTTGCCGTACTTGGGAGCGCGGTTGATGAGCATCTGGCGGATGTTCTCGACCCCTTCGAAGTCCTTGTCCAGGATCACCTTGAGTTCCGGGAGGCTTAGGGCTTTCTCGTCGAAGCAGAGCTTCTTGATCGCGGCCAGGGAATCACCGGCGTTGGCCACGCCGACACCCTGCGGACCGCTGAAGTTGTAGATGGCGCCGCCTTCCTGCAGGGACTTGCCCCGGCCGATGCAGTCTTCCACCAGGCTCGAGAGGAAGGGGAGGGGAACCCTTTCGCCGTGGGCAAGGTCGACCATGTTGTCGGCGTGGCACATGAGGCCGACGAAGTATGCGGTCTGCTTGGCATAGGCATCCATGACGTCGTCAAAGGACTTCATTTCGGAGACGTCGCCGGTCTTGAGACCGACCTGCGTACCGGTGCGCGGGTCGAAGCCATTGTTGAGGGTCAGTTCGATCACCTTGGACATGTTGAAGAACGCGGCGTCGTGCCAGCCTTCGGTCTTGCCGCCCACCTGCGGCTCGACGCAGCCGATGATGCCGTAGTCGCGGGCGTCTTCCAGGGTCAGGCCGCGGCTCAAAAGCGCCGGGATGATGGTGCGGTCGCTGAAATAGGCCGGCACGCCCAGGCCCATGCGGCTGACCTCTGCGGCCTTCATGTAGAGCACGTCCGGGGTGCCTTCATGGATGCGGATGGAGAGGGAGGGAGCGTAGAGCTTGGTGTTGGCCGCGGCCTGCAGCAGCATCAGGGACAGCTCGTTGGTGGCGTCCTTGCCCTCGCGGTCCTGGCCGCCGACGATGATGTTCATGAACATGGGATAGCCGGCAAAGGCCTGGGTGGAAACCTCGTCCCGCACCTTGTTGAGGCTGTTGAACTTGAGCCAGAGCAGGTCGAGCAGCTCCTGGGCCTTTTCCGCCGGCAAAGCGCTTTTGCTGGCTTCGTAGAAGGGATGGCAGTACTGGTCGAAGCGCATGGGCGAGATGGAATGGCCGTTGGATTCTATCTGGATCACCAAGTGGATGAACCAGAAGGACTGCACCGCCTCCTGGAAGGTCTCCGCCGGCTTGGCCGGGACCTTGCGGCAAATGCGGGCTATTTCCAGCAGTTCGGCCTTGCGGGTTGCGTCCTTCTCGTCGGCGGCCTTGCGTTCCGCCTCGTCGGCGAAACGGTTGGCAAAGGCGATCACGGCCTTGTTGGCAATGATGGTCGACTCCAGGAAGTGCAGTGACTTCATCTGGTTGGCATCGGCGAAGTCGAATTTTTCCTTTGCCTTCTCGGCTTCGGCGATGATGCTGTCCAGTCCTTCGCGCATCACCTTGCCGTAGTTGGCCGAGATGTGGCCTACGCCGTTGTAAAAGTAATTGCCGACAGTGTAGACGACCGCGTTCTGGGCTTCGAGCGCTTCCGGTTTCATCAGGGAGGCGGCGTACTCGTTGTTGGTCTTGCCTTCCCAATAGGGGAACACATCTTTGGACAGGGTTTTCTTGACCTCTTCGCTGATCAGGAACACGTCGGCCGAGCGTTTGGCCAGGCGATCCAGCTCCCCTTCCAGCCACTTGCAGGAGAATTCCGGATACACCGGGGCAGAGCGGGGCATGCTGCACTGGTTGCCGACGATGAGCTCATCGTCGTCGATGAAGATCGTCATGTTGGTCAGGATTTTTTCCAGGGCCTTGGCGCGACGGATGCTCATGGGCAGGGACTCGGTTTCCTGGTAGGATTCGGTAATGAGTTTTGCCCGTTCCGCGCAGATTTCCGGGGTGGTTGCAAGGAACCGAGCCTTGATGCGCTCTACCCGCTCGCTGGGGCCGTGGTTCGCAACGGACGGATCAACTTTCATCTTGGATGCCATGGTGTGTTCCTCCTTGGTTCTGTCTGTGATGCGTTGTTGTTATTGGATACGATCGCAATGGTGACCGTCGGGCTTCCCGTGAACGGCCTTTGGAATCAGCGCCCGGATTGCAGCCACTAACCCACAGCGCTTGATTGAGGACCGGGAGCACTCAGTGTACATATCCTTTTTAGATTAAAGGACACTCAATGACAATCGCTACAAAAGGCCATTTTTGTCCCCCGATATAGTGATTTTTGCTGTCACTACACCATGGGTGCATTTTTCTCTACCGAAGCCGCGCAGGCTTGTGCTATTACCTGTGAAAGGGTTGATTACATGGGTTTGAATGTTCAGGGGGAGTCGGGAAGGCAGGATTTAATGACCGGTGTGAGGCGGGCTCATGGCCAGAAGAAGATTCAACTCCTCGACCTGATTGACAAGAAGGTCCTGGAGGAGATCGTGCGGGACTTCACCAGGGCGACGCGGGTGGCTTCAGTGCTGGTGGACCTGGACGGGCAGCCGATCACCCGGGAGCACAATTTCTGCCGGCTGTGCAGGGATTTCTGCCGATCGACCCCTGAAGGGCGGGCCAGGTGCTATGCCAGTGACCGCTTCGGCGGCGAAGAGGGCAAGAAGGTCGGAAAGCCCTTCATCTACAGATGCCTCAATGCCGGCCTCATGGACAGCGCAACTCCCATCATCGTCGAGGGGTATCACGTGGCCACCCTGGTGATGGGCCAGGTGCTGACCAAACCCCTTTCCCTCGAAGCCGCCCTCGAAAGTGCCCGCACCATCGGCATCCAGGACGTTTCCGGCTACCTCGCGGCCCTTCGTGAAGTCCCGGTGATGGGTTATCAGCGGCTGCAATCGATCGTGCGGCTGATGAACACCATTGCCAAGACCATAAGTTTCCTCGCCATTCAGAAATACCTTTCCCAGAAGGCCAGCCAGAAGAATCTGCACCAGATCATCAACAGCGTATCCGAAGCCATTGTGTCGACGGATGCGGACGGAACCGTCACCCTGGTCAACAAGGCGGCGGTCTCCATGTTCGGCCGCGATGCCGCCGCCATCGTGGGCCAGCCGATCTTCGACCTTTTCGTCAGGCCCGACGCCTTCAAAAAATACCTCGCCAACAGGAAAAACCGCTTGTCCCTGGACATGCCCATGGTTTTCGAAGCCCGAAGGGCGGATGGGCAGGTCTTTTCAGTCCAGGCGTCTTTACAGAAAAAGTACCGCTCCGGGAGGGAACCCCTGGGGTATGTGACCGTCCTCCGCGATGTCACCCGGGAAAAACAGATCGAGCAAATGAAGGAGGATCTGATCGGGATGCTGACCCACGACATGGGCAACCCGATCCTGTCCATCCAGAGGGTCCTGGAACTGCTTCTCGACGGGCACCTGGGCACGCTCAACGAAAAGGGTGGCGATCTCGTATCCCTGGCCCTCAATTCCAATCACAAGCTCTCCGGCATGGTATCCAACTTCCTGGACATTTTTCTCGATGAATTCGCCGGTCTCAATCTCAACCTGGTCCGGGGCAACATGGACGCCACTCTGGACGAGAGCATCAGGCAGGTCGGCTTTTCCGCCGAAGACAAGAATATCACCGTCAATTTCCGGCCGGGCAACGCCGGAACCGACTTCCGGGCCGACTGGAGTCGCCTTCAGCGCACCTGCGTGAACCTGCTGGAAAACGCCATCCGCTTCAGTCATGCGGACGGTGTCATCAATGTCACTTCGCGTGAGAAAAGGGGCGGGGGGCTTGGCAGACATGTGCTGGTGACCATTGAAGATCAGGGTGCGGGGATTGAAATGGAAAAACAGTCCCTGATTTTCGAAAAGTTCTACACTGCGGGAAAGCGGCAAGGCACGGAACGGCGAGGGGTCGGTCTGGGCCTGACTTTCAGCAGGCTGGTGGTCGAAGCGCATGGCGGCTGCATCTGGGTCGAGTCACCCTACAAAACCGACGACTGCCGGGAGGTGCAAGGTTGCCGCTTCCATTTCTGGATTCCGGCGTCAAACGGTGGAGATCAGCCCGCAGAAACGGAGGATCGTGATGAGTGAAACCCGTCCCATCACCGTCTTTATAGCCGACGACCACCCCATTCTGCGCATCGGCCTGAGCATGTACCTGGAAAAGAATGAGCGCATCCGCATTGTCGGCGAGGCCGAAAACGGCTTCGACGCAGTGAGGAGCATCAGTGAGAATCCGCCGGATGTGGTCCTGATGGACATCGACATGCCCGGGCTTTCAGGGATCGAAGCGATACGCGTTCTGAGGAAAACCCTGCCTCACCTGACAATCATCGTACTTTCCACCTACACGAAAAAAGAGTACATACAGGAGGCAATGTCCGAGGGGGCAAACGGTTACGTGGCGAAGAATACCAAGATCGACGAGCTTATAAAAATCATCTCGGACTTTGCCGAAGGCCGCACGTGCAATTCACCGTACCTTTTGAACCTGGCAGTGAAGTGGCGTCAACAGGGAGCCGCCGGAGAGCTCGATGGCGGCCATTCCCTGACGAAAACCGAAATCCGGGTGCTGCACAACATCGCCCAGGGAAAAACCAACAACGAAATAGCCCGGACCAACTTCGTCAGCATCGAAACCGTCAAGACCCATGTGCAGAGGATTTTCAAGAAGCTCGGCGTCGGGAACCGCATGGAGGCGGTTGCACTGGCCAGGGACAGGCATATCATCTGACATTCCTCACAACTGCCTTGCAGAGAAGCTGATTCTCTGCGACAATCCAACCATCGAACCATCACCGCGTTCCATATCAGGGTCACATGCATTTCGGTGGAATCTACGAAGACGAAATAGTCGGCAAGGCATACGACCGGAGGCTTCTGGGCCGTTTTCTCCGGTATCTGGCACCTTACAGGGTGCTGGCAGTAGCGAGCCTGCTCCTCTTGCCGCTCATAGCCGCAGCCAAGCTGGCCCAGCCCTGGCTCCTCAAGATCGCCATCGACGGCCACATCGTCAGCGGCAAAATGGCGGGTCTTCCGCAGCTGGCACTCTGGTACTTCTGCCTTATCCTGGCAGACGGTTTCCTGACCTACCTGGAAATCTATCTCCTGCAACTCATGGGGCAGAAGGTGATGTTCGACATGCGCATGGACCTGTTTTCCCATATCCAGCGCCTTCCATCATCTTTTTTCGACCGCACCCCGACAGGCAGCCTCGTCACACGTGTCACGAGCGACGTGGAAGCGCTCGGCGAAATGTTTACAGCCGGAATCATTTCCATCGTAGGCGACATCCTGGTCCTGGTCGGCATCGTTGCCATCATGCTCTGGATGAACTTCAAGCTGTCGCTGGTCACCTTCTCCGTGCTGCCGGTTCTGCTGTACATCGTGTTCGCCTTCCGCAACAGGATGCGCACGTCTTTTCGCGAAGTGCGGGCCAGGCTGGCAAACATGAACTCATTCCTTGCGGAATGCATCGGCGGCATGGCAGTCGTCCAGCTCTTCAACAGGCAGGAAACGGAACAGCGCAAGTTCAGCAGGTTGAACGCCGCATACCGGGACGCGAACCTGCCGGTCATCACCTGGGATGCCGCACTGTTCGCGGCGGTGGAAGCGCTTTCATCGGTAGCCGTCGGCCTCATCATCTGGTACGGCGGCGGCGAGATCATCCGCGGAGCCCTGACTTTCGGAGCGCTCGTGGCATTCATCCAGTACATTGAAAAATTCTTTTCACCGGTTCGCGACCTTTCGGCCAAGTATTCCATCATGCAGGGCGCAATGGCCGCCCTGGAGCGGATTTTCGGCCTGCTGGACATGGAGGAATCCCCGGGCGAAATCCCCCTCAATCCCCCTTTGTCAAAGGGGGAGGCTGCAAACGCAAACCATGATGCACTCCCCCCTTTGACAAAGGGGGGGCGGGGGGGATTTACTCACGTCGAAACCATCGAGTTCCGTGACGTCTGGTTCGCTTACAACGACGACGATTATGTGCTCAAAAACTTCAACCTCACCATAAGGAGGGGGGAAAAAATTGCCCTTGTCGGCGAAACCGGAGGCGGCAAAACCACCGTTACGCGGCTGCTGTCAAGGTTATACGATGTAAATCGAGGAAGCATCACGATGGATGGCAGGGATATATGCGAATTTCCGCTGCAGGAATTGCGTAAGAGGATCGGCGTGATCCTTCAGGACCCGTTTCTGTTCACCGGGACAATTGCCTACAATATTTCACTCGGGGACCGGGACGCACAGGGCAGAATGGAAAAGGCTGCAGCCATGGTCGGCGCAGACCGCTTCATAATTAACCTGCCTGATCAGTACGAAGAGGAAGTGAGAGAAAGAGGGGTCAACTTCTCGGTAGGCGAAAGGCAGCTCATCTCATTTGCCAGGGCGGTGGCCTTCGATCCCGAGATCCTGGTTCTCGACGAAGCGACATCAAATGTGGACAGCGCAAGCGAGCGCCTGATCCAGGACGGCCTGAAGGGTCTCCTTGCAGGACGCACCTCGCTGGTGGTTGCACACCGGCTTTCGACTATCAGTGACGCTGACAGGATCGTGGTCATCCATAAGGGAGAAAAGGCCGAAGAAGGGCGCCACGAAGAATTGATTGCAAATCACGGACTCTACTACAAGCTTTACCAGCTGCAATTTAAAGATTGAGATGAAAAAACCCGCCTGAGAACGCGTCACCAAGGAAGTGGTTTCCGAAAGCCGGCTAACCCTTGAAAGCCTCGAAAGCCTTAAGGTAATTGAGCAACACCCGGGTGCCTTCCCCGTCGATTTCCAGGAATTCGATTCCCACGCCGAAATACTTGTCGTCGCGCGGCTCGGAATGCCTCACCTGGCCCTTCAGGTCCACCAGGTCCTCTTCCAGCCCGATGGTTATCATCAGGATCTGGCCGGGTTCAAGGTGATTGTGGGTTTCCAGCAGAATCCCTTTTTCGCTGATGTTGAGGGTTCTCCCCATAGCCCGGGTTACTGTTTCTCCCTTTTCATCCACGAGTACATAGTCCAGCAGGTTAAGGGAATCCATCCGTATGTACCGGCGCAGGCCGTTATTCATCCTTCCCCCTAAAACGATAATATCGGAGATTTCACCTAATATTTCTTGGAGATGCTTCATTGAACAGCCGGCAACCAGCCGCCCGGCCAGAGCATCCTGTTTCCGTCTTTAAATGATATACCACACTTTTCCGGCCCCGTCACCATATGTAATCCTTTGCCGCATTTCTCTTGTCATGGCCGAAAAGCACGTGAAACACCCTCAATTTCTTCAGTTTAAGGGGGGAAAGGGAACCAATCGGGATGAAAACTATTTTTTTCCCCATCCTTGCGGCGATTTGACGGAAACAGCTCCTCGGCGGCCGGCCGGCCACGTATATCACATGCTTTTCCCATGAATAATCCAGGGCAGCCAGCAGCAAGACCTCCGCCTTGCCCCTGGCAAACGAGTAGTCCCTGTCCCTCCATACATCATGCATGCGGCGGGGGGGATAGGAGAGCATGAAGCCGCCGTATTCGCAACGGCAGATGCCCGGTCCCACGATGTTGTCCGCCGGCACGGTGCCGTAAAATGCCATGTCCGATTCCTGGTCGTGCTCTCCGAGCCAGGTCATGACATAGGGGAACCTGTCCTTCCCCCGGTCCTCGTCGAAAATCACCACGACGCCGCCCACCCCGCCTTTGGCCCGCTGGTTTTCACGCACGTAGATTTTGCCTTCGGGCAGATTGCGCAGGGTCTCCCGCATATCGATGCCGTCCAGGAGAGAGGCTGAAAAAGGCTCGACGCGGCTCTGCTCCTCCGACAGCTGCAGAGCTCCCTTCTTCTTGAGAAACCTGCCGTAATCCTCGATCAGCAGGTCTTCAGGCGGATAGGAACAGATCGACGGATCATCGAAACCCTCAAGCCATTCCCCGGGCTTCCGTTCCCGTTTCCTTTTCAGGAACTGCAGGTGGGACAGCCCCTTTTCCCTGCGCCGGACGCGGGGTCTGAAACGGATCTGCCTGCTCCCGGCCGCGATGTCCTCCGGTCGGAGACGGAGGGTCGTGATGGTGGTCTCTTCCCGCTGCCAGGGATAGAAGGTGGCAAGCCGGAAAAAGGCATAGGCGAAATTGTCGTCGACACAGCCGCGGGCCGAGGCCAGCAACTGGAACAGATCGGGGAGGAGATAGCCTGAGGTCAGGGCATAGTTGCGGGCGAAACGGAAAAAGGACCGTTTCTGCCATATATGGACCGGTTCCCCCGTTTCCTGACGGTAATGCCTGGCAGCCTCCTGGAAGAGCCGGAAAATGGACCGCTGCCGGTCGGGGCTTTCCCCTCCCTTTGCGCAATGGTGGGCGGACCGGACAATCGCCTGGAACAGGACCTGCTCTTCCGGCGCATCCTGCCTTCCGCCGCTGATCAGCTCGAAAGCATTGAATCTCTTGCGCAGAGATTGGGCTTCCGGAGCCGGTTCCGGGGGCAGCGGGCCGCGGCGCAGTTCGTAGAGGGCTGACAGGAATGGAAATTCTCCCAGAATTTCGCGGCAGGAATCGGGGTGGAGGTTGATGAGGGAAACTCCCTCCCTGGCGACCCGTTCCAGTGGAGCGGCCTGGGGTTTCGCGAAAAAGAGCTTCAGCCGCTCCACGTGGGCCATGCCGCAGACCAGAAGTATCCGTTCATGCCGTTCAGCCAGCGCTTGCAGTCGATATGCCATTCCCTGCTCACGCATCAGGTCTTCCCGGCCGGGAGCCAGGTCTCCGCAGGCGTTCAGGTATTCGCGGTAGTAGGCAGCGAGCCCGATGCGCCGGATCGCATACGTATCGGGCAAAGGCTCTTCGTGGCGGGGATAATCCTCCAGGTCCACATCGACGCAGGCAAGGGGTATGTTTCTCTCCAGCGCAAGACGAGCCGCCTCAACCAGTGGATCGGCAGGCTCGATGATGAGGTAGACCGTCTGGCCGCTATCGTCTCCCCGTTTCCGGCCCCGGCCGGTCTCGTAGCGAAGGACCGATATTTCTGGAAGACGGCTGACCCCCCGCTGGAACTGGCTCTGCAGGGCAGGGGGAATCTCGATGGCTATGCAGTCAGGCTTGACCCGCTCCACAGCCTTGCGCACAAGGGCGGCGAACTCCATTTTGTAATGGAGAACCGGCAAGGCGTGGACCGGGCCGAATTTTTCCAGGTGGAGACGATGGGGCATGGTCGTTAACGGTAATGAAGCGCCTCCTCCCCCAGGATCCTCTCGATGGCAAGCTCGAGAAGCTCGGACTGTTCGCCACCGCCGGACTTCATCATCTTCAGGGCATAGCGGGCGATGTTTATGCCGTCGCGCACGGAATAGAGCTCGTCGGCCGCATGGGCGCGCTGCAGGAATTCAACGACGTAGCGCAGTATGGCGTCATCGGCAAAGGGGAGGTTCTCCTTCAGGATCATCAACTCTTCGTCGGCCTCGGGAAAGTCGATGTAGATCTGGGGCTGGAGACGCGAATGGATGTATTCCGGTATCTCGAAGGTTGAGGAATCCTCGTTCATCGTCACCACGATGCGGAAATCCCGGTGTGCAGGGATGGAGAGACCCGTGATCACCGATTCCACGTAGCGGCGGTCGTCCAGGAGCGGCGCCAGGGAGGCCCAGGCTTTTTCGCTCATCCGGTTCCCCTCGTCGAGGATCAGGACTCCCCCTTTGAGCATCGCGGTCACGAGGGACGAAGCAGCATATTGTATCCGGTTGTCAGGTCCGATGACCGGCGTGACGATCAGGTCTTCGGGCCTGGTATCCATGGTGGCCTGGAAGAGGTAGACGTCCCGGCCGAGTTCCCGCGCCGCTGCATAGGCGAGCGTGGTTTTCCCCACGCCGGGCTTGCCGATGAGCCTGGGGTTGAAGGGGATATCCCGCTTGTCGATGACCATCCAGGCGGCCAGCAGCTGGCGGAGAATTTCCTCCTGCCCGATCCATTTCAAGGGCAGCGTCGCCGGATTGCAAAGGGACAGGGTGATACCGTCGATCGTCACGCGTTCCATACAACCTCCCGTTTCATACTATCTTTGTACCATACAGCGCCGACGAATTGCAAACGCTCCGGTTTGGCCTTATACTTGCTCTACCTTTTCCCGGAGGAGGCCCGCATGGTAACTATCGACGAACTGAAAAGGCACTACCTTTTCACCGAAGAAGACGCCGGGCTGCTGGCATCGCTCAGGCCGCTGGCCGAAACAAACGCGCAAACCATAACCGATGAGCTGTACGACTATCTCCTCGGCATCCCTGAAACCGCCGCCTTCCTGCAGGACGACGACGTTCTGCAGCGGCTGAAGATTTCCCAGCAGGGCTGGCTGCTCGACCTGTTCTCCGGCAAATACGACAACCACTACCTGCGGAAACTGGAGAAGATCGGCCTGGCCCACGTGCGGATCGGCCTGAACGCCCATTTTGTCAACTGCGCCATGAACTTCGTTCGCCAGTCCCTGGTCGACCTGATCCGTGAAAACTATGCAGATCGGGAAATGCGCCGCAGGCTGACCGACGCCACGGAAAAGATCCTGGACGCCAACCTTGACGTGATGAGCGCATCCTACCTGGAAGAGGAGCTGAAAAAGGAGTTCGTCTCGCACCACCTGGAGTCCAAGCTTATACGCGCCACTGAACGCTTCACTTACGGGCTGAACCTGATCCTGGTGCTGGCCCTGGCCGGGGTATCCATATCGGTGGTGGCCCAGTTCGCCTGGGACCTTCTGCACATCTTCCAGGGGAACATTGAAAAAGGGATCCTCAGCGCTCTCGGCACCCTGCTGATCCTGTGGATGATGATCGAGCTCATGGGCAACGAGATCAAGAACCTGAAGGGGGGAAAATTCAACATCCTGGTCTTCATCGGGGTCATCATCGTGGCGCTGATCCGGGAAATCCTCATCTCCACATTGCGCCACGATGACCTGGCAACCCAGGTCTTTCTTGCAGGGACGCTCCTCATCCTGGGGATTGTCTATTTCCTCGTGGCGAAGAGCCAGAGGGAGGGGCAGCAGCACTGACAACCGGCCAGGCGAAAGCGGCATTATAAGGATAGGGGCGAAGCAAGTTCTTCCGCTTCGCCCGGATTTATATGCGTATTCGGGTGTAATGAAGAGAGCGAAACCTGCTATGCAGCCTTGGGATTCGGGCCATACTGGTTGTTGCCCGGATCGCTGTCCAGGCACAAAAATAATCGAAATAATCCGCACAAAGCACGATGTAGCCGATGAAAGGCTTCCCGAGCCTTCCCGCACTCTTTTCCATCAGTGAGAATTCATCATTATCCGCATAGTCTTCACCTACAAAACAATACAGTGGAGTTTTGATGGAAGCTGCAAACTCCGCAGGATTTCGCAAGTGTATTTCGGTGCTGTTCAACCAGTTGAAGGGCATCTCTCCGATCATGCCCTTGAGCCGCAAATAGCTGCTGGTATTCAGTTGCCCGCCGAAGGAGAATACCGCTGTTGGTCGCGCTTTCATAACTACCTGATGGAACTCACGCTTTCAATTTTTATAACCCTGTGTTCTATGCACAGATCTCAGAGACGAACCTCGAAATATAAATATGTTAGACCGTCTATATTGACAAAGCGACGAAGTCCCCCCAAGGAGTTTTAACATGGAATTCTCCTTTGACTTCAATCATGAGCGGGAGTATATTTTGACCGGTCTTGAAAATGAAAAACGCCCAAATGGAATGTCGTTTATTAAACGCTCAACTGCCAATTTGGCATGTTATACATGTGCTAAATATTGTTTTTATTAAGCAATTCTATCAGCATGAAATTATATGTGAAAAATGGATTGTTGAGCAGGGGCTATTCAATAAGTAGTTGAAGAAAGAATCAAGGGTCAGGTCTCAACACGGTACATAATAAGAATCTTTGGTGGATGTACCATGTTGAGACCTGACCCCTAAAGTTTTTCTTAATAAGAATCTTTGGTGGATGTACCATGTTGAGACCTGACCCCTAAAGTTTTTCTTTGGCTGAAAGAATGATGAAATGACAGAAGAAGAATACCTAAACGCGATCAGAGGACTTGGGACAACTCAGGGCGAGTCAACACTTGAGCAGTTGAAACTGGCAGACAAGGCTGTTGAGATCTTTCCGCATTCACCGCGTTTATGGTGCCTGCGAGGACAGTTGATCCAACTGGCTCCTCCAAATGCGCCTTACTCCCTTTCTGATGCTTTCGAGAGTCTGATTAAAGCAGTTAACGAAGATGATCAATTTGCTGAAGTCTATGAGGAACTTGGGTATTTTTATGATGCCGTAGAGGACAATCCAGAGCTTGCGGAACAGCATTTTCGTATGGCGATTATGCTAGGTGGAGGTGTCCATGCTTATGCAGGTATAGCTAGAGTTCTCGCTGAACTTGGAAGAGTCGAAGAGATTGAACATCTTTTGAAAGAATCTCCATATTCCGACAGCACGGAAATCGCCGAAGTGCTGAGAGAAATTGCACAAGGTGTCTGGCAGCCAACCTGCGCCAAGACCGGCCCAGAAACCGGCCGGTCAGGCTTATGACGTTGAATTTGTGAGGAGGTAGAATGAAAAATGATTTTCGAGCAAACATAATTATCGCATGCGTGGCATTAGTAGGTACTCTAGGTGGAGCAGGAGTGGGTTCATGGATGACTGGTCGCTATCTCTTAATGTCAACAAGAGCTCAAGTAGACAAAGATATTACTGTACTTTCCTCTCAAAATGCCCAAAAAAATATGGAAAAGATTAGAGAAAAGGCTGAAGCATTCCTGACAACTACTCATGACGTTATCGATTGGTTTGAAACACATGACAATTTCAAAGTATCAGAAGCAAAAATACAAATACGGAAATTAGAGCGTGAAGCCTTTGCTTTTGTGCCGTATGGCAATCCAAAATTAGTTGTGCAAACACTTGCTATTCCCATTTCGCTCCGTAATGCAGTTGAAATTAAAGATTAAAAGGAGCTTTCTGAAAAATTGAAGCAAGTGAGTCAATCGTGTGGCCAATGGATGAAGGAATACTACGCCCAAATGGCAAATTATGAAGCTAATACGATGCCAGATAAATGGAAATCAGATTTGCTTGGTCCAGTCTTGAGTAAGCTTTTAAACGAATAAAGGGAATTTTCAACAATACCTGTGCACCCGACAAGCGGGTGACCGCCTAGCCGTTAGAGACACAAAATGAGGTAACAAAATGCGCAAAGACTTGGTGGAAAAACTGGACTCAGTCCAAAGCAAGCAACTGACGAAGGTTCTTTCATGGCTCCTTATGGTCGCCGCCACGCTTATATGTGTAGCATTTTTGGCGTATTTCCAGCATTTTCATTCAGGGTTCAGCTTCGATCAAAGCGTTTGGGGACAGTTCGGAGATTTTCTGGGTGGAACAATAAACCCCATCTTGAGCTTCCTTTCTCTCCTCGCGCTCGTGTTTACTGTGGCCTTGCAGGCCAGGCAACTCGAAATAGCGCGCGAAGAACTGCAGAACTCAAAAGCCGGTCTCGAAGCCATGCGTGAAGCTACACAACAGCAACTTAAGCATTCAAGAGAGGCAGCTGAAGAGCAGGCGAGACAATTCACGGAAGAAATGACCAAAACCGAGCTATTCGACATGATCAAATTCGTTCACTCAGAGTTAGAGGATCGTTTTGAAGCGAAGGCTGACTTTTCTCCTTCGGGTAAGAATTTCGGCTACTATTTTTCGTATTCTGCCCCATCAGCTGGGCTGGCGGAGATACCAGTTAACGGAGATGCAGTTTCCGAAAACGACCGCCCCGTCCTGGCCGACCTATGCGAGTTAATCCTGGAACTCAATGACTATCTCTCGCAGTATGAAGGCCAGTTTCAGGCTTCGGCTCGAACGTACTTCTACAAGAAACGTTATGCTACAGCTGTAAACCGACTTGTCGAGAAAAAATTCCTCTTAAAGGAAATGCTGACGGCATTCCAGTCAGTTGGGTACGGATGGACTGCAAAAACTCCCTAACCAGACCGTGGAGCGGTGAAGCCCGCTCACCGGCCAGCCGTTGAACACAAAAGGAATTAAAAGCATGAACTCGGAGCGATGGTTATTCGACCAAGCACCAAACGTAGCCGCGGTTACTTCAACACACATAACAAAGGATGGATGCCCGATTCTGTTGGTCACGCATTACGAGGATGATCACAGTTGGGGTTTTCAGTCTGGAAAGCCAGTATCAATGGCGGACGCGCAGGTGGTAGGAATGAGTGAGATTGTTCGACTTGACTCAACGCTCTTTGAAATCGCTGATCTTCCGCCTGGATGGAGTGCTGAGCGGGACACTGTGGGTGGAGAATGGCGGCGGTATAAGGACAATTGGGAATCTGAGGAAAAGTAGCAGAGGATAAACACCCCCGATACAATTCGGGGAACGGGCAATCGGAAGAGTCGATGAGTATTGTCGGAAGAGTCTGGCTAGTAACAAAGGATGCAAGAGCATCCCAGCTCTTACCTCTGTACGAGGAAAAAATGAAATCACTACCAAAAGACATTTCGGATGATGCTCTAATCAAGCTGATTGACGAGTGGGCAGGCTTGATGGAAGCGGAAGACTACGAGGCAGCCTTCCAGTTCACCGAGCAAGTGCCTGAAATGGAATGGACGCCGGAACTCTACAAGAAAGTTATAAAAAGTTATGGCGACTGTCTATCAACTCAAAAGTTAACGGTCCAAGGCAAACCTACAGATATCACACAGAGAAAGGAAGTTGATCGATGGGAGCCGAACACTCTCAGTGAGGTTGGTGAAATTTGGTACGACTTGAATATCGATGGTCCTGTAAAGGATTTTGTGTAAATGGTTTTTCGGTTTTTATAGATCAGGCATTCTGCCTTCAAAAATTATGGAGAATTGGTTCAATGCCGATTTCCAGTGTTTGATGGGCATCGTCCATTT
>POSG01000028.1 GCA_003314535.1 Geobacter sp.
TGTGCCTGAAGGCCTGCCCGGTGGGCGCCATCTCCGGCGAGAAGAAGGCGGTCCACACCATCGACTCAGCCAAGTGCATCAAGTGCGGCGCCTGCGTGCCGACCTGCAAGCTGAACGCGATCGCAAAAGCATAGAGAAGTACAGCCTATAACCCTTATTCATAAGGAGGAAATACAATTGTCTACTGTCACTCTTACCATTAATGGCCAAGAGGTCACGGTTCCCGCAGGCACCACGGTGCTGGATGCCGCCCTGGGAGCCGGCATTTTCATACCGACATTCTGCCATGACCCCAACTATCCGGGGTACGGCGGATGCCGCATCTGCGTAGTCGAGATCAAGGGAGCGCGCAACATGCCTGCTTCCTGCGTAACCGCCTGCGCCAACGGCATGGTGGTCGAAACCGAGTCTCCGGCCGTAGTGGAAGCAAGGAAGACGATCCTGGAGCTCATGCTGGCCAATCATCCCGTTGACTGCCTGACCTGCGAGAAAAGCGGCGAGTGCAAACTGCAGGACTACTGCTTCCGTTATGACGTGAAAGGTCCTACCTTCAACGGCGAGAAGAAGGATCACCCGCTGGACAAGTCCAATCCGTACATCAACCGGGACATGAACAAGTGCATCCTGTGCGGGCGGTGCGTCAGGTCCTGCAACGATGTCGAAGACAGGGCGGTGATCAACTTCGCCTACCGCGGCTTCAAGACCAAGGTTGCGCCGGCACTGGATTCCGGACTTGCGGAATCCGCATGCGTTTCCTGTTCGCGCTGCGTGGCAGTATGCCCCGTGGGTGCTCTTACCTATGCTTCGACTGCAGGAAAGGGGCGTGTCTGGGAAGTGGAAAAAGAGCAGGTTACCTGCGGCTGGTGCGAATCGGGCTGCCTGTTCGACCTGGTCAAGAAGGACGGGAAGGTCATCGGCGTGGTCGCCAAGGCTTCCGGTGAAGGAAGACCGCTCTGCCTGAAGGGAAGGCTGGGTATGGAACTCCGTTACAATGACCAGCCGCTGAAGCCCATGCTTAAGAAGGATGACGAGTACGTGGAAGTGTCCTGGGTCGAAGCCCTGGGGCTGGACGATATAATGGAAAAACTGAAATAATGATAGTGAGGCGGCCATCTTTTCTGACAGAAAGATGGCCGCCTTGTGTTAGAATTTATTCAAAAAATAGTAAAACACGATTTTATGCTTCAAATTTTCCCGTCTCTAGAGTAGTATGACGCAAATTTCATTTTAGGGGGAGGAGCAATGAGTAACGAGAATTTGATGTCGAAGCGGTGGCTGATTGCCGCGGCCGGAGTCGTCATCCAGCTCTTGCTGGGGACAGTGTATGCTTGGTCTGTTTTTGTCAAGCCTATTATGGCTGCTACTGGGTGGGAGAAAACCGCAGTGGCGACGACCTTCATGATTATTATCGGCATGATCGGTCTTTCCGCGGCATTCGGTGGGATGCTTGTAGACAAAAAGGGGCCTAGGTTTGCGGCCACTCTGGGCGTTATCCTGTATGGGATCGGCACTATGTTGGCCTTTGTTGCCATCAAAACGGGCAACATCTGGATCCTTTATCTTGGCTACGGCGTCATCGGCGGTGCCGGCAACGGCCTTGCCTATGTCGTGCCCATCGCGACCCTGATCCGTTGGTTCCCTGACAGACGCGGTCTGATCACCGGCCTTGCAGTCATGGGCTTCGGCCTCGGCGCGTTCTTCGTCGGCAAGATTGTTCCCGCCCTCATCAACAGCATGGGTGTCGCCACAGCTTTCCTAGCTCTCGGCGTAGTTTACCTTGTAGGCAATGCACTCGCAGCAACGCAACTTTACAATCCTCCTGCTGGCTGGTTGCCTGATGGTTTCACTCCATCTTCCTCGACAGTGTCGGCAGCCGATTCCTTCAGTTGGGCGGAAGCGAAGAAGACCCGTCAGTGGTACATGATCTGGGGCATGCTGTTCCTCAATATCAGCGCCGGCATGGGGCTCCTCTCCAAGCTCTCCCCTATGGCCCAGGAAGTTATCAAGCAAGCACAGGGCATAACCGACGAGAAGCAACTTGCTGTCCTCGGAGGAGGAGTCCTCGCCACGGCTTCAATCTTTAACGGCCTCGGGCGTCTCTTCTGGGCTTCCGTTTCCGACAAGATAGGCCGTAAAAACGTTTTCCTTACGATGTTTGCTACACAGGCTGCGTTGTATTTCTATCTGCCGCAGGTAACTGATGTAACCATGTTCACTGTAATCGCCTGTTACCTTCTTGCTTGTCTGGGCGGCGGTTTTGCGGTTATGCCTGCTTTTGCCGCTGACTCTTTCGGCCCGACATACATCGGCAAAGTATACGGTTTCGTGCTGACTGCCTGGGGCGCAGCAGGTGTTGCTGGTGGTCTGGCATTTGCGAAATTTGACAAGCAGCAGGCACTTTACACGGCAGCAGCGCTTCTCATTGCCGGCTTCGTGGTGACGTTCATGTTCACGCGTCCCAAGCACGTTTCCCACTACAAAGCGGCACAGCCCGCTTCGGCTGCCGAGTAGTTCGTTCGGAATTACAATTGAAATCAACAAAGTGGGGCCTCCTCTCGAGGCCCCAAGTTTTATCAGCGTTTTGTATTATCAACGCGCGCTTCTGTGGTTATCCTGCCATTTTTGGTAATTCAATTTTTAACATATTCGATTGATGTCCGTGCTCTTGCTGAGCGAATCAATTCAATGTTACCATCACATACCGGGAGGAATTTGAAATGATAGAAAAAAACGTTCTGGCTGATTTTAGTGGGAAAGTCTCTGAGCCGGTCATTGATCCCACGACCTATGTGCATCCGCTTGCTGCCGTTATCGGCAATGTCATTCTCGGCAAGAACATCATGGTGTCGCCGTGCGCATCCATACGTGGCGACGAGGGACAGGCTCTTTTTGTCGGAGATGATTCCAATGTCCAGGATGGCGTGGTCATCCATGCGTTGGAAACAGAAATGAACGGCTCTCCGGTGGAAAAGAACCTGGTGGAGGTTGACGGTCAAAAGTATGCCGTTTATGTGGGGAAACGCGTCTCCATGGCCCACCAGGTGCAGATTCACGGCCCTGCTGTCGTGATGGACGAGACCTTTGTCGGCATGAAGTCCCTGGTGTTCAAGGCGCGCGTCGGCAGCAACTGTGTCATAGAGCCCGGTTCGATCGTAATGGGCGTAACCGTGGCGGATGGCCGGTATGTGCCGGCCGGTTCGGTGATCAAGAGCCAGCAGCAGGCTGACGAGCTGCCGGTGATCACCGTAGATTATCCCTTCAAAAGCATGAACAAGGGCGTCGTGCACGTGAACAAGGCGCTTGCCAAAGGCTACCTTGCCGCGGGAAAATAAGAAGAGCGGATCATTTGAAAACAAAGGCAATGAGGAAGGCATGAGTAAGAAGAATGTGAGTGTTTCCCCCGGTCCCGGCCCGGTATTGCGGTTCGAACGAGGAAAAATATTCCCTGTCGAACACGAGCCGGTAAAAGAGTATCCCCTGTCGCTCATCGTGAATGGGCGGGAGCTGGCGACCCTGATTTCCTCACCCCATGATCTTGACTTCCTCGTTGCCGGCTTTCTTCGTCTTCAGGGCATCGTCAGCACTGCCGATGACTTTCAGATGCTCAGCATCAGTGAGGATTTCGGTATTGCCAATGTTACCGTCAAGGGGGAGTTGCCGGCGAAAATCAAGCCGACGCTTTCCTCCACGGATGGCGCAGATTTGGCCTTGAAATGCCGGGAACAACTGTCACCGCAATCTCCTGCTCCGTGTGCTGCCGAAAATCATGTTCTCCCTGACGACCTGTTTCTCCTCATGGACCAGATGGCCCGGCAAGCCGGAGAATTCCGCAAGACCGGGCTCATCCACTTGTCTGCTGTTGGCGAGGGCAGGCAGCTCATCCTGTACGCTGAGGATATCGGCCGTCCTAATACCCTGGCCCGCATTGCCGGAGAGGCGCTCATGAAGGGCATCGACCTCAGCGGGAAGGCCCTGCTGGTTTCCGACCGGGTGTCGTCGGAGACGGTCACCAAGGCCGCTATGCTGGGTATTCGCCTCATTGCCTCCCGCACGTCGCCGACGGATCGCGCAGTACGTCTTGCCCATGATGCCGGCATGACGCTTGTGGGATGCCTCGCGGGGACCGGATTCAACGTCCATACCCATCCTGAAATCTTCGCGCCTTCACCCATCGACCGGTTGACGGAAGGAGTGACTGCGGTAATACTCGCCGGCGGCAACTCTTCCCGCATGAAAAACAACAAGGCACTGTTGCCATACAGCGGCGAACTCTTCATCGAGCGCATTCATCGGCAACTCGCGGAAATTTTTCGTGAAGTGATTCTGGTTACCAACACCCCCGAGATCTACCGCTTTCTGCCTTGCAGGATTGTGCAGGACATTTATCCCGCAAAGTGTTCACTTGCCGGGATTCACGCCGGACTCGCCCACAGCACCACCCCGTACATTTTCACAGTAGCCTGTGACATGCCGTACCTCAACCCCGCACTCATCCGCCTTGTCCTGTCCAGAAGAGAGGGGTTTGACGTGGTCATCCCGGAAAGCGAAGGCGGTTTGGAGCCGCTCCACGCTCTCTACGGCAAAGGGTGCCTGCCCGCAATGGAAAAGGCCCTGGCAGGGGGGTCCGGTCGCATTGTCGACTGTTTCGACCCGGCACGGGTTGCCGTTGTTACCAGGGATGATGTGGTGCGGCTTGATCCTGCGTTTCTTTCCTTCCGCAACATAAATACTCCTGAGGAATACTTCCGCTTCCGGGAGGAGATGCAGGTTCAAAGCGACAAAAATGGCGGAGAACGCGCCCGCTCTCATTGACTCCTTCCGCAAATGACCGATAATTCATGATGAATGATTTTCAATATGGAGGTGAATCTTGTTCAGACCGGCCAGAATCCTGGTCCCGACGGACATGTCCGATGATTCGGACATAGCCATCCGCCGGGCTTTCGATATCGCCCAGACCTTTCAGTCCGAGGTTTTTGTTCTCCATGTCATCACCGATCCGGTCAAACAGTGTGCGGTTGATTACTGCATGAGCGAAGAAATGCTCAAAGAACTCCAGTCCCGAATGCTGGAATCAGCGCGTGACCGGCTGTGGGAACAGTTGGCCAAGTTCACCAGCATGGGGGTTTCTCCGATAAACGCTAATATCCGGACAGGCTCTCCCCATGATGAAATCCTGAAGGAGGCGGAGGATAGGGCTGCAGACCTCATAGTCATTGGTACGTTCGGGAAGACGGGGCTGGGAAGACACTTCATGGGCAGCGTCGTCCGCCATGTGCTTTCCGGCGCGAAATGTTCGGTTCTTATGGTGAAATAGTTGCAGTGGGAAACGGCTCTTTTTCTGCGGCGTGTGCACTGATCTGTTCCAGGGAAACTTTCGGGATTACTGATGATTCAAGCGGAAATTATGTGAGTGGAGGGTTTATTTAAGAACAAACGGGAACCCTGTGTGTTCTTCGCGAAATTACCGGATCCCCGCTTGTGCATGAATGGTGGAACACTTCGATCGCGTTTCCAGTCATGGATTACACTTAACGTACCAGAAGCACGGAACATTTTGCTCCAAGAAGCACATGCCGGGCAACACTGCCTATCAGGTATTTTCCCAAGCCTGTTGTGCCGAGTGACGAGATGACGATCAAATCGGCCGCTCTTTCTTCAGCTTCCTTCAAAATCATGTCATAAGGCACCCCGTCTTTGACATCCAGAGTGGCTTTGGCTGCATCTTCGCCTACGAGTCTCTCGACCTGTTTCCTTATGCCTTCCCGGGCGCCTTCCATTACCTGCTTCTGCAACTCGTCAGCGAGTTTCACATCGATACAGTAATCAACCGTGCATTGCGTAACGTGGTCCTGAACAACGTGGAGCACGAAGACTTCCGAGCCGAACTGACTCGCAATCTCGAACCCTTGGCGGATGGCCTTGTCTGCGTGATCGGACATGTCCGTGGGAATGAGAATTTTTGAAGGTTTGAACATGGTCACTATCCTCCTTTCCTGAAATTGCTGTTGATTGCCGCCAGCTCGAATAATTTTATCGACGCAATGTCGAAAACACGACGGATCGCCATGTCGAAATATACGGACATGTCTGTCGGTACCAGTATTCGTGTTGGCTTGAACATGGCGCTTTCTCCCATTCTCCCGAAGTAATGATGAGTTGCACAAAGTTTTCAAGGGCTTGACCGTCAATCTTTAGATCAAATCGCATTATCCCGTATCGTTTCCCTATAAATAATTTGAACACAAATTATTATAATGTCAATTGCTCATGGTGTTTTGTGATAGGGCAGGTATGGAAACCTAAGCTATTTTGATAGGTACCGTTGCTTGCTTACCCCAACGAGGCGGGCAAGTATCAATGCCAACGGGAAGGCAGCAATGCTCAGCATTGCGCCCATCTTGGCGGCTCCCTGGATTGTAAGGTCGGTGAATGCCTCACCCGCAACGAAGAGGGAAACGGTGAAGCCGATGCCGGCGATCAGCCCCGCCACGAGCAGATCCCGGTTTTTCATGCCGGTTGGCAGAGGAAATCCGAGCTGTTTTCCGAGATAGCCAAACAGAAAAATCCCGAGTGTTTTGCCGATTATGAGGGATGTCAGGACAAGCCAGGTGCCGGTACCGATTGCTGAAAAAACCACACCTGCGTTGGCCAGTCCGAACAGGAATAGCCCGAAATCCACGATGATTTTCCACTCATGCTCGAAACGCGCCAGTGTTGAGCGGTCCCGGCTGTCAGCCTCGAACATGTGTCGGGTTTCTTTCCAGGGATGGGGCAGTAAAGGGACTATGAATACAAGTGCCAAAGCAGGATGGAGATGTGACTGGTGGAGCCCGAACCAACTGGCCGAACCACCCAGGGCCAAGTATGGCCAGTAGCTCCTGACCTTCAATTTTCGCAGCATAAAGGCTGAAAGCGTACCCAGTACGGTCAATAACAGCCAGTGCGGCGCTGCGGGAATAGACGGATCGGGGTAGAAGATCGCGATGATGGCAAGACCAATGGCGTCGTCAGCTATTGCCAGCAGAAGAAGGTAGGCAATCACCGGGTGATTGTTGCCGAACACCAGTCGCGCAGCGAGCCATGCGAGGGCGATATCGGTGGCTGTTGGGATACCCCAGCCCTTACTCAGTTCCGCAGCGCCGAGCAGGTAATTCACGAGAAAATAGACTCCTATGGGACCCAGTACTCCGCCGACAGTTGCGAGAAGAGGGTTCACCGCTTTCTTCAGCGGGCTGAGGTCTCCGCCGGGAAGGCAGCTCTGGGTTATTTCCACCGCCGCGATACCGAAGAAGAAGACCATGAACAGTTCGTTGGCGATGAAGTGAAAGCTGAACGGGCCAAAAAAGTGATCATGATCGAAATGGGCGTAACCGGCTGGATCAACATTTGCCCAGATGACAGCAGTCACGGTACCGAGGATGAGCGGTATTGAGAACTCCCGCAGGAGATTGATTTTTTGCTTCACTCATTTCCCTCCAGAAATACTGTTACTATTCAATATTCATCCCTTGTCATATTCATCTCGCCAGAGCCAAGATGGATCATTCCGCCGAGGAGCGTTCGAGAATCCGTCCCCTCCGGCGCATGGTGGCAGCATCCAGCAGCATGCGTCCTGCCCAGCGATACACGTTGAATTCGCTGATCAGGCCGCGCATGACCCGAATCCGGTCGCGTTGCTCTACCGTCGGCATGGTAAGCGCCACGTGGAGGGCGGCCGCGCACTGGTCGATATCGTAAGGATTCACGATCAATGCTTCGGGAAGCTCCCGGGAAGCGCCGGTGAACTGGCTCAGGATCAGCACGCCTCGTCCGTCATCCCGAGCAGCCAGGAATTCCTTTGCCACCAGGTTCATGCCGTCATGGAGGCTGCTCACGAAGCAGAGATCCACTCCCCTGTAGTATTCGTAGACTGCCTCATGTTCATGGTGCTCTATTTTGAGAATGATCGGCAGGTAGCCCTCATTGCCGAAACGTTCGTTTATTCTGGCTGCCGTATCCCTTACCTGGACCTGGAACTCCTTGTACTGCCCGATGCTGGAACGGCTCGGCGCTGCAATCTGGATGAATGAAAACCGGCCTCTCCATTCGGGTTGGAGTTCAAGCAGTCGCTCCACCGCCATAAAACGCTCCAGTATTCCCTTTGTGTAGTCGAGCCTGTCAACGCCGAAGCCCAGGACATGGTCCGGCGGAAGGCCGAGACGCTCGCGGACATCGGTGCGGCAAGTTTCCACCGGCTTAGCGGTGAATTCGGCTGCAGGAGGCCAGTCAATGGAGATGGGGTAACGATGAACAGCAGTCTGGAGCCCACCGTAGGATATGGTAAAGGTCTCTCGGTCGACCCGCGCTTCCAGCAGGCGGTCGACGGTATCAAAGAAATTGTTGCAGTGGAACTGGGTATGAAACCCGAGGATGCTACTTCCCAGAAGTCCGTCCAGCAGTTGTGCGCGCCATGGACAGATGCCAAAAGATTCCGGGTTCGGCCAGGGTATGTGCCAAAAGGTTATGATGGTGGCGTTGGGAAGCCTGTTGCGTATCATACGCGGCAGGAGCGCCAAATGATAGTCCTGCACCAGTACAATGGGGCTGTCGGTGCCCGATTCGTCAACCACTGCCTCGGCGAACTTCCGGTTTACCGCCTCGTACTGTTCCCAATCGGCGGCGCGGAAGGTAGGGCGCACGTGGGCGATGTGGCAGAGCGGCCACAATCCTTCATTGGCAAAGCCGTAGTAGTAGCCCTGCTCCTCTTTCGTGCTCAGCCAGAGTCGACGTATCCTATAGGAAGGATGTTCGGGTGGAACCATGATCCGGTCGTTGCTATCGACCGTTTCTCTGTCAGCCGAGCCGGCCCCGTGCGCGATCCAGGTGCCTGAACAGGCGCGCATGATCGGTTCCAGAGCGGTTACCAGGCCGCTGGCAGGCCTCTGCACCTCGATCCGTCCGTCACGCTTCACATGGATATAGGGTTCACGGTTTGACACAACCAGGATTTCCTCGCCGCGCAGCTCTGTCTTGAGGATGGAGCGGAGGGTCTCGGGCGTCCAGGTGACCTGGTTTTCGTCGCGCGGGCGGTACTCCGTTTCCAGCTCGCGGATCAGCATGCGCAGATCCCGGGCGATGGGCTGAAGCTCCGGGGTCGTCGCAGTTTTTTTCCCCCCCGGCCGCCTGATGATCTCACCCCGCAGCAGCGCCCGGGTTCCCTCAACCCAGCCCCTCCTGCTCATGTGTGCTATCACCACCGTGATAAGCGAAACGATGCAACCGAGCGCGATGAAGAAGTAGAAAAAGAACTTGCGGGTCTCAGCGCTCCTGCGCTGGATGAAGCTCATGTCATGGACGAATACCAGCTTGCCGATCCGCGATCCCTCGGCTTCGATCGGTTCGACCGTGACGTGCAGCATCCCGCGTTTGCCGGACAGCATCCGGGCCGGCAGGTTCTCAACCGCAGTGATGTCATTGCACTTGAGATCTTTCGGAAACGTTTTCGTGGCAATAAGTTCGCCCTTGGCCACATCGCAGAATCCGATGGCGAACAGCCGCTCGTCCTGGGTTATCCTGTTGAAGTAGTTGACTATCCTGGCGTTTGAGCCGCTGCCCAGACGCTCCAGCAGCGGTTCCCGGACTGAGTTGGCAATCACCGCCGAACGCATGTCCAGGTCGCGGATGAACCAGCGTTCGATCAGTTTGTCGACCAGCGGCAATACCGAGTAGGCGATGAGGACCAGCACGGCTGCTAGGGGGAGTATGAAACGGAGAGATAGGCGCATGGTAAATTACTCTTGAAGTTTTGCCTGTTTTCAAACATAGATCCTCGGCTCACGGGAGCCCGACAGGAGCGCATGAAAAAGGATGAGATAGTCCCTCAAGTGACGAGTCAAAAGGAAGTTTTCGCGGACGAATTCCCGGGCCTTTTCACCCATGACCTTCATTTTTTCCCGGTGATGGAGAAGGAAGCGAATACGGTGGGCCGCACCTTCGGGGGTGTTGACCAGGAAGCCGGTGTGGTAATCCACAACCTGCTTGCGAATTCCCCCGGTATCTCCCCCGATGACCGGTTTTCCTTTCCATAGTCCTTCGGTGACCGTCAGACCGAAACCTTCGCGAAGCGACTTCTGGATAATGACATCAGCTACCCTCTGGAGCGCGTTCACGGTCCGGTGGGCATCCGGCGGCAACAACAGGACGTGGATATCCTGATCACCCTTGGCCGCTTCCATGACTTCCTGGAGGACTTCCGCTCCTTCCGGGTCGTCGGTGGCTCCACCACCCGCCAACACCAGTTGCACCGGCTGGACTTTTTTGACCAGCCTGTAGGCATCGATTACGCCGAGCGGGTCCTTGAACCGGTCAAAACGCGAAATCTGCACCAGGAGCGGGCGTGAGGGGTCGAGGCCAAACCGGGCGCGAACTGCCTCCAACTCATCGGGTCGAAGGTCGCAGTTTTTTTCGCTCAGGGGGTCGATGCTCGGTGTGACCAGGTACTGGGGATGGGGGAGGGGCAGTGCAAACTGGGGCATGGAAAAGATGCTGGCGTCATAGCCCTTGACTATGGTACGGAGTGTTTTCCAAACCGGGAGATAGGGATGGCTGATGTCGATGTGCGCCCGCCAGACCCATTTTCCCTTGCGTCCTTCACAGAGGTTCAGCAGCGGGGCCGGCTGCGGGTCATGGATTACCACGATTTCCGCGTCTTCCAGTGATGAACGAAGTCTTTCGGCATTCGTTTCATTGGTTCCATGATAGGTTTCCCATCCCTTCTGGCTGATGCTGATGGGAAAACCCTGCAACCCGTTATGGATCGATTTCGTGACCGAAAAGAAATCGCCGGCTCCGCGGATCACCTCCCAGCTTGCGTCAATCCCGAGATCACGCATCAGGGGAACCATCCAGGCAAGGATCTCGGCTACGCCCCCCCCCTCACGCGTGGAGTTCACGTGAACGACCCTGCTGCCGCTCAGTTTCTCGCCAAGCATCCGAAGCTGCCTGATGGCGGAACAACCGGCGCAGGCTTCATACATCAGCAGTGACTTTTCCATTTTCATCCCCACTCTCTCTAGTATTCCGTGCGGTTAGTTCACTGCACAAATTGCGAGGAATTTTGCTTCCTGGCAAGGCGCGGTGACGCAAGCCTAGCACGGCTTAAGCTGAGGAGCTACACTATGGGTTTTGGGCCGACAGCCTGTCGCAAATCTCGTTTCTCATTTCCGAAAGCGTCAGGAAAGCGTTATCGATTGTTTGCAGCGCATCCCGCAAATCCGATGTTTCATCACCGAACTGGATGAGCCAGGCGGAGAAATCGTCCATGTCGATGGGCTCTCTCCGATGGGCTTCGATGAAGTGGAAAAAGATGCTTCCGGTGCTCATCCTTGACACAACCGGCGCAAGTTCCGCAGGAGAGCATATGCGGTCGCCGGTATCGAAAACCACGGTGTCTGCCTCAAAAAAGTAGAATTCCGATCCCCTGGAAACGGTTGGGGAGATGGAAAGGACATTGAGGCGTTCGTCGATTATTTCGAGCATGACCCCACGCAGTTCCTCCAATGAGGAAAAGGAAAAGGGATCAATTATGCCGAATCGCTCAGCGAGTAACGGGTCGGCCAGATGCAGCTTGGCCCATACAGCGAAGTCATTGTGGTAATCGGGGTAATCGAAGGTAGGGCGAAGCAGGGTTTCATGGAAGTGGTGATAGAGCACATTCTCGCTGCATACCGCGACCCGTTCCCGCAACTCACGCAGGCTGGCTGCTTCCTGGAGACCACTCATCCTGGTCAGCAAAACACAGTCCATAACGACAAATGGGTTCATGGTATCGCCTCCTTTACGTTACCGAGTTCGGTGACAGTTGCCAGGTTCGCGAGGCGTGAGACCTCATCCGCAAGTTCAGCCGGATCTGCCACGAGCGATGATGCCGGGATCAGTTTACGCTCTCCAACGGTGATCGCCGCGCCGCCCAGCCGAGTGACGAAACGCATTGCAATGGCATCGTTCTCATCGTCACCGGCATAAAAGAGCGTGCCGGGGCGGGGTGCAAACTTCATGAACCTGCAGAGAGTGCGCACCCCGTATGCCTTGCTGATGCGCGGTACGAGCTGGATCTCGTGCACCTTCGGCCCGCGGAAGATGCGTACCCTGCAGCCTGTCTGCCAGTTTTCCAGCCTGCTGAGCAGTTCCTGGCTGGATGCTTCGGGCGCCTGCCTCGTGTGCAGTGCGATCGACCATTTCTTGTCTTCCACCTGGATTCCCGGCAGATCCGCCAGGGCCTGGATTTCGGGGACCAGTCTCAGGCGGATCGCTTTCAGCCTTTGGGCAGGCTTTCCGGACAGGATCATCCGGTGTCCGCCCGGCACCTTCCATTCCGTGCCGCTTGTGCCGCCCAGGAACAACCCGCGTACCGGCATCCTCCCGGCAAGATCTTCAAGCTTCCTGCTTGAAAGAACCGCAACGTGCTGAAGCGGCACTCGCACCAGATATTCGAGCATTTTCCGGCAGTCGGGATGCAGTTCCGCTCTGTCGCGGTCCCGGACGATCGGAGACAGCGTCCCGTCGAAATCGAAAAACCAGATTCTTTCCCTGTTTATGGTTTTCATGTTCTCATTCCATAATGACTTTCTGTGCTTCGTTTTTTTCTTTGGCTTTCCTGCCCCGCCGTGTTCCGGGCTGATTGACTTCCGGTGAAAGTATCAACTGCGGGGGGATTTCCTGCGCGCCGAGGATTTGGACCATTTGCGCCAAACCGCTGTCGAGTGTCTTCAGTTTTCTCGATGACAGCTTTTCAAGTCCGGAGACGAGAAGCCCCTGGGCCACTTCCGGCGCCTTTTCCACCACATTCTTGCCGGAGTCGGTGAGCACCACCTCTACACTCCGGCGGTCCTTCTGGGACCTGACCCGTGCGATCAGGCCTTTTTTCTCAAGTCGATCAAGAATTCCCACCGTGGTGGCAGGATGAAGATACATCCGTGCAGCAATGTCCGACACCCGGATTGGGGCTGAATCGGCAATAACCTTGATTGCCCAAAGCTGGGGTCCCGTCAGGCCAGTTTCCCGTTCGGCCTTCTTCGAATGACCATGCACTACTTGGAATACACGGCGGAGATTGTCTACGATTGACGAAATCATGCATGGCTTATCTTCCATGGACACACCTCAAAAAATAGTTGCTTTTCGTGAACGAATGCATGTAAGGTAGTCTACAGGTAATTTGTGTAGAAATCAATTAATAGTGAAATTGTTCCGAATAAACAGATAATTACACATAGAATGGCCTGCATTGTGTGTCAATTTCTTTCTGTTTCCTCCGGGCGGCTGCGACAATTGTTCGTACGTGTTGCGGCGCCTCTTTCTCATGGTTATGGGTGGAATCTCGTTTCCACCCTGTTTTTTGCCGAATGCCCATTCGCTTGACACGCAAAATTAAATGAAAGGACTGCGGACTTATGAAAAGGATACTACGAATATCCGTTTTGTGCGGTGTTGCGTTGACGGCTTTGCTGCCGGCATTTGCCGTGCCGGCACAGGCCCTCGAGCTGCCGCAAGCAGGAGAGCCCAAGGCCCAAGAGCGCAAGGACGTATCGGAACACTACTTCCGTGGGGTGACGTTCGAAAGCAGCGGACGCCTTGATGAAGCGGTGCGCGAATATCGCCAGGTGCTTCAGATGTCACCGGCCAATGGTGATGCCCGTCGCAGGCTTGCCGAAATCCAACTCCTGCGGGGGGAGCGGACCCTGGCACTCGAACAGTTCAGGGAGCTTGCACGCTATCAGCCGCACAACCCGGTGATTCGCTTCCGGCTTGCACAGCTTTACGAAGCAAGCGGCAACCAGCGCAAAGCCTTGTCTGAATACCGGGAAGTGACCAGGATTTCTCCCAAATCCATCCCCGCAAGTCGCAAGCTTGCCCGCCTCTACGAAAAGAGGAAGATGAACGACGAAGCGGCAGCTGAATACCGAAAAATCCTCAGCATCGACAATAATGACACATCAGCCCGAAATTCCCTGATAGCGCTCTATCTGCGAGAGAAAAAGTACGATGACCTCACGGAGTTTCTCAAGGAGAGAGCCGAACGCAGTCCCGATGATGCGACCGGGCACTACAAACTGGGATTGGTTTACGAATTCAGGGAGAATTACGACAAGGCAGTTGAAGAATACGGAAAAGCCGTCGGACTGGAGTCCGGCAACGGCAAGTTCGTGAATGCCCTGGCGCGCGTCTACCAGAAAACAGGCAGGGACGATGAGGCAAAGAAACTGCTGGAAGTTGCCGCCAAAGAAAATCCGGGCATGAAAGGGTTGGCTCTGCCCATGAAGAGCATGCAAGAGGAATTCAAGTCGCACCACACGGACAGGCACAAAAAATATTCAAAAAAGCACAAAAAGAATAAGAGGACGAAGGGAACTAAGAAAAAGCGCCTCCATCGCTGACAAATTGTGATGCTGATCCAGCCGCCAATTTATGCTGGGTGCAAAAACCGGTTTTCCTGTAAAGCCTGTGAAAAATGGGGATGGTCAATCGTTTGTGCTGACATGAGCCTTGGGCTCTTACCCGAAAGAGATTGGCCTATTCGTTAGCCGGCTGCTGCGCAACAATCTCTTGCTGTCGATCTTAAAAATGCTATTATATGAATATACGGAAAAGACATATCGGCAGGTGCACAAGTTGGCAAATATCGTGGCACCGACTAGGAAACTGTCAGAGCAAATTGAGAGAATGGCTTGCCGGCTCACGAATTTGATTCATGCGAACCAAGAAGGGTCTACACGCAGAAAGGAGATATAAAATGAGAAAAATAGCGATTTTCTCGGCTATGGCAATAGCGTTGCTGTTGCCCATTACTCCAAATTTCAGTTATGCCCAGCAGGGTGGTCCCTCCGGACAAGACGGCTGGTATGGCGGTATGATGGGCGGTGGCATGATGTATGGCAGAGCAACCGGCCCGGGTGGCTGGTATTGCCCGTGGATGGGCGGATACGGCGGCTATGGCCACATGCGCGGCGGATCGGCCTATTACAACCGGGGAGGAAAGCCGTTAACTGAGAGCCAGGCCCAGCAGTTGGTGACGGAGTACTACATCCAGGACAATCCCAATCTCAAGCTAGGGAAGATTGTGGACAAACATGACTCCTACGAGGCCACAATTGTAACCAAGAAGGAGGGTGCTTTGGTCCAGCGGATTCAGGTGGACAAAAAGACAGGCTGGTTCCGTAATGCCGAGTAAAGTGTAAAACTTGCGAAGACAGTGTTCGCATGGAAAAAAGGCCCTGCCGGATAGTCCAGCCGTCGGCCTAAAGTGTTGACAGAAACAAAAACCCTACTAGACCAATAAGGTTTAGTAGGGTTTTTTCTGTTTTTAATCAGATGGTTAGGATTAATTTCGCAGACAAAAGAAGAGTCGTTGACGTTATTTCCCGGAGAAAAATTTCCTCAAACCATACACCACGTTTGGGACGCAGTAACTCAATTGAACCTTCCCTCCAAAGAACAGCACCCGACATGATATGACGGCTTCCTCGCCGGACGTTGCTCTATGCGCCTTCCATTGTATTTTTTACGCATCACTCTATTTCAAGTACTTGGTGAAAAAGGATTCAAGTTTGTCCCACGGAATAAGGCCTAATCGGTCGTAAAGATCCACGTGCCCGGCGCCCGGAACGATGTAGAGTTCCTTCGGTTCGGCCGCCAGCTTGTAGGCGTCTTCGCTGAACTCTCTGGAATGAGCGTTCTCACCGGTAATGAAAAGTAAGGGACGAGGAGAAATCGTCTCGATATCATTGAATGGGTAGAAATTCGCGAACTTGACAACACTGGTGAGCGTCGGGTGCGTTGTGAGTGCAGGTGACGAGTTCTTGGGAGTGAATTCGCCTCGCGGAGTGCGGTAGAAATCGTAAAACTCACGCTGAATTGGGTCTGTGTCCGCATTTAGTTGATGTACCGTCCCGCCGACGTACTTGGTATCACCGCCCGTGAATTCGACATAACGCTGCTCGCCTGCCGCCGAAATGATTTGCTTCCGCTGCTCGACAGTCTGTGAGTGCCTAAGTCCGTTACGGAAAGCAACGCCCATATCGTACATGCTGACTGTCACAATGGCTTTCAGGCGAGGGTCGATCTTGGCTGCGCTGATGACAAAGCTCCCGCTACCACAAATCCCGATAGCACCAATCCGATTCCTGTCAACAAAAGACCGCGTGCTCAGGAAATCCACCGCAGCACTGAAATCCTCGGCATAGATGTCCGGCGAGACGACGTTGCGAGGCTGCCCTTCACTCTCTCCCCAGAAAGACAAATCCAGAGACAAGGTTACAAATCCCCGTTCAGCCATTTTCATGGCATACAGATTCGCGCTTTGTTCTTTAACCGCGCCCATAGGATGTCCGACAATGATTGCGGCATTTTTGGCGTTCTGCTTCAAACTTTTGGGAATGAATAGGTTTCCCACAACCTTCATGTTGTACTGGTTTTTGAACGTAACCTTCTGCATGGTTAACTTGTCGCTCTTGTAAAAGTTAGCCGCATCTCTGGGGATGTCGGAGGCAGATGAAACGCCAGGGATGGACAAACCCAAGCCCACTGTCATCACAGAGAGAAATTGGAAAAAACGAGTGATAACGCTTTCTTTGTTCATGACGAACTCCTTTAAGCAAGTTACTTCACTGCCAGTTTAAGAATTTCCGCAATTCTCTCTTTGGGATACATCTGCTCCATTCCCCAGAGCTTTGCATTGCCAAACGCATTCTCGACGATGGGGTCAACAGCGTCATTAGAGAGACCTGCTTGCGCAAACGTTACCGGAGCGCCGATGGAGACAAACCACTCAGTTAGTTTGGCGATTCCCACATCGGCGCCTGTAACACCGAGCGTCTTCTTTGCGAAGCGCTCAAATCGTTTCGGGAGATGGTCTTTGATCGACGTCATCCATGCGGGGAGCACAACTGCCAGTCCGGCACCGTGGGGTACGTTGTAGAGCGCACCCATAGCATGCTCGATCATATGGGTGTCATAGGTGTTGCCTTCTACGCCGGCGAACGTATTTCCATTGAGCGCCATGGTAGCGGCCCAGGCAAATTCTCCCCGCGCGTCATAATCGTCAGGGTTGTCAAGGAGCATGCCAGTAGTGCGCATGACGGTTTTCAAGATATTTTCGATCAATTCGGCGGTAAATTCCGGCAGAAAGCTGGCTGTAAAATATAGATCGAGGCAATGAGAATAAATATCAACGGCGGAATAGGCCAGGTACTCCGGCGTGACGGTAGCCATCAGTTCGGGATTGATGACCGACACTTTAGGGAAAAGGAGCGGAGATCCGATGCTATATTTCTGCTGTGTCTCATCGTTTGTGACAACGCCATAGGGGTTCATTTCACTGCCGGTTGCAGCCAGGGTCATCACCGAGAATACGGGAATGGCTGCTTCGACCACGGCCTTGCCGACAAAAAAGTCCCACACGTCGCCATCGTACTTGGTGCCGGCCGCAACGGCCTTGGCGGAATCAAGCACCGAACCGCCGCCCACCGCCACTATCCCTTGCAGGCCTTTCTCCTTGGAGACTGTGATTGCATCACGTACACGGCTGATCAGCGGATTGCTGATTACCCCGCCCAACTCCGCAAAGGTAATGCCCTGCTCTTCAAGAGAAGTGGCCACGCGGCTAAACAACCCATTCCTCTTAACCCGATCTGACCCGTACAGGATCAGTACGCTATTGACGCCGAACTCTTTGATGTATTGTCCGATGTTGGCTTCTTTTCCCTTGCCAAATTCGATTCTCGTAGGGTTGAAAAAAGTAAAATCACGCATCTTGACTCCTTGTGAGTGTTTTGTATTTTAGTCTTTGATTGTCGTCATATTAACTAGTTATGTAGCAATCGTAAATACACATAACTCTTTATTTTTTGCACAATCCTACACATGATGGCGGTTTGTGTAAGATAAAAGGCTGACACAAAAAGGGGTCAGCTCGTATCTTGAGCTGACCCCTTGTGGGAGATCGTAACTTGGCAAATGCCTTCAGTCTAGGCTTTCAGTTTTGCGTCATCTGGCACTATTCAAGAAGGCCGACTTCTGCTTGCCGCAATTTTGCGACATCGCGCAATGGTGGCGCTCCAAATAGTCGACTGTATTCACGGCTAAACTGAGAAGAGCTTTCGTACCCAACATGGAAAGCTGCTCTTGTTGCATCAAGATCCTCTGCCATCATTAAGCGTCTTGCCTCCTGAAGGCGAAGGTGCTTCTGGTATTGAAGAGGACTCAATGAGGTCATTGCCCGAAAGTGGTTATGGAAGCTCGACGCACTCATATTGGCCATTTCAGCAAGCTCTTCGATCCTTAATTTCTGAGAGAAATTTACCTTCAACCAATCGATTGCGCGCGCAACCTGATGGCTCCGACTTCCGCCTGAAGCTATCTGACGGAGCTTAGCTCCTTGCTCTCCCACCAGTAGACGATAAAGGATTTCCCTGTGAAGCATCGGCGCAAGAATCGGAATGTCTTGCGGATCGTCGAGCAAAGCAACCAACCTTTGGAATGCGATAAGCAGTGGTAATGTAACCTCTCCGGTCGCCATGCAGCGATCAGTTTGCTGGGTTCGAGGGGCGGGCAAACTGCTATCAATCATCAGTTGAGACAGTTCTCGCATGTCAAACTTCAGCAAAAGTCCCAGGTAAGGCTCGTCAGGGCTAGCCGAAATAACCTGATAGGTTGTTGGCAGGTGTACTGATGCAAGCAGGCAATTGTTGGTGTCGTACACAAAAGTGTCGTTTTCAAGATGTACTTTCTTAGCCCCCTGCGCAATCAGACAGATGCTCGGCTCATGCAGGCCGAGCCTCGGTTCGGTCGGTGTGTCGTGGTGATAAAAGAACAAGCCCGGAATCGGAGTTTTGAACTCTTCGCAATTTATGGTCCATCGGGCAATGGTGGCAGCCAGAGACCTTAGTGCGTTGCTAGCACCTGCCACCTCTTCTGTATTTGCAATAACCTGTGTTTTCATGGAATTCTCCGTGGTTTTGTTGAGCTTATATTACCATAGGAAACATGCCATGCACAATCAATGGTATTACCTTTGTAGTAATAGGCAATAATTGAACAGGATTGGCATATCTACACCATTCAAGTGGAGGTAAGATAAAACATCGAGTATTCTGACGATGAGGCGACTCTACGCTACCCAAATAAATTTATGGAGGTAATTAACAATGGAGATAAAACGAAACGGCACACAGGCTTCGATCAAAGGGCCGTCTGACTGGTTTACTGGCACGGTGCGTATCGACCCGTTGTTTCTAAAAGCGGAAGAGCCGGCACGCACCACAGGTGCCTACGTCACCTTCGAACCCAGCGCCCGCACGGCATGGCACACCCACCCCCTCGGCCAAACCTTGATCGTCACTGCCGGCTGCGGGCTAGTGCAGCGCGAGGGCGGGCCGATCGAGGAAATCCGTCCCGGTGACGTGGTCTGGTTCCCACCCAGCGAGAAACACTGGCACGGCGCTACGCCGACCACATCCATGACCCACATCGCCATCCAGGAAGAGCTCGATGGCAAGTCGGTGGACTGGATGGAACATGTCAACGACGAACAATACCAACCTGTTAAGTGAAAGGAAACTATTCATGGATAACTATTACAACGGAAAGGTTGCCCTTGTTACCGGAGCTGCGTCGGGCATGGGGCTGGCAACGGCCAAAGCTTTCGCGGAGGCAGGAGCTGCGGTTGCACTGGCCGACATCAGCGAGGATGCAGTTCGAGCTGCTACAGCAGGACTTGTTAACGCCGGGCATAAGGCATTAGCGATCCACTGCGACGTTACCGATGAAGCACAGGTCGCGTCCATGGTTGATCAGACTGTTTCAATTTTCGGGCGCCTGGATGCCGCCTTCAACAATGCAGGCATACAAGTTCCGCCGAGCGATGCAGCCGATGAGCCTGCGGAAAACTTCGATCGCGTTATCGCAGTGAACTTGCGCGGTATATGGGCCTGCATGAAACATGAATTGCGGCACATGCGTGAGCAGAAAAGCGGCGCCATCGTCAACTGCTCGTCGATCGGCGGCCTGATCGGCCTGCCGGGCCGCGCTTCTTATCATGCCTCCAAACACGGCGTCATTGGACTGACCCGCAGCGCGGCTGTCGAATATGCACCGCGGGGCATCCGCATCAATGCGGTCTGCCCGGGAACCATCGATACGCCCATGGTGTCCGACATGCTGAAGACGCAAGCCGATGCCATGAAGGAGATCATGCGCGAGCAATCGATCGGACGGCTGGGCCGGGCGGATGAGATTGCCGCCGCCGTTCTCTGGTTGTGCGGGCCGGGCGCGAGTTTCGTTGTCGGTCAGGCGATCGCCGTGGATGGCGGATTCACGGTCCATTGAGGCGAACTATTCAATAAGTATGGAGGATATCATGACCTGGGACAAAACCTTTCCCTTGAGCGACAAAGTGCTTCACGAAAAAGTGGCCTACCCGAACCGGTTTGGCATTAACATCGCCGCCGACCTGTACAAGCCCAAGGACTTCGACAAATCTAATAAATATGCGGCCATCCTCGTCGGCACGCCCTACGGCGGGGTCAAGGAACAGGGCGCGGGCATTTATGCCCAGGCCATGGCGGAGAGAGGTTTTATCGCCATGGCGTTCGACGAATCCTTTAATGGCGAAAGCGGCGGAGAGCCCCGGCAGGTATCCTCCATCGAAGTCTTCGTGGAGGACTTCAGCGCCGGAGTGGACTTTTTGGGCACCCGTCCCTTTGTCGACCGGAACAAGATCGGGGTTATAGGCGTCTGCGCCAGCGGCGGTTTTTCGCTGAGTGCCGCTCAAGTCGACCGCCGCATCAAGGCGGTGGCGACGGTCAGCATGTACGACATGAGCCGCGTCAAAGCCAACGGCTGGATGGACTCATGGACCGAAGAGGATCGAAACGCCTACCTCGACCAGCTTGGCGAACAGCGCTGGCAGGAATTCGCAGGCGGCGAAGTGAAAACCCTCGGTCTTCCTGATGCCATCGGCGAGAACACCGATTCCATCACCCGCGAGTTCTACGAGTACTACAAGATGCCCCGCGGACAGCACCCTCGCTCCACCACCCATTTCACCATGACCAGCGACATGGGCTTCATGAATTACTCCCTGCTGGGCCGCGTCGAGTCCATCTCGCCCCGGCCGATCCTCTTTATCATGGGGGAAAACGCCCACTCCCGCTACTTCACCGAGGATGTTTACGAGATGGCCGCCGAGCCCAAGGAACTCGTCATCGTTGCCGGCGCGACCCATGTGGACCTGTACGACCGGGTGGACCTCATCCCCTTCGACAAGCTGAACGATTTCTTCACCGAGACGCTCAAGTGACCGGACCGACAAAAAGGAGCATGCTATGCGACGATTGGTGCTGACCATGGTTTTTGTGGTGTTTGCCGCCACTGCGGCTTACGCTGGAAAGGAGACGCAGGCCGTCTACCGGCAGGGTTCTCAGCAATCCTTCAAAGGACCTGCCGAGTACTTCACCGGCGACGTGCAGGTCGACCTGCTGTTCCCCGCCAACGAAACCGCCCATTACTCCGGTGCCTATGTCACCTTTCAACCGGGCGCCAGAACCGCGTGGCATATGCACCCCGCGGGACAGCATATGATCGTCATATCGGGTATCGCCCTGACGGGGACGCGCGACGGAAAGGTCATCGAATTCAGAGCAGGAGAGAGCGTCTGGTGCCCGGCTGGCATCGATCATTGGCATGGGGCGACACCCGATGAGCCCATGACCCACCTCGTCATCACCGGAAGCAAGGAAGGCAAAAACGTCGTCTGGAAAGAGAAAGTTACCGACGAACAATACAACAGTAAATAGCTTGCAGATCAAAAATCTCTATCATGGATGAACGCCGGACCAGATTGTCAGGAGCACAACATGCCGACAAAAGACATTTTTGAACGCGAAAAGGCGGGGGAGATCATTTCACTCAATGACCCTGAATACCACAAAATCGGAGATCTCATTTCCGAGGCACAGAAAATTATTGCCGAAATGAACACCGGTTACCATGACCCGGCCGATGTTAGACAACTCTTCGCCCAACTCACCGGAGCTGAAGTGGATGAGTCGTTCAGGCTTTTGCCGCCCTTTTATACGGATTTCGGCAAGAACATCAGAGTCGGCAAGAATGTCTTTATCAACCATTGTTGCGAATTCATGGACAGGGGCGGCATTACCCTGGAAGACAATGTTCTCATCGGACCCAAAGTCAACCTGATTACAATCAATCACCCGGTAATGCCATCCAAAAGACGTGCCACCTATTGTGCGCCCATTGCCATCAAGAACAACGTATGGATCGGTGTGGCGGTATCAGTTATGCCAGGAGTCACTATCGGAGAAAATTCGATCGTCGCCGCCAATGCGGTGGTCACAAAAGATGTCCCTCCAAACACCATTGTGGGTGGCATTCCCGCAAAAGTCATTAAGACAATCGAGGATGACTGACATAAATAGGGGGTCCATCGTGGATAAAAAGCGGACTACATTTCTGACCATCCTGATTGCCTTGATGTTTAGCTTTACCACCATTTCGGAGGCAAAAAACATGGAAAAAATTCAGGCTCTGAATGCAAGACAGCAGACTATCGTTCCCATCGCCGCCTTTACCGCCAACGGCGACCTAGCAAAGCTGAAAACAGCTTTGAATGAGGGGCTTGATTCCGGTTTGACCGTAAATGAAATCAAGGAAATCCTGGTGCAGATTTATGCTTATGCGGGTTTTCCGCGCAGCCTCAACGGCATTCACACCTTTATGGCCGTCCTGGATGTGCGACAGGCAAACGGCATCAAAGATAAGATGGGCAAGGACGCAAGTCCCGCGCCTGCCGACCTGAACAGGGATGAATACGGTGCCAAGGTCCGGGCAAAGCTTGCCGGGCAGAAAGAGATTCCGCCCCCTGGCGGCTATCAAGTGTTCACGCCCGTCATTGACATCTTTCTGAAAGAACATCTTTTCGCCGACATCTTCGTCCGCGACATCCTCAACCACCAGGAAAGGGAGCTAGTCACCATCGCCGCCCTGGCCGCCATGCCGGGCACGGAGGGACAGCTTTTTTTCCATTTTGGTGCCGCGATGAATACCGGATTCAGCAAAGCCCAAATGAAGGATTTCATCTCCGTGCTTGATGTCAAGCTGGGAAAAAAAGAAGCCGAAAACGCCCGTGGGGTGCTGAACGGTGTGTTGGACGGCAGGAAATAGCTCTCACGTAATTTGGGGAAAAGACACAAAGGATTGCTATGCGAATAACGACACAAAAACCCTTTACCGACAGTGAAAAAATTCTGGTTATCTATTACTCCCGCTCCGGCAACACACGAGAAATTGCCCATCAGATCCATCAAATGGTGGGCGGAGACATCATTGAAATTCAAACGGTTACCCCTTATCCTGACGACTACAATGCGGTTGTGAAACAAGCAAACGTAGAGCTGAACTCAGGTTACAAACCGCCCCTAAAAACAAAAATCGAGGATATCGGATCCTACGATGTCATTTTCCTTGGGTCGCCGAACTGGTGTCAGACGATAGCCCCGCCGGTGCAATCGTTTTTGTCACAAGCCGATCTTTCCGGAAAAACCATTGTACCTTTTATCACGCACGGTGGGGGTGGTAGCGGGAGAAGCGTTGCAGATATCGCAGCGCTTTGCCAGGACTCAACCATCCTTGATGATCTTGTTGTTCGGGGAGGTAAACCAGAAAAAAAAGCAATCACGGAATGGTTGTCAAAATTAGAGGTAAGCAGATAGCCCCTCGCATGTTTTTCAGTCTTTAGATCTCGCCTGTTGCCTTGCTCTGGGCGCCTAGATTTTGCTGAGTCAGCCTGAATTTTGCGTATCTCTGGAAGGAGCTCGGCTAGTTGCTATGCGACAGTCATCAAATTACGCTGACGGAGAATTTAAAAACCTCATCGACACACAAAGATGTTATATAGAATAATCGTTTGAAGATGACTTGAGTTTTTTGTTATCAGACGAAATGTTCTTCGGTTTCTCGGTAAAACACAATATATCCTCCAAGGTACATGGCCCCTTTGCTAGGCCGAGACGCATAGCCGGTGTTTTCTTGTCGTTGCCGACCTTCACGTAGTTATAATAAACACGATAAATTTCAAGCAGTTTTATAACATTGTACGGATCGTAGAAGTTATAAAGATACCATTTTCGCCCCCGGTTGGCTGACGATGAGAAAGGTCTTTCTAAAGCAGATGTTCTTCGGCGCGTCTGCATAAAGAAGCGATCGATTGCCCTTAGCGTGCCCTTCATGAAAAGCCTTGCCAGGTGACCCTCTTCGTAATCGAACCTTTCTTTCTTGATATTAGTGAGGTAGCACAGCTGCTTTTCGGGTTCATCCATGGAAGGAAAAGGGAATTCCAGCCAACGGTCCTTCCATTTGCCGATTTCCCTCATTTTCTTGATTCGATCGACGATTATCATGTGCTGAATATCTGTATCTCTCAAATCAGCCAAATATAGGTATTTCTCACGAAATTCCTTCAATTCCCTCTTGCCCTGGTTGGCCATCTGCCGCTTCTCGTCAATTGTGTAATTCTTCTTGATGCTGACATAAAACATGTCGCAGCGTTTATCGAGGACTTCTTCCCAAAAGGCGGACAGGCACGCCGCCCTTATTCCGGACTCCTGGTCGGTGTAAAATCTCACCTTATCGACATTGCGGAACATCTTTTTCAGGAAGAGAAAATGGGCGTAAAGAGTATATTCCGGGCGAACGAGCATGCCCTTTGGTGGTGTTTTCGTGTTTTCGCTGGGAATTTCGCCAGCCTCAACATCGTCCCGGCTGGCCGCTTCATCGTAGCGAGACTTTATTTTTTCTCTTAGTGATAGGTCTTCTTCGCTCTCATCGAGAACCGGTTTCTTGCTTTTAGCCTGCTCGGAATATTCTTCCGGTAACCATACTCGTGCGTATTTCGTCATGTGAGACGGATTTTCGTAATCCCCAATGCACAAAGACTCTTCTCGAACTTCATCAGGGTTCAGCGACCTATCGTAATTCACGTGCATGCCGAAAATGTAGCCTGTTGTGCAATCAGCACTTCCAACTGCCTGGAATGTCACATTTTTTCTGCTCTTTCTGTCAGTCCAGTTGACGATATGTTCTTGTCGATCCACTGCCACATAGAGTCTTTCAATGTGTACGGAGGGGATATCCCTTTCTCTGCTTGCCGCAAAAGCGAGACACTGGCGGTAAAAGAAATCCATTTTATCGAAGACGGTTTTGGGATGTACCCCGACAGTTTCGGCAATACATCGTAAGGGCTGCTTCCGAACAAGGCTTCTAAAAATCATATAGTTCAGATGCGATTTCGTATGTCGGGCGATGGGAGACTTCTCTTTGGTCGGTATGGCGAATGTCTTGCCGCATGAATTGCAGCGATAGCGCTGTGAACCGCTTTTCGTCGTGCCGAATTTGGAATAGCATTTTTCCCTGAGAGCGATGCTGGTTCCAACATATATGATTGAATTTGTGCAGTCTGGGTTTGGGCATGACGGGAGAGGTTTTGGTTCGAGGTATGCTGAAATGCGTTTCAACTCTTCATAAACGCCTTGGTTGCTTTTAATAGGTATAAATTCGCCACATTTACGACACTCTAAAGCCGAACCATGGGAAGACCCACGCACAATATATTTATCCTGCCCAAATTTTCCTCCTCTGGACTGAGTCTGACCGCTGGCCGGGATTCCGAAATTACCGCAAGCCGGATTCTTGCAAAAGTTAACTTGGATGCCGTTTGCCGGCTTAGGGATTGGTCTTGATTTTTCCGGTTTATCGGCCATAAAAAATTCCCCTTGAATTGTTGAGTAATTCAAGGGGAATTATACCATACTGCAAATTTTTATCAACACGAAGCCCCGACGGCTGGCCGGATAGTCAGGGCCTTTTTTCTGTCTTAGTTCACGCCGGGTCGAGAATGACATCTGAAGTTAGAGGACAAATAGCGATCTGCTAAAGAGCAAGAGAGTTGTGCAATGCTTTGCGAAATGGTCAATTTTTGCGATTCCACGGCATAACGATTCAACTGTTTGACGGTTTCAAACGACATGGTATAGTTCATTCAAAATGCTTTACATTCTTGTAATTACAAGTATATCTTGCACATTGGGCACAAGGATGTTTCATGGTGAAAATATTTTGGGACCTCTTCGTCAAGCGCATGAGAAGAACCCGCACTGATGCGGTCGACCACGTCAATCACGAAGCGGTCATCAACGGTGTTTTCCAGGAAGTGGAGATCACCCCGTGGTATTTCCTCGTATTGAGCCTTGCCAACCTGATCGCGCTGATGGGGCTGATTGTCAACAGCGCACCGGTAATCATCGGTGCAATGCTGATCTCACCTCTCATGGGACCGATCCTCAGCACGGGCTTTGCCTTTGTCACGGGAAACAGGATTATCTGGCGAAAAGCATTAGGCAAAATATTTCTCAGCGTTGCACTGACGCTGATCGTTGCAGCGGTTGCCTCATACTTTTCTCCTCTCCAGGACGTAACGACCGAAATTGCGGCACGTACAAAACCCAACCTCTATGACCTGCTGATAGCCATTTTCGCCGGCCTGGCGGGTGCCGTTGCCATCTGCACGAAAAAAAACTTCATAACCATAGTACCCGGGGTGGCCATCGCAACCGCGGTCATCCCTCCTCTCAGCGTTGCCGGCTTCGGTATCGGGACCGGAAGTTTCAGCATCTTGGCGGGAGGGTTCTTCCTGTTTTTCACCAACTTCGTGGCGATCATCATTTCCACCTGCGCCGTACTCTTTTTCTTCGGATTCACGCCCTACTCGGATTCCGGTCTCGAAAAGACTGCTTTAAAAAAACGCATGGTGTTCCTCGTTTCAGTCCTGTTTGTCATCTGCATTCCGCTGATCTATACCCTTCAACAGTCCATAACGAAACTGGGGCTCAAGAAAAAGATTTCTACTACGCTGAAAAGCCAACTCGACCGGCCCGATGTTTCTCACCTCTCCACCTTCACTTACCAGGAGAAATCCGACAAGAGTATCGAGATCAGCGCCGTCATCAATACGACCAGATACCTGTCGGAGAAAGAGATTTCGTCTGCCGAAAAGGTCGTGGAGGGAACCCTCGGGCGGCGGATAGAATTTCACCTGGAACAGATCAGGGTCCAACCCGGGGGGCTCAAGGAGGAACCCGCCATCAAGCCTGCGATCACCCCCTTGCTTGCAGTGAAGCAGCGTCTGCCGGAGGAAAAGGTTACGGATGCCCGGACGGAGCTCCAGGAGGTGTTTTTTGGTGTCACTGAGAAGATCGATACCTACCTTTCACCCTCGCTGGTCAGAAGCTTTTCTATCGGTCTCCCCGGACGCGGTTCTTCTGTCACCCTGGCGCTCGTTATCCAGAGAGATTATGCGCTGTCCGATGACGAACTGCGACTCCTGGAGAAAGCATCTTCCGATGAAACGGGAGTTCCCGTACACCTGGACGTTAAGACGATTCCCTTTATTCCTCCGCTGGTCTTTCCCCATCAGAGCGTGGAGGTTTCGGAAGAGATGAAGCGCTCACTCCTTGCTGCCAGGCAGGTGTTCGAAAGAGACCCGGATATGTCCGTACTGGTGGAGTCCCGTGTCGAAAGCCCGTCCAGGCTACGAAAAAACCGACTTTACGCCACGGACAGGGCCGGGTCCGTGGCTCTTTACCTCAAGGAAACTTGCGGGGTGCCTCCGGACAGGATACGGATACAGACTTCTCCGCCTGCGAAAGACGGCAGGCCGACGGTCATCGTCAGCATCCTTCCCGCGAGAAACATCAGGCATTGACATGAATGCCCTTTGAATGTCCGGTTACGGCGGGAACTGCTCCACCGCTTCGCTAATGAATTCCGCCAGCCGTTCCTTGGTGATCAATCCTTGTACGTTATCGATCCGTGGTGTCGTACCGTTCGACAGAACAAGGACAAAGGAGATTTCGCGGGAAAATACCCCGGTGACAAGCCTTAAAATAGAGGTGCTGTGCGTTACCGCGAGGTAATCCCTGCTTGCGATGTCCATCAGTGTGTCGCTTTTCCTTCCCAGTTTCAGGTAATACAATGCAGCCTCTCTGGTGAACAGGCCGGCAATGCCGCCGGCATCTTCCACCAGGAAATATTTCAACGACTTGTCTTTCAGGTTTCCTTCTAAGGTAAATTCTTCAAGCCGCAGTGACGCCGGAAGTATAGCGAACTTCTCGTCCATGATATCACCCGCGCGCTTCACGTGAAGCATGCTTGCCCGGAGGGAATCCGGTATGTTGTGGCCGCGGCGGACTAGCTTTTGGGTATATATGCTTTCCCGTGACAGCATCTTTCTGACTCCGTAGCTGATGGCGACGGTAATCGTCATGGGAAGGATCACGCTGTAATCTAGTGTCATCTCGAAGATCATGACGATGGAAGTCATTGCTGCGCCCGTAACACCTCCGACCATCCCTGCCATTCCTGCCACAGCGAAAGCAGGCGGACTGATGGGCAATTCCGGGAAAAGTGCGGCGAGGGCGAGTCCATAGGCTCCTCCAAGTGTTGCGCCAAGAAACAGCGAAGGTGAAAATATCCCGCCCGACCCTCCGGAACCCAGGGTGAGCGAAGTGGCAAACAGCTTGAGGACAAAAAGGGTCAACAGAAGATAAAGCGGAAAACCTACCCCCGAGAGGATTTCCTGTATCGCTGAGTAGCCGACCCCTTCGACATAGTAGTGGCCGAAGAGGACCATTGAAACATAAATGAGGATTCCCACGACGAACATGCCAAGCAGGTGGCGGGTGTAATAGCCGCCTTTTATTTTGAGTTCGAAACAGTCCTCGAAAAAATAGATCGATTTGATAAACAGAACCGATGCAAGCCCCATGATTCCCCCCAGGCCAACGTAAGTCAGGAGGACTATGGGATTGGCTTTCTGAAAGTATGGGGTCTCAAAGGCGGGAATGACAAAAGAAGGGTGGGCGCCGAAGAAAACCTGCCCTATATAGGTTGCGGTAACCGTGCTGACTGCCACCGGAACGAGGGTCTTCACGCTTATTTCCTGGAGCAGCAGTTCTACAGCGAAAAGCATACCTCCCACCGGTGTGTTGAAAGTGGCTGCAATACCGCCTCCGGCGCCGGCAGCGATCATGATCAGGCGATCATAGGGGTGCATTTTCAGCACACTGCTCAAAGTTGAACCGAAGGCTGAACCTATCTGGATGATCGGACCTTCACGCCCCACCGAACCGCCGCTCCCTATGGAAAGGGCAGAGGCGAGGGATTTTATCGCCGCCACGACAGGACGGATTGCCCCTTTCTGGTAATGTATCGCATCCATCACCTCGGGGACACCGTGCCCCTTCGCTTCCGGAGCGAAATTTTTGACGAGAAAGGCCACGCCGGCCGCGCCAACCACCGGCACGAATATGACAAACAGACCCCAGGGGCTGGCAGGTGTATGCACGTTCGCATCGTAGAACAGTGAAAATTTCCCCAGGAAGAGAAGGTTGTGGAAAATAGCTATCAACCCACGGAACACCACCGCGCCAAAGCCAGCGATCACGCCGACCAGGATCGACAGGAGCAACAGGTACAGCGGGCCAAACGGTCCATGCTGTTTCGGCTCAAGCGCCAGCATTCAATGCACCATCCTTGTAAGGGTCGATGACCGCTTTACGGCAGATTACGACGCAATGAGGACTTCCGAGGCTATGCCTGCAATACTCATTACACCATGGTAGACGATTTTCCAGTAACTGCAATTGAGGTAGTCCTCCATGTTCAGCGGACGGCATTCCCCGACCAGCTTCGGATTGAGATTGTGAATGCTTTTCCAGATCCATGACACGGTTCTCGCGACAAGCGTTTGCCCGTGGGTCAGGCTGACAAGGCACATCAGGCCGCCCTCCTTCAGGAGGCGGTGTGCCTCGGAAACGACACGAGCGATATCATCGGGAGAGAGCAGGTCTAGCACGTAATTGCATATGAAACGATCGAAGGTTCCTTCAGTGTAGCCGAATCGCAGCGACCCGTTCGTCAGCATTATCGTGGCACGCCCAGGGAAACAGGCAAGCCTTTTTTCCGCCAGGCCGACCATGGTGGAACTGATATCTACTCCCACATAGGATGCGGATGCGGGAAGGTGTTCTTTCAGAAGAATAAGGGCAAATGCTCCCGTGCCGCATCCCAGTTCGAAAACGGAGGAAGCCTCACCGAACCGACCCTGTTGCAGAAGTTCACGCAACGCGGCTCCTTCATAGAAGCGCTGCCAGTCCTGTTTCGACCCGAACCTGTCATAGAATAGGCGGACTTCGTCCTTGTCCAGAAATCTTTTCGCCATGGCTTTTATGTGCCGCCAGTTGTTTTCACTCCAACCACCATATAGCCCATGTGACTAGAGTACCGAAAATCGGGATTTATGCTTGGAATGAATTCTTGATAAGGATAAAAAGGTAGATAAGCTTATAGGTATATCCCGAGCCCGGCGAGGCCCGTAGATTTGCATGGACACGGGGCCGGTGCCAAGCACCTTCTGCAGTGACTGAACATAAAGCAAGCCCCATCTGAACGGGATTTGGACAAAGATTCCCACCAACAGCAGGCGTAGTGCTTCCCAGACCGTTTCGCGGTGAATAGCCGTTTCCCTTCCTTGAAGAATTCATCTCCCGAGCGGCTTTATCCGGCGTCCAAGGCGAAGCCATTGCCGACGGTTCTTTGCAAATCTTGATATCATGAAAGCGCCGTAAACAATCATGATATCAACTATATCAAGAAAGCATTAAGCGACAAATGCGCGTCCATTTCGTTCTTGAAACTGATGCAATGGACGATACACTTGAATTCGATACATCCATAATTCAATTTCCGTAACCTTCAATAGGGACAAAAAATGAACAGTGAAAGTGGCAGCAAAAAAAGCTCTCATTGTCATCACCCCAGTACGTCTGAAGCCACGGATCTCGGCAGCAAGGCAATCGACGATCTTTACTCGGAACTGGGCAGCTGCCCTGACGGATTGACCGGCATAGAGGCGCAAGCGCGCCTTGTAACATACGGTCCCAATGCGATCGAAGAAAAAAAGGAAAACCCGATCACCAGGTTCCTCGGCTATTTCTGGGGCCCGATACCCTGGATGATCGAGGTGGCGGCTGTTTTGTCAATAGTAAACGGCCAATGGACTGACTTGTTTATCATTGCCGTATTGCTTGTTTTCAATGCAGTTGTGGGGTTCTGGCAGGAGTACCAGGCTTCGAACGCCGTCGAGGCTCTGAAGAAGCAGCTTGCAGTCAGGGCCCGTGTCAAGCGTGACGGAAAATGGAACGAGGTGGAAGCAGAAAATCTGGTCCCCGGAGACCTGATCCGGCTCAGGCTCGGCGATATAATTCCTGCGGACGTGAAGCTGGTCGAAGGCGACTATCTCAGCATCGACCAGTCAGCATTGACCGGCGAATCGCTCCCCGTGGACAGAAAACCGGGGGAGGTGGGCTATTCCGGTTCCATAGTGAGGAGAGGGGAGATGGTTGCCCTGGTTGTTCTGACCGGTGCGAAGACGTACTTTGGCAGGACCGCCGCTCTTGTTTCGAAAGCGAAACCGGTCTCCCATTTTCAGAAAGCCGTGCTTAGCATCGGTGACTATCTCATCTACCTGAGCCTTGCCCTGGCAGCCGCGCTGGTACTTGCCATGCTGTTTCGGGGGGAGCATTTCCTGAAGGTCATGCAGTTCGCCCTGATTCTGATCGTTGCCGCCATTCCGGTGGCGATGCCTGCGGTTCTCTCGGTGACGATGGCGATAGGCGCCTTGGCTCTCGCGCGCATGAAAGCGATCGTCACGCGCCTGGAATCCATCGAAGAGATGGCAGGCATGGACATGCTCTGTTCGGACAAGACGGGCACGCTCACCCAGAACCGTCTGACCCTGGACGAGCCGTCTCTTTTCAATGCCGCGGACGACCAGGAACTGATCCTGGCTGCGGTGCTTGCTTCCAAGGAGGAGGACAGGGACGCCATAGACATGGCCGTTATCAACGGGCTGAAAGATCCGAAGCTTCCGGGCGCATATATGCAGGTCAATTTCGTCCCCTTTGACCCGGTCGGCAAGCGTACCGAAGCGGAAGTTCGGGGAGCGGACGACGTATTGTTCAAGGTCACGAAAGGGGCGCCTCAGGTTGTTCTCGACCTTTGCAATCCAGGGGAGGACCTGGCCCGTGAGGTGAATTCCAGGGTGGACGCGTATGCAGCCAAGGGGTTCCGCGCGCTGGGCGTTGCAAGGACCGGGCCTGACGGACAGTGGCTATTTCTCGGGCTCCTGTCGCTGGCCGATCCGCCCCGGGAGGACTCCGCCGAGACTATCAGGCAGGCAGGGGAACTGGGTGTGCGGATCAAGATGGTTACCGGAGACAACATATCCATCGCCCGTGAGATCAGCAGGCAACTGGGGCTGGGGACGAACATCCGCACTGCCGATGAACTTTTCCGGGAGGCGCGAGAGGAAGATGAGATGCGCGTCATCGCCGGAAACGTCGAGGCAGCGGACGGGTTCGCCCAGGTATTCCCCGAGCACAAGTTCAAGATAGTCAAGGCCCTTCAGGAGCGCGGCCACATTGTCGGCATGACCGGGGACGGGGTAAACGATGCTCCGGCGCTCAAGCAGGCGGAAACGGGCATCGCGGTGAGCGGGGCGACAGATGCCGCGCGGGCGGCCGCCGACCTGGTTCTCACCGAGCCCGGTCTTTCGGTAATCGTACGGGCCGTGGAGGAAGCGCGTAAGATTTTCGAGCGCATGAACAGTTACGCCATCTACCGGATCACCGAGACGATCCGGATCATGTTTTTCGTGACGGCGGCCATGATCGCCTTCAACTTCTACCCCATCACGGCGGTCATGATAATTCTTCTGGCGCTCTTGAACGACTTGCCCATCCTGACCATCGCTTATGACAACACATGGCCGGAACCCCGCCCCGTCCGCTGGGAGATGAGGCGGGTCCTCGCGGTCGCGACTGTACTCGGCCTGATAGGGGTGATCGAGACGTTCGGTCTCCTTCTGGTCGGCAAGCTGCTGCTGAATCTCAGCGAAGGCCAGATACAGTCGTTCATTTATCTCAAGCTTGCGGTGGCCGGACATCTTACCCTGTTCGTCGCCCGGACGAAACGCCCCTTCCTCTCCGAGCCCCGCCCCGCGCCCGTGCTGCTGGCGGCAGTCCTGGTTACCCAGTTACTGGCGGCCCTCATTGTCGGTTTCGGGATATTTGTTGCCCCCATTCCATGGGCATACGTGGGTTTCGTCTGGGCCTATTGTCTTGCCTGGGTTTTCATCGAGGACTGGGCAAAGCTGCACGTCTATCATCACCTAGCATTCAGCGGGGCGCGGCACAGAATGTTTCTTGACCGGATCAGGGAACCCTTCCATCGCCATGCCCGCTAGAGCGTTCGAAGAAAGGGAAAGGAGGCGCCAACATGTGGGGAAACGGCATGATGTACGGTTACCAGGGTGGTATGGGGTGGATGGTTTTAGGCCTTGTTTTCTGGGTTGCGGTCATTGCGGGCATTGTCTTGCTGGTGATCTGGATTGTCGGAAAGAGCGGGAAAGGGAAACAGGCTCAGACCGGAGAGACGGCTCTGGAGATATTAGACAAAAGGTATGCTAGGGGGGAGATAACAAAGGAACAGTATGAAGAAATGAAACGGGACATCTTGGCGAAGTAAAGGGAGGCAAGATGACCGCCGTTCGGGGAATAGCATGTGCCTTGAGTTTCGCCAACGACCCTATGTCAATAATGCGGCGGGGAGAAAGCCCGGAGGAGGAGCATGGCTCCGGGAACGAGAAGACGTGAAGTGAGTGGCCCGCAGCGTCGGTGACCCGTGCTTGCGTGACGGGAGAGCAGGGATAGACTGTTTAATGGAAATGAATCGTCCGGGAGATGAAGCGGAAAAGGGAGAAGATGATGCTTGAGATACTGCGGGGACTGCCTGATAACGTTGTAGCGGTAAGCGCTAGCGGGAAGGTTAGCGGAGAGGACTATGAAGATGTACTTATCCCGGAGATCGAGGAGAAACTGAAAAAGCATGGGAAGATTTGCGTTCTCTATGTCCTGGGTCCGGCTTTTTCTGGCTTTACAGCCGAGGCGATGTGGGATGATGCAAAGATCGGCATGAAGCATCTTGTTTCCTATGAAAAGGTTGCCGTCGTTTCCGATGTGAGCTGGGTGGTAAGCGCGATGAGGATCTTCTCTTTCATCATCCGATGCCCGGTTAAGACTTTCGGCAATGACGAACTGTCGGAAGCAAAGGCATGGATATGCACATAGCTACCCGTTCCGTCCGATGTTTCAGTACGGATTTTGATCGTTAGAGCTGGCAGCTATATAAGTTTTTGTGGAAATTTTGTTTGCCATTGAGGAAAAAATGAAATTGAGAAAGATCATAGCAATTGTGCAGAACCAGGTCCTGGAGAAAGTGGAGGGGCGGCTGATTGACATAAGGGTAAAAGGAATCAGCGTAACAAAGGTGAAAGGGTACGGGGAATACGCAAATTTTTTCAATCCGGACTGGCTGGTCACCCATTCGAGAATCGAAATTTTCACCGAGGAATCGAGAACGGACGAGATTGTCTCCGCAATAATGGAGGTCGCCCATACCGGCATGGAAGGCGATGGAATCGTAGCGATCATTCCGGTTGAGAAGCTCTACCGTATCAGGACAAAAACTGAAATTTCCCCGCAAGAATTCTGACAAGGAAGCATTGCCACAGGTGGACGGGTGCCACTGATTCGGAAGATATCCGCGTCAAGCGGAAAGGAGCAGCGAATGGAACTCAAAACCTCCTATGCGTTTGGTAAAACCGTGTTGACGTCGTATGACGAAACGCAACAAAAAGTTCGGGACGCTCTGGCAAAAGAAGGCTTTGGAATATTGACCGAAATCGACATAAGGAAGAAGTTTGCGGAAAAGCTTCATAAAGAATATCGCGACTACCTCATTCTCGGCGCCTGTAACCCCCCTGTCGCATACGAGGCGCTGAAACGGGAAGTGAACCTCGGTACGCTGCTTCCCTGCAATGTCGTCATTTATACCATGGATGACTCTTCTACAGCGGTTATGATCATGGATCCAGTGGCAGCGCTTGGTCTGGTCGGCAATCCACAGATCGAAGAAATCGCACAAGAGATTGCCGGGAAATTGCGTCGCGTTTTGGCTGCCCTTTGATGATTTTGTGCCGAGAATTGACATTGAAACTTGTCAGGATATCTTTTTTCTATAATCTTTGACCTGACAGGCACGACGAGGGGGAATGAAGATGAAAAAATACAGGAGATTGGCGGCGTGCATTTTATCGGTGGTTTGCGTCTCGTTGGCAGGCTTTGTCCTGTATTTTCCCGGTGCACGTCCTTGTCTTGCACAAGGGATGATGTACGGCGATGGCACACGTGGGATGATGCAGCACATGATGGGTGACATTCTGCCTCCGATGAACCCTCAACAGCTTCCGGATCCGAACTCGAAAGGTGCAGTGCTTTTGCAGCAGTTCTGCACCCAATGCCATAACCTTCCGGGGCCTGGTCTGCACACGGCTGCGCAATGGCCGCCGGTGGTGGACCGGATGGTGAGGCGAATGTACAGGATGGGCGGACATGGCATGATGATGGGAATGAACGAGCCGCCAACCCATGACCAGGTAGCTGCGATTGATTCCTATCTGCAGAAACACTCTATGAAACCCTTCTCCGCAGAAAAATCAGCGGCGTTGGAAACACCGGGCGCCCGCGCGTTCAAGGATGTCTGCTCCCAGTGCCATGCGCTTCCGGACCCTGAAAAGCATGCTGCGCGGGAATGGCCGGCTGTGGTCGATCGAATGAAGGGGTACATGGAATCAATGGGCAAAACGGTTCCGAAAGAGAAGGAGCTGCGGGAAATAGTCGATTTCCTGCAGAAGCACGGGATGAGAAAATCCGGCAAGTGACCTGTGGCGCAATACGAGGGACAAGATACCAACTCTTGATGGGCTGTCTTTAACGGGCGTCCCGTTTCAATGACCTTTTCCAGGCAAGGAGAGAAGAGAATGAGCAAATCCGTGAAAGCTTTTTTCTTCCCGCTTTTCATTGTCCTCGCACTGGCGGCGCTGTTGAATGAGGCGCATGCGGTTCCCAGTTTTGCGCGGCAGACGGGCATGTCATGTTTCGCGTGCCACACGGTTTATCCCGAACTGACGCCATTGGGGCGTGACTTCAAGCTGAACGGCTATGTGATGACCAAGAGCAAAAAGCCCTACG
>POSG01000029.1 GCA_003314535.1 Geobacter sp.
TGGGAGAAGCTGCGAACTCGACCAACAGCCTTGATATGTTCAAAATAAACCTGAATTATTACTACAAGGCGTCTTTCGGCCGGATCGGCGGTTCTGCCGCATATTTCCTGATTAGCGGGAGCAACGACCAACTGCGCTACGCTCCCGACCCGGTGGATGGCAGCGGAAACGGCTCCCCGGACAGCAATGGTTTCATCCTCGAAGCCGACTATCTGCCCCTGGATTATCTCAGACTAGCCCTGCAATACACGATGTACAACAAATTCAACGGCGGGCATACGAACTATGACGGGTTCGGCAGGAATGCATCGGGCAACAACACGCTCTATTTTTTCGTAACTCTTTTATTATAAGGGACGGTAGGGAAGGTTCTCGTTATTGAAGGTTGTAAAGTAGACGTGCCTGTTAACTGAAGGTGTGATGCGGAGCTTGCTGTGGGAAGAGAAAAACTCAATTTCATGATCGACTCAGTTGCCTTCGCAGCTTTCGTGCTGTTGACTTCCACCGGGGTTATCATGAGCTACATTCTTCCACCTGGTTCCGGGCGCTTCAGTGTACTGTGGGGGATGGACCGGCACGAGTGGGGCCGGTTGCACTTTTGGATCGCTGTTGTACTGATGGCAACCCTGGGCCTGCATCTTTTATTTCATTGGCGATGGATTGCCTGTATGGTGAAAGGTCGTCCGCGCGAAGGGTCGGGCATACGAGTGGGCCTGTCCGTTGTCGGTGTGGTTGCGCTCCTGGGTTTTGCTGCCTTGCCGTTCATGGGGGAGGTGAAGCAGACAGGTGCTGAGCCGCCGCACAAAATGCGTTTGACTGACCACGATAAGGTGGATGAATACGGCATTGACGGATCAATGACACTTTCTGACGTGGAAAAACGTACCGGGGTTCCGTCGGCAGTCGTGCTTCGGGAACTTGGTTTGCCGCCCGGTATCCCCACGGACGTGAACCTGGGCAACCTGCGAAAACACTACGGGTTTGAGATGAATGACCTGCGTAAAGTTGTGAGAAAGCAGGTGGAAAGAAACAGGGAGGCGCAACAAGGTCAATAAACCTGCAGGGGCGGGTTTTTAACCCGCCCTTGTGCAAAAAATGTTTACCCGTCATCGACCTGATATACTGCAGGCAGGATTCACATTTTCAGATCCTAGTTCCCGCCGGGCATCTCGTAAACGGCTTTCAAGCCCGACTCGATCTTCAGCTTTTCCGCGATCCTGTCGCTTGTGCCTTCAACGAGAAGAGAAAGCAGGGATTGCCTCTTTTCCTCAGGATAAACGAGCTTGGGCTTTCCTTCTATCCCGGCCATTTTTGCCGCCGCATCCACAGCATCCTGGAAGTTCCCGATCTTGTCCACTAGCTTGACCTGAAGGGCCTGTTCACCGGAGTAGACACGGCCATCTGCCAGGGTTCTGACCGTTGCAACGGGCAGTTTTCTACCTTCCGCGACAGCTCTCACGAACTGTCCGTGCATGCTGTCGATCACTCCCTGGAAGAGTCGATGCTCTTCGCTGGTCATCGGGCGGACCGGCGATCCGGAGTCCTTGAATTTTCCGCTTTTCAGCACAAATGAACTCAAGCCGATCTTGCCCAGAAGCCCCTGAATGTTGGAAAGCTTCATCAGCACGCCTATGCTGCCGGTCAGAGTGCCCGGATTAGCGTAAATCATGGTTGCCGGCGCAGAGATGTAATAACCCCCTGAAGCGGCAACACTTCCCATTGACACGACAAGCGTCTTTTTGGCGGCGAACTTTTTAACTTCCTCGTAGATCTCCTGGGATGGGCCGACAACACCCCCCGGGGAATCGACCCTCAGCACTACTGCCTTGATACGGTCATTTTCGAGGAAGTCCCTGAGCTGGTCGTTTATATCGGTCGAATCGATGATCATCCCCTTCATTTCGACTACACCGACTGCATTTCCGGTAAGCAATGTTCCCTTTGACCGCGCCACGAAAATTATTACAACAGATGTTACTATGCACAGAAGCATGACGGCGATTCCTATAAGCAGTCCAATCAAAAGGCTTTTCGTATTCATCGTTCACCTCGGTTCACAGCGGATGCGGACCGCCTATAGTAATTGAGTCGCTCGGGGCATTAACTTGCAAGAGGTATTGATCTGTTTGAAATGAAGCAATTATGCTTTACATTCAATAAAATGACAAGTAAAGAGATTGTATGCTCGAAATGAGCTCCTTCATTGGGCAGAGAAAATGCGGGTTTTCATTTTACAAGAGTATGGGTTTTTGTTAAGATGAAAAATTTGAAAGTTCAGTAATAAAGGGCTGTTATGTCAGAAATCACGCCAATGATGAGACAATACCTGGAGATAAAGGCGGACTATCCGGATGCCATCCTGTTTTTTCGCCTTGGTGATTTCTACGAGATGTTCCTGGATGATGCCGTCAAGGCGTCGGCAATCCTTGAAATCGCATTGACCTCCCGAAACCGGTCCCAGGAGGGTTCCGACATTCCCCTCTGCGGGGTGCCCTATCACTCTGCAGGCCCTTACATCGCAAAACTAATCGGCGCCGGCGAGAAGGTAGCAATCTGTGAGCAGGTTGAGGACCCTAAAACCGCCAAAGGGATCGTCCGGCGGGAAGTTGTCAGGGTGGTCACTCCAGGCCTGGTTCTGGAGGGGGATACTCTCACGCCCAAGGAGAATAACTACCTTGTCTCGGTATTTCGTGCAAAGGGTGATGTCTGGGGGCTTTCCTGCGTCGACATCACAACAGGGGACTTCCGTGTCACGGAGTGCGGCGACAGGGAATCCCTGCTTGCCGAGCTGGTGTGCGTCAATCCCAGGGAACTGCTCTTTCCGGAAAGCCTGCGCGGAAACCCCGCATTGAAACCGATCGCCTCCATAATTGACGGAAAGACGGTAACCTATCTCGACGAGTGGGTTTATGATCTCGATTATGGGAAAAGGCTCTTTTCAAGCCAGTTCGGGGTGGCTTCGCCAAATGAAATGGGATGTGGCGGGCTTGACTGCGGATTGCCCGCGGCAAGCGCAATTCTCCATTATCTGAACCTGACTCAGAAAGGCAACGTAGCCCATATAAGGGCAATCACCCCCTACAAGATCCTTGACCACCTTGTTCTGGACGAGTCGACCAGGAAAAACCTTGAACTGACCGCTACCCTTGCAGAGAATCGCAAGAAAGGGTCTTTGCTTGGCCTGATGGATAGGACTGTAACTGCGATGGGGGGGAGAAAGCTGCGGCAATGGATCAACTATCCATTGGTAAATATCCAAAAAATCGAGGAACGTCACGAGTCGGTTCAAGAGCTGCTTGAAAATGTCGAGTGCCGCCGGGACATCATGTCCCACCTTGCCGGGGTCCAGGATCTGGAGCGGCTGAACGGCAAGATCAGCCTTGCGGGGGCTGGGGCCAGGGACCTGGTCTCTCTCAAGGAATCACTTCTCAAGGTGCCACTGATCCTGGAGAAGATGACTTCCCTTCAGTCTGATCTTTTGTCCGGGTTGTGCCGGGAAATGGACCCGCTCGGGGACGTGGCCGATCTCATAGAGGAATCAATCGTTCCGGACCCGCCTTTCATGCTGCGTGACGGCGGCATCATTGCCGAGGGCTTCAATGAGGAGCTGGACGAGCTTCGCTCCATAAGTCGCGAAGGAAAAGGATACATCGCCAGGCTTGAAGCACAGGAAAAGGCCAGGACCGGCATCTCTTCCCTGAAGATCCGCTATAACAAGGTATTCGGCTATTATATCGAAGTTACAAAGGCTAATCTGCAGAACATACCCGAGGATTATATCAGGAAGCAGACTCTGGCAAATGCTGAAAGGTTCATCACCCCTGAACTCAAGGAATACGAGGAAAAGGTTCTCGGCGCAGAGGAGAGAATTTCCGGCCTGGAATACTCCCTTTTCCAGGAAATCCGCGAGCGGGTAGCATCACAAGGAGAACGGATAACGCGGACAGCAGACAACATGGCTACGCTTGATGTCCTGGCAGCCTTGGCAGACCTCGCCCACGACAGGAATTATTGCCGGCCGAAGATGGATGAAAGCGGTGTGATTGACATCAGCGAAGGACGCCATCCTGTCGTGGAAAACAGCAGCCTTTCGGAGCGCTTCGTTCCAAATGATGTCTTGCTGGACAATACCGAAAACCAGCTGCTCATGATCACCGGTCCCAACATGGCTGGAAAGTCAACCTTTATGCGCCAGGTTGCGCTAATAACGCTGATGGCTCAAATGGGAAGCTTTGTCCCTGCGTCAGAGGCTCGGATCGGCATAGTTGACCGGATATTCACCCGGGTTGGAGCTTCCGATAATCTTGCACGCGGGCAGTCGACCTTCATGGTCGAAATGACCGAAACGGCCAATATCCTGAGGAACGCAACACAAAAAAGCCTCGTGATACTCGATGAAATAGGGCGGGGTACGTCCACTTTCGATGGAGTCTCAATCGCTTGGGCAGTTGCCGAATATCTCCATGACACCGAATCGTCGGCGGCCAAGACACTTTTTGCAACCCACTACCATGAACTCACCGAGCTTGCCGTTACGCGCAAAAGGATCAAGAACTACAATATCGCGGTGCGGGAGTGGAATGAGCAGATAATCTTCCTGCGCAAGATCGTGGAGGGTGGCGCATCACACTCTTATGGAATACAGGTTGCCCGCCTTGCCGGTTTGCCGGTTGATGTGATAGAGCGGGCCAGGGAGATTCTTCGGAACCTGGAAAAGGGGGAGTACGCCGAAGAAGGTGTGCCGCGCATTTCCAGGAATGAACGAAAACCCGCGCCCAAATCGCCGCAATTAGCGCTCTTTTCCGAAATCGATGATCCGATCAGGGACAGGCTTGCCGCAATTTCCATCTCCTCCATTACTCCGCTGGAAGCTCTGAATCTGCTTGATCAACTGAAAAGGATGGTGTGACTTGACGAGTCGAACTGGATATGTGCTGGCGGTCATCATGTCGATTTGCCTGCTTCTCGGCCGGATCGCATCGGCCGAAGTGCCCCTGGAACCTGAAGGAAAACTGTCGAAAGTCACTTCCTCACCGGATAGCGGACCCCCCGTAGCAGGAATAAGGGAAAACATTAACGGCAATGAAACAACTGACGGTGAACCTGGGAACCCTCGCGCCGCGATGCAGGACAAGAGTGAAACGCCTGTAGTGAAAACCGGCAGCCAGGCATTGTTGACCGGGCTCCATTCCTGGTCAAATCCGGATTATACCCGGGTAGCCGTTACGCTCGACCGCGAAGTGAAATACACCTATCACAGGTTGAAGCAGGCACATGCGCAAGGACTGCCTGCCAGGATATACCTGGACTTCAAGGGCGCAAGGATCGGACCGGGTGTGAAGGACTTCCCCATCGGTGATGGATTGCTCAAGATGGCAAGGGTCGGCCAGTTCAGACCCGATGTAGTCCGTGTCGTGCTGGATATCGAGAACATAAGAGAATGCAAAATATTCCCTCTGTCCAATCCGTTCCGTGTAATCATTGATGTCAAGGGTGAGCAGAAAGCACAGATTTCCCGGATGGATGACAGTATAAGCGCTGCCGAGCCCGAATCCAGACCGGAACGCCAGCCTGAGGAGAAGAAAGGAACGGCGCTGAGGCCCAAAGTCCCCAAGGTGCGCCGGATTGTCATCGACCCGGGCCACGGCGGCAATGATCCCGGCGCAGTCGGGCCTGATGGAGTAAAGGAAAAGGACGTTGTCCTGGCAATCGGCTTGAAGCTGGCGCACAAGATAAAGGAAGAGACCGGAATCGAGGCGGTCATGACAAGGTCGACGGACGTGTTCATCCCGCTGGAAGAACGGACTGCAATCGCAAACAAGGTCAATGCAGATCTCTTCGTGTCGATACACGCAAACGCGGCTCTCAATAAAGCGGTTTCCGGCATAGAGACCTATTACCTCAACCTTGCGAAAACGGATAAGGCCGCGCGGGTAGCTGCTCGGGAAAACAATATTTCACTGGCAAAAGTCAGCCTCCTGCAGACGATTCTTTTCGACCTCATGGCAAACCACAAGATCAACGATTCGGCGCGAATGGCCGAGGAGGTGCAGAAGGCCCTCCATGCCAGGGTTGTGAAAAAATACCAGGGTACCAAGAACCTGGGGGTCAAGCAGGGGCCATTCTACGTGCTCGTGGGCGCAACAATGCCGAGCATATTGGTCGAAACCGCATTCATCAGCAATGAGCACGAAGAAGAACTCCTGACAGAACGGGATTTCCAGGACACTGCCTCCACTGGTATCCTTGATGGAATACGCAATTACATCAAGACATTGAGATGAATAAGGCTCCTATGCATATCGATTTTGACGTTAACCGGTATTTTCCCGATGAAGTACATGAAATGGGAGATTCAGGCAGGGCGACGTTCGAGGAAAAACGCCCGCTTTATCTTGCCGCCGGCAGGCATTTTCTCAATCACTACGGGGCCATGATTCGGGACTGCCATGATTCGGGGGCTGGGGGGGACTGGGTTGTCCATTCCATTTCGGAAATGATGGACATCCTTATCAGGAAGCTGTTCCATTCGATTGCCTTGGACATGAAGCTAAAAAGCCGGGCAAAGGAACAGATCACCATTGTGGCGACCGGCGGATATGGCCGTGGCGAATTGAATCCCCATTCCGATATCGACCTAATGTTTCTATATGGCGGCAAGGAAGGGCGCCTGGTTGAGGAAATCGCTCAAAAGATCCTGTATTTTCTATGGGACATGCGGCTTGACGTGGGATATTCGGTCAGGACTGTCAGCGATTGCATCGAAATATCTGCCTCCGACACAACGGTAAAAACCGCCTTGCTGGATAACCGGCATATCTGCGGCAACAGGCTGCTGTTCAAGGAACTGGTGAAAATCGTTCTGACAAGGATCATGACCAACGGCAGCGATGCGTTCATCAGGCAGAAAGTGTCGGATCTGAATACACGCCGCGAAAAATACGGATCGTCGGTTTACCTTCTTGAACCGAACATCAAGGAAGGAGAGGGGGGATTACGCGATCTCCAGACCGCTCTCTGGATTGCCAAGGTCAGGTTCAAGGTGTCTGATCCTAGAGAACTGGTGGTCAAAGGGGTCGTGTCCGAAGAGGACCTCAACCTCTATAACGGGCTGCTCACCTACCTCTGGAGAATTAGGAACCATCTCCATTACCTGACCGGCAGGAAAAACGACCAGCTGACATTTGCGGATCAGAGCGCCATAGCCGCTTTTCTCGGTTACCGGGACAATGCCGGAATTCTCGGCGTAGAGGAATTCCTGCGCGATTATTATCTCAATGCGACAAAGGTTGAACAGTTCTGGTCATTCATGGTTTCCAGGTGTCTCCAGCTTGAAGAAGGCAGGCAAAGGCTCGGATTCCTGATACGCAGGCATATCGGTGAAGGATTCTATGTCATACGTGGTGAGCTCGTCGTGCCGGATGAGAGCGTAATCGTCCAGGATCCCTCTCGTATCATGAAGCTGTTCGAATACGGCCAGAAACATGGTGTGGAGCTAAGCTTGCAGGCAAGGGACCTGGTGAGGAAGAGTCTAAACCTGGTTAACGACCGCTTCAGAAGAAACAAGGAGGTGAACAGTTCCTTTTTTGCCATTCTCCGGTCTCAGAAAGGGGTGGCGGAAACTCTCAGGCTGATGCATTACCTCGGCTTGCTGATCCGGTTCATCCCGGAATTCGAAAGGGTGTACTGCAAAGCTCAGCACGATCTCTACCACATCTACACTGTTGATGTTCACTCACTTTTTGCTGTAGAGGAAATAATAAAGCTCTGGAACGGGGTGCACCGCGAGACTCGCCCCCTTCTCACGCGCCTGGCGTCTGAAGTCGGCAAGAGGGGCCTATTGTTGCTTGCGGCCCTGCTCCACGATGTGGGCAAAGGCGAGGGCGGCAACCATGCCGAAAAGGGGGCGGAGATGATGCCCACGATTGGCCGCCGCCTCGGTCTCAGCAAGGAGGACAGTGAACGTCTTCAATTCCTCGTGAGAAATCACCTGTATTTTGCCCATATCGCCCAGCGCCGCGACCTGCACGACGAAAAGATGATCATCCAGTTTGCGCGCCATATGGGAAAGAGCGAGAACCTCAACATGCTCTACCTCCTTACCTATGCCGACCTGAAGGCTGTGGGGCCGGACGTCTGGACAGAATGGAAGGCCATGCTGATGGAGGAACTTTATGAAAAGACCTTCGCAGTGCTCGAACGGGGGGATTTCAAGTACGAGATGAAGAGCGAAAAAGTCAAGAATATCAGGAAAAAGGTTCTGGAAATGCTTGCGAGCGAATATCCTGTCGGCGTGGTGAGGGAAGAGCTGAAAGCTTTGAGCACGAGGCATCTTCTGTCCAATAATCCCGACGAGATTGCAGGACATGTGCGCATGCTCCTGTCACTGGGCGCTTCACCCATTGTAACGCGGGTCAGCCATGAGATGGAGGGCGGTTATTCGAAGTTTACCGTCTGCACCTTTGATGTTCCTGGCCTTTTTTCAATGATAACCGGTGTCATGGCAGCGAACGGCATGAACATTCTCGGAGCCCAGATCAATACCAGTACGAACGGAAAGGTTCTGGACGTGCTGCAGATAAACTCCCCCCAAGGATTCGTGATAACCGACGATGCTCGCTGGTGTCGGGCCGAGGATGATCTGCGGGCGGTCATACAAGGCACGATAAGGGTCGGCACACTGGTTGAAAAGCGCCATCGCCCCACGCTGCTGACGGAGAAAGTCAAACCCAGGTTTCCTACAGTCATAGATATAGATAACGAAGTGTCCGATGATTATACTGTCATAGACATCTATACTCATGACAAGGTCGGCCTGCTTTACGACATTACCAGCACACTCACTGACTTGGGACTGTACATAGGGGTTTCCAAGATATCCACGAAAATCGATCAGGTCGCAGATGTTTTTTATGTCAAGGATATTTTCGGTCAGAAAATCACTTTCGAAGACAAACTGGCCGAGATCCGGAAGAGGCTGCTTGCAGTCATCGACGGTGCTACGGAAACTGCAGCGACGGAGCGGTAGAAAGTGCCTGCAGCGCCGATGACATGGACTGAAAAATGAACCAGTACCTGGACCTGTTTCTTTCCTACATGGTGGTAGAGAAGGGCCTCTCCCGCAACACACTAGAGGCCTACGGCCGGGATCTGGGCAGGTATCTCGACTACGTGGAGAGAAACGGAATCGCGGAACCCGCGCGCATTACCCCCCTTGATGTCGCTGCTTTTCTGTCTTCTCTGAAGGATAAGGGCCTTGGCGCAAGAAGCAGGGCGAGGGCGCTCTCCAGCGTGCGCATGTTCCATCGTTTCCTCGAGATCGAGAACCATGCAGAGGGGAATCCGGCTGCCATGCTCGATGCGCCTAAAACAATGGGCAAACTTCCCGGTGTGCTCAGCTTCAGGGAGGTTGACTCTCTGATGGCCGCGACCTCCGGCAACGCTGCGGCGGACCTTCGCGACCGGGCAATGCTTGAACTTCTTTATGCCACCGGTCTCAGGGTTTCCGAGCTGGTTTCGCTCAAGGCAAGGGATGTGAACCTGAATGCGGGATTTCTCCTGGCATACGGCAAGGGGGAAAAGGAACGGCTTGTTCCCATCGGAGAAACTGCCATAACAGTCCTTGTGGACTACCTGCACACAGTGCGCTGTAAACTGGACCGGAACGGGGACAGCGAATACCTCTTCCTGTCCCGTCTCGGTGAACCCATGTCTCGACAGGCTTTCTGGAACCTGGTGAAAAAAAGAGCCAGGCAGGCCGGGATAGGCAAAAGGATTTCTCCGCATACTCTGCGTCATTCGTTCGCCACCCATCTCCTGGAGAACGGGGCGGACCTGCGGAGTGTGCAGATAATGCTCGGCCATTCCGACCTGTCCACGACACAGATTTACACCCACATTACGCGGGAGCGACTGAAACGTATTCATGAAAAGTACCATCCGAGAGGGTGAATGTGCTATGCTGCCTGTGCAGCAGTTTTTTGCGGGATGAAAGGAAGGGACTGTGAAATATATAGTTTTGCTCGGTGACGGGATGCCTGACGAGCCGATTGAGCAGTTGGGGGGCAAGACCCCTCTGGAATATGCCAGTACTCCGGCCATGGATTTCATGGCCAGGAGGGGGCAGATGGGGATGGCGCGGACCATTCCTGAGGGCTTCCCTCCGGGTAGCGATGTGGCCAATCTTTCTGTGTTCGGATATGATCCCGCGACCTGCTATACCGGCAGGTCACCCCTGGAGGCTGCCAGCATGGGGGTGGCCCTGGGTCCTGAAGATGTTGCTTTCCGCCTCAACCTGGTGAACCTGCGGCGTGAGAACGGCGACGTTTTCATGGGGGACTATTCTGCCGGGCATATTTCCACTGAAGAGGGAAAAGAGCTAGTGCTTGCCCTAGGCCGGGAACTGGGAAACCCGGAATTCGAGTTTCACCCAGGTGTAAGCTACCGGCACCTGATGGTGTGGAGAAACGGCAAGGACAGGCTGGACCTGACCCCGCCCCACGACATTTCGGGGAGAAAGATAAAGGAATACCTTCCCCGTGGTGATGGGGCCGAGGTCCTGCTCGGCCTGATGGAAAAGTCTCAGGAAATACTGGCTGGGCACAAACAATATGGTCTTCGCCTGGATGCCGGTAAAACCCCGGCCAATTCCATCTGGCTCTGGGGGCACGGAAAGGCGCCGAAGATGGAAACCTACGGCAGCAAGTTCGGCTTGAACGGGGCGGTCATATCGGCCGTGGACCTCATACGGGGGATAGGTGTCTATGCCGGGTTGGAGATAATAAAGGTGCCCGGAGCCACGGGATACCTGGACACCAACTACGAGGGCAAGGCCGCAGCGGCGCTGGCGGCCCTTGAGAGGCTTGATTTCGTATACCTGCACGTTGAGGCTCCGGACGAGTCTTCCCACTCCGGAAGCCTTGAGAACAAGATACGGGCAATAGAGGATTTCGACGCCAAAATAGTCGCGCCCATATGCGAAGGGATAAGGAAACATGGGGAATACCGGATTCTCTGCACGCCCGACCATCCGACTCCTCTGCGGCTCATGACCCATACTGCTGATCCGGTGCCGTTCATAATCTATGGGAGCGAACAGGAGGCCCGCGAAGATGTAAGGGGATATGACGAAAAATCCGCCCACAATACCGGCCTGTTTCTGGACAGGGGCTACAGGATGATGGAACTCATGATGAAGGGAAGGCAACGGTAGGCTCATGAACCTGAAGCAGATCGAAGTTTTCATGGCGGTTGCCGAATGCGGCAGCTTCTCGCGCGCCGCGGAACTGACCTTTCTTACCCAGTCAACGGTGAGCCAGCATGTTTCCTCATTGGAGAAAGAGTTCGGGCTCAAGCTGTTCGACCGCACCGGCAAGGGCGCTCTGCTGACCGAGGGGGGCAAACTTCTGCATCTCCATGCCGCACGGTTGACCGAAGAGGCCCGCTCCATTCCCCTTGCGCTGAACCGTTTCCGGGGGCTGGAGGATGTAGTGCTGAAGATCGGCGGCAGCAACATACCCAGCAGCTACCTGTTGCCTGACTGCATTCCTCCCTTCCAGCAGACAAATCCAGGGGTCAGGATCACGATTCTGCAAGGCGATAGCCGAGAGACGCTGGGAAGGCTGAAGCGCGAGGAGGTTGAACTGGCTGTCATCGGGAGCCGGTTCGACGATGAAGAAGTGTGCTATTCGGACCTGGCTCCTGACAGACTGGCGCTGGTGGTTTACCCTGGGCATTGCTGGGCAGGGAGGGAGGCGGTGTCTGTAAAAGAGTTGCGGGAAGAGGTTTTTATCTTCCGTGAGCCGGGATCAGGGACTGATATGACTGTCCGCGCCGCCCTGGTAAGGGCCGGTGTCAGGCCCGATGAGCTGAACATCAGGACCTTCCTGGGAAGCAATGAGGCTGTCAAGCAGGCCATCCAGAGTGAAGCAGGCGTCTCGTTTCTTTCCATGATATCTGTCAGGCGGGAATGCGAGAGCGGCTTGCTGTCCATGGTCGACGTGAAGGGCCTGGACATGTCACGGCATTTTTACCTGGCCTGCCGCAGGGGTAGGGAGCTTTCGCCTGCAGCAGAGGCGTTCCTTTCGGTGCTGAGAGGGCGTTTCCTGGCAAAAGCCGCAAAATGATCATCAATAGGGTTAAAGGGTTTTAAAGCTCCTTATTTCCGATGCCTTCCGGTTTTTCTATCGTAATACGGTCATTGCCCGCAAGCGGCCGGGGATGTCCCAATTTTTCATGAGAGTGGTTACGGCAGGAGGCACCTGATACTCCCACGGCTCGTTATCGGACATCCGACGGCGTATGTTGGTGGCGCTCAGTCCTTTCTGGGCAGTTGCCACCTCCCGTAGAATGTGTGTCGACAGGCCGAGCGATTCAAAGTACTCCAGCTTCCGTTTTCCCCAATCGTCGTAGATGGAGAGGAAGAACAGGGCATCGAGGGGTACGTAGTATTTGTAGAGTTCCGGAATGTTTATGGGAAACGGGACGACTGAAAAGCGGGACGGATGGATGCCGGCCTCATCTAAAACGGCGCGGACCATGACATAACGCTCGTAGTAGGTGAGGGGATTTGCCGCCGGATCGCTCCTTTTCGGATCGGCGGGGTCATCCCTTGTCAGGAACGGATCGGGATTGGTGATGCCCACGACCAGGTGGCTACAAAGGGCCATCCCTGCCAGAAGATAGACCAGGTGGTCGTTGTGGAGGACCTGGAAACGGCCGTGAATCACTCCTGTTTCGGCAACGTGAAACGGTCTGCTGTTCATGGGCGATATTCTTTGCCTCCGTTCGTGTTTCGCTTCAGCGTGGAATTCCTGCTATCAGTTCGAGGAACTCCCGCACTTCGCCTTGGTTTCTCAGGTAGTAATCAGCTTCTTTGCTGCTTCCTACGGAAACCGTTATCCCGCTTCCCTTTGTCACACGGAAAGCGTCTTCGTCGCTGATGTCGTCTCCGATATAGACGGGAAGCCTTCCTTTGCCTACGCCCTCCATGAGCCGCATCAATGTATCCCCCTTGTTGCATGCACCGATTGGCCGTATCTCGAAAACCTTTCTCCCTTCGGAGATGTTCAAGGTAGTAGTGTATTGACGTGCCATCATCCGGAATGAAGCCAGAAACTTTGCCAGGGAAACCGGCTCGAGCCTCCTGTAATGGATGCTGGCGGTCACCCCCTTGTCCTCTATCTGAACCCCGGGAAGGTAGACAAATGCTTCATTTGCGGCTTGGAGGAATTCTTCCAGGAAATGGCGGCTGCCTGCGCCTCGAACATCATCTTCCATCTCAGCCCCGTGATTTCCGCAATAGAAGAGCCCAGGCAGATTCACCCGGTTTTTTAGGTCCATCAGGCTTCTGCCGCTGATAATGGCGATGGGGTGTCGCTTCTGCAGGACAAGAAGCAATGAGCGAATGCACTCCGGCAATGATACGTTTTCTGGTTGCTCCTCGATGGGCGCAAGCGTGCCGTCGAAATCCAGGCAGATAAAGAGGTCCCTTCCGGAAAGCCTGGAGGAAATTTCGCGGGCAAAGCGAAGCGCATGCTTCCCACCCTTTTTAGACATGGGAAGAATGGCGAGTTCGTCGAGTATTTCGCCGACCCAATGGAAAACAGTGCGGTTTGATACCTGTTCACGGAGTTGGGACATTCGCTTTCTTTTCTCATCGGCTGGCATGACAATCGCTTGGTGAATGGTTTCGGCGTACCCTTCCACATCGTTCGGATTAACCATGAGCGCTTCGGTGAGTTCGGCGGCGGCCCCGGCCTGTCGTCCCAGAACGAGTATTCCCGTGCTATCGTGCCTCGATGCGACAAACTCCTTGGCAACGAGGTTCATGCCGTCTCGGATTGGAGTGACCATGGCAAGGTCGGCCAGCCGGTACCAGGCAGCCAGCTCTTCCAAGCCAAGCTTGTCCTGGAGGAAGAGAACCGGTTGCCATTCATCCGTCCCGTGGCGCGAGTTGATCCCCACGATCATTTCTTCCGTCTGGCGCTGGTATTTCAGGTATGGCTCATCGGTTCTTGTCATCACTGCAATCTGAACGAGGGAGAATCTGCCGCGGTAGGACGGGTGGCGGTGAAAAAACAGGTCCAAAGCCTGAAGCCGTTGAGTAATGCCCTTGGTGTAGTCGAGCCTGTCGACGGCAAGGCCGACCACCCCGGGCAGGCGGTGTATGGCCCTGAGACATTCGATCCGTTCAGCTGTGGCGGGAGATGCCGCAAGACGGTCGAACCTGGTGAAGTCGATACTGATGGGGAACGCGCCCACCCTGGTGAGACCCCCCTGCCAGGTCACGGTCATGGCATTGTGGTCGACGGCAGCCCCGAGACAAACTTGGGCGCATGCCAGAAAATTGAGTGCATGGTCCGGTATCTGGAAGCCGATCAGGTCATTGCCAAGGAGACCTTTCACAATTTCCCCGGCATGTGGGGTGCGGCTGAACAGCTCAGGCTCGGGCCAGGGAATGTGCCAGAAATGGGCGATTGTCCGCTTGGGATCCTTTTTCCTGAGCAGGGCAGGGACCAGGCACAGGTGGTAATCGTGGATCCACAGCAGTGAATCCGCGGTTGCTTCCTGGAGGACGGCTTCGGCGAACAGCCTGTTGGTTGCCACATAATCGGGCCAAAAAAGGCTGGAGTAACGTATGCGGCCGGTTTCACCGTGAAAGAGCGGCCAGAGCACCAGGTTACAGAACCCGCGGTAATAGTTCTTCACGGCATCAGCAGAAAGCCAGACCCGTTTCAAGGTATAAGCCGGATTGTCAGGCGGCACCCAGAGGCATCCGGTGTCGTCTGCTCCCTCACGGTCACCATTGCCGCTTCCCCACGCAACCCATGTCCCGCCTGTCACCTTGAGCACAGCGTGAAGGGCCGAAACTAGCCCGCCTGCCGGAATTTCCAGTTGCAGACCGCTACCGGTTCTCCGGTGCGAGTAGGGTTCCCGGTTGGAAACGACGATGAGAGAGCCGCGGAAACAGTCACCTCTGCCGGATAAGTGGGAAAATGAGCGGCCGGGATCTCCCATCTCTCACCTTATCCTCAGGGCGGTAGATGCGCCTGGTGTGAACGGCTGGTCATCGGACGAGTCCATCAGGCCCCAGAGTTTGCCGCGGTCGAGAAAGTTCAGCACCAGATGCATGAGTTCTGTGCCCCTGACGAGGCTGAGCCCTCCCGCGGCGCATATCACTTCGTCGAATCGCCGCACATCGTCATTTCGCGTGTATTTGCCGACCATGGTCAGCGGTACGCTTTCGCCGGTGTGAATCATGGTTCCCGATGATGCCGTGGAGTGGTCGGCAGTGACGATGAACAGCACGTCTTCATCCGGAATTATTACCTGCAATGCATAGTCCAGCGCGGTGTCGAGAGTTTCGATCACGCGTTTCTTGATGCTGGGGTCCCTGGTGTGGCCGGCATCATCGGTTACCTTTGTATGAACGTGTATGAAATCGTGGCCTTTTGCCTGGTATGCGGTCTCGAGCCTTTCCCTGAGATCTCTCGCAGGGTCGTCCGTATCTTTCACCCTGAGCGTTTCCATGCCGATAACGTGGCCGAGCCCGTGATATACGGGACCTGAAGCGATCAGGAGCCCTCTCAGGCCCCACTTTTCCGGGAAAGTGGGGAGATTGGACAACTTCCCGGCCCGTTGCGTGCCGACGGCGTTGATGGGCGGGAGTCCGTTTTTGCAACGTTTTTCGTTGAGGGGGTGCCCCGAGAGGATCCGGTAACTCCAGCGCAGGTATTTATTGAGAAAACGTGCTGTGTCCATGGCCAGCGGATCGGAAGACATCGGGCGATGTGGGAAGACTTCCATCAGAGGGCGATTCTCTATGATCGGGTTGGAGTCCGTTACATGTTTGGATACCGCTCCTCTCAGTCGGAGAATGCCCCCGATGCCCCTGGTCGGGAGAAATTGAGCTTCGATGCCTGCACTGGAGTAGTGCCGGATCGCTTCATGAAGAATTTCGCAGCTCTTTTGGTCCAGGTCCGGATTCTCGTGACGAAGAACGAGATATCCATGTTCTTCCGCAACTGAGAAGATCCGCGCGAGGAGCGCAACATCGTCTTCCAGGATATCCAGCCCTTCGCCCAGCGCTTCCACGACTCCCCGTCCGGGAAACTCTTCCAGACGGTAGCCGAACATGAGGAAGTGCGCCAATTCGCTGGGGAGGGCCGCGCCCTGGAGATGCGCGTGGAACAGGCCGTTCATTCCCATTGCGGCTATTCTGTCAAGATTTGGCGTGTATGCGGCCTGGAGAGGTGTCCTGCCGTTGAGGACAGGCTGGCTGCGGTCACCGAGACCGTCGAGAAGAAGCAGGATGCAGCGCATGTCCGGCCCCCTGGTAAAGGAAGTGATACGGTTTCCGTTAAGTATAACCTATGCTGCGACCAAGGGAAGCCGATTATCCTGCAGCAACTGTCCTGGTTGAATGGTCCTGAAATCGAGATAGCTTTGCAGAATGGCGCGGGTGTGGAGAACCTCCGCCGGATTCATGAGTTCGATGACCCACCAGTCGCAGGCATTTGCCTGCCCGAGCAGATCCAGACGGCTGGAAATGTCCGATAAGCTGTTAGGAGGGACGTGACCGGAGCCCTCCAACTCCGTGTGGTATACATGCGCATTGAGTATTCTGTCTTGATTGGGAAGGATGTACTTTGCGGCGACATCATCCTGCGGATGAAGATGCCGCACTGAATGGGCGTGGCCGATATCGACAGTGACATAAGCGCTGCTTTCCGCGACGATGCGGCGGAAAGTGCAGGGGTCGTTGGTAAGGGGGGTGGTGAGGTTTTCCAATGCGACGGTGACACCGTTGCTGTTGCCGTGTGCCGCGAGAACGGCCAGGTTGTCGATGGCGCGTGATGCAGCGATTCCTTCGCCGGAGGGATTGCCCAAGCCGGAATGCACGGTCATGTGCCTGCCCCCCGCGTTTGCCACGTTCTCCACTGTTCGCATGAGGAGTGCCAGTGAATCGTTGCCCCTCTGATCGACATATGCGATGTCCACACCAAAGAAACGACAGTGAAAGCGCACTTGGAACCCTTCGAGAGATTTCATGAGTGAGAGAAACTGCTTTTCCGAAAGTGAGGGGTCAATCGACCAGTCGATACCGGAAAAGCCGTGCATTACCGCGAATTCCGACAATCTTCCCGCATCTTGATCGAAAATGTTGCACATCGCAATGACTGGCTGCTTTTTGCCGATATCTCTCATGTTTGACCGAATGTCGATTAATCCTGTGACTCCAGCTTAAGGCCGAATATCCTGTCCTTGTCATCAACAAGGAGAGTCAGGAAGAGTCCGTTGAATCTGAATTTGAAGGGAGGGGTATATTCTACGAAACCGGATTTCAGTATCTTTTCTTTCCCTTCCCCAAAAGTCATGCCAGGCTTGATGCCGAACATGCTCGTGCGGGGATTCCTCGTAGTGATTTTGCGCACCCTGCCGTCAAAATTGTAACCTACGATGATATCCAGCGCGTCAAAAATGCGCTCGTATCCCTTGAGGCATGGCTCTTCAACTGCTTTGATGCCGTTGATCTCCTGGTAGTCGATCGTTGAAGAAAACCTGACACCGAAAACATCGATTTGATCAGCGAGTGAATCGCGTTCAGGGCGCATTGTCGAACAAGCAGCCAGAAGCCAGCTAACCAGCAAGATAATTATGAATGTTGTTTTGAATTTCATTTGTGTTTCTAGAGTTAGGGCCGCCACTATGACGGCCCTCAAAGAAAACGCACCTGTAGGTTACTTGGTGACTGGATATCCCATTTCCAGCCAACCGACTATACCACCAGTATAACGGTAAACATTATTGAAGCCGTTGTCGACCAGGATTTTTGATCCTATGTGGCTTCTCCTGCAGGCGACAAAACCGCAGTACAAAACGACTGTTCTATTCTTATCCGTTCCTGCTGCCTTCAGCAGCACATCTTTGTCTGCCTTGGTAAGCTCCTTTTCGGTCTTTGGCATTGCGCCATTTATCGCGGTGGGAATTGTGCCGAGGTCCTTGTCCTCTTCGGCCGGCAATGTGCTTATGATGGTCAACGTTTTCCCTTCGTCGATCATTTTCTTGAGATCCTCGGACGAGACGATTTTGTATCCGCCATCCTTTACATCTGCAACAAGCTTGATTGCCGCCTTCTCGATGGGGATCTCCTTCCCCTTGGGCGACGTGCCGTGGCCAGCGGAAGCGTTTCCAGCGAGAGAAAATGACAAAAGAGAAGCAACGGCCAACTTGATAAAAAATTTCATCTACACCTCCTGTTAGCTCTAAAATATCGCACTAAACTTAATTAATAGTGAGGACAAAGTCAAATCGATAATAATAATCGAAATGATCTTTGTTATTGAAAACAACCATATTGTGTTGAGACCATGTGCCACTGTGACAGAAAGACGCTTTTGTTTGAAGGGGAAAGGGGTTCAAAGTCTAATAAGACTTGCATGAAATGCAAGCGGGACCTGGTTCTGTACTTCTCAAATGGGATATTGTCTCATGATCGTGGATTCCCGGTTCGACGAAGTTTTCCTCAAGTTTGTGGGCATGCAGAAGAGCATGTCGGGATTGAAGTCGCAAACCGCAAGGATCGTTTCCAGTGCTTGTCCGAAATCACTGAGCGCATCTCCGGGTCCTACTATGCTCGGACTGCTCATCATGTTTGGCAGGGAAACAGAAAAGCCGGGCGCACGGGGCGCCCGGCTTTTCATGAGCTTGATCATGATGATCAGGCCATTCGTTCCAGCTGTACCGCGCAGATCTTGTACTCGCCGGTCTGGCTGATGGGGTCGAAGGCGTGTACGGTGAGCTCGTTGGTGGGTGTCGAGGCATGGTGGAAGCTCATCCAGATCATGCCTGGCTGGACCTTGTCGGTCACCTGTATGCCGGTGGTCACGCTGCCACGTCGTGAGGTCACCCGCAGCCGGTCGCCGTTGACGACGGACAGTTTTTTCGCATCCAGCGGATGGAGCATGGCTGCCTCTTCCGGCACGTATTCCGACAGCGCCCTGGATTGACGGGTGGTGACGTTGTAGTGTGACAGGATACGGCCGGTGGAAAGAAGGAAGGGATATTCCTCGTCGGGCAGTTCTGCAGGTGGTATGTGGTCGATGCCCTTGAGAAGTCCCAGGCCCCTGGTGAAAGTTTTGGTGTGCAGGATGGCCGTTCCCGGATGATCGATCGTGGGGCAGGGCCACTGCAGACCGTCATGTTCGATCCGGTCGTAGTTGATTCCGGTGAAAATGGGGGACAGGGAAGCCATTTCATCCCAGATATCGCCGGGCCAGCCGTATTCCATGGGATATCCCATTCGCTGCGCAACTTCACAGACGATCCACCAGTCGGGGCGGGTGTCGGCGATGGGTTCGATGGCCTTGCGCACCCGTTGCACGCGCCGTTCGGCGTTGGTGAAGGTGCCGTCCTTCTCGGCAAAACTGGCGCCGGGCAGCACCACATCTGCCAGCTTTGCGGTCTCGGACAGGAACAGCTCCTGCACCACGAGGAAATCCAGCGATTCCATGGCCTTCCTGATATGGAGGGCGTTGGGGTCGGTCAGGACCGGGTCTTCGCCCAGGATGTACATTCCTTTCACTTTTCCTTCAACGGCAGCGTCCATCATGGCCGGGATCATCATGCCGACCTTGGGGTTGAGCTTCACGCCCCAGGCCTTTTCGAACTTGGCCACCACTTCGGGGTTGGCGACCTTCTGGTAGCCGGAGAAATCGCCGGGCAGCGCGCCCATGTCGCAGGCGCCCTGGACGTTGTTCTGGCCTCGCAGCGGGCTCACGCCGTTGCCCAGGCGCCCCAGGTGGCCGGTGATCATGGCCATGTTGGCGGTACTCATGACGTTGTAGGTGCCGCAGATGTGCTCGGTGATGCCCAGAGTGTAGACGATCACGGCATTCGGCGCCTTTGCATAGAGACGCGCCACGTCGTAAAGCGTCTGAACCGGAACTCCGGTCAGTTCTGAGACCTTCTCGGGTGGATAGTTCTTCACGACGGCTTCCAGCTCAGTAAAGCCTTCGGTTCGTTCCTCTATGAACTTCCTGTCATGCAGGTTTTCCTTGATGATGATGTGCATCAGCCCGTTCATGAGCGGGATGTCGGTACCGGGCTTGATCTGCAGGAAGTAATCCGCTTTATCCGCCAGCTCGATCCTGCGTGGATCAGCCACCACCATCTTTGCGCCTTTCGCCATGGCCTGCAGGATCTTCGCGCCCACCATGGGGTGCGCCTCGGTGGGGTTCGCGCCGATGACGAACAGTACGTCGGCGTGCAGGATATCCACGAACGAGTTGGTCATGGAAGCGCTGCCGAAGCTCATTGACAGGCCGGTGACCGTGGAGGCGTGGCAGGTGCGGGCGCAGTGGTCGATGTTGTTGGTACCGCACACGGCGCGCATGAATTTCTGCATGACATAGTTGTCTTCGTTGGGGCAGCGGGCGGATGAGAGGGCCGCGAGGGCGTCGCCGCCGTATTTCTTCTTTATTTCGCCGAGTCTGCTTGCCACCAGGTCGAGGGCCTCGTCCCAGGAGGATTCGACGAATTCGCCGTTTTTCTTGATCAACGGTTTGGTGAGCCTGTTCGGGCTGTGCACGTAGTCAATGCCGAAACGGCCCTTGACGCACATGTCGCGGCCATTCACCATGCTGGCCGCGTTGGAGGTGACGCCGATGACCTTGCCGTTCTTCACGTTCAGGTCGAAGTTGCAACCGGTTCCGCAGAATGGGCAGGTGGTGCGTACCTTCTCCACTTCCCACTTTCTCCCCTTGCCGAGCATGGCCTTTTCAGTCAGCGCGCCGGTGGGGCACACCGCGACACAGGTGCCGCACGCGACACAGGCGGATTCGGCCAGTGTCCTGTCAAGAGCGGTGGTCACCTTGGTCCTGAAACCGCGGTAGGCGAAGTCGATGACCGCGCGGCCCTGCTTTTCCTCACAGGCCCTGAGGCACTTGCCGCACAGGATGCACTTGTTCATGTTGCGGACGATGAAGAGGTTGTCGTCTTCGATATCGTAATTCTTGGTTTCGCCGCCGAACGCGCCTGGTTTGACGTCATAGAAATAGGCGTAGTCCTGCAGCTTGCAGTCACCCGCCTGATGGCATGAGAGACAGTCTTGGGGGTGATTGTCGAGCATGAGTTCCAGGATGGTCTTTCTTGCTTCTATGACCTGAGGCGAAGCGGTTTCCACCACCATGCCCTCTTGTGCTTCGGTGACGCATGAGGCGGGGAGATTCCTGGCGCCCTTGATCTCCACCACGCAGAGGCGGCAGGCGCCGGGTTTGCTGAGTTCGGGGTCGTGGCAAAGGGTCGGGACGAATGATCCGGCCATCCTTGCCGCTTCGAGGACTGTTGTTCCTTTCGGGACGGTTATCTTGTTGCTGTCGATGGTCAATGTTACGTTGGACACGGGTGATACCTCCTATTTTTAGTATTTCCGACACGAGAAATAGCGTTCAACGGAGTCAGTCGAATCCTTCTCCCCAGCCGCCCGGTTTCAGGCATATGCTGCGGTATCGTCTGATCATTTCTGATCACCTCCTTTCAATCACAAATGGGCTCATATTCACTCAGAGACGCCGGGACGCAAATAAATTGGAGGATTTAAAATAAGTCCTTTTACTGGCTAGACCTTGTTTTTGCTTGGAAAAGAATTGATTTTTCTCTGCGTTCTCCGCGTCTCCGCGCGAGGCGGATTTCTTGACTCAGGATTGCCCCAAGAGGAATCGCTTCTTGAATTAATGCGGGAAAAGAAAAACCCACACGGATAGCTGACGCAGGTCAGGATCAGAGCGGGTTTCGGTTGGTCCGCCGATGGCGGAGGACGAAGTGGGCGCCTATGTTATGTCTCTATTCGTTTGTCAGGGTTCTTTATCCGGTCCTCTTTGCCCTGTTGATCATCTCAAGAAACGCTTCGATCCGCACCTTGAGCTGTTCGGTGTCGGATTCCGAGTAATCCGTTTCGATCTGCAGGAACGGCACTTCTGCGGTTCCCTGGACATGTTTTTTCAGGCTGAACGATTCGATATTGTAGGTATGGCAGCCCTGCCAGGTGAGGTCAACCACTCCATCTGCCCGGAATTCGCGGACGAGTTGCTCCACCAGGCTTAATCGCCCCTGGTTGGGCGACATGCAGGAGCAGGGGATGCGCAGATAGCGATCTGCAAGGGCGGCGAGCGGATCGCCGGTCTCTTCTACAGGCTCGACTTTCTTGTAAGCTCCGCAGCTTTCGAAACAGACCACGCTGCCGCCGCACTCCTCGATGAGCCTTACCACCTTGTCCGAGCCTATTCCCACGGGAACGCCGCTCAGCAGAATGCGGGGAGTGGATGGGGTGAACGGAGATACGCCGAACTCCGCCATCTCGCGGAGTTCGGCGGTAAGGCGGTCCACCAGCTCGATCGCCTCGCGTTTATCGACGGTAAAACCGCGGTTGTGCAGAACAGTGAGCATGTCCATGCCGCTGATGGGTGATGGGTTGTATTTGCATACGTCCTGGAATTCCTTGAGTGAGCGCCGCTCGTCATTGACAAGGCTTATGGCCTCACGCAATCTGTCATCGGTGATCTCTACCGAAAAGTCCTCTTCCATTCTCCTCTTCAGCCGCACCATTTCGCCGGTCCAGTAGGAGAGGGCAGCATCGTCCTGCACCTGGGGCAACTGCATCAGGTGCAGCGGCTTCATTTCACCCAGGAGCTCGTACATCTTCTTCTTGCCGTCGCAGGTGGTTTCGGCAATGAGAAGGTCGGCAAAGTGGAAGTAGGGGCAGGTGTCGGTGACGGCAAAGCCGTAGCTGGATTTGATGAGCGGGCAGAGGTTCCTGGGGAGGACCTTTTCCGCGGCGGGAACGGGATTCTGGCTCGTGCCGCAGAGCATCACCGGAATCGCACCGGCCGCCACCACCATCTCAGCAGGGGAGTAGAGACAGTAGGTGCCGACCACGCGTCGGCCTTTCTCCTTGGCTTCCTTTACTGCAAGTGCATTACGTTCGCGAAGGGTCGAAATCTCGGAAAAAGTCCTTGCCTTGGTCATGTAATGGTTCGTCCTTTCAGGTCAATCTTCCCAACCAATCAGGGCCGCACCGAGGGCTCCGACGAACTGGGGCTCAAGCGGAACATGGAGCCGTGTGCCGAGGCGTTCGGCGATTATCCGGCAAATGTGGGGATTCTGGGCTGTTCCACCGGTGAAAGTGACGGTTTCCAGGAAGGGCACCCGCCCGGCCAGGCCCTGTATGCGACGGGCGATGGTGTCGATTATTCCCGCGGCAATGTTTTCCTTCCCGGTTCCGCGGGCCAGCAGGCCGATGACCTCGGACTCGGCGAACACCGTGCACATGCTGGAGAGGGGGACCGGTTCCCCGCCGGCGGCCAGTGCGCCCAGTTCGTCCAGGGTGGCATCAAGTATCCCGGCCATTACCTGCAGGAAACGGCCCGTGCCTGCCGCACACTTGTCGTTCATGATGAAGTCGGAGACCGACCCGTCATCGCTCAGGGAAATGACCTTGCAATCCTGTCCCCCGATGTCGATTACCGTCCGCGTGCCCGGGTGGAGGTGGTGAGCGCCGCGGGCGTGGCAGCTGATCTCGGTCACCTTTCCGGTGAGAATGGGGAGGGAGATGCGGCCGTAACCGGTGCCGACAATGGGCCCGACCCGGTCTTCAGTGATCCCAGCAATATCCAGCGCTCCCCGGAAGGCCCTGTAACCGGCCTCCTTTGGGTCCCATCCGGTTATTTCCATTGCCTTGCCGATGATTCTCCCATCGAAAACCACCGCCTTGGTAGCGGTTGAGCCTATATCGATGCCGACGCTTATCATGACCGGGTTGACGAGATCGGCAAAGGGAAACTGTTCATGATCCGAAACAGTCCAGGCAGCTTTTCACTTGCTGACCGGCAGCCCTGCCTCTTTCCAGTCGGCGAAGAGGGTCTGGTAAATCTTGGGATAGGCAAGGCCGATCAGTTTCTTGTAGGCCAGGTAGCTGCGGCTGCCGGTGTTGCAGTAGACGATGATCTTCTTTTCCTTGGGCAGGATGCCCGATTTCGCCGAAAGGGTTTCGGCCGGGATGTTGATGGAAGTGGGGATATGCCCTTCCTTGAATTCCGCTTCATCGCGTACATCAACCAGGACATAGTCCGGATCCTTTGCTTTTATCAGTGCATCGAGTTCCCCTGGCTTGAACTTTGTCGTTTCGATTTTCTTTCCGTAACCGGAACCTGTCACGAGTGGCAGGTTCCTTTCTTCCCACACCGGTATCCCCTCTTTGTAGATGAGTATTGCCGTATAGCCAAGCGGTTCCACCTTTTGCGCCACCCTTTTGCTTTTGCCGCATTTGACTCCGTTGCAGTAGAAGATCAGAAGGGTTTTCCTGTCAGCGGGGAGTTGCTTTGCGGCTTCGTCGAACTCCTTTTCCGGAATGTTGATGGCTCCCTTAATGTGGGCTGCCCGGTACTCCTGAGGTGTGCGGGCGTCAACAAGGACCATGTTTTCCTTCTGGTCGACGTAGTTTTTCAACTCATCGGTTGAAATAACCGGGAAGTCGGCTGCGGCCTGTGCCGATGCCAGAGAAACGAGGACAGCGGCAATTGATGCGAATGCGATGATGCCGACATTTTTCGCGAGACCGTGAAGCGTTCTTGTCATATCGTGAATCCTCCGTGGAGTTTGGGTAGTGTAAGATTCGTTACGTCCGGATCACGGACCCGGCTTCCATCAGGCTTTCGGCGATTGTCAGCATGTTGGTCACCGATCCCGCCTTCAGCTTGTCTTTCCTGTGGTAGAAATCAAGGCAGACCCCGCAGGTCAGAATTTCAACTCCTTTGTTGCCGAGTGAATCAAGCGCTTCCAGGACTTCCGAACCTTCCGTTGTGAGAAGGGCTCCGGAATTGACGAAAAGCACCCGGTCCGGCAGGCGTTCCAGTTCAAGGAGGGTAATGATGAAGTTTTTCATGAGCAGGCGCCCCAGCTCGTCGTCCCCGTTTCCGAGACGGTCGGAGGTGACGAGCATAACGGTCTTTTGAGCAGGTGCTGATGCCGTTGCCTGATCGGAAAATGCCGGGTTTCCTCCGCCGATGGTCAAAGCATAACCGTCTTCAAAGGGGTTTTCACGGACTTCATGTCCGCGTCCGGTGGCAAAACGGGTCACGTTTTCACGCGGCGCTCCGGCGTCCACCAGTATCTGAACCGGTTGACCGGCTGATTCCTCCAGTGCCCGCTTTGCGGCTATCACCGGCGCCGGGCATGCCATTTTCCTGCAATCTATGACTTTCATAGCATCTCCTTGCAACCATCTGTAAATTGCGCTTCATGCCAGAATGGCAAAAATGAACGATATGAGTGACGGTCGGCTATTGGGTGAGGCATTGACTGTGAAACACTATAAAAGGTGGAAGAATATCAGTCAAATTGATAATATCGAACAAATTGGCTGGGGCTATGGATATTTGCGATAATGTCTGCAGTTGGCCTGTGGTCCGAAAAGGATCGACGGTTTGGACACGGGGGACTTGATTCGAACAAGGGTGGCGCCTTCACGCCTCCACGTGCGTGGAATACCTCTGTTTACGAAAGAACTGTTACAAAAAAGCCAAACACATTTCGCACGTAATGAGACCTGCGGTAATATTGATAAAACTGATGAGATGATCGGATTTGGTTTTCATGTGCAAGGCCTTTCTGAGACGGGAAAAAATCTTGTCCTCTGCCCCGTGGAAATGATCCGAGAGAATCTGTTTGGCCAGCTTTGACGGCCGGCCGGGGCGTTTCTTTCTTTTCAATGCTTCAATTCCGCCTGATAGATAGTTCTGTCTGCAAGTGTTGACAGTGACTTTACTCAAACCGAGTCTGTTTGCAATTTCCTGAAGAGGTATTCCTTCTTCTGTCATTAGTATTATCTTAGAACGCAATACTATTCTTGCATCAGAGGTTTCATGATCTATTATATTTTCGAGTGCCTCTCTGTCAGAAGAAGAAAGATTGAATATCAATGGTTTTCTTGACATAACTATACCTCTCAAAATACATCCCGATTATGAGAAAACAGGCTGAAATAAGATTTAATGACTGTATGGTGACGTGAGATCAAACGTCAATGATCGTTTTTATAACTACAAGCGCAATATAATAAATACCATAACCTGGTGGCGCTGGTCAAGATTAAAATGATAAAAAAATATCATATGATGCGCTTTTTTGGGGTATGACTTGATAAATCCGGACGGACACTAGCTAAGGAAAGGGGACTTCCGATGGAGAGGACATTCTGAATTCCGTGATACATTCATACAGGGTTGCTTCGCGACATGATCAATCTTTTGAGGTTTTTCAACCTTTTTCACGTTTTATTCCTCATCTCGAATTCGCTGTCGTAAAGTTCAACTTCAACGGTTGAGCCGGCTGGAAGAGATTCGGCAGGAGGCAGATAAATCAGGCCGTTTCCCTGGACCAGTGACGAGAGGCGATTCGAGCCCTGTTTGCCGGTTGATGACACGGTATACTCATGGCCATTGTGACTCACTCTCCCGCGAATCAGGTTTGGACGATCACTAGTGTTTTCCAGGTCCTCATGAAGTATGGCATTTTTTACCGGCCTGAAGATGCGCGTGCGCCCCATGGACTTCAGCAGGGCAGGGCGGACGAACTGTTCGAATGAAACCATGGTCGACACCGGATTCCCTGGAAGCGCAAAGACCGGTTTTCCCTGGAGCATGGCAAACGCTACCGGTTTGCCGGGTTTTATATTCACTTTCCAGAACAGGAGCCTGCCGCCCAAAGCAACGATCGATTCCTTGACATGATCCCGGTCGCCTACTGAAGCTCCTCCGGTTACAATGAGGAAGTCTGCCTGCAAGCCTTCCCTGATCTTGGCAACAGTTTCATCGCGGGAGTCGCGGGCGATTCCGAGAAGGACTGGTACGCCCCCTGCGTCCATGACCTGGGCTGCAAGGCTGTGACTGTTGCTGTTAATTATTTTGCCTTCGACAGGGATGGATCCGGGCTGGAGCAGTTCATCGCCTGTTGCCAGAATCGCGCAGTGGGGTTTTTTGAAAACACAGACGAATGTTTTGCCCATTGATGAAAGCATGCCTATTTCCTGGGGGCGCAACGGAGTTCCCGCGCTGATGACAAGATCATTCGCACAGATGTCATTGCCCCGTTTCCTGACATGGTTGCCTCGCGGTATTTCCCTTTTAAGGCGGATGCAAGAGTCGTTTGCTTCCACTTCTTCGATTGGAACAACAGTGTCGCATCCGGGCGGGATGGGAGCGCCGGTCATGATTTTTACGGCTTCTCCTGCGGATACCGGCACGGAGCGAAACTCACCGGCATAAACAAAACCGGTGACTTTCAGCTTTGAGCCCGCTGCTGCATTCGAATGGGCAAAAGCGTAACCATCCATCTCCGAGTTGTCGACCGGGGGAATGTCCCATGGGGAGCGGTAATCCTCGGCACAAACCCTGTTGAGGCCTTCTAGTATGGGCACGCTCTCTGTTCCGAGCGTGGCTATGTTTTCCAGTATGAGGCGCCGTGCCATTTCTATCGAAACCATTTCATGCTCGCTTTATTCCGGAGATTTTTATCGGATGACTAGGCTGTCTTGAGATATTTTTGTTCGATAAAGTCAGTGATTGCGCGGGCATCGTTGAGGTCCAGGACCGGGACGTCAAGGTTGAGAGGTGCCGTGCTAGCAACAGCTATCAGTGCCGGATCGTTTATTTCTCCCCTGCAGATGAGGGTGTCGCTGTGCTCGGGGCGATGAATTTCAATCTTTGGCAGCGAACTCCTTTTAAATCCCTCTGTCAGCACGATATCCTCATCTGAAAAATATTTGTCGAGAAGTTCTTCTATGGAAGGTGACTGTGAGTGCTTCTTGATCAAGGCGAGTTTGTCCGGCGATGAAAGCAGCACGGTGTCTGCCCCGGCAGCCGCAAACTTGTACGAATCCTTGCCCGGATGATCGATCTCGAAACGATGGGCATCATGTTTGACGGCGCCGACCTTGTATCCCCGCTTCTTCAATTCAGCTATGACCTTTTCCACGAGGGTTGTCTTGCCGGTTCCCGACTTGGCAACAAATGCGACTATTTTTATGGACATTTATGGCGACTCCTTTTCTGCTTTTCATCTGGAAACGGAAATTCCCCTCTATTGTATTTTGGGGGATTGCCGGCTGTCAGAATAACTGCGGTCACTCCGGCTGTCAACGAAATGTCTCCACATATAAAAGTAATGGAATCGTCAGGGCAAACGGAAGCGAAATGTACTTAATTCCCAACCGGAAACCCCTGGTTATTGCTGATAAGGGCTGGAGCGGGGCTTTCGAGGAGATCGTGAAACGGCTTCATTGCAAGATCCCGAAAACCGGGAAGGTGTTTGAAACCAGTAAAAGCTCTGACCAGTGAGTCATGAGTTGACAGATTATCACGAGCTACGAGGAAGTTCCGCTCCGGACCAAGGGTGACTTTCCGGATGGACACTACTTGGCATTTCCTGCAAGAAGGGCAAAAGATATTCGAATTGACGGCATATTGTGATGAAATGATAACAAGCGGCCGGGCACATTATGCGCCCGGCCGCTTGTTGCGGTTGTTATACTACTTTTTCAAGTTGAACCGCTGCCACCTTGTATTCGCCGGTCTTGCTGATCGGGTCGAATGCGTTGACTGTCAGTTCGTTGGTGGGTGTTTCCCTGTAGTGGAAACTCATCCAGATCATACCGGACATTACCTTGTCCGTAACGTTGACCTTTGTTACCACGCTGCCGCGGCGCGAGGTCACGCGAACCTTGTCGCCGGTGCATACGCCGAGTGTTGCAGCGTCTGCCGGGTGAAGCATGGCAGCCTCTTCCGGACGATGTGCATCGAGCGCGGACGAGAAGCGTGTGGTGATGTTATAGTGATACAGGATACGGCCGGTCGACAGGAGGTATGGGTATTCCTCGTCAGGCATTTCTGCCGGCGGGATGTGCTCGATGGCCTTGAAGAGGCCTTTTCCCCTGGAGAACGACTGGGTGTGCAGGATGGGTGTACCCGGATGGTCTACGGTCGGGCACGGCCACTGGAGGCCGGTATGTTCGATACGGTCATAGTTGATACCGGCGAAGATGGGCGACAGGGAAGCCATTTCATCCCAGATCTGACGCGGTGATTCAAAGTCCATCTTGTATCCCATGCGCTTTGCGATCTCGCAGGTGATCCACCAGTCGGGACGGCTGTCGCCGAGGGGCTCGATGGCCTTGCGCACCCTCTGCACGCGACGTTCGGAGCTGGAGAATGTCCCGTCCTTTTCGGCGAAGCTTGCGCCGGGCAGGATGACATCGGCGTACTTGGCCGTTTCGGACATGAATATCTCCTGGGCCACGACGAAGTCCATCTTGGTCAGAGCCTTCTTGATGTGGTTGGCATCGGGGTCCGTGAGGACCGGGTCTTCGCCAAGGATGTACATGGCCTTGACTTTGCCTTCCACTGCGCCATCCATCATGTCCGGAATCGTCAGGCCCAGCTTGTTGTCAAGCTTGACGCCCCAGGCTTTTTCGAATTTGGCCTGGATGTCGGGGTTCACGACTGCCTGGTATCCGGGATACACGTTGGGCAGCGCGCCCATGTCGCAGGCGCCCTGGACGTTGTTCTGGCCGCGCTGCGGGTTCACGCCGCAGCCTTCCTTGCCCAGGTGGCCGGTAAGCATGGCGATGTTGGCTGTGCTCATGACGTTATGCACACCGCAGATGTGCTCAGTGATGCCCAGGGTGTAGCAGAGCATAGCCTTAGCGGTAGTGGCATAGAGCCTGGCAGCGTCATAAAGCAGATTCACCGGGACGCCGGTCAGTTCGGAAACCCGCTCAGGAGTATATTTCTCGACGGTGGCTTTCAGTTCCTCGAAGCCCTCGGTCCGCTCCTCGATGAATTTCTTGTCGTGCAGGCCTTCCTTGATGATGATGTGCATCATGCCGTTCAGGAGGGGAATGTCGGTACCCGGGCGGAGCTGCAGCCAGATATCGGCTTTTTCGGCCAGTTCAATCCGGCGAGGGTCTGCCACGATCAGTTTACTTTTGCCGCTCATGACGGATGACATGATCTTGGCGCCCGCCATGGGGTGCGCTTCAGTCGGGTTGGAGCCGATGACGAAAAACAGGTCGGTGTTGAGATAGTCGGCGAAAGAGTTGGTCATTGCGCCGCTGCCAAAAGAAGTAGCCAGACCGGCTACGGTGGGAGCGTGTCAAGTTCGGGCGCAGTGGTCGACATTGTTGGTGCCGATCGCCGCGCGCATGAATTTTTGCATCACGTAGTTGTCTTCGTTGGTGCAGCGTGCGGAGGAGAGGGCCGCTATGGAGTCGCTGCCGAACTTGGTCTTTATTTCGCCGAGTTTGCTTGCCACCAGGTCCAGTGCCTCGTCCCAGGAGGATTCGACGAATTCGCCGTTCTTCTTGATGAGGGGCTTGGTGAGGCGTTTCGGGCTGTGGATGTAGTCGGTGCCGAAACGTCCCTTGACGCACATGTCGCGGCCGTTTGCCGGAGCGGCTGCGTTGGACGTGACGCCGATGACCTTGCCGCCTTTGACGTTCAGGTCGAAGTTGCAGCCAACGCCGCAGAACGGGCAGGTGGTGCGGACTTTTTCAACTTCCCATTTGCGGGCCTGGCCGATCATGGCCTTTTCGGTCAGAGCGCCGGTGGGGCATACGGCAACGCAGGTGCCGCAGGATACGCAGACCGAATCGGCAAGCGGCTTGTCCATGGCGGTGGCTACCTTGGTCTTGAAGCCGCGGTAGGCGAAATCGATGACCGCGCGGCCCTGTTTTTCTTCGCAGGCCCTGAGGCATTTGCCGCACAGGATGCATTTGTTCATGTTGCGGACGATGAAGAGGTTGTCGTCTTCTATTTCATAGTTCTTTTTCTCGCCGCCGAAAGCGCCCGGTTTCACGTTGTAGAAATAGGCGTAATCCTGCAGTTTGCAGTCGCCCGCCTGGTGACAGGTCAGGCAGTCTTCGGGGTGGTTGTCCAGCATGAGTTCCAGGATGGTTTTCCTGGCTTCGACAACGGCCGGGGAAGCGGTTTCGACCACCATGCCCTCGGCTGCTTCGGTCACGCAGGAAGCGGGCAGGTTGCGTGCGCCCTTGATCTCAACTACGCAGATACGGCATGCGCCGGGCTTTGAAAGCTCAGGATCGTGGCAGAGAGTCGGGACGAAGGCCCCGGCTTTCCACGCGGCTTCGAGGACGGTCGTACCCTTGGGCACCGTTACCTGTTGGCCGTCTACGGTCAATGTGACTGTAGGCATTGATGTTACCTCCTTTTTTTATAAAGCTTCATAGGCTCGAAATTAATTTTATTACGCCTTTGCGATCGCGTTCAGCTTGCAGGTCGGCACGCAGGCGCCGCACTTGATGCACTTGGCTGAGTCGATGGTGTGGACCGCCTTCTTCTCGCCGGAGATGGCGCCCACCGGGCAGGCCTTCAGGCACA
>POSG01000030.1 GCA_003314535.1 Geobacter sp.
TGGCGGAGAGATAGGGATTCGAACCCTAGGAACCGCAAGCGGTTCAACAGATTTCGAGTCTGCCGCCTTCGACCTCTCGGCCATCTCTCCTTTTGTCCGCGCATTATTATTGAATCCCGTCCGAAAGTCAAGCGCCGGAACAACTTCTGCTTGGGCAGTTTCCGGAAAACATGTCAAATCCCGTCGCGGCCTGTCAAATCGGCGCACGAGATTCATATGCGGGCGCCACCAGACGATTGCTGCGGCTTGTCCAGCGCCTCCCTTATCCTGGCCGACAACAGCGTTGGGGGGACCGGCTTGGAAAGCAGTTCAAGGCCCGCTTCGCGGATGAAGCTGACGTCGATACTGTCGTCCGTATAGCCGCTCATGAAGATGACGCTGATGCCGGGCTTGATCCTGGCAGCTTCGAGGTAGACATCCCATCCGCCCATCCTGGGCATCACCAGGTCAGCGAGAACAAGTGATATGCTGTCTTTCCGTTCCTTCAGCAGTTCCACTGCCTGCTTGCCGTCGATTGCCTCGACGACCTGGTAGCCATCGGCTTCCAGGTTGAGCCTGGTTACCCGTCGCAAGTCGGCATTGTCTTCGGCAAGCAGGATGGTTTCCGTTCCTCCGGGCGCACGGCTGCAATGCTGCTTGTCATCAGGGACTTCCGATATGTTGAGCGAAGGTAAATATATGCGGAATTCCGTGCCTTTTCCAGGAGCGCTGTCAACCTGGATATGCCCGCCATGCCGCTTGACTATGCCATATACGACGGTGAGCCCCAGGCCGGTCCCTCTTCCGGCTTCCTTGGTGGTGAAGAACGGCTCGAAAATGTTTGACGAGGTTTCCGTGTCCATGCCTTTTCCCGTATCGCTTACCGTCAGCAGCACCTGGTTCCCCCTGGATCCGAAACCATGCTCGGCAACGAAATCATCGCCAATTGCAACAGGCCGGGTGCGGATGGTGATGGATCCGATGTCGCTAATGGCATCACGGGCGTTGGTGACGAGGTTCATGATGATCTGCTCGACCTGGAATGGATCTGCCATTATCGTTACGTCATCGGCGCTCAGATCAGTTCTTAGTTCGATACTTTCATTGATGAGCCTGCGGAGAAAGCTCTCCGCTCCGCGGATCAGGTGGTTCAGCTTGACCGGTTTTATCTCGGTCTTCTGTTTCCTGCTGAAAGCGAAGATGCTGTGGGTGAGCTTTGCGCCGCGGTCGGTAACGTTCAGTATCTGCTCAACGTAGCCGCGTGAGGGGCCTTCGTCAGGAAGCTTGGTCATGAGGAGGTGCCCATAACCGACTATTGCGGTGAGAATATTGTTGAAGTCGTGGACCACTCCGCCTGCAAGCTGCCCTATGGCCTCCATTTTCTGGGCATGGAGGAGCTGGTCTTCCAGTTTCCTGCGCTCGGTCAGGTCGGTGAAGGTGGTGAGGTGAATATCGGATACCACGGCATCAATCACTGACACCTGCCGTGCCGTCCCATCCCGGCAGACGACTCGTGATTCCACGGGTTCCAGGTCCACTCCCTGTGGGGCTGCGACGTCGTCGGCGGACTTCCATGAATGCCGCATCGACCGGCGCAGCAGCACATCCGGGAAGGCGCGGACAAACCATGTTTCAAGGGTAGGCAGGTCCTCCAGCACATACCCGAAAATATCGCTGAACCTCTTGTTGATGAAGAGGACGTTGCCTTCCATGTCCGTAAGGATGATTGCAGCCGTGGACGCGTCAAGAAGCTTGTTGAGCTTCGTCTCGAACTCGAACAGGGTCTTTTCCAGTTTTTTCCGCTCTTCAGTCTCCCGGGACAGGTCATCGCTCAAGCGGTCCACTTCAGCAGTCTTCTTTTCCAGCTTCCGGAACAGCGCTTTGCTGTAGTCCTCGAAAAATTCCCCTTCCTCCATGCCCCGGGATTCCGGGATGCCCGAATGCGGGCCTTGCTCCAGGACTTCTTCCACGATCCTCTTCAATTCCTCGGGTTCCTGGGGTTTGATGACAAAGCGGTCGGCGCCCAGGCTCATGGCAAAATCCTCGTCCTCGGGCTCCGTGTAGGTTGCCGTGTAGAATATGAAGGGGATTTGCCGCAGGTCGGGATCGGTCTTGCAGCGCCTGCACAGGCTGTAGCCGTCCATGACCGGCATGAGGATGTCTGCCACGATCAGGTCCGGGAGGGCGCGCTTTGCCATTTCCAGCGCATCGGCGCCGTTTACCGCTGTCATGACGTCATGATCATTCCCTTTCAGGAGCATTTCCAGGAAGTAGCGGTTCTCCGGGATGTCATCAACGATCAGGATACGCTTCATGCATCATCCTTTCCGTCCGAACAACGACCGAGGAAATTTTCAATCTGCTTCATGAAGGTATCGGGATTTATGGGTTTTTCGATATAGCCGCTGCACCCGGACTCAATGGCCTTCTCCCGGTCGCCGGGCATGGCGTAGGAAGTGACGGCGACTATCGGGACTCTGGCCAGCTTGTCAAAGCTTTTCAGTTGCTTCGCAACCGCATAGCCGTCAAGGAGAGGGAGCTGTATGTCGAGCAGTATGAGGTCCGGTATCTCCCGGGCTGCCTGTTCGATTCCGATCACTCCGTCGCGCGCTGCCGACACCCCGTAACCGTTCTTTTCGAGAAGAAAGGTGACCAGGTAGAGGTTTTGCTCGTTATCTTCTATGACCAGAACCCTCTTTTTCATTTTGCGCTCCCCTGTCCGGAATGATAACGGAAAATGAGCTTCCTTTCCCGGCAATGCTTTCCACGCTGATTTCGCCGCCGAGGCATTCAGCCAGCCTGCTGCAGATGGAAAGGCCCAGGCCGGTGCCGTCAAAGCGCCTGGTCAGGCCGGAGTCCAGCTGGCGGAAGGGCTTGAACAGGTTGCCCAGGTCCTTGTCGCTGATGCCGATCCCGGTATCGGAAACCGAGATGCATGCGCCGCGTTCGGAGATGAAACACTTTACGCTGATCATGCCTTTTTCGGTGAACTTGACGGCATTGCTCAACAGGTTGAGCATTATCTGCTCGACCCTGCGCTGGTCGCTGTTGATCGTGGCGACATTCCCGTCAATGTCGGTTTTCAGCTCCAGCCCCTTCGCTTCAGCCAGCGGCTGGACGGTCTTCGACACTTTATTGACCGATGCCCGCAGATCGAAACTGCTTATTGCCAGGGTGAGCTGGCCTGCTTCGATCTTGGACAGGTCCAGCACGTCGTTTATGAGCTCCAGCAGGTGTCCGGCGCTGTTGCGCACCATTTCCATCTGCTTTTTCTGCTCCTCGTTCAGCGGCCCGGCCAGGCCCTGCTGAAGTATCCCGGTGAATCCGATGATGGAATTGAGCGGAGTGCGCAACTCGTGGGACATGGTCGCCAGGAACGCTGATTTCAGGCGGTCCGCAACCTCGGCGCGCTCCTTCGCTTCCGAAAGCTGCGCAGTGCGTTCCGCCACCCGTTGCTCGAGCTGGGCATTGAGCTGGCGCAGTGCTTCCTCGGTGCTTTGCCTGACAGACATTTCTTCCCGGAGATGGGCTACATTGATGGCATTCGACATGGCAAGGCCGACGGTATGGCCGATTACAAGCAGTTCCTGTTCGCCAAGGGAAGACAGGGGTGGCGTGTCGCGGTAGAGCAGGTTGAGGGCGCCCAACACCCGTTCCTCGGCCATGAGGGGCAAGGATACGACGGAACGGTAGCCATTTGCCGCGAGGGCCTGTTTGACCGAAGGGGTGAGTCGTTCGTCGTTGCGCAGATCGGAGCTGAATATTACGCAACGGTTGACTGCGGACAGGCCGGTAAGGCTTCCTCGCACCGGAAGCTTCCGGGCCGTTCTGAGCAGGGGTTCGGGAAAGCCCTGGGAGAAGAGCAGGTTGAGGTTGGCGCCGTCCCGGTCCAGCAGGAAGAGAGCCACTGAGGGGGAATTGCTGCGCTGCATCATGGCGCACACGGCCTGTTCAGCTACCGTGTCAAGGTCAAGAGACCGGTAAAGCTTGTCGGAGATGGTATGTATTGCTTCCAGGGACTCGGTCCTGGCTTCGAGATCGCATTGGTAGCGGCGCAGTTCGTTTTCAGCGTTCTTTCGCTCGCTGATGTCGCGGAAACCCACGACGCGTGCGGGTGAGCCGTCGATGTCGATGGATCTGGCGCGTACTTCGAGGGGAACATGTGCGCCGTCGCTCCTGATCCCGTAAACTTCGTACGGCCCCGGTTCACCGGTGCGCATACTCTCAAGAACCATGGTTTTTGATTCCGCAGCGATGAAATCCACCAGGTTCCGGCCGAATGTCTGGGAGGGCTTGTAGCCGAGGATCTCGGTAACGGCAGGATTGATGTCTACGATGACCCCTTCCACGTGAAAGAGGATCCCTTCGAAGGCGGCCTCGAAAAACCGTGACAGTCTCTCTTCGCTTCCCATCAGTTCATTTTCTATGCGTTTGCGTTCTTCCAGTTCGTTTCGCAACTCGGCGGTGCGTTGCCTGACCATGATGCGGAGCGACCGGTTAATGAACAGAATGAAGGCGATGACTGCCAAAGCAGTGACGATGCTTATCAGTATGGCCAGGCCGAAGGTCCTGCGTGATATGTAGTTCCCTTTCGCCAGTTCGTTCCATTCCCTTGAAATGGCGCCGTTTTCCGCCGTGGAAGGAACCGCGGCAAATTTCCGGAGCCTGTGAAACCAGGCGTTTTCACGATCTGCCGGGATTATCCCGCTGCTGCCGGGATGCGTCGTCAAGGAATGCGCGGAGCATGAGGCCGCCAGCATGAGCGCGGACAGTAAAACCGCCCTTTTCATGCTGCCTAAAGCAGCAGGGCAATGAAGAGTTTCAGCCATTCCCGGCTGTTTGCGTCTGATCGGAATCCTGAGCTGCATATTCCGGTTTATCCTTTCCCTGTCTCTAACTGGCTGTTGAAGGAGAAACAGCTGGAGTTCTTCAGGCCAGGCATAACATGGACAAGAGCGTCAATTGATACGGGAGTTGACCTTGAAACAGGAGTCTGTCCGGGTACTGAATGTGTTTCCTGAAGCCGTGCGGACTTTCTGGATTTGCAAAAACCATGCATGCTGAGTTGTGCGAAATATGCAGAAAGCTTTACTGATACCGCTGAAGAATTTATCCGCAATATGAAAATCAATACTCTTGCTTACCGGAACATTTTATGATTTATTGATAATCAATCTGTTAATACATTACCAGGAGATCCCATTATGACAACCTTATTGGAATTGGTTTCTGAAATCGTGGAAGCGCATGCCTCTGTGACGAGCATGACAACAGAGGAACTGCTTGCTGAAATCAGGCTGGTTCACGATGCCCTGAAAAAGCTCGAAGAGGGCCAGGCGCTGAATATTTCCGACGTTGAGGAGCAGAAGCCGGAGCTGTCCGCCAAGAAATCCATCAGGAACAAGGAGATCATCTGCCTTGTGTGTGGCAAGGGCGGCATGAAGACGCTGTCGCGCCATCTTTCCACGGCCCACGGCATGACCCCCGGTGAATACCGGAAGCAGTTCGGCATCCCCGGCAAGCAGCCGCTGGCTGCCAAGTCGTTTTCCGAGGAGCGCAGAAAGCTTGCCACCGAACACAAGCTGGCGGACAACCTGGCCAAGGCGCGCGAGGCCAGGAAAGCGAAGCTTGCCGGGTCTGCAGGGAAAGCCCAGAAGAAAGCCGCAAAGAGCGGAGCGGCAAAACCGGCCAAGCCCGGCAAGGCTTGACAGCGCTTCAGCAAGACAGCGGTTTGAAGCCCGGCAGATGACCGGCAATTCAATTCCCCTGTTCCGACCGTCCCTGTAGAGGCATCGTATCCCCCCAGCTTCACAGGGACGGTCCTGCCGCCGCCCCCCCCGGCCCTGGTGGTTGGGTGTCCTGGCGGCCAGGTCCCCGTGACAGCACAAAGCATATTTCCCCGCCTAGGCACGCTCACTTGAAGCAACCTTCAAATCAGGCGCATTACACCAATAATTTCACAGAAGCCGCACATGCCTGCTTGTGTTCAAGCCGGTCCATGGTTGAGCCTTGCATTCTCATTATTTTGGCATACACTAGTTTCTTATGCCGGCTTCTTTCTCCCCTGGATGGATGCTTTCAGCACAGGCGAACCGGCAGACAGCAAAATGGGCAAAAGGAGAAACCGATGGCTTCGCTTGAAGGAAAAATGGCGCCGGACTTCCACCTGGAAGGGAGCGACGGCACGAAACATTCTTTGACGGACTACCGCGGAAAGACCGTGGTCATCTATTTCTATCCCCGGGACAACACTCCCGGGTGCACCAAGGAGGCATGCGCTTTTCGCGACTTCCACGAAGAGCTTGTCGGGAAAGGGGTCGTTCTGCTCGGTGTGAGCAAGGACAGCATGAAATCCCACGACAAGTTCATCCGCGATTTCGGTCTTCCATTCGTGCTTCTTTCGGACCCGGACGCTGCAATGATGGCCGACTACGGGGCTTACGGCGAAAAGATGATGTACGGAAAGAAGACAATGGGGACGATCAGGTCCACGGTGGTCATCGGACCGGACGGAACGGTTCTCAAGCACTGGCAGACGGTAAGGAAAGCCGAGGCCCATCCGGCCGAGGTGCTTGAATATCTGAAAAATTAAGCTATGAGCGATATCCCCCTTTCAGCCCCTCCACGGTTCACCACGGTCCACGACCTGCTCCCTTTGGCAATCTACTCCGCCATGGCGCTTTTGCTCATCGGCTTCATCCTGTTCGCGGCGTGGTGGCTGGGGGAGAGGCGCAGGAACCCGGAGAAGGATGGGGCCTATGAGTCGGGCGTCCTCCCGACCGGCTCGGCCAGACTGGCGTACCCGGCGCCGTTTTACCTGGTGGCCATCTTCTTCATCGTCTTCGACGTGGAGTCGGTCTTCATCTTCATCTGGGCCGTGGCCTGGGATCTGCTGGGGCTTCCGGGGCTCATGCACATGACCGTATTCATCGTTGCCCTGCTCCTGGGGCTTGTCTGGCTCTGGAAGAAGGGCGGACTGGACTGGGGGCCGAAAAGGCAGGGGAGAGAAGACAGCGTATAGCGATTGACAGGGGCAGGCCCCCGCGCATGCCCGAAAAGGTTTAGCGCGTCTCACAATGATTTCTTTTATCGTTGGGAAGGTTACATGGCGGAAACTGATCAGGCACCACCTTCCAATATTCTCCTGGCCCGGCTCGACGACCTGATCAACTGGGGGCGGGCCAATTCCCTCTGGCCGATGTTTTTCGGCCTCTCCTGCTGTTTCGTCGAGATGATGACCTCTTTCACCTCCCGCTACGATATCTCGCGCTTCGGCGCCGAGGTCCTGCGCGGCACACCGCGCGAGGCGGACCTGATGGTGATCGCCGGTACGGTCTTCAAGAAGATGGCGCCCTCGGTGCTCAGGCTCTACGAACAGATGGCGGAGCCCAAGTGGGTCATCTCAATGGGAAGCTGCGCCAATTCGGGCGGGATGTACGACGTCTACAGCGTAGTGCAGGGAGTGAACCAGATCCTGCCGGTGGATGTCTACGTGCCCGGCTGTCCACCCCGGCCAGAAGCGTTCCTGCAGGGTCTCATGCTCCTCCAGGAGAAGATCCGGCGCGAGGAGCGGCCGGCCCGCTCAGTGCTCCATCTGCCCGGCGGGGTACAGGGCACCACGGCGCCGGTGCTGGTTGACGGCGAATCCAAGTCGCGCGATACGCGGGGGCCGGGGATGGAGGCGGTTCAGATCCGCGGCAGCTCGGTCAGCCACCCCCGGTTCTGGATGCCCCGCAGCGACGAGATGTGGCGTCCGCCGGCAGGGCGGCAGGACTTCCCCGCCTTTGGCCTGGAAGGGGAGCTGGAAGCCGCGTTCGGGGGGATGGTGACCCCGGACCAGTCGGCTACGGACATGCCCACGTACCGGGTTCCGCCCGAACTGGTCCCAGGGGTGCTGCGCCACCTGAAGACCCGGCCCGGCGCCGCTTTCAGGAGACTGGAGGATGTCGCGGCCGTGGACGAGTCCTGCCGCCGGGACCGTGGCCGCTACCCCGACTTCACCCTCAACTACCACCTGCTCTGCTTCGATGTGCCCGGCCACCTGCGCATCAAGACCGAACTCCACGGCGAGTACCCGGAAATGCCCTCAGTGACCGGGGTGTGGCCTTCCGCCGGGTGGTACGAACGGGAAGTGTTCGACATGTACGGCATCCGCTTTGCCGGTCACACTGATCTGCGGCGAATCCTCATGCCCCATGACTGGGAAGGGCATCCCCTGCGCAAGGAGCACCCGTTTCGCGGGACCGAGATGCCGCCATATGCTGTGGACGATGCCCGCCGCCACCAGCCGCTCCCGGCCGGAGACTTCTTCGACCGGATCGACGAGGACACCCTGATACTCAACCTCGGCCCCCAGCATCCCGGAACCCACGGCATCCTGAGGATCGTCCTGAAGCTCGACGGCGAGGAAATCGTCGACCTGGACCCGGACATCGGCTACCACCATCGCGGCGCGGAAAAGATCGGCGAACGCCAGTCCTGGCACCAGTTCCTTCCCTATACCGACAGGATCGACTACCTGGCGGGGGTACAGAACAACCTGGCCTACGTGAATTCCGTGGAAAGGCTGTGCGGCATCAAGGTACCGGATCGCGCGGTATATGTCCGGGTCATGCTTGCCGAACTCTTCCGCATCGCGAGCCACCTGGTGTGGCTGGGCACTTTTGCCGCCGATGTGGGCGCCATGACCCCGGTGTTCTATACCTTTACCGACCGGGAAAAGCTGTTCGACATAATCGAGATGATCACCGGCGGCAGGATGCACCCGGCATGGTTCAGGATCGGCGGAGTGGCAGACGACCTCCCGGAAGGATGGCAGGAGCCGGTGCGGGCGTTTCTTCGCTGGCTTCCGCCGCGCATTGCCGAATACGAGGGGATGCTGAGCGGCAACCCGGTCTTCATGGCACGGTTGAAGGATGTGGGCGTGATTTCCCCGGAGGAGGCCATGGAGTGGGGAGTGTCGGGTCCGAACCTGCGCGCCTGCGGCCTGGAATGGGACCTGCGCAAAAAGATCCCGTACAGCGGTTACGACGCCTTCGACTTCGATGTCGCGGTTGCCGAGGGCGGCGACTGCCATGCGCGCTACCGGGTGCGGATCGAAGAGATCAGGCAGTCGCTCCGCATAGTCGAGCAGGCAATGGAGAACATGCCCGGCGGGCGCTGGATCGCGGACGATTACCGCTACGTGCTGCCGAAGAAGAGAGACGCTCTGCAGGACATCGAGTCCCTGATCCACCATTTCGTCAACGCGACTCGCGGGATGGCCCCGCCGAAGGGTGAGGCCTATGCCTCCATCGAGGCGCCCAAGGGGGAGAACGGTTATTTCGTCGTCTCCGATGGGCTTAACGTTCCGTACCGGCTCAGGATCCGCACCCCGAGTTTCGCCCATTTGCAGGCGCTGCCGCTCATGGGACGCGGACGCCTGGTGGCGGACCTCCTGGCCATACTGGGGTCGATTGATTTTGTGCTGGCGGATGTGGACAGGTAGTTTCCATCCGTAAAGGGTGCTTTTTCGCCCTGGCTGTGTCAATCTGCAAGATTGCTTGTGCGACATACAAGAGTATGCCTCCGCGCAATCCCTTGATTTCCTTGCCAGGACAAAAAATCCCCTCTTTCCGATCTGGAAACAGCAAAGTGTTTATCCTGATTTTCCGGATGAAAACTATAAAGACCGGAACGGGGCTATTGAGGAGATGGGATGATACCGGTTGAAATGAAAAATCGGCTGAAGGCGCGCGTGGCATCGTCGGTGACCAACCGGGAAGCGGCGGTCGACGTCCTGAAGGAGCTGCAGCGGCACTATGGCTGGCTCACGGACGAAGCGGTGACGGAGGCAGCGGAAATCATCGGATTGTCGCCACTCCAGGTGGAGGAACTGGCAACCTTCTACGAGATGCTCTACCGCAGGCCCGTCGGCAGGCGGGTGGTCCACGTGTGCGACTCCATCTCCTGCTGGAGCGTGGGCTGTGAAGCGATCCTGGAGCATCTGAAACTGCGGCTCGGCGTGGAGTCGGGCGGCACGACCGCCGACGGTTTCTTCACCCTGGCGCCGTGCGCCTGCCTGGGAAACTGCGGCGAGGGGCCTTCCATGATGATCGGCGACAATCTCTACGGCTGCCTGACGCCTGAGCTGGTGGACCGGATACTGGAAAAAGAACGGAAGGAAGCGGAATCGCACGCGGAGGAAGACGTCGCGAAATAGCCGTGCCTGAACGAAAAGGGGGAACATTATGAAAAAAATAGTTATGGCTGCAGGTTCACTGGTGTCGATCGGCCTTTTGGCAACCGTATGTCTCGCCGATATGAAAAAGGGGGCGAAGATAGACGGCGGCGCCGAGTTCAAGAAGCATTGCGCGGTCTGCCATCCGGACGGGGGCAACATCATCAACCCGAAAAAGACCCTGAAGAAAGGCGAACTGGCGAAAAGCGGCATCAAGGACTGGAAGGGCATCATGAAGGCCATGCGCAACCCCGGTCCGGGCATGACCAAGTTCGATGCCAAGACCATTCCGGACAAGGAAGCAAAGGCTATCGGGGAATACATTCTTAAAACATATAAATAGTTTCAATCCGGGAACTCCTGGTAATGGTTGAGAAAAGACGGAGCGGGGCTTTCGAGGAGATCGTGATACGGGTTCACTGCACTATATCGAAAACCGGGAAAGCGCTTGAAACCAGTGAAAGCTCCGACCGGTGAGTCTTCAGTTGACAGATTATCACGAGCTGCGAGAAAGTTCCGCTCCGGCACCGGACAGACTTACCGGATGAAAACTGGATAGAAGGCGCAAGGAATAGGAACAAGGCGAAAGGATGGGACAGCGTTCATCTCATGGAACTGTCGCTCTTCAAACATAACCGGCCGGATGGCCCGGTCACTTTTGCCGAATATTGCGCGGCCGGGGGATTCGAAGCGTTGAGGCAGGCGCTGAAAGAACTCGCTCCCCTGGACGTGCAGCAGATGGTGATCGATTCCGGCATGCGCGGCCGGGGCGGGGCCGGCTTCCCGACCGGCAAGAAGTGGTCCTTCGTGCCCCGCGACCTGCCGGGCCCCCGCTACCTCATCTGCAACAGCGACGAGATGGAGCCGGGGACCTACAAGGACCGGGTCCTCCTGGAGCACAACCCCTGGCACCTGGTGGAAGGGCTCACCATTGCCGCCTACGTGCTGGGGGTCTCTCATGCCTTCATTTTCATCCGGAGGGGATACGAGACGCCGGCACGGAACCTGAGACTGGCGCTTGCAGAGGCGGAACGGGCCGGTCTCCTGGGCGACAATATCCTGGGAAGCGGCTTTTCCCTTAAGGTGGAGCTGCATGTCTCGGCCGGCCGCTACATCTGCGGCGAGGAAACCGCGCTCATGAACGCGCTGGAGGGGAAGCGGGCCAACCCGAGAGCGAAGCCGCCTTTTCCGGCGGTCAAGGGGCTGTGGGGCGGGCCGACGGTGGTCAACAACGTGGAGACCTTGTCCAACGTCCCGTCCATCATCCGCAACGGGCCCGATTGGTTCAAGGGCCTGGCCGCCATTCCCGAGGCGGCCGGCAACAAGCTGTTCTGCTTCAGCGGCCACGTGCGTAACACGGTATGCGCGGAACTGCCCCTGGGAATGACCATCGGCGCGATGATCGACGGCCCGGCGGGCGGGATGAGGCCGGGAAGCAGGTTCAAGGCATGCATTCCCGGCGGGGCATCAACGCCGTTCCTGACCGCCGGTCACCTGGACGTGCCGATGGACTTCGACACCGTGGCCAAGGCTGGTTCGCGGCTCGGCACCGGGGGGGTCGTCGTGTTCGACGACCATACCTGCATGGTCGCCGCAACCCTGAACCTGGTCAGTTTCTATGCCAGGGAATCGTGCGGCTGGTGCACCCCCTGCCGGGAAGGCCTCCCCTTTGTCCGGGAGGTCCTGGCCAGGATCGAAAGGGGTTGCGGGGAGCCGGAGGACTTGGAGATCCTGCGGGAGCACGTGAAGTTTCTCAGCCTTTCCTTCTGCCCCCTGGCGCCCGGCGCCATGGGCCCGGTGGAAGGCCTGCTGCGACTGTTCGAGGAAGAGATCTGGGATCATATCGTGAAAAAGAGATGCCCGTTCAGTTCTAGGCGCTCCGGAGGATAAGCCGTTCCCATGCCCAAGCTGACCATCGACAACATCGAGATTGAAGTCCCGGCCGGGACACTGGTAATCGAGGCGGCCAAACGGGCGGGGATCTTCATTCCCCACTTCTGCTATCACCCGGCACTGGGAAATGCGGGCGCCTGCAGGATGTGCGCGGTGAAAATCCTCGAAGGGCCGGTCAAGGGGCTGCAGATGTCCTGCATGCTCCCGGCGCAGGACGGCATGGTCATCTCGACCACCGACCCGGACGCGGTGGCTATGCGCAGGCATGTCATCGAATGGCTGATGATCAACCACCCCCACGACTGCCCGGTGTGCGACGAGGGGGGGGAATGCCTCCTCCAGGATTACACCATCGCGGGCGGCCACGGCATCCGCCGCTACCACGGCAGGAAGCGCACCTACAACAACCAGGACCTGGGCGAGGGGATACAGCACGAGATGAACCGCTGCATCCAGTGCTACCGCTGCGCCCGCTTCTACCAGGACTTTGCCGGCGGGACCGACCTGGGTACCCTGGGGCGGGCAGCCATGATCTATTTCGGCCGGTTCGAGGAAGGCAGCCTTTTGTCGCCGTTCTCGGGCAACCTCGTGGACATCTGCCCGACCGGCGTGTATACCGACAGGACCGCCCGTTTCCGCGCCCGCTACTGGGATTACGACATGGCGCCGTCGGTCTGCCCCCACTGCTCGCTCGGCTGTGCCACCATACCCGCGGCACGGTACCGGGAACTGCTCAAGACCATGGCGCGGCGAAACGATGCGGTGAACGGCTGGTTCATCTGCGACAAGGGTCGCTTCGACAACGGCGGCGTCAACAGTCCCGACCGGCCGCGCGTCCCCATGGTCGACGGACGCGAGGTCTCCTGGGACGACGCGCTGGATACGCTCGCGGCAAGGATCAAAGAGTTCGTCCGGGTTCACGGGGCGGGCGCGCTTGCCCTGGTCGGCTCGCCCCGCATGTCCCTGGAGGGGAACCTGGTGCTGGCGCGCGTGGCGGAACATCTGGGGACGGGCGCTCCCTGCTTCTTTGTCGATGCCGGGGAGGCTTCGGCTGCGCATGGCGCCGTTTCGCTTCTGAATCGCGAAAATGCCGTGTCCATGGCAGAACTGGAGGGCTCCGACTGCATAGCCCTTGCCGGGTGCGACCTGCTGGAAGAGGGGCCGATGCTGCTCCTGGCCGTCAGGCAGGCGTGGCGCCGCGGGGCGAAGGTCTACCTGGTCGGAAGCGATGCTCCTCCGGGGCAGCTGGCAGCGGTTTCGGTTCCGGCTCTAATGGTTGATTCCCTTGATGACATCCCGTTCGGGGAATACCGGAAACCGGTGACAATAGGCGGGCCGCGGTATCTCCAGCTGGAAGGGGAGATACACATCGCCCGGCCGGGAATCGGGCTGGTATTCCCCCTTTCCGGACCCAACGCCTTCGGTGCGGCGCTCCTTTCACGGGAGAATACTGGGCAGGCGTTGTCCTCTGCCTTGGCTTCGGGGAGCATACGGGGAGCCGTTGCCTTCGAGGCGGATATCCCGGCTGAACTGGTTTCGGCCATGCCTCTCCTGGCAGCGGCCGACCGCATGAGCACGGAGGCAGTGAAGAGCGCGGGGATAGTGCTGCCGGTTACCGCCTGGGTGGAGATGGACGGCACCTTCGTCAACAACGAGGGGCGTGTGCAGCGGTTCCGCAAGGTGATGAACCCGGGGATCCCCATCAAGGGGCCTGATCCGGAACAGCATCCGCCGCGGGCCCACCGCCGGGTTCCGCCGGGCGGCGATGTCCGCCCCTCCTGGAGGGTGATTGCCGACCTCATGGTGAAGCTGGGCGGCGAGTACGTCGCCGAACCGCTGTCAGGCAGATGGAGCGGGCTGCGGGACCTGGACCCGGAAGGGGGAGGAGTGAGAATCCTGTGACGAACGCCACGCTCGACATGCTTATCCTCCTGGTGAAACTGGCCGGGATCTATTTCATCCTGTTGACCGCGGCAGCATACCTGGTGCTTGCCGAACGGAAGGTCCTCGCCTGGATCCAGGACCGGAAGGGGCCGAACCGCGTGGGCCCCTGGGGCCTTCTCCAGCCGCTGGCCGACGTGGTCAAGATGCTGACCAAGGAGGACACGAGGCCGGCCGGGGCGGATAAATGGCTGTTCTATTTCGCTCCTGCCATGGCCGCCATACCGGCCATACTCACCTTTGCCGTGATACCGTTCGGCGCGCCGGTCACCTTCATGGGGCGTCCGGTCACTCTCCAGGTCGCCGACCTGAACGTTGGGGTGCTCTTCTTCATGGCCCTTTCTTCCATCGCAGTCTACGGCGTGGCGCTGGGCGGCTGGGCGTCCAATTCCAAGTACGCGCTGCTGGGGAGCATCCGCGGCCTTGCGCAGCTGATCTCCTACGAGCTTTCCATGGGCCTGTCCCTGGCGCCGGTGGTGATGCTGGCCCGCTCGTTCAGGCTGGGCGACATCGTGGCCGCCCAGTCATCGCTTCCGTTCGCGCTCTGCCAGCCCCTGGCGTTCGCCATTTTCCTGGTCAGCATCGCGGCGGAGTGCAAGCGGGTGCCCTTCGACCTTCCCGAAGCGGAAAGCGAACTGGTCGCCGGCTTTCACTCGGAGTATTCGGGGATGCGCTTCGGGCTCTTTTTCGTCGGCGAATACATAAACATCATCGTGCTCGGCGGCCTTGCCACCACCTTTTTCCTCGGCGGCTGGCAGGGTCCATGGCTGCCGCCGCCAGTGTGGTTCGCCTTGAAAGTGGGGGTTTTCGCCTTCCTGTTCATCTGGGTGCGGGGCACGCTGCCCCGTCTCCGCTACGACCAGTTGATGAGCCTGGGGTGGAAGTTCCTGACCCCGCTCGCTCTGTTGAATATTCTGGCTACGGGGTGGTGGTTAGTGGTATAGTAACCCGACTCCGAAATTCCGACATCGTCTGGCAGGGCACTTTACCAACAAGGAGGAAGTGTTATGACTGAAAATGTTAACGCAGCAGACAGGCATGGCCACACACCGCTGATCGAGGCGTCGAAATCCGGCGATCTCGCTCTTGTCAGGGATCTCATTCACCGCGGGGCGGAGGTGGATGCAAGGAGCAACAAGGGCAAGTCTGCCCTGCATTACGCCGCGGCCAACGGCCGCGCGGGGGTTATCAAGACGCTTCTGGAGAGCGGGGCGACCGTTGATGCCCGTGACCGGGACGGCCATACTCCGCTGATGCTGGCAGCCAATTACGGCTGCAACGAGTGTATCGGCCACCTGGTCGATTACGGCGCCGACGTGAGCGCAAAAACCCTGTGCGGGAATACTGCCCTGGTCTATGCCGAAACCAACAACCATCCGGACACGCTCGATCTTCTGAGGAAGCTGCAACGGGCCAAGACAGCTGCGTAAGCCCGTACGAGGGCCGGATCGATGCCCGCGCCGCATAGCCGGGCAGACATGAACCCATGCGCTTCATATCCGATCTGAAGGCGATCGCCACCGGCTTCCGGACGACCTGGAGACATATTTTCCGCCGGCCGGTGACGATCCAGTATCCCGAGGAGAAGAGGACCCCCTTCCCACGCTACCGGGCGCGGATCGTCCTGACCCGCGACCCGGATGGCGGGGAGCGGTGCGTGGCCTGCTACCTCTGCTCCGCGGCCTGCCCGGTGGACTGCATTTCCATGCAGTCCGCCGAGCGGCCCGACGGGCGGCGCTATGCGGCCTGGTTCCGCATCAATTTTTCCCGCTGCATCTTCTGCGGCCTGTGCGCAGAAGCCTGCCCCACGCTGGCGATCCAGATGACCCCCGATTACGAGCTGTGCAAGCGCGACGTCATGGACTTGGTCTATGAGAAGGAAGACCTCCTGATCGACGGTTGCGGCAAAGACCCTGATTACAACTACTACCGCCACTGCGGCATCGGGGTGGTGGCCCCCCGCGGCGGAAACCCGGACGAGGAACCGCCGGTTGACGTAAAGACGCTGTTGCCATAAGAGCATTATGCGGTAGGCTATACGAAAAGGGTGAGTGCCTGTTGCCCTTTGCCTTTAGCCTTTTGCCTTGTGCCTTGAGCCTGCTTTCATGGAACAGACCATCTTCTACATCCTTGCCGCGTTAGTCTTCGCTGCGACCCTGTTTGCCATCACCGAGCGGCATGCGGTACACGCAATCGTTTACCTTGCCACTTCGTTCTTCGGGCTGGCCGTGATCTTCTATCTGCTTGCTGCGCCGCTTGCCGCAGTGTTCGAGGTGATCATCTACGCGGGCGCGATCATGGTGCTGTTCCTGTTCGTCATCATGATGCTCGACCTCGGTCATCCGGAAAAAATGAAGTTGCCGGGAGGGCGCGACTGGTGGCCTGCGCTCATCCTGGGTTTTGCGATCTTCGTGTCCTTTGCTTTCCTGACATCGGTCTCTCCAGCCCGCAACGCAGCCGTGCCGGGAGGCATCGGAATCCGCGAACTGGCAGTGACCATGTACCGGAACTACGGAGTCGCGGTGGAGATCGTTTCCCTGCAGCTTCTGTTCGCCCTGGTCGGGGCGTTGTACCTGGGGAGGCGGAAATGATAGTGCCGTTCACCCATGTGCTCATGCTTGCCGGCCTGCTCTTTGCCATGGGCCTTGCCTGTCTCCTTGCCTGGCGGTCCAACCTCATCATGATGCTCATCGGCATCGAGGTCATGCTCAACGCGGCCATCCTGGCCTTCGTGGGGGGGGCGGCATTCTGGGGCAGCGTGGACGGCCAGGTCTTCGCCCTGTTCATCATCGCCATGACGTCGGCGGAGGTTTCCCTGGCACTGGCCATGGTCGTCTACCTTCACCGCCGGAACAAGACCGTCGATTCCGACCGGTTCAGCGCCCTGGGGGAGTAGCATGGAATTTTGCCTCTCCCTCATCATCCTGCTTCCGATCCTGGGCGGCGCCCTGATAGCCCTGGCAGGCTCCGGGCTTCACCGCCGGTTCAGCGGGCTGGCGGCCTGCGGAGCGGTGGGCGGGGCCTTTGCCGCTTCCCTTGCCGCTTTCCTCGGCTACCGCAATCCGGTAACGGTGCAAACTGGACGCTGGCTTTCGATCTTCGACCTGTCGGCTCCCTTCTCCCTTACCTACGATCCCCTGGCGGCAGTGATGTGCCTGATGGTGACCTTCGTTTCCGGCCTGATACTGGTCTATTCCGTCGCCTACATGGCCGGGGAGGCGGACCATGCCCGCTTCTTTTCGCTCATGAGCCTGTTCGTCGGCGCCATGCTGCTCCTGGTGCTGGCGGGCAACCTCCCTCTGATGTTCCTGGGCTGGGAAGGGGTCGGCTTCTGTTCTTACGCGCTCATCGGGTTCTGGTACGGCGAGGAGAGGAATGCCACCGCCGGCCGTAAGGCCTTTCTGGTCACCCGGATCGGGGACGTCGCTTTCAGCGTCGCCATTTTCTGGCTGTTCACGCTCAGCGGGACAGTATCCGTTTCGACCGTCAACGGCATGGCGGCTGCGCTGCCTGCGGGAGTTGTCACTGCGGTAGGCTTCCTGCTCCTGGGCGGCGCAATGGGAAAATCGGCCCAGATTCCTCTCATGGTCTGGCTGCCCGACGCCATGGCAGGTCCCACCCCGGTTTCCGCACTGATCCATGCCGCAACCATGGTCACGGCGGGCGTTTACCTGCTGATCCGCTTCTTTCCCCTGATCGGCTCCTCTGCGACGGTCTGTGCCGCCATTGCGGTCACCGGCGCCCTCACCGCCTTCTATGCCGCTTCCTGCGCCCTGGCGCAACGGGATATCAAGAGGATCTTGGCCTATTCCACCATGAGCCAGATCGGCTACATGATGCTGGGCGTCGGGAGCGGCGCTCTCACCGCAGCCACTTTCCACCTGGTTGAACATTCGTTCTACAAAGCGCTGCTCTTCCTCGGCGCGGGCTGCGTGATAACCGCCCTGCGCCACGAGCAGGACATCTTCCGCATGGGAGGGCTGCGCAGGTCCATGCCGGGCACCTACTGGCCGTTCCTGGCCGGCGCGGCCTGCCTGGCGGGTCTTCCCCTCACCGGCGGGTTCTTCAGCAAGGACGGGATCCTGGAGGCGGTGTTCGCCAGGGGCGGGGCGCTGTATCTTTCGCTCTACGCCGTTGGCATTTTCACCGCTTTTCTGACAGTCGTCTACACCTTCCGCATGGTCTACGTCGTTTTCCACGGGGGGGGCCGGGAAGTCCCCGGAGGCGCCCATCTCATGGAAAGGATCCTGGTGCCGCTTGCCCTGCTGGGATTGTTCGGCGAGTTCATGAACCTTCCGGATTACCTGGGGAGGGGAGGCTGGCTCGAAGGCTTCCTGAGCTTCCCGGGAGATGGCGGTCGGCAGATGCTGCCGCTGGGCTCGGAAATCAGCCTGCAGGTCATTGCGGCGGCGATCGCCGTGGGCGGGTTGCTGCTGGCGCGCGCCCGCTACGGGGACGGCAGGTGGCGTCAACGCGAACCGGAATCCCGGGATGGCTTGCGGGGGTTCCTGGCCAACGGCTGGTACATCGACGAACTGTACCGGGTTCTGTTCGTGGAGCCCTTCCTGGGGATTGCCCGGCTTCTTCGCGACCCGGTCGAGGAAGGGGTCGTCGTCCCGCTTCCCGACCGCATCTGCGCCATGGTGGCCGATGGCGGGAGATTCCTGGCGAAATGGAGCTGCGGCAGGGTATCCGTCTACCTGGCGAGTTTCGCCGCCGGCGGTGCCCTGCTGCTTGGATACCTGGCATGGCTGTTATTCTGAAACTTTACAGGAAGGTCCTGTGCTAGACAACTATCCGATCCTGTCGATTCTCATCTTCCTTCCGTTTGCCGGAGGGCTTGCCCTGCTTGCCATGGCGGGACGCGCCGCCGTCTGCCGCTTCACGGCGCTTACCGTCTCCCTGCTGGAACTGGTCCTGGCGGGCGCGGTGTGGGTGGCCGCTCCCGGGGCTTCTGCCGCCGGGGCGCTGCCCGGTTTCTTCCTGGTGGAGGACCTGCCCTGGATCGAGCGTTTCGGCATCCGCTATTTCCTGGCCATGGACGGAATCAGCCTGCTGATGGTTCTGCTGGGGGCTTTCCTGGTCACGGCCGCCATGCTTTTTTCGTGGAACAGCGTCACGGACAGGATCGCCCAGTACCACTCCCTGCTGCTCCTGGCGACTGCCGGGATGCTGGGGGTGTTCCTTTCCCAGGACCTGTTCCTCTTCTACCTGTTCTGGGAACTGATGCTGATACCCCTGTTCTTCCTGATCGCGGCCTGGGGGAACGGCCGCCCCTTCAGGCCTGCCATGCGTTTCTTCCTCTTCACCGTCGGCGGTTCCGCACTGATGCTGCTGGCCATAATCGGGCTGCACCTGGCCCATGGAAACGCCACCGGGGTCTACACTTTCGCCCTGCCCGAACTGCTTCACACCCCGCTGAGCCCGCGGCTGTCCTGCTGGCTGTTCGCGGCATTCATGATCGCTTTTGCCGTGAAGACACCGGTTTTCCCCCTCCACGGCTGGCTTCCCGATGCATATACCACGGCGCCGGTCGCGGCGACCGTGCTGCTGGCCGGCCTCATGGCGAAGACCGGCGTCTATGGCATGTTCCGCTTCGCCTTTCCCCTGTTTCCCGCCGCCGCCGCCTTTTTTGCCCCGGTGCTGATGGGCCTTGCGGTTGCCGGCATCCTGTACGCGTCATGGCTGGCCTTTGCCCAGACCGACGTCAAGCGCCTGCTGGCCTATTCGAGCTTCGGTCACACCGGTTTCATGGTGCTGGGGGTTGCCGCCTGGACCCCGGTGGCGCTGGCCGGGTCTGTCATGCAGATGGTGAACCACGGCATCACCGCCAGCGCCATGTTCCTGATGGCCGGGATGCTGGAGGAGAGGTCGGGCTCGCGGCACATGGCGGGATTCGGCGGGCTCTGGGGCAGGATGCCGGTCTTCGGCGCTTTCTTCCTGCTTTTTTCCCTGTCCAGCCTCGGCCTGCCCGGCCTGAACAACTTCGTCGGCGAATTCCTCATCCTGGCCGGCGTCTTCCGCGTCTCTCCCGTCGCGGCAATCGCGGCGCTGTGCGGGATGGTCCTGGTTTTGGTCTACATGCTGAAGCTGGTGCAGCAGATTCTGTACGGGCGCACGGTACAAGCTGGGGAGTGTGCCGACCTTTCCCTGCGCGAGAGGGTATTGGTCACGATTCTCGCTGCCCTGGTCGTACTGCTCGGGATTTACCCCGCCCCGGTCCTTGACCTGGCCGGGCTTCCCGTTGCCCTGCTGACCGGCGGAAGGGGGGTGTTGCCGTGACCCCTGCCGATCTCTGGGCGGCACTGCCCCTGCTCATCGTTGCGTCGGGAGCCCTGGCAATCCTGCTCTGCGGCGCATTCGCCCCAGGCCGCCACGGCGCCTGGATCGGGGTCGCCGCGGCCACAGCCGCTGCCCTCTGCGCCTTGCAGGCGCCGCCGCAAAACGTTGCGCCCTTCCTGGGGCTGGCTGCCACGCCCTTTGCCCGTTTCTTCACCGTCCTTTTCAGCCTGACTGCCGCCGCGGCGCTGCTTCTTTCCCATTCCTACAACGACCGCTGGGGTATCCGGGGCGAGGAGTATCCGGCCACGGTCCTGTTCGGCCTGTTCGGCATGTCTGTGCTGGCCGCGTCCGTCAACCTGCTGACCCTTTTCCTCGGCCTGGAATCCATGACGTTCGCCTTCTATATCCTGACCGCCATTGACCGCGAACGGTCCGCCTCCGTTGAAGCGGGCATGAAATACCTGCTCATGGGCGCTTCGGCAGCTGCTTTCATCGCTTTCGGAACAGCTCTCTTCTACGGGGGAACCGGGACGCTCGAAATCGCACGGGCGGTACAGCCGGTCACCCCTGCGGGAAGCGTCAACCCGCTGGTCGTTGCCGGCTGGGGCTTCGTCCTCCTGGGCATGGCGTTCAAGCTGTCACTTGCGCCCGCCCACCTCTGGACCCCGGATGTCTACCAGGGTGCGCCGCCGGCAGTAGTCGCGTTCCTTTCCACCGGTTCCAAGGCAGCCTCATGTGCAGCCCTGATCCTGCTCCTTAGCCCCATTCAGCATGGTTGGGGCTATCTCCACGGACCTCTTTGGGCGCTGTCGCTCCTGTCTATGGCTATCGGGAACCTGGCTGCGCTGAGGCAACGAAACCTGAAGAGGATGCTCGCCTACTCCTCCGTAGCCCAAATGGGATACGTGGCGCTCGCAATGCTTGCCGGAACGGCCGAGGGCTTTGCCGCCGCGGTTTTTTTTCTCGTCGCCTATACCGCATCGAACCTGTCCGCTTTCGGAGCAGTGGCGTCACTTGCGGGCGACGGCTTTACGGTCGGGGAGATCGACGGCTTGCGGGGTATGGGCAGGAGCCGGCCGTTCCGTGGCGGGGTGCTTGCCCTTGCCGTGCTGTCGCTAGCCGGGATACCGCTGACGGCCGGGTTCATGGCCAAGTTCGGGGTATTTGCCGCAGCGTTCAGAGGCGGGGAGATAGGCCTTGCCATTCTCGGGGTCGTCACGGCAGCCGTCTCGGTTTATTATTACCTTCGCGTCGCATCGATTCTCTATGGGAGGGCTGCCGAAACGCCTGTGGCCGTACCGCGGCTCGAAAAACCGGAGGCGCTCGCCCTTGCCGTCGCGGGGCTGACGGTCGTGTTACTCGGGGTTTTCCCGGACCGCCTTTTGCTGGTCATACGGTTGCTGGTCGAGAGGTAGGCAGTTTCCATCCGGGAACGTAACCTGTGCCCATCCGGCCTCATTGAGACTTTTTGGACGGAGGCCCTGTGTCCGAATCATGCCAGGGATGCCCGGGTAATGCTTCCATCATCGCGAACACGTCGGAAATGCATGGGAATCGGCCCAGAAATCAATTGACAGGGTTGTCGTGTCTTGATAGGTTAAAAGTTACCTGCTGAATCAAAATTGCTGATCGTTCAACGCTGGGGGAGTTTCGACTGAGAGTCCGTTTCAGATGATGCGGGCAACCCTTTGAACCTGATCCGGGTAATGCCGGCGGAGGGAAGCGGGACATCGGGCATTCTGCCCTGCTCCAGGCCGCTTCCGCGGCTTTTTTGCTTTCACGTGCCGGTCATGGCCCGAACGGATTGCGGGAGGACTACATGGATATAATTTTAAACGGCGAATCGAGGACCGTTGCCTGCCGGACGGTAGCCGAACTGCTGGAACTGCTCGGAATCGATCCGAGGAGGGTGGCGGTCGAACTGAACATGGAGATATTGCCGAAGGCCGAATACGGGGCAAAGGCTCTCAGCAGCGGTGATCGGATCGAAATTGTTCACTTTGTGGGTGGCGGATAAGGGAAAGGAGCGGTAAGATGTCTGTGCAGACGGATAAACTGGTAATCGGGGGAAGGGAATTTTCTTCCAGGCTCATGGTCGGAACCGGGAAATATGCTGATTTCCGGCAGATGGCCCGGGCACTGGAGATATCAGGCGCGGAAATAGTCACGGTGGCCGTCCGCAGGGTCAACATATCCGACCGGGGCAAGGAATCGCTGCTCGACTATCTGGATACTTCAAGATATACCCTTTTGCCCAACACCGCCGGGTGCTATACTGCCGACGATGCGGTACGCACCTGCCGCCTGGCCCGGGAGGCGGGATTGTCCGATTTCGTCAAGCTGGAAGTGCTGGGCGACGAGAAGACGCTTTTCCCCGACACCGAGGAATTGCTGAAGGCGGCGAAAATCCTGGTAAAGGAAGGCTTCACCGTACTGCCGTACACCAGCGATGATCCGATCCTTTGCAGGAAGCTTGAAGATCTCGGATGTGCCGCGGTCATGCCGCTGGGCGCGCCGATCGGAAGCGGGCTGGGCATTTGCAACCCCTACAACATCAGGATCATAATGGAGACGGTCAAGGTCCCGGTCATTGTCGATGCCGGGGTGGGGACGGCTTCGGACGCCGCCGTGGCAATGGAATTGGGGTGTGACGGCGTGTTGATGAACACGGGCATCGCGGGAGCTTCGGACCCCATTGCTATGGCTGAAGCCATGAAACTGGCCGTCATTGCGGGAAGATTGGCCTACAAGGCGGGCCGCATACCGAGGAAGCTCTATGCAACGGCTTCCAGCCCGCTGGAGGGAATAATCGGAGAATAGGTACCGGCAACGGTCGGCAATGGGCAACGGGTGGGATGCGAAAGGAAAAAGTTGGCACCCCTTGCCGTTGGCTGGTTGTCGGAAGAGTACGAGGCGAAGCAGGCAGCAAGAAGGAATGGGCATGGGGCGAAACGTGTTGCGGGTTGCCGGGGACATGCATGTGGACTTCAACCTCTACCTGATCACCAACAGGTGGCAGGTGCGCTGCGGTGATCTGTGCGCCGCGGTCGAGGCTGCGCTCCGAGGTGGCGTCAGGGCAGTGCAGCTGCGGGAAAAGGATCTCTCTTCCCGCGAACTGCATGAGCTGGCCGTGCGGATGCGGGAGATCACCGGCCGCTACGGGGCGAGACTCATCATCAACGACCGGGCCGATATAGCTCTGGCGGTGCGGGCCGACGGTGTCCACCTGGGGGGGCACAGCATGCCGGTCCGGGATGTGAGAAGCCTGGTTGGAGAACGTCTCATGGTCGGCGTATCCTGCCACTGCATCAGCAGCGCACTGGCTGCCGAGGAAGGCGGCGCTGATTTCGTCACCTTCAGCCCGATCTACGAAACCCCTTCCAAGATCGCGTACGGCAATCCACTGGGTCCCGCAGCGCTGGCGGAGGCTGCTGAACGGCTCCGCATACCGGTGTTCGCGCTCGGCGGGATAAAGCTGGAAAGGATCGGCGAAGTGTTGGGACGCGGCGCTCGGGGCGTTGCCCTGATTTCGGCGATCCTGGCAGCCGAGGATCCCGAACCGGCCGCGCGGGAAATGCTGGCGGTCATGGAGGCGAACACGCTGCGGTAAAGGGACACCACGTTGTATGCGGATGGGGACGCATGGCGGGCCGTGCGGAAAATCCGCATCCGTGCACCGGACAAGATAATGGACTCTGTATTTATTCACCCAGAACTGAGATTCAACTCCTACGGCTCCTACCTGCGGCGGCGTTTCGGCTGCCGGGTGAGCAAGGTAGTGGTTGACGGCGGCTTCACCTGCCCGAACAGGGATGGCGTGAAAGGGGTTGACGGTTGCATCTTCTGCGACAACCGTTCCTTTTCCCCCGACGGCGCACGGGAGGCGCTCCCGGTCGAGGAGCAGCTGGCGGCCGGGATCGCCTATCACCGGCAGAGGCTGGGGAGCAGCAAATTCATCGTCTATTTCCAGAAATATTCCAATACCTACGGGCCGGTCGACAAGTTGCGGGATCTGTACTATCGAGCGTTGTCCCATCCCGACGTTATCGGTATATCCATCGGTACCCGCCCGGACTGCCTTTCGCCGGAAATACTGGACCTGCTGCAGGAAATCGCCTCTGAGCGGTATGTCTGTCTCGAACTGGGGCTCCAGTCCGTGGATGATGAAATCCTGTCGCGCATAAACCGGGGACATGGTGTCGGGGAGTACCTCAGGGCAGTGGAGTCGGCCGCGGGGCGCGGCTTCCAGATCTGCACCCATCTCATCCACGGATTCCCCGGAGAAACCAGGGAGGGTTTCCTGAAAACCGCTGCGTTCATATCGGCGCTGCCGGTGGACTCGCTGAAAATCCATCAGCTGCACGCGGTCAGGGGGACCCGGTTGGCTGAAATGTTCGCAAGCGGCGAATTTGTCCCCTTAAGCCACAGTGACTACGTTGCCGCGGTGTGCGATTTTCTGGAATTGATTCCACCCCGCATTACGATCCAGCGCCTTTACGGTTCGGCGCCGCTCGCCATACGCGTCGCCCCTTCATGGAACCTGAAGAACAACGCCATGTGGTTTTCAGTGGTTCACGAGCTTGCCCGGCGCGGCACCTGGCAGGGTCACGGAATCAATTCCGGCCGCATGGCGGTGGGGAGCCCATGAGGGACATTCTCCCGGGAACAGGACGGAACCATGTACTGTGACTACTTCGGATTCAGGGAACTTCCCTTCACGATCACTCCCAATCCACGTTTCCTCTTCTTGAGCAAGAACCACCGGGAAGCCTACGCCCACCTGTTTTACGGCATCACCAACCGTTCTGGGTTCATGGCCCTGACCGGTGAGGTGGGTTCGGGCAAGACCACGGTTATCCGCACCCTGCTTGACCAGCTGGACAACGACGACTACCGTACCGCCCTGATCGTCAATCCCTGCCTGTCGGGCCGGGAGCTGATGCGGAGCATCAACCGGGAATACGGTCTGCCCTTCGACGGCTTGAGCAGCTCTGAACTGCTCCAGGAACTCAACCGGTTCCTGCTGGCTGAGAATGCGGCAGGCCGGACCGTCGTGCTGGTGATAGACGAAGCCCAGAACCTCGAGCCCAGTGTGCTGGAACAGGTCCGGCTCATCTCCAACCTTGAAACCGAGACCGACAAGCTGATTCAGATAGTGCTGGCGGGACAGCCGGAGCTTGCATGCCTCCTGGACCGGACCGAATTGCGGCAGCTTTCGCAGAGGATCGCGGTCCGCTACCACCTGAATCCAATGGATGCCGATGACACCAGGGCCTACATCGACCACCGGCTCGAGATTGCGGGCGGCAGGTTTGCCGTGACTATCTTTCCTGCCGCGATGACAAAGATATACCGATACTCCGGGGGGCTGCCGAGGCTCATCAACGTTGTGTGCGACCGTTCCCTGCTCATAGCCTACGGGAATTCGAAGCGGGTGATATCGGACAGGATGGTTGGCCTGGCTATCCGTGAGTTGCAACGGCAGGGAGAGCCACGGGATCAGGTATGGAAAGTCCGTGCGGCACTGGGCCTGCTGCTGGTTGCCTGTGCCCTGTTCGGCGTCCTTGTTTATCTCAATAGGGGGAACGGAAGCGCCAGGGCAGGATCCGGCCGTCCGGCATCAGCGGAAGCGAAACCGGTCCCTCCTGCCAGGGTCGCGGCGCCTGAGCCTGCATCCGAGACGGAAAGCGCGCGGAGCGCCGTTTCGGCCATGTCAGTCCTCTGGGGAGGCAACGGGGATGCTGCATGCGGGGCTGCCTCAGGCAAAGGCGGCTTGAGCGCTTGTGCACGCAGCGCCGGGCTGGAGGCCACGTCCCTGAAAATGGGCCTTGGTACCCTGCGAAACCTGGACGTGCCGGCGGTTCTCGAGGTAGGGCAGTCCGGCAGGGAGGGACGCCGCTACCTGGCCATGACCGGGATCGGCGGGGGGCGGGTTTCCCTGGCGGTGCCTTTCAGGGGCGAAACATCCGTAAGCGAAGGGGAACTGCGGAAGATCTGGAATGGAAAAGTTCACATCATCTGGAAGAATTACCGCAACATTCCTCTCAGGCTTGAGGCCGGGGCTGCAGGCCCTGCTGTCGTGCAAGTCCGCATGATGCTGGAAAAAGCAGGTTGCCTCGTGCCGGGCGCAGGAACGTCCTACAACATCAGGATGGCCACTTCCTTGAAGGAATTCCAGCGGACCCATTCACTGCACGAGGACGGGAAGATGGGGGTGCAGACACTGATCCTGCTCTACCGGCACGGCGGCGGATTCCCGGTCCCGAGGCTGTCGGCCGGGGAAGAGGGATGATTCCATGAGCTCCATTCTGAAGGCTTTGAAAAAGCTCGAGCAGAGCAAGGCGTTGCGGCGCGAAAGCGATCACGACATGACCTGGTTTGTCCGCGACGGAGCCCCCGGACCGGTCAGGCGCCGCTACGGGCACATGGCCCTGGCGCTGGTCAGCGTGGCCGCGGCAGCGGTTTTCGGCACTTACCTGGTGATGATGAAATTTTCAGGTCCTTCCCGCCGCGACACCGCGGCACGGGCAACGGACGTGAAAGACTTCGCCCCTGCTGTCCCAATGCCTCGGCAACCAGCTGCAGCGGAGGCCAAGCCTGCCGTTAAGGCCGCGGCGCCGACGTCTTTGCCGGAGACGAAAACAACGGCCGTTCCGGAAAAACTGAAAGCCGGTGCAACCAGGTCCGGGAGCAAGGTGAACATTCTCCCGGGCAAAACGGCAACCGGGCCCAAACCGGCGCCTGATTCACGCCGTGTCAAGCTGGCGCCGGCCGGTCCGGCCCGGCAGAAATCACGGGAAACCGAAGCCCCCCGAATGAATCCCTCGCCTGCCCCGGAAACTGCTGCCGCCAGGGAGCACCCCCAGCTCCATGTCGGCGGAATTGCCTGGCAGAAGGACAGCTCAAGCCCCATGGCGATCGTAAACGGCACTCCGGTCGCGGAAGGGTCGACCGTCAGCGGCGCCAGGGTCGAGAAGATCTACCAGGAGCGCGTCCGCTTCTCATACCAGGGGCGCTCATTCGATGTCGGGTTGGGCGCGTCCTCAAGCAACAGGTGACTGCGACTGCCGACAAAAGCCGCATGGCCCAGTCGCGTGCCGCGAAACGCCTTTCATCCCTCCACCGGGCGTGAACCCTCAAGGCACCAGTTGCGCCACATGTCCCTGTAGGCTTGTTCCAGGTTGCGCGTGAAGCGGGGCGAGTCGCACAGGGGCGATGCGGCGAGCCGGCCACGCATTGAAAGGCGCAGTTTTTCCAGCCGGTCGAGATCGCCGGCCAGGGAAACGGCTTTTGCCAGGTACTCTGCACGGTCTCGGGCCACCAGTTCGGACAGGCCCGCGGCCGCAAGGTGGCTCATGGAGTGACGGGAAGCAAATCTTTCTCCGCCCAGGGTCACGACGGGCACTCCCATCCACAGGCTTTCCAGGGTCGTGAGCCCTCCGGAATAGGGGAATGGGTCCAGGGCAACATCCACGTCTCCATACCTCTCCAAAAGTTCGCGGTGCGGTACCATCCCGCAGAACTCGATCCTGCCGCCAACATTTCCGGAATCAAACGCATCGCGATAACGCCTGCTGATAATGGGGTCGCCCAGCGCCTTGGTGACCATGAGCAGGCGTGCATCGGGCAGCGCCCGGAGCAGCTCGGTCCAGAGCCCGATCACTTCCGGATTGATCTTGGCCAGGTTGTTGAAGCAGCCGAAGGTAACGAATCCGTTCCCGGCCGCAGGCAGTGGCGCGACCGGCGGCGCATGGTCCGGCGGAGTGTAGCAGACATAGCAGTCGGGAAGCCGAACGATCTTTTCAGCATACCAGTGGTCGGTGCCTGCCGGAGTTTCCCGCTCATCGGAAATGAGGTAATCAATGGCAGACAGCCCTGTCGTGCCCACATACCCGGCCCAGGTCGCCTGAACCGGCGCCGGCCTTCTGCCGAAGACGAGAAGACGGTTGCGCGCCGTATGACCGGCCAGGTCCACCAGGATATCGATGCCGTCCGCACGAATCAGGTCGGCCACTTCGTCGTCGGTTTTGCCGAATATGCCCCGCCATTCAGCACTGTTCGCCCGCAGTCTTTCAGTAAGGTCGTCACCGAAACTCTGGTTTGCGTAACAGTGAATCCGAAAGTGCTTCCGGTCATGGCAGGTCAGCACGCCGTCCAGGAAATAGCCTACGGGATGGCGGCGCAGGTCGCCTGAGACGTAGCCTATCCGCAGCGGCCTTTCCGGGTCGGGGTTGTTGCGCGGCGGGGGCATTATCCCGATCCCCGCGAGTTGGGCCTTTTCCCATGCCCTGGATTCGCGCAGCAGGTCTTCCGGCGTTATTTTCACATCGTACTGGATGTTCATGAGCAGGTTGCTGTGGGCGACGGCATGGTCCGGTTTGAGCTCCAGCACCCTCCGATAGCATGCCATGGCATCAGCAAGAAGGCATTGGTCCTGGAATACGGTTCCGAGGTTGTAATGGACTTCCGCCATGTCCGGCCGGATGACGACGGCCCGGTTGTAGCACGCAATGGCCTGTTCCCTGTCTCCAAGCTCTTTGAACGCATTGCCCAGGTTTACGAGGGCTTCGAAGTTTTGGGGATCGAGTTCCAGCGCACGGTGGAAGACGGGCACAGAATCTCCCGGGCTTCCGCTGTCCCGCAGTGCGTTGCCCAGGTTTATCAGGAAGCCCGGGGATTCCGGTTCGAGGGAAACGGCCCGCCGGTAGCTTGAAACCGCTTCGTCAAGCCTTCCCTGGTCTCTCAGCGCATTGCCCATGTTGAAGTGGGCAAGCGGAGCTTCCGGGTCCAGCTCCAGCGCTTTGCGGTAGCAGGATTCCGCCTCGGAAGGTTTGCCCAGGTCCCTCAGCACCGCACCGTAATTGACGTACACCTGGGCATCTGCAGGTGAGCCCGCGATGGCCAGTTCATAACAGGCGGCGGCTTCCTCCAGTCTCTCCAGGTCGCGCAGGGCCGCTCCCAGGTTCAAACGCGCCCCGCTGTGGCCCGGATCGAGGTTGAGGGCACGTTCGTAGCTGGCCACGGCCCCATCCGGCCGCCCGGTTTCCAGCAAGATGTTTCCCAGGTTGTAGTGGCAGACCGCAAGTTCCGGCCCCAGCTCCAGCGCCTTGCGGTAGCTGCATTCGGCTTCCTTGAGCTTCCCCATCTCCTTGAAGGCCAGGCCCAGGTTGACGCGGGCCTCGGTGAGACGGGGATTTGCCGAGAGCGCCCTGGTGAAGTGCGCTGCCGATTCCTCGAACCTTTTCCCGGCCAGGAGCATGTTGCCCAGGTTATAGTGGGCCATGGCGAAAGTGCTGTTGGCGGCTATGGATTTCCGGTAGCTCGCCTCCGCCTCACCGATCCGTCCCAGTTCCCGCAGGGCGTTTCCCCTGTTGGAGAGTGCTTCGGCAAAATCCGGTTTTGCGGCGATAGCGCGGTCGAAAAAGTCGAGAGCGGCCTGGTAATTCTGTCGCTGCAGGGCCACGACTCCCAGAAGATGGAGCGCGCGGGAATTGTGCGGCTGGAATGCGATCACCTGCCGGTAAATGCTTTCAGCCGTTTCCAGGCTTCCTGCCTGGTGATGGCGCAGGGCGATATCCAGCGCCTGCTCGATTCCCATTGCCTGGTGCTGGCCTTCCCTGCCCCTCGAGGCCGGCTCGCCCGTCCGGGAGTCCGTTCTCTTCTGTTTCTTCATATAGATATTTCCCCCGGCGTTCCATAATTCCCTGCGGGAACAATTTCTACTGTATTTTCGAGAATTTTGCAAGTTTCCATCCGGAAAGGGTGCTTTTGTGCCCTGGCTGTGTCAATCTGCTGGCTTGCTTGTGCGACGTACGAGAGTACGCCTCCGCGCAACCCCTTGATTTAGTCAGCCTTCGCTGTCAACTTTTGCGGGCAAAAGTTTCTTGCCAGGACAAAAAATCCCCTCTTTCCAATCTGGAAACTCATGGTAATGGCTGATAAATGCCGGAGCGGGGCTTTCGAGGAGATCGTGATACGGGTTCAGTGCAAGATCTCGAAAACCGGGAAAGCGCTTGAAACCAGGTAAAACTCTGACCATTGAGTCATGAGTCGACAGATTATCACGAGCTGCGAGGAAGTTCCGCTCCGGCCCCGGAGAGACTCTACGGATTGAAGCTGAAAGGGTTGACCTCCTGATCGGGCTGCACCCTGTTACTCACCGGACGATTCATCGCGTCTGGAGACATATCTCAAATAACTGATAATATTGTTGTTCCGTTGCCATGAATACATATGTTACGCACAACACCTCCATATCGAGTACTCAAAATTTGGCAAAAAAATGCGGAATAAAAAAAATTTTTCCCTTTAACTAAAAATAGGTATAGTGCGTTCGCAGGAGCAGTCCGATAGTTCCCGTTGCGCAGGAAACAGCGCCTGCCCCAACAGCCATGATGAGTATCTCTGCTACACTTCACATTAATTTGGCGGAGCCGGAAAATGCATACCATATTGAAGAAAGCGATTGTAACGGAGCGGACGTGGCACATGCGGGTGTCGGCGCCATTGGTGGCGGGGAAGTGCCGTGCGGGGCAGTTCCTGATGCTGCGGATTCACGAGAACGGGG
>POSG01000031.1 GCA_003314535.1 Geobacter sp.
TTCTGGGCGTGGATCTCTTCAGCATCGGCCTGGTCCATCCGGACGATGCCAGTTACCAGGTCTTCGAGGAAGGGGGTAATCATTTCCGACAGTTCATTTTCCGTGACTCCCATCTGGTGGGAGCCATTCTTCTGGGGGACACCAGAATCTCCGCTACCCTGAAGAAGCTTATCGAGACGAACGTCTCCTGCGCTGATTTGCTGGCTGGGGCCGTGGACGCCGGGAAAATAGGGGCGCGCATTGAATTAATGACTTGAAACTCAAGGTTGTAGTGGAAGCCAATTCTGAACTCGTTCCTGGCACTAAAAAGCCGTGCCTGAAATAGTCAGAATCAGGTTTCAGATAGTCGGTATTTATACATGATGATAATTTTGATGGAAAAAAGTGGGACTTTTCCTCCGCTCCAGAAGTCGATGCCGTGCTTTTCGAACACCGCTGCTGTCCGGTAATCTTCGGCGACAAGTTCGCCACTGAAAGGAGGTTAATAAAGTGTACCTCTGAAATTCTGATCTGCGATTCTCTCTTCTCACGGCATAGTCCATTACCCGCTCAATTCTTAACGGGGGAGTTTACGCCGAACAACGCGCTTGATACAGTATGTAACCGACTTAGAAAACTATAGGGGCCACGTCTACAAAATTCAGATTATAATATCCGTAGACGCGACCCAGGAGATTTTTTGGGAGAGAATGGCAATAATTGTACATGGGGACAGACCATTAAAGAATTGAAACTGAAACCCAGATGATGCTTTCCATTACGACTGATACCCTGCGTTTTGGATCGTTTGCCGTCATCTTCGTGGTGCTGGCTCTGGCAGAGCATTTCTTCCCACGACGCCCTCTATCGGTGTCAAAATCGCAGCGATGGTTCGTTAACTTGAGTATTGTTGCTTTGGATAACCTGCTGGTACGCATGCTGATTCCCCTTGCGCCAATAGCCTTGGCTGAAAGAGCCAGGATCGAGGGGTGGGGGCTGTTCAATCTTTTCGGGCTGACCGGCTGGCAGGAACTGGTGGCGAGCATCCTGTTCCTCGATCTGGTCATCTACCTGCAACACCGGCTTTTCCACCGAGTCCCGTTGCTCTGGCGTCTGCATCGGGTGCACCATACTGACCTGGACCTGGATGTCACCACTGGTACCCGTTTTCATCCCCTGGAGATCCTTCTTTCGCTGGGTGTCAAAATGGGAGCGGTACTGGCACTTGGTGCATCGCCTCTGGCAGTGTTGCTGTTCGAAGTCCTGCTCAACGCCACCTCCATGTTCAGCCATGCCGACTTGCGGATACCGCTCAAAATGGACCGGTTGCTGCGCATGATCGTGGTGACGCCGGATATGCACCGCGTGCACCACTCGGTCTATCCTGTGGAAACCGATTCGAATTTCGGCTTTAACGTTCCCTGGTGGGATCGGCTGCTGGGCACGTACCGGGCACAGCCCAGGGACGGGCACGACAAGATGCTGATAGGACTGCGCGAGTTCCGGGATCAGGCACAATTGGGCATCTGGCAGTTGCTGACCTTACCGTTCGCCCCGTACCGAAGCAGGAGAAACGATTGAAAAAACATAAACTGATCATAGCTCTTGCATTTCTCTTAGCGGTTGTGCTTTTTTTATGAATTGACCTGCAACGCTATCTTAGCCTGGAGACCCTCAAAGCCAACCGCCAAGCGTTGAGCGTTTGTATAGGCCAGGAAATTCTTCGATTATTATGGCGCGGTCTTCGCCGACGGAGCTTTGACCGAACGGGAAAAGGCACTGATCGCTCTGGCAGTGGCTCATGCGGTGCAATGCCCATATTGCATTGATGCCTTTTCCGTGCCTGTCTTGAAAAAGGCTCGAATCTGGAGGGAATGACCGAAGCTGTCCACGTGGCATATGCCATACTTGACGGAGCACCATTGTCGCACGGTGTCCAGATGCGGATGATCGCCGAAGAGATCTCTATGTAAGCATCGGAGAACACCTCTCATGAACATTTCCATAATAATACCGGTCTTCCAGGAGCACCTTCGTATTAACATGCTGATTGACCAGGTGCGCGCCCAGGATGCCGCGTGTGAAATCATCGTTGTGGATGGGGATCGCGGTGGTTCCACCCTTGCCATGGTCAGTGATCCAACGGTTATCCGGCTGACTGCTCCCCGAGGTCGAGGCAACCAATTGTCATTTGGCGCTGCGAATGCGAACGGCACGATCATCCTCATGCTGCATGCTGATACCCGGCTGCCGGATAACGGGTTGCGGATGATTACGGATGCTGTGAGGGATGGCGGTGAATGGGGCGCTTTCAAACTGGGAATTGATGCTGACGGCCTGATGTACCGCATGATCGAACGCAGTGTCGACCTGCGCAGTAAAATATTTTCGCTTCCCTACGGTGATCAGGCTCTGTTTGTGACTGGTCAAGCATTGCAGCGGGTTGGCGGCATTCCAGCCATACCCATCATGGAGGATGTTGCCCTTGTCCGCCGCCTGAAGCAGGCGGGATGCACGTGCAAGCTTTTACCTTTTCGGGTGAAGACTTCAGCCCGGCGGTGGCAGCAGGAAGGTGTGCTTGCACGCACGTTCCGCAACTGGCTGATATTGCTTCGGTACCTGGCCGGTGCAGATCCTTCGGCGTTAGCAAAGGAGTATCAGTGAACTCAAAGCCGATCATTTGTCTTTTTGTCAAACCGCCAGTGCCGGGCCACGTCAAGACCCGGCTTGCGCGTGAACTTGGAGCGGAACAAGCCTGCAGAGTGTACTGCTACCTGGTTGAGCCGATAGTAGCCGCAATACATGCCAGCAATTTGCCGCTGACTCTCTTCTTTGACGGTGAAAGGCCCGAACAGTTGCCTGAGTCATGGCGATGTCATGCTCTCAGCTGTTACCGCCAGGAAGGGGTGGACCTGGGCGAACGTATGACCAATGCTTTCCTGCAGCTGTTTCAAGAAGGGTTCCGGTCGGTACTGTTGTGCGGCAGCGACATTGTTGGTCTTGATGAATGTTATCTGCAAAAGGCGGCGCTGGGTTTGAAGCGTTCAGGTATGGTTATCGCTCCTGCACACGATGGCGGCTACTGTCTGATTGGCTGTACTGTCGAGAGCTTCAGGACTTCCATTTTTGAACAGATCAGCTGGAGTACCGATCAAGTATTGACCCAGACCCTTTATCGGTGCCGGTTGGCAGGATTGGAGCCGGCAATCTTGGATTCATTGCCGGATATAGATACCCTTGCTGATCTCAAGAATGCCGCACCTCGGTTGTTAAAATATCGTCGCCTCTCTGCCATTATTGGCTCAATCCCAAACTGACGCCATGCGGGGTAACGGAGTATACCAGACAAGCATCAAAGCATTGCAGCAGCTCATCTCATATGGCTACGGTACCGAGAGAAGCGGACTTGAGCTGAATATTGCAACCAATCCGACTGGGCGTTTCTGCCGGAAGTGCAAGGCCCGGCGGAGTCGCGCTTCCGCAGAGAGTTGCTCCGCAGATACGGCATCCGCTTCAACAGACTTTTTACCTTTGCCAACGTGCCGTTGGGGCGGTTCCGAACCTGGTTGGACCATTCAGGCAATTTGGACGACTACTTGTCGAAACTGAAGGAACGATTCAATCCAAGCGCTATCCCTGGCCTGATGTGTAGCTCGTTGATCTCGGTGAAATGGGAGGGATATCTGTATGATTGCGACTTCAATCTGGCGGCCACCCCCCCCAGAGCGGACTCGAACGTATAACAGTTTGAATGCGTGACATAATTAAAGCAGCATCAAGGAAAACTTCAACCCCATGCAACACAAATGGCCGACTTCATTAAAGAAATCGGCCATCTTGATTTTTCTCCCCGGCGGGACGCCCGGCAAAACTTTTTCACCTGCCATTTTGCCTTTTTGATGAATCATATCAAGAAGAATCACCCAAGAAACCTCAAGGATCAGGCAGATGAGGCTTGCCGATATCTGGATGAAAGCGATGAAAGTATTGAGAAACGAAAAAAGGCCCTGCGAAGCGGGGAAGCCACTAACACAGGGCAAATGGTAGAATCGTCACAGTAGTTATTTTAACTCATTAGAAACAAGCCGCAAGGGGGCTTTTTTGTTTGGCATGAGATTTCAGTGGATTATCGAAAATTCAGAGGGCCGTCCAGTGCCACCCCTCTTACACATGTTCCAGGGGCATGACCCTACATCTACCCCCTCCTCCTGGGTTATGGCGTTATTCGACACTATGATAGGAAGTTGCACTTCGCGCACGCGGAATTTATTACACGCCGCTTTCGCTTTTCAACAAATACTCTGTAATACCGAACAGTTATGGTCCATAAATAACCACTCACCGAAAAAAATAGAGCGAAACCAAGATCACTTATGGTCAAGTTCTATGAACAAAAAAGATGTATTATATCGACAGAATTGAAGAAAAGGTTTTATTGTATAAAATATTTGATATCGATTTCAGAAGGGGGACGAATGAGAACGTACGACCTGCCTGAATCAAAACCTGTTGGAGTACGGGACATTGGGTTGACACATACGGCGCAGAAGTACCTGAAAAAGCCCAGTACAATTATTTATTCCATGGCATATACGACGATATACCTGTTGATGGTGTTTCTCCTGATCACGGCAGGATGCTCGACCGTCGCGCTGAGCGTGCCACATTCCACTCCACCAAGCAAACAGACGGAAAAGCCCGAGGGCTTTCTGAGCCCAGAAAATCTACCAGATAGCATCGTGCTGATTGCGGCACCTCCCGCAACAGGGTCTGCTGCATTTGCCGCTGACGAAGAAACTTACCGTAATACGCGATCACTTCGAGAATCGCCGCGCTGGGACCTGGCTGCCCGGGATGCGAATTTAACCTTTCCGGACGCAGCCGAGATATTCTCCTGTGCGCTTGATGCACCCATCACGGAGGCGGAAACGCCGCATCTCTACAATCTCCTGCTCCGCACGAAAGCTGATGCATCTCGCGCCACAGGCAAGGCAAAGAGCTCTTATCGCCGCATCCGCCCTTATGTAACCTATAATGACACAACCTGCACGCCGGATTACGAAGAACGAATGAGGAAGAGCGGCTCCTACCCGTCCGCTCACTCTTCGATCGGTTGGGCGTGGGCACTGATCCTGGTGGAAATAGCCCCTGCCAGGACGAGCGAACTCCTGGCCCGTGGACTGGAGTTCGGCAGCAGCCGGGTTATATGCGGTGTCCACTGGCAGAGCGACGTCATGGCTGGCAGCATTGTCGGCGCCGGCGTGGTGGCCAGGCTTCACGCCGATCCGTCCTTCCGTGCGCTGATGGATGCCGCGAGGTCGGACGTGGAGCGGTCGCGCAAGAAAGGACTCAAGCCCAGACGCGACTGCGGGGCTGAAGCTGCTGCACTGAAACACGGTACCACGAAACTCCCCTGACCCCATTATCACTTTTTCCCAGTCCATGGAAACCTGATAAATCCTTGGCCCGGAAAGGCTCCACCAAGCGGGCGCCACAGACATCAACCGTGGCGCTCGCCAAACCGCCGTGCCTCCAATCACACCCCCCCCTCAGCATGCATATTCGGCGCCCAGAATTATTCTTGCCTATTTCCATCCGTCAGTTCATGGAGACGACAACACACCTCATCTTCTCATGAAAATAAAAATTGCCTTTCGCTATAATTTCTGATATACGACGAATGTTTTTGTTTAAGAGATAAACGATAATATATATTTATCAACAAGTTTAAGATTTATTTCCAACATAAGCTCAGCATATGGCTAATATATTATTTTAGATATATCGCTTGAAATTTGCTTTTCGCTAGGTAACCTAAGACATAACGACCTCTACCAGGAACTGTCCTCTTCACCCTCATTCACCGGATATTATTACTGAATTCTCTGTCTGACTTACTGCGTTTTCGCATACGCCATCAAACAAAAGGAGGAATCCATGGTTTGGAAGACAAAGTTGGGCATACTGATCCTGTGCGCAGGCATTGCCACAGCATTGCCCGCCACCGCAGCGGAACAGAAGACCGATGAAGGATTTGAGAGTTACGACCTCGGCGAGGTGTACGTCAAGGGGGAAAAACCACCCATAACCAAAGAAACAACTGTCACCAATGTCATTACTGCAGAAGATATAAAAAAAACCGGTAGCAAGACGGTTGCAGAGGCTTTGAATTACGCGACAGGCGTCAGGGTATCCTACGGAAGAAAGAATGAACCCAGGATCAACATCCGGGGCCTCAATCAGGATCGGGTTCTGTTCCTGATCGATGGCGTTCCCTATTACGAAACGAACTACGGTTCCCTCGACATGAATCAGATCCCCACCGACAACATTGCCAAGATCGAGATCATCAAGGGGGCTGCTTCGGTTCTGTACGGCCCGAACGCCCTCGCAGGCGTCGTAAACATCATTACCAAACAATCCACCGGCAAACCTTACTTCGAAGTGACCGGCGAAGGTGGTGACGTCGATTACTATCGTGGGTCAGTATCCCACGGCATGAAGATCGGAATCTTCAGCTACTGGCTCAACTTTGCTCGCACACAGGCGCACGGCTGGAGGATGTCCGACGATTTCGTTCCCCGGGTCGGCACCATAAGCGGCTCACCCACCGGCTCCGGAGTATTTGAGGATGGAGGAACCAGAAACCAGTCCTATTACAAAACCAACAGCTTATGGGCCAAATTCGGCATCGAGCCATTATTGGGCCACGAATATTTCATCAACTTTTACTATATCCAGCGTGACAAAGGCATGCCGCCTTCGGTATTGGAAAACCGTCGAAACACTTCAACCGCAACCCGAACAGGATTCTCCCAGTTCGGCCAGATTCCCACCTATGACGACTGGGGCATCGACCTGAGCGGGCAACAGAAAATCAATCCCAAGTTCACTCTGAAAGAGAAAGTGTTTTTCCACAACCACGTAGACGACTACGTATCCTATTACGACTCCAGTTACAGTACCCTCGTTGCTGTTACACCAGCAAGTGCCGGGTACGCAATAAGCAGGTTCAAGGATTATACCGTCGGCGGCTCCCTCATTGGCGAACTCAAGCCGGTCGAATGGAACACCGTCCGCCTTTCCTTCAGTTACCGTGGGGACTCGCACAAGGAAAGGGGCGAGAGCGGCATACCTTTCTCCAGGTTTTTCTCATACACCGGCTCAACAGGGATAGAGGACGAGATTACCATCAAGAAAAATTTCTCGGTCGTCGTGGGCGGCAGTTACGACTGGTTCAAAGTAACCGAGGCATACAAGAAGCCCTTCAGCAGCAGCAACAAGATAACCGGTCTCCGGGATGTCACAAAACCGGACGGTATGAACTCGTTCAATCCCATGATCGGGGCCACTTATACCTTTGCTGATACTACGAAACTCTTCGCCTCGGTTGCACGCAAAACGCGCTTCCCCACCCTGCAACAATTGTATTCGAGCACGCAGACCGGCCAAGAAGCCAATGACAAGCTCAAGCCCGAATTCGCCATCAACTCGACCGTGGGGGTTTCGCGCTCGTTTTCCAAATACATGTGGGGTGAGCTCGCTTTCTTCTACAATGACATTTCGGACATGATTTCGCGGGACAACCAGCTCGGCGCATACCAGAATACTGCTAAAGTGGAAATGTACGGCTTCGAGCTCAACACCGAGTTCTATCCGGTCCAGAACCTGGTCCTGAAGCTCGGTTACTCATTCAACAATGCGACCGACCAGAGCCCCAACAAAGTTACAAGCAAACTGGTCAACGTTCCGGAACACAAACTGGACATGGGTGTCAGCTATTCGGTACCCTACACCAAAACCAAGATAGACCTTAACGGGATTCTGACCAGCCAGGTGTACAATCAGCTTCCCACACCGAACTTCCCCACTCAGGCAACGCAAAGGGTGGGCGGATACTGCATATTCAACGCCCGTCTCGCACAACCGTTCCTGAAGCATTACGAGGCATACATCAACTTCAACAACATTTTCGACAGAAACTACGATCAGGAATACGGCTTCCCCGCTCCGGGCCGCAACATCTTCGGTGGCATCACCGCCAAGTTCTAGTCCGTTTACGACAGGGAAAGCTTGTCATGACTTTTGCAGCATCCTTCTTCTCGTGGTTCATCGTGGCTGCCGGCGCCTATGCCGGCAGCCTTCTTTTTTCCCTGCGCAAAACATACAGAGCCACCGGGATTTTCCTGCCCATGAACATGGTCGTCAAGCGCGATCCCGGCCTTGTGCCGATCCTCATGGGCAATGGCGCGCTCTGCCTGCTCATGCTGTGGTATTTCCCGATCATCCTGAAGAACCGCAACGGAGGTAACTCATGAGGTTCATAGCATTGCTCTTCTGTGCCCCGGCACTTTTGCTGCTCAGTTCGCCGTCCCCGGCCTGGCCCTGCCAGCAGACCCTCACCATCTCCGGACTGGTGAAGCGCCCGCTGACCCTGACCCCGGAAGACCTGGCCAGGTTCCAGTCGACCACGGTGCGCATCAACAACATCACGCAGAAGGGGTCTTACCATGGCGTGTTCAACACCCAGGGCGTTCCCCTGAAATACCTGCTGGAGACGGCCCTGGTGGAAAAGGAAGCGTCCGGCTTCAACAAGCCCGTGGACCTGGCAATCGTGGTCCGCGACAAAGACGGCAACAAAGTCACCCTGTCATGGGGCGAAGTCTTCTACCGCAACCCGTCCGACGTCACCATCGCCTATTCGGCGACGCCGATCACGCCCCATCACCTGAACTGCGGCAGCTGTCACTCGGCCAAGTTCACCAAGCCGGTCATGGAACAGTTGTCCCGCCGGGTCTGCCTGCCCAAGCTGATCATGGCCAACGATTTCGACTCCGACCGCTCCCTTGAGGGAATTGTCAGCATCGAGGTGGTCGACCTGCACTCCAGGGTCAAATCCAAGAAGAAGAGCGAAACCGTCTCCACCAGATTCGTCATTTCCGGCGCAACTCCCAATCCCGTCATGGTCGCCGACCTGACACCGCTGCCGAGAACGACCGTGACCGCGAATATCGTGGGTGACGGCAGAGGGTTCCATGGGCGGCACACCTATGAAGGCGTACCCCTTTCTGATCTCCTGGCCGCAGTGGGGGCGAAACCGGACCTTCGCAGCGTGATCACCATCTCGGCTGCCGACGGCTACCGGTCACTCGTGTCCTGGGGAGAACTGGTACTCTCTCCCCAGGGGCGGAAGATCATCATAGCCGATATGGAAAGCGGCCAGCCGATTGAAAAGGACGGCAAATTCGTCCTGGTGCTGCCCGACGACCTTGCAGCGGACCGTGACGTGAAGATGGTTGACAGGATCGAGGTCCACACCTTCGATGATCCGGCAAAAATATACGTTATCGGACTTGGCCCCGGAGATACGGATCTGATGACACGCGAAGCCTTGACATACCTGGCGAAAACCGATGCGATCGTTGCGCCGGCAGAGCTTTACAAGAACTTTTCCGCTTTCCTGGCCGGCAAGCCGCTCCTTTTCGATTCCACGGCCCTCATGCCCCGGAAGTTTTTTACCGATGGCAATGCCGGATTGTCCGGGAAGGAGCTGGAGACGGCTTTGACGGTTGAGAGGGAAAACGCGGCCAGGCAGATGAAGGAAACTCTCACAGCGGGCAAAAGCATCGCATTCCTGGACTGGGGCGACCCCATGCTCTACGGCAGCAGCCGCTGGCTCGGAAAGTATTTCGCCGAACATGAAATGGAAACGGTCCCGGCACTCAGCGCCTTCAACGTCGCCAATGCTCTCCTCGAACGGGGCCTGTCCTGCAGGGGTTCCCTGGTACTGTCCGTCCCCGACGCCCTCAAAGCGAATGAGACGTTGCTGAAAGCAGCTGCGGGGCACGGCGACACGCTGGCGCTCTTCACCGGCCTGAAAGAGTTCAAGGAAATGCTGCCCCTTTTCCGCACGTACTACCAGGGCGCCACTCCGGTCGCCATTGTCTACAACGCCGGCATCAGCAGCGGCGAATATACCGTGAGGGGGACGCTGGACGACATAGTGGGAAAAACCAAGGCAGAGCAGGAGCAGTTTCCCGGCATGATCTACATCGGCCCCTGCCTGTCCGAAAAGAGCAGCGAATGGCCCTGAAACGGCAACTTTCCCTGTACGATGCTACGCTCCTGATCATAGGGAACGTCATAGGCGCAGGTATATTCACCACCGGCGGCTACCTGGCCGGAGAGCTGCCCGCCCCCCTGCTGTTCGTCGGCATCTGGCTGCTGGGTGGGCTCCTCACCATCTGCGGAGCCCTTACCTATTCGGAACTGGCCGCCATGTATCCCCTTGCGGGAGGCGATTACCAGTACCTGAAGGCAGCCTATGGACACTGGGCGGGATTCCTTCTCGGATGGCTCAGCTTCTGGATCATCGGCCCCGGGTCGAGCGCCGCGCTCTCCCTTGCACTGGTGAGCTACGCAAAGCCCTTCCTGGCCGTCACGGGCGAACTCCAGGGGAAGCTCCTGGCCGTCGGGCTGATAGCCGCATTCTCCGTCATCAACATGCGCGGCATCCGGCCAGGGGGGACCACCCAGGACATCATTACCATCGGAACGATCGTCATCCTCACGGTCATGGTCCTGTGCGGCCTGCTGGCCGGAAACGGTTCGTGGACCAACTTCGCCACCACCTCCGGTTCGCAGGCCAGCTGGACCCGGGTGTTCTCGACACCCATGATCGCTGTGATCTTCACTTTCAGCGGCTGGTTTGCGTCCGCCTATATCGGCAGCGAGATACGGGACCCGGAACGGAACCTCCCCCTCTCCCTCCTGGTCGGAACCCTGTTCGTAACCGTTCTCTATACATTCATGAACGTCATGTACCTCTTTGCCGTTCCGGTCACCAAAATGGCCGGCGCGATCAACGTCGCGCAGTTGGCAGCCGAGAAGCTGTTCAACCCGTCAATCGCCGCCATCGTCTCTCTGCCCATAATCCTGGCCATCGCGGCAAGCATCAACGCCAACATCCTCACCGGAGCGCGGGTCTGCTATGCCATGGCAAGCGACGGAGCTTTCTGGCATCCCTTCAGGAAACTGCATCCGCTGTACAATACGCCCCATGTCGCAATCCTGAGCCAGTCGGTTATCGCTTCGCTTCTGGTCTTCGTCGGCACATTCAACCAACTCCTTGGCCATGTCGTCTTCGTCATGCTCCTCTCTTCCATTGCCGCCGGTCTGGCCCTTTTCGTACTGCGAATCAGGAATCCCGGCCTCAAGCGACCTTACCGGGTATGGGGCTATCCACTGGTGCCGGCGGTTTTCACCGGCGTCTATATTCTGGTTGCCGGCCAGATCTTCTTTTCCGAGCCGGCAGCCGCCGTGGCCGGCATCGGCCTCACCGTGTCGGGCCTTCCATTCTACTTCTGGTGGAAGAAACGGCATCGATGCAGCAAAAATCCGTAAGAGCGCAGATCTGCCACACTCATTAAAAATGAAACCGGTTCGACCCGGAAGCACTTCGTACTTTGGGTATCCCCATGTAATGTGCTATATTACGCAAGTATAGATAAGCAAGAAAGGAGCGTCACGGAATATGGAATGGCTGAAGCTGGTGATCGACTACGGCATCATCTGGGTACTGATTCTGCAAAGCATTGTCGCGGTTGCTTTTGCGATAGAACGGTATCTGGTCTTCAGGAAGATACGCCTGGAGGACTTCGCCGACAAGAAGAACCTGGAACTGGAGCTGACGAAAAAACTGCACATCATCGCGACAATCGGCAGCAATGCGCCCTATGTCGGCTTGCTGGGCACGGTGCTCGGCATCATGCTCACTTTCTACAACATAGGTACGGAAGGATTGATGGATACGGGCAAGATCATGGTCGGCCTGGCCCTGGCGCTGAAGGCGACCGCAGTAGGCCTCCTGGTCGCCATTCCGTCCGTCGCCCTTTACAACCTGCTTCTGAGAAGGGTGAAGGTGTTCATACTTCGCTGGGAGATAATGAATGGAAGAGAAAGGGTTTGATTACATCAACGTGATCCCGTTCGTCGACATCATGCTGGTGCTGCTCACCATCGTGTTGACGACCTCCACGTTCATAGCAACCGGCGGGATTCCGGTCAAACTGCCCAAGGCGTCGAAACAGGAAACCCAGCCCCTGAAGGTTAGGACCATCGAAATCGACCGGAGCGGCACCGTTTTCCTCGGCGGCCGCCCCGTGACGCTCGCCGAGCTTCGTGAGCTGATCCGGCCGCTGAACCGCGCCACACCCTTCCTGATCCGCGCCGACCGGGACCTTGCCCTCCAGCTGTTCGTGGACGTCTTGGACACGGTCAAGAACACGGGCTTCAACCAGGTGAGCTTGCAGATAGAGACCCGCAAATGAACGTTCGTCTGGAGGCATTCCTCATCTCTCTGACACTGCATGGGGCAATCCTGTTCCTGGTTTATGCCATGAGCGCAGGCCTGGCCCAGCCCGGCAAACCGATCAGGATCGATTTCACGCTCAATGAGCCGGCCCCCGGACCGCGATCATCCAAACCGCCCGGGCCCGCGGTGCCGAAAATGCCGCAAAGGGCGCCGCAAAGCGCTCCGTCGAAGCAGGCAACAAACAGGCCCCGCATTGCCGCTCCGAAACCGCTTGACCGCCCGGCCGCCCCACTTGCCCCAGCAACGGAGAAGGCTGGGCCGGTGCCCATCGTGACAACCCACAGAGAAACGCTTCCAGTCCCGGGGGCATCCTATTCGAACGAGGGGGGATCGACGGGAGGAGGACAGGGAACTGCTGCCCATGGAAGCATTGGGGGCGGTGATGGCGGAAGTGGCGGAGGCGGTGGTGGCGGTGGCGGTGGCGGTGGCGGAGTTGAGCAACTCCGAAGCAAATATCGCAAGGAACATTTCGAATACATCAAGAGGATCATACAGGAGCATATCGTCTACCCGCCAAGGGCGGAGCGGAACGGCTGGCAGGGAAGAGTCGTGGTCATGTTTTGCGTGATGCACGATGGGAAGGTGAAAGATATCCGGATCAGGAAAAGCTCCGGCTTCGACATACTGGATGAAAATGTCATCGATACCATCCGGAGGGTCGAACCGTTCCCCAAGCCACCCATTGCAGTGGAATTGATAATTCCCGTCGAGTATAGACTGTAAATCTGCATGCCAGTTTTATCAGCTGCATTCAGAATTTGTCCATCCGGCGCACAACCGCCATGGTTCCCTGGTTGAACAAGTTGCGGGCGAAACACTCCAGAGAGATGTCGGCACCCGGCACCATGTGCATGAGCATGCTCCGATTGCCCACCGCAATGCTCCTCACTCCGAGACCGGAAACCAAGGTGTCTTGCGGAACTGAGGTGAAGTAACCTGACAGGGGATATTCTTTCTTCTCAGCGTCTTCCTTGAAGTATTTGTACCCCGCGGGATACTCGAACACCTGGTGCCTGCCGGTGGCCAGGGTGAGGTACTGGGCGTCTCCCGGTTCGTAGTAGAACCAGTCGCGCCCGTTTCGGCACTCCAAGTGCGGCCACGGGAAGTCGTCCACACCGAGCCCTTCGACAACGATAAGAGCGATTTTCCGCTCCCTGACGTGCCCGCTGACGAGAGCCCGGACATCGGTTATGGAAGCTGCTGCACCCAATCTTAATCCGATGTGCAGCGGAATGGAATGGGCAGGCGCCGGAACCCGCCGGACCTTGCGGAAAGCTCCGCCCACGGTCCGGAACATGTATCCCGGCCGGGCAACCAGGAGGTATTCCGGAATCCTGGAGTCATCCCCACTGCAGTCGGAAAACAGGCGCCGGAACTCGTCCCGGTGCACAACACGCTCTATCTCCGGCAGGGAAGCCAGGAGTTCCAGGTCGCGATTACTTCCGTCATGCAGGCCGGAATAGCGTGCTGACCAGTGGGTGGAAAGCACCAGGCCATGGAGGTGCGTCACATCGATGAAATCAACGAACGGCATCATCCCACCGGTTCCCACGATCACCGGCGTGAACCCTGACAGTGCCACGAATCGGCTGACCTCATCGAACACGGAGGTGACCATTTCCCCCCATTCGCGCCCCGACAGCACCGAATAGCGGCCGATGAAGAATTGTCGCGCATACGTGAGGAAAACAAAAGAAGGATCGTATCCTGCTACCAAGTCAAGGGCAGTATCAGTAACCCAGCGGTTGCCAGCGTCATCCAGGTCACCGGGATAAGGCCGCCGGGCCTGTATCTCCATTACCATCCGCAGGAGTGGATTATCTCCCTCAACCCTGGCGCCGGTCCTCAGGTCGAACATCCGCTGCCATTCACGCGCATCGACTATCGCTAGACTCATGGCTTCTCCTCCCCCGCGTTCCAGGCGACTTTTTCGCCATGAATCCTTATCTGCCGACCACACGACGGACAGCGGTTTCCCTGCCCGTTGTAGGAGTGCAGCCGGTCACCGCCGCAGCCGAGGCTGAAACGCTCGATGACAGTTGTGCCGCAATCCGGGCAAAGCGTGTTCACCCAGTCAGACCCGACGAAATTGTGGAAGTAGACATTGGGCAGGAAGGCGCGGATCTCCTCCAGTGCCCCGGCTATGGCGTCGATATTCGGGTAGCGGGCCTCCTTCATCTCGTCCTCGGGAAGGAGCCGGAAAACATGCCAAGGTATCTCCGGGTTCACGTCGGCAATGAACCTGGCAATTTCCCCGAGTTCGCCGTCGTTGGCCGCTTCGATGACCGGGGTGGTCACCTCCACGTGCCCCAATGAAGCGAGCCTGCGGATGTTTCGCAGGACAGGCGCCGCGGAAGGTATGCCGATATATTCCCGGTTGAAATCGTCGGACAATCCCTTCAACCCTACATTGAAAAAGGAGAAAATCGATCCGAGCAGTTCGGTGGACTCCTCGGTGGCATAGGCATTGGTGAGGCATCCCATGGGCAGCCCGGCAGCCCGCGCCTCACCTGCCACCACTTCCAGTGAAGGCAGCGACATGGCAGGCTCGTTAACGTTGAACACAATGGAGTGGCACCCGAGCTGCCTCGCTTTTCGGATCAGTTCTTCTGGCGTCAGCTCGATCATTCCGTCCTGGATCGTTGCCGGGTCCTGCTTGGCTACAAAGGAGTTGGAGCAGTAGCGGCAGCGGAAATTGCATCCGGCAGTTCCGATCACCAGGCAACGGCTGCCGGGCCAGGCGTGGTAAAAGGGGACAGATTCGACCCGGGACGGTATGCAACTGGACCAGCGGTACGGGAAACGTTCCCTGATCGAGCCTCCCTCCTCGATGTACATGCGGCACACCCCGAGACGTCCATCCGACAGGTCGCACCGCCATTCACAATAAGTGCACTGCATGAAACCTCCTTGCCATCCAGGCCTGCCCGTTTTCAAAACCTGGCAGGTCTCTGGGAACCAAATTGTCTATTGTACGTCAACGTCCCTCGGGACAACAACCCGCACCCCCGACCCTGTCCTGTCAAGCATCAGGTTGGCGCCAATCGCCTCGCGCAAGCGGGCGTCATCCAGCACTTCGCCTGCCGGTCCGGACGCCACGACCCTACCCCGCTTCAAAAGAACCGCGTCATCGGCGTAGTAAAGGGCCAGGTTGGGGTCATGCAGGCTGATGAGGGCGGTCACGCCCCGCTCCTTGACGAAGCGCCGCATCAAGGCCATGGTCTTGTGCTGGTTTGAGAAATCCAGGTGTGAGTTGGGTTCGTCCAGTAGCATGACCGGTGCGTCCTGGTAGAGGGCGCGGGCAAGCATAACAAGTTGCTTCTGCCCCCCGGAAAGGTTGTTGAAGGGCGTTTCGGCCAGCTCGCTCACACCCACCTCGCGGCAGACTTCCATGGCCTGGCGCCGTTCCGCCGCGCACGGAGATGACCACGGCTTGACCCGTGTCGCACCGCCCATGAGGACCATTTCCAGTGACGAGAACTGAAAGGGGGAATGCCCGCCCTGGGGAACAAGGCTCACCAGCCGGGCCAGCTCGTCCCTTCGCATCCCGGATATGTCCCGTCCGGCAATCGTTATCCTGCCTTTCTCCGGTTTCAGCAGCCTGTTTATGCAGCGCATGAGGGTGGTCTTTCCAGACCCGTTGTGGCCGATAAGGGCACAGATGCAACCTGCGCCTATCTCCGCGCTTATTTCGTGCAGAACCATCACATCCCCGTAGCCTGCCGTGAGGCTATCGATCTCAACCGACATCGGCACACCCGTTCCTTCTTCTCCGCATTACCAGGTAGCCGAGAAACGGCGCGCCGATGAGGGAGGTTATGATGCTGATGGGAATCTCGGAAGCCGAAATGGTCCGGGCGACCGTATCCATGACCAGGAGGAAACCGCCGCCAATGAACGCCGCAACGGGTATCAGTCGCCGATGCTCCGTTCCCACCAGGTAGCGGGCTATATGGGGCACGATGAGGCCGACCCAGCTGATGGTGCCGACAGCAGCCACCGAGGACGCCACGATCAGTGTGCTCGTCACCACGTAGAACATGCGCCAGCGGAACACGTCCACGCCCATGGAGAGGGCCTCTTCTTCGCTCTGGGTCATGATGTTGAGCCGCCAGCCGAACAGGGCGAGGAGAACAGAGCCGATGACGACCACGGGCAGCGTGACCTGTACCTTGTCCCAGGATGCAACGTGGAAGCTGCCCATGATCCAGAAGACGATCTTGGCAAGCTGGTCATAGGGGTCAGCCAGGTACATGAGAATCGACACGCCCGCCTGGAACACCGCAGAAACCACGATCCCTGTAATCACGAGGACCGACGTGGATCGGTCCCAGCTCCGCTCGGCAAGCAGGTAGGCGATGGACACGGCGAAAACGCCGAAGGCGAAAGCGAAACCCTGGACACCCAGGGCCCAGCGGGTGAAAAACATGATGGACAGCGCAGCGCCGAAACAGGAACCCGCGGTCACCCCAAGGATGTCAGGCGCGGCCAGGGGGTTGCGGAACAGGGCCTGGAACACGACTCCCGCAATGGAGATGCCGCTGCCCACGGCCATGCTCATCAGGATCCTCGGCACACGGATATTCCAGAACACCATCCGCATCTCGGAAGACGCGGGGCCGACGCAGCCGCCCAACCCCAGATGAGGCAGGACCAGGCGGGCCAGCTCGGACGGGCCAATGGGATAACGGCCCATGCTCAAAGATGCCAGGAGGGCAAAGACGAATCCCACTATACAGAGGATGATCAGGCTTTTTCTTACACTCACGTGCACTTACAGCTCTCCTCCCATTGCGCTGAAAGAGTATCCCAAGTAGCGGGAGTAGAATCCGTCGGCAATTCTCTGGACATCCACATCTCGGAACATGTCGGGATAGAGCACCTTAGCTGCCCATACCATGCCCAGGACACAGTGGGGCGCCGGATAGTCCCACCAGCCAATGTTGGACGGAAAGACGTAGACCTTCCGGTTCTTCACCGCCGAAACAGTGCTGAACTGACGGTCGCCGGCCAAGACATCGGCGCCGTAGGTTTCCAGACTTGACCCGAGGAAAATTACGTCCGGGTTCCAGGCGGCAATCTGCTCCGGGGAAACGGAAGCCCAGAATCCCGTGAGGGATGAGGCCACATTACGCCCGCCCGCCGTTTCCAGTATGGTGTTCTGGAGCATCTGGCCAGTAGCGACCGTGTAGATGTTCTTCGGCCCAACGAACATCACCTTCAGCCGCTTCTCCGGCGGGATCCGCTTGGTCCTCTCTTTCACCAGCCCGACCAGGCGCTGGCACTCCGAAATGTATTCCTCCCCCCGTTTCTCGCATCCGAGCACCTTCGCCACCAGGCGCACTCCGGCGTAGCTCTCTTCCAGGGTTTCACCCCTTATGGCTATGACCTTGATGCCGGCGGTTTCCAGCTGCTCCATTTCAGCAGGGTCGAAGGATGTATAGGCTATGGCGATGTCAGGCTTGAGCGCGACCAGCTGTTCATGGTTAAGCTCGTGGCCTGAAATGATCTTCGGCTTCGCGGCAAACGAGGGGTTCACCTTGGCCATGGCCAGGTTCTCCCGGTGGTAGAGCGCCTGATCCACCAGTTTGTCCTGCTGGCCCAGGGCAAAGACCACCTTGCCGCCGAAATGATGCAGTGCGGCGATGCGCCGGATACGTTTCGGCACGGTGACAGAACGCCCCAGCTGGTCGACGACCGTGATGGTGTCGACATCTGACACTTTCGAACTGGAGCATCCGCTAACGGCCAGGAAGCAGGCGAGGGAAAAGAAAAGGCAAAAGAGACCGACAGGCTTGTTTTTCATCATTCGCTTACCCAATTCTTTTTTTCAGAAACCTGCCAGGTTTTGAAAACCTGGCAGGTCTGTTTTTATTTCGGCTCACTATTTCTCCGGCGGCAGCCGGTTGATGATCCGCCGTGCCTCGGCCTCGGTCAGCGGGTAGTGGTAGAAACGGGAAAAGTACTCCCGTGTCTCCCGGATGAGGTCAAAGGAACGGAACTTGTCTGGATAAAGGATCTTCGCCAGCCACAGCACGAACAGGTGCCCCTCGCTGCTGCCGTGGCCCCAGATGAACACCCCCTCCGGACAGGTGTAGACCCGGTTCTCCCGCACGGCGCGGATGGTTTTCCACCGGGGGTCGCTGCGGATGGCGTCGGGCGTGGTGAGCCCGCCCACCAGGATCACCTCCGGGTCCCAGGCGATGACCTGCTCCATGGTCGCATCGATGAAGTTGCGGTCCAGGTCCCGGGACACCATGCGGCCGCCTGCCATCTCCAGCAGCCAGCGGCTTGACCCGGCGCCCCCCTGGGTGGCAAAGGGGTTTCTTCCGGTAATATAATAGACCGTAGGCTTGCGGTTTTCAGGGATTTTCGAAGTGATGGCGACGATCCGCTGCATTTTCCTGTCATAATAGGAGCAATAGGACTCGGCGATCTTCCGCGCCTTCTCTCCCAGCACCAGGCCGTAGAAGCGGACCTCCTCCTTGTACGCCCGCATGAACTCGCCACTGTTCCGCGGAACCCTCACGCTGTCATAAGGGCAGACCACTGGAATACCGGCAGTTTCCATCCTCCTGGTCTGCTGGGGCCACTGCCAGTAAAACACCAGGTCTATTCCAAGGTTAAGGAGCCGCTCCACGTCAGGGTCGGAATAAGACGGCATGACCGTTACCTTCTTCAGGTTGGGATTGAGCTTGTGCGCCCAGAGAGACTGCTTGAGGGACATGGCAGCCACGCGGTCCGCCGAGCCGAGCAAAAACACTTTCTCGTAGGAGGGACCGAAAAAACAGGCGATCCGCTTGGGATCGGACGGCACTTGCACAGTCCTTCCGTTCCGGTCGGTCACTGTTTTCATGGGTGCGGCAAAGGCCCCGTAACGGCCCACATGCAAAGCCACAAGTGATGCCAGGGCCAGAAATAAGACCAACGCCATGGTATTCCGACGGATGCCCCGCTTCATGACCGTTCCCCTTCCTTTTCAAAACAAATCCAGGAGCCGGAATCATCACGAATCAGCTCATAGCGGGTAAAGCGTGCCTTTCCCATGATTTCCGCCCACTCGGCCTTGTCTTTTTTCCGGATTTCCGGCGTAGGCTTGTTTTTCCAGTCCGCGCCCCGACGGATCATTTCACGGTTGATCTCATCGGCCAGCTCCCGGGATCCAAGGCCGCCCCCCACGTATCCCCTGCCGCCCGGCTTGAGAACCCGCCGCATCTCTCTGAAGGCCGCGGGCCGGTTCCGCCAGAAGCGCATGGAACCACGGCTGATTATCAGGGAAGCGACGCCGTCTGCAAAGGGCATCCGGTGCACGTCACCGGCCACTGCGGTCACCCGATCCGTCAGGCCTTCCCGGATGATGTTCTCCCGGCCCAGTTCCAGGATATGGGGGGAGAAGTCCATGGCGCAAAAATTCAGGGAGGTGATCTTTGCCAGCGCGATGGCCAGGTTGGCCGGGCCGCACCCCACGTCGATGCACAAACCTGCGCTCACCCGGCACCGGTCCAGAATCTGCTGCGCTATTACCGGATAAAGGGGAGCGAACACCTCGTTTGCTATAACCAGGTATTCACCAGCCCTTTTTTCGTCGAATTTCCGGTAGGTTTTGGAATTCCATCCGATGCGGCCCATCTTTTCCTCGCTTTTCATCAATTCTGCCACCCCCCCCTCTTCTCGTTAGTCACCAGCAGGTAAGCAAAGAACGGAGCCCCGAGAAGGGCGGTAAGCACCCCCACGGGGATTTCCCCTCCCGGCAGGGTGCGCGCCAGGGTATCCATGACAAGCATGAACGTTCCGCCCAGCAGCGCGCTAAACGGGATCAGGACATCGTGGTCGGAACCGACCAGGATCCTGGCCATATGGGGAACCACCAGGCCCACCCAGCCGATGTTGCCGCAGGAGGCAACGGAAGCTGCCACGATGACCGTGCCCAGCACGATATAGATCATCCTCGCTTTTGGTACATTGATGCCGAGGGTCATGGCGTCTTCGTCACCCAGCGCAATGGGATTAAGCCACCAGCGGAACAGGTAGAGGACCGCCAGGCCGGGGGTGATGATCGCCAGGCTGCGTACGGTATCATCCCAGACAATGCTGTTGAAGCTGCCCATGGTCCAGAAAACCATGGCCGGCAGTTGCTGGTAGGGGTCAGCCTTGTATTTAAGAAAGGAAATGCCCGCGGTGAAGAGCGCCGAAACGATGACTCCAGACAGGACGAGGCTCGTCACCGAGTTGCCGCTCCGCCGGCCGATCTGGTAGGCCAGGGTGACGGCGACCAGCCCCCAGATGAATGCGGACCCTTCAACGGCAAGGGCCGAGTTGCCGGCGACAAAGAGGGCCAGGGTTGCGCCGAAGCTCGCCCCGGAGGTGACGCCCAGGATGCCGGGAGACACCAGGGGATTGCGGAACAGGCTCTGGAAGACCGCGCCGGACACTGAAAGCGCCGCCCCCACCAAGACGGCGGCAATCACCCTGGGAAGCCGCACTGACCAGAGGACGAGGGATGGACCGGACAGCGCGGGATCTGCAGCGCTGCCGCTGATGATTGAAGTGAGCATGTCCCAGAGTGAGCCCGGATCCACCCGGTAGCGCCCGAGGATGAGGGCCAGTACGACGCTGGCAGCGAAAGCAAGGAAAGAAGCGGCGAAGGGAAGCTTGTGCCCGCTCATGGGAACGCTGCTCCCGGGCCGGGCATGACGACCGGGGGTGCTCCCGGCACCCGGTGGACCTCGATGCCCATACCGTAGACCTCGCTGAGGGTTTTCTCCTCGAACACCTCTTCCCGGCGGCCTTTCCGGTGGAGCCTGCCTTCCTTGAGGACGACCAGGTGCGTGCAGTAGCGTGCAGCGAGATTGGGGTCGTGAAGGGTCACGATCGTGGCGACCCCCTTTGCGTGAGTCATTTCATGGACCACATCCATGATCAGGTACTGGTTCCGGAAGTCCAGGTGCGATGTTGGTTCATCCAGGAGCAGGATTGGCGCCTCCTGGAATAGCGCACGGGCCAGGAGAACCAGCTGCCGTTCGCCGCCGCTCAGTTCGTTGAACGGCCGCTCCGCCAGTCCCCCGATGCCCAGTTCGTCCATGGAAGCACGAGCCTCGGCACGGTCCCGGGCGGAAGGAAGCTGGAGCGCCCCCAGCCGGGCAGACCGTCCCATGACCACCATCTGCAGGGCGGTGAACGAAAAGACCAGGCTCATCTGCTGGGGAACGACCGCCATGAGACGGGCCACTTCACGGCGCGGCATGCCGTGTATGGGCGCACCGTTCACCATTACCTTGCCTTCCCCCGGGCTGAGCACCCCGTTGATGCATTTGAGCAGCGTGGTCTTGCCTGAAGCATTGGGGCCGAGCAAGCCGCACAGGCTCCCCCGTTCCACATCGAAACTGATATCGCGGAGCACCGGTTGCGCCCGATAGCAGAAGCCCAACCCGCTGACCGAAAGAAGACCCCCCATCACTTACTCCCGAACAATGATGCCACACCGGACGCGATGTTTTTCGGAGCACCTTAATCCGTGACGCATTCGCGGATTCAATGGAACAGGCAAATCTGAAAAACCAAAAAAACAAGATAAACTACTTATATGGATACCGCTATTTATTTCTTGACATATCGAGTTTAATCATGTCAAGAGGTAAAATAACAGCAAAGCCTGACGACACTGCAACAGGAAGGGAGAACCTGCATGCAAACAGCTTCGTTCCGTGAAGTTCTGCAGCGCTGCGTCGATTACCACGGCCATTTCTGCATCGGGCAGGCGCTCGGGGTTCGCATTGCATTGAAAGGTCTGGAACTGGCTGCCCCTGAAAGTGAAAAGGACCTGATCGTCTTCGTGGAAAACGACCGGTGCATCGCCGATGCCGTGCTTATCGCGACCGGTACGCGTCTGGGAAGGCGCACCCTCAAGCTGGTGGACTACGGGAAAATGGCCGCCACATTCGTCAACCTGGCAAAAGACGTTGCCTGGCGGGTCGGTCTGCAACCTTTCGAGCTGGGAGATGCTTCCAAAGATGAAGCAAAGGAGCGGGTCCTTGCCATGTCAGATCAAGAACTCCTCACCTGGAAAAAGGTACGGGTTCGTCTGAGAGAAGAGGAACTGCCGGGCAAGCCCAAACGGATAGTCAACTGCATTCGCTGCGGCGAGAAAGTCTTCGACGGCAAGGATGTGTCCGATGATGCCGGAGGGACAGGCCCGTTCTGCGTCTCGTGCCTGCACGGCGCCTACTACGAGCCGGAGGTCTGAAACCCGTGAAGATTGTCGATGCCCTGCTGGAAAGTGTCTCCGGAGCTGACGAGACGATCCGCGACATTCTGATCGGACTCCACTGGACATCCGTCCACAGCAGAAGCACCGGGGTTTCCCACGTTTTCAGGGGAGATCCGGGGTTCGAACTTGATGAGGCCGGCGCGATTCTCGGGAAAAAAGTCCTTGACGTCGCCTCCCTTCTCAGGAGCTGGAAACCGCTCGAGGCAAGCCTCGGGCTTGCGGCTCTCAATTCGCTGATGGACCCGAAGGGTGAAAATATCAACGTCCATGATTACATCCTGAGCAAAGCCCCGGGCAAGACGGTCACCTGCGTGGGCAGGTTTCCCTTCTACCCGGAAATCGTGAAGACCGCTGCACGGTCGTACCTCCTGGAACTGGAACCGCGGGAAGATGAACTCCCCTCCTTTGCCGCCGAAGAGGTTGTCCCCCAGTCGGACCTGGTGATCATAACCGGAACCACCCTCATCAACAAGACCATGGAGAGGCTGCTGGAGTTGTCCCGTAACGGGACCGCCGTCGTCCTCGGCCCGAGCACCCCCATGAGCGAGGTGCTGTTCGATTTCGGCGCTTCAGTCATTGCCGGCATCAGGGTTACTGACCGGGAGAGACTGCGCATCAGCCTTGCGCAGGGAGTGAAGTTCTATAAGAAGATCGAAGGCATCGAGCCGGTGACGATGTTCAGGAAGTAACGGCCACACAGGCGCCAACGAACCATTCGGCCTTTTTTACCAGAGAAAAGACATATGTTCTGGGGAGATCATTCATGCACATAATCCGTCGAACGAGGTTTACCCTGCTGCACGTGCTCACTGCCACGCTCTTCATCTCCGCCATTGCAGCATGCACGGCAGACCGCTCTCCCAAGCAAGGTGCGACACGCGTCATCACCGACATGACCGGCAGAAAGATCCGGGTGCCCGATCCTCTCACCAGGGTGGCGCTGTTCGGCGGCCCCACCGGCCAGCTCGCCTACATCCTGGGCGCGCGCAACCAGCTCTGCGCGGTAACCAGCTCGCTGAAAGGCTCCGAGCTGATCAATTCCTTCGACCCTTCCATCAAAAACCTCCCCGGTCCGAGAAGCACCAGCGGTCACGTCAATATCGAGGCGCTGCTCCTCTCCAGGCCGCAGCTGGTGATCGCCGGAACACTGGACGGGTCGATCGTGGAAAAGAAAACCGGCATACCGGTCGCCTACACGGAAAGCAGCATGAACCACGGCCTGGATCTGCTGAAAAGAGAGATCAGGTTTTACGCCTCGGTCTTCGGCAAGGAGAAACGTGGCGAGAAATACATCGCCTACCTGGAAAACACCATTGACCTGGTCAGGTCCCGAACCCGGGACATCCCGGCGGAGAAGCGGAAAAAGGTCTTCAACGGCTACAGCCCGAGCCATCTGGTGACGCTTGGCGGAGACACCTTCATGCACGAGCGGATCCTGAACGCCGGCTGCATCGACGCGGCCGAAGGCATCAGCACGGCCGGCGCCAAGGAGGGTCTCCACTCCGGGCTATCGGAAATGTCCCTGGAGAAGGTCCTGGGCTGGAATCCGGACATTCTGGTCATCGATTCCGGAACCCCCGAGGAGGTATACGGCGACCCAAGATGGAAGAATGTAAACGCCATCCGCAACCGCCAGGTCTACAAGCAGCCGGTGGGGGTCTTCATTTGGGACCGGCCAACGGCGGAAGCAGCGGTCCTTTACCCCCTGTGGCTGGCCAAGACCGCCTATCCGGAACGCTTCCGGGATGTGGACATGATGAAGGAAGTGAAACGGTTCTACCGCGAGATCATGTCGTTCAACCTGAATGATGACCAGGCCCGATCACTCCTGGCAGGGAAGTTTCAGTTGAAGTTCGGCCCGGTTCAGGGCGTCAGGTAGCATCGCCCATGCACGCCGCGGGAAAAAGAATCGGCATCGGCATCCCCCCCGGGAAGCTGATGATCATGCTTGCAGCGCTCCTCGGAGTTATCGCCGTCGCCGCCCTCATGCTCGGCCAGTTGCAGATACCGCCGGGGACAGTTCTCCGGATCCTGGCATCCCGTGTCCTGCCCATTGAGCACACGTGGGAGCCGACCCTCGAGTCGGTTCTGTTCGACGTCCGCCTCCCCCGCCTGTTTGCCGGGATACTCGTGGGCGCAGGGCTGTCCATTTCCGGCGCAGCTTTTCAGGGCCTGTTCCGCAATCCCCTCGTTTCGCCGCACATCCTCGGCGTATCCTCCGGCGCCGGGCTCGGCGCGGCCCTGGCCATTCTCTTTTTCAGCAATATACTGGCCATCCAGGTCTTTTCCTTCGTGTTCGGTCTGACAGCGGTGCTGATGACCTGCGGGCTCGCCCGGGTCTACCGCACCACGCCGGTGCTGATGCTCGTCCTGTCGGGCATCATCGTGGGCGCCCTGTTCTCCGCCTGCACCTCGCTCCTCAAGTACATCGCCGACCCGCTCAACAACATGCCGTCCATCGTCTTCTGGCTGCTGGGGTCTCTCAACAACGCTTCCAACAAGGACATGGTCATCGTGGGGCCGCTCATACTCACCGGAATCACCGTTCTGCTGCTGATCCGCTGGCGGATCAATCTCCTGGCCATGGGCGAAGACGATGCTCGGGCGCTCGGTGTGGACACACGCCGCCTGACGGCAATCATCATTATGTGTGCAACGTTGATCTCTGCCGCGTCCGTTTCAATCAGCGGCATCATCGGTTGGATAGGCCTGGTGATCCCCCACATCGGCAGGCTGCTGGTAGGCCCGGACAATAAGCATCTCCTGCCGGTGGCGGTTCTGGTGGGAGCTTCCTACCTGGTCACGGTAGACACCATCGCGCGTACCGCAATGGAATCGGAGATCCCCATCGGCATACTCACTGCCCTGGTCGGAGCTCCCATTTTCGCGTACCTTTTGAAAAAATCACGGCCGGGGTGGTGAAAATGACTGCGCTCATCGATGCACAGGACCTGGCATTCAGTTACACTGGGGCGGCTCCCCACGCAGTGTTCAGCGGCGTATCGTTTTCCGTGGCGTCCGGTGGAATTTTCTGCCTGCTGGGCCCCAACGGCACCGGGAAATCCACGCTTCTCAAATGTGTGAGCAATGTCCTGCAGGGCTGGCACGGCTCAATCCGCCTCGACGGCAAAGACATATCGAGAATGAAACCCGCTGAAGTCGCCATGGGAATCGGGTATGTGCCCCAGAACCAGACATCCGCATTCCCGTTCCTGGTGCGGGACATCGTGGTCATGGGGCGGGCTCCCCACCTGGCGGTTTTCGCTTCCCCAACGACGAAGGATCGTGAAATCGCGCGGTCCGCCATGGAAACCGTGGGCATCCATGCACTTTCAGACCGGCCCTGCACTACGCTCAGCGGCGGGGAGTGGCAGCTGACCCTTATCGCCAGGGCACTGGCACAGGAACCGCGGGTGATGATCCTGGACGAGCCCACTTCCCACCTGGACCTGGGAAACCAGGTGCGGATCCTCCGTGTTGTGAAGTCCCTTGCAGAAGCGGGGATCGGCATCATCATGGCGACCCATCATCCCGACCATGCCTTCATCTTAGCATCGGAAGTGGCAATCATGAACCGTGGCGGCTTTTCCCGGAAGGGCTCCCCCGATGAGGTAATCACGGGCGAAAACATGCGGGATGCCTATGGGGTTGACGTGAAGGTACTCCATGTCACTGAAGGCGTCGATCGCAAGGTCTGCTTTCCGTCGCTTTGACGGTAGAAAAAAACCAAGGATCATTTCATTCTGCACAGACCTGCCAGGTTTCGAAACCTGGCAGGTCTCGGCAAAGGACACCATGCCATGGTTGACAGCAACATGAAACACCATTTCCCTTGCCTGTGGCTCCCCAAGGCCTTTCTCCTTTTGTCGCTCCTTTTCCTGCCAGCCTGCCTGCACGCCCCAGGAGAAGCGCAACTTCCTGCAGCAAGGCTGAACTACCTGGACACTATCCAGAAGGACATGGACGTTTTAGTGCCCGATCCCCGCCACCCGGATGACCCCTTCGTCCTGGTGACGCTTCGGGAAGCGATGACGGGGGCCAGGGAACGCAACGGCGGCATAGGCGCCTGCCTGGTCCGGGAGGCGACCGGCGAGGTGGTGGAAAGGGGCCACAACCGACAGTACGAGCCTTACTTCCGCAGCGACCTGCACGCGGAAATGGACCTCCTGGACAGATTTGAAGAGCGCATGAGGCTTGCCAGGTCACGCAACCCCGGCGACCCGACCTACACGGATCCCCGCGCTGCAACGGGCCTTGTCCTCTATACTTCCGTGGAGCCCTGCCCCATGTGCCTGACAAGGATAATCAATTCCGGAATAAAGAAAGTTTACTATGCCGCACCAGACATCAACGGCGGCATGGTCCGCCGATTCGACGGCCTTCCCCCCTTCTGGAAATCCATGGCCGAGGGAATGGTCCTGGAACCTGCCCGCTGTTCGCCGGCATTGTCAGAAATCGCTGCGCGGCTGTTCCGGCCCATGCACGTACCGGGAGCAAAGAGGCTTGAGGCTCAGAGCAAATGACGGGAGGCCTGCATGGTTTCAAAAACCCGGCAGGCCAGGGAATCCCAATGCAGCCCGAAAGGAGATCACATGAAGCTAATCATTGGATACCTGGTCGCAGCGCTCGCACTGATATCCGCATTTCTGCCCGCTCCATCGAATGCATTGACCGTGGGCGGAACCGTTCGCCAGCCGCTCAACCTGGACACGGAAACCCTTGCCCGGCTGGCAGCGACAGAGGTAAGGCTGACCGACCTCACACGGGACAGGAAATTTGAAGGAGTATTCAACTACCGGGGTGTACCGCTGCGCACCATCCTGGAAATGGCGAAAATCGAAAAAGACGGCCCGGGCTTCAAAAAGACGACCGATCTGGCCATAGCCGTCAGAACGAGGGATGGGAAGACCGCCGTTCTTTCCTGGGGTGAAGTGTTTTATCGCAATCCGGAAAATGCCCTGATCGCTGTTTCGGCAACGCCTGTGCAACCCCACATGACGAATAAGTGCGGAGAGTGTCACTCTCCTCCATCCTACCAGCCGGCACTTGACAAGTTGAAGCGCAGGATAGGGTTTCCGAAACTGGTCATGCCCAACGACTTTTTTTCTGACCGCAGCCTGGAGGACGTGGTCGCCATCGAAGTGATTGACTTGAAAGGCAACGCAGCAAAAAAAGAAGCTGTCAAGCCTACGACAGCCCGGTTCAGCATAACGGACATTTCGGGCAAGAGTTCGGTGTTCTCCGGATTTTCCGGCTATCCCCGGACAATGGTCGACTTCAAGGAGGTGGGAGACGGCAGGGGATACCACGGCAGCGGTACGTACGAAGGGGTTCCGCTGCGGGAACTGCTCCGTAAGACAGACGGAAGCCAGGATATCGACAAAGTAGTCCTGGTCACCTCCACCGACGGATACCGCGCCGCGTTCTCCTCCGGCGAAATCTTCCTGAACCCCCTCGGGGAGCGCATCATAATCTCGGAGAGCAAGGGAAAGTCTTCCACTGGAGACAGGAAATTCACTCTGGTCATCCCTGATGACCTGGCTGCGGACCGCATGGTGAAAACGGTCAGCCGCATCGAGGTGCTTTCCCTGAAGCAGCAACCGAAGCTCTACGTGATCAGCATGGGTTGCGCCGACCCGGCCCTCCTGACGCTGGAAGCCGTATCGGCCATGGGAAAGGCGGATGCGTTCATTGCGTCCGAAGGAATGGCGAAACAGTTCGCAGCCTATTTGGCCAACAAACCGGTGCTGTTCGATCCCATGCGTAATTTCGAGCCGGTGTTCAGGAAGAACAACCCGGGCCTGGGCCCGGAGGAGGCGAAAAGAAGACTGGAAGAACAGCGGGCAGCAGACATGAAGAAGATACGTGATACGCTGGCCGCCGGAAAAAGCATCGCGCTGCTTGAACACGGTGACCCGACCATCTATGGCGGGTGGCAACACTGGATCGAACCCGAGGTAGGCGGGCGTTTCGAAGTGATAACGGGCGTCAGCGCCTTCAACGCGGCGAACGCCCTGTTTGCCAACAGCAAGGTCTACACGGGCATAAGCGCCTTTGAAGCAGGGGGGCCCGGCAACCTGGTGTGCAACAAGGGCAATATCGTCATCACGGCGCCCTACAGCCTGGCCGCAAACGAGGGACTGCTGAAAGAGGCTGCTGCGGGAGGTGACATGGTGGCCATCTTCATGGGTCTCAAGGAAATGGAAAAGCTGTCACCCACACTCAGGAAATACTACCCGGACTCCGCACCGGTGGCAATTGTCTACAAGGCCGGATACACTGGGGAAGCATCCATCACCCGCACCACTCTCCGGGATCTGTGGAAGGTCGCAGAGAATGAAAAAGAGAAAATGATGGGTATGATTTACATCGGGTCATGCATAAAGTAAGATTCAGTGGCCGTTTATTCATATTTCTGAAGTAGGCGCAAAGTGTTTGGTATGATCCTTTCAGGGCAGAAAGCCTGTCTCGAGTCGATTATTGTTTCGATTATCACGTATCCGAAACTGATTTCAATGAATACTGCTTTGCAAGCCGTTCCTGCAAAGACAGCCAGTACCGGGAAAGCGGCAAGGTGCAAACTTTCAGCCTCGGCAAAGGTGATATTGTCCAACGTGGGTATGACAAGGTAGCCGAAATCAGCCAGCAGAGTGACAAGGTATGGTTTTATATACTTTCAGGTCAGGATAAGGATGTCTGGCGACTTTTCTTTTCAAAAATGAGGGGCAGCACAAGGAAGGAAAAGTACAAAAAAAACCGCCCCCCGAACTGAACTGATATTCTATGCGTTTTTCGCTCTAAATTAGAAAGTATAGAATAGCTTCCTGATCAGCAAAAGGACACAACCTTTTGACATTTCGGGAAAGAAACTTATAATGGAATTTCAAAAACGATTTTCGGATGCTTTAGGTTGGTTATTATAATCGCAACAAAGAAGGGGGAAATGTTATGAAAAAACTCGTTGCATTACTTATGGCTGCTTCAATGCTGATGTTGAGTGTTATCCCCTGTTGGGCCGAGGAAGTTGCTCCGATTGCAACAGCAACACAGGCTGCACCTGCAAAACCGGAAGTAACAGGTGGTGACATTGCTGCTGCCGCAATTACCGATGTGGTTTATGTTCCCGGAAGAGTCGGCATCTGCATATTGGGCGGCGTAGGGTGGGCGCTTAGCATGATACTTTCTGGCGGAACGGCGTACAAAACTGCGCGGGATTTTGCACGTAGTGGCTGCACCGGTAAATGGTATTTGACAGGTGAAGACTTCGCTGGACCGAACAAAGAAGATATCCTTTAATTATGATACTTATGATTGCATAGAGGTGGGTAAAGAATAACTATTGAGAACATTTTGAATCGGAAGTCACTTGGTATATGAACAGTCATAGCCGCCCTAGTTTCCTGGGGCGGCTTTTTTGTGCTAAATGGTGTGCAAAAAATAGGGGCAGTCCAGGAGGGTGTTTCATAGTAACGGGACTGCCCCACAATGTCCACTTATGGCAAGTATATCAGGGTTTAATTAGAGGTAAAGTTGCAAAACAAAGGTAATAATACTACCTCGACAGATGGATGGTTGTGGAAGAACAGAGTCGTAGGGATAGTATCCTATTCAACCGCAAGGATCAGACAGATGAGACTTGCCAGTATTTGAATGAAATACGAAGAATGCCCAGCGAGGTTTAGCAAAAGTAAATCAGTTCTGGAAATTCTTTCTTTCCCTTGAAGCACTCTAGCGAAGAAGCCACAGACCACTCCAGAGACCACACGAACTAAAAAGGGGTTTAGCCTTATCAGCTAAACCCCTGTTATTATTGGCTCCCCGTCGTGGACGAACTTCGAACTTTAGAAGGGATTTCTGGTGAGACCGGAACCGGTTCTTGGTAATGAAAAAGGCCATGATCCTTTCGGATATGGCCTTGAAAGTTTGGCTCCCC
>POSG01000032.1 GCA_003314535.1 Geobacter sp.
GCTCGTCGATCCACTGGATGCAGTTTACCGGTGCGCCGGCGCTCACTGCCGCGTCGTGCATGATCCGGGCAGCCTCGACGCTGCACTTCTGTGCGCGGGGATGGGCGGCGAAGATGATGGCGTTGCGGGTCTTCAGAGCGATCAGGGCCTTGAACATGACGGTGGAAGTCGGGTTGGTGGTCGGAGTGGCGGCGGCGATTACGCCGAAGGGCTCGGCCACATAGGTGACGCCTTCTTCTTCCTTGATCACGCCGACGGATTTCTTGTCTTTGAAATACTCGTAGACGACATGGGCGCCCAGGTGGTTCTTGATCGCCTTGTGGTCGGCCCGGCCGATGCCGGTCTCTTCAACAGCCATTTCCCCGAGCTTGACTTCGTTGGCAACACTGGCAGCATCCATAGCAGCACAGATCTTGTCTACCTGCTCCTGAGTGAACTCTTTCATGATGTCGGCTGCTTTGCGTGCGTTCGCTACCAATTGGTCAACCTTCTGAACTACGTCTGCCATGACATACCTCCATAATTTAGATTTTAGGTGAATTGTTCATCGCATAACAATTCATCACCTAGGATAGCCTGTGTGAAGACGGCGATGCCGGCGCTGTGCCAAAAAGCTACAAGATGTGAAAACGGGGTAGAAAATTAAAACACCTGTCGTGAGACGCAACCGGACAACCCCCGGTAAACGCAACAGAAATAATACACAACATGTGTCGTGTTGTCAAATAAATTTTCGACTGAAAATTACTGTAAATATTTGATATAACTAAATTTTTAGTCTGAGTAAACAGCAGTTTACCCTTCCGCTCCATGGCCAAAAGGATAACCCTTTTTTTACGGTCGACTAGCATTGCGTTTTTCAGCATACACAACAGAAGAGTTTTTGTGTCAGTAAATAATTATACTATGAATAATTATTTTTGCTCTAAATAAATATTGGCGCCGGTGTGTTTTTAACGATACTAACAGTAAACCGTGCCATGCCGTTCAAGGGACCTTTCAACATCATGCAGATCCCACAATAAAATTTTTTCGTGTTCATTTAATAAGTTAGACAGGCTTTTTTGTTGACCGGGATTCCCCCTTGTGATATAAATCGCAGGATTTATCCTGCTTGCATAAAGTTACGAATCGGCTTTGAATACCATACCCAAAGGAGGAAGACATGCATCTCATCGATCAAATCAAGGCCAAGGCAAAATCAAACCTTCAGACAGTGGTACTTCCGGAAAGTTACGATGAGCGTATGCTGTTCGCAGCTGAGAAGATCGTAGAGCAGGGTCTGGCCAAAGTCATGCTGCTCGGAAGCCCGGAAAAGGTAAAAGCAGCCGCGGAGGCAAAGGGCGTGGACCTCGCGGGAGTCGAAATAATTCAGCCCGCCACCTCGCCCAAGCTCGATGCATATGTGGAAAAGCTCGTTGAGATCCGCAAAAGCAAGTGCCTGTCGCGCGAAGATGCCCATAAACTGCTCACCGGCCAGGACAACCTTTATTATGCAGGAATGATGGTAAGGATGGGAGATGCAGGTGGATGCGTGGCAGGAGCCACAAGCACTACCGGAGATGTTCTTCGCTCCGCTTTTCACACTATCGGGACATGTAGCGGCATAAAGACGGTATCGTCATTTTTCCTGATGATTACCAAGGATGCCAAATTCGGTGAAAACGGAGTGCTTCTTTTTGCAGACTGCGCCGTCAATCCCAATCCAGATTCACAGGCGTTGGCCGAAATCGCGGTGGCAACCGCGCGAAACTGCAAATCATTCCTCGATGTGGATGCCCGGGTAGCCATGCTCTCCTTTTCAACCAAGGGAAGCGCTTCCCATACCGATATCGACAAAGTCACCAAGGCAATGGAGATCGCCAAGCAGATCGACCCCAACATTCACCTGGACGGAGAACTCCAGGCCGACGCCGCGCTCATCCCCAGCATCGGCGAGCGCAAGGCACCCGGCAGCCCCGTGGCAGGCAAAGCGAACGTCCTTATCTTCCCCGACCTGGATGCAGGAAACATCGGCTACAAGCTGGTGGAAAGGGTGGCCGGCGCCGAAGCAATCGGACCAATCATCCAGGGTCTGGCCAAGCCGGTCAACGACCTGTCCCGCGGCTGCTCGGTCGACGACATCGTGAGCGTCGCCGCCATCACCGCTGTGCAGGCCCAGGCCCAGGCCTAACAGGGTCGCTTAAAGAACTGCAACAAAAAAGGCCGGCATTCAATGCCGGCCTTTTTTGTTGCCTAGAAGTAATTTGTCAGTTCTCTTGCTTATCTTTTGTAGTCATCCCTGGCAAAAGAATACTCAAAATTCATGTGATCCGTGTAGGTTCCTTCCAGGATCGCCGCCACGTCCTCGGTAAACACGAGTTCCTCGTCCGTGGGGATAACAAACACCTTGATGGGCGAGTCGTCCGTGGTGATAGCGCACTCTTTGCCCTTGACCGCTTCGCGGTTCTTCTCCTTGTCCAAATGAATACCCATGTGCTCCAGGCCCTCGCAGGCCATTTCGCGGATCTGCCAGCCCCTCTCGCCGACGCCGGCGGTGAATACTACCGCGTCGAGCCTGCCCAGAACGGACATATAGCTGCCGATGTACTTGCGGAGACGATAGGCCTCGATCTCCATTGCGAGCTTGCAGGTTTTGTCGCCCTTCTCGGCATGGGCAACCACATCCCTGCGGTCGGCATACTTGCCGGTTATTCCCAGGATACCGCTCTTCTTGTTGAGGATGCTGTCGATCTCGGGAGCGGACAGACCTTCGATCTGCATCATGAATCCCGGGATGGCAGGATCGATGTCGCCGCACCGGGTGCCCATGACCGCCCCTTCAAGCGGGGTCAGCCCCATGCTCGTATCTACCGATACCCCGTTCTTTATGGCGCAATGGGAAACGCCGTTGCCGATATGCATGGTGATGATGTTGGTATCGGCAGGCTTTTTGCCCAGCAACACGGCGGCTCTCTTGGAAACGTACAGATGGGAGGTTCCATGGAAGCCGTAGCGGCGGACTCCATAACGCACGTACCAGTCATAGGGAAGTGGATAAATGAACGCATAATCCGGCATTGTCTGGTGGAACGCGGTATCGAAGATAGCCACGTTCGGGACGTTCGGCAGCTCGGCGCGCATCGCCTCGATACCGGCGATGTTCGGCGGGTTGTGCAGAGGCGCCAGATGCTGGACCGCCTTGACCGCATCGAGGACTTTCTCGTCGATGAGCACGGACTTGGTGAACGCCTCGCCGCCATGGACAACACGGTGACCGACGGCCGAGATCTGGCTGATGTCTGTAAGAACGCCATGCTCGGGATCGGTGAGGGTCTTTACGATCAGGTCCATGGCCACGTTGTGATTGGGGCATTCCGATTCTTTCTTGTACTTCTGCCGCCCGGGCACTTCATGCTGGATGAAGGAACCGCCCACGATAACCCTCTCGACGAGTCCTTTGGCAATGACTTCCTTGTTTTTCCAGTCGAACAGCTGGTACTTGACAGACGAACTGCCACAGTTAATGGCGAGTATATCCATTCTTAACTTTCCCCCTATGCTGGTTTATATTCAGTTATTCGGTGAATTGTGGAGACACCTGCGACCGGACGTCGCAGGTGCGACGTGAAGGCGCATTGAAGAGGCACGAACAGGCTGTTGAAAAACTGCAGGCACAAACCGGCTGCTAGTCTCAAGACGCACAGCACCGGAGCACTTGGCTTGGACGCGGACACCGGCAACCATGCAGACAGCTCTCCCCAGAAGTTTTTCAACATCCCTCTAAACACAATAACCGATCTTTTATACAATAGAGCGGCTCTGAATTCAACAGTTTTTGTGGAAAAACATGTTTGAAGTCGACAGAAAGTAGGGGGTGATACTGGTCGAAACACCGCCCACAGTATTCAACTCTGATATTGAGTAACATTGAAAGACAAGTTTCTGCACGTCACACAAAGCAGCCAAATTTATTATGGATAAAATAAATTACAATATGACTTAAGCCAAGACGTCGCAGATGTCATTTATCCAGTCTTTTTTTAGCCGGCAAAGAGCAAACACAAAAGTTCTTCTTTCAGACACGTCATTCACCCTGCAGATGACGCAGCAGAACCAACACCTTTTCCGCCACGTCGGGAAGAAGCGCCGCAGTTTCATGGCTCAGTCCATCGCCAAACCCGAAGTCCACCCCGGGAACGGTTACCAGCCAGGCCGGAACATGACAGCCATACAGAACCTTCGCGTAAGCCAGAAGCTCTTCGGGAGCAAAATGGTGACCGAGAACGGGAAGAAATGACTTTCGTTCTTCCGAAAACGGTCCGATTCTTCTCAGCAGGGCATCAACTTCGTCTGTGGATTCGGCTACGGCAGCATCCATGAATATCACTGCGGCCACTTCTGGATCGGCCAGTTCCTGGGCCAGCTCCGGCGTCAGCTGGTGAACGGTGACCAGTCGCAGATGGCCCTTCTCCCAACTCGAAGCGATCATCTGCGCAAGCAAAGGTCCGGCACCGTCGTCACGCCGAAGACTATTACCGTATCCGATCAACAGGATCATGAATGACCGCTGCTAGCCGCGCCGCAGCTCTTTGAGCATGCTGCCATCAGGTGAGACAACTTGAATCAGGAGCGGCATTTTGCCCACGGCGTGAGTAGAACAGCTTAGGCAGGGATCATATACCCTGATGCCGTGCTCCACCCGGTTCAGCATTCCCTCACTTACGTTCTCGCCCTTAACGTATTTTTTGGCTATGTTGGTTATGGTCCTGTTCATCGCCATATTGTTGTGTCCGGTCGATACGATGAGATTCACATCCGTAATCAGGCCGTTTCTGTCCACCTTATAATCGTGGATAAGAGTGCCGCGCGGAGCCTCGGTCATTCCTACGCCGTGAAGCCTGTTCACCCCCGCCTCCGCCCGCACCCAGTCGTCCGTGATCTCCGGGTCGTTCAGGGTTTCCTCGATCTTCTCCAGGGAGAAGAGGATCTCGATGAGCCGGGCATAGTGGTAGTGGAAGCTGCTGGTCACCGCCCCGCCGCTGCCCAGGCGGCGGAAATTCTCCAGCTCCCGGTCCGTTTTCGGCGTCCCCGCATAGTCGCAGATGTTCAGCCTTGCCAGCGGCCCTACCCGGTACATGCCGGCAGACTCCTTGAAGTTGTATGGCCCCCGCGCCTTGAAATACGGAAACTTGAGGTAACTCCAGTTCTCCGAGGCCTCGTCTATGTAATCGCGGTACTTGTCATTCCGGATCCCCGACTCGATTATTTTCCTGTCCGCGTCCACGAACCGGAACAACCCGTCATGGAGTTCCAGCCCACCGTCGGAGGTGACGAGCCCCGCGAACATGGTGGGAAACTCGTAAACCTTCACGTCCTCTTTGAACTTGTCGAGATTGCTCTTGAGGAGGTTCAGCGCCAGGTCTGTGGTTTCGTAAGCCTCCGGCAGAAGCGATTTGATGTAGTCCCTCTTTTCCTCCGTAAGCGGCTCGCGTACCCCGCCCGGGACTGCCCATGCCTGGTGGATGCTTTTGTCGGCGATGACGCGGATGATTTCCTGCCCTATTCCCCGAAGCCGCACACCTTTTCGCGCCACGTCGGGATACTCCTGTATCAGCCCCATCACGTTGCGCGTCGCCGGGTCGCTGTCAAAGCCCAGCAGCAGGTCCGGAGCGCTGAGATGGAAGAAGCTGAGGGCATGGCTTTGCACGAACTGGCCCCAGTTCATGATCTTGCGCAGCTTCACGGCGGTTTCCGGCACTGCAACCCCCATGATTGCGTCACCCGCCTTTACCGATGCAAGCGCATGGCTCGTGGGACAGATGCCGCAGATGCGGTTGGTGATGCCGGGCATCTCGTAAAAGGGCCGCCCGACGCAGAATTTTTCGAAGGCGCGGAATTCGACCACGTGCAAGCGGGCCTCGGTCACGGCGCCGGCGTCGTCCAGATGGATGGTTACCTTAGCATGTCCCTCGATCCGGGTGACGGGTTCGATATGTATTTTCTTTGCCATAGCGTTCATGCTCCTTCCACTCTCAGACAATAGAGGACCGGGCAAAGACGGAATGCAGGCCCGGAATGCTTACAGACGGACAAGGACGAGCCGTCAGCCGAAAGTGATCGCTTCAGCCGGAAGCTGCGGTTTCTCGCCGGCAAGGAGAGCAGCAACTGCCGCGTAGATCCGGTCCGGGTCCGGTGGACAGCCGGGCAGATAGACGTCGATGGGCACGGCAGCATGCAGCGGGTATACCTTGGGCAGAAGCACCGGCAATATGTCCACCGCTTCCGGACCCTTGGGAATGCTGCCGGGTCCGGCCTGGTAGACTTTCGTCAATACGTCGTCTATGTCCAGCTTGTTGCGCAACTGCGGCGTGTTGCCGGTTACGGCGCAGTCGCCGAAACTGACCAGTATTTTGCTGCGCTCCCGTATCTGCATGAGCAGCTCCAGGTTTTCGGTATTGCACAACGCTCCCTCGATGAGCACCACGTCCACATCATGGGGGTACTCCTTCACATCGGCTATCGGGCTGTAGACCAGCTCGATCTTGTCCGCCAGATCGATCAGCTTCTCGTCAAGATCGAGGAAACTCATGTGGCAGCCGGAACAGCCGCCCAGCCAAACGGTTGCCAGTCTTACTTTGTTTGCCATCTCAGTATCCCTTCACAGGTCAGATTCCGTCCGGAAAGGGTGCTTTTCCGATCTGGAAACTGCAAAATGTTAGCTCGTTTATATGACGCTCCACTGTTTCTTTTCCCGTCCCTCCTTGATCCAGTGGACGAAACCCACGTCCTTCTGCATCTCGGCCACGGTGGAGCCCTTCCAGAAGAGCGTTCCCGTGGGGCATACGTTCACGCATTTGCCGCATTTCGTGCAGGTAGCGCTTTTGCCCCAGTTCTGGTGCATGTCGACGATTATCCTGTTGGCGGCGCCCCGCCCTTCCATGTCAAGGGTGTGGGCGCCTTCTATCTGGTCGCAGGCCCGTATGCAGCGGGTGCAGCTGATGCACCTGTTGTGGTCCAGTCCGTTTCTCTCATGGGTCAGGTCAATGGAAGGGAGATCGCTCGGGCAGCGATATTCGAAGCGTGTATGATCCACCCCCAGCTCGGCGCACCGGGACCGGAGCTCGCAGCTGCCGTTCGCGACGCACACGGAGCAGATATGGTTGCGCTCTGACAGAAGGAGCTCAAGGATCATTTTCCGGTATTCAATGAGCTGTTCGGTATGCGTCTCGACCTTCATCCCGTCCTGGGCTTCGGTGGTGCATGCCGGAACGAGCCTTCTCTGGCCTTCCACCTTTACCAGGCAGAGCCGGCAGGCACCGACCGGTGTCAGCCCTTCCAGGTGGCACAGGGTGGGAAGCTCCACCCCGTTCTGGCGGCAGGCCTCCAAAAGGGTAGCCCCGGTGGGGGCGCTTGCTTCCTGACCGTTTATCGTTAACGTGATGACTGACATCGGCTTACCTCCGGTTACGGTTTTGCCGCCTCTTTTATCCGGCGCGGCAGTTCATGGACGAGTTCCCTCAGCGGCACCTCGTTCACGGGGCAGACGCCCGTCGGGCATTTTCTCTCTCTGATGTGGGCCTCGTATTCGTCGCGGAAGTATCTGAGGGTGCTGAGTGTAGGGTTAGGCGAAGTGAAGCCCAGGCCGCAGAGGCTCGTGTCCTGGACCATCTTGCCGAGTTCCTGGAGTTTGTCCAGGTCCTCCATGACGGCGCTGCCGTTGCAGATCCTTTCCAGTATGCGCAGCATCTGGGAAGTGCCGACGCGGCAGGGGATGCATTTGCCGCAGCTCTCGTCGCGGCAGAAGTCCATGAAGAACCTGGCAACATCGACCATGCAGCTCTTGTCGTTCATTATGACGAGACCACCGGAGCCCATGATGGACCCCAGCGCCGCCAGGTTTTCGTAGTCGATGGGCGTGTCGAGGTAGTCGGCGGGAATACAGCCGCCGCTGGGCCCCCCTGTCTGGGCGGCCTTGAACCCGCGGCCTTTCGGTATGCCGCCGCCGATGTCATAGACGACTTCGCGGAGCGTTATGCCCATGGGGACTTCGATGAGGCCGGTGTTGTTGATCTCGCCGGCAAGGGCGAAGATCTTGGTGCCCTTGCTCTTTTCGGTACCGATACCGGCATACCAGTCGCCGCCGCGGTTGATGATCGGGGCGATGTTCCCGTAGGTCTCGACATTGTTGATCAGGGTCGGGCATCCCCATAGCCCGCTGTTGGCCGGGAACGGCGGTCGCGGGTAGGGCTGGCCCCGCCTCCCCATGACGGACGTCAGGAGCCCGGTTTCCTCGCCGCAGACAAAGGCGCCGGCGCCGAGACGGATATCGACGCGGAAATTGAAGTTGCTGCCGAAGATCCGGTTGCCCAGTATTTCGGCTTTCTCGGCGATCCTGATCGCCTTGCCGAGCCGCGCAGCTGCCAGGGGATATTCGGCGCGTACGTAAATGTATCCCTGATCGGCGCCGACCGCATAGGCGGCAATCGCCATCCCCTCCAGGACCAGGAAAGGGTCCGATTCCATGGTGGTACGGTCCATGTAGGCGCCGGGGTCACCCTCGTCGCCGTTGGCGACAAGGTATTTCTTCTCACCCTTGGCTTTCCTTACCAGGTCCCACTTGAGGCCGGTGGGGAAACCGCCTCCCCCGCGCCCCCGCAGACCGCTTTTCTTGATCTCTTCCACAACCTGCTCGGAGCTCATTTCCTCCAGCACCTTCAGCAGCGCGGTAAAACCACCTGCGCCGACATAAGACTCGAGGTTCTCCGGGTCGATGAACGGGCTGTTGGCCAGAACGACCTTGAGCTGTTTGGCGAAAAAAGGGTGATCTTTGGGCAGCACGTTCTCCCCTGAGAGCACCTCGTTGCCGATGGCATGCTTCTCCAGTATCTGCACGGCAAATTCGGGGGTCACATGCTGATAGATTATGTCTTCCCGACCCTGCATCCGGACCGTGACAAGGGGACCACGACTGCACGGCCCCACGCAACCCGTGCAGGTCACGTCGATTTCCGCGTTCAGGTTGCGTTCCTTTACCGCATCCACCAGCGCCTTGCGAACCCCTTCGGCTCCGGAGGAGATGCAGGGTGTGCTGTAACACACCAGCAGCCGGCAGCGAAAGGCCTGGCGCTTCTCCTGCTCCCTTTGAGCCATATTCTGCAGTTCTTCACGAGTCATTGCGTATCCCCCTTGCGCTCGCGCGTATCACTTTTTGACCAGCTTCCTGCATTCTTCCAGTATGGATTCAGGTGTCTGGCGTGCGTGCACTTCACCATCCAGGATGATCATCGGGGCCAGTCCGCAGTTACCCAGGCACCGGGCAATGTTGACGCTCAGTTTTCCATCCGCGGTCGTCTCACCAGCCTTGACGTCGAATTCCCTTTCAAGGGTCTCAACAATATCCCCGGCCCGTTTCACGAAGCAGGCAGTGCCCATGCAGATGGTACACCTGTGCTCGCCCTGGGGCTTCAGGTTGAAGAAGTGATAAAAAGTGGCCACACCGTAGACCCAGCTGGGCGGCAGCTTCAGCTCTTTGGCAATGTAATTCATTGTCTCGTCGCTCAGAAAACCGAAGGTCTCCTGGGCGGCGTGCAGTACCTCGATGAGGGCGTCCTGGCTGTACTGGCAGCGCTTCAGGGCACGGTCCACCTGAACGAAGGGGGAATCCTCCGCAACCTTGCCTTTCTCGGGAGCAGCCTTCTTTTCCGCTCCGATCCTGGAAAGCTCCTCCGCCTGACGCTTCAGGGCGGCGCCGGTTGCCTTGGCATCGCCCGCCCCGGTTCCCTGCTTGATATATTGCAGGTCTTTGTCATCCACGTTTGCCGCGCTCATATGTTTTCCTCCCCAAAGTATTGCCGACGGCCAATCATCTTGCCGCACGACGTGACAGACACGTTCCGTTTGAGGCTGGAGATGAACTTCCTACCGCATCGTCTATGGCATTGGAACCGGCTTCTGGAATATGGGGAAGTGTGTAGTAAAATTAAAAACAGAAGCCGGTTTCCGGAACAGAAAATCTGGTGGGACGCCATGGAATATTTAAAATTCTAATAGCTACTTTCCCCCTGTCAATGCAACCGGGCAGAAAAGCATTGATATTTAGTTTGAGTAAAAATATAATCAGGCGTTTTGAATTCTCGCCGCTTGCCGGCAGTGAAAAGAAGTCATGGAAGGAGATGACAATGATGAAGAAACTCTATGAAGAAGTGCGTAACGAAATGCACGAAATAGGCACGGGAACGGAACATTGCATGGTTCTGTTCCAGAGGGCCTTTATCAGGAATTCACTTGACCCTTTGAATGTATGCCGGGAGAAACTTGCCGCCATAAGGAACGCAGAACCGGAGTTGTCCAGGAAGCTGAAGGAATTGGCCAGGAAGGATGAAACAAAGAAAGAATATGTCGTCACTTTCCAGCATCTCATGAAAATCTGCGGTGTTCTGTCGGATCTCACGGAGCCCCTTGAGAACAAGATCAAGGGGAAAATCCTGTTCAGTGACCGGGCCGTCACGGAGATAAGCTTCCTCTCCCAGAACCTTGCGGAACTTCTCAAGGCAACCGCAGACCTGATCCTGGTCAAGAACCCGATCCTGATCCGCTATGTAAAGGAATCGGAAACCATGGTGGCAAAAATGACCATCGATTACGCCACCCACCATGAAGAGCGGCTCATAGAAGGGCTTTGCCATACCGAGGCGTCGCCGCTGTTTCTCAACATTCTGGAAAATTTCAAGAAAATCGCCTGGGAAGCAAAGGAAATAGCGAAAAGCATGTCCGGTGAAGCGTAACAGCTGCCGCCGGAAGAACGCGCGGGGCGGATGCGGATCAGCGGTGCGTCCCGTGGGACCAGAGGCGTTCCAGGGGAATGCAGTCGAAATGAACCGCATCCCGGATGGGCACCCCGATCAGGCCGGTATTCAGGCTGTATCCCTTGACGATACTCTCAAGTGCAGCGTCATTTCCACCCCCGAACAAAAACTCGTCCATCGCCGAGAGGTAATCCCTGCCTCGGTGCACTGCCTCCGCCCAAAGGGACGTGAACCCTCCAGACCGGCTTTCACCCGTAACCGGGTGGATATATTTATCGAAATGAAGGATTTCCGCCGGAATGTCGCGATACCCCCAGGGATAGAACAATGCCAGGAAAGATCCCAATCTGCCCGAAAACATCCGGTTGGCACGCTTGACCAGAAGTGCGGCCCTGCGGCTTCCAAACAGCGAATTCAAACATATTTGGACATGGTATCCGCGCTTCAGCCCCTTCCAATGCACCGGATCTGATTGACCGCGTCCCGCACAGGCAGCAAGGAAAAACCTGAGCAACTCCCCGTTCACCAGGTTGTTGCGACGGATATCAGTGACAAAGGTGCAACTACCCAGCCCTAGTGATGCCTGCCGCAGAACGTGGAGGTCGAGCCACGACTCGACCAGGCGATGCCGGGCGCGAGCGTCGTTCCGTTCCGAAGGGCAGTCTGCATAATAATTTCCGCTGACATGGTAGACAAAGGGGTGGATGATCGAATCCAGTGATATGTGGGTAAGAAACCCGCCGGCAAAAGCCAGCTTTTCCGCAAACAAGGGGTCATTCGGCTTATCCCGAAGCAGCCTGAGCATCTCTATGGCCGGAAGGCTGGTATCGTTGCCGTCCGATCCGTGGATTACATCCCCATAGCAGAAAGGCCTCTTTTTCTCAAAGGGCAGGCGAACGGAGTAGAAGAAAGTGTCGGCAGCAATGGAGCCAAAATGAAAGGAATGCCGGGCATCTTTCAGGATTGAGCGGAACCGGGCGCCGAACAAATTCCCGCCTGCGTGCACTGCCTGTTCCGCACAAAGTATGTGGGAGATTTCCTTGCCCATTGATGCCGAATCCGTCCTTCCTGAAGCTGATTGCCCGCCGAGAGCCCAGTAGAAACAAAATATAGGCGCGGCCATGGAAACCGCGCCTATATTCTGTTCAAGACACTCGCAACAGGGAAAAATCTACCAAATCGTCGAATCTATTTTCCCAGCCCTTTTGATCAGCACGTCCACGATAGCAAGATCGAAAATATTGGATGCCGCCATCTCGGGGGAAACCCGCGATATGAAGTGCTGCCGGCCCTCGTCGAGCTCGACCTCCAGAAGGTCAAAAATGCTGTCGTTCTTGATCCCCTGCTCGACCTTTTCCCGATTGTAGATCGCAACATCGGATATGATGGCCCTGGCTAGTCTTTTGGCATGTTCCGGATTGTCTATCAAGCTCATGGTCAGCCCTTTCCCAACAAGTGTCCGTCCGGAAAGTCCGGACAATGAACTGTACGGTTTCCGGGTCGGAAAGAAGGGATTTTGCGTCCTGGCAAGGAAATCAAGGGGTTGCGCGGAGGCATACTGCAGTATGTCGCACAAGCAAGCCCGCGGATTGACACAGCCAGGGCGGAAAAGCACCCTTTCCGGATGGAAACCAACTATCGTGTCTTCAATACGAAGTAAATACTGGAGTTCCCTCTCCGTATGAGGAATACGGCACTACCCTTCTTGCTGCTCTCGCTGACAGCCCTGTTGTAATCGGGAACGGTTGCGATCTTCCGGCCATTGATCGATAGGACGATATCCCCCCTCTGAAGCCCGGCCTCTGCAGCGGCGCCATCGGGGTCAATGCCGGAGATGAAGACTCCGCTCATGCCGCGCATCCGCAGTTCACGGGGAAGGTCATCGACCGTCATGCCGAACCACACGGAAGGCTGCTCTTCAGGCTTTGCCTGGCGTGCGCCGGCGCTCTCAGCGTTCCCCAGCACAAGCTGGAGCCTGAGCTGCCTCCCCTCCCGGAAAACGGTCAATTCCACTTTCTTGCCGATGGGAGTATCCGCCACCATCCGCTGGAGCTGTTGGACATCCTTGACTTCCCGGCCGTCGATACCGGTTATCACATCACCCTGCCGGACTCCTGCCCTGGCTGCAGGGCCGCCTTCAATTACACCGTTTACCAAGGCCCCGACAGCCTTCTTCATCCCGAAACTGGCGGCGAGTTCATCCGATACCGGCTGTATCGAGACACCCAGCCAACCTCTGCTGACCCTCCCCTTGCTGACCAGCTGTTCCACGACATGTTTGGCCATGTTTATGGGGATGGCGAACCCGATCCCCTGGCCCGCAGCAACGATGGCGGTGTTTATGCCGATGACCTCGCCGTAGATGTTGAGAAGAGGGCCGCCGGAGTTCCCCGGGTTGATCGAAGCATCGGTCTGGATGAAATCCTCGTAGGTTTCAATCCCCATGTTGGCGCGCCCGGTAGCCGAGATCACGCCCACGGTGAAGGTCCGGTCGAGCCCGAAGGGATTGCCTATGGCCGCTGCCCACTGCCCGACCCGGAGCTTGTCCGAGTCGCCAAGGACCGCGAACGGAAATGGTTCCCTGGCGTTGATCTTGATAACAGCCAGGTCGGTCTTCGGGTCTTCGCCCACGATCTTACCATCATAGACCTTGTCGTTGGACAGCTTGACTTTTATGGTTTCCGCATCACGAACCACATGGTCGTTGGTAAGTATGTAGCCGTCCTTGTTGATCAGAAAACCGGATCCAAGGCTTGTTTCCCGGCGATACTGGGGACGTGAACGCTCACCGAAGAAATCGTCGAAAAACGGGGAGAACTGGAAAAAGGGTTGTTCGACTTTCTTTCTGCTGACGGTCGAAATATTGACAACCGCCGGGGTTGCCTTCTGCGCAAGCGTGGTAAACGCCTGCTGGGCCGCGAGAATGTCCTTGGGCACTTCCTTTACCGGCGCCTCCGCCGACCCTTTGCGGCTTGATTCATAATAGAGATTCCGGTCTTTTTTTTCGCATCCTTGCAGGAAGAAGATCCCGGCCACGAGGACAAGGGCCACTAAGGAACGAAACACTGGCATTAAAACCTCACAGGATTTGACGATCCACATTCAGTAAATCAGGGTAAGGGTAGCCAAAAACTGCCGGGATGTCAATGCTATTTCCCCTGTACAGCTTCAGCTTTGCCTGTAATATCAACGGCTGCCACGTGCCCGACAGTCAGGGAGGCTGAAGAAAGCGGGGGAACGTTTCTTCAGATTGCGGAGATCCGGCTTTTTTTGCTTTCCATACTCTCTTTTTTCTGGTAAGCAGGCTTTCAGCCATTCGCCGGACATTGGCTCAAGCTCTTCAGCATGCATGAATCGACCCCTCCTACCGGAAGGAACACGACACAGCAATGGACAAGATTATTCTGATCACCGGCATCTTCTGCCTGGCGATGATCCTGCGCAGGAACGGTTTGGTCCGTGAAAAACACATGGGAATGCTGGTGAGCTATGTGGTAACGGTGTCCCTCCCCTGCCTCACGCTCATGACCATCAGCGGCCTCGACCTGGAAAACGCCCATTTCGATATCGCCATAATCGCCTGGGTTGTGATGCTGGCGGGCGCAGCCGCGGCGTTCCTGGTCGGGAAGGCGATCTCCCTCGAAGGGGCGAGACTCCGCGTGTTCATGCTGGTCACGATGTTCCCGAACACGGCTTTCCTCGGATATCCCTTTGTATTCGCCCTGTACGGTGCGACAGGCCTCTCTTATGCCGTTATCTATGACCAGATGGGAATGTTCCCGGTTTTCGTATCCATCGGTTTCCTGATTGCCGGCGGGAGGAAAAGCCTTCGCCATGCCGTCAAATTCCCTCCCCTCATTGCCCTGCTGGCGGCACTGGCCGTAAATGGGGCCGGCTACACGGTAACGGGCCCGGCGGCCCAGCTTCTGAAGGCTGTTGGCTGGACGACGCTTCCGCTCACTATCTTCATCATCGGTTTCAGGGTTCGGCTCACGGCCCTGCGCGACCATAAGCCGCTGGTGCTGTGCCTCCTGGTGCGCATGCTGATTTTGCCGGCGATTCTTTTTGCCATATTCCACGCTCTTGGAAAGAGCGGCCTACCGTACGAGGTAACCATCACGCAGTCGGCCATGCCGCCTGCGTTGACCACAAGCATCCTTGCGCTGCAGTACCGGCTCGATAATGATCTTGCCGTGGCCTGCATCAGCGTGGGCACGATAGTATCCATGATCGCATTCAGCATCGCCATGCTTGTACAGTAGTGTCCAGCGCGTTCCCGGAGCAAACCGACGCGGCACCTTTTCATAAATGCCGCCGCTGTTGCGCGCTGGAAGGATTCGGCCTACAATTGGAAAATCAAACCGGAATCGGCAAAGGAGGTCCCCATGAAGAAGAAAATCGGCGTGGTTCTTTCAGGGTGCGGGGTGCGCGACGGAAGCGAGATACACGAAGCGGTTCTCACCCTGCTGGCGATCGACAAGTATGGGGCTGAAGCCGTCTGCATGGCCCCGGACACGGATTTTGACGAGGTAAATCACCTCACGATGAAGGAAACCGGAGCGAAGCGGAACGTGCTGGTGGAGTCGGCGCGCATAGCCCGTGGGAATATCAAGGACATAAAGAACGTAAAAGAGGCTGACCTGGATGCCGTGATCTTTCCCGGCGGCTTCGGCGCGGCCAAGAACCTGTGCGATTTCGCAGCCAAGGGTGCCGGGGCGACCATCCAGCCGGAAGTAGCTCGCCTCGTGCGGGAAATGGCCGGCGCAGGGAAGCCCATCGGCGCCATATGCATCGCGCCGGCGCTGGTCGCGGCCGCACTCGGCAGGGAATACGCCCCCAAGCTCACCATCGGCAACGATGCCGGGACAGCAGCGGCAATCAACCAGACCGGCAGCAGGCACGTGGAATGCCCGGTCAGGGAGTTCGTGGTGGACAAAAAGAACAAGATCGTTTCGACTCCCGCCTACATGCTGGCAAAGAGCATTGGCGAAACCGCGGACGGTATCGAAAAGACTGTAAAGGCCTTAATCGATCTGATCTGAACGCTCCTTGCAGCACCGTGCACAAAAAAACGGCCGGCTCTGCCCGCAAAACAGGCAGTTCCGGCCGTTTGCCACCGCATTTTCTTGCCAGCGGGGACGTCTCCGGGTTTTCCACAGGGCGCCCGTATTCCAACAACTCCAGCATTTCCAGCTTTCTTCACACGCAATCTCGCCTGACGACCCGGACAACCGGCCAGCAAATCCTTCGGCACAATTTATGAAGGAAAACCTTGCAGTGAGAAAGAAAGAAGCCGGCCGACAGATAAGCTGTGGGACGTCTTCCCTTTTTCCCCTCCTTGGGCGACCGTGCGCGGTCGCCCTTTTTTCATAAGCCGGCGGCTACTGCGCACCATGCCGGTCCGGCAAATCCGGAACTCCAAGCTTTTTCAGAATGGTCATCATGGGGCACCAGTTGGTGAAGCCCGACTGCAGAAGGTTCAGGCCGACAAAGGCGGTGAACCAGAGCCAGTTGAGGTTGACCTTCACTGCCAGCGCGACAGAAAGAAGTATGAACGCACCGGCGATGATTCTCAGAAGCCTGTCAATGTACATCTTAGCCTCCCTTTATCAAAATTCGGAACTATCCTCCAAAAACAGGTGATGTTTATATTTGCTTCCTGAAAGGCGCAGTATCCCGGTTCCGCCCCCCCTCATCCGCCCCTTCGGGGCTCCTTCTCCCTTGAGGGAGAAGGCTTTTAACCTGTCCTCTCCCTCAAGGGAGAGGGCGGGCTAAGCCCGGGTGAGGGGGTCACGCCGCACTTCTCCCGCCCCGCCGTTCCTTCCATGACTGGTACAGGTAGTACAGTACCGGTATGGCGAGCATGGACAGGCTGGTCGACGCGATCTCGCCGCACATGAGAGCGATCGCAAGCCCCTGGAAGATCGGGTCGAAGACGATGACGAAGCTGCCCACAACGACCGCGGCAGCAGTCAGCAGGATGGGCCGGAAGCGCACTGCTCCGGCGTCTATGACCGCCTCGTCCAGCGCCATCCCTTCGCTGCGGCGCAATTCGACGAAATCTATGAGGATGATGGAGTTGCGCACTATGATGCCGGCCAGGGCAATGAAGCCGATCATGCTGGTTGCGGTGAAGAATGCGCCGAACAGGGCATGTCCCGGCAGGATGCCGACCAGGGTAAGCGGTATTGGCGCCATGATCACCAGGGGAGTGATGAAGTCCCTGAACCATGCCACCACAAGCACGTAAATGAGTACCATAACCGCGGCAAAAGCTATTCCCAGGTCGCGGAATACCTCGTAGGTGATATGCCACTCGCCGTCCCATTTGACAGCCGGTTTTTCTTCGCTCCAGGGCTGCCTGGTAAAAGACTGCTCTACCTTGATTCCTCCGGGAAGACTGATTTTGTCAAGCTCCCTTCCCATCTGCAGAATTGCGTACACCGGCGACTCGATTTTCCCCGCCACATCACCCGTGACATATATGACGTTCTTCAGGTTCTTGCGGTAAATGCTCTTGTTCTCGATCCCGCTGCTCACCCGCACCAGCTGGGAAAGCGGGACGCTTCCGCGCGGCGATGGGACATGGATCGAAGAAAGCGCCTCGACAGAACTCCTCTGGGCGACCGGCAGGCGCACGTTCAGCAGGACCGGCTCCTTCTCCCGGGGCAGGTGGAGCAGTCCGGCGTCCATCCCCGCAAGCGCCGCGCGCAGGGTTCCGGCCACATCATCGGCGGATACACCGGAGAGGGCAGCCTTTTCCCTGTCAACCACAAAACCGTACCGTGCCTGGTCGTCTTCCAGGTACCAGTCCACGTCCACCACCCCGTCGGTAGCGGCAAAGACATCCTTGATCCGGCGTGCGACGTCGATTCCCGTTGCCATTTCAGGCCCATAGACCTCCGCCACCAGCGTGGAAAGGACCGGCGGCCCGGGAGGTATCTCGGCAACCTTGATGCGCGCGCCGTAACGGTCGGCAATACCTTTCAGCATCGGCCGGATGCGCATGGCAATATCGTGGGACTGCGCCGAGCGCTCCGACTTTGCCGTGAAGTTGACCTGGATGTCGGCCAGGTTCGCCCCTTCGCGCAGGTAGTAATGGCGCACTAGGCCGTTGAAGTTGAACGGCGCGCTTATGCCGATGTAACTTTGGAAATCTGTCACCTCGGGAACCGTGCGCAAAGCGTCCCCCAGCTCCGACACCAGGCGGGCCGTCCCTTCGAGGGCCGTCCCGTTCGGGGCGTCGACCATCACCTGCAGTTCGCTCTTGTTGTCGAAGGGAAGCATCTTGACCGTTACCAGGCGGAAATAGAGCAGCGAGCAGGAGATGACCAGCAGCACCGCAACCGTGGCGAGAAAAACGTATCTCAACCTCCGGTCGTGGATCAGGGGTCCCATAACTTTCCGGTAAAAAGCCATCAGCCACGCCTCTTCGCCGGCGCCGGCATGGGTTCCCCTGAGCAGGCGGAGGGAAAAGTACGGAGTCACGATGAATGCGACCAAGAGCGAGAACAGCATAGCCATGCTCGACCCGACCGGGATCGGCCGCATGTAGGGCCCCATCAGCCCGGAGACGAAAGCCATGGGCAGCACCGAAGCGATGACCGTTACCGTGGCCAGCATGGTGGGGTTGCCGATCTCGTCGACCGCCTGCACCGCCGCATCGAAGGGCCTCAGGGCGGTGGTGGTGAAATAGCGGTGGATGTTCTCGATGACCACGATGGCGTCGTCAACCAGGATGCCTATGGAAAATATCAGGGCAAACAGGGTTATCCGGTTGAGGGTATAGCCGGTCAGGGAGAAGACGAACAGGGTCAGGGCCAGGGTCACGGGAATGGCGACGGCCGCCACGACGCCGGCGCGCCAGCCCATGAACAGGGCGATCAGCATGGTAACCGAGATGGCAGCCAGGAACATGTGGAACAGGAGCTCGTTGTTTTTTTCCTTTGCGGTCTCTCCGTAGTTACGGGTCACGGTTATTTGGATGTCGGAGGGAATTACCTTGCCCTTCAGCAGCTCCACACGGCGCAGCAGGTCCTCAGCGACCAGGGTGGCGTTCGCCCCTTTGCGCTTCGCCACCGAAACGGTGACCGCCGGATAGCTCTCCAGGCGGTTTCCCGAGATACCTTTCTTCCCGGCCGCAGGCCCAAGCCCGAAGAAAACATACTGGCTCGCATCTTCAGGGCCGTCCCGGATGTCCGCCACGTCGGAGAGAAAGACCGGCCTGCCTTCATGGACATTTACCACCAGCCTCCGCACCGCATCGGCGCTGGCCAGGTACTCTCCGGCATCGACCAGGTATTCCCGGTTGCCGCCGGGAAATTCGCCGGACCGGACCGAAACATTGCCCTTGCGCAGGGCGCCGATGACGTGCATCGGCGACAGGCCGTAGGCTGCAAGCTTTCCCGAATCGGGACGCACTTTCAACTCCCGGCGCAATCCCCCCTTGATCCCGGTCTCGGCGACTTCGGCGCTCTTTTTCAGGTTGTCGCACAGTTCCCTTGCCACCCGGCGAAGCGTATAGTGATCGTAGCGGTCCGACCACAGGGTCAGGGTGACTATGGGTACGTCGTCGATGGATTTCGGCACCACCAGCGGTTCCCCGGCTCCCGGCGGAAGCACATTGCGGTTGCTCATCAACTTGTTGTAAAGATCGACCAGGGACTTTTCCATGTCCTCGCCGACCAGGAAACGCACCGTGACGATTCCCATGTCCGGTCTGCTCATGGAATAGACATACTCCACGCCCCTGATCTCCCACATCTTCCCCTCGATGGGCTTCACCACCCGCTCTTCCACCTCCTTGGGCGTGGAGCCGGGCAGCGGGAGGAAGATATCGACCATAGGCACAACGATCTGCGGCTCTTCCTCGCGGGGGGTGACCATCACCGCATACAGGCCCAGCAGCAGCGCAGCCCCGACAAGGAGCGGGGTCAGTTTCGAATCGATGAAAGCATGGGCGATTTTGCCGGCGAAACCGAAATTCTTCATGAAAAACTCCAACCACAGGTATTTACCGCTTATTCCATCCGCGCGCCTTCGGTCACTTTTTCCTTCCCACCGGTGACGATCCTGTCACCATCGGCAAGGCCGGCCAGGATCTCGACACGATCGCCGTAAGTCTCACCCGGTTTGACCAGCCGCATTCGTGCGATGTTCCGCGAATCCACCACCCACACCGAGGTGAGCTGGCCACGCTCCACGATCGCCGATGCCGGAACAGTGATGCCTTTTTTCCCGCCAAGGGGGAAGTAAGCCCGGCCGAACTGCCCCGAACGGACCCCTTTCGGCGGGATCTCCAGCTTGACGATGAAGGTGCGGCTCACCGGGTCCACCTTCGGCACTATTTCCGCAACCCTGCCAGTGATCTGCCTGTCGATTCCTCCCAGAGAAACCGGCAGCACCTGCCCGATCCCGACCTTGCCCAGAAGCGTTTCGGGCGCGTTGACTTCGAGCCAATACCGTCCCTCTTCCTCCAGCGTGATCAGGGGCATGCCGGGGAAAACCGTAGCCCCGGCATCGATTGATTTGCCCGAAACGATTCCGCTCAGGGGTGCGGCAATTTTCGTGTAACCGGCAACGGCTCCGCTGGCCCGCGCAGCCTCCCGCGCCCGGGCCAGCGCTCGGTCTGCCATGTCCCGCTCGGCCCTGCGCGTGTCCAGTTCCTGAAGGGTGACGGCCTGTTCATCGTAAAGGCGGGAAAACCGCTCGAAGGTGACGTCAGCCAGCTTCTTGCGGGCGAGGGCCTCTTCCACAGCATATTCCGCCCCGGCCGCCCCCGCAGTGCTCTCCATGGCATCCAGAGTCGCCAGCAATTTGCCGCGTTGCACATGGTCACCTTCTTTCACCAGAACCTTGCGCACTGTCCCGGCAATCCTGGCACTTAGGGTTGCGGTATTTCGCGCCCTTACCGTGCCGGACGCTTCCAGCCGGGCAGGGATATCCGTCGGCACTACCCTTTCGACCGTGGCCCCCCGTATGGCCGGAAGCATTTCCGAGGGAGCCGTCTTTTCCCTGCCGCACCCCCACACACCCAACAACAGGGCAACGGCAAGCAGGCAGGCGTTTACCCTTCCGCGTCTTTTCATTTCATGACCTCCCTGAGAAAAATCCCCGCGCTGAACCAGAGCCGGGCGGTCGCCAGGGCGTATCCGGTCTCGTTCTCCACCACTGAAGCCCTGGCCCGGTTAAGGGATGTCTGGGCGTCCAGCACCTCCACGAGGGTGGCGAGCGAGTTGGCAAAGCGTTTCGAAATCAGGCGCACTCCCTCCTCTGCATCCAGGCAGGCTGCCCGGGCCACGAAAAGCCTTTTTGCGGCTTCCTCCCGGCGCAGGAGGCTCTCCCGGACCTGAAGGTCCACTTCCTTGGCCTGCTGCTCCAGATACTCTTGGCCGGAGCTTTCCAGCGCCCTGGACCGCGCATGCTCGTCAAAACGCCGCAGCCCGTCGAACAGCTCCCAGCGAAGGTTCACTCCGGCCATCCAGGCGTCGTTGCTCCTGCCGAACGCCACATCCCGGTCGTTCATCTGGTAAGTTGCGCCGGCGTAAAGGGTTGGGAAAAAAGCGCTCTTCGCCATTTTCACCCCCACCCCCGCCTTTTCCACGGCTTTTTCCATTTCCCGCAAGTCTTTGCGGTTCGCCAGGGCGACAGCAATGAAATCCGTCTTTTCCGCGTCAAGCGACAACCCGGATACTGCCTCGCAGATATCGAGGGACTCACCGGCCTTTGCGCCGGTTGCCAGGGCCAGCCTCATCCCGGCAAGAGACAGGTCGTTTCTCGCCGTGATCTCCTGTTGCTCGGCCTCCGCCAGGAATGCCGCCGCCCGCAGCTCGTCGGATTTCAGGCCGGTTCCGGCCTTTCCCCTCACCCGCGCCAGTCTCAGGTGCTCCCCGGCATCAAGCACCGCCCTTTCCGCCGCGGAGTGCAGCGCCCGGGACCTCTGCACCTCAAGATAAGCCGCAAACACCCTGAACCCGATCTCCTCCCGGCGCATCTCCACGGCAAAACCTTTTTCTTCCGCTTCCTTCTTCGCAGCTTCGGTCCCGTACAAGATCGACAAATCGAAGACAGGCTGTTCAAGGGTGAAAGCTGTTCTGAAGTCAGTGGTTGTCGAGGGGTTGTTCAGGTTGCCGATGGCAAAATCATTCTGGGAGAAACGGCCCTGGTCGAGTTTCATCATGAAGACTCGGGTAGGGGAATTGGATGCCGAGAAATTTTCATCGAGGAATAGCCTCGGGAAATATCGGCTCCGGCTGACGGCGACACCGTGTTCAGCAGCGGATTTCTGCTGTTCCGCGGCCCTGAGCAGGTTGTTCCGTCCAAGCGCAAGGGTAATGGCTTCCTTGACGGTAACGGTCCCTTCCCGTGCGCACGGCAAGGATGGAAACAGGAGCGTTACAGCTATAAGCATGAACATTGCCTTCACCAAGCCACCTCCAGACGAATTCGTGTCCATCCGCAAACTCCATAAGATAAACTATACAGGTTTCCAGATCGGAAAAGGGGATTGGATGGAATATAATCGGATCCGAGCATAATGTATTTTATGTAAAACACTATGGGAAGATGTCAAGAAAATGGGGCGCGTTGCTCAAGCTGGATCGCCGGCAAGCAAATTCTCGCAGGAGGGTCGGCCGGGAAGGGGGATTGGGGGAAAACGGTTGACAAACCCGGAGAGCGGGCTTTAGACTTGGTGCCGTTCGGGATTTGGAGGCTTGATTGATCGACAAGGAAAAATGGAAGAAACGACTGCGGGTGATCCTTTCCCTGGACAGTCATCCCGGTCATATTTCGGCCGGGTTCGCGGTCGGGGTCTTCATCAGCTTCACACCCTTTTTCGGGTTGCACACCCCCATGGCCATCGTCGCGGCATTCCTGCTGCGGGTAAACAAGGTAACCTGCATTACCGGCGCATGGGTTAACAATCCGCTGACCGTATTCCCGGTACTCGTGGCCAGCTACGAACTGGGTGAAGCGATCCTCGGCCGCCCCCCCCAGCACCTGGTCCTCAAGGACCTGAACCTGGACTTCGCCATCGAGCTGCTCAATTCCCACGGAATGCCACTCCTCATCGGAACATCCCTCATCGGTTTCATGGCCGCCCTGGTATCCTATGCACTGCTCTACTACCTGATCGTGCGCTTCCGGCGCAAGGACGACATGTTGAACGAGCAAACGGAAGAAATGGAAGTGACGGGTGAAGAACTTGAGTAAATGTCACCGCGCTACGGCCCGGCAATCCGGACTGCTTCCGACAAAAGTCATCGACCCCTGCAGATTGAATTACGGCCGGTTATTTGCCCAGGAGCGGACTCAATGATTGGTAGGTAATGTAGGAAACGGTTGCAGAAGCGGGGATTGTGAGCACCCACGCCCAGACGATGCGGTAGGCCAGTTGCCAGTTAACCGCGGAAACCCGCTTTGAAAGGCCGACGCCGAGAATCGCGGAAGTGATGACATGGGTGGTGCTTGTGGGAAGGCCCAGCGCCGCCGCCCCCAGATTGACCGACGAAGCTGCGAAGTCCACCGAGAATCCGTTTATGGGATAGAGTTTCACGAAGTCCCTGCCCACTGTCTTGATGATCCGCCATCCCCCGATAGCGGTACCAAAAGCCATCGCCAAAGCGCACGCCACTTTCACCCACGTCGGAACGACGAATGCGGGTATGACTCCATAGCTCAAAAGCGCCATTGTTATGACCCCCATCGATTTCTGTGCGTCAGCGGCGCCGTGGGAAAAAGACATGATAGCGGCGGAAACCATCTGCAACTTGCGAAACACCTTGCTCACACCGTGGGGGGAGCGGTTGCGCAGGAGCCAGAAGAAAAACACCGTGACCAGGAAGCCCATGGCAGTGCCGAGAACGGGAGAAATGAACAGCGACATGATGATCTTCTTCAATCCCTCCAAGTGCAGAGCCGAAGTGCCGGCATGAGCGATGACCGCACCCATGATGCCGCCTATTATCGCATGGGAGGATGATGACGGAAGCCCGAAGTACCATGTTACGATGTCCCAGATGATTGCTCCGACAATGCCTGCAAGCACGACCATCTGGGTTGTATGGGCAGGATCGACGATACCCTTGCCGATGGTTGTCGCCACCTTGGTCGACACCATGGCGCCGACGAAGTTGAGCACCGCCGCCATGATGATTGCAGTGCGAAGTGATAGGGCACGGGTGGAGATGCTGGTTGCAATGGCGTTGGCTGTATCGTGGAACCCGTTGATGAAGTCGAAGACCAATGCCGCCACCACCACGAGCAGGAAAAGAATGAGTGTCACGTCAAGCATTTTTCAGGACCACGCTTTCCAGAATGTTGACAGCGTCCTCGCACTTGTCGCAGGCCCTTTCCAGAGTCTCGTAAATCTCCTTCCATTTTATGAGCTGAATCGGGTCCTTCTCCTCGTCGAACAGTCGGCTGATGGCCTCGCGGCAGACCCGGTCGGCTTCATTCTCCAGTGAATTAACTTCGACGCAGTAGCGGTTCATCTGGTCGAGATTTCCTCCCAGAAGCGAGATAGCACCCTCAAGCGCATGGCAGGACTTGAGAATGAGGAACGCCATCTCCTTGGCAGTTGAAGTGGGCTGTTCTATGTTATACATCACGAAACGCTGGGAACAGGCGTCGATCAGGTCGAGAATGTCGTCCAAAGCACCTGAGAGCGCGTAGATGTCTTCGCGATCAAAGGGGGTTATAAAGCTCTTGTTCAGCTTTTTAACGATGTCGTGAGTCAGGATGTCGCCGTTGTGCTCGATCTGCTTGATGCGTTTCTGACTGGCAACCGGGTCGCTGAAGTCATCAAGCAGCTCTTTGAAAAGCTCCGCTCCCACAACGATGTTGCGCGCCAGGTCCTTGAACAAAACGAAGAATTTCTCTTCCTTGGGCATAAGTCCGAACATGGGTTCCTCCGATGCCGGTCATGACGGCATGGCAATTTGCTAAAATCTCCTACTGATAGCATATTTTTTGCTTTCATCCTACAAAAATGTAAAAACCGGGTCACGAAACGGCGCCGGCCACCTTTTGCCTTGTTTTTTCCGGCTAAAATCCTTTATTGTGTCCAATGGCTAATCTTATCCTCATGAAATGGAGCAATATCAAGTGAATACGCTACACGCCGCCATACTGGGAACTCTCCAGGGATTGACAGAAATTCTGCCCATCAGCAGTTCCGCCCACCTGATACTCATTCCTTGGGCATTCAAATGGCCCGAATCAGGGCTCACCTTTGATGTGGCACTCCATCTCGGCACCCTGATCTCCCTCTGCACCTATTTCCGCCGGGACATCATGGAGCTGGTGAAAGATTTCTGCCAAGGCATCCGCTCAGGGAAACATGCCGCACGCAGGGAGCTGCTGCCATTTTACATCATCGCCGGAACAATTCCAGCCGCCATCGTGGGCAAGTTCTTCGAAGAACCCATAGAAGCCGTATTCCGCTCGAGCCCCGCCATAATCGCCGTATTCCTCATCCTTTTCGGCCTGATCCTCGCCCTTTCCGACCACCTGGGCGCCAAAAAATGGATGATGAACCGGATCGACCTGAAAGCCGCAATGGTTATCGGTCTTGCCCAGTGCCTGGCCCTCGTGCCTGGCGTATCGCGCTCCGGTATCACCATAACGGCAGCGCTGTTCCTGGGGTTCACCAGGGAAACTGCCGCACGCTTCTCCTTTCTGCTGTCATTGCCGATAGTTGCGGGTGCAGCCGTTCTCAAGCTGGCACATCTCGCCGTCCACGGCATTCCGCCGGGGGAAACGCCGGCGCTTCTCGTCGGGGTTGCCACCTCGGCATTCTTCGGCTACCTTGGAGTAGCGTTCCTTCTCAAGTTCGTCCAGAACCACACCGTTTATCCTTTCGTGTGGTACCGACTGCTGACCGGAGTGGCCGCCCTCTCCTTCATCGCTCTTTCCTGAACCGGGGGACAGCATTTCAAGTTAGATTCCATCCGGAAAGTCTCTCCGGGGCCGGAGCAGAACTTCCTCGTAGCTCGTGATAATCTGTCAACTCATGACTCGCTGGCCGGAGCTTTCACTGGTTTCAAGCGCTTTCCCGGTTATCGAGATCTTGTACTGAAGCCGTATCACGATCTCCTCGAAAGCCCCGCTCCGGCCCTTGTCAGCCATTACCAGGAGTTTCCGGACGGAAACAAGTTATAATTCACTTCCACTATAAGCCGATCCGTGCTACAAAGCCTGGAATGAGTGTGTTCTAATCATTTGGCAGTGTTTTTCATCGCGTTTAACGCAGAGCGGGAGCATGGTTCATGGTTGGCGGAATCAAGCACTGGCCCGAAGATGAGCGGCCCCGTGAAAAGCTCTTCAGGCAGGGCGCCGAATCCCTGAGCGAGGCGGAACTGCTGGCGCTGATCATCGGCACCGGCACGCCATCAACCGGCCAGAGCGCAGTCGACCTGGGCCGCCAGCTCATCCAGGAGTTCGGAAGCCTCAGGAACCTGGCATCGGCGACGACTGCCGAAATCGGCCGCCTGAAAGGAACCGGGCCGGCAAAGACGGCGGCCATAAAAGCCTCCCTGGAAATTGCCTCCCGCCTCAATACCGACCGCCTGATGAACGGGGAACGGTTCACCTCGCCGGAACAGGTCTACCGGCACTATCACCACCGCCTGCGGGACCGGCGCAAAGAGTATTTCATGGCACTGCTTCTGGACGGCAAGAACCGCATCCTGCGGGAAGTACGCATATCCGAAGGGTCCCTGAACCAGAGCATCGTCCACCCAAGGGAAGTGTTCAGCCCCGCAGTCAGGGAATCCGCTGCAGCGATCATCCTCGTCCACAACCATCCCTCAGGCGACCCCACACCGAGCCGGGAAGACCGGGAGGTCACCCGCAGGCTGAAGGATGCCGGCGAACTGATGGGGGTAAAGGTGCTGGACCACATCATAATCGGTGACGGCGGCTTTGTCAGTTTCACGGCAGAGGGGATGCTGTAAAGCCAGGCAAGAAGACAGCACATCGAATACGGACCAGAAAGATCCAAAGGAACCTCCTCCATGAGTAACGTAAAGAAAGGCAAAAGAAATCGTCCGCGAAGATTCGAGCACATGAGGGACCCTCTCCTGCCCCGCCCGCAGTTCATCTGCCGGCAGATCCGTTACTCCGGCTTTGCGTTATCCTTCATCGCAGGATCATTATTAGCCGGCATCTGCGGGTATCATTTCCTTGAGAAACTCACATGGATAGACTCGTTCCTCAATGCATCCATGATCCTTGGCGGGATGGGACCGGTTTCACCTCTGCAGACCACGCCGGGTAAAATTTTCGCCGGATTCTATGCCCTGTATTCCGGGCTTGCAGTGCTGGTTGCAATAGGCATCATAACCGCACCCACAATTCACAGGTTTCTGCACCGATTCCACCATGAGGACAATGAAGAATCAGAAGCCAATTTCTGACAAATCCGAATTGCTGTCTATAATTGTAGTTGTCAACAAATTGCCTGTTGAGTCGTTTCTGCAAAATAATTAATACTCGGAAAAGGTTGCTCAAAACATAGGGGACTCACAGATCGGTCTCAAGATCGATCTCCTGAAGCCGGGGGAAGAATCATTTTTGAAGGAAGGATTGAGTTCGCCAGCCAGTAACATGAGTCAAATTTCTCAGGGGAGATGATTTGTGGGGTTAGCCGCTTTTTTCCATATGAGATCCAATTTCATACCACTCGTTCTGGGAATTCTGACCATCATTATCATCGGATTTCTCGATTACCTGACCGGAAGTTTTCCCGTTTCAATATTCTACCTGGTCCCGATAGGAATCATTACCTGGCATACAGGCTTACAAAACGGGATTCTATCGTCAATTGCCTGCGCATTGATATACTTTTTCGACTCCTACACTGATCAGAATACAACCGCCGATACCTACCTTGTTTACTGGAACTCATTGATTACCCTGGGATATTTTCTCATTTTCATGTACGGTCTGCATAAAGTCAAAACCGTCCTGCGAAGGGAAACACTCTACGCCCGAACAGATTTTTTGACCGAAGTTTCAAACAGCAAATCTTTTTTTGAGTATGCCGACAGCGAGATAACAAGATCCCGAAGATTCAGCCGCCAGCTTTCCATCGCCTATTTAGACCTGGATGATTTCAAGGCATTGAACAATAAATTGGGGCGCATAGCAGGCGATGAGTTGTTGCGTCTCATTGCAAAGACCATCAATTGGAGTCTGGGAAAAAACGACAAGGTTGCCCGTTTGGGAGGAGATGAATTTGCAATCCTTTTTCCTGACACCTCTTCTGATCAGGCAAAATCCTCCATGGAGAGGGTAATTGAAAAGTTGTCACAGGCAGCGGCGGTTAATCGAACGCAACTGACCTTCAGCATCGGGGTCGTGACCTTCACGAGGCCGCCATCATCAGTGGACGAAATGATCGGGCTCGCTGAATCGACCATGTATTCGGCTAAAATCGACGGGAAGAACCACACAAAGTACGCAGTGATCCAGCCAGGCAATAGCTGAACCTCAAGACGGAAACCACTTTTATTCGCATAACTCCCCCCTGTTTTTCCAAGTTTCTTGATGCAAATCAATGTTTGCCTTCAATTTGTCGGTATAGTCGTACACATCAGACGGAAAAACACTTCAAAAAAAACAGGTGCAATTGACAAAAACCAACAAGGAGGCAAAACATGTTCTGTCATCAGTGCGAGCAGGCGGCCAAGGGTATAGGATGCGACATAATGGGCGTGTGCGGCAAGAAACCCGAGGTTGCAGCCCTGCAGGACAACCTGCTGTATGGACTGAAAGGAATGGCTTTCTTTGCCGATAAAGCCCGTAAATTCGGCGCAAAAGACCCGGCCATCGACGTGTTCATGCTGGAGGGCCTGTTCTCCACCGTCACCAACGTGGACTTCGATCCGGCCAGGCTGGAAGCGACCATAAAAAAATGCTTCGAGATGAAGGAGAAGGCCAGGGCGCTCTACGAGGATGCCTTTGCAAAGGCAAACGGCATCAAGGCACGCCAGTTCGCAGAAGGCCCCGCTGCCTGGGCGCCCGCTGCCGACCTGGTGAAGCAGGGGGAGCAGTACGGCATCCTCGGGCTGCACGAGAACGAGGACATCCGCTCCGCCATCGAGATCCTCATCTACGGCCTGAAGGGCATGGCCGCCTA
>POSG01000033.1 GCA_003314535.1 Geobacter sp.
ATCAGCATCTCCTTTCGGGGTCTCCTCTCTCGGATGATTCCGCGAGTATGGAGATAGATGCTGGGGTGGGTCAATTTTGGACGCCGATTACCCCACAAAGTGGGTCATTATTGCATGCCGATTCACAGTAGCCGACCGTTTCGGTCGGCCGGCCCTCGTTATCCCTGTTAATGAGCGCCTCGGAATGGATCGAGCGTTCCCGGCCGTCCGCAATGACGATGCGGCAGTCAAAGGAGAAACCATTTCCATCGGCAAGGGCATCGCGTATCACGGTGGCAACCCTATCCCTGTCAAGTGGATGTACTGCATTAATGAAAGACTCGTGGGAGGCTTCACGTCCTTCAGCATACGTGGTGCCCAATATCTGGTAAATTTCGTCTGACCAGTACGTCACGCCAGTGCGCATGTCAATTTCCCAGTTGCCCAGTTTGGCGATACTCTGAGCCTCGGCGAGGCGTGCCTCGCTCAGCTTGAGATCCGCAAAAGCCTTGCTGGAACGCAGCACATACTGCACCCGGTAACTCATCAGGGACCAGTTTATGGGCTTTGTTATGAAGTCCGTAGCTCCAGCGCCATAAGCCTTTTTCACCGAGTCCAGATCATCGAGCCCCGTCATCATGATAATCGGGACGTCACGCCCCCCTTCAAGGGTGCGTATTCTGGAACATGCTTCAAACCCGTCGATTCCCGGCATGACGACATCCAGCATGATCAAGTCTGGCTTGATGTCCTTTGCCGCGGCCAACACCTGGATGCCGTCTTCAACCTCCTCAACGGCAAAGCCTTCCTGCTCCAGTGTTTCCCGCACCAGAAACCGAATTGACAAGTCATCGTCGGCGACCAGGACTAAAGGTTTTGTTTTTGATTTCATTTGACGCAAAGAAAGCCCCCTGCTCAGGAGTGGTTGTTAATGAGCGAACCCCTCAAAACGGCTGCATGCATTCCTCAGTATTCCCAGGTGACCTTGCCATAGACGCTTCTCTCCACCTCTGAATAGACTGTGTTGATAAGTTCGGGTATGAATTCCTGATGCCTACCATGCAGTAGGTTCCTGCCCACTAACGCAATTTCAAGTCCTGAAAACGGTTTCCAAGCCAAACGCGCGTCAAGGGTAATATAGCCGGGGACAGAGTAGACATCGATGCTTTCAAGCCGGTCGGCACCGCGCAGCCACAGGTCGAGAGTGACATCACCCCCGAATGAAATACCCGTACGGAAGGAAAACTTGTTGCGCGGGCTGCTCCCTTCAAGGTTGCCCTTGAGGATTTGATTGTAATAAACATCATCGCTCGAATTGACGCGGGCACTGCCTTTCAGTAGACTGTAAGCAACCTGCAGCTGCAGCCAATCTAAAGGTCTCCACTCAGAAGCCGCTTCAATACCATAGAATTTCCCATTCATATCATTACTGGTATAGAACGGCATAACTATGAAAGGTCGTGTGGCGGACGGGGGCATTAAGTCGCCGCTTTTCATCGCACGCATATGCCTATAATCATTGTAAAACAACGCGATGTCAAAATTCATCCGGTTTATAGGTTCCGCACGATATCCGATCTCGTAAGAAAACACGTCTTCAGACCTATAATCATCGGAACCAAGTACAGTAGCCACAACAGGGCCGTATACGGTAGGAAAAGCCCGTTGGCGGTACTGGATGTCCCGGTCGGCACGCGATGGCGTTCGAACGGACCGGGACACTGCTCCCCACAAAGTTTGACGCTCTGTTGGAGTCCAGAGCAACCGCCCGTTTGGCATATACTCAAAACCGGAATAGTCGTTGTGTTCAAACCTGGTGCCAAGTATAAGGGCAAGACAGTCCGGCACAAGACTTATCTCGTCATGCAAAAAGGCGCTGAATAGGTTGTCGCTCTTGTCCCGTGGAGAAAACGACACAGTAAAGGCATTGCCAGATCTATCCCTGCTGAAACGGTAGCCCAGACCCCACACAATGTCGTGTAGCGTACCGAGGGCGAATCTGTGCTTGAAATCCAGATCAAAGGTGTCCCTTTTCTCGGAAAGTATGATCATGTCCCGTTCTGTGTGGTCATAGTAGAACTGCAGTTCAAGGTTGGATGTATCCGACAGCGTTCTCTGCCAGCGAGAAAGCAGGTTACCTCCACGCACCCTTGATTTCGTAGCTAGCGTCTCCGGAGGATACAAAGACGGTGGCAGATACAGGATGTAGGTCTCGCCAAGGCTACCGTTATAACAATCTCCCTGCAGCGTCAGAGTATCTCTGTTGGTGGGATTGCTGTCTATCCGGAAACCTCCGCGCGACATGTCCCATGAATCGTGCGCGTTATTTCCGTCGGGATCCTTGCTGCTATCCCGATCAAAATACTTTCCATAAATCCGGAAGGCGGTAAAATCACCAAGCTTGGCACCGTAACGTGCGGTGGCAAACCCGCGTTCCTCAGCCCCCACTCCGCTGCTCAGAAGTGAACCGGTGGTTTGCCTCGCTGACTTGGTAATGATATTGATGACTCCGTTGACCGCATTGGCGCCCCAGAGTGCCGAGCCAGGGCCCCTGATCACTTCTATACGGTCAATGTCTTCCAGAACGGTATCCTGTACATCCCAGAACACCCCGGAAAATAGCGGTGTGTACAGGCTGCGGCCGTCCATCAGAACCAGCAGCTTGTTGGCAAATCGGCCATTGGAACCACGGATGGAAACCGCCCACTTGTTGGCATCCATTCTAGCAACTTCGACACCGGGGACCAGCCTCAACAAATCGGGGATATTCGTAGCGCCAGAATGGCGAATATCTTCCTGAGTCACCACGTATACTGCTGCTGCAGCGTTTGCCAGTTTCTGGTCCTTCCTGGAAACGGAGGATATTTGGAGATCCATCAGGGCTTCAAGGCTTAATTTGTTGAGATTTCCTGCTTCATTGGCAATTTCTGAAGTCTCGGCGAAATTCAATGACGGAGTTGCAATCACCACTACAGTAACAATGAATGCACAGAAATAAAGACGCAGATTAATCGTTCGAGGCAAGTGCTGAAACATTTTCTTTATTTGGCTCCCGCTCATTCGAGATATTTCACCGGAAATGTACCCACTTGAAGCTACCAGTTTTGCGCTTGGATCAAAGGAATCTACCGAACCGTCTCCGCCCATGCCGCCAGGCACTGTCAGATCCAGAAACACCGCTTGAAATATTGCCCCTGATTCTTTTGCTCAAGCTTAGAGAGATACGGCTTCTTCACCGGTGGAACAAGGCGTCACCCGGCAACCCAAATAACACAGCATTTCCGTAAACAGGAACGGTATATTTTCCTCGACATCCATTACCAGGACGGTACGTCCTATGAACGTGTCTTGTCCCAACGAATAGTCAACCGGCGTTTTGCCACTGCAGGACTCACAAAATACATTCGCTTGCAGGAAGATAGAGCGTGAACGTAGTTCCCTCGCCGACCGTTGAGTTAACTTCTACGCTTCCGCCATGACGGCTCACAATCGAGTGAACTGTAGTAAGCCCAAGCCCCGTACCGCCTGCCTTGGTTGAAAAGAATGGGTCAAAGATCCTGTCAAGGTTATGAGCAGGAATGCCGCAACCGCAGTCTGTTACCGCTATCTTTACATATTGACCTGGTTTAAGGGCATACCTGTTTACAGCTTCAACGGTAACCGTATCAGCCTGGATGCAAATGGAACCACCTGCAGACATGGCCTGTGCTGCGTTGATTATCAGATTGGTGAGAGCTTGATTCAGTTGCCCCTCATCTCCTTCGATGCTCCGGACGGTATCTTTTATACGTATACTCCCCTTGACTGCCGAGCCCATCAGGGAAAAAGAAAGCACCTCGTTTACAAGCTTGTGAACCGGGACGTTCCCCCTTAGTGGCTGACCTCCCCGCGCAAAAGTAAGAAGCTGCCGTGCCAGACCTGCAGCCAGTTCAGTTGCATTTTCAGCGTTTTGAAGGGCCCTCTTCCGTTTGTGCAGGTCTCTGGTGTACACTTGCGCTAAAGAGATATTGCCCATTACTCCGGTGAGAATGTTGTTGAAATCATGTGCAATCCCTCCCGCAAGCACACCAAGTGAATCAAGGCGTTGCTTTCTTAGAAATTGTGCATGCAACTCTTCCTGCAACGTTATATCCTGCGCTGCACCATAAAACACGAGTTCTCCCGCCATACGCCCTTCAGCACAGTGATAATATTCGTTGATCCATTTTATAGAGCCAGATTTGCTGATAATTCTGTACTTAGCCGTTGACCTGTCACCTAGCTTGGTAGCCGACAAACGGGCACCCACGCTTTTTGCGTCACCCGGATGCACAATGCTCAGCAAACTCCCCATAGCAAGCACTTCTGATTCAGAATAGCCAGTAATTGCCTCAACCGCTCCAGCCAGCCATTGAATCCGGAGAGGCTCGCCATCTTTTCGCGAGCACTTGAATACGTAATCCGAGGTAACAGAGGAAATGGTCCGATACAGTTCTTCACGTGACTGTAACTCTTTTTCAACACGTTTACGCTCAGTATTGTCAATGATGCTGACAAGCATGTTTCCAAATGATGTCTCGCCGGTCGGAATAGAAAAGTTGATTATGACATCGATGGTTTTCCCGGAAAGAGTTCTGTTGGTCGCTTCCAGAATGACACTTTTGTTCCCATCAAAAAGTGCACTAAGCACTTCACCGAAAGCCCGGTATGACTCTGGCGTAAAAACCTTGTCGAGAGATCCGAGAAACTCTTCCTTGGACCGAGCCTCATACAGTTCGAGTGTCGCTTCATTCACGTTGACGATACGGACCATTTTTGAGGCCTGCACGACAAATTCGGGATGTCTGCCCACATAATCCCTTAAATCCAGGACACCATGCTGCCTCAACGCATCGAAGAATCGCAAGAGTTCCGATATGTCCTCTTCCCATATGCTCACTGCAACTGCATCGAAAATCCCTGCTGGAAACGCCAGGTTTCTGCACGTGGTTTGGTCCGGTGAATTAGTGGACACATACTTTCCGTTCAAAATGCGTGGTATCATGAATGTTTCCTTGTCTCTCGCTTCAACAGATGCTGTTCATCCTTTGCATCTTTCCAGTTCATGCTTCAAGGCATTCTGCACAACATCGTATTCAGCTTCGATTTGAAGCAACAAACTCTCCGCGTTCTCAAGAGAATTTATTCTCCCCTTCATCTCCATATCCTTGCACAACTCGGCGAGTTTCAAAGCGCCGCACATAGCGCTTGACGATTTCAAAGTATGCGCTGCATGAAATACCGCCACGTTATCCCCTGTCGTTAACGAATTTCTGATGGTCCTGATCAGTTCGGGGGAATTGTTGAGATACGTGCTGAGCACCCGGCGCACGACACCAGTTTTGCCATTAACTTCGATGGCACGGATCACATCGAGCGAACGCTGATCGATCGGCCCTTCGGAGTTGCACGTCAAGGCAGCCTTTCCACTGCGCTCTCCCGCGGACTCCCGTATTCCGGAAGGAGGCATTTTCTCCATGTCTGCCGGATCCTCTGGTTCGAGAGGGGACTCTTCTTGATCCAAAAGCCACTTCTTGAGAATCTCGCTCAACATATCCATGTTGAAAGGTTTGGAGAGATAGTCGTCCATCCCTGCCGCAAGACAATGTTCCCGGTCACCTGTCATTGCATGGGCAGTCAATGCAACGATAGTGGTATGAAGGCCCGTAAGGGCCTCCCTCTCGCGTATTGTCTTCGTTGCCGTAAAACCATCCATTTCCGGCATCTGGCAATCCATGAAGACCAGGTCATATTCTAAGCGGCCGGTTGCCTCAACTGCCTCTCTGCCATTGCCTGCTATTGTGACAGAGCATCCAAGCTGTTCGAGCATTTCTCTGCCCAACTCCTGGTTTACAGGATTGTCTTCCACGAGAAGTATCTTGTGGGGAAACAATTGGTCACATGTCTTGATGGAATCGTATTCGGGAACCGCAGGTCGCACTGGGTTTCTGATCACCGAAAGGAGGGTCTTATATAACCTGGACTGCCGAACCGGCTTGCACAGGTACACTTCAATGCCCGCTTTTTCGGCTGACTCGGCGTCACCATACAATCCGACTGATGTCAGCATTACGAGATGTATAGTGCTGAGACGAGGGTCATTCTTTATACGGAGCGCAAGTTCAATACCGTCCATACCAGGCATGTGCATATCGAGAACTGCAATAGAGAAGGGATCGGAATCCGCAGCAGACTGGAGCAATCCCAGAGCCATTTCACCTCCCGTGGCAACTTCGGACCTCACTCCAAATCCTGCAACCTGATTCTGAAGGATCTTCAGGTTGGTGCCGTTGTCATCCACCAGCAGCACCCTGAGACCATGAAGGTCACCATCGGGATCATACACACACACCTCGCCTTGGGGCATCTTGCAGAACTTCACTGTGAAACGGAATGCAGAACCTTTGCCTAGTTCGCTTTCCACGGATATGCCACCGCCCATGAGATCAACCAGTTGCTTTGCTATGGTGAGGCCGAGGCCGGTCCCTCCGAACCTTCTCGTGGTTGTTCCGTCGGCTTGCGAAAAACACTCAAAAATACGGTCTATTGCATCATGCGGAATACCGACACCGGAATCCTTCACCTGAATGGCAACAATGACATGTTCATCGTCTTCATTGAGACTGGACACGCTCACAATGACTTCACCTTCACTGGTAAACTTGACTGCATTCCCAACCAGGTTCACAATCACCTGGCGGAGGCGGCCGGGGTCACCTTCAACGCACACGGGGACAGCCGGATCGATGTTGATCACCAATTCCAGCCCTTTCCTCTGGGCATTTTCCGCGAACATCTCGGCAGCTTCCGAAACTGTTTCATGGAGGTCGAATGGAATGTGTTCAAGCTCCATTTTCCCAGCCTCGATTTTGGAGAAATCAAGGATGTCGTTGATGATCCCCAGCAGCGATTCGCCGGAATGATGCACCGCTTCCGCGAATTTCCGCTGCTTGTCAGTAAGATCGGTATTGAGCAGAAGCTCGCTCATGCCGAGAACCCCGTTCATCGGGGTGCGGATCTCGTGGCTCATGTTTGCCAAAAACTGCGATTTGGCACGGCTTGCAGCTTCCGCCGCAGTTTTCGCCATCTGAAGATTTCGGACCGTTTGTTGCAATTCGTTGTTTGCGTCGTTAAGTTCCGCAGTGCGTATGGAAACAGTGTCCTCAAGTTCCTCCTTGTACTTCTCCAGCTTCAAGTCGCGTTGCTGGATCTGCTCCAGCATGTTGTTGAAACCGGCATTGAGCCGTCCCAGTTCATCTGTCGACCTCCACTGGGCCCGTAATGTGTAATTCTTTTCCTCCGACACGGCGTTCATCATCTGAACAAGGCTGAGGATTGGTTGGGAAATGATCCTCTGCAGCCTGTTGGAAATAAAAATGGCAACTAGCAAGGCTCCCAGCATGATCCCGAGGACAATCATGAAAAACCACATCAGCCGGTTATACAGTGTGCTGAAGTCCGAGATGATCACAATAGTGCCGATGGTTTTCCCGTTTAATTCTATCGGCCTGATGACTTCCAGGAGTCTATCCCAGTCCCAGAAGGAGTTCATTCCTGTTATTGCATCAGACAGGGCTTTATTGGTGATAGCATGCAGAGCGGGATTACCCCGCTGTTCGATCAGTTTTATATGGCAAACCTGTGCACATCCCGGTTCATTCCAGAAATCCTTCCGGGTAGCGCGACGTTTAAGTGCCATTTCCACATCATGAAATTTTTCGGAGTAGTATTGCGCAAATACTTTTTTGTCATTTGTGAACACCTGCGCCGATATTATTTCCTGATTTGCTTTGAGGCCGGCCAAGGTCTTTGCCGCCGCCCCCTCGTCGTTGAACAACATTGCCGCGGAAACACTTTCTCCAAGCACGCCAGCCAGGGTCATCAGTTCCTTCCGTGACTCTGAACGAAAGGTGATCGCATCGTTTACCATGAATGCAAGGGCCGCGACAAAGAGAACGGCAAAGCTTGTCGTAATAATGATGAACATCATCTTGTTCTTTATTGCCATATTGGCAAACCTTTGTTTCATTTCCAGTCCCTCGTGATCACTCGATGATTTCCCTTGCAAGAGCCAACAGTTGTGGTCCAATATGCACACCGGCTCTCTTGGCTACTCCCGGCCGTATTTCGAATCGCACCTTGCGTTTTACCATGACGAGGTTGATCATGCCCCCATCCTGGCAGAACCCCTTGTAGTCGCCTATGGTCAACACCGGCCTCCCCTGCAGCGAACGGAGGATCTGCGGGGCATTTTTCTGCTCCGATTCGCTGATGAACAGAATGTGGCATTCCTTTGCATCTTCGATCCTGGAAATATGCCGTACCTGGGCCCTTCTCCCGCCTATCGTTTCTCTCGCAAGAGAATCGAAACTGTTTCCGAAAGGACTCCTGCCCATAATGCAAATCGTAAAAGGGGAAGAACCGCCCGAAAAGGCCCTGCCAGGCCATTGTATGTAATTGGTGAAATTGTAGATGAAAGCAGCCTTGACCTGATACTCATCGTTCTGGGACGCAGAGGCTTGTACCTGAGGCAGGCAGAGCACCAGCAAACAGGTCATCACAAGTAAAAAGTTAGGCAAAGCGCTTGGAACGCGCATCCCGACCCCTTTTTCAGCGGGCATTCAACCCGTTTAATTCTCCGAGCTTTTTCACGCCGGATTAAGGTTGACTAGAAAATCCAGGTGATCTTGCCATAGACGCTGCGTTCGACTTGAGTCGGTACAGTATAGATCATTTCTGGAGTGAATTCGGCATGATGCGTGTGAAAGAGATTCTGTCCCACAAGGGATATTTCAAGATTGTTGCACGGTCGCCACGCCAGTCGTGCGTCCATGGTAAGGTATCTTCCCACATGCAAACTATTCAACCTATCCACATATCGCATCCATAAATCCATCTCGACATTTCGTGACAGGTTCATCTGTGAGCGGAGCGACACCTGGTGGTGCGGGTCTTTTCCTTCGAACACGCCGCCAGAGGTATTCTGGAGTGTCGAATGGGAAACAAGTTGAAGGTAGGTATAGGCTGCGTACAGCCGCCACCAGTCGAGGACCACCCAATCGGCTGCCAGTTCTATTCCGTAGGTCGTGGCATCTTCATTGTTGCCGAGGACGACGAGACTTGTGACCGATGTGGGAGGAAAGCCGTTCAACGAATATTGAGCCGCGCCAGGACTGCTGAGTTTATGGTAAATATTGTAAAAAGCGGACAGATCGAAGGAAAGATTGTCGAGGGCCTTCACCCGATAACCAACTTCATAGGCGAGCAATTCTTCTGGCTGCAGGTCGGTAGAACCCTGCACCACCACCTGGGTGGGCAATGGAATACCTGCCGATAGATTGGGAGCCAGGGTGAACGCAGTAAGCCTGTTGTCCTCTTCGCCTCGGGAAGGAGTCCTCACGGCCCGGGAAACGGCAGCCCAGAAGCTGTGACGGTCATGAGGCGTCCACATAATCCGGATGCTGGGTTGCACCTCGAATCCTGTATAGTCGTTATGCTCGAATTTCGATCCCAAAGTCAGCCGAAGCTGGTCTTCCACCAGCGTTATATTGTCCTGGAGAAAAGCGCTGAAAATATTGTCGCTCCGACTGGACGGTGAAAGCACAAGAATATCCGAGTTGCGCATCTTATCACATGTGAGACGGTACCCGAGGCCCCAGATTATTTCCTGGCGTCCACCTAGCTGGAAGCGATGCTGGAAATCCGCGTCGAATGTATCGCGCTTTTCACCCACTACCCAGTAATCCCTGTCTGTCCGATCATAATAGAGTTGCAGCGAAAAATCGGAGTTTTCAGAAAAGGAATGGTTCCAGCGCGTCAGGATGTTGGCGCCGAAGTTGCTCCCCTTTGCATTGAAAGGGCCGGTCATCTGGGAGACGTAATAAGTCTCAGATAATCGCTCGTCATATATGTCACCCTGTAATGTCAGGCTATCTTTCGACGTCACAGCAGAATCCATACGGAATCCACCGCGAACAGCATGCCATGCGTCTGATCCATCCCTGCTCGATGCAAATACCTGGCTGTCTCGGTCGAGATATTTTCCATAAACCTTGAGACTTGTATCCTTACCGACACGAACCCCGTAACGAACACTGCCGAAGCCCCGCTCTTCGGTTCCACCTCCGGCGGTAACGAGTCCACCCAATGTCTCATGAGCCTGTTTCGTTATGATATTGATAACGCCATTGACTGCGTTGGATCCCCAGAGGCTTGCGCCTGGTCCGCGAATGACTTCAATGCGATCGATGTCTTCAAGCATTGTATCCTGAACATCCCAGAACACTCCGGAAAATGTAGGTGTGTACACGGTTCGGCCGTCCATCAATACAAGCATCTTGCTGGCAAATCGACCATTGAACCCCCGGCTCGTTATCGCCCATTTGTTGGCGTCTATGCGCGCCACTTCTATTCCAGGAACCATGCGTAAGGCTTCGGGGATACTCGTGACACCCGAACGGCGGATATCCTCCTGCGTGATGACGAACACCGCTGCCGCAGCTTCAGCAAGGCTTTCAGGCTTCTTGGAAACTGAGGTCACTTCAACATCCATGAGGTCTTGGATCTCCATACGCATGAGGCCACGAGAACTCTCATCGGCTCTACACTGGGGAACAGCAACGGTAAGAGTTGCCGCGAGTGCCAGCAGACCCACCAGCGCACTTGCCGTCAATGTTTGTGAAATAGCGGCTTCCCCGTTTTTAAATAAACCGATCATAGAGTGACCTCCCAAAATCCGATATTCATAATTGTGTCAGGTTTTAGTCTTGCAGAAAATCTTCTATTCACCATCATCCAACCACCCTAGACTGTTTGAGGAGTTGCCGAAGTTCATCAGCCATGTTGGTAAGATCGGATGCATCTTTCGCGCTTTCATGGGCAACTTCGACCGTTCTATTGGCTTCCTGGGTTATTTGTTGGACATTATTGCTTATTTCGTTTGTGGTGTTTGTCTGTTGCTCCGCAGCAGTTGCTATCTGGTTAACCTGCATAGCCGTTGATGATATCTGGTCGAGAATGTCTCGTAACTTACTCCGGATTTTTCCGCTTCCAAATCCGCCTCGCGTACACCCTCGCGAATATCACCTACCGCATTACTTGTCTCTTCTTGGATAAGCCGGATCATTAAACGCTGCATTCTATGCTCGAAAGTGGACTGGTCCGCGTTGTCTTCGATGGTGCCTACGATGTTACCTATATCTTCCGATCTGTTTCCAAGTCCTGCTATATTAACGGATGTTTCTCTGCTTCTCTCGCCAATACGATGATGGTTAGGCTGCACCAGCACCTCTTTGAAACCGGCAAACGCAGTATCTTTTAACTTACATACCTTGTCGGCATATTTAATGAGATATTTAGTCGCATCGACGTTATTTTGTTCATATTTAAGGTTCGTCACTGAAATCTGTGCAAAGCGCACAGGAATAAAAAATTGAAAGCATGAGTTCCATCAGGTAGTTATGGAAGCGCCAACGACCATACCTATCTGCAGGAGGAACCCATGCTTATTGAACAGCTTATCCGCGAGACTCTTGAGATGCAAGGGTTTCGCATCGAATCCGTCAAAAAAGAGGGTTCCGAGCTAGTTGTAACGATTGTTCCTGATCTCCGCTACCATCCCCGCTGCGGGGTGTGTAACAATCCCGGTGATTACCGGGACACAATTTCTGAAATACATTTCCGGCATGTTCCCCTGTGGGTGATACCTGATTCTCTATCATTGCATGGGCAACTTACGCATGCCTGCTTCCTTACATAAATTAGCGTGAGGAACCTATATTATGTGCTATGCTAGCAAGGCTTCATTATGGAAGCAGATTATAAAGCATACGACTTAACGTTCTTCAGGAAACCCATGCTCAATTTCGTCAGAGATCTCAGGCTCCATGTGAAGGTATCCCTTTTGGGAACAGTCAGCGTGCTGATTACGGCAGTCGCCCTCGTGGTGCTTGCTGTGTGGCAGAGCGGTCAGTACCATACGCTGGCGCAAAGAGAGGTGGACAATCTGATCAACGCCGACCTGGATCATATCACGCAGGGGGTTTACAATCTCGTCAGATCAGAGAACGACGCTATCCAGCAACAGGTCGACTATAATCTCAATGGCGCGCGCCTCATCCTTTCCGAGGCGGGTGGTGTAACCCTGTCGGAGGAAACCGAAGCCTGGACGACCGTCAACCAGTTCACCGGCAAACCGTCGGAAACACAGCTGCCCAAAATGCTGGTGGGCGGCAGGTGGCTGGGCCGCAATACCGACCCGGCTTCCAAGTCCGCGCTGGTTGATAAAATGACGCGGCTGGTCGGAGAGACAGCCACCATCTTCCAGCGCATGAACGACAAAGGCGACATGCTCCGCGTCGCCACCACGGTCAGAACCGTCGAAGGCAAACGCGCCATCGGCACCTTCATTCCGGCCGTCAATCCGGACGGCGCTCCCAACCCGGTAATCTCGGCAATCCTGCAGGGCAAGCCTTACCACGGACGCGCCTTTGTCGTCAACGCGTGGTACCTGACCGCCTATGAGCCGATCAGGGACAGAAGGGGCAAACTGGCAGGAATGCTGTACGTCGGGGTCAAACAGGAAAGCGTAGAGTCTTTGCTTCGCCAGGCTGTTCTGAAAACCAATGTCGGCAAGACCGGCTATGTCTTCGTACTGGGCGGCAAGGGAGGACAGCGGGGCCGCTATATCATCTCCCAGCACGGCAAACGTGACGGTGAAGACATCTTGGAGACCAGGGACAGCTCCGGACGCCCGGTAATCAAGGAGATGATCAGCAAGGCGACTCGGTTGAAGCATGGTGAACTGGCGACCGAGCGCTATCTCTGGCAAAACCCCGGCGAACCCGAACCCCGCTGGAAAATTGCCCGCCTCGCCTATTTCGAGCCGTGGGACTGGGTTATCGGAACCAGCGTTTCCGAGGACGAGTTTCAAACGTACGAGAAGGTGTTGAGCGACGGCCGCATCAGGATGACCAGCTACATGAGTATAGCCGGTCTGGCCATCATCCTCCTTATTGGACTGCTCGGTGTGCTCGTCGCCCGTACGATTGCACGTCCCGTCAACCAGATGAAGAATGCCGTCGAGACCATCATCGAGGGCAATCTGAACCAGTCGGTCGATGTACATTCCCGTGACGAGATCGGCACGCTCGCCCAGGCGTTCAATGTGATGTCCGGCAGGCTCAACAGGACCATGGAGGAACTCCGCGAAAGCGAAGAAAAATACCGGGGGATATTTGAGCAGGCCGTCGAGGGTCTCTTCCAGGTCTCATTCCAGGGGAGCTTTCTGAGCGCCAATCCGGCCATGGCCCGCATAGCCGGATATGATTCGCCTGACGAGCTGATTTCGTGCATAAATGATGTGCGGCAGCAACTTTACGTCAACCCGGATGACCGCGATGCAATCGTTGCTTCAATTCTGGAACGGGGAGAGGTTTTCGGAAAGGAAGTCCAATTCCACCGCAAAGACAGGCAGAAGATCTGGGTTTCCATCAGCGCGCACGTGGTGCGGGACGACGCTGGCCAGCCGCTTCTTGTCGAAGGGTATCTCACCGACATCACCGAGCAGAGGCTTGCCGAGGAGGCGCTGCACAAGAGCGAGGCGCTCATGGCGGAGGCCGAGCGAGTGGCCGGGTGGGGCAGCTGGGAATGGGATATCGCTAACGACAAGATTCGTGTCTCAGACGGGCTGAAACGGCTGGCGGGGCTTCCCCCGGACTATCCCGCTGTCCCCCTGGACGACTTTAACAAGGATACCGTTCACCCCGACGACCAGGGCGCCCGCCGGCGGAATCTCGACGAGGTCATGCGTGGCCTTGCGCCGCATTACGACCACGAGTTCCGCATCATCCGGCACGACACCGGCCAAGTGCGCATTTGGCACGGGGTCCGCGAGGTCCAGGCGGACTCATCGGGCAATCCCGTACGTATCATCGGCACGGATCGTGACATCACCGAGCAACGACTGGCCGAGGAGGCGCTCCGTGAGAGCGAAGCCCGCTACCGGGCGCTGGTGGAAAACCAAGTGGAAGCAGTCTGCCGCTGGCGTCCCGATACGACCCTGAGCTATGTGAATGAAGCGTACTGCCAGTTGCTCGGCAAATCAAGGGACGAACTTCTCGGCAAGCCTTTCCTGGACTTCATGTCCATGGAGGACAAAAGAGATCTCATGAGACATGTAAGGTCACTTCTCACCCGCCCGAGGCTGGAATACTATGAACACGAAGTATCCGGTGGCGAGAAGGGGCCGGTCTGGATGCGATGGAGCGATTGCCCTATTTTTGACGGCAAAGGCAATCTGCTGGAATTTCAGCTTGTCGGCATGGATATTACCGACCGCAAGGTGGCCGAGCTTGCGTTGCTTTCCCAGCGGGAGCAATTGAGAAAACTGGCAACGGAACTGGCAATGACGGAAGAACGGGAACGCCAGAACATAGCCACGGAGCTTCATGATACGGTGGGGCAGCAACTCGCCGCGGCCAAGATGAAGCTGGATTCCCTTGCGGGAAAGCCTGATTGCGGCAATAATGGTGGAGACCTGGTAAAGGCCTACAATCTCATTTTGAGCGCAATTTCCTGTATCCGGTCTCTTACCTTCGAAATCAGCCCACCCATTCTGTATATGATCGGTTTCGAAGCGGCAGTGCAATCCCTGTGCGAAAAATTCGAGGAAGAGAACGGGATCATTGTTGAATTTACGGAGCAAGGGGAGGCAAAATTCATCGGGAAAAACCTGCGGGGCACCCTGTATAGAATGGTGAGGGAGTTGCTGCATAACATAGCGAAACACGCAGGAGCGGATCATGTCTCAGTATCACTGAACTGTGACGCGAATACTATTGAAATAAGTGTTGAAGACAATGGCTCGGGCTTTGATGCCGCGAGTGTCTTGTCGCAGGGGAACAAGAATAACTGCGTTGGGCTTTTCAGCATCAAGCAGAGAATCGAGTATCTGGGGGGAAGCATGATCATCGATTCCCGACCGGGCGAAGGAAGCCGAATAACCCTCCGCGTGCCTTCGCACTCCCAACTTCCTGAAGAGCAAGGAGAGGCATGATGAAGACATTGGTCATGATCGTTGACGACCACCAGATCGTCCGGGACGGTTTGAAAGCCATCCTCCATAATGAGGAAGGAATAGGAGTCATAGCCGAAGCCGACAACGGCAGGAACGCCCTGCGGCTCATAAAGGAACTCAACCCCGAAATCGTCATCATGGATATTGCCATGCCCGATATGAACGGTATTGATGCAACCCGGCGCATATCCGCCGAACATCCCGATGTCAAGGTCCTGATACTGTCCATGCACCATGACAAACGCATGGTCATCGAAGTATTCAATGCTGGTGCTCGAGGGTATCTGCTGAAAGAGTGCGCCTCCGACGAATTGTTACGGGCGATTAGAACGATTCAGCAGGGAGAAACGTATCTAAGCCCGAAGATATCCTCGATTGTCGTCAAAGGCCTGGTAAAAAATCAACAGGGTGACATCTCCTCCGAGATCTTTGCGCTCTCATCGCGAGAACGTGAAGTCCTGCAGCTTCTCGCAGAGGGGAAGAGCATGAAGGAAATAGCTTTTACCCTGGATGTGAGCATCAAAACCGTGGAAGCATTCCGCAAGCGACTCATGGACAAGCTCAAGGTGAACTCCGTCGCGGAACTCACCAAAATCGCCATACGCGAGGGTCTCACTTCGCTCGATTAGACAGCGCCCACCAAACCCATCCATCCTTACTACTCCTTGAGGCATTTGCACGCCCTTTCTTACTATTTACCTTACAAAGCTCTCCCTTGCGATGTGGCATACTTGAACCCAGGAAAGATCGCATTTGACACGCGGCCCGCAAGAAAGGAGATTGTCATGGCAGAGATTACGAACAGCAGGAAACTGGTTGAGGTAGGTTTGAACAAGTTTGGACAGCGCCTGGACGAGTACAATGAATTCGGCCAGTCCCTGGAAGCCGAAGCCTGGCACTTCGACGCACTCGTTGATGTATCTGTCGAGCCGCTGCCTGTATTTGAGTTCGTGAGCCGGCCCGCCCAGGAAAAGAAGCATGTCATGGCAGAGAACGAAAACAGCGGTAGACTGGTTGAGGTCGGCTTGAACAAGTATGGACAGCGCCTGGACGAGTACAATGAATTCGGCCAGTCCCTGGAAGCCGAAGCTTGGCACTTCGACGCACTCGTTGATGTATCTGTCGCGCCGTTGCCTCCTCTTGAGAGCCTGATTCGGCCCCCAGGTGAAAAGAAGCAGGCCACCACCGGTAACGTTACGTCACGAGCTGCAACGCATCGTTGGGCAGCTTGACGGCAGATCGCTTCAAGCGGATTTTCGAATGCAACACAAGAAAGCATTAATTGGTTTCCATCCGAAAAGTCCAGATCGATACGAATGCAGTTTCCAATCCGGAAACTCCTGGTAGCGGTTGATAATGGCCGGAGCGGGGCTTTCGAGGAGATCGTGATACGGCGAAAGTAGCACGATCCCGAAAACCGGGAAAGCGATTGAAACCAGTAATAGCTCTGATCTGTGAGACATCAGTTGACAGATTATGGCGATCGACAAGGGAGTTCCGGTCCGGCCATACAGAATGTTGCCGTCGGTTTCTGGATGGAAACTGATACAGAGTGTGGAAGACGAGAGGTTCGCCATGGCTTATGAATCCCTCTGGGAAAAACTGTGGGAATTCGACCCCAACAGCCTAGTGGTTGTGGACAGGTCATCAATGATCGTTCAGGTAGTCAACCCGTCGTTCTGCCATATGGTGAAGGCGGAAAAGTCCCAAGTGCTCGGCACGCATGCCTCGGCATATTTCGATGACCTCTCGGATTTCCAGCTGGCCTGGAATGACGGTGCCGTCATCCGCAAAGAGAAGAGATTTCCCCGCTTTGACACGTACATGCGGCTTCTGATATTCCCCATGAAAGATGAAGATATGGTTGCTTGTATCATGGTGGATCTTACCAGCGAGTACCTTCAGCGCGAGGAAATGCGGCGTATGAAACAGGAGCTGCTTCTGGGGGTGAACAAAGTCATTGACCGCCAGATGCACGTTGCCCAGGAAATTGCCGGCATGCTGGGAGAAACCACCGCCGAAGCGAAAGTCAACCTGATAAAGATACGGAACCTGCTGAACGAGGAGATCAGGTAAATGAAATTCCTCCTTGATATCCATCACCAGAGTTTGAACAAGGCCGGCGAGGAACTCTGCGGAGACCAGGTGCGCATGCTGACTGCCGGAAACAAGACCAGGGTGGTGCTCTGCGACGGCCTCGGGAGCGGAGTGAAAGCCAACATTCTCGCTTCACTGTCTTCGGAAATCATCATCAACATGCTGCGCGAAGACATACCGTTGTCTGAGGTGATCGAAACGATAATCGCGACGTTGCCCGTGGACAGAAGACTGAAACTTGCTTATGCCACCAATACCATCATCGAGGTCGACCAAGCGGACTTGTCCTTCAGGATCTACAATTTCGACAATCCGCCCGTCCTGTACTTCCGGGACCAGAAAGCAGCGCCCCTTCATTTCCGCGAGATACTTGTCGTTGACCGGAACATCCAGTTCTCCGAGGGAAACCTGAAGCGGGGAGATGCCCTGTTCGCCATGAGCGACGGGCTCATACGAGCAGGGCTCGGCGGTGTGCACAACTATGCCTGGGATGTAGAGCATGTAGCCGCGTATATTGAAGAATTATTGCGTTTCCTGCCTGCCGAGGTTCGCCTCGTGGTGGAGAAAACCGTTGCGCACACCAACGAGCTGTATGGAAGAAAACCCGCTGATGACGCCTCCATGGTTGGTTTGCTGGTCAGGCCGAAATTTGCCGCCATGCTGTTTACCGGCCCACCTCTCGACCCGGCCGAAGACGGCGTGCTGGCACGACGGATTCTTGATTTCAAAGGGACCCGTATTGTCTGCGGTGGCACAACCGGCAAGATCGTCGGCGTTCAGAGCGGCGACACGGTGACCATTGATCCGGACACCGCCCGCCTGGATGTCCCACCCATGGGCAAACTGCAAGGAATCGACATTGTTACTGAGGGAATATTTACGCTCACGTCAGTCCTCGAATGGCTCGAAGTAACTCAGGGCAATGTCAATCTCCTGCCGAAGAAAGACAAAAGCGGTGCCGTCCAGATTGCCGCTGCCCTGCTAGACGCAGATGAGATCACTCTGCTTATCGGCCTGAAAATCAACCCTGCGTACCAGAACCCAGACCTCCCGCAAAGCGTATCGATCCGAAAGAATCTGATGGAAAAGATTGCGGAACATCTGACGCGGCTGGGGAAATCAGTCCTAATCGAATTTCACTGAAAATCGGTTTCCTCCTTTCCGGGCTTTGCCTTACAGGCTCCTCCAAAAATTCAGAATCAGTTCCTCGAATTTCATTTGACTCTCAAGAATTGGCCGTTTGACCATCCTCCAAGTCAGGCTAATGCTGCGTAAAACTTGGTATAGTTGAAAATCTAAAAGAGAGTTTACAACCCATCTCTGTCATGGGAAGGGAAGGCTGTAACTCTAAAATTCAGATCAATTTATCGCTTGCCGAGAAAACCCATCCGACCAGAACCTATCCATCTCCATGTGATTGACAATCAAAGTCCAATATCTTATTACTATGAAGGCCTTAGTTACCTCAGCTTCAACTCATATCCGATAATTCCCCTTCTGGGAGAGATATGTATCATGTCAACCAGGAATAAACTCAGGAAAATTAGAGAAGACCGCCTTATCAGCAAAATGGAACTTGCCCGGTTGGCGGGAGTCTCACCGGCCACCATCGAACGAATCGAACGCGGCGAGGCATGCCGCATTGAAACCATGCGCAAGATCATACTTTCACTGGGATACTCCCTGGCAGACAAGGAAATCGTTTTCCCGTCCTGAATTCCGAAGCAAGATCAACCCCGCCAGGAAATCCCCCGCCACTACCAAATCGCCGAACGCAGACTTTCCTTTTTTTGAGATCGGGATTTTCCAATCACCTTGACTTGTGTTCATATTTTTGCTATGTTCATTACAAATGAACATAGCTAATAATGAACATAATCGAAATAACTACGATGAAAAGACCTTTCTCCACCTGGCCTTCAAAGCCTTGGAAAAGATCATACCTCTGAAACACGAGGCGACGCGGATTAAAGAAACCCCCTATCCGGGATATGACTTTATCATCAAAGGGGAGATCCACGGACAAGAACTCATCTGGTGCGCCCAGATCCAAAAATACCTGACCAAAACCCAGGAACTCCAGGCCCTCATCAAAAAAGGCCAACTGCCCCACCCCCTACTTCTGGTGACAAAATACGTAAACAACAAAGCCGCAATGCGACTGAACAAAGCGGGCATCCAGTTCATTGACACCGTTGGTAACGCGTTTATTAATCATCCACAACTTTACATATTCATAAAGGGCAACAAACCGGAAATAGAAGAAAGCACGCCACCTGCCGGCCGCCTCTTCAAAGGCGTCGGGCTAAAAATCGCATACCTCCTGCTATGCAAACCGGAACTCACCGACAAACCCTACCGGGACCTTGCCATGTTCACCAATGTTGCCCTGGGCACGGTCAACATAACCATGGCCGAACTGATACAGAAAGGCTATGTTCTGGACATGGGAAAAAGGGGGAAACAGCTCCTGAAGAGGAAAGCCCTGTTTGAACGGTGGGTAACAGCTTATTCGGACTATCTCAAGCCCAAGCTGCTGCTTGGCCGTTTCCGCGGCGAAGGCGACTGGTGGGAAAATGCCCTCCTGGATCCCGCCATTGCCCAATGGGGGGGAGAAGTTGCCGCAGCAAAACTGACCAGATACCTAAAGCCAGACACGGTCACCCTCTATGCTGACAAAAACCGCCTCACCGAACTGATAGTCGCCAACAAACTGAAAAAAGACCCGAACGGCACAGTAGAAGTGCTCGAACGGTTCTGGCCTCAAGACATTTTCGGAGAGGGTGAAACCGTCAACCCGATCCTCATATACGCCAACCTCGTAGCGCTCGGCGAACAACGCACCATGGAAACGGCACGTCTGATCTATGAACAACATCTCGATAAATATCTCGGGCAAGATTGATCCCGAAAAAATCAAGGTTCTCAGGAACATCAAGGATGTTGCCGACGATCTCGGTATACCTTTCTTCGTCGTCGGAGCTTTCGCCCGCGAAGTAATCTTCGAGCATATTCACCAAATCCCCTCGCCCCGAATGACGGAAGACATAGATATCGGCGTTGAAGTCGCAAATTGGGAAGAATTCCAGCTTCTGAAAACAACCCTGCTCGACCGCAAAATCCTAGCGGAAACCAAATCGTCCCATCGGTTTGTCGACACAGAATCATCAATGATCGTCGATATACTCCCATATGGTGGCATCAGCGGCGAATCAAAAAAGATCAGCTGGCCACCCGATTACGACATGGTCATGAGCATGCTGGGGTTTGAAGAAGCCTACCGTTCCGCCCTAACCGTACGTCTCAGCCGCAAACCAGTCCTGGACATCCTGATACCCTCGGTGCCTGCCCTTGCAATCCTGAAACTCATCTCCTGGAACGACGCCTACCCAACGCGGGAACGTGATGCCCAGGACCTTCTCTTCATCCTTGAAAACTACGATGCAACCGGCATCGAAGCACAGCTCTATGACACCCATGTCCCCCTGCTCACAGAGGAAGAATACGATACCAGGCTTGCCTCGGTTCGCCTGCTCGGCCGTGACATCGCCCACGTGTGCGAACAAGCCACTGCCAACACGCTGATGGCAATTCTTGTTCGGGAAATAGATGAAGACCAGGGCTTCAGATTGCTCACACAAATGGTCAAAGGAACTTCATTCCAAGGCGTGAAATTCGAAGCTGTCTTGCAGCTCCTGAAGAAACTCCTGCAGGGAATTCAAGAAGCAAAATAGAAAGAGAGTAACAATGTGCGGAAGATTCACTTCATTACTTTCGCCTGAGCTGCTTGAAGAAATCTTCGGCGTCCACCTCCCGCTGGACTTCCAGCCCCGGTACAATATCGCCCCCACCCAGCAGATCTGGACAATCCGCCAGACCGTAACAGGCGGCCGTTACCTGTCTGCCGTCCGTTGGGGCCTCGTGCCCCATTGGGCGAAAGACCTTTCCATCGGCAGCCACATGATCAATGCCCGTTGCGAAACCGTCCATGAAAAACCCGCCTTCCGCATAGCAATCCGTGCTCGTAGGTGCATCATCCCCGCAAGTGGATTTTTCGAATGGGACCACTCCGGAAAAGTCAGAATACCGCATTACATTACCCTGAAAGACGGCTCCCTCCTCGCCTTTGCCGGGATCTGGGATTCCTGGAAATCGTCCGAAGGAGAGATTATTGAATCATGCTCCATCCTCACAACGACTTCCAATAGCATGGTGGCAGCTCTTCACGACCGGATGCCGGTTATCCTCCACCCCTCTGAATTCGACCTGTGGCTGGACCGCTCCACGCATGACCCGGATAAGCTCAAACGGCTCTATCAGCCCTACCCTTCAGAACTACTGCAGGAATGGGAAGTCTCCCCGCTGGTCAACAAACCTGCCCATGACACTCCTGAGACGATCGTTCCTTACAAGGTTCCGTCATGAAAGAAGTCACTTTCCCAGAAATAATCCTCACGTCCTTCCATCGTGCAAAGCGCATGCATGGCAATAAATTCTCCATCTGCCGCTTCCAGCCGGCCGGATTCGAATTGCCTGAACTACGCTTTTTCGCCGCGGAAGCCGCAAACGGCCAGAAGCTACGCATAAGAGACGCTGGAGGGCCCGAGAAATTTGCGCAAATGTACCGCGAAGCTCTCGAGTCCCGTTGGAAGGAGGTTAAAGACTGGCTGAATTCGATCAGAAGAGCGAATAGTCCGATAATTCTTCTGTGCTGGTGTCCTTTCTCCGAAGAGACAAAAGTTTCCATCAAAACTGATGGCAATTTCTATTGCCACTCGGGCCTGATTGGGAAACTCATCAACAGGCACTGCCCGGAGGCAAAGCTGATGCTGGATGAAGATCGGGCCCATCGCCTTGATGTTCGGTGGCGACCAGAGAAATATGAGGTTGTCAACTCGTATGGCGAAGTGGAGTTGCAGCAAAATCTGTTCTGATGACGAGTTCAATCAAAAAGCACATGATAAACGCTATAAAGATGAAAGGCCCGCGCAAAAAGAGCGGGCCTCATTTATTAGAAACTTCTTTTACCCATTTCATGGGTCTCAGGCATATACAAAAGCCTATAAATCTACGTATGTGTAACTGAATAGACAGGCGGAGTGTCCTCGTTCATACGGTCCTCCTACAATGCCAATCTACCGCATTGGACTTTTCCGGTTACAATTTCACTCCTTCAACTGCGTCGTTAGCTTCCGGTAGCGCTACCTTGGTTTCAAGTATAACCATCCGGTAGACAAGAAACAGTCTGGTTTTAATTATTTTGTCGGCGTATACTCATAAAAATGTGCCGTTCAAGCCGGGAGGCTATCGGCGCAACCCCTCTTTTTGTAACGGAACAAACAGATATTCCAGACCGTTGGCCTTGATCTCATAGACAGCCTGCAGCATCCTGCCCAGCTTGCCCTCCGGAAAACCCTGATTTGCCAGCCATACCACATATGGTTCAGGAAGATCGGTCAACAGCCGGCCCTGATATTTGCCGAAAGGCATCCTCATTGAGGCCAGCTCCAGCAAATCATTCGGATCCCATAAAACTTCCCTGCCACCTTGTGGTAACTCTTCAGACATCATAACGTCCTTTTCCAGATCAATACTTTCGATTTGAATGGCAAATGCTTTTGAAAAACAATGCTCTGCGAAACAATACTCCAGCAGGCCCTAAATCACCCCGCCTCACCCAGAAACGGTATGGCCAAATGCTTCCGCTTCGTCTCTCCCTGGATCTTCGCCCTCCCCTCGCCTGCCGCAGCCCCTCTTTCTCCCTCATGCTGAGGTTTGATGAAGGTCGGCAGACTTGAGCCAAGAACAACGGCATGCTTGCCGAACTTCTTCGCTATGGCGTCAATCTGCCCATAGAGGCCCTGCATCTTCTCGATTCGTAGACTTTCGCCGAACAAGTCCGGTTGTCGAATTCGATCCTCCGCCAGCTTCGTCAGGATCACCCCGGTCGCCCGGTACTCCTGCCCCTGTTTGAATATTTTCTCGAAAGCCGGACGAATGACCAGGATTATGTCGCTGGGGATTGAGGTGGCAGTTGAAAGCGAACATTCCATCCCTTCTCCCTTGAAGTCCTGGGTCTTCAGGTAAATCACGGCGCAGCGGGCAGCTAGACCATGCCGCCTGGCTTTGATGCAGGCGTTCTCGATGTTTTTGGAAAGCTGAGCAAAAACATAGTCCCTGTCTCTGGACGGCGGCGTGAAGGTCTTGGTCTTGCTGATGCTGGCATAGTCGTGCTTCTCTTTTGTCTCCAACCCCAGGACGGATTCACCCCGGAGTTCCTGCCAGATCTCCCAGTGGGGTTTGGTGAAAAGCTTCCGGATCCATGTTTCATCCATGCGCGCGAACTGCAAGGCTGTCCGCACACCCTTGCTGGAAAGATACGCCTCGGTTTGCCCTCCGATACCCCACACCTTGCCGACCGGCAGGTCTTTGAGAAACAGGTGCGCCCTGTTGCCGGGAATGACGGTGAGCCCAGAAGGCTTCTGCCACTTGGATGCTATCTTTGCCAGGACCTTGGTTGGGGCTAGTCCCACCGAGAAGGTAATCCCGAGTTCGCCGTCCAGATCGTGCTTGATGCCCTGGGCCATCTCGCCATAGGACATCCGGTTCGGGCGGCGCAGGCCGGTCAGTTCGGCAAAGCACTCGTCGATGCTGTATTCCTCGACGGTCGGGGTATAGCGACGGACGATGTTGAACATCCGGGTCGAATAGAGGCTGTAGGTCTCGTAATCGGAAGGCAGGAACACGGCGTCCGGGCAGATGCGGCGGATTTCGGAGATCCGCATGCCCCGCTTCACCCCTCTGGCTTTGGCCTCGTAAGTCAGGGCCGAGGCGATTCCCCGCTCCAGGCCAGTGATGACCGGCTTCCCCTTGAGCCGGGGATTCTTGGCCACCTCGCAGCTGGCAAAAAAGGCGTCGCCGTCTATGTGGAGGATGGCCCGTGGGAAAGAGCGGAGCGTAAGGGGGGCTTCGGATTCCATGGTAGTAGTCAGGCAGACAATCCTTCCCCGAGAAGCGAGGAAAGCTCCCGGGGAAGAAGAGGGCGCACGGTCACGGAGTCGTTCGGTTTGATGAGGAAACCACGGAGTATCCTGCAGGTATCGTAATCAAAGGGGTATTCCGTATCCTGGAGATTAAACGAACCATCCTTTTCAAACTCGATGCTCGCCAGTATTCGCCAGCGATCGACGGCAAAGGCGACACCGGTCCCGTCTTCCCCTCCTTCGGTGACCAACACCGGAGAGGAAAAGGGCCAGGTATCGGTAGAACGAATTGAGAACGCTTCCCGGAAGCGCCGATTGTAGGATTCCGGATCCTCCAAGCCGATGCAGGCGCCACGGCAGCGCTTCAGCTGGTGGGAGAAACAGGCTCCCTTCCCTTTCTCGATTCCCAGGAGCTTGGGACAAAGCTCGTAGGCTTTTGCCAGCAGGTAAATCTCTTCCTCTGCCTGCCTCCTGGTACGGAACTCGGCGATAACGCCTTCCATGTCCGGGCCTGATCCGTCAGTGACGGTGCAGCGGACCGTTTCATAGCCTTCTTCGGTCATTTCGAGGGAGGCGATAACCGATTTCTTCCGCGTTCTGAGCCTTCGGTTGTAAATCGGTGACAGTTCCTTCACAAGCTGAGATTCCATCAGCAATGCGGACAATTCCCCTGCGGTCCTTCGAGCCTCGACTGAAGTCACCTGCCGGCAAAGGGCCATCTCCTTGGAACTTCCGTGATCGCCTGCGAAATGGGAAAGGACCCGGTCCCGGATATTGATGCTCTTTCCCACATAAAGGACCTCCCCCCGCTCCCCGTAAAAGAGGTAGACACCCGGAGCTGCCGGAAGGTCTTTCACCATTTTCTCAGCTACACCTGACGGGATGGACGGCATCTTGAGAAGTTGGGCGAGAGCCGCAGAATAAGCATCTTCTCCCTTCTCTTCCCTGGCAATTTCCAGGAAGGCCTCCACCACCTTAGCGTCGTCCAGGGCTCGGTGCCTCTGATCGACGGAAAGCCCATTGCGTTCGATTATGCTATCCAAGCCGTGTTTCCTGTACTTCGGGTAGAGCTTGCGCGAGAGTCGGACGGTACAAAGAGTCGGTGCGGAAAAGGAGATGCCAAGCCGTTTGAACTCGTTTCGCACGAAAGCATAGTCGAAGCGGGCGTTGTGGGCAACGAAGACAGCCCCTTCGAGAAGGTCGGCAACCTCAGGGGCTATCTCGTCAAAGGAAGGAGCATCGCGCAAGTCGTGATCGGCTATACCGGTCAGTGCAGAAATGAACTGCGGCAGAGTGCGGCTGGGATTGACCATGGAGGAAAACTCCCCACCGCCATCAGTGCGGATGAGTGCAATTTCTATGATCCGGTCCCGGAGAGGGTCACTTCCAGTGGTTTCCACGTCTATGATGACAAAAGGCTTGTTTTTCATTATCTGTACTGGCGGATGACTGCTTTGACTACAAGGTCGATTTTCAATTCCTCGCGGGGTACGATGGTACGGTATTTCTTGTTGGCAGGTTCCAGGTAGACCTGTTTCCCTCTCCTGCGAAAGTACTTGATAGTCCACTCACCGTCTATGTTGGCAACTACTATGTCCCCTGGCTTGATATCGGTAGTCCGCTCCACCAAGACAAGGTCGCCGTGCTTGATACCTTCGTCAACCATGCTGTCTCCGGTGACCTTGAGGAGGAAAGTCGCCTGTGGATTCCTGATCAGGAGCTGGTCCAGGGTCATTACATCGGCCAGTTCCTCCTCGGCAGGTGAAGGAAAGCCTGCGGCAATGGAACCAAGAAGCCGGATGCCAGAAGTTCGGGGGCCTGGTATGAGCTTGCCCGCATCATCCTTGACCAGCCACCCTTCCCTGATGAGCCGGTTGGCCGCATGGTAAGCGGAACTCTTGGAATTCAGCCCGGTAATGCGGGCGATTTCAGCATAACTCGGCATGCGCCGGTGCTCGCTGAAAAATTCCAGGATTGTTTCATGGTACGGGGTCTTCATGAAAACAATGATAATCGAACGTTCGTTCGATGTCAAGCAAGAGAGGATATTTTACAACAAGGTTTCAAATACCATATTTCAAAATACGTCTTGTTTTCAGCCCCTTACTCATCCCAGCATCAAGCTTCATATCAGCATTCTCGAAATACTACCGATCCTCCCATAACGATTAAGATGCGACACATTCTGTGTGCGGCCGGGCAAGATCGCACACAGAATGCGTCACAAGCTATTGGCTTTATTATTAGAAACAATTCAGGCATTATACGCAAGACAGTAATAGCTTCTCCCTAGGACACCCACTGCACTCCCTATTTATCTCGTAAATGAACTGGTTGAGGTGCTTGTGAAGATTTCACCTGAGCAAAAACTCCTGGTGGCAGTTTACTCCGAAGTAGTCT
>POSG01000034.1 GCA_003314535.1 Geobacter sp.
TGCTCCACCTGGGCATCAGGAACATCAAGCTGGGACCTTCCCTCCCGGCCTTCATCACCCCCAACGTGCTCAACTTCCTGGTGGAGAACTTCAACATCGGCCCCATCTCCACCCCGGATGAGGACCTGAAGGCCATCCTCGGCTGAGGAAACGACGGCCTGAATCAGGCATCCTCCTCGGGCCGGAGGCGCATTACGGCCTCCGGCCCTCGATATCGAATTTTTGCAATGCGCGAAGGAGAACGTAATGAAGATCACGGAACTGATGACGGCCGAAAGGGTACCCATCGCGATCGACGCACGCAAAATGCTCGTCCGGAAGGATTGCGAGCTGATCCACCTCACGTTCAAGCCCGGTGAGGTCCTGGAAACCCACACCAATCCCTTTGACGTTGCCTTTTACGTACTGGCCGGAATCGGCGAACTGGCAGTCGGAAGCGACACCATGGAGTTGGGCGCTGACACGGTCATCGAAATCCCGGCAGGAGAGATGCGAGGCTGGAAAAACATCGCGGAAAGCGACTTGCGTGTGCTGGTGGTCAAACTACTCTGACCTTGCCGGTCATGCCCCGGGGCCGGGAACTGCGGGAAAGACGTCAATTCCTATCCCCATGCAAGAGGCGACTTCACGGAAGAAGTCGTCGATGCCCGCCTGGCAGAAATACCTGTTGCCGGCCGGTTCGAGCCTGACCTCTCCCCTGTTCACTACGACAATCCTGCCGGGGGCGCTTTGCGGCAGAAAGGCCGCCGGGTATACCGACAGCGACGATCCGATCACCAGCAAAAGATCGCTTCTCGCAACCATTTCCAGGGCTTCATCGAAGTCACGTACCGCCTCGCCGAAAAACACCACATTCGGCTTGACGATTCCGCCGCATGAAGGGCATGAGACAACGGGCGAGGTCGGGCTGGTGCGCATGGCTTCATCCCACCAGCGCCACGAGGTGCCGATAATTGCATAACCTTCGCAGTTCATGCATGACGCGGACCAGTATGAACCGTGCAGTTCCAGTATACGACGCGAGCCGGCTTGCTGGTGAAGCATGTCGATATTTTGTGTGATCACACCCCGAAGGTACCCTTTTGTTTCGAGAACAGCCAGAAACCGGTGGGTGAAAGTGGGCATGACATTTCGGGCCATCTCCATGAATTCGCGAGTGAACTGATAGAACAACAGGGGATGGCGCTGAAAATGGGCAATACTGAACACCAGTTCAGGATCGTATTTGCCCGCTTCGTACAATCCTCCGGGGCCGCGAAAATCCGGAATCCCGGCTTCGGTCGACACGCCAGCGCCGGTCAGGACAACCATGCAGGATGCACGGCGGATCATTTCAGCGCATTCGGCAGGCTCGATGTTCTGCAGGGATACGGTCATAAAAATCCTCGTAAATCACTGCCGACAGAGCATATTACCTGGATCTCCGTTTTCACATGATCCCCTCAGGCCAGTACAATGGATCTGGCCGTCTCCATTTTTCCTGATATACTTCCCCAGTATAATTTCATAAATCTGTTCAGCAACCGCTATCGACAACCTTGATACTACAGGCGAGAAAATAATAGTTTGACAAAATATTTCATTTGGTATACTTTACCAAAAAATTAAATGATCAGCCGCCTTAGCGGCAAAAGGAGGAACAATGGCAGAAATAAAAGGCACGAAAACGGAGAAAAACCTTCTTGAGGCATTTGCCGGCGAATCCCAGGCACGTAACAAATACACCTATTATGCATCTGTGGCCAAAAAAGAAGGCTACGAGCAGCTGGCAGAAATCTTCCAGGAAACGGCCGACAATGAAAAGGAACATGCCAAACTGCATTTGCGTGCGCTCATGGGCATAGAAAGCACTATCGCCAACCTGAAGGCCGCCGCCTCAGGGGAAAATGCCGAATGGACCAAGATGTATCCCCGCATGGCAAAGGAAGCCAGGGAAGAAGGTTTTGAAGACATCGCCTTCATGTTCGAAGCCATCGGTGTCATCGAGAAGGCGCACCAGGAACGCTACCAGCGCATCCTGAAAGCCATAGAAGAGGGAAGCGTTTTCAAAAAGGCTGACCCGGTTATATGGAAATGCAGGAACTGCGGCCACCTCCACGAGGGAATGGAAGCACCCCAACTCTGCCCGGTGTGCAAGCATCCGCAGGCTTTCTTTGAGGTCAAGGCATTCAATTACTGAGTTCGACAAAGGAAAAATGCCGCCCATGTTTGCGGCAGAGGCGCGGGAGCTCATTCCCCGTCTCTGCCGCAAATTCGGCAGCCCCCAATTAATTACTTGCCTTCGATTGAAAAACCGGCTATAAGGTAAAGTTGCTTTGTATACCATGGCAGGCCACGCAATTGATCCTCTCAGTGTAGTGAAAGCATTCATTGCTGCTTGATCATTCCGTACCGACCGGTACATCCACCCCTGCCCCAAGAATCGTTAAGAGCCCTTCCTGTTTTCGGCAAGCTCCCTGAAACAGCAGCACGCATGGCTGGCAACGATAGGTATATGCCGCTCTGCGCGTTTCGCCGTCATACATTTTCGGGCCAGCAGTTGTCCCGTCGGTGCTCACGCTCATTCTCCAACAAGTGCTGAGAAGGAACCATTATGTCATTTGCAGAACTGCAACTCGCCCCCCCCATTCTGAAAGCCATTTCCATGTGCGGATACGATGCACCGACACCAATCCAGGAACAGGCCATTCCCAAGGTCCTGGCAGGTCATGACCTCATTGCGTCGGCCCAGACCGGGACCGGCAAAACCGCGGCTTTCATTCTGCCGGCCCTGCAGCGGATCGGGGAAGCCCGGCCAGGCAAAGGCCGCGGGCCGCGGGTGCTGGTATTGACCCCGACCCGCGAACTGGCCAGCCAGGTGACGGATGCGGTGCGCGCCTACGGCAAGTTCATGCGCGCAAGGAGCGCGACCATCCTGGGCGGCATGCCCTACCCGGAACAGATCCGGGCACTGTCCCAGCCCCTTGACCTGGTTGTGGCGACTCCGGGACGGCTGAACGATCACCTGGAGCGTGGACGCATCAACCTGTCCCGGCTTGAATTGCTGATCCTCGACGAAGCCGACCGGATGCTGGACATGGGATTCATCGAAGACGTTGAGCGGATCGCGGCGGCGGCCCCCGCAGAGCGCCAGACCCTGCTGTTCTCCGCAACCCTGGACGCCCGGATCGAAAAGCTGGCGGCGGGACTCCTCAAAGAGCCCGAGATGGTGCTCATAACCGGCAAGCAGACCGTACAGGGCCAGATCGAACAGCGTCTGCTGGTGGCCGACGACGTCCACCACAAGAACCGCCTCCTGCATCACCTGATCGGAGACGAAACCATCTCTCAGGCCATCATCTTTTCCGCGACCAAGCGCGATGCCGACCTGCTGGCACAGGAGCTTCGAACCCGGGGGCATGCCGCTGCAGCGCTGCACGGCGACATGAAACAATATGCGCGGAACAGGACCATTTCCGATCTGAGAAGGGGCAAGGTAAGGCTCCTGGTGGCCACGGACGTGGCTGCCCGCGGCCTGGATGTAACCGGCATCAGCCATGTCATCAACTATGACCTGCCCAAGTACGCGGAGGATTATGTCCATCGCATCGGCCGCACCGGACGGGCCGGCGCATCCGGCACCGCCATCTCCATGGCTTCCCATGACGAAATCGCCGCTCTGAAGCGCATCGAGAAATATACCGGTCAGTCACTGCCGCTCCACGTGATACCGGGCCTGGAACCGACCCGCCCGCTGGCGCGAAATGAAGGAAAAGGGAGACGCGGCGCCCCCCCGCGCAAGGGTGGTCGCTTCACGTCGGACCGCTCGGCTGCGGCCAAGCCGGGAAAGGAGCGCAACGCTTCATTCCGTTCCGGCAAGAAGGAAGGGAGCTCCAAGCGGAGTTATCCCCAGGTCGAGTACCGATCCTTCAACCGCTAACCGGAAGCTGGGCATAAACGAGAACCCCCTTTGCGTGCAGAAGACGCAAAGGGGGTTCTCGTTTCAGACCAGGCAACCAGATGCTCCACAGAGGATGCAATGGAATCTTATTTCGCCTTCCCTTTAAGCATCCGGGTAGTCTTTCGCGTGGCAACGGCATTCCAGGGATCGTCGGGCCAGGGATGTTTCGGGTAGCGTCCCTTGAGTTCCCGCCTCACCTCCCGGTAACCGCTTTCCCAGAAATTCCTCAGGTCACGGGTAAGCTGAACCGGGCGGCCTGCCGGAGAAAGCAAGTGGAGAAGGAGCTTCACCCTGCCGCTCGCGATTGCCGGCGTTTCAGCCAGACCGAACATTTCCTGGAGCTTCACGGCCAGTACCGGTTCCGACCCTGACTGGTAGTCTATTTCGATCCGGTTGCCGCTCGGCACGGCAACGTGTGTCGGCGCCAGTTCATCCAGCAGACGGAGCTGGTCCCGCGACAGGAGCACCCGGAGTGCAGGCCCGATATCCACACCCGCCAGGTCCCTGCGGCTTCTCAGCCCGGAAAGAAATGGGGCCAGCCACTTGTCAAGGCCGGCCATGAGCCGGTAGTCACTCAAGTCCGGCCATTTCTCTTCGGGAAACGCAAGTCTGAGCAGTTCCACCCTGCCCCGCAGCTGGCGGGCCGAACGATTCCACCCCAGCATTTCCAGTCCGGCAGTACGCAACTGTTCCAAGAGCAGGGGGATAGACTCCTCGTCGGAGGGCTTTACCTGTCGCCGGGCAAGGACGACTGCCCCGAGCCGCTCCTCTTCCCAGGCCATCACCCTTTCCGGGTCATCATCCCAAGCCACCCGCGTGCCGGTTTCGAGCCTTCCGCGGCATTCGGCGCGGACCAAGTCCGCAGTAAGCGAGCAAGCCTGATGGATAATTCCTTCGCCACCGGTCCCGGCATCAACATGTACTGCAAGGATCAGGGAACTGTTGCGGACACCGCTTCCGGGCGAAAGGCGGGCGCCCCTGCCGGTTGCCAGGACATAGCGGTCACTCTCTCCTTCCCGTTGCCGGGCGACCCGGTCGGGATACGCCGCAAGGAGCATGCGGGCTATTTCAGCGACCTCAACAACCTCGGGGAACCTGCCGCTTTTTGCACCAAGCAGGCGGGACAGCTGCTCCGCTGTCCTTTCCACCGCCCTGGCCGCCCCACTGTCCACCGGAGCATTCTGGTCAATTCCGCCTCCCCGTAGCGCTTGCAAGCGTTCGTGCAGATCCGACTCGCAAACGCTGGCCCCTTCACCCTGGCGAAAGCGGAAGATGTCCCGCTCAGAAATGAGCGCCGCACACCACGCTGCGGCCTCCGCCAGCCCCATTTCCGTGCCGCGCAGCAAAAGCGCGGCGATTCTGGGATGCACTGGGAATACAACCATCTTTCTCCCCCGACCGGTAGCACGCATGTTCCCGTCCAGGGCGCCCAGTTCACGCAGCAGTTCCTGCGCCGCATTCACCGCCGCGGCCGGAGGAGGGTCGATCCAGGAAAGGGACGGGATGTCCGGGCCTCCCCAAACGGCCAGTTCCAGGACAAGGGAGGAAAGGTCGGCTACCAAGATCTCCGGAGGGGAATAACCGGTCATGGCCTTGAAAGCATGCTCGCTGAAAAGCCGGTAACAGACACCCGGCCCGAGCCTGCCCGCACGCCCCCGACGCTGTTCAGCGGACGCCTTGGACTCCCTGACCGTCACCAGGCGGTTCATGCCGCACGATGCATCGTGGCGGACCATGCGTGTGAGTCCGCTGTCGATCACCACTCGCACGCCTTCAATGGTCAGGCTGGTTTCGGCGATGTTGGTCGCCAGGACGACCTTCCGCCCTCTGCCCGGCAGCATGGCCTTTTCCTGTTCGGCAAAAGGAAGGTCACCGTACAGGGGAAGAACGGAAGTCCCGGGACGCATCCCGTCACGAAGCAGCACATGGCAGGCGCGGATCTCTCCCGACCCCGGAAGGAATGCCAGCACGTCCCCTTCAGTCTCGACCAGCGCCCTGCGGACTGCGGCCGCCATGCGCTCGGGCAGCCGTCCGTGAGCGCTTTCCTCCCGGTAGCGGGCCTCCACAGGGAAGGCACTCCCTTCGGAAGCGACGATCGGCGCATTGCCCAGGATGGATGCCACCGAAGCGCAATCCAGGGTAGCCGACATGACCAGGATTTTCAGGTCCGGCCGCACCTCCCGCTGCACTTCCAGGCACAGGGCCAATGCCAGGTCGGCATTGAGATTGCGCTCGTGGAATTCGTCGAATATCACCAGCGCAACCCCCTCCAGGCAGGGGTCCCGCTGCAGGCGGCGGGTCAGTATCCCTTCGGTCACCACCTCGATACGCGTTTCCGGCGACACCCTCCGTTCGAACCTCATGGCATACCCGACCGTCTGGCCCGCCTGTTCGCCGAGGTACCAGGCCATCCGGCGGGCCGCATGGACCGCGGCAAGCCTGCGCGGTTCCAGCATCACGATCCGGCCGCCGGCGAGGCAGGGCAGGTCCAGCAGTGCCAGAGGCACCCGGGTCGTCTTGCCGGCGCCAGGCGGCGCGTGGAGCACCGTGTTCGATGAACCGGAAACGACCTGCTGCAATTCGGGCAGGACGGCATCGATCGGCAGAGGAGAAACAGGCTGGGCTTGGCGAGATGACATGGAAAATCTTTCCTGATTCAAAGGATGTTGCAGAGCTTCAACTTATCGCCCTTGCCGCGAAGTTGTCAACAGGGAAAGCAGGCTCCAGAAAAGGATCGCTTCCCGGAGAAGCACCATATTTGCCTTGAAGTTTGATCGTGTTTCTGCTAACAAGCGGATAGGAAGCGTGTTTCGGAGGTAATCATATCACATGAAAATCATCGCGATTACCGGCAGTTATCGAAAGGGTGGCGTTATCGACCAGGTCGTTGACGAGATCCTGGCAGCGGCTGAAGCAAACGGAGCCACTACCTCCAGGGTGTTCCTGACGGAGGCACGGATCGAATTCTGCACGAACTGCCGGAACTGTACCCGGCAGGACGGAATGAAGCGGGGTGTCTGCCGCATCGATGACAACATGGGTAAGATCCTGGACGAAATCGAGGAAGCGGATGGGCTCGTGCTGGCCTCCCCGGTGAATTTCGGCTCTGTCACTGCGGTCATGAAGCGATTCCTCGAGCGGCTGGTCTGCTATGCGTATTGGCCCTGGGGCAGGAAAATCCCCAAGGTCAGGAACAGGCGGCGTGACAAGCGCGCACTGCTGGTCACCTCATCAGCAGCCCCGGCCTTCCTGGTCCGCATGCAGGCGGGAAGCACCGGAATGCTCAAGCAGGCCGCGAACCTTCTGGGGGCGAAAACGACCGGCATCATGTCAATCGGCTTTGCCGCCACCATGGAAAAGCCGGTGTTGACGGAACGCACCCGTGCCAGGGCCCGCGCTCTCGGCAGGGACCTGGCTAAAACCGCATAAGGGGGGTATCAATGCTGGAGATAACAGAGTACGTCAAGATCTTCATCGCCATCCTGGCCATTCTCAACCCCTTCGGCGTTCTGCCGCTCTTTCTCACCCTCACCGGCAAATCATCGGAAAAGGAACGGAAAAAGACCACTCGCACCATCGGCCTGTCGGTGGCCAGCGTTCTCGCCCTGACCGCCCTGCTCGGCGAAAAGGTCCTGGAACTTTTCGGCATCAGCATTGCTTCCTTCCAGGTGGGTGGCAGCATCCTGCTACTTCTGATGGCAATCTCCATGATGTTCGCAAAGGACACCAAGGGGGGGACACATGGCCCTGAAGAAGGCAGCGACCTGGAAAGCATCGCCGTTGTGCCCCTTTCAGTGCCGTTGCTGGCAGGCCCCGGATCGATCTCGACCATAATCATCTACGCCAATCTCGCTCCCTCCTGGGCCCACATCGGCCTGATCATTCTCTGCATTTTCGCCGCCTCTTTCATAACGTGGGTCATACTGCGCCTCGCCACCAGGATCGGCCGCTTCATCGGCCCGCTGGGGCTCTCCATCGTCAGCAGGCTCATGGGCCTGCTCCTGGCCTCCATTGCCGTGGAATTCTTCGCCAAGGGTATCGTGAAGCTGCTGCCGGGACTGGCATGACCATGCGCTGCCCTGCAATTTCCATACTCATGCCGGTGCGCAACGAGGAGCGCTTCCTGCCCGCAGCCCTCGAGTCGATCCGTCGCCAGACCCTGAAAGACTGGGAACTGGTGGCCGTGGATGACGGCTCCACAGACGCCACCCCAGGCATTCTTGAAAAGGCCGCAAAAGATGACCCCCGCATCCGCGTGCTGCGGCCGGAGGAAAGGGGTTTGGTCCCGGCCTTGAACACCGGCCTTGCTGAATGCCGGGCACATCTCGTTGCGCGGATGGATGCAGACGACATTTCCCACCCCCGGCGACTGGAGCTACAGCATTCCTTCCTTTCCGACAACCAATCCGTCGGCCTTGCCGCATCGGCATTCCGCCACTTTCCCCGCGCCAGCATCAGGCTGGGGATGATCTCTTACGAAGAATGGCAGAACAAGCTCACATCCCATGACATGATCCTGAGGGACCTGTTCGTGGAATCGCCCTTCGTCCACCCAAGTGTCATGTTCCGCAAAAAAGACGTCACTGCGGCAGGGGGCTATCGTGACATGGGCTGGGCTGAAGACTATGACCTCTGGCTGAGGCTTGCCGCTGACGGGATCCGTTTTGCACGGCTCCCCGTGCCCCTCCTCTTCTGGCGGGACCGCCCGGAACGCGCGACCCGCACCATGCAGGAATACACCGCGGCAGCATTCAGGGCCTGCAAAGTCCATTACCTGAAACAGGGCTTCCTGAACGGAATCGGGGAAGTCGCGCTGGCGGGAGCCGGCCTTGAGGGAAGAGCCTGGTCGAGATCCCTGCAGGATGAAGGTATTCGCGTTGCCTTCTGGATCGATGTCGACCCGAAAAAAATCGGCCGCACGCTGCACGGTGCCCAGGTAAAAGACGCACGCCAGTTCTCAAAGCCCGACGGGATCAAGATTCTGGCAACCGTCGGAACACGCGGAGCCCGGGGCCAGATCAGGGAATGGGCGGACGGTGCGGAACTGGTTGAAGGAAAGGACTATCTCTGCGTAACGTGAGGCATGAACACGGATTTACTTGCAATCGGAAAAGCACCGAGGTATTTTTCTGGATATCCCTGGATGCGGCAGACATTTTTTATTTATGCCCCTGTCAACGAATGACGATGCCGCTCGTTAAAAAAACAAAAAAGCGTCTTGCCACAGGAAGCGCTCGTTAATTCGCAGCACAAGCGAAAATCGCAGATAGCCGATACTACTAAACCGTTCGCGAGAACGGGGCGGAAAGCCCACAGGGTCTCAAGCAGACAGCCGGGTTGCCGAAATATCTTATAAGAGAAGCGGCGCCCGGCTTTTTTATTGCCCGGTCATATGTTGGAAAAAACATGGAAGGAGAAGTATTATGAAAAAACTCGCAGTCTGCCTTGCAATTGCATCAGCGCTTCCTGCTTCACAGGCATTCGCCTCCAATGTGGGGGTCAGTGTCGGCATCAATATCGGCACTCCTCCGGCGGTAGTGGTCCCCGCACCGCCTCCGCCCGTGTACCATGCGCCTCCCGTTGTCATCGAGGAGCCGCCGCTGTTCATCGAACCGCCTGAACTCGGATTTCACGTGGCCGTGGGAATACCCCAGGACGTATTCTTCATCGGCAGCACCTACTATCTTTGCCGGGGCAATGAATGGTACCGGGCGCCCCATTACAACGGGCCCTGGACCGTGACCCGCTATGGGGCCCTTCCTTCCCAACTCCGCAGGTATCCCTACGAAAAGATCCGCTACTATCGTGATGCCGGCTACCGTGATTACCGCCAGGGCCACCGCCCCTACTGGGAGAGCCATCACTTCCGGCCGGAAAAAGACTGGAAGCGAGTGCAGAAGGAAGAGCGGAAAATGGCCAAGAGAGAGATGAAAGCCGAACGGAAAGAAATGAAGCAGCACTGGAAAGATGAGCGGGAAATGAACCCCTATGGCCGGCATCACGGACACGGCGAGTGACCAGCATTAACAACTTGCTACCAGGCAGGCCGCCCGGTCGAAAAGGGCGGCCTGTTCATTTTCAGATGTCGGCTGTCTCGATGTCGAGCACTACCCGGTCGTCCTTCAGCACGGCCACATGGGAACTGTGCTCGATCAGCGTATAAAAACTCAGATACTTGGCCACTTCCGCCGGCTGGGAAGTCTTCCTGCCGAAATACCTGCCCGGTTGGTTGAAGACATCGGTAACCACCCGGTCGTCGTATATGGCGAAATCAAACGTGTTATTGGTGTCTCTGCCGCTGATGCCGCTTATCACCGGCAGCTCATCGCGAAAGGCAATGCGGACTTCTATCCCGTCACGCAGATGGTGCAGCAGTACCGCCTGTACGTTCTGGTCCTCCAACTCGTCACGGTTGACCACAAAAGTGCGGGTCACCCTGACCCCTCTCTGCAGGGCGCGAAGATTGGCCTGATAGAAATTGAGGAGCGCCCCCCTGCTGTCCCATCCTGCAGTCATCGGATCCACCGCTTTCATCTGCCTGACCGAATGGTCCAGTTGCTTTGCCCCTCCCAGATAAAACTCGGTCTCTTCCAGGGGTATGTAACCCTCTTGCAGCAGCTGGAAGATTTTCATCGTTCCCGAAATGAGTTCGTTGGCCTTGGCCTGGCATTCAGGGTCCGTAATCCGGGAAATTGCCGAGGTGGTCTCATGGGCCTGCGTGTATTGTTCCAGCAGCGCTTCCCGCGCAGTTTCGACCTCCTCCCTGATCAGGTAGGTGGCGAGCGAGAGCAGGACGCCGAATCCGAAGATGATATAGGCTGCCTCCTTGTAGTGGAGAACCCAATGGAAAAGAACGGCGAGCCCCGAACCGGCTACGAATTCTATGAGAATTGCCATGTTGCGGATATTGATTTTCAAGGTCTACCTCCGGGCAGACGGGATTTGCCGCGGGGCGCATCCTTCCACCGGACGCTGATGTTCGCAAGTTTTCCTGAAGGTGGATCTGCGGCTAAAGTGACGTGTGGCAGGATGCGGCGTGATGACGGCGGAGGCCCGATCTGCAGGCATTATGTGGTTTTGTTGGCTGTAAGTCGATACCTTACATCATTTCTTCGTAAACGTCAAACATCCAGGCGGTTGACAATGGCATTCCCGGCTTCAGCCCCCTCTCCAGTGGCAAACCGTCCAGACAACCCGAGAAACAACGGATCTCTTCACTCCTGAAACAACTCATCCCAGGTAAACCCTGATCCCCTCCTCCAGCCCCACGGGATCGAAACGGAAAGTCTCACGCCAGGTGCAATCGCACACGTTTTCTTCCACAAGCATCCTTATCTGGTCCATGGTTATGGGGAAGGAGGGCAAACACTGAAAGATAGGGGTCACCAATCCCATCAGACCGAGAGGGAGGGAAAAGGTGCGTACGCTTCGCTTGCCCAGCGCTGCGCCTATGGTTTGAATCAGTCCATGGTACGTCAGGCGGTCCCGGCCGCACAGTTCGTAGGTCTTGCCTATGGTTTCGGGCATTTCCAGCGACATGCGGAAACAGCGGGCCACGTCGCCGCCGTCTATGGGCTGCAGGCGGCAGTTTCCCCCGCCGATGACCGGAACGGCAGGCAGTTTCCTGATCATACCGGCGATCTTGTTGATGAAGTCGTCCTTCGGGCCAAATATGACCGAAGGTCGGAAAATGGTCCAGTCAAGTCCCGATACCCGCACCTCTTCCTCGGCCCGGTATTTCGTCTTGTGATAACCGGAAACGGCGCCGGGCCTCGCTCCCAAAGCCGACATATGGACATAACGCCTGACCCCCGCATCCCGGGCAGCCCTCAGAAGCCCCTGTGTCGCCCCAACATGAAGACGTTCGAAGGTGATCCCCCTCAAGGGATACTCCCTTATGATCCCCACCAAGTTGATGACAGCGTCGCATCCGTGGAGCGCGTGGGAGAAACTTTCCGACCTGGTTATATCTCCTTCCACCTGCTCGACCCCCGGTTCATCACAGACATGCCTGTCATGGGTCAGAACGAGCAGCTCATGGCCCGCTTCAAGGAGAGCGCACCGCACATGGCCGCCAACGAAACCTGTGCCTCCAGCGATGAAAACGCGCATGGTAAAGTCCCTTTCCAGGCCGCAGGCATGACACCGAAACCGGTACCGGCCAGTCGTCAGGTCTGGCAACATGCCCGACCAAGATGCTACCTATGCATCATGACTATTCTACCCCGAAACAAGGGTCACACCAGCAAGGATCAGATACCCGGAACAGGTTTCCCGCAGGCGCGTGAAAACTCCTCTTCATATCTTTGCAAAAGTTTTTCTGCCTTGCGCCTGGCCGCAGCCTTCCACGGGCCCACAACCACCAGGTTCAGCCTGGACGGGGAAAACAGGTCGCGGGCGGTTTCGAGAATCGTTTCCCCGGTCACTTTCGAGCTCTCCTCCTGGTCCTGCTCTATATCGCTCCGCATATCCATCAGTTCGCCCCAACCATAGCGCACCCCTATCTCGTAGGTTGAGTCCCTGCTGTATTCCAGGTCGAAAAAGTAGCCGCGCTTCACCCTTTCCAGTTCATCTTCCCCGATCGGCTCGCTTGCCATCCGAAGAGTTTCCCTGAGGACCTCCTCCACTGCAAGGCAGAGATTATCAGGGGCAGTGGCAAGATCAACGGCAAAACACCCGGTTTCTTCATAGGCGGAAATGCCTGCGTTGACCGAATAGGCAATCCCCAGCCCTTCACGAAGCGACATGAGGAGCCTGGAGCTCCCGCCCCCGCAGAGGATGCGGCGTATCAGGCGTACAGCCATGATTCTCCTGTCATGCCTGCTGTAGCCGCGGAATGCAAACTGCAGTGCGGCCTGGCTGTCCGGGTCCTTGACAAACAGGGAAGCAGGGCTGTTCTGGACATCACTTACCGGTAAAGGCCCGGGAGGAGCTTGGCCGCGCCAATTGCCGAACGAAAGCTCGCAGGCAGAAAAGAAAGCTTCCGGATCCACATCCCCCGCAACCACGACAACCGCGTTGCCGGGAACATAATACCTGGCCATGTGTTCCCTGAGATCCAGTTCAGTAAATGCGGCAATGCTGCGAAGGGTGCCCACGGTCGGCATGCCCAGGGGATGGTCGGGCCACAGGAGCTTGCTCGACAGGTTGTCGGTGTTTATATCCTCGCCGTTTTCATTGGTGTCTTCAAGAGCCTCTTCCGTGATGATCCGTTTTTCCACCTCTATTCCGGCCAGGGTCGGCCGCAGCAGCATGGAGGCGAAAATCCCTATTCCCACGTTGGCGTGACGTGGATGTATACGGGTGTAAAAACAGGTGGAATCAGCGTCAGTGGCTGCATTCACGCTGCCACCCAGGGATTCGAAGGCTGTCTCCAGTTCAAGGGTGGTGGCATAATCACCGGTCCCGCGGAAGAGCATGTGCTCCAGGAAATGGGAAAGCCCTTCCTTGCCGACCGGGTCATGCCGGCCGCCAACCTTCAGGTAGATGGCGATCTCGGCGCAGTGGAGATGGGGCAGACGGGCAACCATCAGGCGGAGCCCGTTTTGCAGGACTTTCCTGTGACAACTGATCATGAAGCCTCCGGATACGGAAAAATCCATTCTGAATGAGGAACTGAAACGATTTGATCACCACAACCTAGCGGAAAGGGCGCCTTTTGTCAAAGGCAATCCCTGCGCAAAGGGTTGCCAGAAAAGTTCGTAAAGGGTAGTATGGTAGCCGGCTACGATGTGTTTCGGAGGAATGGGAAATTGCAGGGAATTAGCTGGACGACACTGGACGATATAGAACTGGCCCTTGCAGGGCACGCGCCGAGATTGCATGATCCTGAGGGTGCAACACCCGCGGCGGTGGCTCTCATCATAAGCTCCGTGCCGGGCGGCCCGCAGCTGCTTTTCATCGAGCGGGCGGCCAACGACAACGATCCCTGGTCCGGCCATATCTGCTTTCCCGGCGGGAAGGTGGAAAACGGCGACCGGGACGCACGTGTAACCGCGCAACGGGAAACGCTGGAGGAGATCGGGCTGGACCTGGCAAATGCGCGCCTTCTCGGACGCCTCTCGGACATCTCCGGCGCTCGCATACCGGTGCACGTGTCCTGCTTCGTCTACCTTACCGATGAAACCGGACCTTTCCGACTCATGAGCGAGGAAGTCAAGGAGTCGTTCTGGGTTTCACTGGAAGATCTGCGGGACCCGGCCCGCCACGTCTACAAGATGGTCAGTTTCGACGGACAGAACTGGATTCGGCCGTGCATAACCCTGCCCCATCCTGGAAATCCCGTGCTCTGGGGATTAACCTACCAGCTGGTCATGGATTTCCTGGAAGTGCTTCACTCCACCAGCCATGGTAACTGAATGGCGTATGGTGTGACAGCCTTATCCTGGCAACGGGGCCGTCTGCCAGCCGGTCAGCGCGCAGCACGGCCAGGTAGCTGGTTCGACTCCCGCTGTCGTAAACTTCCGTGAGAACCCACCCCGGCTCCTCCGGATCGTCCGGAGCATAGCTCTTGCCGGGAATCGGAATGAACACCGGCTCGCTGCAGTATTCCTTCCCCCCGAAATCATAGGACGAACTGGCACCTGTGGTCATATCGACCCTGGAAATCCCGGACCAGAAGAATTCCCCTGGCTGTTCCCCGGCGATATAGGCGAAACGGTAACCGTGGCAGCGGTGATGCTCATTAATCCTGGGCCACTCGGAATGCAAACCGCCTATCAGCTCCTCGGCAACTCTCTTTTCTGCTGGGTCGATCACATAGCGCCGAAGCATCCCCGTGGATTCATGCCTCCCCTTCTCGCCCCTCATCATGGCAAACGCAGCCGATTCCCTGCCGACGAGATGGTCCGGATTGTCGTAGCCGATGAAATCCGCGATTATTTCTCCCCTGCCTGTATATGCATTCACAGAGTGCCACATGAAGCGGGCCTCTGTCTCGATGAAAAATGGCGCTGCATCACCAGTCCTCTTCAGTAGCATCAGGAGATTTCCCGTCCCGGGGTTCCAGCGGAGTGAGTCGGCCATGCTCCTGAGGCCTAACAGGAAACCCCAGACGTGGATTTCCAGCGGCTGGAAGTTGAACACCAGCCAGCGGTCGGTTGCGAACCAGTCGTGCATGTAAACATTGCGTGGCAAGGGAAAGGAACGATGGCCGGACAGCTTCCCCCCATGGTCGAAAATGGTGACATGGAGCGTTGGCTCTGGGCCGAAGCGAATGCCGAAGTGGAGCCAGTCGCCGTTTTGGCCGTCAACCTTTGAATGGGCTGCATAGACGGTCAAATCCCGCGGAAGTCCGAAGCTGGTCTCTCCTGTCGTGGCCAAAGTAACCGGGTCCAGTTCGTAGGGGAGGCTTCCCTCGTCAAAGGCGTAAAGGCGTTCGTTGATCCTGTAAACGGTGACACTCGCCTGGCTGGTAACCTCCCCCGCCCGCCAGAAGTTGGCCAACAGGCCGCCCGGCGCCTGCGTGCACCAGGTCGGGTACAGGAACCTGCCCGCCGCCTCTTCGTCCATATAGCGCTTCGTCCGCACGAACCGGTTCCGGTAGCGCACCCCTCTTTCGTGGAACAGGAATGACTGCACCATGCCGTCTCCGTCAAGCAGGGTGCGGCGGCGCAGGCCGTCCCGGTCAAACCGTCCCGGGCCAATGCGGTAGAAGGTCCCGTGCAGATCGTGAGGAATTTTCCCCTCCACTACTGCCTCGTAGTCATGCTCCTGGCGCAGGGAGGTGGCAAGCCCCAGATAGGGCCGGTCAGGGTCGCCGAAATCCGGGAATGTGCCCCGACTAAGCGGGGGGCTGGAGGCGCACCCCGGCACAGCCAGCGAAATGCCGGCACCCGCTGCCAGGTGGAGGAAGTCGCGTCGCGAAAGCAAGGGAACTCCATTTCATCACTCTTGGTAGCTTGTACTGCACCAAAGCCCTGTCTCCCTTCGCCAGCGGCAAGTTCTCGAATTCAGACAGCATCATGAATCATCCGGCACATGGCGAAGGACACCACTTATTACGCAGGATATCCCTTTTTTCCAATCCCACAAGACAAGGGATACATCTTGCCTGTCGGCAGCCTCCACCGGTGTAAGCTGGCCGGATTCAAACAGTGTCGCCACGCCAATACACAATATAAATAATTTATATTTTCACATTTGCAATATATAACATTATTTGCTATCTTTCAGGACGTACCCTCCCTTTTCGTAAGGATAATTTGATAATTTGCGAGCAATCTTACTTTCTCCCGGCCGATTCCCGCAGACCGGCAAAAGGCTCCATTTCCCAGATGGGCAATCAAGACCGTCCCATCTTCAGAAACGCGTTGCGATCAAATAATGATTTTCCTTTGAGCAGCTTGGCCGAGCACTTCCACGGGGAGGAACAATAAACATGAAGCTAAAAAGTTTGTTATTGGCAATTTGCCTTGTTTCACCAGGCGTGGTTTACGCAGAACCAGGGGGAATGGAATCCTGCATGTACCAGTGGACTGACAACAGCGGCACAGTCCACTTCACCGACAATCCGATGCGAATCCCCGAAAAGCATTCCGGCAAGGTCAGAAAGCGGGAATCAATCAAAGGCGAGGCCATGCCGAAGCAGGAACGGAAAGCAGAAAATGTCAGGCCGATTCGTGAGAACAGGGACACCCAACTTTGCTGCGGCCACGATGAAAGCTGGTGGCGCGAGAGGTATTCGTCGCTCCGGTTGCAGATCCGGCAAATAAAAGAAACCGCGCCGGAAAAGCAGACAAGACTCCGGGAATTGCATTACAACATGGCTGCAAGTATCGATCAGCCACACAACGGGTCTCATAGAGAAAACAAGACAGCTTACCGCCAACTCCACCAGGAAATCAGGGACGATGAAGAAAAAACAGTGAAACTGGAAAAGGAACTTGAAGCCCTGGAGGTCGAGGCGCCGCGCTGCAGCGTACCGCTTGAGTGGAGGAAATGAGCGTAATGGCTTTGGGTAAGCGCTTTCTTAATCGATCGCCCTTGAGTGAAGAACTCTAAAAGCTGCACTCAACAAATAACAGAGCGTTCCCCGTGTCGGCAGAATATTATGTCAGGAGCAGATGATTATTAACTCTTTCAAGGGCGGACTATCAGGTTATTACCATCTCTGTACAGCTATCTATTAATGCTTTTATTTGTTGCTGAATAGTCGAATGCCCCACATCACGACAATAATTATTCTACAAGGGTTACGACTACCCTTTTACTTACTCTGGCAAGGCTGGTATCATCAAATAAACACTTATTGTTACTATAATTATCAGTACCAATGTTGCCGTAGATAGTATTTTTGAACTTGCTTTGTTTCTTTTTGACACAAGACATCTCATTAGAAGCAAGCCTGCCGTCATTACACCTATCATTATCGGTTCAAATAAATTAGACAATGTTTTACTATGACCAACCAAACTTTCTACTTCATAGTAATATAGTGTTGAGTATATCATACCTGGCATTATCATTGAAAATATATCTGTTACATACCAATTTAATTTATTACTGTTGCGAAAAAAAACGATATAAATAGGCAACAATAAAGGAAGTACTGTAATTAAGTATATTCCGTTGTAAGCAACAAAAGGTTCCATATTTATTTCACCATTTCGGGAAGTGGCTTACCTAACCCTGGCTTGAACCCTATTACGTTTATCTGTTTCAATGCATCCGGACTCACTCCAGCGCCAATAAGTGCCCCTGACGTAACATTATTACAATTCCCCTGATTTTTTTCTATCTCGGGAAATGGTCTGTATTTCCTACTGTCCGGCTTATATTTAATAAAAGACTTCATAACGTTTTTTATGAATTCAGTATCCGACATCCCATTTGGCGTAGATATTTTTTCAAGTGCTTTCGGATAATGGAATTCGCTTGGATTTGTATCGAAATGGTTGTTGATTTCTGCTGACAGCCTCCCGTTATGCTCATATCCCCCAATAGTCCATCCCTTTATACCATGAAATTGACTCGGATTATCAGGTTTTATAATCAAATAAGTATGGACACCTCCCCATCCACCCATTGTTTCAAGTCCTCTAGCAACTAAATATACAGCACGCCCCTCCGTATCTGCATATTTGTATGGATTATTCATAGCATACACATATACATTCAATACTTGAGGGTTAAGAATTAAAGTATCATTCATCTTTCCTGCCCGCGGGTCCACCGCCCTAACCGGATCAACCGCCGCAAACCTCCCAATCTTCGCATCCATATACCTTGCACCAAAATAGTAAAACCCGGTCTCCTCGTCTTTCTCCTTGCCGGCGAATTTCCTGTCGTTCGCTAGCGGCCCCGAAACCGAGGCCTCCTCCCCGAATGGCTTGTAGTCACCTCGCCAAACGACCTGTCCATTGGCGTCACTAATCGCCATCGGTGTACCGACCGGATCGGTGTGATAGAAAAAAACCTGGTCCGCAGCTGACACCTCAGCAATAAAAGGAACCAACAAAAGAAAGGCGGTAAAAACTATCTTCTTGATTGACTTCATGGCGATATCTCCTAACTTTCATCTGCCATCAAATGCTTCGAAGATGATTGAACTCTCAAAACCTCAACAAAGTGACCGGCCCGACGCAAGCATCGTATCAACTACCACCTGATTAATTGGACTTTATATAACCGATGGGCGTTGAAGGGCATCCTGCCAATGGAGCAAAAAGCACCTGTTTAGTATTATTGATACACGAGCCGCCAAACACTGTTCCTCCACTATAAAGAGGAGAAGCGCCGCTGAAAGTACTCGAAGACATGTAGCCGATAGGAGTTGAAGAACATCCTGCCAATGGAGCAAAAAGCACCTGTTTAGTATTATTGATACACGAGCCGCCGATCACCGTTCCTCCACGATAAAGAGGGATAGTGAAAGAAATGGAAATAGTTGTGGCACTGGCCTCGTTGGAGTATGTAGAGTAGGCAGCCCCGTTCACGGCCCTTACTCGGTAGTAGTAGGCCGTGCCGGCCGCCAATCCCGTGTTTGAATACGTCCCGACGTTGGCTTCTACCGTTGCTATCTGAACATAGCTTCCAGTCTCACTAGTCTTTCCTTCAATTGCAAATCCCGTCTCGTTGCTAGAATTGTCTGTCCAGGACAGGTTGATTGAACTGCTCGACACCGCAGTGGCCGTCAGTGCTGTCGGCGCAGCAGGTGGCGCCGCCGCCTGGGTCGTGGCGTTGGCCTCGTTGGAATATGCGGAGTAGGTAGTCCCGTTCACTGCCCTTACTCGATAGTAATAGGTAGTGCCGGCCGCCAATCCCGTGCTGGAGTAAGTCCTGACGTTCGTTCCTACGGTTGAAACCTGCGTGTAGGTCCCAGTCGCTCCCGTCTTTCTTTCAATTACGAAGCCAGTTTCGTTGTTGGAGTTATCTGCCCAGGTCAAGTTGATGACGGTATCCGAGGCAGCGGCTGCCGTCAGTTCAGTCGGAATAGACGGAGGGGATGGCGGTTGGGTCGTGGCATAGGCTTCAAATGAGTATGTCGAATAAACTGCGCCATTTACTGCCCTGACTCGATAATAATACGTTGTTGATGCCGACAGTCCTGTGTTGGAGTAGGCCTTGACGTTCGCTCCTACCGTGGCGATCCGGGTGTAGGTCCCACTCGATCCCGTCTTTCTTTCAATTGCGAAGCCAGTTTCGTTGTTGGAGTTATCTACCCAAGTAAGGTTGATGACGGTATCCGAGGCAGCGGCTGCCGTCAGTTCAGTCGGAGCCAAAGGTGTCGCCGCATCGGGTGATACCTTGGCGATGAGTTTCCCATTGAGGTAGACATAATCCGCCAGAAGATTGCCCCTGCCGTCATCTTCCGAGATTATCCTTCCCCCCTGGTCATAGTGATAGACGAATGAATTTCCGGAAGAATTCTTGACTACCCTCATGCCGTCGCCGTCATAGCCGAAACTGGCCAGAACATTTGACCCGGAACTGAAACTGGACAAATTGTCGAACCTGTCGTAGGCGAGTGAATAGTTTGCCCCTCCCCAGGTCCCGCCGGAAAGGGTTCCGTTACCGTTATATGCGTAATTTGTCGGCTCGCTACCTGTCGTTGACACAAGACGATTGCTCGTGTACCCATAGGTGGTCTGCATACCTGCCACTGTTTTGGCTGTCCTGTTGCCGATGGCGTCGTAGCCAAACGACCCACTTCCCCAGGCGCCGCTGAATCCCGTTAAGCGGCTGAGGGAATCATAGCCATAAGTCTGGCTCTTTGAAGACTCAAGGTAGTTGGTCATGGAAGTCGTATTTCCCCGGGAGTCGTAACCATAGCCCAGGTTCAGCGCTGAAGCGGCGGATATTGCCGTTATCGCCTGTCTCTCGTTATAGCTTAGATTGGTGACTATCCCGTTTGCAAGGCTGTATGATGTGGGCAATCCCGCAGTCAAACCGCTCGTGGAATATGTGACACTGGTTACGAAACCAGGGATAGAGGTAACCTGATTGTTGCCGTTGAATGCGTAATCCACAACTCTGGCCGATGGATAGGTGATTGCAGTAATGTTGTCATTTCCGTCATAGCCGTAAGTCGTGACATACGATCTGCCTGCCATGGTCTCGTTCTTCGTCGTAAGACGATTGGCCGGATCATAAACAAAACTGATGGTAGCAGATGGAGACAACATCGAAATCCGGCTGTTGGCATTGTCGTAACTGAATGTTAATGAACTCCCGTTTGAAACGATGCCTGTCAACCGGTCGATGTAATCATACACATACCCTTTTGTCCCAGAGGTGTCGGTCCTGCTCGTCATGTTACCGACATTGTCCCTGCCATAAGTTATGGAGCCGGTTTCAGGGTTGTTCTCGGATGCAAGGAAATATTTCGAATCATAGCCAAATGATCGACTCGCCCCCTCCTGGCTTATGGAGGTCAGCCGCCCAAGAATGTTTCTAGAATAGGTGGTGGTCTTGTTTGCCTGGTCGGTAACGCCCATCAGAAATTTCTCGTCAGGATCGCCGAAGGCTTTGTAGGAAAGATTCGTTGTTGACTGGTCTTCGTCGGTGACCGTCACGTTGCTTCCGGAATAGGAATAATCAATGTTGTCGTTATCTTTGTGCACCACTTGCCGTGGACGGCCGAAATAATCGAAATAGGTGCGGTCGCCGACAGAGGAATCGGCATAGTCTTTCGTGCCATAGGCATTGTATGCAATGGTCGTGGTTATGCCTTTGCTGTCATAACTGCCTGTTGGTCGGCCGAATCCATCGAAGGTATGGACGATGGTGTAGCCGCCTCTTGTCTCGGTGCGGCTGGAACTGTCCGCGGGGTAGGATAGACTTGTCGGGTTCCCGGCCGGGGGAGATATTCGTACCAGGCGGAGATTATTGTCATAGTCGTATGAGGTTGTGTAGTTTCTGCCGTTCGTTTCGCTCCCTATGGTCCCATCGTTGTTGATCTGCCGGGAAACCGGATAATACGCGTTTGTTTCCCGGGACATCCTGCCATTGCTCCAGAGGTAGGTCTTCTGATGGTTGTTCGCGTCGGTGATTACTGACAGATTCCCATTCGAGTCATAACCGTAGCCGGTCACGACTCCGTCTTTGTTGATCTGGGTTACGTTGCCGCTGGTCGCATCATATGCATGGGTCGTGCTGCTGGTACCCGGGAAATCCCCGGTTACCGTTTCCAAGGCAGGTTTACCCTGGACAATATTGGCTGCGGCGTTATACCAGTAGGTCAGCGACCTGTTGCGATTTGCGTCTCCTGTTTCGCTTATTGACTGGGGGTTTCCGTAGTAGTCGTAACCCGAGTAATTTGTCGTATAGGTCCTGCCGTCACGGGTAATCGACTTTGCCGCTTCAAATGGCACCTGAATGGCAGTATCGTAGACAAAGCCCAACGTTCCGGACCAGCCGGCATTCGATATCTGATCGTACGATATGGTCGATCCCTGCTCCCAGGAATAGGATTCAAGATATGAATATGCGCCACTATACTGTTTGCTTATAGGCAGCCCAATTCTCCAGACATTGCCGCTCCCATTATTGCCCCATCCGTGGAAGGTATGGGTTTCCGTCACCCCCGGGCCGTTTACCGTGGTAATATCGCCACTGGACCCACCCGAGTTGTAGTTGTAAGTCCATGTACCGCCAGTAATTCCCCGGCCAGAGGTCGTCCTGGCAGTTATTACCTTGAAAAATACCCTGGTAGCTCCGGTGGCGAAAGATTTGTTATCATAAGAATAGTCAATGCGTCCTCCGGTGGGAAAATTCAACACATTCAA
>POSG01000035.1 GCA_003314535.1 Geobacter sp.
TTAAATATTCTGCCCTATTCTGGTCACAAAAGTCTATGCTTTATATGTCCGTCAACGAGGAAATGCCGCAAGGATTTCCGGGGTGACGTAACTTTCGAACTGCGCGAAATTGTGCCGGAATCTGACCGCCAGGTCCCGGGCCGTCCTTTCATAATCCGACCGGTCGAGCCAGGCTTCACGCGGGTTGAGCAACCCGCCGGGGATGCCCGGGCATTCCGTGGGGATGTGAAGACCGAAGAACGGTTCGCGGGCAAAGGGAACATTGTCCAGGCTGCCATCCAGGGCGGCGTTGATCAACGTCCGGGTATGGTCGATGCGGATACGTCTGCCCGTCCCGACTCCTCCGCCGCTCCAGCCGGTGTTGACCAGCCAGCAGCAGGCTCCGTGGCGGCCGATCTTTTTCTTCAGGAGTTCGGCGTAGGCTGATGGATGGATGGGCAGGAAGGGCGCGCCGAAACAGGCGGAGAAGACCGCCTGGGGTTCCTTCGCCATGCCATTTTCCGTGCCCGCGATCCTGGCTGTGTATCCGGAGAGGAAATGGTACAGCGCCTGAACGGTGGTCAGCCGGGAGATCGGCGGGAGTACTCCGAAAGCATCGCAGGTAAGCATGAAGATGTTTCCCGGATGATTTCCGGTTCCGGAGGAGACCGCGTTCGGTATGAAGCCTAGGGGGTAAATCGCCCGCGTGTTTTCGGTAACCGAAGAGTCATCCAGGTCGATGAATCTTGATTCGGGATCAATCGTCACATTTTCCAGGATGGCGCCGAAACGGCCGGTGCACGAATATATTTCCGGCTCCATTTCCGGGGAGAGGTTGATCACCTTTGCATAGCAGCCGCCCTCGAGATTGAATATTCCCTGCTCGTCCCAGCCGTGCTCGTCATCGCCGATCAGTAATCTTTTCGGATCGGCTGAAAGGGTGGTCTTGCCGGTTCCCGAGAGTCCGAAGAATACCGCCACATCCCCTTTAGTCCCGACAGTGGCGGAACAGTGCATGGGCAGGATGTGACGCTCAAGCGGCAACAGGTAATTCATGGCAGTGAAAACCGATTTTTTTATTTCGCCGCCATAGTGCGTGCCGCCGATGAGAATCAGCTTTTCCGTCAGGTTTATGATTATGGCAACTTCTGAATTGGTGCCGTCGGTTGCCGGGTCCGCAAGGAAAGAGGGGATGTGGAACACTGTAAACGGAGTTTCCCCGTTTCCAGCGTATTGCTCTGCCGGGATGTACATTGACCGCGACAAAAGCGAATGCCAGGCGGTTTCGGTAATGATGCGAATGGGCAAGCGTTTTGATACTCCGGCACCCACCAGGCAGTCCTGGACAAAGAGCTCCCTGTCCGCAAGGTACTGCTTGAGCCGCAGGAAAATGCTTGCGAACTTTTCCGCCGGCATGAGCTGGTTGACGGCTCCCCACCAGATGCGGTCATGGACCTGAGGGGCATCGACAATGAATTTGTCCCGCGGTGAACGCCCGGTGTGGGGATCGGTGCGGACCACCACCGGTCCTCCCTGGGCGAGTATGCCTTCACCCCTGCGGACTATGTGCTCGTACAGGGAGGGCGCCGGGAGGTTCGCATGGATGGGGGCGGCGCTTTTGATGCCGTACTCTTCCAGTATTGAATGCATAGCGTTGAAAATCCCCTCCCCATGAAACCGGTCCGGGCGGGAGCCGGAAAAAAAGGAGGCGGGTTGCCCCGCCCCTTTTTCGTTCAATTATACCATGCGGCTATCGGGTGCCCCTACTTGCCGGCGAGCACCTCGTCGATAACGGCGAGAAATTCCTCAAGATCGGACATCTGCGTATCGCCCATGTGGGCGATGCGGAAGGTCTGGCCCTTGATCTTGCCGTAGCCGTCGTCAAAGGCATAGCCTCGCTCGCCGAGCGTCTTTTTCAGGGTGGCCAGGTCGGTTCCCTTGGTATTCGTGCCGCAGGTGAGCGCCCGCGAACGGTAGGGCTCGTCGGCATAGAAGCCGTAGCCGTTTTCCTCGATCCAGAGCTTTACCCGGTCCTGGAGCGCCTGGTGCCGGGCCCAGCGTTTTTCCAGCCCCTCGGCGAACATGCGGTCAAGCTGCTTGTCCAGGGCGAAGATCTGGGAGATGCAGGGGGTGGAAGGAGTATTGTCCTTTTCGTCGGCCTTTTCGAACTCGATGAAGTCGAAGTAGTATCCGCGCCCTTCCATGGTCCGCGCCTTGTCCAGCGCTTTTGCGCTGGCAGTGAACACTGCGAGCCCCGGCGGCAGGGCGAAGGCTTTCTGCACGCCGAACAGGCAGACGTCGATTCCCAGCTCGTCCACCGGGATCTTGAGAGCGCTCATCGAGGAAACCGTATCTACTATGGACACAACGTCAGGGTATTTCTTCAGAACCTGGGCGATCTCCGGAAGCGGAGACATGACGCCCGTGGAAGTTTCATTGTGGACCAGTGTAAGGCAGTCATAGTTGCCGGTGGCGAGAGCCTCGTCCACCATTTCCGGGGTAATGGGCTTGCCCCATTCAGCCTTGAATGCGTCGGCATCCTTGCCGCAGCGCTTGGTCACGTCGTGCCACTTGTTGGAAAAAGCGCCGTTGCAGAAGTTAGCGCACCGTTTTCCGACCAGGTTCCGCACTGCTCCCTCCATTACACCGAAGGCGCTTGAGGTGGAAAGGAATACTTTTTCCTGGGTGAAGAGGAGCTTCTTGAGCTTCTCTTTTACCCCGCCGTGCAGAACGGCATACTCCTTCATGCGGTGTCCGATCATGGGAGTCGCCATTGCCTGGAGAATCTCGGGTGCCACCTGGACCGGGCCTGGGATAAAGAGTTTCTTTGCCATGGGTGTTCCTTTCTGTTGCTGTGATAGGGGCCGCAAGGGGTCCCCTCCGAAAAGGCTCAGGTTGGGAACTTGAAAACGTAGCAGACCGGCTGCGAATTGTCAAGTAGTTGTCAGGAAAGGGGTTTTTCATAGTTTCCATCCGGAAACTGCAATAAATAGGGAAAACCGGGATGAAACCTACAGGATGTCTCCCAGGGCGTTCAGCAACCGACGATTATCATCCCGCGACCGGACCGCCACCCTGAAGAAGCTTTCGTCCAGTCCCTCGTAATTGGAGCAGTCCCTGATGACGATGCGCCGTTTGAGGAGCGCGTCACGAAGTTGTGCAGCGGACATCCCGTTTTCCAGCTCCGACAACAGGTAATTTGCCGCTGACGGATAGGGCTTAACACCGGGGAGCGCGGCCAGGCTTCGTGAGAGATGGTCCCGCTCTTCCGCGTTGCTCGCGATTGTCCGGGACCGGTAATCCGGATCGGCAAGGGCTGCGCAGCCAGCTGCCTGTGCGGGGGTATTGACGCTCCACGGTTCCAGCATTCCCGTGCAGCGGCTGATTATTTCTTCCGGACCGATGGCATAGCCTAGCCGAAGACCGGGAATGGCGTAGAACTTCGTCATCGAGCGCAGCACGATGCCTCCGCTGCTGCCGGCGATGAGCGCCTTGGCTGATTCTTCCTCGCGAAAGTCCATGAATGCCTCGTCAAGGACGAGAAAAGTACCGGTTTGCCTGCAGATGGTGTGTATCCTTTCAACCTCTGCCAGGGGAAGAAGGGTTCCGCTCGGGTTGGCCGGGTTGCAGAGAAAGAGCAGTTCGACCCCCTCATCCAGTTTCTTTGCAAGCTTGTCGAGGGACAGGGCGAAACCATTCCCGGGGGACAGGGCGAAGTAGCGGCTTTCCCATCCGGACCGCTTCAGTGCCCGGCCGTATTCGGAAAAAGCCGGCGCGACTGTCAACGCCTTGCTGCCGGCAATGAGGCGGGGAAGGAGATATATCAGTTCGGTGGAGCCGTTGGACACGATTACCTGGGATGGGGCCACCACGTGGAGGGATGCAAGGGCGTTGCGCAGTTCGGCCGCGTCACGGTCCGGGTAGTGCGCCAGCCTGGCAAAGGACTCGATGAATGCCTCCCGTACCCCCCTTGGCGGCCCCAGAGGATTGATGTTGGCGGAAAAGTCCAGAAAGTCTTCCGGAGATACGCCCATGAGGCGGGCCAGAGCGAATACTCCGCCGCCATGATCGAAGATTCCGCTCATGTCCAGTATCTCCTTTTGCCCTCTGCTTTTAGTATTCATCTTGTTGCCATTTCCATGTCCTGCAGCTTCCTGATCCGGTCCCGAAGTTCCGCTGCTTTTTCGAAGGCCAGATCCTTGGCTGCGGCCAGCATTTCCTTGCGGAGCTTTTTGACCATGCCCGGTATTTTTTCCGGCGGTACATACTCTTCGGCAGCTTCTGCGGCTTTGGGGACGGTGACGTAGTCGTGCTCCTCGATTGATTCGAGAATGCTCCGCAGACCCTTCTTGACTGTCTGGGGCGTTATGCCGTGCTCCTGGTTGAATCGGGACTGGATGGTCCTCCTCCGCACCGTTTCATCAATGCAGGCCCTCATGGAGCCGGTGACCGTGTCCGCGTACATGATGACCCTGCCCGAGACATTGCGCGCCGCGCGGCCGCAGGTCTGGATCAGCGAACGGGTTGACCGGAGAAAACCCTCCTTGTCGGCGTCGAGGATAGCCACCAGCGAGACTTCCGGTATGTCCAGGCCTTCCCTGAGAAGGTTGATGCCGACCAGGACGTCGAAGACGCCCAGCCTGAGATCGCGGATTATCTGCATCCGCTCGATGGTGTTGATGTCGGAATGGAGGTACTTGATCTTCACGCCCAGTTCCCGATAGAAATCAGTCAGTTCCTCGGCCATGCGCTTGGTGAGAGTAGTCACCAGCACCCTTTCCCCAGCGGCCACGACCTGCCTGATATCGTGGAGCAGGTCGTCCACCTGTCCGGTGGCGGGGCGCACCTCGATGGCCGGGTCCAGGAGGCCCGTCGGCCGGATGACCTGTTCCACGATGACCCCTTCGGCTTTGCGGAGCTCATACTCGGCAGGAGTTGCCGACACGTAGACGGCCTGGTTGAGCTTGGCCGAAAACTCTTTGAAGTTCAACGGTCTGTTGTCCAGTGCCGACGGAAGGCGGAAACCGTAGTTGACGAGCGTCTCCTTCCTGCTCCGGTCACCTCGGTACATGCCGCCTATCTGGGATACGGTTATGTGTGATTCGTCGATTATGAGCAGGAAATCCTTCGGGAAGTAGTCCATGAGCGTGTAGGGGGGCTCTCCGGCTGCCCTGCCGTCGAAATGGCGGGAGTAGTTTTCGATCCCCTGGCAGAAGCCCATCTCTTCCAGCATTTCGATGTCGAAGAAGGTCCGCTGCTCGATGCGCTGTGCCTCGAGCAGCATGTTCCTCTCCCGGAAATGGCGGATCCGGTCTTCCAGTTCGACCCTGATCTGTTCCACGGCCCGCTCCAGGGTTTCCCTGGTCGCCACGTAATGGGAGGCAGGGTAGATGGCGCACTTGGCCAACCGCTGCAGCACCTGTCCCCGCAGCGGGTCGATTTCGGAGATCGACTCCACGGTATCGCCGAAGAACTCCACGCGGATCGCCTTTTCATCGTCGTGGGCGGGAAATACTTCCACGATGTCGCCGCGCACCCGGAACGAGCCGCGGTGAAAATCCACGTCGTTCCGTTCGTACTGGATCTCCACCAGCTTGCGCAGCAGCTCGTCGCGGCCGTAGTCGTCTCCCTGGTGGAAGAAGATGTGCATTGCCCTGTAGGCTTCCGGGGATCCGATGCCGTAGATGCAGGAGACAGATGCAACGATAAGCACGTCGCGCCGGGTGAGCAGGCTGCGGGTAGCGGAGTGGCGCAGCTTGTCGATTTCGTCGTTGATGGACGAATCCTTTTCTATGAACGTATCGGTGGTGGGTAGGTATGCTTCGGGCTGGTAGTAATCGTAGTATGAGACGAAGTATTCCACGGCGTTTTCCGGGAAGAGTTCCTTGAATTCGCCGTAGAGCTGGGCAGCGAGTGTCTTGTTCGGCGCTATGATGAGCGTGGGGAGGTTCACGGCTGCCACGACGTTTGCCATGGTGAAAGTCTTGCCGGAACCGGTGACGCCGAGCAGCACCTGGTGGCGCTCGCCGCGCTGGATGCCTTCGGTGAGCTCTCTTATGGCATCGGGCTGGTCGCCCCTCGGTTCAAAGCTGCTTGCGATTCTGAAAGTATCCATTCTTTCGGTCCGGGATGTCGGCGGCAGATCCGGCAGGGTGCTATTCCAATGACGAGTTGCAGGGCGGTCGCTGCGTGCGGTTCTGTGGCGATCGCACGGGAAGGCGTTCAGATTTCAATCCTGAAGCTGGCGCCTCCCTCGATGTTTTCAGCGGTAAGTCTGCCCCCCATGCTTTTTTCTATTATGGTCTTTGCCATGTAGAGTCCGATACCGGTGCTGCCCAGCTTTTCCCTGTATGAAAAATAGGGTTCGAAGATGCGGTCGATGATGTCTTCGCGGATGCCGCCGCCGTTGTCGGAAATGGTGATGACCGTTTTTCCGACTTCGCGGAATGCCGTTATCCGGAGTTCGGGACTGACGGTCTTCCTCTCGAGAAATATGTCCTTTGCGTTTCCGATGATATTGAGAAGAACCTGGGACAGTTCGTTGGGGAAGCCTGTCAGAACGATGTCCTCGTCCGCGTCCACGCGGACGAGGACATTTGCGTAACGCAGGCTGGTTTCAATGAGCGAAAGGGAGCGGCTGATTACCTGGCTGGCGCTGAATGACTGGCGCTCCTTCTCCTGCCTGAAAAAGTTGCGGAAGTCGTCGATTGTCTGTGACATGTGCTGAATGATGTTCATGGCGTTGCTGATCGTGGAGTCGAGATATTCCCTGTTCAGTTCGCCATAGTCGAAGCATTCGCCAAGGTCCTGGATCAGCAGTGAGATGGATGTCAAAGGCTGGCGCCACTGGTGGGCGATATTGCCGATCATTTCGCCCATGGCAGCCTGGCGGTTCTGCAGGATCAGCAGGTATTCGTTTTCCCGGTTCTTTTTCACTTCCTCCCGCACCCTTTGCCCAAGGGTCCTGTTGAGTTCCTCCAGTTGCAGCTGTTTCTTCTTCAGCTGTTCTTCCACGCGCTTCCGGGCGGTTATGTCCCGCAGGGAAACAAGGAAGAAAGGTTCGCCCTCCCAGTCGGTCTTTACTGCCCGTATTTCCGCGACGCATGTCCCGGATTCGCCGTGGTCGACGGCATGTTCGATGGTTTCGCCCACGACGAAGGGAATCCCTGGTGCGCTAAATGTCAGTTCCTGCGGTTTCCTGCTGAAGAGAGCAGCCGCAGCGGGACTCACGAAGCGGACGATTCCGTCCATGTCGACTATTATGAACCCGTCGGTGATAACGGATATGATGTTGCGGAACCGATCTTCGAAGATGCGCAGATGTTCTGCGAGTTGTTGAATCTTGTCGCCTCGCGCGTCGTCACCCTGCAATGGCGGATTGTCATTGTTCATATGATTCCAGATCCCTTCCGCCTTCGCATCGAGATGCTGCGGCGGACTTTGCCCGGAGAGGGGGGTAACCTTTTGCATCTGACAGTTAATTTATCCAGATAAAAGACAAAGTGTCAATGTGGTAGAGTGCTTTTCCGGGGCACGTGAGCGGCGACGGCGCCATTCAAGAGCCTGATGCATGGAATGGCTTGCTTTTTCACCTGCGTGATGCAATACTTTTTCTGCTGGGCAAAATATACGGACGGAGGCTTATATGTTCGGATACGGCGGATTACCGCTTATCATCATCCTGCTCCTGGTTCTGATTGTTTTCGGCGCAGGCAAGCTGCCCGAGATCGGAACCGCACTGGGCAAGGGAATCAAGAATTTCAAGCGTTCATTCGAAGGAAAGGACGAGATCGAAATCAAGGGAAAGAAGGATGAGGATTCAAGCAGGGAATCATAAGTTCCCCTGTTTTCCAAACCCAGGCCCGGATGCCGTCCGGCCCCATCTCAGGACGGCAGCTCGATTTTCGGCTCCTCGCCTTTGCGGTAGAGGAGCACCATGCGTCCCAGAACCTGTGCTATCTCTGCGTCGCATTTTTCAGAGAGCGCATTTGCCACTTCGTACCTGTCCATCAGGCAGCTTTCCAGAATCCTGACCTTTATCAGCTCATGGCTTTTCAGCGCCTCGGCCGTTTCATCCAGGAGCGGCCCGCTGATCTCTCCCTTTCCCACCATGACAACCGGTTTGAGGCTATGCCCCAGACTCCTCAGGTATCGTTTCTGTTTGCCGGTAAGCATCTGCAACCCTTCCCCCTTCCCATGCGCGTTATCCCGGAATCCTGCCGGATTTGCGGGAATGCAATTGAAGTCCTCTGTGTCGAACGAGAGGAAATCCCCACGAACGGTCAATAGGTTTCCCGACGGCGACATATCAAGGGTACACTGTCCTCTCCCTTTTGTACACTCTGCTTTGTTTCATGAAAAATAACTACTTGTCTGCGGGGATTTGCCTTGCAATGTAATCAACCGCTGCTATAATCCGGCATAGTCGGCGCCTGCAACACGAGTGGGGCGCACTGTCGGAGGATGCTCATGGAGTGGAAGTGCTGTTGGGCAACAGAAGAGGTGACGGGAAGCGAATGCCCCTTTATCGAGCCTTGCGAGGCCGACCTTTATGTGTCCCTTGAACGGCGCTTCATTGCCAAATGTCTCGAATGCCCCCGCATGGAAGAGGATCTGGGGCGGCTGTCGGAATCGGGGCAACCCGCGGCGCCTCTGCTGCGGATCCTGGTCGACGAAATCCGGCGCCAGAAGGCACGGATGGATTCCATGTCCGCATTTCTCGACAACATGAACATGGAGGCGCGTTTTCTCCATGAGATTGGCGTTGTCCTCCAGACCCCCCTCGGTCTGGATGAAGTGCTTTCCGTGGCACTGACAGCCTTCACTGCCGGCAAGGGATTCGGCATGAACAGGGCATTCCTCCTGCTTGCGGACAAGGAGCGGAGGTTTCTTAAGGGTACGCTGGGCGTGGGGCCGAGGGACTACCAGGAGGCCTGGGAGATATGGGACGAGGTCAGCCGGAACGATTTTTCGCTCAAGGAGATGGCGAAGCATTTTTTCGATATGAAGCTTTCAGCCGAGAAGGACAAGTTTCATGATATCCTGGAGCAGTTGACGGTTTCCCTTGGGGACCAGTCTCACATTCTGAACAAGGCTCTCCTTGAAAGAAGGCCCATACTGGTGGAGGACGCCTCGAAAAACCCGGATGTGGATCCTCTGCTGGCACGCATTCTCGGTGTTGACACCTTCCTTATCCTTCCGCTGATATCGCGCAACCGCCGCATCGGCGTCATCCTGGCGGACAATTTCATCACCCGTCGGCAGATTACCGCCCAGGACGTGAAATCAATGGAGACGCTGACATTTCCGGTGGCCTTTGCCATCGAACGCGCTTCCCTCTACGAGCGGCTGCATGAAGATCTCCGCAAGCTGACCCGGGCCAATACCAAGCTGCTCGAGCAGCAGGAACTCATCGTGAGGATGGAGAAACTGGCCCTCTTGGGCAAGATCACCTCCAGCATATCACATTCCATCAGGAATCCGCTCATGGTGATCGGCGGGTTTGCCCGTTCGCTGCTGAGGGATATTCCACCGGACGACCCGAAAAAGGAGTCGCTGGAAACCATCGTGCGTGAGGCGCGTCTGCTGGAAGACGCGCTGAACGAGGCGCTTTCCTACGCCGATTCCGTTTTGCCGGCACTTGACAGGTGGGACGTGAACCAGCTTGTCGGCAATGTCTTCAGGGAAGTGCGGAGGAATTTGGCCGGCGACAGGATGAACTTCATCCTGGAACTCTCGCCGGACCTGCCGGCGATCTATACCGATTACCGCCAGATAGCCTACTGCATCAAGAAGCTCCTTCGTTACAACATGGAGGTTATGGGCTCCGAAGGTGAATTGTACATGGGAACAAGCCTGGAGCCCGACTGCATACTGATCGAGATCCGTTTCAGCCCCGAGCAGCACGGAGATGGAGAGGATGGAGCCGTGTTTCCCCGCCTCGGGGAGGAGGACGAAACAAAGGGCATGGAACTGTCAATTTGCAGGGTGATACTTGAAAATTATTGTAAATCCTTTAATGTTGAAGAATACGGCCGCAATGGCAGGAGGTATTCGCTGCGGCTGCCTCTGAAGAAGGAGGGCGAAGATCATGAGCAGGATTCTGGTGGTAGACGATGAAAGCAGCATCAGGCTTCTCTACTCGCACGAGCTCGCCGACGAAGGGTATGAAATAGCAACTGCGGCCAATGCAGTTGATGCGGTGGAATTGCTGCGCAGGGACGATTTCGATCTGATTCTCCTCGATATCAAGCTGAAGAACGAAAGCGGCCTTGAACTCCTGCAGAGGATAGTGAAGGAGCGCCACAATCTGCCGGTCATCCTCTGTACGGCATTTTCATGCTACAAAGACGATTTCTCCGCCTGGCTCGCTGACGGATATGTCGTGAAATCCAGCGATCTGCAGGAACTCAAGGACGAGATCAGACGAGTGCTCGCCAAGAAGTCTTCCAGGGGTCCGACACATAAGGTGATGTAATAGTGCAATATTGACGGCAGCCGGTATTTCCGGGTTTTTCCAGCACCGTACCGATGCGGGAGATGTCCCGCTGCAGGTATGATCCTGACTTGCCGAATATTGGCGGAGGAGGAGGGTGTAAGTGAAAGCAGTCATCATGGCAGGCGGTTTCGGCACCAGGATCCAACCCTTGACAAGCGGAATCCCGAAACCGATGATTCCCCTTGCAAACCGTCCGATCATGCTCCACATTATCGAACTCCTGAAAAGGCACGGCATCACCGAGATGGTTATGCTGCTCCATCATCAACCTGACATCATCAAGAATTTCTTCCGTGACGGATCGGATTTCGACATCAAGGTCGAATATGTCGCACCGCTCCAGGACATGGGAACGGCCGGATCGGTGAAGTGTGCCGAGCAGCTGCTGGGCGAGCGGTTCATGGTCATCAGCGGAGACCTGCTGACCGATTTCAACCTGGGCAAAATCATCGAATTTCACCTCGGGAAACGGGCCATGGCCACTATCACCCTGACCTCGGTGAGGGATCCGCTCCAGTTCGGCGTCGTCATAACCGACAAGGAAAAGAGGATCACCCAGTTCCTTGAAAAACCCGGGTGGGGAGAGGTCATTTCGGATACCGTCAATACGGGCATCTACGTGCTTGAACCGGAAATCCTCAATTATATCCCCGAAGGGGAGAGTTTCGATTTCTCAAACGACCTGTTCCCGATCCTTCTACGCAACAACACCCCGCTCTTTGGCTGCCCGGTCAAGGGCTACTGGCGTGACATAGGCAATACCGATTCCTATCGCGAGGCGCATACCGATATCTTCCACGGCAGGATCAACATCAGGATAGACGAGGAAAAGCAGGATCTTTTGGGCAAGGATATCCGCCTGGGGGCGGATGTCCGCCTGGATGACCTTTCCACCCTGGAAGGGACGGTCATTCTGGGGGACAACTCCCAGATCCTGGCGAATTCCCATATCCGGGACAGCGTTGTCGGCAGGAACTGCACCATAGAAGCAGGCGCCCGTTTGTTCCGTTGCGTAGTCTGGGACAATGTCTATGTCAAGAAGGGCGCAAGGCTTGTGGACTCGGTGATCTGCAGCAATGTCAGCGTCGGCCAGGGGGCCACCATCGAGGAAGGTGTCATCGTGGCTGACGACACCGCCATAGGCGAGGATGCTTACATCAAGAAAGATGTCAAGATCTGGCCGAAGAAGCTCATAGAACCGGGAGCCATTGTTTCGGGAAACCTCATTTGGGGCGAAAAATGGAAGAAATCCCTCTTCGAAGGGGCAATGATCCGCGGTCTCACGAATATCGAGCTCAACCCGGAATTCATGGCAAAGCTCGGCTGCGCTTACGGCAGCACCCTTCCCAAGGGGAGCTTCATCCTTGCGGGTCGGGATGCCCACCGCTCATCGCGCATGCTTAAGCGCAGCTTCCTCGGAGGTATCCTCTCCACCGGTGTGAATGTAAGGGATATGAAAATGCTCCCCCTGCCTCTTCTGCGTTACAAGCTGAAGACTTTCGGAGAAGTTGGGGGCGTGCAGTTCCGTGAAGCGCTCGATGATCCGGCCACGACAGAAATCGTGTTCCTGGATGCCGACGGGCTGGATTTTTCCAGTTCCATGGGCAAGAACGTGGAGCGGGTCTACTACAAGGAGACGTTCCGCAGGGCGCACCATTCGGAGCCGGGCGGCATTTCGGAGCTTGCCAACGTGGTCGATTTCTACCGGGAGGGTTTTTTCCGCACCATTGACTCCTGCGCCGTGAAGCGCGGCAAGTTCAAAGTAGTGGTCGATTTCACCTATTCCACGGCAAGCCAGGTGCTTCCCGGGCTCCTGAACGCAATGGGCTGCGAGGTGGTGGCGCTCAATGCGTACATCGAGGAGCAGAGCGATGACAAAAAGGGTTTGGACCTTTCATTGAGCCTCCAGCAGCTTTCGAAGATTGTTGCGGCCCTTGGCGCCCAGGCTGGCTTCTGGCTCGATCCAACATCGGAGAGCATCATTCTCGTTGACGAGACCGGCAGGGTTTGCAGTGGTGCGGAGCTCCTCTCGCTCATGGTGTCCCTGCAACTGCAGCGCGAGGGCAATGGGGTTTTCGCCGTGCCGGTTTCAGCTCCTTCGGTGATTGAGGAGATGGTTTGCGAAGGGGGGGGCTCAGTGCTGCGCACCAAGACTTCCGACCGTTCCATGATTGAAGCGTCACTGCCGGCTGAAGTGGCGTTAGCGGGTTCGCTTAACGGCCGGTTCGCGTTCCCCCGTTTCCAGAATGCCTTTGACGGCATGTTTGCCATTGCAAAGCTGGTGGAAATGGCTTCGCGTAAGGGATCGCCTCTCTCGGCCATCATTGGAAATATACCTTTCCGAACCTATTTGGAGGACTCTGTTCCATGCGTATTGGAGCTCAAGGGCGGGGTAATGCGCAGGATGAGCGAAGACAGCCTTGAAAAGAAGGCGACATTTATCGACGGCATCAAGGTTCATTTCGGAGAGGACTGGATCCTGCTGCTCCCGGACCAGACCATGCCGCTGATACGCATCATAGTGGAAACGAATAAAGAGGACACAGCGAGGAAACTCATGAAGGAATACCGGGACAAGGTTGAATTATGGAAAAAGGAGTCGGTCTGATTGGCAACGCCGCTCCAGGTAACTTTCCTATGGCACATGCACCAGCCGTGCTACCGGGACCCGCTGTCCGGCGAGTATGATCTCCCCTGGACCTACCTGCACGGGGTCAAGGATTATTTCGACATGTCGGCCATCGTCCAGGAGGTCGACGACGCCAGGGTGGTGTTCAACCTGGTTCCATCCCTCCTGGAACAAATCCGGGATTACGCGGACGGTTCCGCGGTCGACCGTTTCCTGATGCACGGCGAAATTGATCCTGCGGATATGTCGGCAGACCAGCGCCTTTTCCTTCTTGACAACTTTTTTTCCGCCAACCGGGAGCGGATGATAGACACCCATCCCCGTTACCTTGAACTTCGTTACCTGCTGGGAAACGGCAGCCACTCTTCATCAGTGGACCGGCTGAGAAAGGTTTCCGACCAGGACTTGCTGGACCTGCAGGTCTGGTTCTTCCTCGCCTGGACCGGGGAGGCGGCTAAGCGCAGATACCCGGAACTGGCCGGATTGATTGCAAAAGGGCGGAATTTTACGCGGGAAGACAAACGGCTCCTCCTGGCTGCGCATCGGAACATACTCGGGGAAATCATCCCCCTTTATCGAATGCTTCATGAGCAGGGCAAGGTGGAGTTGTCCGTTTCCCCGTACTTTCACCCGATACTGCCGCTTCTTTGCGATTCGGATATTGCCCTTGCCTCTTCACTGCGATCGAATCCGCCAAAGATCCGTTTCCGCTCCCCGGAAGATGCCCGCGCGCAGGTGGCGGGAGGGATTGACTATTTCAGGGAGGTGTTCGGATTCGTCCCCAGGGGCATGTGGCCGTCGGAAGGCTCGGTCAGCGACCAGACCCTGGCCATCATGGCGGAGTGTGGTCTCGAATGGGCGGCAAGCGATGAAGGGATTCTGGCGGCCAGTCTTCCGGGAGGGTTGGGGGCCGCCAGGGAGAAACTTTACCATCCCTATTCGTTTGCCAGGGACGGCAAAGACATCACTCTGTTTTTCCGCGACCGTCAGCTATCCGATCTGATTGGATTCACGTATTCCCGCTGGCAACCCGGACGGGCTGTGGACGATTTCGTGCAAAGGCTGCTGTGTGTGCGCAAGGATGTGCCGGATGCCGGTCATGTATCGATCATCCTGGATGGCGAGAACGCCTGGGAGTACTATCCTGAAAACGGTTACCGCTTTCTCTCGTCTCTCTATCGGGAGATCGGAAAGAACCGCCTGCTGGATTTCGCCAAGCCTTCGGATGACCGGGTACGGGAATTGGCCCGGAGGAATTTGGGCCATGTTCACCCGGGTTCATGGATCAATGCGAATTTCGGCATCTGGGTGGGGCATCCCGAGGAAAACCTGGCCTGGGAGTATCTCCACAAGGCGAGAACTGCTGCGGTCGCCGGTAATCCCGAAGTTGCCGTGCTAATGGCGAGCGGCATGGCAGTTGCCGCCGATGCCGGAGAAGGACCGTCCCCGGCCGACAGCATCTGCAGATCATTATATGCCGCTGAAGGGAGCGACTGGTTCTGGTGGTATGGAGACGACCATTTTTCCCCGCACAGCGAACATTTCGACATGCTTTTCCGCAACAACCTGATCAATGTCTACCGGTTGCTGGGGATGAATGTTCCGGGCGAACTGTACCAGGCCATAAAGAAGGTCACCCCCGCAGGGCTGGTCAGGAAGCCTTCGACCTTGATTACGCCCCGCCTGAATGGTATGGTGGATGACTATTTCGAATGGCATGGAGCCGGGCTCTATGACCTGAGCCGCCAGTCATCCGCCATGCATGCGGGTGAAAGCCTGCTGAACTGTTTCTTCTATGGTTATGATCGGGAATACTTCTATGTGCGTGTCGATGGATCATCCCCGCTCGACAAGGTCCTGCTGCCGGACGACGTGTTTCGGATGCACCTGTTGCTGGAAAGGGAATACATTCTTCCCTTGATGCCGGGGGCTTGCGTGGGGGAGCTCCTTGCGAGGATGGGCAACAGCTGGGTCGGGACGGGTCATGCATGCAACTGGGTGGTTTCCAGGGTGTGCGAGCTGCGCGTGCCGCTGGCGGCGTTCTCGCCGCAAATGGGCCAGACTTTTTTTGCCTACCTGACCCTTACCAGGGGGCAGGACGAAATAGGGCGCTGGCCGACCCTTGTGCCTCTGTCCCTCTGCTACGAAGGACAGGAGCTTGAGCTGGAAAACTGGCTCGTATAGGCTGCCGCTGTTTCGGAAACCTGAATCAGTGAAGGCGCCACGGTTTCAGGGGAAAGGGAGGCCATAATGTCAGAGTTGCGCTGGGACCCTTTGAAGCGGCACTGGGTCATAATAGCTGCCGATCGTGGCAGAAAGCCCGATGATTTTTTCGTTGAGCCCGAGCCCACACCGATGACCAGCTGTCCCTTCTGCTACGGAAACGAGGACAAGACGCCCCGTGAAATTTTCGCCATCCGTCCGTCAGGCCCTCCCGATTCCCCCAACTGGCGGGTCAGGGTGATCCCGAACAAATATCCGGTTCTGCGGGTGGAGGGTGAACTCAAGAGTCGCGGGCACGGCCTTTATGACGTGATGAACGGCATTGGCGCCCATGAGATAATTATCGAGACTCCCGACCATGATAAAGGGATGGCTGATCTGTCGGTGGAGGAACTGATCGACGTTTTCACTGCCTACCGTGCCCGTCTCCTTGATTTGCGCCGGGATATCCGGCTCCGTTACATGGTTCTGTTCAAGAACTACGGGGTCAGGGCGGGAGCTGCCCTCAGCCATTCCCACAGCCAGCTGATTGCTGTTCCCCTTGTTCCTCCCCTGGTTGTCACCGAACTGCATGCGTGCCGCGAATTCTTCGATGTAAAGGGCCGCTGCATCATGTGCGACATCATCGACTTCGAACTCAGTGCCGGCGAAAGAGTTGTCAGGGAATTCCCCGACTATGTGATCCTTGCTCCCTTTGCCTCCTCCCTTCCATTCGAGCTGAGGCTCTATCCCCGGTTTCACAGCCACGAATTTTCTATGCTGGAAGACGAACAGCTGGCCGGTCTTGCGGTTGCAGTGAAGGACATGCTCCTGCGCCTCAGGGAAGTCCTTGACAACCCGGCATACAACTTCATAATCCATACGGCCCCGTCCCAGCTTCCGCGACCGGGCCGGCCGGACTTCTGGAGCTCCATCGAGTACGACTTCCACTGGCATATGGAACTGGTCCCGCGGATAACCGAGATTGCCGGCTTTGAATGGGGGTCCGGTTTCCATATAAATCCCATTCCTCCCGAAGATGCGGCTGCTTTCCTGCGAAAAGTTCCCCTCTGACGTTTTTCGTTGCAGATTGCCTTGGGTGAGGATGGCTTTTGACAAAGGTACGTGGATTGGATTATATAGATGCAGAGTGTTTGCATGCGCCGAATATCATTCGCCGGGTTGATAGGCATTTTTTAGGACAAAGGATATATAATGAAAATTTTATATGTTGCATCTGAGGTTGCGCCCTTTGCCAAGACCGGGGGGCTGGCCGATGTGGTCGGGGCTCTCCCCAAGGCGATGAAGAAGGGAGGACATGATGCCCGCATCATCATGCCTCTCTACAAGTGTGTGGAAAGCGGAGGTTTTACCATAAAGAAAGCCAGGAAAGGGGTGGAGATATCCCTCGGCGGTTCAGTGCAGAAGGGAATGCTGAGGCAGACTGCCCTGCAGGACATCCCGGTCTACCTGCTTGAAAACAGGGAATTCTACAGCCGCTCTTTCCTCTACGGCACCCCGGAGGGTGATTATCCCGACAACGCGCGACGTTTCGGGTTTTTCTGCCATGCGGTGGTCGATCTTCTGAAGCGGCTGGATTTCAGGCCGGACATCATCCACTGCAATGACTGGCAGACGGCGCTCATACCCGCGCTGATACGATACGGGCATGCTGGCGACCCGTTTTTCATGAAAACCGCCATAGTTTACACGATACACAATCTCGCGTACCAGGGAATATTCGAACGGAGCGCTCTCGCGGACCTGGGGATCGACGACTCCTACTTCACTGTCGACAGAATGGAGTATTACGACAAGGTGAACCTGATGAAAGGCGGGATCCTTGCTTCCGATATCGTGAACACGGTTTCCGACACCTACTGCCGTGAAATCCAGTCCGAAGAAATGGGATGCGGCCTCGAGGGCGTATTGAGGCAGCGCGGGCGTGACCTGTACGGGATACTGAACGGAATCGATTACGAGGAATGGGACCCTGCCATCGACCCCGCCCTTTTCAGGAACTATTCGGTTTCTGCACGTACCGGCAAAGCCGCAAACAAGAAGGGACTGCAAAAGCTCCTCGGCCTGGAGCAGAAGCAGGATGTCCCTCTCATCGCAATGATCACCAGGCTGTCTGCGCAAAAAGGCTTCGATCTGGTGGAAAAACTGATGCCCAAGTTCGCAGAAGAGAACCTGCAGTTGGTGGTGCTGGGCGCCGGTGACGAGAAATACATGAAGATGCTTACCGAATTCAAGGACCGGGGAGCTGCCAACATTTCCATCAATCTTTCGTTCGACCAGGTCCTTGCCAGGAGGATTTACGCGGGGAGCGACATGTTCCTGATGCCGTCCCACTATGAGCCCTGTGGATTGGGGCAGCTCATCGCCTTCCGCTACGGGTCGGTCCCCATCGTGCGCAAAACCGGCGGGCTTGCCGACACGGTTTTCGATGCCAGGGAAGGGGTCCGGGAGCCCAACGGTTTTTCCTTTGACGAGTACACCGCCGATTCCTGCTGGAACGCCATATCCAGGGCGCTTGAGTCATTTGCGGACAGGAAATCATGGGACAGGATTGTCCGGAGCGGAATGCATTCCGAAAATTCATGGGAGAATTCGGCCGGAGAATACGAAGGTCTGTATGACAAGGCATTAAAGAAACTTTAGCGAGGGATGTATGGCGGCCGGACCGGAAGAATATGACGAACTGGCGAAGGAGATTCGCAACCTCCTGAAGCAGAACCAGCGCTTTCTGCAGAGAGTGATGGAAGAGGATTTCGAGCCGGAGGAAGGCGAGGAGGAAGCGGAGACCGCGCCGGAGGATTTCGAAGAGCTGTAGACGGCATTCCGCAAGCCGATGCACGAAAAAGGGGTAAGCCCGGGGATTTGTTCCCGCAGGGCTTGCCCCTTCTTGATTTGTAGTAAAAAATTTTTTTGAATTTTATAATTTGTTTTGACTATTTAGTGTTAATAATTTAAAGTTTCTCGCGGTAAACCTCCTGTCGGTGCCACGGAAGAAAAAATCTGATCTGCAAAAAGCATTATTGACAGAGATTGACAGTGGAGCGTGATTTTCGCCTGCACAAGTCTTTTTTCATTGTGCCACTGGGGGGTATGCCTTCACTACCTGAAAAAGTCTGCAACCCATCATGGAGCCGGAGGTCCACAATGCGGTTATGGTTAATCGGTACTTCTTTCCTCGCAGTCTTCAGCCTCGTATTCTCGGTAAAGGGTTTTGCTGATGACCCGTCCAGGGACCCGTTTTACACCCAGGGGGTCAGCAAAGACGCTCCTCCCATAAACAACGTAACTGAGCACATTGACCCTTTTTCAGGAATACTTACGCTCTCTCATACTGATGTCCACCTGCCCGGCAACGGCGGACTGGACCTCAATCTAGTGCGCAATTACAACAGCATGATCTGGGGGCGTACAGACACATCATCTCCAGGACTTGTGGCCAAGAACGAACTGAGTCCTCTTGGCTACGGCTGGACCATGCACATGGGGATTGTGCGCTACCCGGGGGGTAGCGGCAGCAGCAATCGTTATCTTCCAAATAACCCTGTAGTCGAAATGCCGGACGGATCCAAACATACCTTCTATCTGGATCAGAAGACCGGGAACATGGTGAGCAAAGAGTTCTGGATTTACAAGAAACTCGTCAATGGGGTTTTCGAGCTGTATCTGGCGGATGGGACAATCTATACATTCGAGAATACGGGAAACACCGGCTATAGTGTTATGGATGGCACGGTGGCGGTACCTGTCGCCCAGTGCACTAAAATACAGAATGCGGCAAAAAAATCAACAATCACGATAAGTTACTACAGGCACACAGACGGGTATCCGTATTTAAAAACAATAACCGATTCGGCTTCACGCACCGTTGCCTTGAATTATGACTATTCCAAGCACAGGCTTACATCGATAACCGTCGATGACAGGACAATCAACTATACCTACGATGGTAATGGTCTGTTGCAATCTGTAACCCCACCGGTCGGCAACCCATGGGCATATTCATATGATTCTTTCTATGAATTGAA
>POSG01000036.1 GCA_003314535.1 Geobacter sp.
ATCTTCGGGCTTCTTGTAGTCTTTCATCAATGTGTCAAGCAGTTCGTCGGTCGTGGCCATCGGTCTCTCCTGTGGTGGGAATTTGTAACCGATTTTGGCCATTTACACAAAGGATTTTACACCCTCATATCGATGGCTTTGCATCTGATCTGACAGCAACATTCCGTATCTGTCAGACGCCAGAAGGTATCATTCTCCGTCTCAATGATATCCATGTGATGTAAGTGAAGTACTAGATATGGTCCAACTCGCGCTACGACCGGAGGCGATAAACCCGCCCCGCTCAGGCTTGTGACGTTATACCAATAAACAAAAAGAGGTAAACAATATGGGCAATAGAGGGACGTTGCAATAGAGGGACGTTAGTAGGTTATGTAGCTTATTGGGTTATTTCATCACCATGCCTTGCCGTTTTTGCCTGTTCGATTGCCGCTCTCACTGTGACGTGGCTCCTGCCGGTGATTCTGGCTAGAATTGCAATGCTCGCTCCGGCCCTTTCGCATGCAGCAAGAAGAAACTGCCTTCGGACACGGCATATGCCCCGCACACGGCTTGCTCCAAGGATATTTTCTCTGCTGACACCGCTTCGTGACACTACTTCTTCCAATACTTCATCAATTGTCGGAGAATTTTCCGCTGATTTATAGGTTGTCTGCTGGAGAACCGCTTCCACAAAGCCACCGCTCCCCAAAATCCTTTCGTCTGCCGGTTCTCTTTCTTCCGGACCCCGCTTCAGCAAAGAAACAATACCACCGGCACTTCTTGCCAGCCCACCTCCGCGTAATTCCTCACGTCTCCCTTGGTTTATCCCCGCTGCAATAAAGTCGGCATATCCTGCAATTGCACTGCGTCGTTTTTTCGAAAACCGTGTCAGCACTTCATCGACTTTCTGGACGTTATAATTCCTAAGACCCATGATCACAGCATGTCCGCTATATCGATACCTGTTGAGATCTCCCAATTCTTTGGCGATTCCGCAACGGACCGGGTTCAGATGGATGTATCTGACCAGTTCGAGAAAATAAGGCTCTTCTTCCACCAGTATACTCTTGTACCGATTCTGAAATAGATGCCCCTTTCTCTTGTGTCGCCTGTTAAAGGCTACGGCATGTCCTGTCATCAATCGCGCCATGGTCTTTGACAAGGGCTTTTCGCCGGCGCGAAGAAGTAGATGGAAATGATTTGTCAGCAACGCCCACGCATAAAGATATGGTCCTTCGGGTCTCCCTACCGTTTCTGCCAGTCGGTTCAGGAATCCTTCACGGTCATGATCGTCGCGGAAGATTTCGCAACCTGCTACCCCTCTCCCCATGACGTGATGTACCAATCCCGGTACATGTAATCTCGGTTGCCTCGGCATTCCTTTTCATCCTTCGCAATTCGCTCGGATTTGTACATAACCTACATAACCTACCTACGTCCCCTCATTGCCTAACCTACCTACGTCCCCTCATTGCCGTCCCCTCATTGCCGCGTCCCCTCATTGCCTAAACTAGGCCATTCTAGCCCGTCCCCTTTTCTCCTCGGAATTCCTTGTAGCTCGTAAAACAATGTCATGAACGGACTCCCTTAGGGCTTCCCCTTCCTTCATTTTACAGAGGAGGTATATGCCAAAAGGAAGGAAAATAAAGATCGCCAGACCTAAGTACATGGGCATTAGATTGTTGACAAATATCTTGTTTGGGCGGATTCGCACCTCAGACATGATCCCGATAGATTTGGTGATGCCGATAACTTTACGGTTAAGCAGGGGAATCTTGACCTTGCATCCAGGCGGCAATTCCCTGATCAGGACATCTTTCAATACTTCAATATCTACAGAAATTTCTGGAACAATTTCCTTGCTCATCAGCAGCCCCCTTTATTAATGAACTTTGTTTTTAGCGATTGCTTCATTGCGCCAAGTCAACAGATGGCTCTACACTCGAAGCTATGATACTGAGATGTACCCATATACTCTCTGCATGCTTAGAGATACATTTTCAGGGGACAACCATCTCTGCAAAGCGTATGAATTTCCTCAATGCACGATATCTTCTAATAGCTTCCAGCAACAATTTCAGGAAAAACCGGTCCTCCTGATCTTTGTGGAACACTTCCTGACAGCCATTACCTATGTTGTTATGTGATAGTAAAATCCATTGGCTAATCCACGACATACTTTTGGCATCAATAGTTCCTCATAAAGCAGCTTGCCATCTTTTCTTCTCGAGCTCCTTTCGATGAGCTTCCCTTATCTTGAAAACGAATTATTCGCAAACTCAATTTTAACTATTTTGCCATTGAAGCCTACGCTTTTTTGCCATTGCATCCACTTTGCTAAACACATCAAAATTACCCTTAAGAATATCTTCTGCGTAATTTTTCAAGTCATAAATGATATTTTGTATTAAATCATCATAAGATGTGCCTTTCTTCCAATCATAATCTGTTATGTTCTCACCTTTTTTCAACACAACAACATACCTTAAGTCGATGCAATTTAGTGGAATATCAGCTGATATCGGTATTTTATCGTCAATCATTACTCCATGAATTAAACGATATAGGTATACGTTTATGTCATCTTCTCTTCGTTCATAGTTTAAAGATATCCCAGTTGTGTCATTTTGCAATTTGATGATACAATAATCTTTGTCTATGACATTCGAAACTTCACGAAATTCATATTGTTGTTTTAAGAAAGCAAAATTGTATCTAAGTTTTTTTTCCATTACTTTTGTATTCATTTTAATAACCCGGTAATTTAATAGTTGGATAACCATTTGTTATAATGGCTTCTTGCTCTATTCGATAGAATGGACTAGGAATTGCCCGCCCATCTGGGCCTATATCATATATATCATAACCCTGTTTAATTTTTGATTTTATCCATCTTTTGTTTCTCGCAATTGCAGCTGCCTCTTCGGATGGAGTTAATCTTCTTCCATTTGGCCAGTTCTTACTCCAAGTTTGATACTTTTTGACACTTATGCCCTGCGAACGTAAATCTTTAACTGCCTTATTCACTCGTCCCATACCTTCACCCACTACTATTGCTTTCTTCGGGCACCCCGCCAGCCCCCATGGATCAACCCACTGCATCGGGTCATGCACATAGCCATGGGTCCTCAGTCCGCCTTCCAGCCCGATGGGGTCGGAACTTAGATACTGCCCGCTGTCAGGATCATAATACCGATTCAGGTTATAGAAAAGCCCTGTTTCCTCGTCTTCCCACTGGTTCTGGAATCGCAGGCTGCAATCAACAAGAGGCAGATGACTGCCAGGCCTCGTCTTTTGCTGCTTTACGGTTGCTTTTCCCCACAGTTCATGTTCCGCCTGCCACAGGCATTCGCCATTGGTGTCAAAGATCTCCTTCGGTGTTCCCAAATGGTCGGTGACAATGGGGTAAAAACGCGGCTCTCCGGCTTTTTCTGCTCCGACTCCAGGCGTGATCGTTTCCTTGGCAAGGAGGTTGAACGTTCCCGGCTCGAAATGCCAGCGTTCGACTTCTGTAGCGCCATTGATTGTTTTGTACTCCTCCGCCAGGGTCGCCCCCTGCCACAGGTAGCTGAAGCGCTGCAATCTGCCGGACTCTCCCGCCTTGACGCATACTTTCCTGAAACGCCTGCCGAAAGCGTCGTAGGTATAGCGCCACACGCTCCCGTCCGGGGTCCTGGTTTCGACGAGACGGTCGAAGTCGTCCCATACGTATCTCCAGGTTTTGGGACGGAATCCGTCTCTATCGACTTTCTTCTCGATCACCCGGCCGCGGACATCGTAGTGGTAGCTGCTCCGGCCGATGGCGCGGACTGTGCCGTCGAAATAACGGTGGCTTTGCCCGTCGCTGTGAGCCAGGTTAAGCAGCTCGTCATAGCTGTACTTCGCTTCACGTTGCTTGTTGAGGCCGGTATACTGGATTATGCTGGTCACCTGGTCGCGCGGGTCGTAGTGAAAGAGGCTGCCGCCGCGCTTATTGTCGCTTAATCCAATGAGCCTCCCGGACTTGTCCAAACGATAGCGGCGCGACACCTCTGCCAGCCGCTCGTGGGTCGTCAACTGGCGCTCCCGACCGGCCAGTTGGCTCGTCAGCCTGCCGCACGGGTCGTAGCTCTGCCTGAGGGTGAAGGCGTCAATAGGTGCTTTGCCTTCTCCCCGGTACTGTCTCCGGGTTTCCAGCCCCCGGGAGTCCCTGGTGAAATCCAGCACATGACCGTTGCTCTCCAGGGTCTTGAGCTGGTCCAGCAAATCATAGCCATAGCTTGTTTCACCGCTGGGGCTCCTGCGGCTTATGCAGCGGCCGGAAAGGCCGTACCGGTAAGCAATGTCTATCCCGTTCTGGATTTCTTTCGTTAATCGCCCCTTGCCATCATAGATGAACTGGAGTTCGCTTTCCGGTTCCGGTTGGTCTTTGCTGAAGGTTGCCGCCCTGACTAGGCGATCTGCCTGATCGTATTCATATGCGATGCGTTGCCTTGCAGTTTCAACCGCTACGATCCGGTCCAGGTCGTCCCAAACTATATGCTGCTCCACTCCGTCTGGAAGCCGCTTCGTGATTACCCGGCCGATAGCATCGCGTAGGTAACTGGTCTCCCTGCCAGCCCAATCGGTTTCCTTGGCCAGATTCCCTGCCAGGTCGTAGCTGTAGCTCCAGGTTTGCCTCTGTGCGTTGGTGACCCGCTTCAGTCGGGCGGCGCCGTCGTAGTCCAACTTTGTTGTATATCCCTTGGGATCAGTGATGCTGCATAAAAGGTCGAAGGCACCGTGGCTGTACCGTGTCGTCTGCCCTTCCTGGGCGGCGTGCGTTACAACAAGACCTTCCTGGTCGTATGAAAAGCGCTCTTCCCCACCGTCGGGATGGATGATACGACTGACATCCGCGCGCGGGTTGTCGGCTGAAAGGTCGTATTCAAAGCGGGTTGTATGGCCTGCGGGGTCGTTGATGGCTCGCGGGCGGTCCCAATGGTCCATGTCATAGTCAGTCGTCTCACCGAGAGTGTTTCTGATGGATGATATGTTGCCGTGTTTGTCGTAGCTCAGTCGGTTCGATGCGCCGTTTGGCGAAGTTTCGTAGATGATCCGACCGTTGTCATCGTAGCTGTAGCGCAAGATGCTGCCGTCCGGCTCTCTGGCTTCGATGAGATTGCCGCGGTCGTCGTATACCCAAACGGCAGAGGTGCCATCGTGGTATTCTATCTGGAGCGGCTGGCCATAGGCATCGTAGTTAATCCGGGTGATACGGCCGGCCCAGTCGATCTCCCCGACTAGATTGCCGAAGGAGTCGTAATCAAAGCGGGTTACCCGTCCCAAGGGGTCGGTGGTGGTGAGCTTCCGATCCAACCCGTCCCATTCGTTCAAGGTTACGTTACCCAGGGGGTTCTGTTGGCGGATGGGGAGGTTGTTTTCGTTGAACCAGATGATGGTACGGCCGCCGGTTGCATCTAAATATTCCGTTTTTCTTTCGTCCGGGTTGTAGATAAACCGGTCGTTGTACAGAGCCTCCGGTGTATGGGTGGCGATGACCCGCCCTTTGCTGTCGTACTCGATGTCGACGGATGTATGCCCGCCGTCTCGCCAATGGTTCAGCCAGCCTTCTTTGGTGTAGGTATAGTGAAATTTACCGTTGAACAGGCTTTCGGCGTCGGTAAGTGCGCCGTTTCCGTCGTAGTCGTATCGGACCACTGGTAGCCGATCGCCTTCCCTGGTTACTGTCCGGATACGCCCATTATCTTCTGACGCGACGATGAAAGCTTGACCGTCACTGTTAACGACACGGTCGAGCTTTCCATTGGTGTAGTTGAAGTCGATGCGGTTTTTGTTGCGGTCTTCGATGGCTTCCAGTCGGCCGATGCGGAGGTTGTCTCCAGTCGTGGCGAAGATGAGAGTCTGCTGGCTGCGGCTGTCGAATAGCCAGGCTTTTTGCCGTGTCCCCTCCAAATGGTAGTGGGGGGCTTTCAGGTTGCGGGCGCTGAACCGGGTTCTCTTCCCAAGGGCGAATTGCAGGATCTCCCCATCGCCGTCTTCCAGGTTGACAGTGGAGTCTTCGGTATCGTAAAGCAGGCGCTGCGACCAGTTGCAGATCCACTTGTTTCCCAAAACCCCTTCGACCTTGTCCGCGCCGGAGTAGACCCTGGTCAGCTTGAGGGGCAAAATGCCGGGGTATTCGAAGTCTGTGCGGAAGTCAACATAACTGCCGTCGCTCGGATCGATGGGTTCGCCGAAGATCAGCTTTCCGAGCTTGGAGCTTCTGAAGCGTATTGCGCTGAAGCTGAGGCCCACTTCGGCAATGGATACGATGGCCTGTTGCCAGGCGGACATCTGGGAGTCGATAGGGCCGTACTGGGCTGTGGTGTTATCGGCGAAGATTGTCGTGCACCCTTCCTGGATGGTTGCCCCGCAGGTGGTCCTGTGTCCGATGCGGGCCAGGGGCAGGCCGTTGATGAAGATAGTCTCGCTCCCTTCGGCGATCCGTGAAGGAGGCGAATCCTTGCTGCACATCACTCTATCGGTTACGCGGGCAACCGGTCTGCCCTCAAAGAAAACGTTGGGCGATCCTTCGATGATCTGTCCGGTGACAGTGGCTGCCTTTGAAAAGACACCGTTGACCAGAGAGTGAACAAAGCCGAATCCCAGACCGGCTGACGCTCCAGCGGCAATTCCCACTATCAAGGCAGGAGCAGCCAGCCCTCCGGTGCCGACAATGGCGACTGCTGCCGCTGCGCACAGCGCACCGGCGGCAACGCCCGCCAGGAGTCCGCCCAGCGCACCGGCGAAGGGTGAGCTGTGCGCAATTGCGTGACCGACGGTGGCGGGCTTCGGGCCGGGTTTCGCCAGCTCTGGCTTGCCCAGAAGATCGAGCAGCTTTTCATCGAGGGCAAAGTAGTCCACAAGAGCTGCGCCGGCCATCATGCCGGCTATACCGGCAGCCAGGGGAGCTGCATAACAGGCCACCCCGCCGATACCGCCGGTGCCGAATGCGCTTATTGCCCCATAGCCCATGGTTGCAGTTGATACTGCTGTGTTGGCCTTATTCCCGGCAGATTCGATCTTTGCGACGTCTTCTTCGTTGCTGCCATGGTTCTGCAGCGCTTCCAGTTTCTGTCGCGCAGCCTGCTCTTCGGGAGTGCTCATGGAGCAGTCTCTCCCGTTTCGGCAGGCGCCGGGCCGGGCCTGAAGCTCCTCATGACGGTCAGCAGCTCTGTACGAAACTGTTCGTTGACCTCACCGGGTATAGTGGCGGTGAAATTGAGGATGTTCCGGTTGTTGTTGATCACCAGAACGATCTGCTGCATGGCAACGCCCTGGTTGTCCCACGCCACTTCCAGGTTGTGGACCGGCTGGCCGTTCATGTTGTCGCTGTTGTCAGCCAGGAGCCTGAACTTGGGCAATTCTTTCGCCAGCACAGATTTCTGGTTGGTAAGATAATCGGAAAAGCTCATCCCGTCAGGCAGCGGCTCGCGGGTAACGACCAGGCTTACTCCCTTTACCGGCAGATGGGTTCCCACAAGCATGTTCACGGTCCTGTCCCGCCAGTCTCCAGTTGCAAGCGTTACATATCCTTCCTGCATCTGATAATGCATGGCGCCCTCCCTTGACTACTGCGGAAACCATAGTCGACAACTTCACTAATCCAGCGGCACAATATAATACATTTTTATTAAAGTCAATACATTTGCCTACACTAAATATTATATTTCATGACTTGTTTCGCAAACTCAATATTCTGGAGATGACACTGAAAAACGGTGAGGAAAGATGGAAGGGAAACAGTGGGTTGGGATGATGCCGCTGGAAGAAGACGGAGATACGATGTCACCGCTTCTACACTGCCCGTATTACCAGTTCAGCTAGACATTCAATGAACAGCGGGTTTGTATTGAGGGCGGGGGCTCGGCGGAAATGAGTGATTCCATTCTCCCGTGCCAGGGCGGCATAGGCGATGTCGATCTCATAGAGCGTTTCGATGTGGTCGCTGACGAAGGAGACGGGGACGACGAGGATGTTTCGGCAGCCGTTTTCCGCAAGGCGCGATATGGTCTCTTCGGTAGACGGCTCCAGCCATTTCACCGGCCCCGCCTTGGACTGGAAGGCCAGCTCATGCTTTCTGCCCGGAAACCGCTCCATCGCCAGGCGCACCGTCTCCTTGACCTGGGAAAGGTAGGGATCGCCGCTCTCGATGAAGGAGACGGGAAGCGAATGGGCGGAAAAGAGAATGGTTGCTGCTTCTTCCGGGGGAAAGCTGCCGAATCCCTCGGCAATCGTCCCGGCCAGCGCCTCGATGAACAGGGGATGGTCGTGGAAGCTCTCGATGCATGAAACACGGAATTCCACACCGGCAAGTGAGAGTATCCTTTGAAGCTCCTTGAAGCTGGAACCGGTCGTGGCCCGGGAATACTGGGGATAGAGGGGCAGGGCGACAATGCGCGAAATGCCGGCGCGTCTAACGGCCGCCAGGGCCTCGATAATGGAGGGCCGCCAGTAGCGCATGGCCGTGAAACAGTGGAAATCGCCCCCCAGCCGTGCTTCCAGCGCCGCAGCCTGCGCTTCGGTCAGCTCGCGGATGGGAGATTTTCCCCCGATCCTCTCGTAATGCGCCTCTACCTTGGGCGCCCGCCTCCGGGCGATCCACCGGGCCAGGGCCGGCTGGAGAAACAGCGGTCCCAGCCTGATCATGTCCCGGTCGGAAAAAAGATTGCGCAGGAACGGCTCAACCGAGTCGAGAGAATCAGGGCCGCCCATCTGGAGAAGCAGGACAGCGGTTTTTTCTGACATAAGCGAGCCCTTTCGGAGCGGTCACATTACACGCGCTACCGCACTATCGAATGCCTGTGGACGCAATCCACCATGAACAGCGCATTCTCGGGCGGTATATCCGGCAGTATGCCGTGACCCAAGTTGAATATGTGTCCGGGCCTGCCGCCGTTTTCCTGCAGGATCCTTCGCACCTCTGCCTCGATGACCCGAGGGGGTCCGTAAAGCACCGTCGGATCCAGGTTTCCCTGGACGGCGAAGCCGGGGCCGAGCATGTCCCGGACCGTACCCAGGTTGACATGCCAATCAAGGCCGAGCACGTCGCCTCCGGCTCTCCTGACGATGTCCAGCATCGACCCGGCACCCTTGACGAAGTGGATGACGGGGGCGCCTTTTCCCCTGACTCCGGCTATCACCCGGGTTGAATAGGGAAGGGCATAACGCTCGTAATCACCCGGCGAGAGTATCCCTCCCCAAGTGTCGAATATCTGCATGGCCTGGACACCCGCGGCTGCCTGGGCATCGAGATACTCGATGAGCATGTCCGAAATCTTGTTCATGAGCGCATGGAAGATCTCGGGGGTGGAATACATCATCTTCTTGACGATGGAAAAATCCCTGGAACCTCTTCCTTCGACCATGTAGCAGGCAAGAGTAAAGGGCGCTCCGGAAAAACCGATCAGCGGAACGCGTCCCGCAAGCTCTTGGCGCAGTATGCGGATCGTCTCCAGCACATAGGGAACATCACGCTCCATCTCCAGCTTGCGAAGCGCTTCCACGTCCGCCATGCTGCGGACAGGATTGTCAAACACCGGGCCGGGAACGAAATCCAGCTCCATTCCCATCGGTTCAAGCGGAGTCAGGATATCGGAAAAAAGGATGGCAGCGTCGACCCCAAGGATATCCACCGGCTGCATGGAAACTTCCGCCGCCAGCTCCGGTGTCTTGCAGAGTTCCAGGAACGAGTAGGCCTCTCGCATTCTCCGGTATTCGGGCAGGTAGCGCCCGGCCTGGCGCATGATCCAGACCGGAGTGCGGTCGACCGGCAGGCCCCGGCAGGCATCGAGAAAACGGGTGCTCATTGGTTCGGTTCCTTTTCGTTCGCGTCAGACCTGCCAGGTTTCGAGAAACCTGGCAGGTCTCGCAATTTGATCGGCACATAATTGCAGAACGGCTCCTCTTCCAGGTAATCCCCGTAGAGCACGTCGGCCCTGGCCCGGCATCCGCCGCAGACGTTCAGGTACTCGCACTGTCCGCACTTTCCCTTGTAACTGCCGAAATCCCTGAGTTCCCTGAACAGCGGGGAATTCTCCCATATCTCGCGGAACGGGGCTTCCTTCACGTTGCCCGCTACGCGGGGAAAGTAGGAACAGGGCTTGACATTGCCGAAGCAGTCGATCAGGCAGATTGACTGGGCAGCAACGCATCCCTTGCCGCCTCCGGTGGAAAAGGACAGGGAGCGGCGTTCGAACTTCACGCCCTCGGCTTTTGCCCTCTGGGGAGCGATGCGGTAATAGTGGGGAGCACAGGTAGGGCGCATGAGCATCTCATCCTCGTCCCGTTCCTGGCGGTAATGCCACTCCAGTATTTCTTCGTAGTCTTCCCTGGAGATCAGTTCGCTCATGATCTCTTCGCCCCGGCCAGTGGGAACGATCATGAACAGGTACCAGGCAACCGCGCCAAGCGACTTGGCCAGGCGGAAAACATCGGGGATATCGGCTTGGTTTCTTTTAGTGAAGGAAGAATTAATCAGGAACTTCTGGCCGTTTCTCCTGAAGATCTCCGCGGCCCGGATGACCCCGTCGAAGGCGCCCGGGCACTGGCGGAAATCGTCGTGAATCTCGGCAGTGCTTCCGTCCAGCGACAGAGAAACCATCCTGATGCCGCTTTCCCGCATCCGGCCGCACGTTTCATCGGTGACAAGCGCGCCATTGGTTGCCATGCACATCCTGAGCCCCAGGCCGGCCCCGTGTGACGCCAGCTCGAATATGTCCGGCCGGAGCAGCGGTTCGCCGCCGGACAGGACCACGACCGGTTTGCAGTAATCGGCAATTTCGCTTAAGAGCCGCTTACCCTCGCCCGTGGTAAAATCACCTTCTGACGAGGAATCGTCCGATGAACAGCGGCAATGGATGCATTTGAGGTTGCATCTCCTGGTGACTTCCCAGGCAAGCCATTTTGGCGTGAATCTCTCCGGCAAAATACTCCCCTTTGAACGTTGAAGCATCCCCGCATGAACAGGAAAACATGGCAAATCATTGTATCACAAAACAGACTCCCTGATTTTCCGCGCTTTTTTAATCACGACTGCAACGAGCGGGCCTGCATCCGAGGTCCCGCTGATGCAGGCCCTGCAGGATTGGAACAGCTCCTCAGCCAGCCCGTCAAGGAGAAGCCACTGCTCCATGTCCATGAGCGGCATGGCATCCACCAGGTCGGTGCCGAGCCATTCCGCAATGCCGCCCAGCACCTGCTGGGCCGCCTCGGAACCGCACTCGCCCAGCACCCTGAGGAAACGCTCGCCCCAGTCGACGATGTCATCGGCCAGAGTGACAATGCATGCAGACTGCCCTGTCGATGAGGATTCGCGCTCAGTCATTTCGCTTCCTCATCCCTCGATTTTCCTGTTGAAAATCCACACCGCGGCAGCAAACGCCACAGCGGCCGTGAAGACTGCGATGGCGCAATACTGGAAATCCATGACACCCTTCAGCAGGGCGAGCCGGGCGCCTTCGAATATGGCTGTCGTCGGCAGCAGCTTGACAATGGAAAGAACAGCGTGCGGATAGGATGAAAGGGGAAAAAATATCCCCGAGAGAAAGATCAGCGGCACAATCACCACGCCCTGTATCCGGCCGATATTCTCCGGCTTGTCCACAACAGTGCCGCACATGGTCCCGATGCAGGAAAATGCCATGGAGCCGAAGATTATGAAGAAAAGGTAGGCAAGGAGATGGACCGCGGGAAAACGGAACGGGGTAAGAAGAAAGATTACCCCGGCAACAACGATCCCCTTTATGGCCCCCTGGGAAAACCCGGATACGATCTTGCCGATTATTATGTCATATACGGAAATTGGATTGACCCGGTACTCCTCGATGGTATGCTGCACCCTTCGATGGAACCACATGCTCCATGCACTTTCGTCGAAAGCCGCGCTGACTGCGGTCATGGAAATGAGCCCCGGTGCGATGAACATTCCGTACGGGATGCCATCCACATCGTTGATGTAACCTTTCAGGCCGACGCCGAAGGCCAGATAAAGGGTGATGGGATAGGCCACCACCGCCAGCAGCTCGGAAAACAGGCTGCGGCGCAACACGCGCATGTCGCGGCCCCAGATTGTGAAAGCGCCCCGGAACATAAATTCCATCTACCTCCAGCGGTAACATGCGGGGCCACGGCAAACCGTGCCCCGCTACTCCCTGACTTTCCTCCCGGTCAGCTCTATGAAGACATCCTCCAGTGTGGGCTCCTCCAGGCAGATGCTCCTGATATCCGGCCCGCCGATACTGTCCATCAAGGGTTTGAGGTATTCCTCCTCGGCCAGTTCCAGCCGGAAAACCGCGCCCGATCGCTCGAGTTCGCGAACGAAGGGAAGGGAGCGGAGCGTCTGCTCATACCTCTCCTCGTTGGCCCTGAACGTCAACAGGTAGCGGTGGGAATGGGCGAATGCCTCCTTGAGTTCGGTCGAGCTGCCGTCCACCAGGGCCTTGCCGTGATCCATGATCACTATGCGGTCGCACAGGGTATCGGCCTCGTCCAGGTAATGGGTGGTGAGGAAGATGGTCATCCTGGACCGGAGCGTCTGGATGTAGTCCCAAACGGCCCGCCTTGACTGCGGGTCGAGCCCGGTGGTCGGCTCGTCGAGAAACAGCACCCGCGGATTGTGGATCAGAGCCCGTATGACCACCAGCCTGCGCTGCATGCCGCCGGAATAGGTGTCCGGGAAGTCGTGCTGCCTTCCGGCCAGGCCGGTAAGCTCCAGAAGCTCGTCTATCCGTGGATTGTAGTCACCCGCCTGCAAGCCGTGCATGCGGGCATGGAGCACCAGGTTTTCCCGCGCGGTCAGGTAGCGGTCCAGGTTGTTTTCCTGGGGGACGACCCCGATCAATCTGCGCACCGACTTTGCGCTGGCAAGGATATCGTAGCCCTCCACCCGCGCCGTTCCGGCTGTGGGCCGCAGGAGGGTTGTAAGTATCCTGATGAGCGTGGTCTTGCCCGCGCCGTTGGGGCCCAGGAGGCCGAAAATGGTGCCGGACCGGACGTCGAGTGAAAAGTCGTCCACTGCCCGCAGCCCGTTATAGGTTTTGATGATGCCTTGAAGGGAGATTGCCGTGTTCATTTGTTGATCTTTTCAGCATTGGTCTCGGTTGTCGGCAGAGGCAACGTGAAACAGAAAGTGGCCCCCTTTCCTCTCTCCCCGCGGGCCCAGATCGTCCCGCCATGACGGTCGATAATTCTCTTGACCGTGGCCAGTCCGATCCCGTGCCCCGGGAACTCTTCCATGTCGTGGAGCCGCTGAAACGGAACGAAGAGCCGCTCGGCCGCTTCCATGGAAAAACCTATGCCGTTGTCGCGAATGAAATAAATCCGATTTCCGTCCTTCACTTCCAATCCGAACTCTATGACGGGATGAGCCTGTCTTCCCGTGTATTTCCAGGCATTTCCCATCAGGTTCTCCAGTGCGATCTTGATAAGCCGACGGTCCCCGACAGCAAAGATGTCCGGCTCCACAATGATTTCGATCCTGCGCTCCGGCTCCCTCTGGTGCAGCTCGGCGGCAATCAGCGTCACCATCCTGCTCAGGTCGATCGTTTCGCGGTGGACCTCGCTGCGGGGTAATGATGAAAGTCTGAGGATGGCGTCGATCAGTTGCCCCATGCGCTGGCCTGCATTCCTGATACGTTCCAGGAAGTAGCGGCCGGTGTCATCCAGCCGGTCCGCGTAGCGGTCCTTGAGTTCGCGGATGAAACCTTCCAGGATCATGAGCGGCGTGTGCAGATCGTGCGACACGGAATAGCTGAACGATTCAAGTTCCTGATTCGCGGCCTTAAGCTGGGCGGTCCGTTCCGCCACCTTGTTCTCAAGGTCGGCGTTCAACCGGCGGATCTCCTCTTCGGCCCGCCTGCGCTTTTCCTCGATTCCAATGGCGCCGGCCAGGATGCCCATGAGCTTTTCGTCCTCTTCACTCGGTACACGGTCCTCCTGATAGACGACACAGAGCACTCCCACGTTTTTCCCGCCGAAGGTCACCGGCTTGCCCACATAGGTCTTGAGTCCGTAGCGAAGAACATTGGGATCGGTCTCGGCATAGCCGGTTTCCGGCAGGTTCCCCATGACACGCAGTGAATCGGCTCCACTGATTATCATGTCATGGCATATATGTCCTTCCGGCTTGTCCCTGGTAACAAAATCAGGAGGCATGTTCCATTTGCCGATTACACAGAGCATGCCATCCTCAATCCGGCTGTAAAGCGAGCAGACAGCACCCAGATGTTCTCCGCAAAACGCCACCAGCCGGTTGATGTTCTCCCCGGTATCGGCATCGAAGGCAAGGAATGTTTCATTGAGCTTCGAAAGCCGTTCCTCGGTCCGCTTGCGTTCGGAGATGTCACGAATGTGCTCGATTACCAGCACAACCTGACCTTCATCATCAAACAGCGGATAGGCGTGTATCTCCAGGTATCCGACCCTGGGATTGTATTTTTCCACAAAGACCGGCTTGCCCGTCCGGAAAACATCCTGCACGTGGCATACTTCGCAGGGGGCCCCCTGTTCGGGGTAAAATGCTTCATAGCACAGCGGGTGCCCTGCCCGGCAGTCCGGGGGAACATATCCGTAGCCGCCGTGCCAGTTGCTGAACAGGATGCGCCGGTTGCGGTCGTGCACGGACAGGAGGTCCGGAATCGTCTCCATAATCCTGTGGGTCAATTCCTCGGATCTGACAAGGGTCTTCTCGATACGTTTCAGATCGGAAATATCGAGGGCAACTCCGGCAACGCCGACTATGACGCCTGCCGGGTCCCTTATGGGCTCGATGGAAAGCTCGAAAATGAACTCGTCGCCATTGTGGCGCAGGTGAATCTCTTCCCGGACGCCATGTCCTTCATGCAGAACCATTTTCTTGATCCGGGTAAGCTCCGAAGCTGCGGACGCATCGAGCAATTCTTCGTCGGTCCTGCCAACAATCTCGTCGGGCCACATTCCGGGCAGCGAGTTGCAGATCCAGGTATACCTCAGGTCGCGGTCCTGGTGAAAAAGCGACAGGGGAGCGTTCTTCAGGATGCTCCGCAAATATTCCTCGTATTCATTGCGAATGTTTTCGCGCCGCCGAGTGAAACCTTCTTTATGCTTTTTCACGGGAACATTCTCCGCTCTCGAATAACTTGCGAACTAGTGAATCAGACATTAACGGGACCTTTCGGATTGACAGGGAACAGCAACATGAAGGTGCTTCCCCTGCCAACCTCACTCTCGACCCAGATGAATCCTTTGTGGGCATCCATTACCTTGCGGCAGAAGGCAAGGCCCAGTCCGCTCCCTTTGGTCTTTCCTTCACGCCTGTGCCTGGCCTGCACGAACTTGTCGAATATCGTGCCCAGGGCATCCTTTGGAATGCCGACCCCGGTGTCGCTGATCCTGACCATCAGAAAACGCCCTTCACAGTCTATCCCGTCGTCAAAGGAATAGGTCCCCGGCGGAATGTTGCGCAAAAGAGCAGCTGCATCATCCACCAGCTCCGCTGAAATGCCTATCCTGCCCCCTTCCTGGGTAAACTTGAAGGCATTGGACAGGAGATTGCCGAACAGGCGAACGACCTTGTTCCTGTCAACCTGCAGATCGGGGATGCTTTCAGGCAGATCGGCCTTGAGCTCGATCCCGGAACGCTCGGCAAGGGTTCGGAAAGACAATGCAATTTTCCTGATCATTGCCCCTATATCTTCCCGGGTGAATGCCAGGGCCATCTTCCCGGATTCGAACCGGTAAACGTCAAGGAGAGTATCGATCATCTCGACCATTTCGCCACAGCTCTCGGTAGCTGATTCCAGATATTCCTTCTGTTCTTCGTTAACCGGCCCGAGACGTCCTTCACGGACAAGATCAATGGATCCGACCACTGCGGTGAGCGGGGTCTTAAGGTCATGGGTCAGCATGCCCACGAATTCTTCCCGTTCCTTCTCCAACGCCTTGAGATGGGATATGTCCCGGAGGATTTCCACACTTCCAAGGAGATTTCCCGATGCGCCGAAAAGCGGGGCCGCGCTCGACAGGACTGGAACAGTCCGGTTCCGGACAGTGATGTTGTATGTTGTGTCAAGGCATGGCGAATGGGTCCGCAGGACAACGATGCACGGCAGGGACGACAGTTGGATATCCGCCTTTATTAGCGACTGAACCGGCATTCCCAGCGGGCTCCCGTGAGCGAGGCCCAGAGCCTTTTCGGTAGCCCTGTTGACACTTATGACGCTGCCTTCGCAATCAACGGCCACCAGCATGTCAGCCATCCCTCCCAGAATGGCCTCCATTTTTTTCCGCTGCTCCTCCAACTGCTCCTGCAGGTGGAGATTCTCTTTCCTGGTCTTGTTGAATTCCAGGGTCCGCTCAATTTTTTTCAGCAGGTCCTCGCTGGAAAAGGGCTTGGCAATATAATCCAGCGCTCCCTTTTTCATGCTCTCCACGGCTACATCCTCGTTACCGTGGGCTGTCATCATGATGACAGCCGTGTCCCGCAGGGCCGGTCCCAGGTGCTCCAGTACGCGGATGCCGTCGAGCTTGGGCAGCTTGATGTCAAGGAGAACCAGGGAGAAACTCTCTCTGTCGATGATCTCCAATGCCTCCATGCCGTCCTTTGCCCTGGTTGTGGCATACCCCGCATCTTCCAGCTGCAGTTTCAGAATGAGAGCGATGTCCGCTTCATCATCCACGATGAGTATTCTGTCCTGTTTCATGCCGGTTCCTCGCTTATGGGAATCGATATAACGAAGATGTTTCCGCCCTCTTTTCCCGGCTGGTACTGTATCTTTCCGTGGTGGCGCTCCATGATCTCCCGGCAGATGACCAAACCAAGCCCCGTGCCCCTCCATTCACGTTCTTCCGGCACATGAAACTGGAAAAAGTTCTGAAACAGCTTGTCGCGGACGCCCCGCTCGATCACTTTTCCCCGATCACGGACCGATATACTGACGAAACAGCCCTCCTTTGCATCACTCACCGTAATGGATTTTCCTTCTGGAGTGTTCTGCACCGCATTGGACAAGAGGTTCGTCAGCACTTGTATGAGCCGCTCCCGATCGCACAGGACATTGGGCAGGCCCTCCTCGCAATCATTCAGGATCTCCACCCCGTGCCCCACGGCGAATTCCGCCACTTCTTCCATGGCCGAGGACACCAGGCTGCCTACAGCACAGGGTTTCAGCTGGAGATCGAACTTGCCCGATTCCATTCTCGATATGTCCAGTATATCGGAAATGAGCTGTACAAGCCTGTTCGTGTTGCGGAAACAGACTCCGAGCAGTTCCCTTTCAGTTTCGTTCAACCCTTTTTCCCTGCCGAGTATCAACTGCAGAGAGCCCTTCATTGAAGTGAGCGGTGTCTTCAACTCATGTGACACTGTGGAGATGAATTCCGTTTTCATGCGGGCAATTTCGTCTTCATGGGTAACGTCTCGTACAGACATTACAATTCCGGCGAACTCCCAGAGCTGGTCAAGGAGTGGCGAAAGGCTCACCCGCAGCTTTTTTCTGCCTATGGATACGTCTTTTTCCCCGCCTGCCAGCAGGTCGCCGGTACGCATGTCGCGAATACTCAGGATGAGCTGATGAAATCCTCCCTTAACATCTATTTCATCCACTGAGCGGCCGATCATCTTGTACGGAGCAATGCCGAAGATCTTCTGTGCCGCTGAATTGAAAACGATCACACGATTGTCGCGGTCCGTAACCACAACCCCTTCAGCCATGCTCGCGAGAATCGCCTCGAGCCTGCCCTTCTCCATCTGCAATTCAGAAGTTCTTTCCAGCACCTTTGTCTCAAGGAGCTCATTCATCTCGTGCAGGCAACTGTTCAGCACTTCCAGATCAACGGTTTTGCTTTTGATCGTCCTGTTCCTGTCCTGCAGAGCTTCAGCCATGCTGTTGAAAGAATTGGCCAGAACGCCGAACTCGTCATTGCCGGCCACTTTAACGCGGTAATCCAGGTTGCCCGATTCGATGCACTTTACACCCAGCGACAATTCCCTCATGGGTATGGAAAGATGGCGGGATGCAACAAATGCGATTCCGAAGGCGAGCAGAATGCCGAAAACCCCGGAAGCAATCATGTTCTCCAGGTATTGGCCGCGCATTTTGTTCAAATATTCCTTGGAAAGGGCAACGGAAAGTGAGCCGACCAACTCGCCCCTGAGATTTCTTATGGGCTCGAAAACGGCCTGATAGGGAAGATTGCCGATCCTGACCTCACCGGTGTAGGTAGAGCCGGCGGACAGTACTGGAATGATCGCTTCCTTGCTGGAAGCGGGCAGATAGAACTTTTCGCCGTCTTCTCCCGACACTTTCAGATTGCTCGTCGTTACCATGACCTCCAGGTCATGGCCGATAGACTTCCTTATTTCATAGGGTATTACTATGTCCCTGGAGATGGCAACTCCGGCCACAAGCGCGCCGACAGGCTCTCCGCGGTCATCAGCAACCGGGATGACGGCAGTTGTAACAATGGCCTCGGGATCGGGCTCCGCACTTCGTCCCGGGACGATAAGGCCTGGTGGCGACTTTTCAAAAGATACGACCGGCTCCCGCTTTCTTTCGGCCTCCTTGACCAGGTAATCCAGGTCATGCCGGTAGCCGCTTTGCCATTTTCCGTAACTCGCAAGCACCTTGCCATCCCGGTCGACAAAGTCCGCGAACTGCAGAAATGGCAAAGATTTCAGTACGCTGATCAATATTCCCGTAAGTTCGTCGGTATCTCTCTGTTTCAGATAATTCTTCACTTTCGGGCGTGAAACGGGAACGAGAAGTGATGATGTTATCTGGTTTGCGCCTGCGTGGAAGTGGTAGCGGACAAATCCGAGGTTGGTTTCAAGCTCCCGGGTGATCTTTTCATCGAGGGACGCGTCGATTTGCCTGACGGTAAGTAACAGGAGGATGACATAGGAAACCAGGATGGCCAGCAGGATGGACAGAAACAGCTTCACGCGTATGGAAAGCCGAAATTTCATGGTCGATACCATGACGAAGGCAGGACTGCAGGTGTAACCCGCCGCGATTCGTCTGGGTTAACCTCCCGGTTGATTGTATATTTACGGTCCTATAACCCAAAAAAAGGTTGTGACATATTCTGTCGCTAGACAGGGTTAGCCTTTCGTCCATAACAAGGAGGAAAGGTCATGAATGTTGAGGAGTTGCGACGTAACTTCCCGGATGA
>POSG01000037.1 GCA_003314535.1 Geobacter sp.
GAGTCAGGAGTCAGGAGTCAGGAGTCAGGAGTCAGGAGTCAGGAGTCAGGAGTCAGGAGTCAGGAGAATGCTATCTGTTGAGGTCACTCTGTCAAGTCATTCCATTTCAATATCTCGTTGGGGTTAAGCCATGACCATTCCTAAAAAAACCGCGATACTCATCTCCGCTTCACTGGTTCTTGCCGTCGGCATCGGCGGCGGATACCTGTGGCACGGGCATTTTCACCAGGATGGGGAAGGTGCGGCAGAGAAGACGACCGAAGGGAAAATACAGTACACCTGCCCCATGCATCCCTTCATCATCAGGGACAAGCCAGGATCCTGCCCCATCTGCGGCATGACCCTGGTGCCGGTCAAGCAGGCCGGCGCCGGGCAGCAAGGGGAGAAATCGCCTGAGATGCCCGGCCATGTCACCCTTTCGCCGAGCCAGATGGTGATGGCGAATGTCGCCACGGTAACGGTGGATATGGCGCCGCTCGCCAGAGAGGTCAGCGCGGCGGGTATCGTCCAGTACGACCAGTCGCGGCAATTCAGGGTTACCGCGTGGGTGGCGGGCCGCATCGACAGGCTCTATGTCAACACCGTCGGGGCCTATGTCGCCAAGGGAAGGCCGGTGGCGGAGATCTATTCGCCCGAGCTCGTTTCCGCGCAACAGGAGTATCTCCTGGCAATCAAGAGCCGCGAGCAGTTCAAGGATTCAAGCATTCAGGCCATTTCCCAGGGGGGCGACGGGCTGGTGACATCAGCACGGCAGCGGCTGAAGCTCATGGGAGTGAAAGATTACCAGATAGCGGCCCTGGAGAAATCGGGGCGGCCCAACATCAAGCTTTCGATTTACACCCCGCTCTCCGGAATCGTCATAGAGAAGATCGCGGTGCAGGGCCAGTACGTCAATGTGGGAGACCCCTTGTTCAACATTGCCGATCTGTCCAGCGTATGGGTGGAGGCCGAAGTGTACGAGAGCGATTTCCCGTCCGTAAAGATCGGCCAGAAAGTCGACATCACATCTCAGTCCTATCCCGGCAGGACTTTCACCGGCAAGGTGTCGTTCATATATCCGTTCCTCGACCCAAAAACGAGAACGGTCAAGGTGCGGGTGCAGATCGCCAACCCCGGCCTGAAGCTCAAGCCTGACATGTTCGTCAATGTCTCGCTGAAGGCGCCGCTGGGCGAGGCGCTGGTGGTGCCGGTTACCGCCGTGATGGACACCGGCAGGCGCAAGGTGGCCTGGGTGGAAACCAAACCGGGGATGTTCGAACCCCGGGATGTCAGGGTGGGGGCCAGGGTGGGCGACCAGTTGCAGATACTTTCCGGGCTCGCAAGAGGTGACAAGGTGGCTGCGTCGGGCGGGTACCTGATCGATTCCGAGGCCCAGCTGAAGGGCGGCGCCGGGGGCGGGCATGCCGGCCACGAGGGACTGAAAATGGAAGACGGGAAAGGCGCCACACCTCCTCCGGCCGGGCATGGCGGGCATGCGCCTGCTGCTCCGCCGCGCAAGAAGAATGATCTGGATATGGGTGATATGAAGATGTGATTTGCGATCATGTAGGGGCAAACCTTGTGCTTGCTCTTAAGAAGGGCGATCACGAGGATCGACCCTACCATCAAACACCTTCGGGGAATTCCCTTTTATGATTGAAAAAATCATCGAATATTCGGCAAGAAACCGCGTCATCATCCTTTCCCTGTTTGCCCTGGTCATCGCCTGGGGGATCTGGGCGGTCTACAGGACCCCCGTCGACGCGATCCCGGACCTGTCCGACAACCAGGTGATCGTTCTCACCGAGTACCCGGGCCGCTCGCCCCAGGTGGTGGAGGACCAGATCACCTACCCCCTGGCCGTCAACCTGCAGGGCCTGCCAAAGGTCAAGGCGGTGCGTGCATCCAGCGCTTTCGGCTTCTCCATGATCTACGTCATCTTCGATGACAAGGCTGATATCTACTGGGCCCGGACCCGGGTCCTGGAGCGGCTGAATTACGCCGCTTCCCTGCTCCCGCCGGGCGTCAGCCCGACCCTGGGGCCTGACGGGACCGGCGTCGAGCACGTGTTCTGGTACACCATCCAGGGCAAGGGGTATGATTTGGAACAGCTGCGCACCCTGCAGGACTGGTTCGTGCGCTACCAGTTGAACACTGTCCCCGGAGTGGCCGAAGTCGCTTCCATCGGCGGCTTTGTCCGCGAGTACCAGGTCGACCTGGACCCGGTGAAGCTCTGGTCGTACAACATAAAGATCGGCCAGGTGATGGAGGCGCTGCAGCGCTCGAACAAGGACGTCGGCGGAAGGCTCATGGAGCAGTCCGACGCGGAATATCTCATCCGTGGCCAGGGCTATGTAAAGTCCGTTAAAGACCTGGAGGACATAACCGTCGGAGCTGACATGCGCGGCACCCCGATCTACCTGAAAAACCTCGGCGCCGTCCAACTGGGCGGCGCCATCCGACGCGGGCTGCTGGACATGAACGGCGAAGGCGAGGCGGTGGGCGGCATCATCGTCATGCGCTATGGCGAGAACGCCAAGGACGTGATCGACCGGGTCAAGGAAAAGATCAACGCCCTGGAAAAAGGACTCCCGCCAGGCGTCGCGATCCAGACTTCCTACGACCGCTCCGACCTGATCGGCCGCGCCATCGACACCCTGAAGCGGACTCTTACTGAAGAATCGGTAATAGTCTCCCTTGTGGTTCTGCTATTTCTGCTCCACTATCAGAGTGCGCTGGTCATCGTGATCACCCTGCCCATTGCAGTGCTGTTCTCCTTCATCACCATGAAGCTCCTGGGGGTCACTTCAAACATCATGTCTCTTGGCGGGATAGCCATTGCCATCGGGGTGCTGGTGGACGCCGGGGTCATCATGGTGGAGAACTGCTACCGTCACCTTTCCGAGCTGTCCCCGGAGGAGAGAAAGGAAAAACGCCTCGAGGAAATCATTTCATCCGCAAAGCAAGTGGGGCGGGCCATATTCTTCTCCCTGGCAATCATAATCCTTTCCTTCGTCCCGGTCTTTCTGCTGGAAGGGCAGGAGGGAAAGCTGTTCCATCCCCTGGCTTTCACCAAGACCTTTGCCATGGCGGGCTCGGCGATGATCGCCATTACCCTGGTCCCGGTCCTCATGTACTTCTTCATGCGGGGCAAGATGCCGCCGGAGAGTTCCAATCCCATCTCGAGCTTCTTCATCAGGATTTATTCGCCGGTCATCCGCTGGGTGCTGAAATGGAAGAAGACCACCATAGCCCTGAACGTCGTGGCCCTGGCCATTGCCATCCCAATGTTCATCACCATGGGCAGCGAGTTCATGCCTCCCCTCGACGAGGGCTCCCTTCTCTATATGCCGGTCACCCTGCCCAACGTATCCATCTCGGAAGCCAAGCGGCTGATCCAGGTGCAGGACGCCATCATCAAGAGCGTGCCCGAGGTCGAGCATGTGCTGGGCAAGGTCGGCCGCGCCGAAACCGCGACCGACCCGGCGCCCGTTTCCATGTTCGAGACCATCATCATCCTCAAGCCGAAGGACAAGTGGCGGCCGGGCATGACCAAGGACGGCATCATCGCCGAACTGGACGGCAAGCTGCAGATACCAGGGGTGAGGAACGGCTGGACCCAGCCCATCATCAACCGCATCAACATGCTTTCCACGGGGGTTCGCACCGACCTGGGAGTGAAGATCTTCGGCAGCGACCTGGACACGCTCAGGGACCTAGCGGTCCAGGCAGAAGGGATACTGAAGACGGTGAAGGGCTCCGCTGACGTAGTGGCTGAACGGGTCACGGGGGGAAACTATATCGATATAGACGTGGACATGGAGGCCGCAGCACGTTACGGCATCCAGGTGGGAGACGTGCAGGAAGTGATCGAAACGGCCCTGGGAGGGGAATCGGTGACCACCGCGGTCCAGGGGAGAGACCGTTTTCCCATCCGCATCCGCTACCTGCGCGACTACCGCGACAACATCCCGGAAATTCAAAAAATGCTTGTTTCGGGGATGAACGGCGCACAGGTCCCCCTGTCGCTGGTGACGAAGCTCAAGGTCTCCACCGGCGCTCCGGAGATCAGCAGCGAGGGAGGCCTGCTCCGCTCCCTGGTCTTCCTCAACGTGCGGGGCCGCGACATGGGCGGTTTTGTCAACGAAGCGAAACAGGTGCTGGCGAAGCAGCTGAAACTGCCGGCAGGGTACTATGTCGCCTGGTCGGGGCAGTGGGAGAACCAGGTCCGGGCCAAGAAGCGCCTGCAGTTCCTGGTCCCGCTGGGCATCCTGATCATCTTCATCCTCCTCTACTTCACCTTCCATTCGGCGCTGGAGGCGAGCATGGTCATGCTGTCGGTGCCATTCGCGCTGGTCGGGGGGGTCTACCTGGTGTGGCTGCTCAACTACAACATCTCGGTGGCGGTCTGGGTCGGATTCATCGCCCTGTACGGCGTGGCGGTGGAAACCGGGGTCGTGATGGTCATCTATCTCCATGAAGCCCTGGACAGGAAGCTCCTGGCAGGGCCGGTGACGGAGCAGGACATCTACGACGCCACTTTCGAGGGGGCGGTGCTGCGGCTCCGACCCAAACTGATGACGGTGGCGGTCGCGCTGCTGGGCCTGGTGCCCATCATGTGGTCGACCGGCACCGGCGCCGACGTGATGAAACCCATTGCCGCGCCCATGATCGGCGGGATGATCTCTTCGGCGATACATGTCCTGATCATGACGCCCGTGATTTTCGTGCTGATGAAAAAACACGACCTTAAAAAGGGAAAACTGAAGTATTCTGGAATGAAGCATTAATTGGAAATGTAGGGGCGCCGCTTGCCGCGCCCAACTTCAGAGACGAGGAAGGGCGCGGCAAGCGGCGCCCCTACAGGCAAACCACAACAAAAGGAGAATACGGAATGAAAAAAAAGGCATTGATAATCGCGGCGCTGACATTTGCCGTTTCATCACCGATTACGGTGATAGCCGCAGGGCACAACCACGGTTCCATGCATGAAGGGCACGGCAGCCAGATGGCGCAGGCAGGCACGGTTGTCAATCAGCAGGTGGTTGACGGGGTAAAAGTCACCTTCAAGTTGTTGGACATCAAAAAACAGATGAAGGGCATGGAAATGCCCAAGGGGATGAAGGAGACACACCATCTCATGGCCGAGTTCGCCGACGCGAAAAGCGGCAATCCGATCACCGAAGGGGAAGTCAAGGTGAAGGTGGTCGGTCCGGACAAGTCTGAGCAGACGAAAGACCTGATGGGAATGGAGGGTCATTTCGGCGCCGATATCATCATGGCGAAAACAGGCAAATACGGGATCATGTGCAAGTTCAAGGTCAAGGACGGCAAGGTCAGGAGCAGCAAGTTCTGGTATGTGGTGAAGAAGTAAAAGGAAAGTAATAGGGGGGCGGGTTCAAAACCCGCCCCTACGACCTTCGCCCGATGCTTCATCGAGGTGCGTTCTGTCCTTCACCGCAATCACCTCTATGGCCGACTTCCCTTCCATGGGGCATACATTTTCGCAGATGCCGCAACCGTTGCACAATTCATCAACCACGTACGGTTTTCGAAGTGTGAACGGCTGTCCGTCCGACCCGGCGATTTTCACGTTCTCAGCCCGGATGGCCTTGCTCGGTATGGGGCAGTGCTCCTCGCAAACGATGCAGTTGATGTTTCCGGCATAGGGAAGGCATCGGGCCCTGTCCAGCACTGCCTTGCCGATCACCTCGCGCTGCTTGGCATCCACCGGCAGGTCGGGGATGGCGCCGGTCGGGCAGACCTGGCCGCAGAGGGTGCAGTTATACTCGCAATAACCGAGCCGCGGAATGAGGAACGGGGTGTAGACTCCCTCCAGGCCTGCCTGGAACAATGCCGGGTAGAGCGCGTTCTTCAGGCAGACCTTCATGCACTCCCCGCAGCGCACGCACTTCTTCAGGAACTCCTCTTCGCTGCGCACGCCTGGAGGCCTCAGCAGGCGGGCCTTGGCCTCTGGCAGGCGGAAACGGAACAGCCTGGCGAGGAAAAAACCCGACACGAGCCCGCCGAGCAGAACCCGCCGCTCCGGCAGATATGGCCCTGTCCCCCTCCATCCGGCAAACCGGAATCCGATCCGCCCGAAACGGCATTTCAAGCTGCAATCCATGCATCGGATGCATTCATCCTGCCGAAGCAACTCCCCATCGAACGATGTGGGGCAGGCTGTGCGGCAGACTCCGCAATCCGCGCAAAGCGCTGCGGGTGTCCTTTTCAGGGGCGAGAACCGCGCAAGCATTCCCAGCAGGGTCCCGAGCGGGCACAGGCGGCGGCACCAGGCCCGTGTCTCGTAACGCTCCAGGAACAGGATACCCAGGAACAAGAGCAGGGAAAGAAAGGCCAGCGGATAGAAGGTTTCCCGGAACGGCAGCAGGTGGTCGCGGACCAGGGCATAGGCCGGGGCAAGGACATCCCTCCCCTCCCCCATGACCCGGTAGAGTCCGACCCAGGTCTGACGGACGGTGTCGCCGAAGAGGGGGTACAGGGCAAAGGTGAATGCCCGCACCAGAATGGCAATGGGGTCAAGCACTCCTGCAAGGTTGACGTTGAACAGCGCAGCGCCCAGGAGCGGCAGGAGCAGCCAGTACTTGACGTTTCCCTGCAGGAATCGCAGCGGGGCAGTCTTGCGGATTCGGGAAGTGAGGAGATCGAGGATCGTGCCCAGCGGGCAGATCCAGCCACAGAAAAACCTGCCGAGCGCCAGAGTAAAGAGCGCCATGAGCGCAGCAGGGAGCAACAGCAGGGTGAACGATTTTTCCGCCAGCAGGTAACACGCCGCCACCAGGGGATCGGCCCTGAAGAAGCTGTTGACCGCGAGCGGAATATCGTCGCTACCCCGGTATTCGGTCTGGACGAAAAGAGCCAGGAAGGCAATCAGGAAAATCCACTGGCAGATACGCGACAGGGGCGATTGTTTCCACTTCCGCATGTTCATGCCTTCACTATACGCATCCTGCTTATGTTCATCTCACCCAAACCTCGCCGGTATGCGGCCACGGTGGTCCGGATGTCAGCCGGCCGGAGCCCGAACAAGGTTGTGGCGTAGGCATCCGCCGCCACGATATCGGTGGATGCCACGACCTTGTTCAGTATCTTCACGTCAGCCAGGTCACCCCCCTGGGGCCCGTGAGCGGTAAGGATCCTGGTTGCGTCAATGATGGTCAGCCTGCTTTTCAGCACGGCGTTGATGTCTGCCAGGGCAGCATCGATATTCCCGTGTATGCTGCCCCGGTTGCCCCCCATCACTCCCATGATGTTCTTCAATCCCAGGGTGAGGCCGGTGAGCCCGTGATGCTTGGCAATGGGGACATTGATGAACACGTCTGCGGAAAGCGCTTCATCGTACAGCTCCCATCCCCTGAGCGTTCTTCCGTTCAGCTTGACCATGCGAAAACGCTCATCCTCGATATGCTTGAGCTCCACACCCTTCATGCCCTTGAGCGCGGCTTCCATGCCGCTGTTCACGTAACAGCGGCGGGCGTCGTTGCAGGGGCGGTCGAACACCTTCACTTTTTTCGCGCCGGCCCGGAGCGCTTCCGCAACCACCGCCCGCACCACCAGGGGATGGGTGTTGGCGCCCTGCTCGGGCCGCCGGTCCCAGCCGATGTTCGGCTTCACCACCACCGTATCACCCGGCCTGACGAAACGCTTCATACCCCCCAGCGCCGCGACTGCCCGCGCGGCGGTCTTTTCGTACTCCCTGCCTTCGGCAACAGCCACCATCGGACCTTCCGCGGCAAAGGCGGAACGTATCAGCCCGGAGCCGAACAGGGACGACAAACCGAGAATCTTCAAGAACTGCCTTCTGTCCATGGTGGCGCCTCCTAAATTTTTCAATCCTTCGGTTTTGAGTTCAAAACTCACCGTTAATCGCTATACTTTATCACAGGCCGGCGAAAAAAATAAATCTCCGGAGGTTTCATACCCATGGAAAACCAGGGGAACCAGTATGAGAGCGACACAATTGCGGCACAATATTGCTACGCCCACTACGGTCCCGACCTTTTCGGGGTTGCCAATTTCCCCCTGACCTGCGCCCGGATGTGCCTCGACCTCACCGAAGGCAGGAATCGCGGGCGGGCGCTTGATCTAGGCTGCGCGGTCGGGCGCGCTTCATTCGAGCTTGCCAGGAGGTTTGAAAGAGTCACCGGCATGGATTTCTCCATCCGCTTCATAGAGTCTGCAATACGGATCAAAACGGAAGGTGTCCTGCCATACCTCATGACCGAAGAAGGGGAGATTATGTCACGTAATCTGGCAAGCCTGGAAGAATTGGGGCTGGACGGATGCAGGGAGAATGTGGCCTTCTCACGGGCGGATGCATGCGACCTTCCGGAGCAATGCAACGGGTACGATCTTGTCCTGGCGGCGAACCTGATCGACCGCCTCCATTCACCGCGCCGCTTCCTGGCCGGCATCGGCCGGATGATCAATCCGGGCGGCCTCCTGGTCATCACATCCCCCTACACCTGGATGGAGGAATTCACCAGCCGCGAGGAATGGCTGGGCGGCTTCCTTGAAAACGGCGCTGAAGTAACCACCCTGGACGGTCTGGCTGCCAGCCTTTCTTCCCGTTTCCGCATGCTGTGCCCGCCCCGGGACATCCCGTTCGTCATCCGTGAAACACGCCGAAAGTTCCAGCACAGCATTGCGGAAATGACGGTATGGGAGCGTAAAGAAACCGCTTAGTTTCCATCCGGAAAGGCTCTTTGAGGCCGTTGCGGAACTTCCTCGCAGCTCGTTATAATCTGTCAACCAATGACTCACTGGTCGAAGCTTTCACTGGTTTCAAGCGCTTTTCCGGATAGACACGAATGCAGTTTCCGGATCGGAAAGAGGGGATTTTTTGTCCTGGCAAGGAGATCAAGGGGTTGCGCGGAGGCATACTGTAGTATGTCGCACAAGCAAGCCCGCTGATTGACACAGCCAGGGCACAAAAGCACCCTTTCCGGACGGAAACTACTTCACGGATGCCCCGAACTCCACCCTGCTGGCAACCTGGTTCGCTTCCGAAGGCGCCTTGAATATATCCCCTCTCTTCAGGAACACCTTTTCCTGCTCAACCTTGCCCTTGTCCACCAGGTACGCGCGCACAGCGGCCGCGCGGGCCTCCGCCAGGCTCCGCAGCTCGTTTTCCCCCACCACGGTGTGGGTGAAGATGAGCTTTTTCATCTCGCTGTCGGGCAGGTCCTTGACCAGGCCGATGAGATTGCGCGGCTTGGAAAACTTCTCCTTGCGGTAAACCGCCTTGAGGTACGTGGAATACTCCTCGGGAAGAATCTTTACCGCATCCGGCGAATCGGTCGGACGGACTTTCTTCTCTTTCAGCAGCCTGAGGAATTTCTCGGTGCGCATTTTCGAGGCCAGGAGCTCGCCACGGTAACCCTCGGGGTCCTTATCCTTGTCGACATAGCCGGTAACCTCGACCTGCAATGCCGGTCTGTCCTTGACGGCCGACGACAACCTGCCAAGTTTTTCCTGTTCAGATGCTGACAAAACAGCTGATCCGGGAGAAAAGGCCACGCTGCTGAAATCACCCTTGCCGCCGAATGCCGCCTGCAGGAGCCTGAAGGGTGAGGTCGCCGCCTTGACCAGCAGGTTGCGCAGCACCTGGAAAACCAGCCGCCATACGCTGAACTGCGGATCGTCCGTACGACCGGTGACCGGCAGGTCCAGGTGGATCTCCCCCTTGCTGTCCTTCAACAGCGCCACCGCCAGCCGCACCGGCAGCTTTGTGGCCTTGTCGCTCTCCACCTGTTTGCCGAAGGTGAACTGGTCGAGAAAGATCTTGTTCTCCGAGGTCAGGTTCTTGTTTTCGATATGGTATTTCAAACCGAGAAACAGCTTGCCCTTTTCGATGACATACCCCAGGTACGTCCCGGAATAAGGGGTCGCGGCCGCGAGATCGATGTCCTTGAAATCGATCGTGACATCGAGGAACAGGTTGTCGCGAAGGGGGTTGATGGAGCCTGCGATTATAAGGGGCGAATGGTTTTCCAGGTTGCCGCGCAGGTCCACTGACGCCGGTCGGTCTTCCAGTGACGTGAGCCCCCCCACCCGGCCGCCCAGGTTGTAGAACGTGGTGGTGAACGGCGTTTTCAGGTGCTCGTCGCTGAATACCATGGTGCCACCCTGCAGGGTGATGGTACCGATGGTGACTGCGCCCTTCTTGCCGGGAGCCGCCGCCTGTTTCGGCACGGGTGCAGTGGCAGGAAGCTTGGCCGGCGCCGGAGCGGCCGCCTGTGTTTTCGCAGGCGCCGGGGCTTCTTCACGCTCCATGAGGTTCTGCAGGTTGAGGGTCCCGTTCTTCGTCACAATGACACGCGAGTAGAAGTTGGTCAGCGAAACGTTTCCCACCTTCAGCCTGAATGGATCGATGGCTCCCGAAACACTCTCCACCTGCAGACTTTCCCACTTGAGCAGGTCTTCGTCCTCGCGGGTGTCCAGGCAATAGAAAGAACGGATGCCCAGGGAACCGGCAAACGTGCCGGTCAGTTTGCTTCCGGCGCGCGCCAGGTCTATGTTCATCCTGGTATCCAGCGCTCCCCGCGCGATCGACACGGCAAGGTTGTCGGGAAGATAGGAATCGAAATCGTTCAACGGTATCCTGTTCAGGCCGACAGTCCCACGCAGGCGGAACGGTGACGGCGTCAACCTGCCGCTTACCCTGGCATCGCCCCTGCGGCCATATGAGGCGGACAGCGCAAAGGGCATTGGCGAGGCAACGGGCCCGGCAATGTTCTCCAGGGAAAAGCGAAGGTTCTTGAGGGGGAACGTGGGGTCCCCTTCCCTGGTCCGGTCAGTGAATGCCACACCAATCCCGGAGCCTTCGACCCGCTTCACCCGGTAGGAAAAAGCCTTGCCCTTCCCCGGCGCGGTCTTCGCCTTAGCCGTGGGCTTTCCCTTGGCGCGGACGAATTTCTCGGCGGAAATGCGCCCATTTTCGTCACGGGACAGCCTGATGTCGCCACCCTTGAATGCCACAGACTCGACCAGTGCCTGCAGCTGTTTCGCGGAAAAGCCGATTCCCTTCACCGCAACCTCCGGCAGACGAATCCCATCCCTGCCCGCGAACTTCGCGCCGAGCTCACGGCCCGTAAGCGTTCCCTCGGAAAGTTCAAAACCGTTCTCAGCGCCGTAGCCGATCCTGGACGCGGCATCGAGCTTGCCGGTTACCGGTGATGCAAGGATGTCGGCCAAGTAGGGATAATATGCAGCCAGATCGATTGATTTGACATCCAGCAGCAGGGCCGCCGCAGGCGGGTTCGCCGTCAGGTCACCCTTGAGGGTGATCGACTCGTCCCGCGCCGTATGGATGAACAGGTCCAGAAGGCTCTTGCGATCCTTTTCGGTCGAAAAATTCCTCACGGTCAGGTCGACGCGATCCAGATCGGACTGGAAGCCACGCGGGGGGACCCTGTCACTGAAATGAACCTTCCCGCCGGCGCTCCTGATGAGCGAGGCATTCAATCTCGGTTTCGCAGGCTCCTCGCCCGATGGTTTGCCGGTTTCCGCGGCGGGTCCCCCGGCAAGCCGCTGCCAGGTCCACTTTCCCTGGGCATCCCTGCCCGTGAAAAGCTCGAGTCCGGCTGTCTCCAGCGAGTCGACCTGGAAGACCCTGTCAAGTACCTCGGCACGCTTGACCCTGAGCAGGCCTGACCGCATTGCAAGGAGTTCGGCTCCCCCGCGGTCCGACACCTCCAGATCCCTCAACCCAAGAGCGCCGGACAGGGTAATGTCGGGTTTCTTGTCGGCGGAGACCCGGTATCCCAGCTCCAGAGCGGAAGCAAGCCGACCGGACCTGACTGCCAGCGGCGACTTGACCGGAAGGTAGGCCATGTAGTAAGGAATGTCAGCGTCACGGATGTTCAGGATGATCGATACCTCCCTTGATTGGGCAAGCGGTTTCATCCTTCCCTCCGCGGCAAATGACGCTCCGTTGATGACGGCCTTGATGCGGGGGGCAACGTATATGTCGGCAAGGTATTCGATGTTGCTGAAAAAGGGGATGGAAAGATCCAGGCGGCGGACGACATGGGTGGTCGGCTTGGCTGCAGCTTCGTCGAGGAAATCGACTGAACCGTTGGTTATCTCGATATTGTTGATTGAGAACTGGACCGGCTTGCTCTCGGGCTTAGAGGGCTTGATGAGGTCGGAGAAATTGTAGGTGTTGGGACCCGTGCGCACCAGGTGGACATACGGCCTGGTGACGCTGACGTTCGATACTATCAGTGCCTTTCTGGTGAGGGATGCGGGGCTGACCCTGAGACTGACGCTGCTGAAGTTGACGAATTCCTTGCCTCCGCTCCTTTCCGCCAGGTGAAATCCCGAAATACCGGCAGTCAAGGTAAACGGGTTCAGGGTGATCCGGGAGATGGAGGCTTTCCTACCTGTTGCGCTTTCGATCTTTTCGACTGCAACCGAGCGGATGATTCCCGGCAGGACAAGGATGACAAAAAGGAGAAGCGCGACCACCACGGAAAGGATCCAGATCGCAGGCCTGTCGCCGACTTTCATGGGAAGCCTCCTCAGAAGTGAATTCAATGAATGAGAGCCCTGCAACACAGCAGCCCTGTTTTTTCAGTATAGGACACTTCTCCGAAATTGAAACCGTGAGCCGAACGTCATGGACAACAAAACGTCCTGGATTCCGGGAAAAAGATGGGGCGCCACTATGTGGACGCCCCCTTTGTCGGTCAATTCGTGCGGCTTGTCACTTCAACAAGGTGATACCCGAACTGGGTCTTTACCGGGCCGAGGACCTTTCCGACTTCACCGCTGAACACGACTTCGTCGAACTCCTTCACCATCTGGCCCGGGCCGAAGGTGCCGAGGGCGCCGCCCTGCCTGCCGGAGGGGCACAACGAATGTTCCCTTGCAACTGCTGCGAAATCTGCGCCGGCTTCGATATCGGCTTTGAGTTTTTCACATGTTTCCTTGCTGGCCACCAGGATGTGGCGCGCGCTTGCTCTGGGCATAGTAATCTCCTTGAATCAAAGGTAATTGCTGATTCTCAATAGTGCTTCTTATGCTTGCCGTGGCCGTAAGCATGGCCTTTGTGCTTCGGCTTCTTGTGCTTGTGCCCACCGTAACTTCCACCCCCGCCATACACAACCACGCCCGGAGGAGCGGGAACTCCCGGAGGCGCCGGCACCCCCGGAGGCGCCGGAAGTCCCTTGGGCACCGGCGGCGCAGGCGGCAGGGGAAGCCCGGCCAGAACATCAGTTACAGCAAATGAGGTGATTACGGCCGTTATGGCCAGCAGAACAAGAAAGTGCTTTGTTCCTGAAGTACCGACTTTCTTCATGATAATTTATCCCCCTTTATGTACAATTGCCGTTTTTTCCTGAAGCTGCGCGCGGGAACATGCCGAATTGCCCCCTCACGGATTCCGGCACTTTTTTCTCCGGGCCAATTTCTTTCAGACACCGTTTCGGTTTTACCGGTTGCACTTCTGCGCCGGCAATTCCTCATTCAAACGTGCGGTTGTCGAAAAGGCGCTTGGTCTTTTTCTCCGAACGGGGCAGGGCGCCATAATCGACCAGTTCCACATTGCAGGAAACGAGCAGTGAACGCTTTATTCCCGAAACGATGCTTTTCACGACCTGGTCGTCGGGAACGGCATCACCGTTGCGCGCCCGCTCGACCCGGACCAGCATGTAGTCCCGGCCGTCCTGGCCGTGGTCGAGGAGGATCTGGTATTCGCTGCCTATGCCGCCGACCCGGTTGAGCACCTCGTCCACCTGTCCGGGATAAATGTTCACCCCCCGGAAAATGACCGTGTCGTCGGAGCGGCCAAGGATCCGGTCATGGCGCGGCAGCGGGCATCCGCACGGGCACGCTCCCTCGATAAGCCGGGTTAGGTCCCTGGAGCGGTAGCGAATGAGAGGCACGCCCTCCTTGCCCAGGGTGGTGTACACCATCTCCCCCATTTCCCCCGGTGCCGCCGGCTCCAGGGTTTCGGGATCGAGTATCTCCAGGATGTAGTAATCGGCCCAGTAATGTATGCCGTTATTGCAGCGGCAGGACAGGCCTGTCCCCGGCCCGTACAGTTCGGTGAGCCCGGTGATGTCGTAGATCTCCTCCACTCCCAGGAATTCGCGCATGGTTTCCAGCATCGTGCTGCCGCTCCGCTCCGCGCCCATGATGATTTTCTTCAGGTTCAGGCTGTCCCTGATCCCCCGGCGGTGCACTTCCTCGGCTAGGAGCAGTCCCATGGAAGCGGTGCAGCAGAACACGGTGGACTGCAGATCCTGGAGGAAAGCGATCTGCATGTCCAGGTTCCCCGGCCCGACCGGTACGGCCATGGCCCCGTATTTTTCGCATGCGAGCTGGAAGCCCACGCCGGCTGTCCAGAGCCCGTAGCCGACCGCGATCTGGACCCGGTCGTCCCTGGTCACTCCGGCCAGTTCGTAACAGCGCGCGAACATGTCCTGCCAGTCATCCAGGTCTTTCCGCGTATAGCTGAGGATCTTGCGTTTCCCCGTGGTGCCCGAAGAAGCGTGAACCCGGACGATATCCCAGAATGGAACCGACTTCAGTGCGAACGGATACCCGTCCGCCAGGTCCTGGGCAGTGGTAAAGGGAAGTCGCCGCAGATCTTCCAGCGAGCTTATGTCTTCCGGTTTGACGCCCGCCGCAACAAGCTTCTCGCGGTAGGCCGGTGAATTGTTCCACGCATGGCAGACCGTCCACTTCAGGCCCTCCAGCTGCAGCGCCGCAAGCTCCGCGGGGGACTCCGCTTTTGGCGGAAAACGTTTCAGCATTAATCCTGTTCCTCCTTCAGCAACCTTCTCTCTTAGCGTAAACCGCCCCGGCCCGTAATGCCTCGAGGGAACTCTGAAGAAGGGAAGGTTTCGATGCGAGCTTCTTTTCCAAAACCAGGCTGACATCCTCCAAGCTGCAGAACAAGAGTCCAGGCTCGGCAATGACGCGGCCCAGCACGATCAGGTTGACCGACCGGGGCGCCTTCATTTCAAGGGCTATGGCGTCGGCCGGCACGGAAAACGTGGGCACGTCCCCGGCGCCTTCCGGCGATGGAGAAGCGTTCACGCCTATCCAGCCGCTCCCGTTCAGGAAATGGCGATGCAAGGGCGCGTTCCCCGGCTTGAGGGCGATCAGCCCGGCCGCCCGGCCCGGCTGCACCAGGGGGCTGGAAAAGGAGCCCACTTTCAGGTGGGATATCACGATGCCCCCCCGCTGTGCCATGCCGTGGGTTTCCGAGGTCATGACCGGCAGCCCCTTGGCGATAGCGGTTTCTGCAAGCAGGCGGGTAATGAACAGGATCCCCTGCCCCCCCACGCCGGACAGTATGAGTTGCTGGGAAATCATCGCTCTTCCTCCCGTCTTCGTATGGAGCGGGACGGGCACACGTCAATGCAGACTCCGCATCCGCTGCAGGTGAGAAGATCCACTGTTACCTTCTTGGAGTCCTCGTCGTAGACCAGGGCAGGGCATTCGAACTGGTTTGTGCATACCCGGCAGCCGGAACACGCGTCAGTCACTTCCGCCTGCCTCCGCTGAGTCCGGGGACGGTTGCGGTCCACCAGGCAGGGGCTCTTTGCGATCACCACGGCCACTCCCTCGTTCCTGGCGAATTGCACCGCCTCGTCGACCAGCCGTTTGAACTCCGCAAGATTCAGCGGGTCACCGGTCTTGCAGAAGCGGACGCCGCACCCTTCCACCACCCGTGCGATGGGAACCGGGACCTTGCCCGGAAGGGGCATTGCCGGGGTCGGCTGGTTGCCGGTCATGGCGGTGGTGGAATTGTCCAGTATGACCAGGACGAACCGCGCCCCCTGGCTTACCGCGTCGATGAGGGGCGGTATGCCCGAGTGGAAAAACGTCGAGTCCCCGATCGTCGCCACCACGTCCCGCTGCTCTCCGCTGATCCGGTACGACTGGTGGAATCCGGCAGCCTGGCTGACTGATGCCCCCATGCACAGCACGGTATCCACGCCGCCGAGATTCAATCCCAGCGTGTAGCAGCCGATGTCGCTGGGATAGATCCCCTTCGGCGCCGCTTTTTTGATGGCATAGAAGCTTGCCCGATGGGGGCAGCCCGGGCACAGGGTGGGTCGCCGTCCGCCCGAGGCGGCAGGACGCGAAACAGGTGAAAAGGACCTGCCGGCAAAATCCGCCAGAATGCCCTCGATCAGCTCGGGCAGCAGTTCACCAGCTTCCGGAACCGTCCCGGAAAGCTTTCCGCGCACTGTGCCGCGGTTGCGCAGCTGCATCTCGATAACGCCGGCGGTTTCTTCCAGAACCAGGATCTCTTCATGATTGTCAAGAATGTCGCGTGCAAACGATTCGTGCAGCGGATAGGGCTGGACCACCTGGAACAGGGGCAGTTCATCCCATAATCCCAGGTTCGCCAGGATCTCCCGTGCATGTGCCGCAGCGACTCCCGACGCCACCACCGCCTTGTCCGACTTCGCGCCCGGGTTGAGCAGACGGGGTGCGGTCGGCCCGTAGGCAGCGATGTCGGCAAGCTTCCGGTTCAATTCCAGGTGCAAACGGTAGCGGAAGTTCGGGGTGGCAGCCCATCTCGTGGGATCTTTCCTGAAATCGGCCTTGCGCTCCAGGTTCTTCACGCTGCCGGGAAGGATGTCCTGGCAGGCGTGGCAGACCCGGGTGGTTGGGCGGAGGAGAACCGGCACCTGGAACGCTTCCGAAAGCTCGAACGCCAGGGCGGTGAATTCTTTCGCCTGGGCCGGGGAATCTGGATCCAGGCACGGTATTTTCGCCAGCATGGCAAGCATGCGGCTGTCCTGCTCGGTCTGGGACGAGTGGGGCCCGGGGTCGTCCGCGCTGATGACGATGAAGCCGCCCGTCACGCCAAGATACGCGGCGCTGAGGAGCGGATCGGAAGCCACATTGAGGCCCACCTGCTTCATGGCCACCGCGGCACGCAACCCCGACTGGCTTCCGGCGTAGGCGATCTCCAGGGCGACTTTTTCGTTGATCGCCCATTCCACGTGCATTTCAAGTCCCTCGGCTTTCTGCCAGGCCATTACGGACGATAGGATTTCGGATGCCGGTGTCCCCGGGTAGGAGGTCGCGACAACGCAGCCGTTTTCCACGAGGCCGCGGGCCATGGCTTCGTTGCCCTGCATCAGTATTCTTTCACTCTTCAACAGAAGTACTCCCCCCATCTTCAAAGTCCACCATGCGAACCAAACCGGAGCGGCGCTTCATTCTGTGCGGAACGGAAGCGGTTTGTCAACCCTTTGTTGACAGCACACTTTTGTCAACGTTCGATCAGAGCACTTCCTTCCGGAAAGCATCTATCCCCATTTCTTCCACGACCTTGCCTATCCGGCATTTCTTGCCTGATGCGGTGAACCAGTCAACAAGGCGCTCCACCACTGCCAGGGCCTCCTGGTCAGTGGGCAGGTCCTCAACCAGAACCTGGGCCATTCGCGGTCGCGACCCGCCGTTCCCGCCGACCAGGATCTTCCAGCCCTTGGGGCCGCCGACAAGCGCCAGGTCTCTTATGAAACCTTCGCAGCAGTCGTTCGGGCAACCCGACACGCTCATCTTGAATTTCCAGGGAACCTGGAGGCGGTGGTAGCGGCGGTCCATCTCCATGCCCACGTCCCTGGTGACCCGTTGAGCGCGCTTGCACCAGCTGGCGCCCGGGCACATCTTCACGTAGCGGATGCACAGGCCGGTGCCGCCCTCTTCCAGGTCGCCCAGCTCGGCGCGGATCGCATCCAGCTTCTCCTCCGGTATGCCGAACAGCGCGATGCGCTGCGCAATGGTGATCTTGATCTCCGGCACACCGTGGCGTTCGGCCACATCGGCGATCCTGCGCAACTCCTCCGGTTTCGTGTACCCACCAGGCATGTGGACCTTGATGGCGAAGGTTTCGCCGTCCCGCTGCACGATAGCTCCTTTTTCGGGTATGTTCTGTTTCATCTGAATCCTCCT
>POSG01000038.1 GCA_003314535.1 Geobacter sp.
CATATACATGTCTATGTTGAATATAACTATTGACGGTAAACAGACCCAGGTGCCCGCCGGGAGCATGATCCTCGATGCGGCCAAGAAGCTGAACATCGATGTCCCCACTCTCTGCTTCCTCAACCTCGAGGACCTTGCGGTGAACAATATGGCGGCTTCCTGCCGCATATGCGTGGTCGAAGTTGAAGGCAGGAAAAACCTGGCCCCTTGCTGCGCCACCCCCGTAACCGAGGGCATGGTGGTGAAAACCCACACCATGAGGGTTCTGAATGCCCGCAAGACCGTTCTCGAACTCCTTCTCTCCGACCACCCGAAGGACTGCCTCGTCTGCCAGAAGTCCGGCGAGTGTGAACTCCAGCAGGTTGCCGAGAAGTTCGGCGTTCGCGAAGTGCGTTACGAAGGTGTCATGTCGACCTATCGGAAGGACATCTCTCCTTCCATCATCCGCGACATGGACAAATGCATCATGTGCCGTCGCTGCGAAACAATGTGCAACGAAGTCCAGACCTGCGGCGTCCTCACCGGCGTGAACAGGGGCTTCAATGCTGTCGTTGCTCCCGCATTCGAGATGAACCTCGAAGATTCCGTATGTACCTTCTGCGGCCAGTGCACCGCCGTCTGCCCGGTGGGCGCCCTTGTCGAGCGCGACCACACCTGGGAAGTCGTCGATGCGATCGCCGACCCCGACAAGATCACCATCGTCCAGACCGCTCCTGCAGTCCGTGCAGCTCTGGGTGAAGATCTTGGCATCGAGCCGGGCGTTTCCGTGACCGGCAAGATGGCTGCCGCGCTGCGCAGACTCGGTTTCGACCACGTGTTCGACACCGATTTCGCAGCCGACCTCACCATCATGGAAGAAGGGACCGAGTTCCTGGACCGCCTGACCCGCTATCTCGACGGCGACAAGACTGTCCGCCTCCCGATCCTCACTTCCTGCTGCCCGGCATGGGTGAAGTTCTTCGAGCACCAGTTCCCCGACCTCCTCGACGTACCTTCGTCCGCCAAGTCGCCGCAGCAGATGTTCGGCTCCATTGCAAAGTCCTACTATGCCGAAATCCTCGGCGTGCCCAGGGAAAAGATGGTGGTCGTGTCCGTAATGCCCTGCCTCGCCAAGAAATACGAGTGTGACCGTCCCGAATTCAAGGTGAACGGAAATCCCGATGTCGACTACTCCATCACCACCCGCGAACTTGCACGCCTCATCAAGCGGATGAACATCGACTTCGCGGCTCTGCCGGATGAAGATTTCGACGCTCCTCTGGGCGAGTCCACAGGTGCGGCTCCGATCTTCGGCGCCACCGGCGGCGTTATCGAAGCTGCACTGCGTACCGCTTACGAACTGGCCACCGGCCAGACCCTCGAAAACGTTAACTTCGAGGCGGTCCGCGGCATGGAGGGCATCAAGTCTGCCAAGGTTCAGGTCGGTCCTCACACCCTGAACATCGGTATCGCCCATGAGCTGGGCAATGCCCGCAAGCTCCTTGAAGACGTACGCGCCGGAAAATCCGAGTTCCACGCCATCGAGATCATGTCCTGCCCCGGCGGCTGCATCGGCGGCGGCGGTCAGCCCTATCATCATGGCGACGTGGAACTCCTCAAGAAGAGAACCAAGGTTCTCTACGACGAGGACGCCGGCAAGAAAATCCGCAAATCCCATGAAAACCCCTACATCATCGAGCTTTACGAGAAATTCCTCGGCAAGCCGTTGAGCGAGAAGTCGCATCACCTGCTCCATACCCACTACTTCAAGCGCTCCAAGCTTGGGGGGTAAGTCGGGCAGCAGCCTTTCGGGCTGAATGCGGGGTAAAGTAACCCCCGCATCTGCAACACCACTGAAAAGCGGCAGGATGGAAATCATCCTGCCGCTTTTCTTTTTTGCTCATATTTATGTCCGAATCGGAAAAAATTGACTCAAGTCAAAGAATTCTGGACTCTTACATGAGATTGTTGTACACGCGAAAAAAAGATCGGGACATCATTTAAGTAAAAAAATCCCCTGTCTTTTATCCCCCCCTCACCCGGCGCCCAGCGCCGCCCTCTCCCTAAATGGAGAGGGCACTATGTTTGAACCTTCAGACTAGTAGTGTTACCCTCGCCCTCAAGGGAGAGGGTGGCCGAAGGACGGGTGTGGGGGGAACTGCAGCGGTTGGGATTGCTGGAAAAGAATTTATGGCTGCCGGAGCACTAATGAACAAACAAGAGATCCTTGATTGGTTAAAGACGGAAGACGCTGACAAGCTCGAGAAACTGTGGACTACTGCCGATTCCGTCCGCAGGGAAAATGTCGGAGATGCAGTTCATCTCAGGGGGCTGGTCGAAATCTCCAACATATGCGTGCGCAACTGCGGTTACTGTGGCATCAGGGCAGGAAATCCCGGCGTTCAGCGATACCGCATGACCGCGGACGAGATTCTGGACTGTGCCCGGCTTGCTGTCGGTTTCGGATATGGAACCCTGGTGCTTCAGGCTGGTGAGGATTATGGCATCACGGCTGACTGGCTCAGCATGATCATTCAAAGGATAAAGAATGAAACAAGTCTTGCCATAACGTTGAGCCTCGGCGAACGGGACGATGCCGATCTCGTGGCATGGAAGAGAGCTGGCGCCGATCGCTACCTGCTCCGCTTCGAGACGTCCAACAAGGAGTTGTATGACCGCATCCACCCCCCACTCCAGGGACGGGATTCGGACAGGTTCCAGATACTGCGGCGGCTGCGGGAGATCGGCTACGAGGTCGGCAGCGGCATAATGGTAGGCATTCCCGGGCAGACTTACGACGACCTTGCCGACGATATCCTGGCGTTCCGGGAATACGAAATCGACATGATCGGGATCGGCCCCTACATTCCCCACCCGGAGACGCCGCTCGGCCGCGAGGAGGACCGGCTCAACGCGCCGGAAGGGGAACAGGTGCCTGCAACAGAGCTTATGACCTGCAAGGTGGTTGCGCTGACCAGGATACAGTGCCCGTTGATAAACATACCCAGCACCACGGCACTGGCGACGATCAACCGCGCCGAGGGACGCGAGCACGGGCTCTCCCGCGGCGCGAACATATGCATGCCCAATCTGACACCGCGCAAATACCGCGAACTGTATGAAATATATCCGGCCAAGGCCAGCTGCGACGAGAACGCAGACGAGAGCAACGCCCGCATCCAGGCCAGGATCCGCGCCATGGGCCGGACCATCGGAACGGGAAGAGGCGATTCACTTAACAAGACCAAAGCTGCATAGATACAGGCCATAGAAAGAGAGGAGCACAAGTATGAGTGGTATGCCGGCATTGAAACTGAGTGAACGGGCAATTGATTTCATCGATGAGAACCATATCAACGGGCTGCTTGCCGGGAAACGCCCCGACGCGGGCCGAGTCCGGGAAATAATAGCCAAGAGCCTTGCGAAAAAGGCGCTGAGCGTGGAGGAGACCGCTACGCTGCTCCTGGCAGACACCCCGGACCTGAACGAGGAGATTTTCGAGACGGCCCGGCAGCTGAAGAAGAACGTGTACGGGAACCGTATCGTGCTCTTTGCGCCGCTCTACGTCGGCAACAAGTGCGTGAACGATTGCACCTACTGCGCTTTCAAACGGAGCAACACCCTGGCCATCAGGCGCACCCTGAACCAGGACGAGCTCAGGCAGCAGGTGGAGGCGCTGGAAAACAAGGGGCACAAGCGGCTCATCCTGGTTTTCGGCGAACACCAGGCCTATGACCCGGAATTCATCGCCAGGTCGGTGCGCACCGTTTACGGGACCAAAGTGGGCCATGGGGAGATCAGGAGGGTCAATATCAATGCCGCTCCCCTCGACCACGAAGGGTATGCAACCGTGAAAGCCGCGGGCATCGGCACCTATCAGATCTTCCACGAAACCTACCACCACGAGACCTACGCCCGCTTCCACCCGGCGAACACGCGCAAGGGCAACTACCTGTATCGCCTGGACGGGCTGAGCCGCGCTTTCGAAGCTGGTTGCGACGACGTTGGGCTCGGCGTGCTGTTCGGACTCTACGACTGGAAATTCGAGGTGCTGAGCCTGGTAACCCATGCCCTTTACCTCCAGGACCGCTACAATGTCGGACCGCATACCATCAGCTTTCCCCGTATCAGGCCCGCCGCCGGCGTCAGCCTGGACGAGAGATACCAGGTGGACGACGAGTCTTTCAAGAAGCTGATCGCGGTGCTGCGTCTCGCGGTTCCGTACACGGGGCTGATCCTGACCGCGCGCGAGAACGCCCAGGTGCGACGCGAGTGCATGTCTTTCGGCGTTTCACAGATAGACGCGGGGAGCCGCATCGAGCTGGGCGGCTATACCGAGGCCGGCGATGCCCAGGTCATGGAGCGGGAGCAGTTCCAACTGGGTGACATCCGGTCCCTGGACGAGGTAATGCGCGAACTGATGAACGACGGATATGTGCCGAGCTTCTGCACTTCCTGCTACCGCGTCGGCAGAACCGGAGAGCATTTCATGGAGTTCAGCATACCCGGGTTCATCAAGGAGTTCTGCACTCCCAACGCGCTCCTGACCCTGCAGGAATACCTGGTGGATTACGCGAGTCCCGAGACCAGGGAAGCTGGTGACAGGATCATCGCCGAAGAATTGGCGAAACTGCCGGAGGGTGACACGAAGAGCACGTTGCTGCAGCGGATTCAAGGCATCAGGGACAAGGGTGATCACGACCTGTATTTCTGAACCCAGGCCGACAAATCATTTCTTGTCGTTTCGTAGGGGCGGCCCCCCGTGGCCGCCCTTGATGCCATGAATAGGGCGGCCACGGGGGGCCGCCCCTACATATTTCCTCCATCTACGAATTCACATGACCGACTACCGAATCGAAAAAGACCTTCTTGGCGAACGTCAAGTGCCCATTGACGCACTTTACGGCATTCACACCGTTCGCGGTGTGGAGAATTTCCCCCTGTCCGGACGAAGGGTAAACCCTGGCCTCATTCATGCGTTTGGCGCGGTCAAACTGGCCTGCGCCAGGACGAACCACGAGCTGGGCTGGTGGGATGACGACAAGGCTGCCGCCATAGAGGCAGCATGCGCGGAGATGATGGAAGGCGGACTGGACGGGCACATCGTGGTGGACGCTCTTCAGGGCGGCGCGGGAACTTCCACGAACATGAACGTCAATGAAGTCCTCGCGAACCGCGCACTTCTGCTCCTGGGGCGAAAGCCGGGCGAATACGATACCATAAGCCCGCTGGATGACATCAATCTTCACCAGTCTACGAACGATACCTATCCGACAGCTCTCAAGGTGGCAGCGATCAATCTGCTGCGGAACCTTGAGCGGGAGGTCGTGGCGCTGCTTGAGGAGTTCCAGAACAAGGAAAAAGCCTTTGCCCATATCGTGAAGGTAGGCCGCACACAGTTGCAGGACGCGGTCCTCATAACCCTGGGCAGGGAAATGTCGGCATACGCCGAGGCCTTCGGGCGAGATCGCTGGCGGATCTACAAGTGCGAAGAGCGGCTGCGTGTGCTGAACCTTGGCGGGACGGCGATCGGCACCGGCCTCGCTGCTCCGCGCAAATTCATCTTCAGGGTGACGGAGCACCTGCGAAGCATAACAGGCCTCGGGTTGGCGAGGGGGGAAAACCTGGTCGACGCGACACAGAACAACGACGCCTTCGTCGAGGTCAGCGGGATCCTCAAGGCATGCGCCAGTAATCTGCTGAAAGTGGCCGGCGATTTGCGGTTTCTGTCGTCGGGGCCCGATGCAGGCATCGGCGAGATCCGCCTCCCACCGCGCCAGGCAGGCTCATCCATAATGCCCGGGAAGGTGAATCCGGTCATTCCCGAAGCCGTATCCCAGGCAGCCATGGCCGTCATGGCCCATGACCAGTCCATAACCTTTGCCGCATCCCTGGGCAATCTCGAACTGAACGCCTTCCTCCCCCTCATCGCCGACTCCCTGCTGGCAAGTCTTGATCTTCTCGGCAATGCCTGCTCCATCCTTAGAAGAATGTGCGTTGCCGGAATCGAGGCTGATGAAGAGCGGTGCCGCAGGCACGTGGAAGGAGCTACCGCTACCATAACCGCCCTGGTGGACAGCATCGGTTACCGGCAGGCACAGGAGATTGCCGCGCAGGCAAAGGCTAAGGGCAAGAGTGTCCGGGCCGTAGTGATCGAAAGCGGCCTGCTGACCGGCGAGGAATTTGACGAGATGGTATCCGCCGAAACCGTGACACGGCTCGGTTCGCCCCTCAGGAAGGAGACAAATACCGAATGAGAACCACCCCGAAGGGATTCAGACTGCATATCGGCCTGTTCGGCCGCAGGAACGTAGGCAAATCGTCCCTGTTGAACGCTCTGACCAGGCAGACGGTTTCCATCGTGTCCGATATAGCCGGTACCACTACTGATCCGGTGGAAAAGCCCATGGAGCTGCTCCCCATCGGTCCCGTCCTGTTCATTGATACAGCGGGGATCGACGACGTGGGCGCTCTCGGCGAGATGCGCGTACAGAAGACCAGGCAGGTATTCGATCGGACTGACGTAGGGATTGTCGTAGCCATCGCCGGTGAGTGGGGGGATTTCGAAGAGGCGATCCTCGCCGAGCTCCGCGAACGCAAGATCCCGGTCATAGTGGTCTTCAACAAAACGGACGTTGCCAGGTCGGATGCCGCCCAGGAGTCGAGAATCAAGGAATTGCAGGTCCTCTGCATCGAGACTTCGGCGGCGAAGGGCGAAGGGATACTTGATCTTCGTGAAGCCCTGATACGTTCAGCGCCTGAGGACTTCATCAACGCTCCTGCCATAATCGGTGATCTCGTGCCGTCAGGGGAGATGGCGGTGCTGGTCATCCCCATTGATCTTGAAGCGCCCAAGGGGCGACTGATTCTCCCCCAGGTCCAGTCTATCCGCGATCTGCTGGATAACGACGCGTACTGCATGGTGGTTAAGGAGCGTGAACTGCGGGACGCGCTGGACCGGCTGAAAAGGCCGCCCGCGCTGGTTGTGACAGACTCGCAGGCATTCCTCAAGGTTGCCGGAGATACCCCCGACGAAGTGCCGATGACTTCGTTCTCCATACTGTTCGCCCGCTTCAAGGGCGACCTGGTGGAGTTCGTCCGCGGTGCGCTTGCCATTGAAAACCTGGCGCCGGGCGACAGGGTGCTGATCTGCGAATCTTGCTCTCACCACCCCATCGGCGAGGACATCGGCAGGGTCAAGCTACCACGCTGGCTGCGGCAGTACGTGGGGGGCAAGCTGGAATTCACCCATGTCCAGGGGCATGATTTTCCGGATGACCTGGCTTCCTACAAGCTGGCGGTACACTGTGGCGCATGCATGTGGAACAGGAGGGAGGTCCTGTCCCGCATCATCCGCTGCCAGCAGGCCGGCGTCCCGATAACGAACTACGGCCTCGCGATCGCATATTCGCTGGGGATATTTGAAAGGGCGCTCAAGCCGTTCCCCGCTGCGCTCGAGGCCTATCGCGGCAAAACTTCTCCATGAGGGAGCGTTTCGCAAGCAGCATCAACGGCCCCTGTCGTTTTCGACGGGGGCCGTTTTTTTTAACCGGTTCCTTTTGTCCGCCGACTTCATGAATCGTGTTCCGAATCAGGCGACCGCACAAAGTCGAAAGCCCGTTTGCCTGCGCAGACAAACGGGCCTTCGACATATACATGTCTATGTTGTTTCTGTATTAGCTCACAAAAAGGATCACAAAGCAAACATAATTTCGCCCAACGCCGGAAAAAATCACTTTAGCTAAAAATATTTTGCATTAACAGGATCATTCTGCTATATATTCAGCTGTCATAAATAACAATACAGTGTTTTAAACGGTTTGCTGGAATAATACAAGGAGATGCAAAACAAACATACCGTAATATACAATGATATATTGCAGTCAAGAAAGATAACATGCTGTGCCGATTATGAAAGAGATAATCGCAATAAAGAAAATTATATTGCGCTCTGTAACGCATTGTTATGACAGCGTGCAGTGATGTGAGGGCGTTGTATAGCCAAGTATATGACTATGTTCCTTAAGTATTGTGTGCAGCAGATCCTGTCAAGGTGCTCTGGACCCATGTAATTGCCGCAGTGCTTCTGCAGCCCGGGTTCCGGGATCGCGAATCCGCCTGGAGTGGCAGGGTTCCGGCTTTGATTCACCGATCAAGCCGTTGCGGCACGATGTGGCGAGATGGCGCGATGAATGCGTCAAGCCTTTTCGTTAGTGCACCATGCGTGCATCCTCCGGAAATAAGTACAGCAATATCAAATTAGCTTAGGCGTAGTCGGTCATGGGTTCTGGCCGGTGGTCTTCAATGCCGGTGCATATCTGCGTACCTTGGGCAGTCGCAGGTCTGCGTCGGGTTCGCTTTCTTGTGGTTTGCTTTCGGGTTCATCGTTGTGGCCGGAGGCGCTGGGAATGCGGACGACTTCGGACTCCGGCTTTTGGCCGGCGATTTGGGAAGTTAGTAGGGGAATTGTTTTCTGGAAGGCAAATAACCGGAACAGAAGGGAGAGGAAAGAATGGGAGTGGTAAAACTGACAGTTGACGGGATAGCGGTGGAGGTCCCCAGGAACTCCTACGTTATCGATGCCGCGAATGCGGCAGGCGTCAAGATCCCCACCCTGTGCTATCTGGAACTGCACAAGGACAAGAGGGGGGACAACGCTTCATGCAGGGTCTGCTGCGTGGAAGTGGCGGGGAGGAAGAATCTCGCTCCTGCCTGCGCCACACCGGTAATGGAAGGGATGGACATCAAGACTGACACCGACCGTGTCATCAATGCCCGCAAGATGATGCTGGAGCTTCTGCTCTCCGACCATAACCAGGAATGCCTGACCTGCGAAAAGGCGGGCAAGTGCGGACTGCAGGACCTGTGCTACCAGTACGAGATAAAGGAAAGCCGTTTCGGCGGGATAATGAACAGCTTCCCCACTGACACGTCCAACGAATTCTATGTTCGCGACATGAACAAATGCGTGAACTGCCGCCGATGCGTGATGGCGTGTGCGCACTTCCAGTGCACCAGCGCGTTGGACTTTGCGAGCAGGGGCTTTACTGCGCACCCGACCCCGCCGTTCGACGATCCGATCAATGAGTCGGTCTGCGTTTCCTGCGGCAACTGCGTTTCGGTCTGTCCTACAGGTGCGCTGCTTCCAAAGAACAAGGAGAAGTTCCGCACCTGGGAAGTTACCAGGACCCTGACTACCTGTTCCTACTGCGGTGTCGGCTGCCAGATGGAGCTCCTTGCCAAGGAAGGCAAGGTGGTCGGTGTTGAGCCTGTTGACGGTGCTTCAAACAACAACCTGCTTTGCGTCAAGGGCAAGTTCGGCTACAACTTCATCAATCATCCCGATCGCCTGAAAAAGCCTCTCATCCGGAAAGACGGCGAACTGGTCGAATCCAGCTGGGACGAGGCATACAGCCTGATCGTGGACAAGATCACCAAGACCAGGGCGGATTTTGGCGGCGATGCCCTGGCCGGCCTGACTTCGGCCAGGGTGACCAACGAAGAGAACTACCTGTTCCAGAAAATGGTACGCGCGGGGTTCGGCACCAACAATGTCGATCACTGCGCCCGACTTTGACACTCCTCGACAGTTGCCGGTCTGGCAACTACGCTTGGCAGTGGCGCAATGACCAACAGCATCGGTGAGGTGCTGAACTCAGATGTAGTCTTCATCACCGGCTCCAATACCACCGCTGGTCACCCCGTTATCGGCGCGCGGATCAGGCAGGCGAAGGAGCGGGGCGCGAAGATCATCGTTGCCGACCCCCGTATCATCGACCTGACGAGCGACGCTGACGTCTTCCTGCAGATCATGCCGGGCACCAACGTGGCTCTTTACAACGGCATGATGAATGTCATCATCTCCGAAGGGCTGCAGAACAAAGCGTATATCGAAGAGCGGACCGAGCAGTTCGACGAACTGGTCAAGGCTGTTTCTTCGTTCACCCCGGAAAAGGCAGCGGAGATATGCGGCGTCAGCGCCGACGACATCCGTGCCGCCGCGCGCCTCTATGCACAGGCAGACAAGGGCGCGATTTTCTATACCATGGGCGTTACCCAACACACCACCGGTACTGAAGGGGTCATGTCCCTTTCCAACCTGGCGCTCTTGTGCGGCAATATCGGCATCGAATCCGGAGGCGTCAACCCGCTCCGCGGCCAGAACAACGTCCAAGGCGCCTGCGACATGGGCGGCCTGCCAGGGGACTTCACCGGCTACCAGAAAGTTGCGAATCCTGACGCACTTGCCAAGTTCGAAAAGGCCTGGGGAGTCAAGCTGTCCGACAAGCCCGGTTTAACTCTCTGCGATATCGTCCACAAGGCCGGACACGGCGACATCAAGTTCCTTTACATAATGGGTGAAAACCCCATGGTTTCCGACCCGGACCTGAATCACGTGGAAGAGGCTCTGAAGAACACCGAGTTCCTCGTGGTGCAGGATATCTTCCTCACGGAGACGGCAAAGCTTGCCGACGTCGTGCTCCCGGCAGCTTCTTTTGCCGAGAAGGAGGGTACCTTCTCCAACACCGAGAGGCGCGTGCAGCGTGTCAGGAAAGCCATTGAAGCGCCCGGAAAAGCAAAGGCCGACTGGGTGATCCTGTCGGATCTCTTGAACAGGCTCGGAATTGAAGCCAACTACGGCAATCCGTCGGAAATCATGGCTGAGATTGCTTCTCTTACTCCTTCCTACGGCGGAATCACCTACGAGCGGCTCGACCAGCTGGGCAGCCTGCAGTGGCCGTGTCCGACTACCGATCACCCCGGCACGGCGTACCTGCACAAAGCTTCAATCGCCCGCGGCAAGGGACTTTTCAAGGCGATCGAGTACAAGCCCAGCAACGAGCTTCCGGATTCCGAGTATCCGTTCCTGCTGACCACCGGAAGGGTTCTCTACCACTACCACACCCGTACCATGACCGGCAAGGTCGCCGGCCTCAACAAGCTGAGCCCAGAGTCGTTCATCGAGATCAACCCGGTAACGGCCCGCAACCTCGGCATCAAGGACGGCCAGAAAGTGAACGTTTCCTCCCGCAGGGGAGAAATCAGCACAACCGCCAAGATCACGCGCACCATCAAGGAAAACGTGGTTTTCATGCCGTTCCACTTTGCAGAGGGCGCTGCAAACGTCCTCACCAACCCGGCGCTCGACCCGATCTCCAAGATTCCGGAGTACAAGGTTTGCGCAGTTGACATTACGCCGTCTGATCGTGTGTCGGATTACGTATAGGGCTGTCTTATGAATGAGCCCGGGGTAAGGAGCCGTTTTGTTATGGAGAGGCGCCTTGCCCCGGGCGTGGTTTCATATTTTCCGAATGCGGTTTTTCACTACATGCCTTCAACTTCCTTGGGAAGTCGATAGCAGTTCTGTGGAAACCGCTCCGGTTACGATTTCCTGAAAGGAACCTTCGTGCGAGGGTTCCTTTTTTTTCACGAATTACCCGCGATTTTTCAGGCTTATCCGGCTGACTGATTGATAATGATATTAAAATATCAAATAAGTCTTGACCTGGTTTGGCAGACATTATATATATGCTCTAAAACTACCAATATCGGAGACCGGTACGGACACAGCAGGTTCATCGGATAATATTTGATGCCCACCACAATAAAAATCGACAAGCTGCCTACAATACGAAGATTCCCGGCCTACCTGAACATACTGCGGAAACTGGAGCGGGAGGGCAAGGAATTCATATCCTCGGGTCAGCTGGCGCAGATCAAGAATATCGAATCGATCCTGGTAAGGAAGGACCTTGAACTGACCGGAATTTCAGGAACACGAAAGATAGGCTACTACATTCCCGATCTGATCAGGGCCATAGAGAACTTCCTGGGCTGGGGGGAAACGCTGGACACCTTCCTCTTCGGGGTGGGCCAACTGGGGACTGCTCTTTTGGCCTATAAAGAGCTGGAGAGCCATGGACACAGGATAGTGGCTGCTTTTGACATTGACCCCGCAAAGATCGGGAAGAAGGTTCACGGCATACCAGTTTTCAACGTGCTCAAGGCGCCTGAGTTGCTCGTCAGGCTGAATGTCCGTCTCGCGATCCTGACCGTTCCCGACGAGGTGGCCCAGGGGGTGACCGACATTCTTGTGGCATCGGGCATCCAGGGGATCTGGAATTTTACCTCCGTAATCCTTGACGTACCTGAGGGCGTCATCACCCAGAAGGAAGAACTGCTGTCGGGCCTGGCCGTGCTTTCCATGAAGATGGCCGGTGGACGTGAGAGCGGAGAGAGTATGGGGGGCTTGTAATGAGCTTGAAGATAAGGATCTGCATGGGCAGTTCCTGTTTCCGTCGCGGCAACAGGAAAAACCTGGAGTTCATCGAACAGTATATTGACGACAATGGCTGTGCTGCCGAGGTCGAGCTGGTGGGCAGCCGGTGCGAGGAAGAATGCCGCAAAGGTCCGAACCTGCAAATTAACGGCAAAATGTATCACGAAGTGAACCTCGAGATGCTGTCAGAGCTTATACAGCAATACCTGGGCAAGGATTCGGGTGAATGACATGGAAACAAGAAAACCTGTTTATACGGAAAAGACTGAGTGCCAGGATTGTTTCAAGTGTGTCCGCAAGTGTCCTGTCAAGGCGATCGAGATCGAGGAGGGGCGGGCCTCCATTGCATCGGACCTGTGCATTTTCTGCGGGCATTGCGTTGATGTCTGCTCGACGAAGGCAAAAAAGGTCCGGGACGACCTGTACCGCGCCAAGGAGCTCCTCAGGCAAAAGAGGCGTGTCCTGGTTTCCATCTCCCCCTCGTATGCCGGCGAGTTTGCCAACGTCGAGCCGCCCTACCTGATCGCCGCATTGAAAAAGCTGGGTTTCGAGGCGGTGAGCGAGACGGCGCTGGGCGCACAGCAGGTTTCGGCGCGTGTTGCGGAACAGTTGCAGCAGAGCGACGCCAAGCTTACCATATCCTCTGCGTGCCCGGCGGCGGTCGATTTCGTGCAAAAGTACCTTCCCGAACAGGCTGATTCAATCACCCCCATCCTTTCTCCGCTTTTGTCCCACTGCAGGCTGCTTCGCAAGATTTACGGCAACGATATCGGCATCGTCTTCATTGGCCCTTGCGCGGCCAAGAAAAGGGAAGCGGACCGCCATCCCGACCTTCTTGACGTTTCCCTGACCTTTCAGGACCTGCATCGCTGGTTTCAGGAAAAGGGGATCGACCCCATCAACATGCTTCCGGGCGGCGATGACCGCTTCGTGCCGGAAGCAGCGAACGAAGGTGCGCTCTACCCGGTGGAAGGCGGCATGAACGAGACCATAAGGCTGTTCGGTGATTTCAAGGATGTCCGCTTCATGACGCTGGCAGGTGTGTATTGCATCAACCGGGCCTTGACCGGGCTTAAGATAGACGAACTCAACAACCGGGTTTTCGTCGAGATACTCGCCTGCCAGGGGAGCTGCGTGCATGGGCCATGCACCAGCAAGCAGAGGCCCTACCTGCTTGACGAACTTGAAGTCTACAACCGGGCCAACCTTCCTACCGGCCGCATCGAAAGGAATGTGCTGGTGGAAATTGACGGCCTCCATCGCGAGGCGCCGCTGCCCGTCCAGCACCATACCGATGAGCAGATCCGCAAGGCGCTTCACCAGGTGGGCGCATTGAAGGAAGAAGACGAGTTGAACTGCGGAGGATGCGGTTACGACACCTGCCGAACGCTGGCCAGTGCGCTATTGACCGGACGTGCCGAACCGACCATGTGCCTGTCCCACCTCCGCAAGCTCGCCCAGAAAAAGGCCAATGCCCTGCTGCGCTGCATACCCATGAGCGTGGTCATAGTGGGCACGGACATGAAGGTGATAGAATGCAACGAGAACTTCATCCAGATGTTCGATGAAGAATCTCTCTACACCAACCAGGTCCATCCTGGGCTCGAAGGCGCGAACCTTGAAAAACTCGTGCCGTTTTCAGACCTGTTCCATGCGGTGCTTCTCACCGGCAATGACATACACCGGGACGCGTTGCATATCAACAACAAGATCTACAACGTGACCATATTCACTATCGAAACGAACCAGGTTGTCGGGGGTGTCATACTGGATGTGACCGGCACCGAAATGCACCGCGAACAGATTGCCCAAAGGGCCAAGCAGGTCATTCGCAAGAATCTTGAAACAGTGCAGGAAATCGCTTTCAGGCTGGGTGAAAACATGGCAGATACGGAAATACTGCTCAGGTCGCTTGCCTATGGTTTCTCGACCAAGGATATCAGCCTCCTCGAGGAAACGGAGACCGATTCGAATGTTCCCTAGAAGACGCCATTTGCAAGAATACAAGGATGTTGTCGACAACAGCGATGACATCCTGTCCGATGACCTGTTCATCGAGATTGAATCCTGCCAGAAAAACAAGCATGGCCAGGATATCTGCGGCGACTCTTTCATGACGCACAAGCTGGCGGAAGAGGACCGGGTGATTTCGGTGCTCTCCGACGGCCTCGGTCACGGGCTCAAGGCGAACATCCTTTCCACGATGACCGCGACCATGGCGCTCAAGTTCACGGCCAGCGACGTGGACCTGATCTGCTCCTCCGAAACAATCATGAATGCGCTGCCGGTATGCAGGGTGCGTAACATCAGCTATGCAACATACACCATAGTCGATATAAGGATGCAGACCGACATCAGTATCGTCGAGATGGACAACCCCCCGTTTCTTCTCATCCGCAACGGCGAGGCGATCGCCATTCCCTTCAAGGAGGTCGAGTCACCTTCCCTCGATGGCCGGAAGATGAAAACATACAGCCTGAAGGCGTGCCCGGAGGACCGGCTGGTCATAATTTCCGACGGGATTTCCCAGTCGGGTATCGGAACCGAACAGTTCAAGCTGGGCTGGCGCGTTGACGGCTGCAAAAGGTTTGTTCTCGACCAGGTATGCCGTGACCCGCAGATATCCGCCAGGTCGCTTGCCGGCAAGATCCTTGCCGAGGCGCTGGAGAAGGAAGTCGGCGGCAAGGCCTATGACGACATGACCGTGGCGGTATTCTATTTCCGCAAACCACGACGGCTCCTGGTGCTGACCGGCCCGCCGTTCCACCAGAACCGCGATGCCCACTTTGCCAACATTTTCGATACATTCAAGGGCCGCAAGGTCATCTGCGGCGGCACGACGGCAAATATCGTCGCCCGCGAGCTGAACCGCGAACTCGTGGATCACCTTGAAACAACCGATGGAGATATCCCGCCGATTGCGACTTTTGAGGGAGCGGACCTTGTCACTGAGGGGCTCCTGACTCTTACCAAGGTAGCCCAGTTCCTGGAAAAAGGCGAGACCACTTCGCGGAGGAACGCTGCCAGCATGCTGCTGGAGCGATTATTGGAAAGTGACAGTATCATCTTCCTTGTCGGGACGAAAATAAACGAGGCCCATCAGGACCCCACCCATCCCATGGACCTGGAAATAAGGCGCAATCTGATCAAGAGAATTGCCAAAATTCTTGAACGAAAATATCTTAAAGACGCATATGTGAGATATATATGACAGGGGCCTGAAACCCTGTTTCTGATTGGATTGCCGAACCATTAATCACTGCACATCTTCCAGGCCGGAATGATGTGTAATGCGTAGTTTTCTGATATTAGAATTGTTGGATAATTGCTTCTTTCCTGCGTCTGCCACCAAATCATGAATAACATGAATGATAATATTAATTTAACTTTTTATGACTGTATTCTGTAAGAGTCGGCATTTGATCGCTGTGCTATTTTGCCGTCCATATGGATTTCCAGAATAAAATGGTATAAACAGGGAATTAATGTCAGTAATATTCAAATAATGTTTGATTTTGTATTGAAGATGTTATAATCTTGCTCCCGCAACATAGACATGTATATGTGGTTGGGGGCCTGTTGAGTCAGCTCGATTTGTGTCCCCCTTTTTTTGCTGTGCACGCTGTCCGACGAGCGTCAGCTTGCCCGGGGAGGGAAGAGTACGTGCCTTTTGTTTAACAAGAGTGAAAATCATATAGTTTCTATGAAATTTGAGGGCGCAGCCCGGGCAATATGTTGCGCTTATGCACTGTACGTCGTTTTTTTGGTTACCAGGCTTCATTGCGGAAGCCATCAGCTGCCAGCTTTTCGCGGAAGTCTCATAACATAAGAAAACCAGGAAGAAAGGGGAGAAAGACATGGCGGTTTGCAAGTGTACCGGCGAACAGGTTGAGTCGCCGCAGGATGTGCAACTGAATGAGCTTCTGAGTCATTACCGCGGTTACGCCGGCGGTTTGATTCCGGTGCTGCAGGGGGCACAGGAGATTTACGGCTATCTGCCGGCAGAGGTACTGGAGAAGATATCGCAGGAACTGAAGCTGCCGTTCAGCGAGGT
>POSG01000039.1 GCA_003314535.1 Geobacter sp.
CTGCGACATCATCGAAACTGGCAATGATAGTTGGAGAATGAAAACTAGAAATTCAGACAAAAACTAACCGCTGGGGTGGGTCAATTTTGGACGCCGATGGTGGGTCATTTTTCAGTGCCGATTGACAAGGAAGACTCTCAAGCGAATTTTTAAGTTTTATCAAGCTTTCTTTTCAGAGACGGATGGAACAGTCCCTTGAAGAATTCGACTCCTCTTTGATGGCTTTTTTACGCCGATCAGGGTGGCCAGATATTCCAGGCGCTTTTCGAGCTTCAGGTATTTGCTACGATATGCTTCATGCTCCTCGATCATTTTTGGGCCAAAATTCGAAGCCGGTCCGCACTCTAGCCAGATGCTGAATAGACGTGGGGGAATTAACCACTAGGAGCAAGAGGCAAACAAATCAATTTTTCCCTTGAAATATGCTTCAATTTATTGTACAAAATCTTGTATAAAAACATACAATATATTGCACTTAAAGGTACAAATGGAATACCGTCTTGACAAGGAAGAGCTTCTTGAGATTTTAAAGGGGTGGAACCTGTACCTCAAACGAAAGGTGCATTTGGTGGCGTGTGGGGGGACGGCCATGACGCTTTTAGGTGTAAAACCATCAACCAAAGATGTGGATTTCATGGTGCCGCGTTTGAAGGAGCATGGTTATCTTACCAAGACACTGAAGGTGCTAGGATATGAACAAGTAACAGCTGTGGGCTGGAAACGATCAAAGGAGAAATTTCAGTTCGACCTTTTCAGTGGCAATTCGATTCATACAACCGGACTACTTGAATCTCCCTTGGAAGAAGGGGGTAACACCAGCTTTCAGGTATACTCTCACCTGTATATCGGGATTCTGAATGACTATGACCTGATCGTCAGCAAACTGATGCGGGGAACTCGTGTCGATTTTGATGATTGTGTAATGCTGGCTGAAGCCCATATTAGCATGTTGGACATTGATAGGCTGGTGAAGCATTTTCAGGAAATGATTTTGTATGATGTCGGAGAACACAGACTGAAAACAAACATTGACTATTTTCTTGATCTGCTCCGGGAGAGAAAACTTTATGAATAAAGATGTTCTGTTGCAAAACCTTTCCAAACTTGGTTTGCCTATGTTTGTGCCAAGTGAGGAAGTCGATGCTGATTGGACTTTGGCTGAGGTTGTGAAAAGTCAAGATCAAAGACTTTGGGAACTGTTCCCAGCCGTTCTGGCAAACGTCGCTGAGAACTATCAATTTTCTCCTGAACGTATTGAAGAACAACTGCCTAATGGACATAAACAGAACTTCCATCGGTTATTCCTTGCTTCAGTATCCTTGTATTCTTTCTATCATCTGACTTTTTCATGGATGAATAATCTTAAAAATCAACTTTCGGCTGATGATAAGTCACAGATAAAAATATGGCGCAATAACTTCGCTCACGATCGTCCTTTGGTCTGGGATGATAAAAAAATGGACGCGGAACGATTAAAGAAGACTTTCCAGCTTTACTTTGAACAAAGTCAAGACGTGTCCAGACGACGGAAAGAAAGGTATGAAGAGTTGTCCCTTGCTTATTCTCTATCTCAAATCTTTTCGCCAAAACAAATAGATTTGTTCAAAAAGAAGCTTGAGGGGTTGCCGCTAACTAAGACAGAACAAGAATACTACTCGCGCTCGGTAAAAAAGAAAGTGGTAGCGTTAGCAAATTCCGAGTTACATGCTCTGGCTAGGAAATTGCTCGAGCAATAACCTCTTGTCTTTCTTGGTTGGGGTACTTCAACTTGAGCGAGGGGACCCACCCGTGGAATACCCACCAGTTACGCCGCACCTCCGTTGAGTAGCATGGTTATCCAAACCGACGAACTACCGCCCCTCTGGCCGTATTCTGAAGGTAAGGTTCGAGGTCATTTTGCCGGAATGCTCTACTTTTGACATGTCTCAATTTTGAGGAATTTTACGGCGTTACTGCCTAAACCAAATAACTCCACAATTGTTTCTAAGAAAATTCTCCTGTTTCGCTTGAAAACTTTCTGCCGATGGAATACATTGGCAGAAAAAATGATTCGAGCGCCCCATGGACAAGATAACGAAATATATTTCTGCGGCCGGTGGATATGCCCGTATGAAGGAACTGCGCGCTGCCGGGTTCCAGACTCGTGATGTCGCTGACCTGGTAGCCCAAGGGCATATCGAACGGGTCAAGCCCGGCCTGTACCGGCTGGTGGGGCATGGCGAGTCCGGCGAATATGCCGGGCTGGCCGAAGTTTGCCGTGCCCTGCCGGATGGCGTCATCTGCCTGCTTTCCGCCCTTGATTATCATGGACTGACCACCTTCAACCCCTCGGAGGTGTATGTCGCCATTCCTCACGAAGCTAAACCGCCCCGGCTCTTTTATCCTCCCATCAAGACGTTTTACTTCCGGGACCGTTTCTACGCCCCTGCCATAGAATATATCAAGACACCCGATGGTGAAATCCGGGTCTATGGCCGGGAGAAGACCATTTGCGACATGTTCAGGTACCGCCGGAAGCTGGGGGAGGACCTGGCCCTTGAGGCGCTGAAAACGTACCTGAAGCTGAAGGATGCCAGTACGGCGCGGCTAATGGAATTTGCTACGGTTTGCCAGGCACGGACCGTAATGATGCCCTACCTGAAGGCTTTGGTAGCATAGCATGGCGAAAGATCAGGCAAAAAATATTGCGGCATCCGTTCGCGCCCGCCTCCTGAACGTGGCAAAAATGAGCAGAAGGGGTTTAGACATTGACGAACACAACCATGTCGAAAGACTGCTGCCGGAGCACGTGTCTGCTTTACTGTTTGCATTACAAACGGAGAGTACATGACCTGCTGACCGGAAGTGATTCCCTGATGCCAGGCTATTTCTGAGAAACGAGAAGGATTTGACCAGTTCAGACTTCATTACAAAGTGCCTGCTTATCGATCTGGAAACGACCGGAAACCAGAGCATTCATCATATCGGCGCCTTGTCCGGCGGGAACAAGTTTGAGCGGAGCGGGCGCTTTGATATCACGAAAGCTCTTTCTGAACTCGATGCATTTGCTGCCGGCGCGGACTTTGTCCTCGGACACAACCTCCTTGGCCATGACCTTCCCATTCTTGAGTCCTTGGCCCCAGAACTCAGCCTGCTGCGCAAACCGGTCGTCGATACGCTCTATCTCTCCCCGCTGGCATTTCCCGCAAACCCCTATCACCGCTTGGTGAAGGACTACAAGCTAGTCCGCGACTCGATAAACGATCCGGTTGCCGATGCACGGCTGGCCGCCTCGGTATTCTGCGACCAGTGGGAGAGCTTTGCTTCCCTGGGAAAAGCTGAGAGGGATGTGCTCTCCTTCTACCATTACTGTTTCGAGGAGAGCAGAAATTCCCCGCTACGTGGTGACGGACTGAGCGCGGTTTTCTCCGCGCTCGGCGCCCTGCCCACAACCGAGAACGATGCATTCATCACCTTTCAGAATCATGCGCAGGAAAAAGCCTGTGAAACCGCCATCGCCATGGTTTCGATGAAATACCTTCTGGATCCTGGTAAACGCCCGGCCCTTGCCTACTGCCTTGCCTGGCTCAGGGTTGCGGGACAGAATTCCATACTCCCCCCCTGGGTGAGGCATCGCTTCCACGATGTCGTGCCGATCCTGAAGGAATTGCGGGATGTGCCCTGCAACAGTTCCTCCTGTGGCTGGTGCCGGAAAACTCACGATCCCGTTCAGCAGTTAAAGCATTTTTTCAACTATCCCGCCTATCGGCCTCTACCGGCAAATGACGACGGCAAAAGCCTGCAGGAGGAAATAGTCCGCTCCGGCATGGGTGACAAGCCGCTGCTTGCCATCCTTCCCACCGGCGGCGGCAAATCACTCTGCTACCAGATACCGGCACTTTCCCGCAATTTACGCCGCGGCGTACTGACCATAGTTATTTCACCTTTGCAGGCGCTGATGAAAGACCAGGTCGATGGGCTTGCATCGAAGACCGGCTCCATGTCTGTCGCGGCGATTTACGGCATGCTGACCCCGCCTGAACGGGGCGAGGTGCTGGAGCGGGTACGGTTGGGCGATATCGCCATCCTCTACGTGTCGCCGGAACAGCTGCGCAACAAGTCCCTGGCCGACACCATCAGCCAGCGGGAAATCGGCTGCTGGGTCTTCGATGAGGCCCACTGCCTGTCAAAGTGGGGCCACGACTTCCGCCCCGATTACCTCTATGCCGCCCGGTTCATCCGAGAATTTGCCCAGCGTCAGCAGACTCCCATTCCGCCGATTGCCTGTTTCACCGCGACCGCAAAACGCGACGTCCTGGAAGAGATCACCGATCATTTCCGGAGAGAACTGGGGCAGGAACTGGAGGTTTTCGAGGGAGGCGTGGAAAGGAACAATCTCGACTTCCAGGTGCAACTGATCCATGGCGCTGAAAAATACGAGCGCATCCACGAGATCCTGGCGGACCGGCTCCCCCGGCCGGAGATGGGAGCAGCGATCATCTATGCCGCCACAAGGAAGGAGACGGAAAACACCAGGGATTTTCTCTGCAAGAAGGGGTGGCAGGTTGAGGCCTATCATGCTGGACTGGAGGCGCCGGAGAAGCGGCGGGTGCAGGATGCTTTCATCAGCGGGACAACTCAGGTCATCTGCGCCACCAACGCCTTCGGCATGGGGATCGACAAGGACAATGTCAGGCTGGTGGTCCATGGGAATATCCCCGGGTCGCTGGAAAATTACCTGCAGGAGGCCGGCCGGGCAGGGCGGGACACCCTGGGCGCCGAATGTGTCCTTCTCTATAGCGAGCAGGACATTGAAACCCAGTTCCAGTTGGGAGCGATGTCGGAACTGACCCAGCACGACATCAGCCAGATCCTGCGGGGTTTGCGGCACTCCAAGCGGGGCAAAGGCAACGAGATTGTCATCACCACCGGCGAGCTCTTGCGTGACGAGCAGGTGCAGACCGGATTCAGCAGCGAAGATTCCATGGCGGACACCAAGGTGAAGGTCGCGGTTGCCTGGCTGGAGCAAGCGGGGCTGGTCGAGCGCAATCAGAACAACACCCGGGTATTCCAGGGCCGGCCCCTGGTCCGTAACCTGGAAGAAGCTGAGGAGAAAATCGCGCCTCTGAATCTATCGGACCACCAGAAAAAACGCTGGCTCGCGGTCCTCCAGGCATTGTTCAATGCCAGGAAGGATGAAGGGATGAGCGCCGATGAACTGGCGGAACTGCCTGAGTTCAGGGCAAACGGGGGCGATACGCACCAAACGTGGTCCATCGCCGGTGACACCCAGGCGGTTTTGCGGGTCCTCCATGAGATGACTGAGGCGGGGTTGATCAAGCAGGGGCTCCTCCTGAATGCCTTTGTCCGGTACAAGGTCGGCGACCATTCACGCCTGCGCTTCGACAAGGTCTGCACCTTGGAACGGGCCATGCTCAAGCTGATGCAGGAGTCTGAGCCGGATGCCGAGGGGTGGCTCGACCTCTCCCTGCGGCGCCTGAATCAGCGCCTCGTCGATGAAGGTCATGCGAGCCTCCCGGAACACCTGCGCAATCTGCTGAAGAGCCTGTCCCTTGACGGCAAAGGATTGGCGGGTAACCGCGGCAGTCTTGAATTCCGCTATTTCGGCCAGGACCACTACCGCATCAAATTGAACCGGGGCTGGGCGGCCCTCCTCGCCACCGCTGAACGGAGACGCGCCGTGGCGAAGGCGGCGCTGGACACCCTCTTCGCCAGGATTCCGGAAAACACGTCACCCAGCGCCGAACTGCAGGTCGATTTTTCCGTGGATGACATCGCCCTCGCTCTCCGTGGCGACCTGCTCCTTGCAGGCCAGATCAAGGATGTCCTGGCGGCAATCGATCGTGCCCTCATGTTTCTCCACGAGCAGCAGGTCATCATCCTCCAGCAGGGGCTGGCGGTATTCCGGCAAGCCATGACTATCCGCATCATACCGGAAGAGAGCAAGCGCAGGTATTCGAAGGGGGATTACAGCCCGCTGGAGCAGCACTATAAGGAACGGATTTTCCAGGTCCACGTCATAAACGAGTACGCCCGTTTGGGACTGGAAAAAATCAAGCAGGCCCTTGAACTGATCGTCGCCTACTTCTCCCTGGATCGTGACAGTTTTGTCCGTCGTTACTTCGCCGGGAGAAGAGAGGTGGTCGAGCGGGCTACCAGCCAGGCGTCCTATCACCGCATCGTTGACAATCTGGCGAACCCGGTGCAGGTTGCCGTCGTGGCGGCCCAGCCGGATGAAAACATGTTGGTGCTGGCCGGTCCGGGCTCCGGCAAGACCAGGGTGGTCGCGCACCGCTGCGCCTACCTGCTGCGGGTAAAGAGAGTGCCGTCGCGCAGCATGCTGGTCCTCTGCTTCAACCGCAATGCAGCGAACACCTTGCGGCGGCGCATCCTCGAACTGGCCGGCCCTGACGCGAAGGGGGTCACTGTCCAGACCTACCATAGCCTGGCGATGCGGCTGACCGGATCATCCTTTGCCGAACGGGCCGAGCGGAGAAAAGTTGATGTGGAGGATTTCAAGACCGTGATTCCCGACGCGGTCCGCCTGCTGAACGGAGAGGTCGAGTTCTCCGGACTGGAGCGGGACGAACTCAGGGACCGGCTGTTGGCAGGTTATCGCTACATCCTGGTCGATGAGTACCAGGACATCGACCAGGACCAATACCAGCTGATCTCAGCCATTGCCGGCAGGACGCAGAGCGACCCCGACAGCAAACTGGCGCTCTTGGCGGTGGGAGACGACGACCAGAACATCTACACCTTTCGCGGCGCCAATGTGCAATTCATCAGGCAATTTCAGGAAGACTACCAGGCGAAGACGTACTATCTCGTTGAAAACTACCGGTCTTCAGCCCATATCATTGCCGCGGCAAACTGCCTGATCGCCCATAACCGGGACCGGATGAAGACCGGCCACGCAATCCGCATCAACAAGGGACGGGAACGGCTCCCGACCGGCGGGCCATGGAAGGACCTGGACCCGTTGGCGCAGGGGCGCGTTCAGTTGCTGCAGGTAGCCGATATGACACACCAGGCAGTGGCGCTCGTGGCTGAGCTGATACGGCTTAAGGAACGAAATCCATCTTTGGTTTGGCAGGACTGTGCAGTCTTGGCCAGGACCCGAGAGGAACTGGCGCCCATTCGGGCGCTGTGCGAGCAGCGGCGTATCCCGATAACCTGGGGGATCGATCGGGAGAAAACCCCTCCCCTCCATCGCATCCGCGAGATACGCCAATTCTTTGCGGAACTGAAGACCCGGCATGACGAATTACTGTCGGTCACGGACCTGTTGACCATGGTGAATGAGTTTGCTGATTTGCAGCCGGTAAATATCTGGTGGGAACTGTTGCAAGGGATACTTCAAGAGTTGCGGGAAGAAAGCGGCAACGCCCAACTCCCCACGGGTTATTTCACGGAATGCGTTTACGAAGCGCTCGCCGAACAACGGCGCGACCAGGCAGTTGGGGCCGGGGTGTTTCTGAGCACGGTGCACTCTGCCAAGGGGATGGAGTTCCCCCACGTCTTTGTGCCCGGAGGCGGCTGGCCACGAGGGAAGAACCAACAGGAGCAGGAGGAGGAACGCCGCGTCTATTACGTCGCCATGACCCGCGCCAAGGAAACACTTTGCCTCTTCGAAAGAGCGGAGATGTCCAATCCTCACACGGGTTTCATTGATGGGGATTTTCTCCTCAGGCGTGAGCCTCCAGTGACTGGACAGCCGGATGACCTGGTGTTGCGTCGCCGGTACGACATCCTGGGGATGGAAGACCTGTTCCTCGATTATGCCGGGCGCAAGCGCCATGACGACCCCGTGCATTCATCACTTGCCGAACTCAAGCCGGGTGATCCGCTTCGAGTCGCGACGACAGGCGATTACATCGAACTGCATGACGAAAAGGGAAATTGCGTGGCCCAGCTTTCCAAAAGCGCGCGGAAGGCATGGCGGGGAAGATTGGACTGCGTGGAACGAATCACCGTCTTTGCCATGGTCCAGCGCCGTGTGGAGGATTCGGGTGAAGAATACCGCGACCGGTGTAAGCGCGAGCAATGGGAGGTTCCGGTTGTGGAAGTCGTATATCTGGACGAAAAATAATTTTCGTGGCAACGTTTTTTTGCGGGTCCTATGCGCCAGCAAATTCCTGCGTTACTTGGAAGCCATGCTGACTTTCAACTTATTTCTTTCATCCAGGAAATCCCGGGTATCCGATTTCTCGTGCCGACTTCAGGATGGCAGCCTTCGTTTCTTTGCTGAATCGTTGGGAACCGGCGATAGCAGCGAGCTTTGCAGCATCAACTACAGGTATCAGGGATGCGCACTGTTCCAGATCTTTCTTTGACTTCGAAAGTTCTTTCCTCCTTTGTGCAATGATGAGTTTGTGAAGAAAGAGGGCTTCGACGCAGGGGATACGAATTTGGAACGCACCAAAATCAACGGTTATGGGGTCAATGAAGAGCATTGATACGAAGGGCAGGGGAAGAGCTCGGATTTTCATCTGCTTTACCGCTACGAATGGGGCATCTTTGCCACCCTTGCGGTTGATGAGAAATTCGATGGAAAAGGTTCCTTTGACGAATTTTTCCAGGCCGTGGACATCCAGAACCGGAAGATACCCCAGTTTCTTCAGAATGCCCGGTACGTCTGCCGCGCAATGCCTGGTTGTTTCGACGGCGAAATCAATATCCTCGGTACGTAGGGCATATGCGAGTTTGTGATGGAGGCGATAAACGAGCATAACCCATGAACCGCATAGAATACCGTCAGCAAAAAAATCTTCTACTGCCAATCCCTGGAGAAGTTCTCTTACCTCATCAGGAAAAATCCTGGCATCCCCGTTAATAACCATACTGAATTTTCCTCTTCTGAACTCCCTGGATCTGGGAGACTATCAGGCAAAAGTTTAACTTTCTTCAAAATTTCTTTGCAGAAGCGGACGAGACATCGCGTTTTTGAACACGCTTCCTCTTGGACGGCCTTTTCTCGCCGATCAGTGGGGCCAGATATTCAAGGCGCTTTTCAAGCTTCAGACCATTGCTTCGATAGGCTTCACGCTGCTCGATCATTTTCTGAATTTCCGGGATTTCTTTATTGGGTACATGACGGGATAGAACCTTGGCGCCTTCTCGCCATTGAAGGTGGTAATATTCATAAACGCGTTCCTTTACCTTTACCTTCTTGACGACCAATTTCCCACGGGGGTAATTATTCATTGCCCTCCGCACCTGGTCCAGAAGCTCAAGGCAACGGTTATACTCATCCCGGAGCATTCCCTTTATTCCATCGTCTTCCATCTCGTTCTTCCGCATGGTCAGCCTCAGAATTATCCTACAAAATGTACCTGATATGCATAAATGTAGGATAAAAAATTTATCCTACATTTGCAAGAATAATATGTGATATGTAGGATAAATGAAATCGTTTTCCGCTGATTTATCCGATCACCGACAGGGAAATCATGTTGATCAATTTGTCGCTACTGGACCGCTTGAGACGATTCTTGACCGGATACCAGGCTTTGCTGATTATTTGCCTACTATCAGCTTTTCCAGGTGTTCTGACCATTTGATAAGCCAATCCTGCTTTTCCCTGTCATACTTGTACCTGTTATAAATGCCCGATACCCCTGGTATGGCATGATTCTGTATGGCGTCGATATGCTCCTGGGGTGCTCCCAGCGAAGCAAGGCCGGTCGCCATGACCTCCTCCCTGAAAAATGGTCCGTGCAAAAGTAGAGCTTTCTGGCAAAATCAGACCATGACAGGAGGGGTCTTTTGCCATGAAGAAATCGAAGTTCACGGAGGAGCAGATCATCTTCGCCTTGCGGCAAGCGGAGATGGGGACGAGTGTCGCCGAGGTGTGCCGGAAGATGGGCATCTGTGAAGCGACGTATTTCAACTGGAAGAAGAAATACGGGGGGCTGGGTGTGTCGGAGCTGCGGCGGCTGAAGCAGCTTGAGGAAGAGAACCGGCAACTGAAGAAGCTGGTTGCCGTTTCTTTGCCTCGACAAGCAGATGCTCCAGGATGTTCTGTCAAAAAAGCTTTGAAACCTGCCCAGAGACGAGAGCTTGCAGCGCACTTGCAGCAAGCCTGGCGCGTGAGCGAGCGGCGCTGCTGCGAGATTGCCCATATTCACCGGTCATCTTTTCGGTATGTTGCGCATGGTCGTGACGATTCTGTGCTCCGCCTGCGCATCCGGGAAATCGCGGAAGTGCGTATCCGCTACGGTTATCTTCGCATCCACACCCTGCTTCGACGTGAGGGCTGGCACGTCAATCACAAGCGGGTGCACCGGATTTACTGCGAGGAAGGGTTGAACCTTCGCCGCAAAAGGCCCCGCCGACGGGTAAGTGCCGCACATCGGATGGAACGTCCGGCTGCTTCCGCGTTGAACGACTCCTGGAGCATGGATTTTGTCGCCGACAACCTGTTCAATGGGCGTCGGTTTCGTGCGTTAACTGTAGTCGATAACTGGAGCCGTGAGTGCCTTGCCATCCGGGTTGATCAGGGAATGAAGGGTGAGGATGTGGTCGCTGTGATGACGGTTTTGATGGGCAGCAGGAGGCCGCCAAACCGGATCTTCCTGGACAATGGCAGCGAGTTCATTTCGAAGGCGCTTGATAGATGGGCTTACGAGAACCAGGTTATCCTGGACTTCTCGCGACCAGGGAAACCTACCGACAATGCATTGATTGAATCGTTCAATGGCAGCTTCCGTGACGAATGCCTGAGTGTGAACTGGTTTCTGTCGCTTGATGATGCCCGACAGAAAATCGAAAACTGGCGGCAGGAATACAACGATTTCCGGCCGCACACTGCTCTCGGAAATCTGACACCGACGCAGTATGCTGAACAGCTTTCACTAGCCGGAAAGCTCCACTTTTAGCCGGTCCAGTTTCGGGGTGGAGGTCATAACCTCCAAGCACTTGGCAATGACAGAAATGGAAAGAAACGATCTGGATGGAATGTAAACAAAAACGTTCGAAAAATCAATGCAATATGTGGTTTTGGTGGCATGTTTTGGAAGGTTTTGAAAATTAATGAAATGTAATTTTTTCAGCTTCCCAAGCTGAAGGTCGCGGGTTCGAATCCCGTTTCCCGCTCCAATAAAATCAAGGGGTCAGGCGAATATGCCTGGCCCCTTTTCTATTATTCAGGGCATGCGTTTCCCGGCATGTCGGGCGCTGCTTGCCGCGCCCTTAAATTACAATTGACAGGGATTGATGCCAGGAGTATTAATTGTTAGAATTAATTAACTCCAATGGTGCGGTATGGTTTTCGATCCTCAAATTCACCATCGGCGCTCGATCCGCCTCAAGAATTATGATTATTCTGGGAAGAGAGCATATTTTGTGACCATGTGCGTACAGGAGAGGGTATGCCTGTATGGCGAGGTGGCCGGTGGGGATATGGTATTGAATCCGGCAGGTCGGAAGGTGGCAGAGATCTGGCGGCAATTGCCGGCACGTTTTCCACAGGTGGCATTGGACGAATACATCGTCATGCCCAACCATTTTCACGGCATCATTCTGATTGACGAACCCGTAGGGGCGCTGCTCGCCGCGCCCGGTTTAGAACCGTCTGTGAAAAAGGGCGCAGCAAGCGGCGCCCCTACATTATCTTCCTTTCGCAGCACTTTCCTCTAGAATGAAAATATTTCTAATAAAAAGCCAATAGTTTGTGACCTGTTCTGTCGCAAGCTCATGCTAGAAAATACGGGTGGAGGCAAATGCCGAGCAATAAGGTATATTGGATTCGAGCCTGGAGATGCGATTCAGCAGGTCAGAAAAGCCAGGAATGACGCTATTCAGACTTCTTCACAGGAGGATTTCATATGGAGGATGGGGAATCGGCAGTCACGATAAGCAGCATGGACAGATACATGGGTTGTCTCCTGGGAGGGGCTGTCGGCGATGCGCTCGGTTGGTCGGTGGAGTTCCTCTCCATGGTGGAGATCCGGCGTAAATTCGGGCCGGAAGGGTTACTGGACTTCGCTGATACTGCGGGTGGGATTGGCGCGATAACTGATGACACGCAGATGACCCTCTTCACAGCGGAAGGGCTTCTGAGAGCGTTTGATGACAGCCGCCTGTCCGGGCGTGCCCCGGATTATCCCGCTTCCATTTACCGGGCATACCTGTGCTGGCTCCATACCCAGGGCGAGGTGTCTCGGGACCCGAACTTTTGCAACTGCCTGGATGGAGAATTGTTGAAGGTGGCTAAGCTTCATCACCGGAGAGCGCCCGGCAGCACCTGTTTGTCGGCGCTCATAGCCGGGAAAATGGGTACGGTTGAGAACCCGATCAACACCAGCAAGGGCTGCGGCGGGGTGATGCGGGTCGCTCCCGTTGGAATGTTCTGCAGGTCTTTGCCGGGGGATCTGGCTGACGAGGGAAGGGCAAAGATGGCTTTTGAGCTTGGCTGCGCCGCTGCTGCCATCACCCATGGCCACCCGCTCGGCTACCTTCCGGCTGGCTTCCTTTCGTCAGTGATATTTCATCTCGTTTCGGGGAGAAGTCTGGAGGAAGCAGTTTCCGGCGCCATGATGATCCTGGTGGAGCGACCGGAATACGAAAAGAGCTCCCTGGCTGCCATGGTTTCACAGGCAATTCGTCAGAGCCGGAAAAGCAAGCCATGCCCCGAGACCATCGAACTTCTGGGCGGCGGCTGGGTCGGGGATGAGGCGCTGGCGATTTCGCTTTACTGCGCCTTTGCTGCTGAAGGGGATTTTGCGAGGGGCGTCCGCCTGGCGGTCAATCATTCGGGGGATTCGGATTCTACCGGCGCCATCACCGGAAACATGCTCGGGGCGATGCTGGGGAAGGGGGCGATACCACGGGAGTTTCTGGAGCAACTTGAACTTCGAGAACTGATTGAAGGGATGGGAAAAAGGCTGCAATCCGTCGGGAAATAACGTTTTCTGGCCACTTTTTTCATGGTCTTTGGGTGGTCTGGGGGCGGTCTGCTGCGTCTTAATTGAAGAAAATTAAATGGTATTAGGGAATTGGGTCTGGTATAAAATGAATAATCCTTCAGTTGTGCAATGATTTATTAGCGGAATCGATGTGTAAGCAGTTGCGAAACGCGATATTGCCGCAGTTTGATGTTATTTTTTGGAGATGCTGATGGACGAGTACGACGAAGAAAAATTGGACTTCTTACGCTTAAAAAGCCGCCTATACCGGTATGTTCCGGTAGGCGGCTTTTTCTTTTTTTGATGCACTGTTGATGCATTCGCAAAAAGTCGTCACCCCGTTGAAAAACGGGGTCCAGGGAGGGGAAGCCTATTCAAAAGACTGGATTCCGGCTTTCGCCGGAATGACGGGTTAAAGGTGTTTTGAACTTTTTGTGAGAGAATCGCTATTAGTTGCTTTACCTCTGCAGGATAAAAATGACCGCTGATCACAAAAATACAGATTTTGGTAAGCCCGCTACCGACGATCAACAGTGTCCTTTCTGCAATCTCGAACCGTCCCGCATTTTTGCTGACAATGAGCATGCAGTGGCCATTTACGATGGGTTCCCCGTCAATCCCGGGCATGTATTGATCATCCCGAAGCGGCATGTTGTGTCGCTGTTCGAGGTGACAAAAGAGGAGAGGGCGGGGCTGTTTGATTTGCTTGATGATGTTCGTTGCCGGCTTATCGCAGAAAGAAAGCCAGACGGGTTCAATATCGGCATCAATGATCTGTCAACACTTTTCCGGACACATGATTACGCAGCTTTTTTCATGGCCTCAAAGACCAGCGGAGCTTCGTTTCCGTTGGCGGAGTGACGCCGCTGGCGATTGTAAAACACTTCGATGTACT
>POSG01000040.1 GCA_003314535.1 Geobacter sp.
AAGGGGAAAAAGAAAACCCGTCACCCCGGAGAATGACCCCAGAGAGACGGGTTTGTCTTTTCTAAATGGTGGAGGTGCCGGGAATCGAACCCGGGTCCGAAGATCATCCACGAAAGGCGTCTACATGCTTATACCAGTATTTGTTTTAGCCGCGTGAAGCTCCACTGGCCGGGATATTCTCTTGGCGATCCTGCTTTAATCTTCGCTTCGGGGCCACAGGCTGTCCCCTCGGCTATCCCACTGAAATGACGATCTGTCCTTCCCCGCGGGAGAGGGTCGGCAGATCGTTAGCAGAACTAAGCTGCTAAAGCGTATTCGTAATTGTCGGCGTTTGATTCGCCCCGGATTGTTTTACGAGCCACCCGGACCTCGGCATGCAACCTTTGCTTATTATCCCCGTCGAAACCTTTACACCCCCGTAAGTTGAAATCAGAATTCAGAAGACTGAATTCAATAGTCAGAAGAAAAGCAGAGAATCTCTCAACCTATCCTTTATGCTTGTCCTTGAACATCTGCGCCATCTCGCGCTTCTGGTCCTTCTTCTTCAGGTCCTCGCGCTTGTCGTACAGCTTCTTGCCCTTGGCCAGCCCCATCTCCACCTTGACCTTGCCGTTCTTGAAGTAGAGCCGGAGCGGCACCAGCGAGTAGCCCTGCTCGCGGACCTTGGCGAACAGTTTCACGATCTCCTTCTTGTGCAGGAGGAGCTTGCGCATCCGGTCCGGGTCGTGGTTCTCCCGGTTGCCGAAGGCATAGGGCGATATGTGCAGGTTGTTGAGAAACGCCTCCCCGCCCTTCACCAACGCGAATGAATCGTTCAGGTTCGCCTTGCCCAGTCGGAGCGATTTGACCTCGGTCCCGGTCAGCACCATGCCCGCCTCGTACTTCTCTTCGATGAAGAAGTCGTGGTAGGCTTTCTTGTTGTTGCAGATGATCTTCTCGCTCATGGTTATCATGATAGCAAAGCAGTGCGGGGTTTGTCACGGAAAAGCTCTGACGACGTATTTACGAACCAGGATGGCTTATCCCAGGGGATTGCCGCCGATGAAAACTTCGCGCAGCATGCCCCTTTCCAGCACGTGCCGGTTGATGTCGCCGGAAGAAATGCTCGTGGCAGGCTCCATGACCAGGAAGTCGGCCCGCTTGCCCCTTTCCAGCGAACCTGCCTCTTCAGCTATCCCCAGGGCCAGCGCACCCGACAGGGTGATCATGCGCAGCGCGTCGGCGGCAGCGATTTCACCGGGAAATCTTTCCATGAGAAAGCGCACCTCGTCCAGCATCGAAAGGGAGTCGTTGCTGGCCAGGGAATCCGTGCCGAGAGCCAGGGGAATGCCGGCTTTTTTCAGCAGATGCACGGGCGGAGCTCCATGGTCGAGCCGGTCGTTGCTCCTCGGGCACAGGACCGCCGTAACGCCGCTTTTTCTGAGGATATCCACATCCGCCGGCGTTACATGAACGCAGTGCACGGCGACGGTGCCAGGGGAAAGGATACCCAGGCTGTCCAGGTAGGCTGCCGGTGTCGTGCGCCGGGGCGGCGGGACATGCTCCTGCCATCCCACGAACGGGTAGAGCTTGTCGGCTATGGGGCCCGACGAATCGAACAGGAAATCCACTTCCGCCCTGGATTCGGCCAGGTGTACCGCGAGAGGCAGCGACCGCATGCGCGCGAATTCGTTCAATCGGCTGAAAAAACGGGCGGAAAGGGTATGCGGTGTATGGGGTGACAGCCCCATTCTGAACGGGCCGTTGCGCGCTTCATCCAGGCAACTGGCGATCCCGGAGAGAACCTGTTCGCAGCGGACCTCGTCCTGGCCGATCGCCTCCAGGAACAGCCTCCCCGCGAGCTGCGAGCCGCTGTAGCAGGACACCAGGGAAGGGTCGGAGACGATTTCCCCGATCGCGGTGGTGCCGGACTCCAGGGAGATGCGGATGCCTTCGGCCACGGACAGCTCGATCTCCCGTCGCGACAAGGCCCTGCGCACCTTGATGACCTGGATGATCCAGTCCACGTAGGTCCGGGGCGAATAGTCGATGCCCTTGCGCAGCTTCCAGGAGGGGAAATGGGTCAGCTCCAGGTGGCTGTGGGCGTTTACCAGGCCCGGGACGATGGCGCAGCCGGGAAAGTGAACGGCCGGCGAGCCGAAGGCATTGACAAGTTCGTCGACGCGGCCGACAGCGCGTATCCTGCCGTTCTCCACCGCGATCGCCCCGCCTTCCACCGGGGGCGAGGAGACCGGAAGAACGTATGATGCTGCGAATATTTTCAAATTCATGGCAGAAAGTATACCACAGTCTGCCCGATTACCAGTTCACCTTGCGCAGGTTCCCCTGCCCCGCCTTTTCCTTGCGGGTCGGGGTGATCCTGTTCTTCTCGTCGACGAACACCAGCTTCGGCTCGTGCTGCCGGGCCTCCTCGGCGTCCATGGAGACGAAGCTCGCCACGATGACCATGTCGCGCGGCGCCACGAGCCGTGCCGCTGCGCCGTTGACGCACACCACGCCCGACCCCCTTTCGCCCTCTATGGCATAGGTCTCGAAGCGGCTGCCGTTGGTGACGTTCCAGACGCTGACCGCTTCGTAGGGGATGATATCGGCGGCATCCATCAGATCCCGATCGATTGTTATGCTCCCCTCATACTGGAGGTCCGCGCCGGTCAGCGTTGCCCGGTGGATTTTGCTCTTCAGCATGTTTCTCTGCATACGACTCCCCTTCCAAGCATTCTATTGTCAATAAGTCTGGTTGCCCCGATCCTGACGGCAAGCGCCAGGACAGTACCATCATCTGCAGTGTCCACTTCTGCCAGGGATTCACCGTCGCGCAGCTCGACATAGTCGACACGCGCCGCAGGCTCTTCACCTATGATCCTCAGCGCCTCGTTCCTCAGCGCCGGAACGGATCGATTCCCTGACCGGTAAAGCTCTATTGCCGCGGCAATGGCGCGGGACAGGCACAGGGCGCTCTTCCTCTCCGCAGGGGAAAGGTAGGCGTTACGCGAACTCATGGCCAGTCCGTCCGGTTCGCGGACAATCGGCATGCCCACGATCTCCACGCCCATGTTCAGGTCCCCGACCATCCTGCGTATCACCGCCAGCTGCTGGTAGTCCTTTTCGCCGAAGATGGCCGAGTCCGGCTTCACGATATTGAAGAGCTTGGCGACGACCGTGGCCACGCCCCGGAAATGCCCGGGACGCGATGCTCCGCAAAGTGGCAGGGTAATCTCCTCCACGTTGACATAGGTCTGGTACCCCTTGGGGTACATCTCGGCAGCCCCGGGCACGAACAGCACGTCCACACCGTTCTTCAGGGCGATTTCGGTATCGCGCTCCAGGTCGCGGGGATAGGACTGGAAGTCCTCACCCACGCCGAACTGGGTGGGGTTGACGAAGATGCTCACCACGCACACGTCACCCCGCCTTCGCGCCTCGCGGATCAGGGACACGTGGCCTTCGTGGAGAAAGCCCATGGTGGGGACGAAGGAAATGCTCTTCCCCTCTTTCCTGGACCGGGAAGAGAACCTGCTCATTTCGGCTACGGAGAAAAAGGTGTCCATGTCAGGAAAACGAGTGCTCCTCTGTCGGGAAAGCTCCTGCCTTCACTTCCGCTGCGTAGCGGCTGACGGCATCCGAAATCACTGTCTTGACATCTGCATATTTCTTGACGAACTTGGGGGAGTACTTTTCACAGAGCCCGAGTATGTCGTGGATGACCAGCACCTGCCCGTCGCAGAAATCGCCAGCGCCTATGCCGATCGTGGGGATGGAGAGCTCCGAGGTTATCATCCGTCCAAGATTTCTGGGAATCCCTTCCAGCACTACGGAAAAGGCTCCGGCATTCTGCACGGCTATGGCGTCGGCCAGCAGCTTCTCCCCTGCGGTTTCCGATTTTCCCTGGACACGGTATCCGCCCATGCGGTGGATGGACTGGGGTGTGAGGCCGATGTGCGCCATGACCGGCACATCCATGTCGACAATGGCTTTTATGCAGTCCGCCATGTTTTCCCCGCCTTCCAGCTTGACCGCCTCGGCCCCGCCGTCCTTGACCAGGCGTCCGGCGTTGAGCCGCGCCTCGCGCAGGTCGGTCTGGTAGGAGAGAAACGGCATGTCCGCGACCAGGAGCGATTTCGGTTTTGCCCTCGCCACCGCCCTGCTGTGGTAAATGATGTCGTCCATGGTCACGGGCAACGTGTTGTCGTACCCGGAAACAGTTACGCCGACGGAATCTCCCACAAGGAGGGCGTCAATCCCGCATTCATCCATTATCCTGGCGGTAGGATAGTCATAGCAGGTAAGCATCGTGATCTTCTCGCCACTGCACTTCATCTTCTGCAAATCAAGGATGGTGATCTTCTTTTTCACTAGTGCCCCCACAAAAAAGGCCCTTCCCGGACAGGAAGGGCCTTTCAGCGCATGGCGACGGGAGATGGAGAAACATCCCGTTGATCAAGGGCTATCGCCTTCCGTCCCGGTTCACTGCTGAATCCAGGCGGTATAGGTATATGAAACCTAAACGGTGCAGCATCAGTCGAAGTCACAAACGGATCTTCTCAAACGATCTACATTTAGCATAACAGCGGCAAAAAAACCAGCAAAATTTACGACGGGATGACGCCTGGAGCCCTGAACCGGCCTAATCCGCTACTCCCCTGATAACATCAAGCTCCTGAACGATTTCCATGCTCTGTTTCTTGCGCAGTTCCATGCTGTCGAAAATCTCCTCGCTCAGGTCCGAATGGGACTTCACGACCTCTTCAATTGCAAACCCTTCCTTGACCTGGGCCTCGGTGGCCTTGACCATGTCATTCGTCATGTCCTTGATGGACTCTATTGATCGGAGTATGTTCTTTGTCGCTTCGGACTGCTCCTTGGAAGCGTTGTAGATCTGGGAAGCCATGGTGCTCACGTCCTCGATTGACTGGGTCGCGAGCTTGATGCCCCGGACCTGCTCTTCGGTGGCAGCCTTGATCTCGGCCGTCATATCCATCGAATGGAAAGACTTCTCATGTATGGTCTTGAGAGTCTGGCCGGTTCCATGGCCGATTTCGACACCTTTTTGCACCAGGTCCTTGGAAAAGGTGATGTTGCGGGCAGCCGTCTCGGAATCGCTGAGGATATAGGAAATGATGACTTCGATCTCCCCGGTGATCTGGCCGGTCTGGTGTGACAGCGCACGCATCTCCTCGGCCACTACGCCGAAATCCTTGCCAAATTCGCCTGCCTGGGCAGCGATGATCGAAGCGTTCAATGCCAGCAGGTTGGTCTTTTTCGTTATGTCCTTGATGACCTTGACGATGCTGCTGATGCGCCCGCTGTTGCTGCTGAGCCGCATTATGCCGTCAAAGGAAAGCTCGACGGACTTCTGGATCTCGGCCAGCGCATCGATCGTCTCGCCGACACCCTCCCTCCCCTTGTCAGCCTGCTGGGCAGCCTGCTGGGATATCTCATGTGAAACTGCGGCGTTCTTTTCCACGTTCCTGATGGAAGCATGTATCTCTTCCATTGCGGATACGGATTTCTCGATGGACTCGGCCAGATAGTTGAGATTGTTCGTAACCTGGTCTATGGATACTGAAATCTGCCCCACCGCGGAGCTTGTCTCTTCCACCGATGACATGATGCTTTCGGAAGCTGTCGCGTTCCGTGACGCACTGTCGAACAGGGACTCCAGGGAAGACTCGAGATCGCGGACGGCCCGGGAATAGCCGTCCCTCTTGCCGAGGAAGTTGGTGAACGTATCCTCCAGTTCGGTTGTAAGAGTGCTGATCGCCTGCAGGAGGTTTATGCGCGTGATGGCCGATGCCGCCTGGTCAGCAAACAGATGGATCGTGTCCTCGTCGCTGGCATTGGCGATTCTCCTGCTGAAGGCATTGTCTATGCCGAAAAGGCCGACCGACTCCCCCTTGACCACGATCGGGCAGAGGACGAAACTCTTGGACCTGAGGGGCTTGATCCGGTCATAGGGAGGCTGGAGGTAGTAGTCCTGGGGACATTTGGACATGTCGTCCACGAGGTAGAGTTTCTGCTCCGAAAAACACTTGTAGATAACCCCGATCCTCTGGTCCAGGGGAAGGTCGACGCGATCCGGATCAAAGTCGTCGCTTCCGGTTGCAATCAGGAAGTGCAGACTCTTCCTTTCCTTGTCCGCCATGAGGATGTTGACCCGCTCGAAGCCCAGCACATCATGAAGCCCTTCTGCGCAAAGCCTCAGCACGTCCTCCACGGCAATGGACTTCATGATCCTGTTGCTTATATGCTGGATTTTCTTGATGTTGTCATCCAGCAGGCGGTATCTTTTCTCCAGCGAATCCTTCTGGGAGAGAATGTCCCTGTTGAGCGTCTCAGATTTCTCCAAAAGCCCCAGCGCATCATGGGCAGCCTTGCTGGAGTTCCGCCCCGAAGCGATTACGATCATCCCCGCGGCGATTCCCATGAACCAGTATACGAAACCATAGCCGGAAACTCTCGATACATCCTCCAGCGCACGACCCCATATTGATGCGCCAGCGGTAGGAAACGCCAAAGCCCGAAGCAGTGCGCAAACCATGGGGAGAATCAGCATCAGAGATATCCCTTGAACGACATGGTGCATGCCGTTATTCCGCATTTTCAGTTCATGAGCCATTTTTTCCTGTCTCCATCTGTCGTTGCCATGCCGCCCCGCATTTCCCCGCCATGCCGGGTACGCTCAGCCGGAAACGACGCAGGTATTTCCATATCAAGATCCCACACCCCGGGCGCCGCCATCTCCCGGAAAGTTTCCATAGGTATCCTTCACATCCGGTTCATCGGGAGAAAAGATGAAAGAGCCTGTCATATGTCGCCAGCAGGTTTTCCGGCATTACGCGCACATCCGCGATAACCGTCATGAAATTCGTGTCCCCTGGCCAGCGGGGTACCACATGGATGTGCAGATGGTCATCGACACCTGCTCCGGCGGTCTTCCCCAGGTTCATGCCGACATTGAAGCCCTGCGGGGAGAATGCTTCGGCCATCACGTTGCAGCAGGTCCTTGTATTCTCGAACAGCTCAAGCATCTCTTCAGGTCCGAGCTCATTCAGGTTACCGACATGGCGGTTGGGTGAAACCAGGAGATGTCCATTGCAGTAAGGATAGCGGTTCATCATGATGAATGTGTGGCTGTCCCGGCGGAGCACGAGCCTCTCCCTATCTTCCCCGCCCCCTGCTGCAACCGCCAGGCAGAAAATGCACCCGTCCGGCTTTTCATTAAGTATGTACTCCATCCTCCATGGCGCCCAGAGTCTTTCCATATGGCGAACAACTCCTTCAGATGCAGAATAGTCCGTTCCGGCGGGGGGAGAAATGACGGCGGCAAGACGAACGGCGCATGAATTATCATGCATCCACCGTCAAATTACAAGCCGTTTTTAATCGTGTCCGTCATGGAATTTGCGGAACCCGATATCCGGCGTAATCAGGGATGGAAATGAATAACGGCAGGCAGGAGATGGGAAATGATGTCAGCCTGCCCGCAGGGGGCAGGCTGGTGGAGTCAGCGGGATATCGAACAGTCGGGGAAGCAAGCTATTCGTGAAATCATGCCAGTTCATCCAGCTCAAGATCAGCGTCATTGATGTCCGACAAATCCAGGGAACCGTTTCCTTCGCCGCTCAACCTTGCGATCTTCTTCATGGTGTCCCGGAAGCCGGGGCTGGCCTGGAATATCTCACCGAAGACCTTGAGGGCGCCCTCCCTGTTTCCTGCGCTTTCATACATGACCCCCAATTCATAACGGAGGCTGAGGACCCGGTCGTTGTCGAGCCCCTCAAGTGACAGCGCATCGAGAAAAACCTTTTCGGCACTGGCGAAGTCTCCCTTTCTTCCGCAACACATCCCTTCCAGCGTAATGCAATCGAGGAACCGCGCCGGATTGTTGCGCGCGGCCCTGAACTCACCGATAGCCTCGTCGTAAAGCGCCATTTCCATATATGCAATGCCCAGGTTATACCTGGTTTCCGTGTCTGCGGAATCCACCTGGCTCTCGAGGCTCTCCTTGAACTTGGAAACCATCCCGTCCTGGCTGTACTTGTCGCCGGCCTCTTCCAGGAGGTCCATTTCAAACAGACCCGGTGAAGGTTCATCAACCGGCTTCCCTTCAAGTGTTTCAGGTTCGGGTTCAGGTTCGAGGATTATTTCCGCTTCGGGCAGTTCCTCTGAGAGCACAATGCAATGATCTTCAGATTGAGTAACGTCTTCGGAAGGAGAATTGTCGCTTTCCACTTCCAGGCCCTCGAGGAAATCCGGCACCTCCAGTTTCTCCACAGCGTCTGCATCACCTGAAATCGCCATTGCTGCCCGGGGCTGCTCTTCCTGCGCTGCGCCGGATTCATGGTCAAGTTCCATTTCCTGCATATCGGTCAGATCAAAGGATATGTCTATGTCGAAGACATTCCCGGCGTGCTCCGGTTGCGCTTCGCTGCCTGAAGACAGCTCATCCGGGCTGAGCAGGTCGGGCCCGGCTTCCAGAGCCTCCTGCGTCGAATCGGGCTCCACTTCCGGGGCAAAGGAAAGGTCTATCTCGTCCTGCCATGGCAAATCCTGCGCCTCTGCATCGCTCCAGGCTTGTTCTACGAAAGCTTCCCCGGGCTCTTCAGCGTCCGTTTCCGGGGATTCCTTGGAAAGTATGTTGATGCTGACCTGGACATCAGACAGCTTGGACTGGTCTCCGGTAGACTCATACAAGGATTTCAGGCCTTCGAGAATCCTTATGTCATAGGGCGCAAGCTCCAGGAGTTTCGTATAATACCTCTCCACATCGGCAGAGCAGCCCGCTTCCATAAGTGCGGGCACATACTGCCCAAGAAGCGCAATTCCCTCCTCCAGGGAGCCTGCCTCGACTTCGATTTCAATGATCGTCCTGATGGTCCCGACATCGGCATGGTCGATCCCGAGAATCCCGTGCAGCATCTCCCTGCACTTGTCCAATTCCCCCGAAACACGGTAGGCTTCGGCCAGGAGCGTCATCACCCTTGTGTTCCCTGGCTCGTCATCAAGCAGCTTTTTCAACTTGGGAAGGGATTCCTCGACCTGGCCGCCCTTCACCTGGGAAGCCAGTATCTCGAGCACTCCTTCCTTCCTGTCCGGGAAGATATCCTGGATCCTCTGGCACACGCGATCGAATATTTCCTTTTTCCCCTTGTCCCTCAGGGAATTTGCCACGCCGGTGAATTCGTGGTAGGCCTTGTCCTTCTGCCCCGCGCTGAAGCACGTCTCCGCCAGCTTCAGGCGGATGTCCACATTCTGCGGGTCAACCCCTTTCATTTTTTCCAGTATCCTGATGGCTTCATCGACCTGGCCGGATTTTTGATGGTGATCGAAAACCGTCTTGTATTCGATGAGGGCATTACCGACGAGCCCCTGTTTTTCATTGAGCTGGGCAAGGGCTACGGAAATGTCGAGATTTGAGGGATCAAGCCTCTGTATCTGCTTGTATACGGCGATGGATTTCAGGAAAAACCCGTTTTCATCGTAATACTTGGCAATGGTTTCATATTCCCGTATCGCATCCTCACGCCGGTTGCACCTGACCATGAGCTCGGCGAGCTTCTGCCGGTGCTTCACATCCTTCGGATCGGCTGTCACTACCTGCTCATAATCCTTTAGGGCCCTCTCGAACTGTCCCTTCTGGATATATTTCTGCGCGCTGGCCAGAAATTTATCTTTCTGTGTACTCAATTTTCACCCTCTTGTCTGATGGAAGGAAGCAGACCCATCTGTGCCGGACCAGGGAACATCCCCGTCGAACAAGCTCTATTTTTCATTTTAATCATGTTTTTCGGAATAAACGGGACAAAACTGAAATCTATCAGCAAAATAAAACAAAGTCAACGACTTATAGGCGAGACAACAGGTTCTTCGGGCTCCCCTGGCTGTATCCTGGTCGACATTCGTCCACCTCATGGCAAAATGAGACTGCACTATTGAGATTCACAAGGCCAACGGGCCATGGAGACTTTTTTATTGACATTTCAGCTGGTGCTGATATGTGTATTTCACTATCATTTTCCAGTACAGAATGGATAGTGTATAGTTTTATATGGCTTTTTAAAAGGATGATGAGGAATGGACCCGATCCGCAACAGGATTTTCATTACCGATCTTATCAAGACTGATTTCCCTCAGAGCGTCTATGAAGAGGTCCGGCATCTCGTTTCGATGGTCTACCTGGATTATGATTTCACCTGGCTGTCCAGGGTCTTCAAAGATGTGGTAAACCTGTACAGCGGCAACTATCCGGGCTACAGGGAATGCAACACGCCATACCACGACTTGAAACACGTGACCGATGCGATACTGGTTTTCGCAAGCCTCGTTCACGGTGCATTCGCAACCGGTCTCTCCTTCCGTGAAAAGCACATAACACTCGCTCTCATAAGCATTCTTCTCCATGAGTCGGGTTTCATACAGCGTGAGGACGACACCACCGGCACAGGCGCCAAGTATACGCTTCTCCGGTCGGAAAGAAGCGTGGAATTCCTCGAAAGCTATTTCGCGGCCAACGGCTACGACGACGCTGACTGCAATCTCTGCAGGGAATTCATAATCTGCACCGACATGAACGAGGACTTCTCCGAAGCTTCATTCGAAACACCGGAAACCGAAACAATTGCCAAGATGGTGGCAACAGCCTGCATCATCGGCCAGATCAGCGACCGCACCTACCTGGAGAAGCTCCTCTTCCTGTTCCAGGAACTCAACGAAGCCCAGGTTTTCGGCTTCCAGACCGAACTCGACCTGCTTGCAAACACCCTGGAGTTTTACGAATTCGCCAAGAGCAGGCTGGACAACGAGCTGGGAGGCGTGCAAAGGTTCCTTGCGCACCATTTCCTCAAGAGGTGGGACATCGATTACGACATGTACGCAGATGCGATCGAAAGCAACCTGACCTATCTGGGCCACCTGCTGGAAAACCACCGCAACGATTACCGCGAGAAGCTGAACCGGGGCGGTCTCCTGAAAAGGCTCGCCATACTTGAAAAGAAAAGAGGGAAATGACTTTTCAAGCCATTTCCCGCCTCTGCAGGAAAAACATCAGCCTGAATGCGTAAGACGCAACGGATTCATGATTAAATCCACGAACGACGGCCCGGCAGTCTTCACAGAAACTGCCGGGCCGTCGCTTCCTCAGCCGAGGATGGCCTTGAGGTCCTCATCCGGGGTGGAGATGGGGCCGATGTTGAAGTTCTCCACCAGGAAGTTGAGCACGTTGGGGGTGATGAAGGCCGGGAGGGAAGGTCCCAGCTTGATGTTCCTGATGCCCAGGTGGAGCA
>POSG01000042.1 GCA_003314535.1 Geobacter sp.
TTGGCTCCCCAGCGCGGACTCGAACCACGGACAAGGTGGTTAACAGCCACCTGCTCTACCGACTGAGCTACTGGGGAATAAATTGTTTCGCGAGTTGTTAACCTTGCGACTCTGTTCGCTGGTGGCCAGCCTTGCGGAACCACTTACGAGCAAATGAGATGAATTATATACCACAGCGCTTCCATCACTGTCAACAGAAATTGGATTGTCCCTGCCTCATTTTTTCCCCGCGCAAATTGTCTGTCATATCCAATTCTTGGGATACTGGCGGTGATGGACGACATTGTTGGTGAAAAGAGCCACCACGAGGAGAATCAAGGCACCCGCTAGAACCGGAACCAGAACGAACATGTAACCGGCTCCTCCCATTACCCCGATAAGCGCAGTCGATCCGCCCGGCGGATGAATGGTGCGGGTGAGATACATGAGCAGGATCGATACCCCCACGGCAAGTGACGTCGAAAGCGGGCCGGTGCCCAGGAACGCCACGGCAACAACTGCCACGATCGCCGAAACCAGGTGCCCTCCTATGAGATTTCTTGGTTGCGCAAGGGGTGACTCGTTGGCTCCGAACAGAAGCACGGCGGACGCCCCGAATGACCCGATGAGCAGCGGATGCCCGGCAAATTTTGTAACCGCATGTATGGCTAATATCGACACTGTCCCGCTGACAAATCCCCAAAGGGCATATTTCATGGAGCGTGGTGCATAGGCCCCCCTGAGCCGCCCTTTCATCTTGCGAGGTATGCCGTAAAGCCTCTTCCTCATTCTGCAAAACTCCCCGGTATCATGATCACTCCACCGACAAACCCGTCAACGGCGCTTGCCATAGGCCGGGCAGCTATCGATGCGCCGGTCTATCTCCTTTACCATTTCATCATAGAGCTTGCTGTCGATACCCTTGTAGCGCTGTTCAAACTGGCCCCTGATCAAGTTCTCCGGAAGGTCGGCCACCACGGGAAAAAACTGCGGCTCAGCCGGATTGCCCGACAAAAGCTCCTGCAGCCGCCTGGCGCCGCCATCGGTCCCAGTGGAAATCTCCGCAAAGCGGATGCCGGCACGGTCGGCAGCCAGGTCGACGAAACTGAAACCGCTCCCGCCCTGGCCTGCGTCCAGCAATTCCTTGAACTCCCCGATAGCAGCACTTACACCTTGGTCCGTAAGGAGCTTGAGCCCGGCAGATATGACAAAATGGAGATTCAGATCGTGCCGTCCGCCCAGGAGAACAGTCTGCCGGGACAAAGGTGCGCTGTTCTGCAAACGCGGATCGAGGTTTATTCCTGCCAGCTTCTCGAAACGGGGGTCTCCCAGATATATGGCAAGCGCCAGCAGCGCTGCGCTGTTCTCCCTGACCGGGTCTGCTGCCGCGGACCTTTCACGCGCAAGCCGGAACAATGGGCCCAGGTAAGCTGTCAGCGAAGGAGGCAAAGGCGTTCGCCTATTCCTGTCGGTCTCCAGAAGCCGCGCATAGTAGGCATTGACCTGGGAATCGGTCCAGGGGACGTCTCCTCCCCGGGCAATATCCCGCAACCTGGACAAAAACGCCTGCAAGCGCTGCAGACGGTTCTTCAACTGAGCCACGGACTGCAGTTGAACGGTAACCGTCTTACCCTGGAAAGAAACCGACTGCACAGAACGAAGCAGAGCTGTCCCCTCTCCGCTTCCCAGCCCCAGATTCAGGATGCCGCGTAACAGGACACGCGCCAAAGGCCGGGGCAAATCAACCCTGCCGATTTTCATGGAATCAATGTTCAAGCCCCGTTGATCAGGCAGAAGCTCTCCCTGAACATTCAAATATTTACCCAGCGGATTGGCAGGGAGCCGCACGCTCATTCCGGCCGACAGCAGCCAAGGTCTCACCGTTACCCTCCCGGAGATTGTCGGGGCGCCCCTGTGCACCAGTGTCATCAGGGCGTTCAGATCATCTTCCGAAGCAGCAACCGATGCTGATTCGCCTTGGGAGTTGAGGGTATGCAGAACATCAGCGGCCAGCTTCCTTGCGCGTTGCGCGGATTCAACGGTTGGAACGGAAGTTTCCACAACCAGTGGCTCGTTTTGAACGGCCAGGAAAGCAAAAAAAAGCAGGATCCCCAGGGGGAGCGCAAAGAGGAGCACAAGAAGGTAAAATCGACGTTTTTTGTTCTTTGACATTCTTTTGCCTGATGGCTGTTTTCATATATATGCCCAGAAAACACCTGCGACATCCAATCTAGTTACCCATCTCTGTGGACGGTGTCAAGCGAAAAAGCGGGAAGGCAGACGGCAAGGTATTCCGCGCCCATCGGTGAAGGAGTGCTGTATTGAACCCATTCGCCGGCATGCACCAAGATTGCCTGTCCCGCCTCGACATCCAGCTCGCGGTCTTTCAGCCTGACATGAAGAGAACCTTCGAGGACAACGGTGTACTCATCGAATTCAGGGGTTTGTCCCGGCTCGGACCAGCCCGGAGGGCTCTTCATCCTCGCGATGCTGAGGGCGGAGGTCTTGCTGTTCACTCTCCCGAAATACTCTTCGATTCGCTTCGGCGGCGTTCCCACAGCCGCAATGATGGTCGGCCCGGCAATGTAGTCTGCCATTTCCTTGCGCTCCCGTTTGCATTATGCATAATGCTTGACCAGCAACAGAAACTTCCCCTGTTCTGCCATCTCGTAACCTTTCCTTGAAACCTTATTTCAAGGAACCGATTTATGCTTTCAACTCTAAGGGGTTATGTCCATAGAGTCAAGCAACAACTCCTGGCAAGCGGAAAGCTTCATGGTTCCTGTTGTTGTGGCGCAGGGGAATAGATGGTATGGTAAGGCTTTGCGGAACGAATAATCAGGAGTGTACCGAAAATGCCGGATGCCCTTCACCCCTTTGACCTTCTGACACCGGGATTCATCATGGATGCTGTAGAAAGCCTCGGATTCCGCTGCGACTGCCGGATACTGGCGCTGAACAGCTACGAGAACCGCGTCTACCAGGTGGGCCTTGAAGAGGGGAAACCGCTTATCGCGAAGTTTTACCGACCCGACCGCTGGAGCGACTCCCAGATTCTGGAGGAACACGTCTTCTGCCTGGAACTGGCGGAACACGAGTTGCCGGTTGTCGCTCCATGGACACGGCCAGGAGGCGACACGCTTTTTCAGCATGGAGGCTTCCGTTTCGCCCTGTACCCGCGCCAGGTCGGCCATGCTCCGGAGTTCGACAACCTGGACAACCTGGAGATTCTCGGTCGCATGCTGGGGCGAATTCACCGTATCGGGGCAACTCGCCCCTTCGAACACAGGCCCGCAATCGATGTCGAAAACTTTGGCCGCGCTTCTGCAACCCTGATCCTGGAACGGTTCATTCCCGACGAATACCGGGAAAGCTACACTGTTGTGGTCGATCGCCTGCTGGAACGGATCGAAGCGGTTTTCGCCGAAGCGGGACCGCTCCGCCCCATCCGCTGCCATGGTGACTGCCACAGCGGCAATATCCTCTGGCGCGACGATGCTCCCCATTTCGTCGATTTCGACGATGCGCGCAACGCCCCGGCGGTACAGGACCTGTGGATGATGCTTTCCGGCGACCGTCCCCGCCGCTCGGCACAGCTTGCAGCGCTCCTGGATGGCTATACCGAGTTTAACGACTTCGACCCCCGCGAACTGCTCCTCGTCGAGGCGCTTCGCGGCCTGCGTATGCTCCACTACAGTGCCTGGCTCGCCGCGCGCTGGGAAGACCCCATGTTCCCCCGCACTTTTCCCTGGTTCAACACCGTCCGCTATTGGGGCGAGCAGATCCTTGCCTTGCGCGAACAGCTGGCAGCGCTCGACGAACCGCCACTGGAAATACTGTAGCCTCTACAGCATATCTGCCTGGTAAGCTTGCTCGATCGCACGACAGGCAGCTTCAACGGTACGCTGGAAATCAATCTTTCCGGAAATCTCAACCAAGCGGTTTTTCATTTCCCGGTCGGCAAGCAATTGCCCGAGTCGTTCCGCCGCCTTCTGTCCGTGGAATCGTGAAGGCCGCAGTGAAGTACCGACTCCCAGCCGCTCTATCCTGGCAGCGTGGTCGGGCTGGTCGTAGGCAAGGGGCACGACCAGTTGCGGTATCCCGGCCGCCATTGCCTGCACGGCAGTGCCGATGCCTCCATGATGGACTATGGCCGCAACACGGGGCAGAATGGCGCTGAACGGCAGATAATCACAATGGGCGATGGAATCCGGAAGCTTGTCGGGAAGGGCATTCCTGTGATGGGTCAACAGCACTGCCCGCTTTCCAAGCAGACGGGACGCTTCGACGGCAGTGCGGAAAAATTCCGTGGAATGGAGATTGGCGGTGCCGGGCGTGAAAACAATCGGGGCATCTCCGGAATCGAGGAATTGCATAATTTCACTTCCAAGGGGATTTTCCCCGCTCCTGTCATAGGAATAGAACCCTGCCAGTTCGGTCTGGGGTGGCCAGTCAGGCTGCGGTGGGGCAAACCACTCGGGAAACAGGCCGATAATCTTTTGCGGCGAATGGGCCCATGCGCTGAGGAACCGCCGCGCCTTCGGCAACTCGAGTTCCGACAACAGCGTATTGATCGTCGGGCCGAGCAACGGATCGGAAACCAGCGTTTCCAGGGTGGCGAGGAGAAACTTCCGGGACCGCAACGGCAGTCGGCTTAGCAGGGGAATTCCCTCAATGGGTTCATATTCGCTGGTGAAACAAGCGGGCTGGAGATGGAGCGACACGAAGGGAAATTTCAGTTTCTCATGACCGACGCGCGCCCCGAATGAAAAAATGGAAGCCACCACGATTGTTTCACGCGGATTGAACCCGGATACCAACTGATAGATCGGGCGCGTGAGCGGCAGGAAGAAATCCTTGACGAGGATTCTGAAGCCCTTCAGCGGGCGCCAGATGTCCGGGTTGGACTGCAACGAAACATACGCCTCACAAGGACTGATGCCGGCAAATTCCAACCCCGCTTCCCGTACTACCGGCGCGAAATAGTCATTGGTGGCTACGGTAACACGGTGTCCCCGACTCTTCAATGCTCTTCCGATGCCAACAAACGGATGAACATCGCCGGCACTTCCCAGCGTAATGA
>POSG01000043.1 GCA_003314535.1 Geobacter sp.
TGAACGGCTTGGAGAGGTAGTCATCCATACCCGCCTCTATACAGAAATCTTTGTCACCATCCATTGCATGAGCCGTCAACGCTACGATGGGTATGCGCTTTCCACCCGCTTTTTCCAGCTTCTCACGCTTGCGTATCATCCTTGTCGCTTCGTAACCGTCAACTTCAGGCATCTGGCAATCCATGAAAACCAGGTCGTACACCGAGTCGAAAACCGCATCCACGGCAAGGCTGCCGTCTTCAACAACATCAACCACGCAATCCAGGCTTTCCAGGATCAGCTTTCCCACTTCCTGGTTAACCGGGTTGTCCTCAGCGAGCAGGATGCGCAACCGGCGGCTGATCGCGCTTTGGGAATCCGCTCCGGTTTTTGATTCGATCGAATCTTCTCGCGTTTGGACTTCGCAACCACGGGAACAACGTATGGTGAACGAGAACTGCGATCCCTTTCCCGGCGTGCTTTCCACTTTTATTTCGCCGCCCATCATCTCCACCAGTTGCCGGGAAATGGCCAGGCCGAGGCCGGTTCCCTCGTGGCGCCGGGCCATGGAGCTGTCTGCCTGGGAAAATGCGTCGAAAATGCAAGGCAGTTTGTCCCTGCCGATGCCGGGGCCGGTGTCGCGGACATCGAAGCGCACTACGAGTGCATTCGTTTCGTTGGCAACAAGGGACGCTGAAAGTGCCACTTCACCCTTTTCGGTAAATTTGATTGCGTTGCCGAGCAGATTAATGAGCACCTGCCTCAGCCGTACCATGTCTCCCTGCAGAATGTGTGGCACGTCAGCAGCTATGTCATGCCTGAGCTCGATGTTCTTGTAGAGGGCTTTGACGGAGAAGAGGTCTGTCACGTCCTTGACCAGTTCATGCAGGTTGAAATCGTGTATCTGCAGTTCGAGGCGGCCGGCTTCGATCTTGGAAAAATCCAGGATGTCGTTGATGACTGCCAGCAGTTTTTCCGCGGAGCTGTGGGCAATTCGGGCAAGCCGCGCATGGGACTCGTCCCTGAGGGAGTCGAGCATCAGGTCCAGCATGCCGAGCACACCGTTCATGGGGGTCCGGATTTCATGGCTCATGTTTGCGAGGAACTGGGATTTTGCGCGGTTTGCCGTTTCCGCGGCTTCTTTTGCGCTGCGCAGCGCCTTTTCCGCTTCTTTCCGCCCGGTGATATCCAGTGCCACGCAGACGATGCCCTGAACCGTGCTTTGTGCGCCGTGCATGACCGAGGCGGAGAAAATCACGGGGATCTGCCTACCGTCCTTCGCCTTGAAAAATGTTTCCACGTTGCTGATGAATCCTTGCGGAATAATGCCTGCTAAGTCACCGACATTTGTGCAGTTTTCGCCTGAAAAATGGGTGTTTTCCAGAATTGTGCCGATGGGGGCGCCGATGAGATCGCCTTCTTCATACGACAGGAGGTTGAGCAGTGCCGTGTTCACCCGTTGTATGGCGCCGGCCGGGGAGACGACCATGAGCGTATCGTTCATGGATTTTATGATGTTTTCCGTATAGTCGCGGGCTGCTTTGATTTCGTTCTGGGTCTTTCTCAGTGTTTCCGTCATCTTGTTGAACGATTGCCCCAGGCGTTCCAGTTCATCTCCGGTCCTGATGTCAGCCTGGGCGGACAGGTCCCCGCGCGCAACCATCTGGGTGGTAACGTCAAGGGTATAGATAGGCCTGGTGATCTTACGGGCGAAAATGACGGCGACTCCGATGCCTACTCCGAGGCAGAGCAGCGCAAGGAGGGCGGTACGCAGGTACATGGCACGCATGTCGGCATGGAATTTTTTCAGGGACAGTCCTATGTGGATCCATCCCCAATCAATGCCGGAATACCGGAACGGATGAGTATACTGGTAGACTTCTTCGGACGATACCTCGCTCCTGAGGAACCGGCTTTTCTGGCTGAGGTCATATCCGGGGGTCCAGATTCCCTTGAGGGTTGCCTGTTTCCAGCCCTGTTTGTTGATGACGAGCGAAAAACCGTCGTTTCTGGTGACGACCAGGTAGGCGATGGACGGGCTGTCGTTGACGACCCGAAGGCAGTGCTCGACAACGGAGCCGAAGTCTTCGGTTATGATTGCGCTTGCCGTCACCTGGTCTATGGAGGTCACGGTACTCTTCGCCTCCGACTCCATGGCGTCGAGAATAGCAGTACGCTGGAAGGGAATGGTGGCTAGTATGAAAAGGCCCAGGGTGATGACGATCAGGAGGGAGGAGATGATGGCCACCCTCAGGAGAATGCTATTTGGCCAGAAATTCCTGGTCAGAAGGCACTGGTCCATTGCTTTGGACATACCTTTGTTCGATACCGTTGACATGTCACTTCCTCGTTGCCAACCTAAACTGAAGGTCTCTGTGTTCCCTTAAGAGCTCTTCCATATTGGCCATGTATTCGGGTCGATACGGTACGAGCCTGTCCATGCGAAACAGTGTGAGCAGCTGCTTTCCCTGGGCGTCCCGATCAAGGGTTGAAAGAACCTCGCGCACTATTTCCTTATGCCTTGCGGGGAGCTCCTTTCTCACGGCAATGACGCTGCTCGGCCGCGGAGGTGATTCCTCCAGCACCTGCAACTCCTTACTGAGCTGGGGGTTGAGTTCGGACATCACTTGCAGGTTTAGGCGAGTAACGATGCACGCGTCTTCTTTGCGGAAGAACACCGGCAGGATGGCTGCTGATGGCTTCAAAACCTGCCTTGATTTCGAAAAAAAGCTTTCCGGCTTCTTAATGCCTTTGCGCATGAGCAAGGTGTCGAGCCAAAGATTGCGGCCGTTCCCATAGAGACCCAGCGGCTGGATGACGGTCTTGCCCTTCAGGTCGGACACGGAGCGATAGCCGCTGTCCCTCCTTACAACGAGAACGAGACGGTTGAAGATGTCTTTTCCTTT
>POSG01000044.1 GCA_003314535.1 Geobacter sp.
TCGACTTCTTCACGGGACCAGTTCATGAACTGGGCGTTCTGCGACATCTCCAGGCCGGAAGTGGCCACGCCGCCCGCATTGGCTGCCTTGCCCGGGCCGTAGAAGATCTTGTTGTCGAGGAAGACCTTCACCGCATCCAGGTCGCTCGGCATGTTGGCGCCTTCGCTGACCAGCTTGCAGCCGTTCTTGATCAGTTCGGCGGCGTCCGCGCCGTTGATCTCGTTCTGCGTTGCGCTCGGGAACGCGCAGTCGCAGGGAATCGACCAGGGGCGCTGGCCCGCCATGAACTTGGCGGAAGGATATTTCGCAGCGTACTCGGAAATGCGGCCGCGGCGGACGTTCTTCAGTTCGAGCACGAACTGGAGCTTCTCTGCGCTGATCCCGTCGGGATCGTAGATGGAGCCGTTGGAGTCGGACAGTGAAACGGGCTTGGCGCCCAGCTGCAGCAGCTTTTCCACGGTATACTGGGCAACGTTGCCGGAGCCGGACACCAGGCAGGTCTTGCCCTCGATGGACTGGCCCTTGGTGGCGAGCATTTCCTGTGCGAAGTAGACCGAACCGTAACCGGTGGCCTCCGGACGGATCAGCGAACCGCCCCAGTTCAGGGCCTTGCCGGTCAGCACGCCGGTGAATTCGTTTTTCAGGCGCTTGTACTGGCCGAACAGGTAGCCGATCTCGCGGCCGCCGACGCCGATGTCACCGGCAGGAACGTCGGTGACCGGCCCGATGTGACGGAACAGCTCGGTCATGAAGGACTGGCAGAAGCGCATCACTTCGTTGTCGGACTTGCCCTTGGGATCGAAATCGGAGCCGCCCTTGCCGCCGCCCATGGGCAGGGTGGTGAGGGAGTTCTTGAACACCTGCTCGAAGCCCAGGAACTTGAGCACGCCCAGGTTGACCGAGGGATGGAAACGGAGGCCGCCCTTGTAGGCGCCGATGGCGCTGTTGAATTCGATGCGGTATCCCTTGTTCACCTGGATGCCGCCCCGGTCATCGACCCAGGGCACGCGGAACATGATGGTGCGCTCGGGCTCGGTGATGCGCTCCAGGATGCGCTGCTGCTCGAATTTCGCATCGCGCTCGAACACCGGCTCCAGCGACTCGAGGACTTCCTTGACCGCCTGATGGAATTCAGGCTCGTTGGGGTTCCTTGCCACAACGGAATTAAGTACGGACTCGACGTAGGACATTATTGCCTCCTCTTTCCAAGTAGAATCGTAGCGGAATATTCACCATAGGGCTACGTTATCGCTGTATCTGTAATTTTACCAAACCACGCTCAGGCTGCGGGGAACGCGCCCGTGCCGCCCGGCTCTGCCGACTGCATCGCGGCAGCGGAAACATTGCCTGCACTCGTTTCAGCGGAGCCGGTCCGCTTCTCCATATCGTTTCCAATGAGGTACTCGTGCATGGCGCGGGCGGCCTTCTTGCCGGCGCCGATGGCCAGGATGACGGTGGCGGCCCCGGTGACGATGTCGCCCCCGGCGAACACGCCCGGCTTGGTGGTGCGGCCGTCGTCGTCGG
>POSG01000045.1 GCA_003314535.1 Geobacter sp.
CGTAGGGCTTTTTGCTCTTGGTCATCACATAGCCGTTCAGCTTGAAGTCACGCCCCAATGGCGTCAGTTCGGGATAAACCGTGTGGCACGCGAAACATGACATGCCCGTCTGCCGCGCAAAACTGGGGACCGCCTGCGCTTCATTCGACTGGACTTCTATTACGAGGACAATGAGAAGCGGAAATAAAATTGTCGTAATCAATTTTTTCATACCATTTTCTCCATTTCCGGGAAATCACCATAAAGTCAGGCATCACGCGGTCTCCCATGTGAGATTATTTTCAAGTGTACTCGATAAGCACGAGAAAACAATGGCATGCTGTCCCGAGGCAATTTCAGAAAGGACGTTGCTGAAACGGAACTTTGACAATGTGGATTCCATTCGCAAAAGTAACCCTTGGGAGAAAAGCTGAGCATAGTGCATTTCTCAACTTTCCCTATGGAGAATATTCCAAGGCAGCCATTAAGATTTACGACGGTGTGATATAATTTGTGAGTAAGCAAACAGGAATTGAACTGGACAAATCCGATGAAAGAATCCCAGGAGTGGAAAAGGTTACCTCAGGCAATGGTAAATACAGTCAAAACAAACAGGCTGATACAAATAAGTGATATTCAGAGTATCTATCTCGCCTTACGGCAATTTTTCTGCTTACCGGTTTTGTTTACAATTATGTTTACTTCAGGTTTTTCAACATTGAGGTGGAAAGATACTTCACAATTCAGGACTACCTGGCCTCAAGCCTGGAGAAAGTATATCTTATTATAGTAGCCATACCATTTGCTTTTGTCAGCAGCTATATAGCTAGATATTTTGTGCTTGAAAAGAAAAAATCAATACATCATAGAATACTCACCTTCTTAATTTCCTGCGGGCCGATGGTCATATTCGCAACTGGTATCATAATGCTGAATAATAGCCACCCTATGGGATATTATCTGCTTTCATTCTCAATCTTTGCTGGTTGCGACTATTTGCTTTACAAAATGATCTTCAAAGGCGACCATGGTTCGTATTTTTTGTATTTTTATTTCAACACCTTCTTTTTCTATCTCCTGATAATCATTTCGACAGCTACCTACCAACGGGATTTGGCCATGAGTCAACCATTGCACAACCTGACAAAAAACCATTACCACTTCGCCAGGGATTTCAACATTAATCAGGACACCTGCATAGTTCTCGAATCAAATGACAATTTCTTTTTCTTCTATGATAAACAATTGAACAAGACGTACATCATTCCGAAAGATGGTATCTCTTACATAGAAACCTTCAAATAAGCGACACCATCGAATCACATTGCGGAACGCACAAAGCCCCGCATCTCTAATCGAGAAGCGGGGCTTTGTTTGAAAGATCCCGGCGGCGACCTACTCTCCCACACAGCTGCCCGTGCAGTACCATCGGCCCTGAGGGGCTTAACTTCCGTGTTCGGGATGGGAACGGGTGTGGCCC